>NZ_JAKFHA010000011.1:0-145001 GCF_021502675.1 Yinghuangia soli
GGGGGGCGGGGGGGGGGGGGGGGGGGGGGGGGGGGGGGGGCGGGGGGGGGGGGGGCCCCGCGCCCCCCCCCCGCGCCATCGGGGGAACCATCGTCGAGTACGGCGTCCTCGCTCACCCGCAAGGGCCCTTCGAGGGCGTGCGGTTCGCGCCCGGGTCCCTGGACGTCCCGGCCGCCGAGCAGCTCGGCCGGGTCAAGATGCTGCGCGACCACGACCGCCTTAGCCCGATCGGTGTACTGGCCTCGTACGAGGACGGGCCGGAACGGGCCACGGCGACCTTCCGGTTCGGCCGGTCGGCCGCCGCCGCCGAGGCGGCGGACCTCGCCGAGGACGGCGTACTCGACGGTCTCTCCGTCGGCGTCGATCCGATCGAGTGGACCGAGCACGACGACGGGTCGATCACCGTCACCCGGGCCCGGCTGTTCGAAGTGTCCCTGGTCGCCATGCCCGCGCTCGACAACGCGCGCGCGACCGCCATCACGGCCGCCGGGACGGCCGACTCCCCAGACAGGAACCGCACCATGCCCCAGCAGGACACCCCGGCCGTCCCGGGCCAGCTCGACATCGAGGCGGCCGTCCGGCGCGCTCTGGCCGAGCAGCAGGCCGCGCCCGAGCCGACTCCCCAGGCCGCCCCGTCCGAGGCCGCTCCGCTGCCGCCTGGGCCCTCGGACGGGGCCACCATCACCGCCAGCTCGACCGCGCCGCGCGCGCTCGGCCTGTCGGCCGCACCGCGCCCGGAGCAGTACGCGGGCATGCGGGGCCGGAACGGCGAGTGGATCACCGCCGGAGACTACGTCGTTGCCCTCGCGGCCGGTCTGCGAGAAGGCGACTGGGCGAAGTTCAGCGCGATCAAGGCCGCCGTGGTCGACCAGCTCTCTTCGGACACGCCGGGCCTGCTTCCCCAGCAGATCGTCGGGGACATGCTCGGCCGCGCGTCCGGCCGTCGGCCGGTCTTCGACTCGTTCAGCGCACGGGCCATGCCGATGATCGGCGAGAAGTTCTCTCGACCGAAGATCAGCCAGCACGTCAAGGTGGACGAGCAGGCCACCCAGAAGACCGAAGTGGCCAGCCAGAAGTACAAGGTGGTCCTTGAGGACGTCGCCAAGAAGACCCTTGGCGGCGTGCTGGACATCGCCCAGCAGGCGATCGACTGGACCAGCCCCGCGCTCCTGAACGAGCTGATGGCCGACTTCACCCGCATCTACATCTCCCGTACGGAGACGCTGGCTTGTACGTCCCTGGTCGCCGGAGCGACCGGTACGGCAGTCACGTGGGACGGCAAGGCGGCGACCCTGAACGCGGCCCTCGCCAAGGCGGCCGGGTCGGTCTACGGCGCCCTCGGAGACGATGTCGACGCGTTCCCGAACACGGTCTGGATGTCCGTGGACATGTGGATCACGCTCGGCGGTCTGTCCGATGAGACCGGCCGCCCGCTGCTCCCGTTCATCGGCGCGCAGAACGCAACCGGCATGATCGACCTGTCCGACCCGAGCAACGGCCCGACGAACTCCCCGTTCCGGTGGGTGGTCGGCAAGCAGCTCCCGGCCGGAACGATGATCGTCGGGGACCGCGCGTACACCGAGTCCTACGAGAACGGCCGCCGGTTCCTTCAGGTGGTCCGGCCCGACGTCCTGGGCCTGGACCTGGCGTACATGGGCTACGTCGCCTGCTACTTCCCGTACCCGAAGACCGGCGTCCCGATCAAGGTCACGCCGCCGTCCGAGGGCAAGTGACCCATGCCGCGAGAGATCACGGCGGCCGAGGTCGGGCAGATCATGGGTCTTGACCCCCTGCCCGACCCCGGTACGACCGATCGCTACTGGCTGGATCGGGCGGTCGAGGCGGTCAACGTCTCCGGCCCCGGAACCACGCCGCGCGTACGCGAGTTGGCGCCGGAAGCGGACTGGCCGGCCGATGTGCGGACGGCGTTCATGATGCAGGCCCAAAGGCTGTTCGCGCGCCGCTCCTCGCCGACCGGCGTCACCGGCTACACGGACGCCGGGCCGTCGTACGTGGCCCGTTGGGACCCGGACGTGGAACGCCTGCTTCAGATCGGCTCGTGGGCCCCGGGGAGGATCGGATGAGCCGGACCATGGTGCAGATCATGACGGACATGCGGGAGTTCCTGGCCCCGGCCACGGACCGCCCCGTCGTGGTCGATCCGCGCAACCTCGTTCCGCCGTGCGTCCTGGTGCCCCCGCCGAACATGCAGCCATCCGGGGGAACGATGTGCGCGCCGCGCACTGCCGTTCACCGGCTGCTCGTGCTCGGCCTGCCGGGGGCCTGGGCCGAGTTCGGGCCGCTGTCCGAACTCCTCGACGACATCCTGGGCCGCCTCGAAGACGGCCCCGGGTGGGTGTCGGCCGACCTGATCGCCTACGAACCGTTCGTGGACCCTGCTTCGGGCGAACCGAGCATGGCCTACGAGATCCGCGTAGAGGAGTACGCCTGATGACCGTCACCGAATCCAAGCTCAAGGAAGGCGCGTTGGTCTTCGGGCCCGCTGACACGCCGCTCCTGACCGTCTCGTGTCAGGCCACCGAAGTGTCCCTGGAACCCTCGTTCTCCGACGCCGGAGAGGCTGTCGAGGTGTTGTGCGGGGATGACCTCGCGCCCAGCTCGAAGACGTCCTGGGTCCTGAAGTTCACCGGCATCCAAGACTGGGAGAACAAAGAGGGGTTCATCAACTTCGCCTTCGACCACGACGGCGAGGTGGTGCCCTTCAAGTTCACGCCCAAGAAGGGCGGCGTGGCCTTCACGCAGGACGTGACCGTCAAGGCCCTGACGATCGGCGGTGCGGTGAACACCCGCCTCACGTCGTCCGCCGAGTGGCCGTGCGCGGGCAAGCCGCAGCGTGTCGAGCCGCCGCCGACCGGCAGCGCCCCGGCGCCGAGCAGCGGCCCCGCGAAGGGCTGAGCCGTGGCCGGGACGACGCTCTACACCGTCGACGGCATGCGCGAGGTACGCCGCGCGCTACGCCGCGCGGGCGGCCGTGAGCTGCTGTCCGAGCTGCGCGACGAACACAAGTGGCTCGCCGAGTTCGTCAAGAACAACGCGGCCCATCTGGTACCGCGCCGCACCGGACGCCTTGCGGCGACCATGCGCGCGTCCGGCACCAACACCATGGCCACGGTGCGCGCGGGCGGTGCCCGCGCGCGCTACGCCGGGCCGGTGCACTGGGGTTGGCCCGGCCGACCGAACCGCGCCAAGGGCTGGCGCGGCGGCCCGATCCGGGCCAATCCCTGGATCGCCCTTGCGGCCCAGCGCACCGAACCCGAGTGGGCCGAGCACTACAACCAGGCGCTTACGCGCCTGATGGAACGCATCTCGAACGGAGACTGAAGGTGGCAGCGAAGACGGCGAAGAAGCGCACGACGGCGCCCCGGCCGGCAAAAGTCCAGACCCGGGAAAAGCCGGTGTACGTGGCGGACTTCGGGGACCTCACCGGCCCGGAGACGGACCGGGTGTTCGCCCTGGTCGGCATCAAGGCCGACCAGATGGGCGAGAACTTCATGTCCGTGATGGCGGCCACGGCCGTCGTGATCGAGCAGCGCAAGCGCCCGGCGCTGCCTGACTCGACGTGGAAGACCCTCAAGATGCGGGACATCGAAGTGCGCGACGTGCCGGACCTCGACAACGACGCGGACCCTACGTCCGAGCCGTCCGAGAGCGGGTGATCCTCGCGCGGGCCTGGGGCTGCACTCCGGCCGAGGTCCGCCACTGCACGAACAGCGAAGTCGCCCACATGTGGCGGCTGCTCGAAGAACTCCGCGACCGGGACGCGGGCCCTTAGGGGTTGACGTACGCGGGTCTCCTGTACGTCTCCCGGATCACGTACAGGAGGTCCCGTCATGGGACGGCCCGCAACGCTGGCGATCCGCGTCACCGCCGACGCTCGCCAGGCTGAGCAGGAAGCACAGCGCGCCCAGGGCGTGTTCGGGCGCCTCTCGGACTCGCTGAAGGGGACCGGGGGCGCGCTGCTCGCCGGGGCCGGTCTTGCCTCGTTCACGGGCTTTCTCGGCAGCGCGGTCAGCAAGGCGGACCAGCTCAACCAGGCCATGGGCGGCATTGATGCCGTCTTCAAGGAGTCCGCCGGGACGGTCAAGCAGTGGGGCCGCGACGCGGCCCAGTCCGTCGGCCTGAGCGCGACCGCGTACGACCAGACCGCCGCCAAGCTCGGCGCGTCGCTGAAGAACCAGGGTGTCGCACAGCAGGAGTTGGCCGGGACCACCGACGGCCTGATCAAGCGCGCGGCCGACCTTGCGTCGGTCTTCGGGGGCACCACGCAAGAGGCCGTAGAGGCCCTAGGAGCCGCGTTCAGGGGTGAGGCCGACCCGGCGGAGCGGTACGGCCTGAACCTGTCTCAGACGGCCGTCAACGCGTACAAGAGCGCCAACGCACAGCGGAACCTGACCGACGTCCAAGCGCGGATGGAACTGCTGTTCAAGCAGTCCGCCGACTCGGCCGGGAACTTCGCCAAGGAGTCGAGCACCCTCGAAGGGCAACAGCAACGGCTGAACGCCCAGTGGGAGAACATGCAAGCTGCCCTTGGGCAGAAGCTGTTGCCCGTGGTGATCGCGGTCGCCACGTGGTTCAACTCCACGCTTCTGCCGGGGCTCAAGGACACGGCCCAGTGGCTACAGGCCAACGTGGTGCCCGCGTTCGTGCTGCTCGGCGGCATCCTGACCGGGACCATCATCCCGGCCATCATCAGCACCGCCCAGTGGTTCCGCTCGAACCTGGACATCATCGTCCCGGTGTCGGTCGCCATCGGCGTGATGGCGCTCGCGCTCGGCGGCCCGTACCTCGCGGCCGTCATCGCGGCCAACGTCCAAGGGCTCATCTGGGTGGCCCGGTTGGGCGCCCAGGCCGCCGCGCAAGGCGTGGTCACGCTCGCCACGGGCGCGTGGACGGCGGCCCAATGGCTCCTGAACGTCGCGCTCAACGCGAACCCCATCGGGCTGGTCATCGCGGCCATTGCCGCGCTCGCGGCCGGGATCTACATCGCGTACCAGAGGAGCGAGACGTTCCGGGCCATCTGCGACAAGGTCTGGTCGGTCATGAAGGCGTGGGGCTCGTTCGTCGGGTCGGTCTTCATCGGCTACTTCAACCTGTGGAAGGACGCCATCGGCTTCGTGGTCGACAACCTGGGCAAGGTCGTTGACTGGCTCGGCCGGATCAACGTCCCGAACCCCCTGGGCCTGATCCGCGACGCGTTCGACGCGATCAAGAACAGCATCGGTTGGGCGACGGACAAGGCGAACGACTTCCTCAAGGTGCTGGGCAAGATCCCGGGCGTGAAGGCCGTGGGCAACTTCATCGGCTCGCTCGTGGGCCGGAGTTCGGCGTCCGCCACCCTGTCCGCGGAAAAGGCCGGCACAAGGGCCGGAGTCTACGAACAGCCCTTCGCCACAAGGGATCTGTCCCTCATTCAGCCCATGACGCTGTTCGTCAACATCGACGGCGCCCAGCTTCAGGGGCGCATCTCCCGCACCGTCCGGGGCGCCATGCTCGCCGACGGCGCCCGCTACGCCGCGAGGGGTTGGGCCTGATGGCACTGTCCGCTGAACTGACGTCCGGCGCCTACGCACCCGTTCGGGTGAGCGTCGAAGGAATCGACGCGGCCGACGGGCCGGTCAAGCTGTTCCTGTGGCGGTCGAGCGAGGTCGACGCCCTGATTGAGCCGCGCGCCGGGTGGCGCGTGGTGTCCGTGCTGGACCTCGACCAGGGCACCACGACGGCCGAACTCGTCGACGACGGCCGGAACGTCACGCCGGGTATGTACCTGGCCCCGCCCATCGGCGTGCCCCTGACCTATCAGGCCCAGGTCCAGAAGGACGGGGCGCCGGTCGCCACGGCCGACGTGGTCGGTACGCCCGTCGTGCTCCGGGTGTGGCCCGACCCGCGTCTGTCGCTCACCGCCGAGCAGAACGCGGCCGACCGCTCGAAGTTCACGTTCACGATCAAGGGCGGCAAGACCGACTCGGCCACCCTCGACCCGGGCGACGGCGGGAACCTGATCACCGTCCCCCTGACCGGCGGAGAGGGCCGCGCAACCTACGGGTACACCGACCCCGGGCACCACACCTACCGGGCGTGCGTCACCGTCCCCGCGCCGGTCCGCTGGACCACCTGGGAGCGCCTGGGCGCCGACATCCCGAACTGGGCCGTCGTGCCCGACTCGTTCGGCCGGTGGGACGTCGCCACCCTTGACGCCGAGACGGCATGCACCGAGGTCAGCCCCGACGTGGGCAAGGCGACCATCTGGGCCGAGCCCCACCTGAACCCGTGGCCGTACGCACAGATCACGGCGTGGATCGGCGACCCCGACGACGTGCAGCGATGGACGATCGAGCGGATCGTCCCGGACTCGCCCCCGGACCTGAACACGGTCATCTTCGTCACGGAATCCAATCCGGCCGGCCTGTCGCTCGAAGACAACGAAATCCCTTTGGGAGTACCGGTCGTCTACCGGCTGCACGTGCTCTACAAGAACGGGACGACGTACGAGATTGATGCCCAGGTCGTCACCCTCGACGGCACGCGCGGATGCTTCCTGACGTCGACAGGCACTGGCCAGACGATGCCGGTTCAGGTCCAGTCATGGAGTGAGCGAGCCCGCGCCGCGCGGCAAGCCCTGCTTGAGATCCAAGCGCGGGAAGACCCGGTGGTCCTGTCCGACGTCCACACCACACCCTCATCAACGCTCGTGTTCCTGACCAGGACACGCGGCGAACTGGTGAACCTCCGGGCCGTGTTGACCGAGACACGGCTGTGCGTCCTTCGCACGCAGCCGAGTTCGTCCCTGGAAACGGTGTACTTCGCCGTCGGCAACATCACCGAAGGTCGGCTGTACCCCGGCCGGGGCGACCGGTGGGAACGGCTCGTGCAGGTTGAGGCCCAGGAGGTCGCGCCCGTCCCGGCCACGGCCCGGCTCTTGCATGTGTCCTGGGAAGACGTCGGGGCGCGGTGGGCGACGTGGGCCGACGTCGGGGCCGCCGTCCCGACGTGGCAGGACCTCGCGGGCTGGAACCCGGAGCGTGCGGCGTGAGGGCCCGTAGCCCGGCCTGGGACTACGTCATCCCGTCGTGCCACGGCATCGCGGCTGAGGTCACGTCGTGGCGCTCCGGCGTGCAGCTCGGCGCGGTGCCGCTGCTCGGCGGAGAGATCACCTACGACGACACGGCCCTACTCCGCCGCCGCCTGACCCTGTCTGTCCCGAACCGGATGCCGGACGGCCGCAGCTTCGACCCGGGAGACGACGCGGCGGCCCCTCTCGCCGTCTACGGCTCCCGTCTGCGGGTCATGGCCGGGATCGTCCATCCCAACGGCTCTACGGAGCTTCTACGGCATGGCTGGTATCTGGTCACTGAGTGGGAGCGCGACGAAGCGGCGCGCACGGTCGAGGTAACCGCCGTGGACCTCGCCCAGCTCCTGGACGACGCGCGCCACCTGGGCACCGAATCGCCCCCGGCCGGGAGCACCTACGCGGCCGAGTTCACGCGCCTTGTGGACGGGCTGTTGCCGGTCCGGATCGCGCCCGGACTTCCCGACCGGCGCATTCCGCCGGGCACCGTATGGGACCGGGAAAGGCCCAAGAACCTGACGGAACTGTGCCGAGCCTGGGGAGCGCGCTGGTTTATCGACGACGACGGATACGCCACGGCCGCCCCGGCGTATTCCGACGTCACCCCGGCCACGCCGACGGACGTCCGGTTCGTTTCCGGCCGCCGGGGGACCGTGGTCAACCGGCGCCGGGCCGCATCCCGGGATCGGCTCTATAACGCGGTGGTCGCCACGGGAAAGGCGCCCCCGGAATCGAGCAGCTACGCCCCGTCGGCGGTCGCCACGATCGATTCCGGCCCGATTGCTTGGGACGGCCCGTACGGCCGCAAACCGCGCTTCTACCAATCCGACCTACTGGTGACCAATGACCAGTGCCAGGAGGCGGCCCGGAACATCCTCGCGCGGTCGAGCTCGGTATCCCGTTCCGAGCCGATCACGGCCGTTCCCGATCCGGCTCTGGAATTGGGCGACGTCGCCCAGGTGCTCACCGGCGGCCAGTCCTTCACCGGCCGCGTTTCCTCGATCAAGCTCCCGTTGATCGCGGATGGCCCGATGGAAGTCACCGTGACCAATCAGCCCGCCCAGGAAGAGGAGTCCTGAATGCCGACCGTGGGTCAGCTCCTATCGCTCGAACCCGTCCAAGGCACCGCCGTCCGCATCTTCCTAGGTGACGCCAAGAACCCGGCCGCGACCGCCACGGACGTATTCGTCCGGGGGCCGTCCGGCGGGACCACAATCCGCGCCCTGGTGCCGGACGGAATGACCCTCGCCGACGGGGACCGCGTGCTTCTCCTGGTCGCCGAGGAAGTCAATGCCGTGATCGCTCGCCTTCAAAACTGACCGCCCGGCCGGCCGACGTAATCGCCCGATTACGCGAGCTGTGCCGGCCTCCGTCTCCGACGGAATACCTCGAGGATTTTCCATGACGAAGTACACGCCCAACTTTCGCCTTCCATATCCCGAGCCGGGCGACCAGCCGCGCGGCGACACGCAGATTCAGGCGCTCGCCACAGCGGCAGAAAAGGCGCTCGGGTCGGCGTACCTCTCGGCGTCGTTCAGCGGGTCTTTCCAGCTCCTTACGGACGCCTGGGGACTGCTCCCGCTGAACATCGTCCTCACGAATCTGCCGGACGGCTCGTACTTCACGTACGACGAAGCGGCCAGAAAGTGGACGGTCAAGAAGAACGGCTATTACCGCATCGATGCGCGACTGGCCCTGAACGGCAATCAGACCGACCTGACTTTCGGCATCGCCACGAATGCCGAGGGATCGCCGGACGGGAAGTTCTCGGCGTACTCCACTCTGTGGACCCGCGACGCTTCCACGACCGAGTACGCGTGGCTGAAAGCAGGGGACACCCTGTCCTTCTGGGCCAAGTCCAGCCCGGCCGCCGTGGCGACCTTCGCACGCCTCGCGGTCGACTACTGCTCACCGCCGGTCGGGGGCGCCCCGACGCACTACTACACCGGCACGGACTACCCCCAGGAGCCGACGAACGCGGCTTGAATGTAGCCAAGTTGGGGCTTGCTGGTTGACCTCAACAGCGGTAACCGAGAGTATCCCACCCGGTCACTCGTACGAACCAAAAGCCAGTGTCCTAGACTGATCGCGCTTTCCCCGCTACAGCCCAAGCAGGACAACGCCGATAACACGGACAGTCCTGCCACATCGGACGATATCTGTTCAGAAGACGCTCGCCTGTGAGAACAGCGCGCGCGAGCAACCGACGAACGCGAACCACCCCAGAAGCACTGTCGCCGACGCTCGGGGAGACCGATGACCGCCGAGACGGAAACCCACGTCCGGTTGGCGACCCTGCGCCTCCTCTACCGGGTCGTCGCGGACCTCAACGCCACCCGCGATCTGCGCGACACGCTGCAGGCCGTCGCGGACGGCGTCGTCTCCGGGCTCGGGTTCGGTGCCGCGGCGGTCAACCTGGTGCGCGACGACGGCGACCTGGAGGTGGCCGCGGTCGCGGGCAGCGAGGAGCTGGCTGCCGCGATGGCCGGCCAGATCGGCCCCCGTCCCGACTGGGAGCGCCTCTTGGCGGTCGCCGAGCAGTGGGGCCCGCTGCGCTTTCTGAGCCACCGTCAGGGCTGCGCGCTGCACGGCCGGGTGCCCACCTGGGTGCCCGACATCCCGGTCAGCGACCACCCGGATGCCTGGCATCCGTACGACGCCCTGCTCGCCCCGCTCACCACGCCCGAAGGCGAACTGGTCGGCATCCTCTCCGTCGACCTCCCGGTCGACGGCCGCAGACCCGGGCCGTGGCGCTGTGAAGTGCTCGGCATGTTCGCGGCCCAGGCCGCCATCGCCGTCGACAACGCCCGGCTGCGCAGCGAGATGGTCCGCGCGGTGGCGCGCCTGGAGGACGAGCAGCACGCCCTGCGGGCCAGCGAGGAGAGTTTCCGGCACGCCTTCGAGTACGCCCCCAGCGGCATGGTGATGACCGGCGTGCGCGGCCACGACCGCGGCCGCCTGCTGCGCGCCAACGACGCGCTGTGCCGCATGCTCGGCTACCCCGGCCAGGTGCTGCGCCGCCTCGGCCTGGCCGCGGTGGTGCACCCGGACGACCGCGACCTGCTGGCCGGGCACCTGGGCGGCAGCACGCCCGTCGAGGGCTGCACCGAACTGCGGCTGGCACGCAGCGACGGCACCTACCGCTGGGTCTCGCTGCGCACTTCACACGTGGGGGACGGGGACGGCAACCCCCGGTTTCTGCTCACCCACATCGAGGACGTCGAGGACCGCAGGCTGCGCGAGCAGGCGCTCGTGCACCAGGCCAGCCACGACCCGCTGACCGGCCTGCCCAACGGCCGCGAGCTGCGCGCCCGGCTGGATGCGACGTTCACCCGGAGCCCGCGCCTGGCCGAATTCCCGCCCGGCGTCCCGCACGTCGGCACCGGCCTCATCACGGGCGACGGCAAGGGCCTTGCGCTGCTCTTCTGCGACCTGGACGGCTTCAAGCGCATCAACGACGACTACGGCCACCACATCGGCGACGTGGTGCTGGTCGAGGTGGCCCGCCGGCTCACCGCCGCGGTCCGCGAAGGCGACACCGTCGCGCGCCTGGGCGGCGACGAATTCGTCGTCCTCGCGGACGGCATCGGACGTGACGAAGCCCACGATCTCGCGGTGCGGCTGCGCCGCGCGCTGTCCGTGCCGATCCGCGCCGAGGGTGAAACCGTGCCGCTGGACGGCGCCAGCTTCGGCATCGCCTGGGCCGATTCCGCGGAAAAGCCCGAAGACCTGCTGCGCATCGCCGACGAGCGCATGTACCGGCAGAAGCGCGGGCGCGAGCGCGCGCAGCGCCGGGCCGGCTGAAAGCCGCGAACACCTGCTTGGTTGCACCCGTTCGGCGGATCCGCCCGGCCCCGGTTTGTGGTCCAGGCGATGGACTGTGGCCATCCCGCGGCCCGTCGCCCGTTAGTGTGATGCACCAGCCTGTCGACTCGAATCGTTGATTCTGCCGGTCGACGGCCCCGGCCGACGCACTGACTCACAGGAAGGGCGGACCCGATGACGGTGGGTACCGAGGGAGAGCCGGACGACCCGTTCGGCTACCTGTACCGCCCCGGCCCGGGTGATGCGCAAGGGGGCGGCACCGCCGCACCCGCAGGGTTCGGCTCGTCACCTGTCCAGGTCGGCCAGACGCGGTACGGCCAGCCCCCGCCGTACACCCAGCAGCACCCGCAGCCCCCGCACGCGCAGCCCTACGCTGCCCCGTCCGACGACCAGGCCACCCAGGCCATACCGGGAGCGATCCCGGCCGCTGCCCCTGCGGGCCAGGTCCCGACGCCGCGCCGCGAAGGCGGCGGGCACGGCGGCCACGGCGGTTCCCGGGGCTCCTCGCGCGGCTCGCGCGGTCCGCTGATCGGCGCGGTCGTCGCGATCGTCGTGGTGATCGCGATCATCGGTGCGGTCCTCGCGATGGACAAGGACGACGAGCCCGCCGCCAAGGGCGGCTCCGGCACCACGCCGCCGGTCAGCACCACCGGGCAGTCCTCGGCGCCGGCCACCTCCGGGGCGCCGAGCACGCCCTCGAACGGCCGGATCGGCGAGACCGAGGCCGAGAACGCGGCCCTCATCGGCGCCACCGTCGGCACCGACGGCAAGGGCTTCACCGGCACCGGCTTCGTGACCAATCTCGGTCCGAACGCGTCGATCAGCTGGAACGTCGAGGTCCCGGACGGCGGGCAGTATCACCTGCGGGTGATGTACGCCAACGGCGAGGCGAAGGGCGAGGGCCAGCAGCGGGCCTTCAAGCCGCTCACGGTCGGCGTCAACGGCAAGGCGTCGTCGTCCCCGCTCCGGCTGTACGGGCTCGGGAACCCCGACACGTTCGGTTTCACGTGGGGCATAGTGACGCTGAAGCAGGGCGCCAACTCGCTGTCGCTGACCTGCACCGAAGCGGCCGGCTGCCCGGTCAAGGTGGACAGCGTCTCGGTGATGAAGGAAAAGCCGACGTCCTGATCCCCGTGCCTTGATCCGGTTTTGCGATCGCGGTGTCCCCGAGCCTCACCGGCCGGGGGACACCGCGATCGGCGTTCCGGGGCCGACGCCCAAGACCTCCGCGGCATTTCCGCCGTTGACGGCGACGGCCAGCAGGTCGGCCGAGTCGACCAGCACGACCGGTTGCCCGGCGTCCGCATCCGCGAACGTGCGGCCGAAAATCCCGGTGCAGCGCCGGTCGTCGACCGCGATCTCCAGCAAGTCGCCCGGCCGGAAGCCCAGTTCCTCGACGTGCCCGGGGCCGAGCGAGGTCTGCACGTTGCCGAAGCGGTCCACGGTGAGCACTTCGCCGTACCCGGTGCCCTCGCTGACGTACGCGACGGGGTCGGGCAGGCGCACCAGCCCGGCGAGCGGGAGCGGGTCGCCGGTCTGCTCGGGCGGCGTCCCGGCGGCCAGATGCGCCGCCACCGGGGCGAAGATGTCGCGCCCGTGGAACGTCGCCGACACCCGGTCGGCCATCAGCCGCGCCTCGGTGAGCCGGTAGGCGGCCGTCGCGCCGCCGAGGGCGTCCGCGGCCCACATCAGCAGGCCGTTGTCCGGCCCGACCAGCATGTGCCCGCCCGCGCACACCAGGACCGGCAGCCGCGCGGTGCCCACCCCCGGGTCCACGACCGCGACGTGCACGCCGGGCGGCAGGTACGGCAGGGTCTGGGCGAGCAGCGCCGCACCGCGCCGCACGTCGCCCGGCGGGACTTCGTGCGTGATGTCGAGGACCCGCGCAGCAGGCGCGATGCGGGCGATGGCGCCGTGGCAGGCGGCCACGAAGCCGTCCGCGGTGCCGTAGTCGGTCAGGAACGAGATGCGCGGGTCCATGGCGGCAACGCTACGTGCGCCGCGGCCCGTTCCCGCGCATTCCGGCCCGCGGTCGGGGCTGCACCCGGGCTACGGCCGCAGTTGGTACACCGTGGCGCCGCCGCCCACCGCAGTGGTCGACGGTCCCGTGGTGCTCGGTGTCGGCGCGGAATCGGGCGATGCCGTCGCGGACGAGGAGTCCGCGGTCGCCGCGACGAGGTGGAAGCGGTCGTCCGAGGCCAGCTGGCCGGACAGGTCGACGCCGCTGAACTGGTCGTACTTCCAGCGCATCCGGCCGTCCTTGGCGCCGATTCCGAACGCTGCGGCCGGGTGGCCGCCGTCCGCGCTCATCCCGACGCACACGACTCCGCCGGCCACCTGGGGAGCGGTCAGAGCGCCCGCGGCCGGCGAGTTCCACTCCCACACGAACCGGCCCGTGGCGATGTCGACCGCGTAGACCTTGCCGCCGGTCTGCGGCGGCGGTGCGGTCGCGGTCGGCGTCGGGGAGGGTGTCGCGGTCTCCGTGACGCGCCCGGCCTGCCGGTCGGAAGGCCACGCCGAGACGTACATGGTCGGCCCGTCCACGATCGCCGACGAGATCATCAGGCCGGGCGGCTTGAACTGCCAGCGCACGCCGCCGGTGGACGCATCGACGGCTTGGATCCAGGCGTCGACTTTGTCGCGGTCC
Source organism: Yinghuangia soli (assembly GCF_021502675.1). Classification (GTDB taxonomy): domain Bacteria; phylum Actinomycetota; class Actinomycetes; order Streptomycetales; family Streptomycetaceae; genus Yinghuangia; species Yinghuangia soli. The sequence goes on from NZ_JAKFHA010000011.1 coordinate 13,560, forward strand.
GCCTGGTCGCTGCCATTGGTGAGGACGAAGACGCTGCTCGTGGCCGCGTCGGCCTTGAGCCGTGGCCCGCTCCCGGCAGGGAGGTTGTCGCGGCGCCACAGCGGCTTGCCGTCCGCCAGGGACAGCGCGGTGACGACCCGGTATTCGGCGTACGACGTCGAGGCGGAATCGGTGACGCTGCGCACATACGCGCGGTCCGCGGAGGCAGTCGCGGCGGTCATCCACTGGCCTTTGGGCACTGGCCACGTCCACAGGCGGGAGCCGTCCGCCAGCCGGAGCCCGTAGACGGCCCCGCTCTCGCTGGAGCTGTCCGGGCTGCACGCCACCACCACGGTGCCGCCTTCGATCCAGGGCGCCTTCGCGTCCGGGGCGTTCTGCGGCAGCGGGAACGTCCAGGCCTGCTCCCCGGAAACAGCCTGGTACGCCACGACTTTGCCCTTGGCGATGTCGCTCGACGAGTCGGTGGGCGGCGCGACGGTGACCACCAGCAGGTCGTCCGCGGTCTGCGCCAGCTGCACATCGAGGGAGTCGAACTGCGCCTCCCACAGCGGTGTGCCGTCATCGAGCCGGAAGGCATAGACAGTGCTGTGGTACTTGCTCGGCGCGGAGCTCTCGGTCGGGGCCCAGGAGTGCGCGAACACTACGCCGTGCTTCTCGCTGACGACCGGACGGCCTACATACGGGCCTGCGGTGTTGCGCTGCCAGGCGCGTTCGCCGGAGCCGGTGTGCACGGCGGTGACCTTTGCGGCGACCCGCGCATCCTTGGTCGCGCCGCCCTGGCCGGCGAGCACCAGGTATTTGCCGGCCGCGGCGGCGTAGACGCCGGTCACCGAACCGATGGGCAGCTCCCAGGCTTTGCGCCCGCCGGGCTCGGAACTACGGGTCAGCGCCCAGCCGGTGACCGCGCCGACCGCGCTCACGCCGGCCACCGCGCCGCCGATGAGGACCGTGCGGCGGGACGGGCCGCGGCGGGCGGCCGGGAGCGGAGCGGGCCCGAAAGGTGCACCCGAAGTGGCGCCGGACGGCGGCCCGATCTGCGTCAGGCCCACGGTGGGCGGCGCCGCGGGCGGGGCCGGGACGGTCAGCGGCCCGGGAGCGGACCCCGGAAGGTGAGCGGTCAGAGGCGCGGTGCCGGGCATCGTCGGGGCCGCGCCGGGGAGGACGTCGGTGACTCCGTCCGCGCCGTTGTGCGGCCGCGTGGCGGGCGGCGTGCCGCCCGCGCCGGGTATGCGCAGGCCGCCGGACGAGTCGGCCGGGTCGGCGTTCTGGCGTTGGATCAGCTCGGCCAGCAGCGGCGCGGGCAGCCAGGCGCCGCCCGCGGCCGCCTCCGCGACATCCGCGTCGCCGACCGTGCGCTGCAGGATCGCGTCCAGCGTCGGCCGGTCGTCCGGGTTCTTGGCGAGGCAGTCCGCGATCAGCCCGCGCAGCCCGTCCGGGACGTTCTCCAGATTGGGCTCGCCGTGGATGATCTGGAAGAGCATCTGCATGGCGTTCTGCGGTGCGGCACCGAACGGCGAGCCCCCGCTCGCCGCGTACACCAGGACGCCGCCGAGCGCGAAGATGTCGCTGCGCTGGTCGAGTTGCCCGCCCGCGGCCTGCTCGGGGGACATGTACCCGGGCGAACCGACCGCGCCGCCGGGCGTGGTGAGGGTGTGGGTGGCGAAGTCGAGGGCGCGCGAGATGCCGAAGTCGATCACCCGGGGCCGGTCGCGGCCCAGGATCACGTTGGACGGCTTGAGGTCGCGGTGCACCAGGCCCGCGCGGTGGATCGCCATGAGCGCCTCGACCAGCTGCGCGGCCAGCACCCGCACCGCGCGCTCGGGCAGCGGCCCGTGCCCGGCGACCGCCTCGGACAGCGGTATGCCGCTCAGGTATTCGGTGGCGAGCCAGGGCGGGTCGGAGTCCGGGTCGGCCTCGGCGATCGGTGCGGTCCAGGCGCTGTCCACCCGCCGCGCGGCGGCCACTTCGCGGCGGAACCGGTCGCGGAAGCCCGGGTCGTGCGCGTACTCGGGGCGCACGGTCTTGACCGCGGCGCGCAGGCCGGCCGGCGAGACGCCGAGGAAGACCTCGCCCATGCCGCCTTCGCCGAGGCGTCCGCGCAGCCGGTACGGCCCGAGCTGGGTCGGATCTCCGGGACGAAGCGCCTCCATGACCACCATTCCCCGTGTCTCCCGCGTGGCAGGCAGTCTCCGCCGAGACGCGGGCGGCGGCGGAGAACGACCGCCAGACTAGTCGCCGCCCGCCGCGAAGGGGGCGGACCGGTGCCGGGCGCCGGGACTTGCGGGGCTTCCCTCGCAGGTCGAGGCGGTCGGCGAGGGGCCGGGAGGCCGTTGTCGCCGACCGCCGCGGGTCATTCGCCTTCGTGCATTCCGGTGGGGTCCACCGAGGCGACGGTGGGCCCGGACTGCGCATGCCGGCGGGCCGGTTCGCGGCCTGGCGGCTGGTGCAGGCGCTCCAGCGGGACCGGCCGCGGAATGGGCCGGCTGACCGGCTTGTCCGCGGTGACGACCAGTTCTTCTTCGTCGTGCACGAGTTTGATCGCTTCGCCCTCGCGCAGCGTGTACGTCGCCTCGGCGCGGGTGATCGCGACATGCAGCACCAGGTTGCCGCGCAGCCGCATCGCGAAGGCCACCCGGGACAGGCCGGACGGCAGGCGCGGCCGGAAGACCAAGTGCTCGTCGTGGTCCCGCAGCCCGCCGAAACCCGCGACCAGGGAGATGCAGGCGCCCGCGAGCGAGGCCATGTGCAGGCCGTCGCGGGTGTTGCCGCCCAGGTCGTGCAGGTCCATCAGGGCGGCTTCGGCGAGGTAGTCGTACGCCAGGTCCAGATGCCCCACCTCGGCCGCGATGACCGCCTGCGTGCACGCGGACAGCGACGAGTCGCGGACCGTGAGCCGCTCGTAGTAGGCGAAGTTGCGCGACTTCTGCTCGGCGGTGAAGGCGTCCCCGCGGACCTGCATGGCCAGCACCAGGTCGGCCTGCTTGACCACTTGCTTGCGGTACAGGTCGTAGTAGGGGAAGTGCAGCAGCAGCGGGTACTTCTCCGCCGGGGTGTTCTCGAAGTCCCACATCTCGTGGTTGGTGAAGCCGTCGGCCTGCGGGTGCACGCCCAGCTTCTCGTCGTACGGGATGTACATGGCCGCGGCGGCGTCGCGCCACTGCGCCATCTCCTCGGTGTTCACGCCCAGCGCCGCCGCCTCGTGCAGGTGCCGGGTGGCGGCGTCGGCGGCCGCGCGCAGGTTCGCCTGGGCCATGAGGTTGGTGTAGACGTTGTTGTCCGCGATCGAGCTGTACTCGTCGGGGCCGGTGACCCCGTCGATGCGGAACCTGCCTTCGGCGTCGTGGTGGCCGAGCGAGCGCCACATGCGCGCGGTCTCGACCAGGATCTCCATGCCGAAGTCGCGTTCGAAGCCCGCATCGCCGGTGGCCCGCACATAGCGCTCGACGGCCCGGGCGATGTCCGCGCCGATGTGGAACGCGGCGGTGCCGGCCGGCCAGTAGCCCGAGCATTCCTCGCCGCGGATGGTCCGCCACGGGAACACCGCCCCGGCCAGACCGAGTTGCGCGGCGCGCTCGCGGGCCATCGGCAGCGTGGTGTAGCGCCAGCGCAGGGCCTGGGCGACCGCGTCCGGCAGGCAGTACGTCAGCACGGGCAGCACGAACGTCTCGGTGTCCCAGAAGCAGTGCCCGTCGTACCCGGGGCCGGTCAGGCCCTTGGCGGGAATGGCCCGCTCCTCGGTCCGCGCGCCGGCCTGGAGCACGTGGAACAGCGCGAAGCGGACCGCCTGCTGCAGCTCGACGTCGCCGTCCACCTCGATGTCGGAGCGCGCCCAGAACTCCTGGAGGTACTGGCGCTGCTCCTCCACCAGCCCGTCCCAGCCGGTGAACCGGGCGGCGGTCAGCGCGGCGGCGACCTGGTCGCGCACCGCGGGCAGCGAGCGGGCCGCGGACCAGCCGTACGCGATGAACTTGACCAGCCGCAGCTTCTGGCCCTTCTTCAGGACCGTGGTGACGCTGTAGCGGGCGTGGTCGGGCTCGGTCTCGGTCTCGCCCTGGAACGGGCTGTCGCACTCGACGATGTGGTCCATGGTCGCGGCCACCCGCAGGTTGCTGAACCGCGTCTGGTGCACGAGCACGGCCTTGGCGCCGTTGTGCGCGTGGTGCTCGGCGACCAGCGGGGCCTCCAGCACCGCCGAGGCGCGCGGGTCGCCGTTCGCGGACGGCAGCTGCTCGTTGGCCACCAGCTCGGACTGCAGGACGATACGGGCCGGGCCGTCCACCGGCTCGACCTCGTACGAGACCGCCGCGACCGCGCGCTGGGTCAGCGAGACCAGCCGCGTGGACGTCACGCGCACGGTGCGGCCGGCCGGCGAGGTCCACAGCGCGCTGCGCTTGAGCAGGCCGTCGCGGAAGTCGAGGCGGCGCTGGTGCTCGTGCAGGTCGCCGTAGCGCAGGTCGAACGGCTCGTCGTCGACAAGCAGCCGGATGATCTTGCCGTTGGTCACGTTGATGACGCTCTGCCCGGACTCCGGCTGGCCGTACGCGGCCTCCGCGTAGGGCAGCGGGCGCAGCTCGAACACGCCGTTGAGGTACGTGCCGGGCAGGCCGTGCGGCTCGCCCTCGTCGAGGTTGGCCCGCATGCCCACATGCCCGTTGGACAGCGCGAAGACCGACTCGGCGCGGGCCAGCACGTCCAGGTCGAGGGACTGCTCGCACAGGCCCCAGGGCTCGATGGTGAAGGCGTCGTGCGCGGTCACGCGGTACCTCCTTCCGTGCGCTCGCCGTCCGCGGCGTGCGTTCCGTTCATGAGGTCGGCGAGGTCGGTGACCACGAGGTCGGCGCCGTGCTCGCGCAGCGCGTCCGCTTGGCCCACCCGGTCGACGCCGATGACGGTGCCGAAGCCGCCCGCGTGCCCGGAGGCGACCCCGGCCAGGGCGTCCTCGAAGACCGCGGCGTGCTCCGGCGGGAAGCCGAGCTTGCGGGCAGCGGCCAGGAAGGTGTCCGGGGCGGGCTTGCCAGGCAGGTGCTCCTCGGCGGCCACCAGGCCGTCCACGATGACCTCGAAGAGGCCGTCGTACCCGGCCGCGTGCAGCACGTCGCGGCAGTTGGCGCTGGACGAGACCACCGCGCGCGGCACGCCCCGGGCGCTCAGCTCGCGGACGTACGCCAGCGATCCCGGGTAGGCCTCGACGCCCTGCTCGCGGATCATCCGCAGCACGGTGTCGTTCTTGAGATTGCTGAGGCCCTGCACGGTCCGGGTGCCCGGCGGGTCGTCCGGCTCGCCCTCGGGCAGCGTGATGCCGCGCGAGGCGAGGAACCCGCGGGTGCCGTCCAGGCGGGGTCTGCCGTCCACGTAGCGGTCGTAGTCCGGGCCGGCGTCGAACGGCACGAACGGCGTACCGCCGCGCTCCGCCTCGGCGCGCAGGAAGCCGTCGAACATCGCCTTCCAGGCCGCCGCGTGGACCTTGGCGGTCTGGGTCAGCACGCCGTCGAGGTCGAACAGGAAGGCGCGGATCGCATCCGGGAGTCCCAACATGGCCGCACTGATACCCGGGCTGCGGGGGATCATCCGCATTCGCGATCATCTCGGCGCCTGCCGGATACCCGCTACGTTGGACCCCTGCCTCGGGGAAGGGGATGGTCGGCAATGGCGGACGTGGAGGTCACGCTGTCGCTTCCGGGCGAACTCGTGGCCGCGGTCGGCGAGGCGGCGGGCGGTGATCTGAGTGCGTATGTGGTCAAGGCCCTGCGCTCGGCGCTGCTCATGGACGCCATGCGGGAAGTGGCCGACGCCGGCCATCCGCCGCCCCCGCCGGACGACGTGCTGCATGCGGCCGAGACGGACCTGCGATGAGGCGCGGACAGGTGTGGCGCATCCCGACCGTGGGCCGCGAGCGGACCGTGCTCGTGGTCGGCGCGGACGAGGTGACCGCGCTGTACGGGCAGGCGCTGTGCGTGGTGGTGCACGAACCGGGCGCGTTCCCGGAGTCGCTGGTGACGGTGCCGCTGACGGAGCCTGTGCAGGGCGTCGTCGGCGTACCGGACGTGGCGGGCTTCCGGCAGGCGAGGTTCGACCACGGCAAGCTGCTGGGGCGCGTGGACACGGACACGATGGAGCGGGTGGAGATCGCCCTGCGGGCCATCTTGGAGCTGTGACCGCCGCCCTGGCGATGTGATTGTCGGACCGGATGTCAGGTCCCCCTGTACAGGGATCATGACGTCGGTGCGTGCGGTGCTGCCGGGCGTTGTCCACAGGCTGTGCGTCCCGGTGCCGCTCAGTGCTTCCCCGCCACCACCGTCAGCAGGTGCCGGACCGTCTCGCTCATCGCGTCGCGGGCTTTCACGAGTCCCGGGCGCGGGTCGACCTGGCCGGGGTGCGCCGCGTAGTGCTCGCGCAGGGCGCCGCTGAAGGCGATGTTGAGCGCGGTCCCGATGTTGATCTTCGTCATGCCGTGCCCGGTCGCGGCCCGCAGTTCCTCGTCCGGCACCCCCGACGAGCCGTGCAGCACGAGCGGCACCGGCACGGCGTCCCGCAACTGCGCGATCAGCTCGTGGTCGAGGGCGGCCGTCCGTGTCGTCATCGCGTGGCTGCTGCCCACCGCGACCGCGAGCGCGTCCACGCCGGTCGCTGCCGCGTAGACCGCAGCCTCGTCCGGACGGGTGCGCGCGCCGGGCGCATGCGCGTCGAGCGCCGGTTCGCCTGCCTTCCCGCCGACCTGGCCGAGCTCCGCCTCCAGCCACAGCCCGCGGGCGTGCGCCCATTCGGCCGCTGCCCGGGTGGCCGCGATGTTCTCGGCGTACGGCAGCCTCGACGCGTCGAACATCACCGAACTCACCGCGGTCCCCTCGACCGCACGCAGCAGTTCCGTCGAGACCACGTGGTCCAGATGCAGCCCCACGGGCACCGCCGCGGCCTCGGCCACCGCCGCGCACGCCGCGGCGAGCGGCCCCAGGCGGCCGCCGTGGAACCGCACCGCGTTCTCGCTCACCGCCAGGATCACCGGCAGCCCCGCGGCCTCCGCACCGGCGGCTATCGCCTCGGCGTGCTCCAGAGTGATGACGTTGAAGGCGCCCGCGCCGCGGGACGCGTCCCGGGCCGACGCGACGATGTCACCCGTGCCGATGAGGGGCATGGCGGTCCTTTGCGGTCGACGGGGTCGGCGGGGTCGGTGCGATGGGCGAGGCAGGTACGGGCGCAGCGTCCGGCGTCCCCGAGCCCTTGCGGGCGTCGGCCGCGAGGGCCGGCAGCGGCACGCTCCGCGCCGGAGCCCCTTCGCCGCCCGCGGCGCAAGGCGGTTCGACGCCGCCCACGATGACGTGGGCGCGGGCCGTCACATAGGTGGTGCGGTCGACACTGCCCGCCTCCGGGGCGGCCACCGCGGACGCCGACCACGCGACCGCCTCGGCCAGCCGGTCCGGCCAGGCCCGGCCGGAATCCGGCCCGGCGAGCAGCGCCGCGACGCCCGCATCGCCCGCACCGGTCGGGTTCCCGCGGATCGCGTACGGCAGCCGGGCCCGCCACCAGCCGGCCCGGGTCGCGGCCAGCAGCCCCTGCGCCCCCAGCGAGGCGACCACCGCGTCGCCGCCCGCGGCCTGCAGCCGGGCCGCGAGCGCGGCCACGGCCTGCGCGGGGTCGGCTTCGCCGGTGGCCTCGCGCAGTTCGTCGGCGTTCGGCTTGACCAGGTCGGGACCCGCCGCGAGACCTTCGCGGAACGCTGCCCCCGACGCGTCCAGCAGCACCGGCCGGCCCGCCTCGCGCGCCCGCCGGACCAACTCGGCGTACGCGGTGACCGGAAAACCCGGCGGCAGGCTGCCGCACAGCGCGACCGCGCGGGCCCCGGGCAGCAGCGCGTCGTACGCGTCGAGCAGGTGCGCCCAGTCGGCGCCGGTCAGTTCGGGCCCCGCCTCGTTGAAGACCGTGGTCTCGCCGGATGCCTTGTCCACGACGGTGACCGTGCGCCGCGTCTCGCCGCACACCGCGAACGTCGCGTCCCGCAGCCCGGCGGCGGCCAGGTCCTCGCGGACCGTGTCGCCGGTACGGCCGCCCAGCGGGCCGAGGACCGCGGCGGGCTGCCCCAGCGCGGCGAGCACGCGGGCGACGTTCACGCCCTTGCCGCCCGCCCGCGCCGCCACCCGGCCGACCCGGTTGCTGCCGTCCCAGACGACTTCGGCCAGGTGGTAGGTGACGTCGAGGGCGGGGTTGGGAGTGACCGCGAGGATCATGGCGACGCCAGGGGCGAACCGGGGACGGCCCCGGATATGCCGGTCGCAGCGCTGCCGTTCACCGGATCACCGCGTCCCCGGTGCCGTGCCGGACGCCGTGCCCGGCGCCGCGCCCGGTGTCGTTCGTGGCGCGGAGCCCACCCACTGCCCGCGCCACAGCACGTGCGCGACCCGCAGATCGGCGTCCAGCACCACCAGGTCGGCCTGCTTGCCCGGTTCGATCGAGCCGACCCGGTCCGCGACGCCGAGCGCCCGCGCCGGGGTCGAGGTCAGCGCCCGTACCGCGTCGGTGACCGGCAGGTGGTTCTCGCGCACCGCGGTGCGCAGCGCCCGGTCCAGGGTCAGCGTGCTGCCCGCGATCGAATCGCCGTCGACCAACCGGGCGATGCCGCCCTCCACGCGCGCGGTCATCGGGCCGAGCGGATAGGTGCCGTCCGGCATCCCGGCTGCGCTCATCGCATCCGTGATGAACGCGACGCGCGCCGAACCGGCTGCCTGGAAGGCCAGGTTCACGATGCCGGGGTGCAGGTGCACGCCGTCGTTGATGAGCTCCACCACGACGTCGCTGTCCTGCAGGAGCGCGGTCACCGGGCCGGGTTCGCGGTGGTGCACGCTGCGCATCGCGTTGAACAGGTGGGTGGCCACGCTCGCGCCCGCGGCCAGCGCCGCCTGCGTCTCGCGGTGCGTGCCGTCGGTGTGGCCGACCGCGGCGAGCACGCCCGCATCGACCAGCTGCCGCACCATCTCGACGCCGCCCGGGAGTTCGGGCGCCAGCGTGAGCATCCGCACGGTCCCGCGCCCGGCCTTGAGGAGCGCGGCCAGCTCGTCGCGGTCCGGGTCGCGCAGCATGTCGGGGTCGTGTGCGCCGCACCGGGCACGGCTCAGGTACGGGCCTTCCAGGTGCAGTCCGGCCAACTCGCCGTCCTGCACCAGCCCGGACAGCGCCGAGACGGCGCGCAGCAGTTCATCGTGCGGCGCGGTGACCAGCGAGGCCATCGTGGTGGTGGTGCCGTGCGTGCGGTGGAACGCCGCGGCGCGCAGCGCCTGCTCCGGGTCCCCGGACATGTACGAGGCGCCGCCGCCGCCGTGCACGTGCATGTCGACGAACCCGGGCACCAGCCACTGCCCGCCCAGGTCCAGCACGGTCTCCCCGGCCGCCGCATCCGCGGAGCCTGCCGATCCCGCCGAGCCTGCTGATCCTGCCGAGCCCGTCGCGGTCCCGGCCACGCCGACGGACGTGATGAGGCCGTCCGCGAAGGCGACTTCGCCGTCCCCGAGCACCGCGTGCGGCAGTACCACGCGGGCACCGGTGAGCCGGGTACGCCGGCCCGGGCCGGTCACCGGGCGGCTTCCAGCGCATCCCAGGCCAGCAGCGCGGCACCGTGGCAGCCCGCGTCGTCGCCGAGCGCGGCGGACTCGATGCGGGGCACGAACTGCACCGTGGCGCGCTCCGCGAGCTGCTCGCGCAGCGGGCCGATCAGCGTCTCGCCGGCCCGCGACAGGCCGCCGCCGATGACGATCAGCTGGGTGTCGAACAACGCGAGGGCGATGAGCAGGCCGTCGGCGAGCACCTCGATCGCGTCGTGCCACACGGCCGCGGCGACCGGATCGCCGGCTCCGACCCGGGCCACGACCTCGGCGGCCGTGGCGTGCGCACCCGGCACCGCCTCGGCGTACCGGCGGGCCACCGCGGGCCCGGACATCTCGGCCTCCAGGCAGCCGCGCGCCCCGCAGCCGCAAGGTGCGCCGCCGGGGCGGACCACGATGTGCCCGATCTCGCCGGCCCGGCCCTGCGCCCCGGCGTACGGCTTGCCGTCCATCACAAACGCGCCCGCGACACCGGTGCCCAGCGGCAGGAAAAGGAAGTTCGCACAGTCCTTGGCCGCGCCCATGCGGCCCTCGGCCAGGCCTCCGGCGCGCACGTCGTGGTCGAACGCGACGGGCAGCCCGATGCGTTCCGACACCAGGCGGCGCAGCGGCAGGTCGCGCCAGCGCAGGTTGGCCGACCACACCGCGACTCCGCCCTCGGCGTCCACGATGCCCGGCACCACGACCCCGGCCGCGCGCGGCGTGAGGCCCAGCTCGACGGCGGTGCGCCGCAGGTCGTCGGCGAAACCGACGATGCGCTCGGTGACCGCTTCCGGGCCGCCTTCGCGGCCGGTGGCCCGGCGCTCGGTGTGCAGGAACGTCCCGCCCGGGGCGACCAGTCCGCCCTTGATGATGGTGCCGCCCACGTCGAGCGCGATGACGCAGCCGCCCGCGCTGTCGTCCGCGCCGCCGGGCCCGGGCCGCGGTGCCGCCGCGCCGCCGCCGTCGTGGTGCTCGCCTTGCCGGTTCACGTTGTCACTCCTGGGTCAGGACGACCGAGCGCGTCAGATGGCGCGGCTGGTCGGGGTCGAGGCCTCGGGCGTACGCGAGCGCCGCGGCGAGCCGCTGCGCGCGGACGAGTTCCGCCATCGGGTCGGCGGGGCTCGCCACCAGGAGGCCGCCGGTCCGGGCCAGGTCGCCGGCGAGGCCTTCGGGGACGGCGCCGAAGACCCAGGTGACCCGGCCGGGGGCGGCGATGCTGATGGGCCCGTGCCGATACTCCATCGCCGGGTAGCTCTCCGTCCACGCGTTCGCGGCCTCGCGCATCTTGAGCGCGGCCTCGGCCGCCAGGCCGACCGTCCATCCGGTGCCGAGGAAGGTGAACTGCTCGGCGGCGAGCAGGGCTTCGGGCAGCGGTGCGGCGACCGCGGCGGCGGCGTCGCGGATCGCGCCGGTCAGGTCCTCGCCCAGATGCGCGCGCAGCAGCGCGAGCGCGGTGGTCGCGAAGCGGGTCTGCACGACGGAGACCTCGTCGGCGTGGTCGAGCATCACCGCGGTGTCCGCGGCATCGACGACCGGAGTGCCGGGGGAACCGGTCAGCACCGTGGTCGGGACGCTGCCGCGCAGCCGGGCGAGCAGGTCGATGACCTCGGTGGTGGTGCCGGAGCGGGTGAGGGCGACCACGCGGTCGTACGCGCGCGCGGACGGGAACTCGGAGGCCGCGAAGGCGTCGGTCCAGCCCTGGCCGGCCTGCTCGCGCAGCACGGCGTAGGCCTGCGCGACGAACCACGACGTGCCGCAGCCGACCACCGCGACGCGTTCGCCCGGTGCCGGCAGCCCGGCCACCGGGCGGTCCTTGTCGCCCGCGTCGGCGGCGGCACGGGCCCACAGCTCCGGCTGGGAGGCGATCTCGGCGAGCGTGTGCCCCGCGCCCACCGGGGGGCGGTCCGGGCCGTGCATCGGCGTCATGGCGGTGCCTTCCATAGCGGCCGGATGGGGCTGACTTGCTCGAATGTGCTCATTGAATAGCAGTTGAAAGCATAAAATTGCAAGAACGCCATACAGTGGTCTGCACGCAGCGTGCCGGACCGCGGGCCCGCTGTGAAGATCCGACCGGCGGCCCGGCAGGATGAGGGCCCGACGACTGGGAGGTCCACGTGGGCGAGTGCGGTGCCGAGCGGAGCGAGGGACCCGCATGAGCAGGTATGAGCGCTGGGGTGCGCTCCTGGAGCTGCTCGCCCGGGAGGGCCGCCTGGAGGTCGAGGAGGCCGCCGAGGCGCTCGACGTGTCGGCCGCCACGATCCGGCGCGACCTGGACCAGCTCGCGCAGCAGCAGATGCTGACCCGCACGCGCGGCGGCGCAGTGGCCCACTCGGTGTCGTACGACCTGCCGCTGCGCTACAAGACCGCGCGCCGGGCCTCCGAGAAGCAGCGCATCGCGGTGGCCGCGGCCGCGCTCGTGCAGCCCGGCCAGACCGTGGGCCTCAACGGCGGCACCACCATGACCGAGGTGGCCCGTGCGCTGGTGACGCGCGCGGATCTGCACGCCGACGGCGACGCCACCTCGCTGACCGTGGTCACCAATGCGCTCAACATCGCGGGCGAGTTGGCGGTGCGCCGGCACGTCAAGATCGTGGTGACCGGCGGTGTGGCCCGCCCGCAGTCGTACGAGCTGATCGGCCCGCTGGCCACCGGCATCCTGCGCGAAGTGGCCCTGGACGTGGCGATGCTGGGCGTGGACGCGGTCGATGTCGAGCACGGCGCCAGCGCGCATCACGAGGGCGAGGCCAGCATCAACCAGCTGATGGCCGCCGGTGCCGACCGGGTCATCGTGGCCGCCGACTCGTCCAAGCTGGGCCGCCGCGCGTTCGCCCGCATCTGCCCGGTGGACGCGATCGACACCCTCGTCACCGACGCCGCCGCGCCCGATGCGGTGGTCGCCCGTTTCACCGAGGCAGGCGTGCGGGTCGTCCGCGTCTGACACGTGCCACCGGGCACCCCTCCGGGCGGTTTGCCGACCCCCGTGCCACCCCATGTGCCAATTGGTGTAGACCTTTTGGGCGCTGGGGTGTTGACTGCTTCCCTGGAGCGGCCCCAAGATGCTCGTCACTGCTTGAAAGTTTGCACAGCTCGCGTTTTGCGCGCAGAAATGCGCATGGCACAGCACGAGGCTCCGCATGGGCCGGAGTCGGAAGCGAACACCTCGGGCGAAAAGGTGGTTTCGGCGTGAAACGGCACCTGACGGCAGCAGTGGCGATCGGCCTCGCGACAGCGATGACCCTGACCGCGTGCGGCGGCGACGACGACAGCGGCGGGGACAACAAGTCCATCAAGCTCGTCGTCGCGGACTACGGCAGCGGCGACGGCAGCACCAAGAAGTACTGGGACGGCGTGATCGCGAACTTCAACGCCGTCAATCCCGGCATCAAGGTCGACCTCCAGGTCATCAACTGGGACGACATCGACTCCCAGGTCGCGACCATGGTCCAGAACGACCAGCTCCCGGACATCCTGCAGACCGGCGGCTATGCCGACAAGGTCGCCGACGACCTGCTCTACCCGGTCGAGGAGGTCATGTCGGACGCCACGCGCGCCGACTTCATCGAGTCGTTCCTGCCCGCCGCGACCGTCAAGGGCAAGCAGTACGGCATCCCGTTCACCTCCAGCACCCGCCAACTCATCTACAACAAGGACCTGTTCGCCAAGGCCGGACTGACCGCGCCGCCCAAGACCTGGGACGAGCTCAAGTCGCACGCCGAGAAGCTCAAGGCGGCCGGCGTCGCGACCCCCTTCGGCCTGCCGCTCGGCAAGGAGGAGGCGCAGGGCGAGTTCATGAACTGGATGCTCGGCAACGGCGGCGGCTACAAGACCGGTGACAAGTACACGGTCAACAGCGCGGCCAACATCGAGGCGCTCACCTGGGTGAACGACAACCTGGTCAAGACCAACCTGACCGAGCCGAACCCGGGCACCAAGAACCGCAAGGACGTCTACACCGAGTTCTACGGCGGCAGCGTCGGCATGGTGAACAGCAACCCGACGATGCTCACCCAGATCAAGGCGAAGTACCCGAACCTCAACTTCGGGACCGCCCCGATCCCCGGCAAGACCGGGCCGCTGGCCGAGACCCTCGGCGTCTGCGACTGGATGATGGCGTTCAAGAAGAACGGCAACAAGGACGCCATCAAGGCGTTCCTGGACGTCGCCTTCAACACCGAGAACTCCCTGAAGTTCCAGCAGGAGAACTCGTTCGCGCCGGTCACCAAGTCGGTCATGGCCAAGATGGTCGCCGACCCGGCGAACGCCCAGCTCAAGCCGTACATCGACCTGCTCCCCAAGGCGAAGTTCTACCCGCTGAACGACACCGCGTGGGACGTGCTCTCGCCCAAGATCAAGGAGCAGCTGGGCCTGGCGGTCTCCGGCAAGACGCCCAAGGAAGTCCTCGACCAGCTCCAGAAGGAAGCCGAGACGGCGGTCCAGCAGCAGAAGTGACGCGGTGGGCGGGACGGCCGGACGCCGTCCCGCCCGGCTTCCCGGGAGGACCCGAACGTGCGCAAAACCTCCGGCCGGCGCCGCTCGCTCGGACCGCTGCCGTGGATAGGCCCCGCCGTCCTGCTGATCGCACTCATCGTGCTGTGGCCGGTCGTCGAGATGGTGCGCAGTTCGTTCCTGCGCATTCGGCGCAGCGGCGTGGTCCGCGGCTACAACGGCACCGACAACTACGAACGGCTCTTCGACGAACCCGATTTCGGCCAAGTCCTGTGGAACACCGCGGTGTGGGTGGTCAGCGTCGTCGGCATCACCATCGTGCTGTCGCTGGCCCTCGCCCAGCTGTTCAACCAGCACTTCCCCGGCCGCCGGGTGACCCGCTGGGCGCTCATCATCCCGTGGGCCGCCTCGGTCTTCATGACCGCGATCGTCTTCCGCTGGATGCTGCACCACGGCTACGGCGCCATCAACACCCTGCTCGTCGACCTGCACATCCTCGACGAGGGCAGGGACTGGCTCGGCGAGCCGTCCACCGCGTTCCCCTGGATGATCGCGGTCGGCGTCTTCGTATCGCTCCCGTTCACCACCTACACGCTGCTCGCCGGGCTGCAGACCATCCCGGGCGAGGTGTACGAGGCGGCCCGCATGGACGGCGCCTCCCCGTGGCGCACCTACCTGAGCATCACGCTGCCGCTGCTGCGCCCCGCGGTCCTGGTCGCGGTGGTCATCAACCTCATCAACGTCTTCAACTCGTTCCCGATCATCTGGGCCATGACCGGCGGCGGGCCGGGCTACGAGACCGACACCACCACGACCTACATGTACAAGCTCAAGGTCGCCGACATCGGCGAGAGCGCCGCACTGTCCGTGGTGAATTTCGGCCTGGTCATCGTGCTGGTCGTCGTCTACCTCCGGGTGAGCCGCTGGAACAGGGAGGCGGACTGACATGACGCTCAAGAAGGTGCTGATCACCTGCACCGCATGGCTGGTCGCCCTGATCTTCGTGCTGCCGTACGCGCAGATGTTCCTCGGCGCGCTGCGGCCCAGCGACGAACTCACCGACGCCGGCTACCTGCCGTCCCGCTTCGAGTGGTCCAACTTCATCAACGTGTGGAAGGACTCCGCGCTCGGCGACAACCTCCAGGTCTCGCTGATGGTCGCCGGACTGTCCACGCTCCTGGTCGTGGTGGTCGCGCTGCCCGCTGCGTACTACACCGCCCGGCGCCGCTACCGCGGCCGCGGCGCGTTCCTGCTGCTGGTGCTGGCCACCCAGATGTTCCAGCCCACCGCGCTCCTGGTCGGCCTGTACCGGGAGTTCCACACCTTCGGCATGCTCAACGAGATCTGGGCGCTGGTCCTGGTCAACGCGGCGTTCAACCTGGCGTTCGCGGTGTGGATCCTGACCGCCTACTTCAGCTCGATCCCGGTCGAGCTGGAGGAGGCCGCGATGATCGACGGGGCGTCGCGGCTCGGCGCCCTGCGCCGCGTGACACTGCCCCTCGCGATGCCCGGCATCGTGACCGCGGTGATCTTCGCGTTCATCACCGCCTGGAACGAGTTCGTGGTCGCGCTCGCCCTCATCACCACCCCCGAGAAGCAGCCGCTGACGGTCGGCATCGACAGCTTCCTCGGCGAGTACGAAGTGCAGTGGCAGTACCTGTTCGCCGGCTCGCTGGTGGCCATCGTGCCGGTGGTGATCCTGTTCGCCTTCATCGAGAAGCACGTGGTGTCCGGCCTCACCGCCGGCTCGGTGAAGTAGCCCGCGCCCCGGCCGCCCCGGGGCCCGCAGACGAGGAAGGCCGGCCCGGGTGCCCCCGCACCCGGCCCGGCCTTCCTTGCGTTCTCGTTGCGTTCTCGCTCGGCCCGGCTGCTCAGAGCTGGATGACGTACGCCTTGCGCAGCGTCTCGTGCACGGTCCAGACGGTCTTCGCGCCCTCTTCGAGCACGCACGCGTCGCCCGGGCCGACCTCGATGGTCGCGCCGCCCTCGATCTCGATCGTCGCGCGGCCGCTGACCACCACGAACATCTCGTTCGCCTCGGTGTCGGTCACCACGCCCGGGGTGATCTGCCACAGCCCGCGGAGGATCTTGCCGTCCTCGGACTCCCACAGCAGCTTGCCGGTGACCTCGGGCGAACCGGAGACGATCTGGGACGGGTCGAGCGGGTCCGCTTCGAGCTCGGCGTCGGGAATGTGCACGGCGAAAGACGACATGGCCGGGAGCATAGTGCCCCGTTTGCTCCCGACCTGCGCCCGGGGCGGGGCACCCTACCCCGCCGGTCGGGGCAGCCGGGTGAATCGCACGGATTTCCGGCCGGACGGGCAGTGGCGGTGCAGGGTGGCGTCGGTGCGGGCGGGCAGAATGACGGCACGGGCCGGGTGGTCCGGGCACGGCGCAAGGCGACGGAGGGGCGGGACGATGAGGGACCGGGACACGCACAGGTACGGGGCGGCGGCACGCATACCCGGCCTCGACCCGATCGCGGTCGTCCCTTCGCCGGGCGCCGAACCGGCGCCGGGCGGGACCCCCGAGGCACTGTTCCCCGGCTTCGGACCCGACGATTCCGTGACCGCCCCGGACGCCCCCGACGAGGGGACCGGCTCCGGGCTGACCGAGCGCGATCTGGACATCCTGGACTTCGAGCGCCAGTGGTGGAAGCACGCGGGCGCCAAGGAGCGCGCGGTGCGCGACCGCTTCGGGTGCTCGCCGACCCGCTACTACCAGGCGCTCAACGCGCTGCTCGACCGTCCCGAAGCCCTCGAGCACGACCCGATGCTGGTGCAGCGCCTGCGCCGTCTGCGCGCCGCCCGGCAGCAGGCCCGCTCGGCGGTCCGCCGCCCGGGAGCCTGACGCCCTCCGGGCCGGAGGGGCCGCCCCGGGGCCGCGTCCCCGCCCCTTCCGCACCCCGCCGGAGAGTACGCCGATGCCGCTCCACCGCCGCCCGCGCCGGCCGGCCGATCTGACCGACACCGCCGACACCTTCCCCGGCTTCGGCCGGGACGGGGGCGTGTGGCTGCGGCCCGACCACGTGGCCGAGCCCGACGCCGAACCGCCGCTGGGTCCGCTCGAACGCCTCGGCCCGGGAGGCTCCTCCGCGGTCGCCGTACTCGCGGTCGCCGCCCTGGTCGGCGGCCTGCTGGCCGGCTTCGGCCACCCCGCGGGGCGGGCCGAGGCCCGCGACGAGCCGGTCCCCGGCGTCGCGCAGGCCGCCGCGGCCGCCCCCGCCCCGGTGCCCGCCGACGCCGCTGCCCCGGCGCCGGTCGCCCAACCGGCCGCGGGCGACGTCGTCGTCCTGGACCAGGGCCGCACCCCGGCCGCCGCGAAGGCCCTCGCGGGCCGGCTGCAGTCCGGCGGCTGGCGCGTCACCGGCACCGGCGCCTTCCACGGCCGCGTCCCCGCGACCACCGTGTA
Organism: Yinghuangia soli; assembly: GCF_021502675.1. GTDB lineage: Bacteria > Actinomycetota > Actinomycetes > Streptomycetales > Streptomycetaceae > Yinghuangia > Yinghuangia soli. Next base: position 30,989 of record NZ_JAKFHA010000011.1, read on the forward strand.
CCACCCCAAGGGTCAAGAGGCCGCCGCCAAGAAGCTCGCCGCGGCCTTCCCCGAAGTCCGGCGCGTACGCCCCACCTTCCCGGGCATCTCGCAGTCCCGCCTGGTGGTCATCGTCGTCGACGACCCCGCCAAGCCGCCTTTGGTCAGCAAGGTCCTGGGCACCGACCCGCCGAAGCGCTGACGAACCGACCCGCTCACCCGCGCCCTCGCACCCGGCCCCGGCCCACCGCCTTCCCGATCTGTTCACCGCGTTGGCCCCGGCCCACGGCCCCGCGTTGGCCCCGGCCCACGGCCCCCGCCCGCCCCCGCCTTCCCCCCCCGCCCGCCCGCCCGCCGCCCACGTCTCGGCCCGGCCCTCGGCTTCGGCGTCCGTCACGGCCCCGCTCCTGGCCGCTCGGTCGCGGTTCCGCCGCTGTCCTGGCGGATGCGGGTGTGCGGTCGGGGTGCGCCCGGCCGTGTCCGGACTCGTCGGACCTGCTGTCAGTGCGCGGAGCGCGTTGCGGTGTGGGGAGGTGCCTTCGGCTGCGTCCGGGTGCTTAGGTGGAGCGCATGGACCTGCCGCAGCCGACCACGCCCGCCGGGAAAGCCGGACTCGCCGCACTGCTGGACCACCCGGAACACGCGGTGGTCGCGCTCGACTTCGACGGGACGCTCGCGCCGATCGTGGCCGACCCCACCGAGGCGAGAGCCGACCCCGGCGCGGTCGCGGCGCTGGCCCGGCTGGCGCCGCGGGTCGACGCCGTGGTGATCGTGACCGGCCGCCCGGCCGCCGCGGCGGTGGAGTACGGCGGGTTCGCCGGGGTGCCCGGCCTGGGGCACCTGGTCGTCCTCGGCCACTACGGCCTGGAGCGCTGGGATGCCGCGACCGGCAAGATCCACGCGCCCGACGTGCCGCCCGGCGTCGCGGCGGTACGCGCCGAACTGCCCGGCACCCTCGCCGCACTCGGCCTCACGGAGACCGCCTGGATCGAGGACAAGGGCAGCGCGGTCGCGGTGCACACGCGCCGCGCCCCCGACCCGCAGGCCGCGTTCGAGGCCCTGCGCACGCCGCTCGCCGACCTGGCCGCCGCACACCACCTGGCGTACGAACCGGGCCGCTACGTCATCGAGTTGCGCCCGCCCGGCATGGACAAGGGCCAAGCGCTGCGCGGCTTCGTGGCGGAGCGCGGGGCCGGAGCCGTCCTGTTCGGCGGCGACGACCTCGGCGACCTGGCCGCATTCGACGCCGTGGAACACCTCCGGGGCGAAGGCGTGGCCGGCGTGACGCTGTGCAGCGCGTCCGCCGAGGTCCGCGAACTCGCCGAGCGCGCCGACGTGGTCGTCCCGGGCCCGCCCGGCGTCGCACAATTCCTGACCGCGCTCGCGGACGCCCTGGACCGCTGACGCACCGGACCGGCGCCGGTCCGGATCCGCTTCCGCGTCGGCGTCGGATTCAGAGTGCGTCGAGCTGGTCCAGGAACCACTGCTGCGGGCTCAGCGCGGTCGCCGCCGCGGCCAGCCGCTTGGTGCGCTCCAGGCGTTCGCCCTCGTCCATGGACAGCGCCTCGTGCAGCGCCTCGGTGGTCGCGGTGACGTCGAACGGGTTGACCACGATCGCGTCCGGTCCCAACTCCTCGTACGCGCCCGCCTCACGCGACAGCACCAGCGCGCAGCCGCGTTCGGAGACCACCGGGATCTCCTTCGCGACGAGGTTCATGCCGTCCCGGATCGGGTTCACCAGCGCCACGTCCGCCAGCCGGTAGGCCGCCAGCGACCGCGGGAAGTCGTCGTTGACGTGCAGGATCAGCGGCTGCCAGGTGCCGTCCCCGAACTCGTCGTCGATCTCCTTGGCGATGCGCTGCACCGCGGCGGTGTACTCGCGGTATTCGGGCAGGTCGTGCCGCGAGGGGTAGGCGAACGCGATGTGCACGACGTTGCCGTGCCATTCCGGTCGGCCGCGCAGCAGATCGCGGTATGCGAGCAGCCCGCGCACGATGTTCTTGGACAGTTCGGTGCGGTCCACGCGCACGATCACCTTGCGGTCCCCGACCGCTTCGCGCAGCGCCGCGAGCCGGGCCTCGACGTCCGGGCGGGACGCACGCTCGCGCAGGAAGTCGGCGTCCGCGCCCAGACCGTGCACGCCGATCTCGGTGGTGCGGCCGCCGTGCCGCACGGTCATCGCGGTCCGGTCGACCTCGGCGCCGAGCACCTGCTCGCAGCAGTCCAGGAACGCGGCCGCCCAGCGCCGGGTCAGGAACCCGGCGTGGTCCGCGCCGAGGATGCCCTCCAGCACCATGCGCGCGATGTCGTCGGGCAGCAGCCGGAAGTACTCGGCGGGCGCCCACGGGGTGTGCGAGAAGTGGCCGATCCGCAGGTCGGGGCGCAGCCGGCGGAGCATGAGCGGGGTGAGCGTGAGGTGGTAGTCCTGCACCACGACCTGGGCGCCCGGCGCGGCCTCGTCGGCGAGCGCGGCCGCGAAGGCCGCGTCGTACGCCTCGTAGGACGCCCATTCCTTGCGGAACCGGCCGTCGAAGACCGGCTTGGTCGCGGTGTCGTAGAGCATGTGGTGGACGAACCACAGCGTGGAGTTCGCTATGGCGTTGTACGCCCGGGCGAACGTGCCGGGGTCGATGTCGAGCATGCGCACCGCGAGGTCGCCGGTGTCGTGCCCGGCCAGGTCGATGCGGCCGGAGGGCGCTTCGCGGGCGGCGGTGCGGTCGGCCTCGGACAGCGCGGCGCAGACCCAGACCGCGCCGGTGCCCTGGCCTGCCGCGGAGAGTCCGGAGACGAGTCCGCCGCCGCCGCGGTGGACCGAGAGCGAGCCGTCGTCCTCGGTCCGGAAGGACACCGGACCCCGGTTGGACGCGACGAGGACGCTGGCCGGCACGTGGGACGTCATGGTTCCAACCGTAGCCATCCGGCCGGTATGACAAACCCCGGCGCGGTGGGCGGACCGGCCGGGGGACGGGTGCGCGGCGGGCGCGCGGAGCGGCTCAGCCGGCCAGGGCCGTGCGCTGCCGGTACTCCGGGATGGTGATCATCGGCGGGCGCTCGTGCGCCGCGACGTCGTGGCTGCGCACCTGGAAGCCGTCCTCGCCGCGCTCGAACTGCGCGAAGACGGTGTTGAGGGTGCCGGTGCCCTTGCGCACCCGGCCGTCGCGGTGCAGGCGCTCCAGGACGGCCTGCCAGATCTCGCCGGCCATCCGGCCCAGCCGGGCCTCGTCCTGGTGGCTGTGCCGGCGTACCCCGACGTCCACCTGGGCCATCGCGTCCAGGCCGACCAGCTGCAGTGCGTCGACCAGCATCGCGGTCTCGATGCCGTAGCCGCACGGGAAGGGCAGCCGCTCCAGCAGGTGCCGGCGGACCGCGTACTCGCCGCCGAGCGGCTGCACGAAACCGGCGAGTTCCGGCCAGTACATATTGAGCAGCGGCCGGGCCACCAGCTCGGTCACGCGCCCGCCGCCGGCCGGCACGACGATGTCGCCGATCTCCAGCGGCCGGTCGTACATCGCCTTGACCAGCTGCACGGACGGGTCGGTGAGCAGCGGGCCGACGGTGCCCGAGACGAAGTCGGCGGAGAAGTCGCGCAGGTCCGCGTCGATGAAGCAGACGATGTCGCCGGAGGTGGCCAGAAGCGACCGCCACAGCACCTCGCCCTTGCCGGGCAGGGCGGGCAGCCGGGGCAGGATGTCGTCCCGGTGCACGACCCGGGCGCCCGCCTCGGCGGCCACTTCGGCGGTGCGGTCGGCGGACCCGGAGTCGATCACCACGAGCTCGTCGACCAGCGGATACCGCTCCATGAGCTCGGTCCGCACGGTCCGCACGATGGCCCCGACGGTGGCCTCCTCGTCGAGCGCGGGCAGGACCACGCTGACCCGGCCGGCGCGCCCGAGGCGCCGCTTGGCCTCCACGAGCCGCGGCACCGGCCAGTCGGCGGCGGTCGAAGACCGGCGGTCCAGCCAGTGGCTCACTTCGGGCAGCACTGTCGCGTTCCCCTGTCGTTGCTAGTCGTGTGCCCATCGTCTCGCGTGTCGGACGCGGATGATCGACCGGCTACCCGTTCGGTTACAGTCTTGGTCACGAGATACGACGATCGCACGTCGGCTCGGACAAATGCGGAGCGGCCGCAGGGAATCCCCCAGGGGTGACCATCGGCACATCGCACCGCCATAGAGCTCATCCAGAGGGGCAGAGGGAACGGCCCGTTGAAGCCCCGGCAACCATCCGATCGGTACACCCATGTGCGTCGCACGCGGGGCCGCCGCCGGACTGGTGCCAAATCCGGCCTGCGGGGACCTCCCGCGGGGAAGATGAGGAGAGAGGCCTCGCCATGGCTACACCCACGATTTCCCAGACTCTGGTCCCCGGTGCCTTCGGCCCCGCCGTCGCGCTTTCCTGTCGCGAGTGCGGAGAGCGGTACGAGCTCGGCCCCAAGTTCGCCTGCGAATTCTGCTTCGGCCCCCTCGAGGTGGCGTACGAGTTCGGCACGGTGACCCGCGAGCAGATCGCGGCCGGCCCCAACAACATCTGGCGTTACGCGCCGCTCCTGCCGGTCCCCGCGGACGTGGCGAGCAAGCCCAACCTCAACCCCGGCTTCACCAAGCTGGTCGAGACCCGCAACCTGGGCCGCGAGCTGGGCATCAAGAACCTCTACGTCAAGGACGACTCGGGCAACCCGACGCACTCCTTCAAGGACCGCGTGGTGGCCATCGCGGTCGAGGCGGCCCGGAACTTCGGCTTCACCACGCTGTCCTGCTCCTCGACCGGCAACCTGGCCGGCGCGGTGGGTGCCGCGGCGGCCCGCGCGGGCCTGCGCTCGTGCGTGTTCATCCCCTCCGACCTGGAGGCCGGCAAGGTCGTCACGGCGGCGGCGTACGGCGGCGAGCTCGTTGCCATCGAGGGCAACTACGACGAGGTCAACCGCTTCTGCTCGGAGCTCATCGGGGACCCGGCGGGCGAGGGCTGGGGCTTCGTCAACGTCAACCTGCGGCCGTACTACGGCGAGGGCTCCAAGACGCTGGCGTACGAGATCGCCGAGCAGCTCGGCTGGCGGCTGCCCGAGCAGATCGTGATCCCGATCGCGTCCGGCTCGCAGCTCACCAAGATCGACAAGGGCTTCCGCGAGCTGATCAAGCTGGGCCTGGTCGAGGACACCCCGTACCGGGTGTTCGGTGCGCAGGCCGAGGGCTGCTCGCCGGTCTCGGCGGCCTGGAAGGCCGGCCACGACGTGATCCGCCCGGTCAAGCCGGACACCATCGCCAAGTCGCTCGCCATCGGCAACCCGGCCGACGGCCCGTACGTGCTGGACGTGTGCAAGCGCACCGGCGGCGCGGTCGAGGACGTCGACGACGTGCGCGTGGTCGAGGCCATCAAGCTGCTCGCCCGCACCGAGGGCATCTTCGGGGAGACCGCGGGCGGGGTGACGGTCGGCTGCCTGAAGAAGCTGGTGGAGACCGGGCAGCTCGACCCGGCGGCGAGCACCGTCGTCCTCAACACCGGGGACGGCCTGAAGACCCTGGACGCGATCGAGGCCACCACGGGCGCGACCGCGACCATCCGTCCCTCCCTTGAGTCCTTCCGAGAGGCTGGCCTGGCATGACCGTTTCCGTCCGAATCCCGACGATCCTGCGCACCTACACCGGCGGGGCGGCCGAGGTGTCGGCCGACGGCGCCACGCTGGCCGAGGTGATCGAGTCGCTGGAGAAGTCCTACCCGGGAATCGCCGCCCGCGTGCTGGACGACACCGGCAAGCTGCGCCGATTCGTGAACGTCTATGTGAACGACGACGACGTGCGTTTCGCGGAGGGCCTTGCGACGGCCACTCCGGACGGCGGCAACGTCTCGGTCATCCCGGCGGTCGCGGGCGGCTGCTGAGGTATTGAGCGACAAGTCCGCCGCATGGTCAAGACCATGCGGCGGACTTTTTTCATGATCCATTCTGTGGCGTACGGGGACCCTGTGGATTCGGAAGCGCGTGTTCCGCTGCGGGTAACGGCGGTCTATGCGGCGGCCTATGCGGCACGCTGCCGGCCTTTCCCTGGAAGCATGGTCGCTACAACAGCATTTTCCGGAGATTTCGCGGCAACCGCCCGACAATCCCGTGGCCGGGATCACATCCGCTTTGTCCGACTTGCCGGATTTAGCATAGAGTGAAATACGGCTTTTCCTGGTGTTCGCCGGAAAGAAGAGCTTTGTTCCCGCCGGATTTCTCGTCCGTTTGACCTGTTGCGTCGGGCATGCATCCGGATACATTCAGCCGCGGTCGGACGGTTCCACGTACTGGATCTGGTGCGCGGCAACAACTCGCGAACCTGCTTGCCCTGTGCTGACTTCACTCAGTCGGTCAAGAAGTAGCGATACGACCCGGAGCTGCGGCGCGCAGTTTCCGTGAAAGGGCCAGTAACAGGGGAGTTAGGAATGGCTCAGGGCACCGTCAAGTGGTTCAACGCGGAGAAGGGGTACGGCTTCATCGCGGTCGACGGTGGTGCGGACGTCTTCGTCCACTACAGCGCGATCCAGATGGACGGGTACCGGACGCTTGAGGAAGGACAGCGGGTCGAGTTCGAGATCTCGCAGGGGCAGAAGGGCCCGCAGGCGGACATGGTCCGAGTGACCGGCTGAGCCTGTTCACGCTCTTCCAGTACTGGCTCTTCCAGTACTGCTCTTCTTCAGACGTACGCCGAGGCCCGGCCTTCCCCCGCAAGGGGAGGCCGGGCCTCGGTGTGTCCGGGGGTCGGGCCTCGGTGCCCCGGCGTACGGTCGCGGTGATTCCGCGGGGCCGTCTCCCTGGTACCGCGCGACGCGCGCGCGTGTGTGCGGGCGCGTACCGCGGGTCGCGCGTGCGTGTGTCCGCGCGCCCGCGCATGTGCCCGCGCCGGCGGTCCGCGAGCGTTTCCGGGGGGCGGGAACCGGGGGTCCGCTTGCACTCGACCTACCCGAGTGCTAATCATTGGCGTTAGCACTCTGGATGTGAGAGTGACAAAAGGACCGGGCAGACGAGGTCCGGAGGCCGTGGGGGAAGGATCCCCGCGGAGCCGGGTCGTCCGTCGCGGGCGTCGGCGCCGGTCCTCAGCATCCACCCCGTTCTGGGAGGACCTCACCACATGGCCAAGATCATCGCGTTCGACGAGGAAGCGCGTCGCGGCCTCGAGCGCGGGATGAACCAGCTCGCCGACGCCGTCAAGGTCACGCTCGGCCCCAAGGGCCGCAACGTCGTGCTCGAGAAGAAGTGGGGCGCCCCCACCATCACCAACGATGGTGTGAGCATCGCCAAGGAGATCGAGCTCGAGGACCCGTACGAGAAGATCGGCGCCGAGCTGGTCAAGGAGGTCGCGAAGAAGACGGACGACGTCGCCGGTGACGGCACGACGACCGCGACCGTCCTCGCGCAGGCGCTCGTACGTGAGGGTCTTCGGAACGTCGCCGCCGGCGCCAACCCGATGGCCCTCAAGCGCGGCATCGAGAAGGCCGTCGAGGCCGTCTCCGAGCAGCTGCTGAACCTGGCGAAGGATGTCGAGACCAAGGAGCAGATCGCTTCGACGGCCTCCATCTCCGCCGCCGACCCGCAGATCGGCGAGATGATCGCCGAGGCGATGGACAAGGTCGGCAAGGAAGGCGTCATCACCGTCGAGGAGAGCAACACCTTCGGCCTCGAGCTCGAGCTCACCGAGGGCATGCGCTTCGACAAGGGCTACATCTCGCCCTACTTCTCCACCGACCCGGAGCGTATGGAGGCCGTCCTCGACGACCCGTACATCCTGATCGTCAACAGCAAGATCGCCTCGGTGAAGGACCTCCTCCCGCTGCTGGAGAAGGTCATGCAGGGCGGCAAGCCGCTCGCGATCATCGCCGAGGACGTCGAGGGCGAGGCCCTGGCCACGCTCGTCGTCAACAAGATCCGCGGCACCTTCAAGTCGGTCGCCGTCAAGGCCCCCGGCTTCGGCGACCGCCGCAAGGCCATGCTGGGCGACATCGCCATCCTCACCGGTGGCCAGGTCATCAGCGAGGAGGTCGGCCTCAAGCTGGACTCCGCCGGTCTCGAGCTGCTCGGCCGCGCCCGCAAGGTCGTCGTCACCAAGGACGAGACGACCATCGTCGACGGTGCCGGCGACTCGGACCAGGTCCAGGGCCGCGTGAACCAGATCCGCGCCGAGATCGAGAACAGCGACTCGGACTACGACCGCGAGAAGCTGCAGGAGCGCCTGGCCAAGCTGGCCGGCGGTGTTGCGGTCATCAAGGCCGGCGCGGCGACCGAGGTCGAGCTCAAGGAGCGCAAGCACCGCATCGAGGACGCGGTGCGCAACGCGAAGGCCGCCGTGGAAGAGGGCATCGTCGCCGGTGGCGGCGTGGCCCTGCTCCAGGCCTCGCAGGCCGCGTTCGAGAAGTTCGAGCTCGAGGGCGACGAGGCCACCGGTGCCGCGATCGTCAAGCTCGCCGTCGAGGCCCCGCTCAAGCAGATCGCGGTCAACGCCGGTCTCGAGGGTGGCGTCGTCGTGGAGAAGGTGCGCAACCTGACCCCGGGTCACGGCCTCAACGCCGCGACCGGCGAGTACGTCGACCTGGTCGCCGAGGGCATCATCGACCCGGCCAAGGTGACGCGCTCCGCGCTGCAGAACGCGGCCTCCATCGCCGCGCTCTTCCTCACCACCGAGGCCGTCATCGCCGACAAGCCCGAGAAGGGCGGCGCGCCGGCCGGCGGCGCCCCCGACATGGGCGGCATGGACTTCTGATCCGGACTCCCTCCGGATCGGCGTCCCGGCGCTGACACCAGCAGTACGGCTGAACCGCAGGGCGGCACCCTCCGCAAGGGGGGTGCCGCCCTGCGGCGTTTCCTCCAGAACGGGGAGAGGGTCGGCGACACCCACTCCTCGACAGAACGGAACCGGAGGGGAGGCCGCGGGCGGTCGGCTGCGGTGGGGATCGGGAGCGTACCTTGGCGTTTTCCCCTCGTCAGGTGCGGGCGGAAAACGGGTGGCCCGGGTCTCGGGGGCGCTCCTACTGTTGGGGACGTGCCTGCGGGAACTACGAGTTCCTTCAGTGTCTTGGTAGGCAATCGCTCTTCAAAAGCGGCTCTTGGGTTCGAATCCCGCATCGGGACCCGTGACTTGCCCGCAGGCACCCACAAACTGCGCCCGGGGAACTGTGCGTCCGTTCAGCAGCATGTCGGCCCTCAGGGCAGGCGCGCACCTCACTTCGGATGAGGCAACACCTACGGACCCGCGACCTTCCCCGGGCGCTCCTTTCGGGAGCCCTCCATGACCATCGACGCCGCCACGGGCACGCTCACGCGCGCCGCGGACCTGACCGCGGCCGCCACCGTCGCCCGCTTCCTCGACACCGCCGCCGCGGCCACCGGCCGCGCCACCTTCTACAACTCCGCCGACGAGCAGCGCACCGCCGAACTGGCCGCGCACGCCGGGCTGGCCGCCCTCGACCGGGCCCTCTACACCGGTCTCGTCGGCTCGCCCTACATGCTCGACCGCGCCCGGCAGACCGGTGCCCTGCACCTGCTGTCCACGCCGGGCGGCGCACCGGGCGAGGGGGAGGCGATCCGGCGCATCGTCGGGCAGTTGAGCGTGCCGCGCATGCTCAACCTGTACGGAATGCTCGCCGAGCAGCGGGTCAACAACGCGCGGGCGCGCAAGCTCGTGCTGCGCACGCTCCTGGGTGCCCCCGCGTTCGGCAAGTGGGCGGTGCGCTACCGGCGCAAGCTCGCGGCCGCACTCCGGCACGCATGGGGCGCGCGGACCGCGGGCATCGTACGCGCCGTACTGGTACGCGAGTTGGCGGGCGAGGAGCTGGACGCGAAGGAACTCCGCATCCTGGCCTCCGAGATCGACCGGCACGCGCCGGGCCGCGACCGCGCGGTGCTGCACGAGAGCGTGGCGTTCGTGCTCGGCGCCGCAGGACCGTTCCGGCAGCCGCTGCTGCGTGCGTACGCCGAGGCCCGGACCGACTTGGACGCGGGCCGGACGCTGCCGTACGAGACCCTCGAAGGCCTGCGCGGCCGCTTCCACTCGGCCGAACCGCACGCCCGCGTCCTGGAACTGACGAAGAGTCGGCTCACCGCGGGGCAGCGGCTCGGCATGCAGGCGCAGGCCGAGAAGGCCGGCGTCGAGGTCGAGGTCGACTTCGCGCGGTACGACGCGGTCCGGCTGTACGTGTACGCGTACGAGCGGGGGATGAGCGACGACGTCGCCCAGGCCCTCGCCGCGCGGGCCCGCACGGCTGCCGCTGCGCTCGACCTTGCCGATCGGCGTATCGCGCTGGTGCTCGACGGCTCGGCCTCGATGGCGGGCGCCCGCGAGCAGGCGCTGCGGCCGGTCGCGGCGACGCTCGCGCTGCGCGACGTGCTGCGGGAGGCCGCCGCCGAGACCGCCGAAGTGTGGTTCGGGGCACGGCCCGACGCGGACGGCCTGGTGCGTCCGGCCGGGGCGAGCGGTCCGGCCGAAGCGCTGATCGAGGCGCTGTCCGGGCTGCCGGACCTGGTCGTCGTGGTCTCGGACGGCTACGAGAACGCACCGGCCGGGCGCTTCGCCGAAGTGCTGGCCGCGGCACGTGACCTGGGCATCACTACTCCGGTCGTCCAGTTCAATCCGGTCGCGGCCGCCGAGGCGAGCGGCGTCCGGGCGCTGTCGCCGGACGTCCCGGTGGCCGGTGTGCAGCGGGTGGCAGGGCTGGAGTTCGCGTTCTGCCGCATGCTGCTGGACGCCGATCCGGCCGCGGCGCTGCGCGGGCTGGCGCGCCTGGCCGGGCTGCCGGCCGGGTCGGTACGGAACCTGCTGGGGCCGGACCGCGAGGACGTCGCGGCCGCCGAGAACGCCGAGAACGCTGAGAACCGCAAGTCCTGCGAGAACGCCGAGAACGCCGAGAACGCCGAGAACTCCAAGAACACCGCGAGCGCCGAGAAGGAGGTGGCGACATGAGGAACCCGCTGCGGAAGCTGAAGCGCAGTGCGGCCGAGCAGGCCACGGTCGGCGAGCTGCTGTCCGGCACGACCACCGGCCGCGTGCAGAGCGCCGGCCGGATGCAGGTCCTGCCGCTGCTTGCCGGCGACGCGCCGACCACCAACCTCGGCGACCCGGCCGCGCTCGGGATCTCCACCGGCGACTACGGGACCCTGAAGTTCCGCAACGACGGTCCCGACCACGTCCTGGTGCCGAGCCACCTCGCTGTCATGGTGTCGCAGAAGGCGCAGGACCACGCGATGCCGCGCGCCACGTTGGTGGGCCCCGGCGCCGACCTGCCGTACAACGCCGCGATGTGCATCCAGCAGTCGCAAGGCGGGCTCATCTCGGATGGGCGGCACCGCCTCGCGGTGCTGCCGCCGTCGGTCCGCGAGGCCGCGTCCGCGATGCCCGCGAAGCCGGGGTACGACCGGCTGTGGCCGGCCGTCGCGCGGTTCAAGTCCTCGGCCGGCCTTCCCGGGTCCGCGGACCTGGTCCGGTTCATGAAGCACTTCGCCGACGAACTCGACCAGTTCGTGGCCGAGTTCGAGAACGTCGAGGACCAGATCGGGGCCGTCGTGCTGATGGATGGGGAGGTCCTCGGTGTCGAGCGCGCTCCTTCGCACGCGTACTGGAACACGATGTGGGAGCCGCTGATCCGGTTCTGCTACGGCGCGGAAGCGGTACGCCGCGAAGCGGCGGGAGTCCCGGCAAGCCCGGTCACCCGGGCACCGCTCGCGACTCCCGCGGCGGGCGGAGACGGGGCCGACCCGTTCTCGGCCCTTGCGGCCGCGCTGCGCGCGGCGGACACGGCGGAGCAGGGCCTGGTCGAGACCGCCACGTCCGAAGCCGCCGCCCAGTCCGTGGTCGTCGGCGTCGACGAGTCGGCCGCCGACCTCGCGGTCGGCACCGTCATCGGGGAACGCCTGGTCGGGGCGTACGCCCTCGCCGGGGGCACCCCGGTGTACGCGTCGCTCACGGCGCGCAACACCTTGGGCTGACCGCCGCACGTGCCGGCGGGCGCCGGCAGGCGCGGTCGGGTCGGCCGCGCCTGCCGGGCGTGTGCCGGTCAGCCGCCCTGGCCGGCGCTGCCCAGCGGGCCGACCTTCACCGGGGAGCCCGGGCCTTCCGTGACGGGCAGGGCGGCGACGCCCGGCCAGCCGAGGGTGACGGACTTCGTCTCGTCGGGCGGCGTCACCAGCAGGCCGGTGATGCTGACCCCGGAGCCGCCCGAGTCGTTGCGGGGGTAGTCGATGCCGAAGGACACCGACTCGCCGTTCTTGAGGACGATCGCCACGGTTTCCTGGCCGGTGCGCTGCGCGGACAGCGAGCCCGCGGAGGTTTTCAGGTCGACGCCCGCGTAACCGGACATCGTGCAGTCGCGGCCGCTGCTGTTCTTGAGCATCACGGCGACGGTGCCGTTCGGGTCGCCGGAGATGGTGCTGTCCATCGCGGTGATCTTCAGGTCGTCGGTACGGCACTTCGCGGCCTTGCCGGTGCCGCCGCCGGATCCGGAGCTGCCGCTTGCGGATCCGGCTGTGCTTTGTCCTGCGCTGCCCTGGCCGCCGGTGCTCTTGCCGGTGGGGGCAGTGCCGCCGCCCGACGAAGCCCCCGTGCTGCCAACCGTGTTCGAGGCGGCCGCCGGCGGCGCGCCGGTTCCCGCGGCAGGCGCGGACGAAGAGCCCTGCGCAGCTCCCGACTTCGTCGCTTCCGCATCCTTGTCCGCGTCCTGGCAGGCGGTCGTCAGCATGGCGGCGCCGACGAAGACGGCGGAGACGAGAAAGGCGCGGCGACGGTTGGCCGACATGAACTACCCCTTGCTGCCTGGTCATTCACGGTGGAGTGTGGTGCTGTTCCCCGTGCTTGCGTGATCACTATGGCCAGGCCGGGCAGCCGGAAGATACGGGCGTCGTCGTTCCACGACGGCCTTGTCGTCGTTTGGTGACATGGTCACGGAACTGCGGTTCTGCCTGGGACAGACCCCCGGCAGGTCAAGCGTCAGCGGTGAGTTCGCCCAAGGGGGCCACCTCTACCGCGTCCTTCTCGCAGACCCACGTCGGGTCCGCGCCCAGCTCCGGTTCGATGTAGAGCTGGTGCGCGTCCTCGGTGCCGTCGTGGTGCGGGCACCACGGCCACCGCACGCCGGCCTCTTCCAATGCTTCCTGTACGTCCTGGGCGACGAGGCCAGGGGCGTACGACGCGCCGTCCGGCCACTGAGCGACCCACCAGCGGCGCTCGGAGACCGCGTCCTCGACCATCGACACCACAGTGGCATCGGCGGCCCCGCATACGGTCAGGTCGTGCAGCACCCGGGCGCGGGCTTCGTGCAGGGCGTTCTCGGTGGCGTCGTCTCCCATCCCTCCATTGTCAGGGGTGACACGCGGACCGCCGCGCAGCCGGGACCGGACAGGCCCGGCCCCACTGGATCGGGCAAGATCGGAGGGTGACAGTTCTCATCGACCCGCCGATCTGGCCCGGCCACGGCCGGATGTGGTCCCACCTGGTCAGCGATGTGTCGTACGAGGAACTCCACACGTTCGCCGAGGCCCTGGGGATCCCGCCCCGGGCCTTCGACCGCGACCACTACGACGTCCCCTCCGAGGTCTACGACCGCGCTGTCGCCCTCGGCGCCGAGCCCGTCAGCGGCAAGGAACTCGTGACCCGCCTGATCGCCGCCGGCCTCCGCCGCCGCAAGCCCCCGAGGACCTGACGCCGCGCGCGGACGCCCCCCGTCGGCCGGCCGGGGGGGGGCGGCCGCAGCGGGGGGGGCGGGGGGGGGGGGGTTACGGCTTGAGCAGCTCGCACATGGCGTTCTTGCCGCCGGCGAGCAGGCGCTTCTTGCCGTCGCTTTCCTCCAGTGGCTTGCCGTGGTGCTCGTTGCCGAGGTAGATCACCTGCTTGGTGCCGTCGTCGCTGATGAACCAGCGGCTGTGGTAGCCGATGACGTCGCCGCCGTTGGACCAGATCCAGGTGCTGGGGCTGCCGGTGCAGTCGAGCTTCAGGCGGGTGATGCCGAGGCCGACCGTGTTCTCGGTGGGGTTCGTCTCGCCGGGCCTGGCGATCGGGACGGTGGTCTTGAACTTGTCCATCTGCGCGGGCGGCAGGAGTTGGCCCTGGATGAGTGCGCGCTCAAAGGTGGCCTGGTCCTGCAGGGTGGAGATCATCGCCCCCGCCGGGCCGAAGATCTGGGTGTTGGAGCGGGTCGCTTCCAGGATCGGGAGCTGCCACCAGAAGATCGTCGGCTGCCACTTCCAGCCCTGGACGAAGTTGCCGTAGATGTCCGGCGAAGTCTCCGGGTAGCTGGTGTTGGTCAGATTCAGCGGGGTGATCAGTCGGTTGGTGATTTCCACCGACGGAGAGTTGCCCGTGACCGCCTTGATGATCATCCCGGCGAGTATGTAGTTCGTGTTGGCGTAGTCGTAGTACCTGTTGGGGTTCGTTGACGTCCTGGCCAAGGCCCGGTTCACGAGCTCCTGCGGTGTGTACTGCGTGCCGACGTTCTGCATCGTGTAGTACAAGGTGTTGAGCTCGCCCGGCATGTAGTCCGGCAACCCCGAGGTGTGGTTGAGCAGTTGCCGGATGGTGATGTTGGCGCCGCTGTAGCCGTTCGCGTTCACCGCATTCGGCAGCCACTTGGCGACCGTGTCGTCGATCGACAATTTGCCTTCGGCCTCCAACTGGAGGACGGCGACCGAGGTGAACGTCTTGGTGTTGCTGGCGATCCGGTATTTCGCAGTGGGGTCTATCGGAGTCGAGGAGCCGTAGACGCTTGACCCGGCGGTGACATAGGTCTTGGTGTCGCCGTCGACGATCAGACCCATGACGCCCGGATAGCCGTTCACCTGCACGCCGCCGGTGGCGGCCTCCTGGAACTTCTGGGCGGCGGTGGTCGAGGACGCATTCGACACATGTGCGGTGCCGGCCAGGACGGCCAAGCCGACCGCGGCGCCGATGACGGACGTTCGGAGTTTGCGCATTCGGGCTGCTCCCTGAGTGCGGCCCGGACCGGGGACGCGGTCCGAGCACGAGTGCGGACGGTGCACGAGCGGGTGGCGCGACGGGAGTGCCCGCGCCGCATGGGTCGTGTCGGGTCCGACCGAAGGGCGGCTCGGCGCGGGCACTCCGGACGCGTGACGGTACGCACCGCGAGGCCGTCCCGGCTTGGAACAAAGTGACCTCGGCGCCGTGGACCGGGGCTGCGGGTGGTGATCGGTGTATGCCTTCCGACCTGGTGCAACCCGTGGTAACACCTATCGATTGCGCAGCCGCCCGGCTCAGCCCTCGTCCGCGAGCGGTTTGTCCCATGCATGTGCACCGGGCGGATATGTGTACGCCGGCCGCTCCTTGTTGCCGCTCGTGCGGAACGGCTGCCCGTTGTCGCTGATCCGCACCGTCCCGCGCCGGTCCCCGCTCGACCAGTCCAACTCCAGGTACCAGCGCACGTCATAGGCCTGCGTACGCGCACTCACGTAGAAGACCTCGGGATCGGATTCGCTGACCTTGTACGGGAAATTCCGCTGCCCGGCTTTCGGCACGGTCGTGGGACGCCCGGCGTCCAGGTTCACCTCGAACGACTTCGTGGCCACCTCGCCGCCGCAGCCCACTCCCATCGTGTAGTCGTTCCACGCCAGCGGCGGCCCCTGCGCGACGATGCGCACGTGCAGCGCTTCGAGGACGACGGTCTCCGGTCCGGTGCCCTGCACGGTCAGCGCCAGCAACTGGTCCCCGGCCGAGACCGCGCCCTGGGCGGTGATCCAGCCGCGGGCGTCGCGCTCGGTCGGAGGCGGGGACACTTGGGTGGGCTTGCGGTCCACCAAGTAGTGCTGGCTGCAGGGGGTTTCCCATTTGTACGGGTTGGTGGACACGGTCGGCTGCAGGCCGTCCACAGGTGATTCGGCCGCCTCCGGCTGCGGGGACGCGTCCGGAGCAGGCGTAACTGCGGGGCTGCCGCTCGCGGTGGCCGGTGCGGCGGACGTGGTGGTTGCCGCTGCGGGATGCGACCGGTCGGGCTTGCCGCCGTCGCCCGGCAAGAGGTTGGCGACGAGCACCGCGGCGATAGTCGCTGCCGCAGCTGCCCCGAGTCCCAAGAGCGTTCCGGGACGCCGAAGAAGGCGGCGTCCGGCAGCAGCCTCCGCTGCAGTCGATGTGGCTGTCGCCACCATCACGGGTTCCGGTTCGGCAGCCACGTCGGACTCCGGGTCTGCGGTCGGTTCCCCCGTGGACCCCGCGACCCTGGCGGCCTCCTGAGCGCTTGCGGCCCCCGCGGCCCCCTTGCGCGGCCGCAGCGCATCCGCGCGCACCCACCGCCGGTGGAGTTCGACCAGTTCCTCCGAAGTGGCGCCGCACAGCCGCGCGAAGCGCTCGACCGGGGCGTAGTCCGTCGGGACGGCGTCGCCGTTGACGTACCGGTGCAGGGTGGATCCGCTCAGATGCAGGCGCTTCCCCAGCACCCCGTAGCTGAGCCCCGACCGCTCCTTGAGTTCCCGCAGCAGTGCCGCGAACTCCTCGCCCGCCACTGTTCCTCCCTCTCCCGCGTCCCCGACAGCATTCCAGGGCAAGGGCGTTCCCGCAGGTCAGGGTGCCGGGGACGTTCCAGCGTCCCGAGTTGCCCGGCGGCCATGGCGGACGGGACGGAGCCTCGGCCAAGCTCAGGGCATCCCGCCACGCCGCGTCGACCCGGTCCGACGGCGTCCGCGGAAGCATCCGCCAACTGCCATCCCCAGGGGGACCTGCCATGCCTGCACGCACCACACGAATCCGCCTCCTGGCCGCGGCAAGCGCCGCGGCCGCCGCCCTCGTCCTCACGGCGTGCGGCAGCGGTGCCGACGACGGCGCCGGCCGCGCCGGCAACTCCCCGGCGCCCGGCGCCACTGCGGCCCCTTCGGCTGGGACCACCTCACAGCCCGCGTCGACCGGGGCACCGGTGTCTCCGGCCACCGGAACTCCCTCCGGCGCGAGGCCGTCCACCGGCAAGGCGGCGACCCCGGGCGGGGCCGGCGGCAAGTCCACCGCCGCGCCCGCCCCGGACTCGGGTGCCGCCCCGATGTGCGACGGAACCAACGCCAAGGTGACCGCCACTGTGGTCGCCCGCCCGCTCAACCACATGCTGCTCACCATCACCAACACCGGTTCCAAGAGCTGCGACCTGACCGACGGCTACCCCGCCGCCCGCTTCGGCGAGGCGCAGGCCGTGCCGCCGGTCGACCGGAACTCCAAGCCCCAGGCGGTGCTGCGGCTGGCTCCCGGCGAGTCGGGCTACTCCGGCGTACGGCTGTCCTCGACCGAGGCGGGCGGCGGCGAGCACGGCTACAGGGCGACGACCCTGACCGTCCCGTTCACGAACGACACGGTCGCCAAGGTGGCCCTCCCCGCCGGGGGCGTGTACGTCGACACGGCCCTGCAGGTCACGTACTGGCAGAGCACCCTCGACGACGCCCTCAACTGAGCCGCTGACGCGAGGCCTTCGGACACGCTGAGGAAGCAGGCGTGCCCGAAGGCCTCGCGGGCAATCCGGCCGAACCGCAGCTCAGTCGCCCCAGGCGAAGGCGACGCACGACTTGCGCTCGGCGGCTGTCAGCAGCGCGATGGGTGCCAGTGCGGGCGATGCGCGGCAGGGTGTCAGACCGCGGGTTGCTGCATCGTCGAGCAGTGGATCCCTCCGCCGCCGCCCATCAGCCGGTCGACGTCCAGCTGGACCACGTGACGCCCGGGGAAGGCCGCCACGAGTGCGAACTTGGCGGCGGCGTCCTTGGCCGGGTCGCCGAACTGCGCTGTGATGACACCGCCGTTGACGACGTGGAAGTTCAGGTAGGAGTCGACCAGGTCGCGGTTGCGCGACCGGGTGTCGTCCGGCCCCTCCACCGTGATGACCTGCAGGCGCCGGCCCTTGGCGTCGGTCGCCGCGGACAGGATGGCGTGCTGCTCCCGGGCGTCGCGCGCCCATGCGTCGTTCCGGCCGGGCGGCGGCAGTTGCACCATGACGACGCCGGGCCGGATGAAGCGCGAGGTGACGTCGATGTGGTCGTCGGTGATGTCGCGCCCCTTGATGCCGGGCATCCAGATCATCTTGTCCGCGCCGTAGGCGTCGAGGACGGCCCGTTCGATTTCGCTCTTGGACATGCCGCGGTTGCGGTTCTTGTTGACCAGGCTGCTCTCGGTGGCCATCACGGTGCCGTCGCCGTCGGTCTCGACGGCGCCGCCCTCGCCGACGAATTCGGTCCAGCCGAAGCGCAGGCCGGTGAACTCGGCGACGTACTGGGCCACATAGGCGTCGTCGTGGTGCTTCTGCTTGTTGCCCCACCCGTTGAAGTTCAGCCCGATGGCGTCGAGCCGCCCGGCGCCGTCGGTGCGGAACACCGCACACGTGTCGCGCATCCACAGGTCGTCGGTGGGGATGTCGGTGCGGACCAGGATGCCGGGGCCGCACTGCGCGCGGGCGTCGTACGCGGCTTCCTCGTCGGCCGCGCACATCACCACGGGTTCGAACCGCGCGACGGTGCGGGCGATCAGGGCGATGTCCTGCTGGACGCCGCGCAGCTGCCGGCCCCAGATGGACCGGCTGGCCGGCCACGACATCCACGTCTGCGTGTGCGGGACGTCGTCGGCGGGAACCCGCATACGGCCGGTGCGGGACGCGCTGCCCAGTGCGGCGGCTGCGGCCGTAGCGGCGCCCGAGGCGGTGGTGGTCCCCGATGTTCCGAATCCCAGCGTGGCCAGGAGGCCGCGGCGAGCGGGAGGTGTGTCCGGCATGGCTTGCTCCAAGCGGTCGGCCCCGAGCTTCGACTGTCACACATACTGAAAATTCAGTCAACTTATGACAGTCCGTGGAGCTTCCGATACCGAGTGGACATGCCGCGGCCGCCGTACGCAGGGCGCACGGCGGCCGGAAGGGGAGCGACGGGGTCAGCTCTGCTGGCGCGGGATCCCGCCCTCGAGGCGTTCGAGCTCGGTGCGGAGGTTGTGGCGGGCCGCTTCCTCGTACCGCGCGTAGCCGAGCGGGGTGTGGAAGAGGCGCGGCAGTGCGAGGAGGTCGCGCAGCACCGCGGCGCGCGCACCGCGGAAGGCCTCCTCGGGCACGAACGAGTACTCCTCGCGGACCGCGGCGGCGTACGCGTCGTAGCGGTCCCGCTCGGTGGCCAGGATCGCGAGGTCGGCGTCGCACAGCACCGCGGCGTTGCGGTCGCCGTCGGACGGGGCGTGCTCGGCGGTCACCCGGACCAGGCGGGCGGTCTCGGCGACGAGTGCGGGTTCGACCCCGGCCTCGGCGAGGGCGCGTTCGGCCAGCCGGGCGCTGCGCTCTTCGTTGTCGGCGCGGGCCGGGTCGTACACCGCGTCGTGGAACCACGCGGCGAGGCGTACGGCATCGGGGTCGTCGGCGTCGTCCGCGAGTTCGTCGACGAGTTCGAGGACGGCGAGCAGATGCCCGGTGGCGTGGTAGCGCCGGTGCGGCTGCGCGTACCGGCCGATCAGATCCTCGCCCACGGCGGCGGCCGTCGCGTCGGAGTCACCGACGAGCCGGGCCCAGCGATCCTGCAACGTCATGGTGGCGGTCTCCTGGATGCGTTCCACGCCCTCAGCATGCCAGCCGCCCTGCCAAAAGCCCGGACGACGTGCCGTCCAGGGGCGCTGCGCGTCACCCGGCTGCCGGGCGGGGAGAAACTGCCTGGCTGCCGTCGGGCCGGTCCACTACGCTGCGCGGGCTGCGGCGCCGGGCCGGGGCGGGGGCATGGGGAGTGGATTGTGGGCATACGTTCGCCGCGGGCGCGCTTCGGAGCCAGAGCAGGAGCCGTGGTCGCGGCCCTGGCGATCGCGCTGGGCGTGGCCGGATGCGGTACGCAGGCCACGGGCGGTGGCTCCGGCGACTTCGCGGCCGCGGCGTTGAGTCAGGCCAAGCAGCAGGTGATGGACGCCAGTACGGTGCGCGTGGTTATGCGCATCTCCGACGGCACCGGTATGGGCGTGCCTGGTGAGGTGACCGGCGAGGGCGTCTTGGACATGGTGCAGCTGAGCGGGCGGCTGACGTATCACTACGCGTTCAACGGCACTTCCGTGGAGGCGCTGATCCGTCCGGAGGCCGTCTACTATCGCCTGCCCCAGCCGCAGGACGGCAAGACGTGGGTGACCGTCGAGGGGATCACCGGCGACGCGCTCTTCCAGGGAATGGACCGGGAGGCCTTGAGCGCGTCGTTGTCGGGTTTCTCGACCATGAGCGAGGACAAGAGCGCGGCAGGCGGCAACGGTGAGCGGCGGCTCGTGCAGACGATCACGCTCGACGAACTGCGGGACAGCACCGGAGTGGCGCAGGAGGGCACGCTGGCGGACAAGCTGCTGGGCGCGATGGACGTCACGTCCATGACGGCCGAGCTCTGGGTGACGACCGACCGCAAGATCTCCCGGATGTCCATCAAGTACGGCGACAAGATGACCATCGAGATGTCCGACTTCGGCGTCGCGCTCGGCGATGTGACGCCGCCGCCTGCCGACCAGGTGCTGGTGAAGCAGGCGCCGAAGGCCTGACGCGGTGACCGTGTGCCGGGCGGCCTGTTCGGCTGCCCGGCACACACATTCGTTTCAGGCCTCTGGTGCGGCCAGTTCGTCCGGCAGCGGCCAGCTGTGGACGACCAGCAGCCCGGAGACCGCACGGGTCAGCACCACGTACAGGCGCCGCAGCCCCTGGGGTTCGGCCTCGACGATCTCGGCCGGTTCGGCGACCGCGATGTGGTCGAACTCCAGGCCCTTCGCCAGCGTCGCCGGGACCAGGTTGAGCCGGACCTCCTCCGGGACGTCGCTCTCGGTGCCCAGTTGCCGGTACGCGAGACCCGCGGCGCCGAGTGCCGCGGCCAGGGCCGGGATCCGGGCGTCCGCGGCGATGAGGCCGATCGAGCCTTCCTCGGCGAGCAGCCCGCGGACGCCGTCCGCAAGGGCGTCGTCCACAGCCTGTGGACCGACCTCGCGCAGCACCAGCGATCCCGGGGCCTCGCGTACCGAGCTCGCCGGGGCCAGCCCCGGAGCGATGAACGGCAGCAGGCGGCTGGCGAAGTCGAGGATCTCGCGCGGCACCCGGAAGCCTTGGGTGAGCTCCTCGAAGCGGGCGTCGGCGCGCCCGAGATGCCGCAGCGTCGCGGCCCAGTCCTCCGCGGCCCACGGCGTGGTGCCCTGGGCGATGTCGCCGAGGACCGTCGCCGAACCGGTCGTACAGCGGCGGCCGACCGCGCGGCACTGCATCGCGGACAGGTCCTGCGCCTCGTCGACCACTACGTGGCCGAGGCTGCCGGTACGCGCGACCAGGTCGGCGGCTTCGTCCACAAGCACCGCGTCGGCCGCCGACCACTTGGCAGAGCCGACGCCGCGGGCCGGCTTCACCCAGCGGATCACGGCCTGCTCCTCTTCGCTGAGCACGCCGTCCGCGCAGGCCGCCAGGAACTCCGCGTCGGACAGCAGCCGCAGGACCAGCTTCGCGGGGTCGACGGCCGGCCAGACGCTATTGACCAGGTCGCGCACCGGGCGGGACCGGGCCACCGCGTCCTGCACGCGGTCGTCGGGGGACTCGCCCGCGCGCTCCATCTGCACGAGCACCGCGTGCGCGAGGCGCTGGTGGAGCATGTCGCGGGCGGCGCCGTAACGCACGTCGCGCCCGCGCAGCCCGGCGACGACCTCCTCGACCTCGTACGCCGGGACCCGCCAGCGCCGCGAGCCGCGCACCACGAGCAGCGACTCCTCGGGGGTGCGGACGCCGGACCACACCGCGCGGCGCAGCACCTCGGCCATCCGCGCATCGCCCTTGAGCCGGCCCGCCTCGGGGGTGTCGACGGCCTTCACCGGCACGTGCGCGACGAGGTCCTCGACGGTGGTCTGCCCGACCTCGACCTCGCCGAGCGCGGGCAGCACCTGCTGGATGTAGTCGAGGAACGAGCGGTTCGGGCCGACCACCAGGGTGCCGCTGCGCTGCAGCCGCTCGCGGTGCGCGTACAGCAGCCATGCGACGCGGTGCAGGCCCACGGCGGTCTTCCCGGTGCCGGGGGCACCTTGCACGCACACCGTCTGGCCGAGGTCGGCGCGCACGATCTCGTCCTGCTCGGGCTGGATGGTGGCCACGATGTCGCGCATCGGGCCGACGCGGGGCCGCTCGATCTCGGCGGCCAGGATCGCGCTCTTGCCCTCTTCCTCGCCCTGGTCGAGCAGGTGCTCGTCCTCGAACGCGGTGAGGCTGCCGCCGGTCCAGCCGAACCGCCGGCGCAGTTCGACGCCGAGCGGCTCCTTGCGGGTGGCCCGGTAGAACGACCGGGCCACAGGCGCGCGCCAGTCGACGACCATGGGGTCACCCGCGTGGTCGTGCACGTGGCGGCGGCCGATCCAGAAGCGCTCCAGCGGCCGGGACGGGTCCGCGGCGACTTCGAGCGGGGCGGTCCCGGTGGACACCTCCGGGGCGTCCGCGAACCGGCCGTCGATGCGGCCGAAGAAGAGCGGGGCATCTGCCAGGTCGGCGAGCGACGCGATACGGCCCTCGATGAGGTGCCGGACCTGCTTGTTGGAGACCTCGTTGCCGCCGACATCGGTGAGGTCGAGCGCCTGGGTCTCCTCGCGCATGCGGCGCAGGCAGGCGCGGGACGCGGCGAGATGGTCGCGCTCGGCGGCGAGGGCGGCCCCGGGGTCGGCGGCCGGGTCGACGGCGGGACCGGTACGGGCATCCGGGCGCGAGTCGGCCCGCGTATCGCGGGAGGGTTCGGGAGCGGGCTCGGTGGACGGGTCTGCGGTGTACGCGGACAAGATCGGCTCCGAATGCGGTGACGGCATCGTGGACGCCGTCCGGCGCGGCCGGACGGCGTGGCCGGCGCCCAACCCCGGGTCACGGGGCAGTGCGGTGTCGCGGCAGCGGAATGGGCCAGCATAAACCGGGGCCAAGGTCCGGACGAACCCTGATATCCGGGCCGCGCGGTCATACCCGCGGGGTAGGCACGGACGCGACCAGGCGCCGACGCGCACCTTATGTCCGATTTCTTACCGTGGAGACATGACCACCGCACTCCACACCCCGACCCGGCAGGCCCCGAGCCGCCACGCCGACCACGGCGTGCGGACGGAGACCCGCATCACCATCGAGCCCCGCCCCGAATCCCGACCCGCCCCGGCCCCGAGCACCTTGTCCCGCATCGGCCGCGCCGCCGCGACGACCGTCCGCGGCATCGGCATATTCGGCAGCACCGCCGCCAAGGTCGTCATCCTCGGCAAGCACGGCATCGACTGACCGCAGGCACCGGCGCGACGGCCGTGACCGGAAGACCGCGAACGACGGACCCGCGAACCCACCGATACAAGGACCCATGGCGAACCAGCGTGACGACGCAAGCCGAAAGGGCCGGCCCCGGAAACCGGGACCGGCCCTTTCGCATGGGGTACGTCGGGCTCCGCGACCCGGGGCCGGGAAGCCGGTGCCGATCGGAGTCCGCACAAGCACCCGCGGAGCGGTGTACGGAGGAGCGGTGTCCGGAGCCCTGGGCGGGCAGCCCCCGAGCGCCGGTCCGACCTCCGGGTCAGCGCCCCGCGCGGCGGTGCGTCAGGCCTTGCCGAGGTCGTCCGCGTCGACGATGCGGTACGCGTAGCCCTGTTCGGCCAGGAAGCGCTGCCGGTGGGCAGCGAATTCCTGGTCGATCGTGTCGCGGGCGACGACCGAGTAGAACCGGGCGGCCCGGCCGTCGGCCTTCGGGCGCAGCACGCGGCCGAGGCGCTGGGCCTCCTCCTGGCGCGACCCGAACGAACCGGACACCTGGATGGCCACCGCGGCCTCGGGCAGGTCGATCGAGAAGTTCGCGACCTTGCTGACCACCAGGACCGAGATCTCGCCCTGCCGGAACGCCTCGAAGAGCCGCTCCCGCTCGGTGTTGCGGGTCTCGCCCTTGATGACCGGGGCGTCCAACGTCTCGCCCAGCTCGTCGAGCTGGTCGATGTACTGGCCGATCACCAGGGTCTGCTCGCCCGCGTGCATCTCGACCAGTTCGCGCGTCACGCGCGTCTTGGTCGCGGTGGTCGCGCAGAACCGGTAGCGCTCCTCCGGCTCGGCGGTCGCATACGCCAGCCGCTCCGCGTCGGTCAGCGTGACGCGGACCTCGACGCAGTCGGCCGGGGCGATGTAGCCCTGGTTCTCGATCTCCTTCCACGGCGCGTCGTACCGCTTGGGGCCGATGAGCGAGAAGACGTCGCCCTCGCGGCCGTCCTCGCGCACCAGCGTCGCGGTCAGGCCGAGGCGGCGGCGGGCCTGCAGGTCGGCGGTGAAGCGGAAGATCGGCGCGGGCAGCAGGTGCACCTCGTCGTACACGATCAGGCCCCAGTCCCGGGAGTCGAACAGCTCCAGGTGCGGGTAGACGCCCTTCCG
The DNA here is from genome assembly GCF_021502675.1 of Yinghuangia soli. Taxonomy (GTDB): domain Bacteria; phylum Actinomycetota; class Actinomycetes; order Streptomycetales; family Streptomycetaceae; genus Yinghuangia; species Yinghuangia soli. The sequence goes on from NZ_JAKFHA010000011.1 coordinate 55,283, forward strand.
CCGGGTCGTGACGACCTGGTAGGTGGCGATGGTGACCGGGCGGATCTCCTTGCGGGTGCCGCTGTACTCGCCGATCTCGTCCTCGGTCAGCGAGGTGCGCTTGATCAGCTCGGCCTTCCACTGCCGGGCCGAGACCGTGTTGGTGACCAGGATCAGCGTGGTGGCCTTCGCGGTCGCCATCGCGGCCGCGCCGACCAGCGTCTTGCCGGCGCCGCAGGGCAGCACGACGACGCCGGAGCCGCCGTGCCAGAAGCCCTCGACGGCCTCCTTCTGGTACGGCCGCAGCGTCCAGCCCTGCTCGGCCAGGTCGATCGGGTGCGCCTCGCCGTCCACGTACCCGGCCAGGTCCTCGGCGGGCCAGCCCAGCTTGAGCAGCACCTGCTTGATCTGGCCGCGCTCCGACGGGTGCACCGCGACCGAGTCGGCGTCCACCCGGGCGCCGACCAGCGGGGCCATCTTCTTGCTGCGCAGGACCTCTTCGAGCACCGCGCGGTCGGTGGTGGTGAGCACCAGGCCGTGCACAGGGTGCTTGGCGAGCGTGAGCCGGCCGTACCGGCCCATGGTCTCCGCGACGTCGACCAGCAGCGCATGCGGCACCGGGTAGCGCGAGTAGCGCAGCAGGACGTCGACGACCTGCTCGGCGTCGTGCCCGGCGGCGCGCGCGTTCCACAGGCCCAGCGGGGTGAGGCGGTACGTGTGGACGTGCTCCGGGGCGCGCTCCAGTTCGGCGAACGGCGCGATGGCCCGGCGGCAGTCCGCCGCGGCCTCGTGGTCGATCTCCAGGAGCAGGGTCTTGTCGGACTGCACGATCAGGGGGCCGGAGGTCGGCTCTGCCACGCGGGGCCTCTCTTACAGCGAATGGGGGACTCCCAGTGTGAACCACCCCGGACGGAGGAGTGTTCCACTCGCCCGGACCGGAAGGGTGCCAACCGCCCGAAATCCGTACCGGAGCGGCGATATTCCCCTGGGGAAGCAGCCCTACGGAACCGTACTGCGCAGGGATGAGCGCAAGAGCCCTCCTTGAGGAGGAACCACGGTTCGGTCCGGCGCTCCTACTCTGGATATTCAAATGGCGCAATTTCCGCCGCTGCCGGGTGCACCCGGCGCTCCTGCGGCCCCCGAGACCGGTCCGGCGTTGCACACGCACGGGCTGACCCGCGACTACGGTCGCGGCACCGGCGTGTTCGACGTCGCCCTCGCCGTGCCCAGGGGCAGTGTCTACGGCCTCGTCGGGCCGAACGGCGCGGGCAAGACCACGCTGCTGTCGCTGATCAGCGGCATGCGGCGGGCGGACCGCGGCGAGGTGGAGTTCGGGGTGCCGCGCGACCGGGTCGCGGTGTGCACCGACGTGCCGGAGTTCGAGCCGTGGCTGAGCGCCGCCGAGGTGGTCGAGCTGGCCGGCCGGCTGGTGCACGCGGACCTGCGTCCGGAGAACGTCAAGACCGCGCTGCACCGGGCCGGGCTCTCGGAGGCCGCGGACCGCAAGGCCGGGTCCTTCTCGCGCGGCATGACGCAGCGCCTGGGGCTGGCCGCGGCGCTGGTCGCCGAGCCCGCACTGATGATCCTCGACGAGCCGACCTCGGCCCTGGACCCGCGCGGCCGCGCCGAGGTCCTGGACTTGGTGGCCGGCATGCGCGGCCGGACCACCGTGATCTTCTCCAGCCACATCCTGGCCGACGTGCAGCGCGTATGCGACCAGGTCGGCGTGCTGCGCGCCGGGCGCATGCTCTACCAGGGGCCGGTGGCCGAGCTCGTCGCCGAGCACATGCGGCCCACCTGGCTGATCCGGGTCCGGGACGACGGCGGCGCGCTGCTGCGCACGTTCGCCGCCGAGGACTGGGTGGCGCGCGTCTCGTCGATCCGCCCCGGCCTGGTGCGCGTGCAGGCGCGCACGGTCGAGGAGGGCGAGCGCAACATCCTGGGCGTCCTGGACCGCAGCGGCGCACGCGTCATCTCGGTCGGGCCGGAGGAGTCGGACCTGGAGAGCGCGTTCCTGTCGATCACCGGCGCGGCCCGATGACCGGGTTCGACACCACCGCGAAGAGCGCGGAGACGGCGAAGGGCGCGGCCGCGCGGCCCGAGCCGGGCATCATGCCGGGCCGGGAGCGGAGGGCCGCCCGGACCGCGGCCGCGCCGGCCGTCCGCGGCCGCCGCCCGCTGGGCCTGTGGCGGCTCGAAGTGCTGCGCGTCACCCGGACGCGGCGCTGGCTGCTGCTGCTCCTGGCGTTCCCGCTGCTCGGCATTCTCGGCCCGATCGTGGTCCGGCACCTGCACCGCATCCTGGACGTGCTCGGCGCGGACGGCGGCGCGCTGCCCGAGACCGTCGAGGCGCAGGACGCGATGATCGCGTACACCGGGGTGGGCGGGCAGATCGGTCTGCTCGTGGCGCTCGGCGTGATGGCCGCCGCGCTGGCGCTGGACCACCGGCCCGGGCTCGCCGCGTTCTACCGCACCCGCACCTGCCGGCCCCGGGACCTGGTGATCCCGCGCTGGACCGTGTGCGCGGCCGCGGTGTGCCTGGCCAATCTGCTGGCCACCGGGATCGTCTGGGCGGAGATCCGCTGGCTGTTCGGGCCGGTGCCGGCCGACCGCATGATCTACGGCATGCTCTTCGAGACCGTCTACCTGCTGATGGCGCTGTCGCTGGTCGCGGGCGCGGCGGCGTTCCTGCGGCGGCCGGTCGCGCTCTTCGGGGCCGCGCTCATCGCGATGGTGCTCTCGCCGCTGCCGCGGCTGTGGAAGCCGCTGCGCGCGTGGGAGCCGTCCGAGCTCGGCGGCGCGGGCATCCAGCTGCTGGGCGAATCGACGCCGGGCGACTTCGTGCGCCCCGCGATCGTCGCGCTGCTGCTGACCGCGGTCATGCTGAGCCTCGCGGTGTGGCGGATCGGCCGCCGGGAGATGTGAACCCCCGGCCGCCGTCGGACCGGCAGGCGGTCAGGTCAGGTCAGGACGGCGCGGGGTCGGCGACGTCGACGGGGGCCACGCCGGTGATCCGGTGCAGCGGGTACGTGTGCAGCTCGCCCGCGGTGTGCTCCTGGGCGGTGACATACCCGCCCTCCAGCCCCAGCGGCACGATGATGCGCTGCGTGGCCCGGCCTTCGCGCGTGACGTAGCCGATCCACACCGGGCGGCGCTCCGCGAAGGCGGCCTGCAGCGCGAGCAGCGTCTCGGCCGCGGAGGTGCGCGGAAGTTCGGCCGGGGCCTCGCCGTCCTCGGCGCCGCGCGGGCGGCTGACCGCGGCGCGGTCCCCGGCCCGGATCGCGGTGACCGCGGCGTCGATCAGGCTCGTGCTCGGCGCGGGCGGCTCGCCGGTCACCCGCGGCGGCAGCGACCTGGGCGGGGTGCGCAGCGCGTCCGGGCGCGTGATCACCACGTCGCCGGTGGCCGACTCGGCCATCGGCGCGTACCCGAGCGAGCGCAGCGCGGACAGCACCTGGTCGGGGGCGCCGTCGGCGGCCAGCACGGTCGGGGCCAGGCGGCGCAGCCGCAGCCCGTGCGCGCGGCGGTCGGCGAGCAGTTCACCGAGCACCGCCTCGTCGTCGCAGCGCAGGTACGCGGACGCCGCGCCCACGCGCAGCCGCCCGTGCCGCCGCGCGACGTCGTCCACGAGGTAGGTCAGCGGCTGCGGCACCGGAGTGCGCGAGTGGGTGGCGAAGAGCCGGTGCAGGTCCGCCGCGGTGCGCCCGGAGTCGAGTGCGCGCCGGATGGACGCCTCGCCGAACCGGTACACGGTCGCGCCGCCGGTCGACTCGATGTCGGCCGCCAGGTGCAGTTCCTGGGCGAGCGCGACGACCAGCGGGCCGGGGGCGACCGCGGTCAGGTCGGCCTGCAGGAGCACATGGTCGAGCGGGGTCGGCAGCAGCGGTTCGAGCAGGTCGGCGGCCGCGTTCAGCTCGCCGGTCAGCAGCGCGCGGCCGGCCTTGGCGAGCGCTCCGCGCCCGGTCACGCCGAGCAGTTCGGCCTCGACCAGGGTGCGGTCCACCAACTCGGAGCGCAGCCGCGCGGTGCGTACCGGGCGGTGCCAGGCCAGGTCGGCGAGCAGGTCGGCGGCCGGGGCCGCGGAGCCTTCGGCGAGTTCGCCGAGGCGCCCGAGCAGCGCGTGCCGCACCTCGGGGGCCGCGGTGCGGTCCACGCCGGGGCCGAGTGCGTTGACCGGCTTGTCCTTGTCGTCGCGGGTGCCGACCAGGCCGGGCACCCGGGTGGTCTCCAGCCACACGCCGGCCAGCGTGGCCCAGCGCTCGGCGACCGGGCGGGCCCGCCACACGTCGTACGCGGGGGTCGGCAGCCACCGCTCGTCGGCCTCGCCGTCGCCCGCGACCAGGCCCGCGGCGTAGCAGAGTTCGAGCCACAGCGCGGCTTCGGCCTCGGTGACGTCCAGGGCCGCGGCGGCGCGCTTGAGGTCGCGTACGCCCAGGCCGCCGGCGCGCAGCACGGCCGGGCCGCCGGTGCTCCACAGCTCCAGCAGCTCCTCGACCCGGCGTACCGCGGTGAACGCGGCACCTGCCGCGGCGGCGTCCACCGCCTGCGGGTCGCGCGGCGTCGCGGTGATCTCGGGAGGCGTGGGGGCGAGGTCGCGGTGCACCCGGCCGCCGCGCAGCGTCAGCGCGAGCTCGCGCGGCAGGACGACTGCCTGCGGCCCGGCGGGCACCAGCAGCGCCCGGGCCAGGAGCCATTCGACGGGGGAGTTCGCGTCCGCGGCCCGCACCGGGCGGTCCGCGCCGCGCACGCTGCCGGTCGGCGGCCCCCACACCAGTTTGTCGAGCACCTCGGCGGCGGCCGGCGGCGCCTCGCCGAGCAGCGCCGCGACGGCCTTGCGGTCCGCGAACAGCGCGCCGATCGCGCCGATCGCGCTCACCGCGTCGGGGGTGGGCGGCAGGCCGAGGTCGGCAAGCAGCTCCTGGAGGCGGGCCGGGCCGGTGGCCCCGAGCGCGGCGGGCAGCGCGGGGCCCAGGCCCGCGGGTGAGGCGCCGGCCAGGTCGCGCACGGTCCGCACCACGCGCAGCGATTCGAGCGGGCCCCACAGGAGCGCCCGGGTGCGGAGCACCTCGACCGCGCCGGGCAGCTGCGGGACGTCGCCGACCAGGTCGCGCAGCGCCGGGTAGCCGAAGCCGTCCGGCAGCACGACCGCGGCGTCCACGACCTGCAGCGTGAAGTGGTCCAGGCGCTCCAGCACGCGGGCCACCGAGGCCCGCGTGGTGGCCCGGGTGGCCAGTTGCGTCAGGTCGACCGGGACGGGGGTGGTGAGGTCGGGGCGGGCCCGCAGCAGCTGTGCCAGCTCGTCGTCGCCGCGGCCCCGCAGGTCCTCGGCGAGGGTGCGCGGCACCGCGCTCCCGGCCGGCGTGCCGACGGGACCGCCCTTGGTTCTCCGGGTCGACGTGGTCATCCGGACAACGGTAGCCGCTCGGCCCTGCGCGGTTCGCGGCGAGCAGGGGTTCCTGGCGCGGCCGGGTTCGCCTGATCGGACGAACCCATCGTCTCCGGGCCCCTTCGCGTCCTAAGCTGGACAACTGGTCCGACAGGGTGAACCGGGGTACGTCGTAAGGTCGAAAGGCCGGGCATGGATTTCGAGTGCGACCGTCTGGTCCTGCAGTACCTCGGCGAGGTCGGCGACGCCGCGCAGCGCAAGCTGCGGCCCGCCGATCGGGCGCGCCTGGTCGAGCGGCTGCGGGCCCAGATCACCAGTGAGCGCGAGCGCTCCAACGCGAACACCCCGGCGGCGGTGAAGGCCATCCTCACCCGCCTCGGTACCGCCGACGCGGTGGTCGCCAACGAGGCCTTCCGGGCGCCCGCGGACCATCAGCCGCGCAGTGCGTTGGCCGGTGCGGGGATGGACAGTTCGGGCGGGGCCGCGCTGCGCGGCTCGCGGACCGCGACCATCGCCGCGCAGATCGGCTTCCGGCCGGACGCCAGCCCGGTGCCCTCGCAGCGCGACGGGTCCGAGGAGCAGGCGCTGGACGCGCCGCCGGCGGTCCCGGTGGGGGACGGGCTCATCGGCTGGCCGGCGTACCCGATCGGGATCGCGCCGGGGTCGCCGTCGGACTGGGAGGGCCCCGACGAGATCGTCGGCCCCGAACCCGTGCGCCGCATGCCCATGCGCGCGTCGCTGCGCGAACTGATCGCCATCGCCCTGCTGGTGGTGGGCGCGATGGTCGGCTCGGCGGTCGTCGTGGTCATAGGGCTGCTGGTGGTCTTCACCTCGGCGGTGTGGGGGCAGCGCGAGAAGCACATGTCCGCCTACGTCATCCCGCTGGTGACGGTCGGGGCGTTCGTCGCCGCGATGTGGCTGCGGGCCACCGACCGGGCCGGGGTGGACCTGACCCGGTCGCAGGCGGTCGAGCGGTTCGAGGAGCTGATCCCGACCATGCCGCGCATTTTCGGTGCGGCGGCCGCGGTCTACCTGCTGTTCCGGCTGCTGCGCACCCAGGCGCCGCCGGAGGAGTGACCAGGCCGCCCCGCGGTCGCCGCGGACGGCCTCACCACAAGCCGCATCGCCGCAGGCCGCCCCGTCACAGGTCGCCGAGACCGTCGATTTCGCGCAGGTCGTCGAGGACGAACTCGTGCGGGTCGGTGACCGCACCCTGCGAGCAGGACGTCAGCCGCGGGCATCCGGTGCTCGTCGTCCGCACGGTGACCTGCAGGAGCCGGCCGCCCGCATCGAGGTCGACCACCGCGCCGCCGTCGATGCCGTCGACGTGGGAGAGGGGCCGCACCGCATCGATCGCGACGATCCCCGTGTGGCTGCGCGCGAACCACTCGGCCGCCTGGACCGCGGAGGGCACCCCCACGCGGCCGCGGTAGTGCGCGAGGTCGACCTCGCCGCGCAGGCAGGCCGCGCCGACCTCGGCGGCCACCGGCTCGGTCACCAGCCCGTGGTACGTGCCGTGCGGGAGCGCGACCAGGTTGGCCGCGTACCGGTCGCCGCCGACGTGCGTGGTCTCCCACACCGGGTCGCCGTACGCGGCGTGCAGCGCGCGCACGGTCGGCCGGCCGAACTGCGCGCAGCACGGCTCGCGCTTGCCGTGCGTGCACACCAGCAGCACCGGCTCGTGGTGCGCGGTGCCCCAGCCGGGCCGCACGCCGCGCGAGACGGCGTCCAGGTCCAGGTCGAACAGCTCGCGCAGGTCCGCGATTTCGCGCTGCTCGGCCCACGGCTCGCCGCCCCGGCTGCCGCCCGAGAACGCGACGTACACCTGGTGCGGCGGCACCGGGCGGCGGGCGCCGGGGCGGCGGATGAGCTGCGGGCGGATCCGGTACGCGGGCAGCCGGTCCAGGAAGTCCGCCACCTCGGCGGGCATTCCGGGCGGTGCGTCGTACGCCGGCCAGGGCCCGGGGTGCTCGACCAGCAGCCACGCATCGCACGTCTCCGGTGCGCTGCCGAGGACGGACTCGCCCAGGGCGCGGGCGACGACCGCGCAGCGGTCGGTGCGGCGGTCGCCGGGGGCGGCGGCGGTGTTCACCGGGGGCGTCATCACGGGTCTCCTGGGCGGCGGGCAGGCACGAGTGCGGAGAAGCGGTGGCCGGGAAACGCGGCGGAGGGCGTGAAAAGCGCCGCGACCGGGAACCCGGTGCGGCGCAGCGCTGTCCGGTCGCGGAACCATGAAGCTGCCACTAGTTGAGGTTAGGCTAGCCTAATTAACCTGGCAAAGTGATGCCCGCAAACGTGGTACTGCCAACCTCGGCCGGGGGCCGGGTTTCCGTGCGCGGCGGTCTCGGCGAGTCAGCTGTCGACCTGCTGTCGACCAGCCGGAGGACTGGGCTGCCGGGACTGCCGGAGGGACTACTCCGGGACGCTGCGGCGCTGGCTGCGCGCGGTGGCCACCAGGCCGCTCAGCGCCACCCCGAGGCCCAGCGGCATCAGCGCGCTGAGCAGGTAGACGGCCCGCGGCAGTGCGTCCGCACCGATCAGGAACGGGACCAGGGTGGCCAGTGTGGCGACCGTCCCGACCGCGAACACGATCGCGCCGATCCGGATCGCGGCATCGGCGCGGCCGGCCGTCCGGTCCGCGGCGGACGCGGCGGCGGACGACGGGGCGGGGCCGGAATCGATGGTGCTCACCACCCCACCGTACTTGGTGCGCCTGGGCGTTTCTGCCCGGGTATCCCCATGTGCGGCGTCGGTTCCGACCGTTAGCCTGGACGGGTGAACGGGGGCGTCTCGCGTGCTCGGTCACGGAATTGCACTCACCCCGACCGTCCAGATGGCGACGTCCCGACACAATCGAGGTCTCCCGTGCCTACCGGCAAGGTCAAGTGGTTCGACACCGGGAAGGGATTCGGCTTCCTCTCCCGTGACGACGGCGGCGACGTATTCGTCCACTCCTCAGTGCTGCCGGAGGGCGTCGACTCGCTCAAGCCCGGGATGCGGGTCGAGTTCGGCGTCGTCGACGGCCGCCGGGGCGAACAGGCGCTGTCCGTCCGGGTTCTGGACCCGCGCCCGTCCGTGGTCGCCGCGACCCGCAAGAAGCCCGACGAGATGACGGTGATAGTCGAGGACGTCATCAAGGTCCTCGACGAGGTCTCCAACACGCTGCGCCGCGGCCGCCACCCCGACAAGAAGCTCGCGCACAAGGTCGCCGAGCTGCTGCGTGCGGTGGCCGACCAGATAGAGAGCTGACCGCGCCGGCTGCGCGCGTGAAGCGAACCATGCGAAGGGCGGGCTCCGGGATTCCCGGGCCCGCCCGTTGCGTCGTCTGCGGGTGCGGCTCCGTGCGGCTTCGTGCGGGGAAGGCCGGGGAAGCCGGCTCAGCGCCCCGGGAAGGCCAGCAGCTCCGGCGCCACGGCCGGCACCAGGCCCTCGTCCGCGGCGCGCGTCAGCAGGCCGTGCACGGCCGCGTAGCCCGCATCGCCGAGGTCCCGGGTGAACTCGTTGACGTACAGGCCGATATGCCGCTCCTGCACGGACGGGCTCATCTCCTGCGCGTGCTGCTGCACGTAGGCGCGCGAGGCGGCCGGGTCGGCCCAGGCGTACTCCACCGAGGCCCGCGCCGCGGCGGCCAGCGCGGGCAGGTCCAGCGAACGCCGCGCCACGATCGCGCCCAGCGGGATCGGCAGCCCGGTCTCGGACTCCCACGCCTCGCCCATGTCGGCCAGGCAGTCCAGGCCGTACTGCTGGTACGTGAAGCGCGCCTCGTGGATCACCAGCCCGGCGTCCACCTTGCCGTCGCGCACCGCGGGCATGATCTCGTGGAACGGCATGACCCGGATCTCGCCGACGCCGCCCGGGATCGCGCGCGCCGCCCACAGCCGGAACAGCAGGTAGGCGGTGGACCGTTCGCTCGGCACCGCGACCACGCGGCCGGCCAGGTCGGCGGGGGCCTGCGCCTCGCGGGCCAGCACGAGCGGCCCGCAGCCCCGGCCGAGCGCGCCGCCGCAGGGCAGCAGCGCGTACTCGTCGAGCACCCACGGCAGCGCGGCGTAGGAGATCTTGAGGATGTCCAGCCCGCCGCGCTCGGCGACGCCGTTGGTGATGTCGATGTCGGCGTACGTCACGGCCACTTCGGGCGCGTCCGGCAGCAGGCCGTGGGCCCACGCGTGGAACGTGAACGTGTCGTTGGGGCACGGCGAATAGGCCATGGAGAGCGGGACCGTCACGACTGCTCCTTCCGGACGGGCGACACGGGCGGGACGGGTGCGGCGGGCAGGACGGGCAGTGCCGCCAGGACGGGCAGGACGGCGGCCGCGGCGGCGCCGAGCGCCGCCAAGGCCTCGCCGATCCGCCACGCGGCACGGTCGCGCGGCCCCACCGGGTTCGAGACCGAGCGCAGTTCGAGGAACGGCACGCCGGCCCCGGCCGCGGCAGTGGCCACCCCGAAACCCTCCATCGCCTCGGCGGCAGCGCCCGGGTGACGCCGCATCAGCTCGGCCGCCCGGGCCGCGCTGCCGGTCACCGTGGACACCGTCAGGATTGGTCCGACGGAGACCGCGCCCAGCTTCTCGCGCACCGCCTGCGCGGCCGGTGCGACCAACTCGGGGGCGAGGTCGTACACCCCGGTCCCGAAGCCCAGGTCGTCGATCGGCACGAAGCCGTCGTCGGACTCGGCGCCCAGATCGGCGGCGACCACGCGGTCCGCGACCACCACCGAGCCCACCGGGGCCACCGGGGCGAAGCCGCCCGCGATGCCGGCGCTGACCACCAGGTCGTACGGACTGCGCGCAAGCGCGACCGCGGTCCCCGCGGCAGCGGCGGCCGGGCCCACGCCGGCCGCGAGCACGTCGACCTCGGTGTTCCCGGGAAACGCGGCGTCCCCGCGGAGCAGCGCATCGCGCTCGGCGGGGACGGCGGTGACGATCAGGATGCGCACAGCTGCGGGCTCACGCCTTGACGAGGTTGACCGTCCACAGGCCCTTGATGTCGCCGTCGCCGCCGAGCTTGATGACGCGGACCTGGAGTTCCTTCTCGGACTCGAACGCGTCGAGGGGGACGGGCAGGCCGTTGAAGAATGTCCGGTCCTCGATCACCGAGGTCTCACGCGAGCCCACGAGGACCTGCCACTTGTCGGCCACGTCGCCCTCGACCCCGATACCGAACGTGCTGCCGGGCTTGACGGCGAACGTCTTGGGCTTCTCCGGCGTGCACTTCGTGGAGTTCTCGGAGGTGATCGTCTTGTTGTAGCACTTGGCCTCGACCGTGATGGAATCGCTGCCGCTGACCACGGTCACGAGCGGCGTCGGCTTCTCGCAGCCGGTCAGGGCGAGGGCCCCCAGGACAACGGCGGTGCCCGCGAAGGCGGCACGGCGGCGGTTCGTCATGATCGGAAGGTTACCGCCCGGCGCGCAGCCGGAAGCCGGGGGACCGGGTCGGGCGGGTTCGGCGCGTCGTCAGGCGGCGTCCGGCCAGCAGCAGGGTCAGGAGCAGGACCGCGGCGGCCAGGCCCATGCCGAGCGTGCCGTTCAGCGGCAGCACGATGCCGACGCCGCCGCCCACCACCCACGCCATCTGCAGCGCGGTCTCGGTACGCGCGAACGCCGACGTGCGGACTTCCTCGGGGATGTCGCGCTGGATCATCGCGTCCAGCGACAGCTTGCCGAGTGCTTGGGACAGGCCCGCCACGCCGGCCACCGCGATCACGGTGGTCAGGCCGTAGAACAGCGCCGCGGCCAGTGCCGAGGCGCCCGCGAGCGTCAGCACGCCGACGATGATCGCCTCGGGGGCCTTCGACTTGAACCACGCGCCGAGCCCGGTGCCGACCGCGTTGCCGATCGCCGCGGCCACCACGACCGCACCCAGCAGTGCCTTGCCGTCCATGTCGCCGACCGGCTTCTCGCGCACCAGGAAGCCGAGGAACATCACCAGGAAGCCGGAGAAGAACCGCAGCGCGGCGTTGGACCACAGGGCCAGCACGACGGACGGGCCGACGCTGCGCAGCCGCCGGGCGGTCTTGGGTCTCTTGCCGCTCTTCCCGTTCTTCGCGCTGCCGTTCGCACTGCCGCCGTCCGGGCCGTCCGGGACCGTCGCGGCCTTCTGCTTGGCCCCGAGCCGCGGGTGCGGGAAGTGGCTCTGGTGGTCGTCGCCCGCGGCCTCGCCGGTGAACGTGGCCTTGTCCTCGCCCTCCGGCGAGTCGACCTTGGCGGGCAGCGCGAAGGACAGGACCGCGCCGAACGCGAACACCGCGGTCGCCGCGTACAGGATCCACGGGGTGCCGGCCGTCACCTTGAGGACGCCGGCCAGCGGCGCCGCGAGCATGGTGCCGATCAGGCCGAACAGCGTGATCCGCGAGTTCACCTTCACCAGCGACATCGACCGCGGCTGCAGCCGGGGCACCACCGCGCTGCGCGAGACGCCGTACGCCTTGGACGTCATCAGGACGACCAGCGCCTCGGGATACAGCTCCAGCCCGGCGTCCTCGATCGAGGCCGCCATCATGAACGCCAGCCCCGCGCGGACCAGCATGGTCGCCGCGATCGCCACCCGGCGGCCGCGCCGCAGCCGGTCCAGGAGCGGCCCGATGACCGGGGCCATCAGCGCGAACGGCGCCATGGTGATGAGCAGGTACAGCGCCACCCGGTCGCGCGCCTGGTCGGTGGGCACCGAGAAGAACACCGTGGTGGCCAGCGAGATGGTGACCAGCGCGTCGCCCGCGTTGTTGAGCGCGTGCAGCTCGATCAGCTTGCCGAGCCCGCTTTCCTTGGCGCCCTTCGAATGCGCCGCGCGGCGGAAGCGTCCGGCGACGGATTTCGGCAGTCCGCCGAACCAGCCCATCGCACGCCGGAACCGGCCGGTGCCGGCGGCACTGCTGCCGCGCACCCGCGCTGTCCCGGTCCGGGATTCACTTCGCGTCCGCAAGGTTCCCACCCCTTGAATGCTGCCCTCGATAGCGCGCGATACGTCGGTGGTGACACGCCGAAAGGGCGCGCCGGTTGCGCGCCGGTTCCAGGTTTCTGTGCTTCTTGAGGGTAGCCCTCGCCATCGCGCCCGGAGGTTGAGAGAGAATCACTCTCGTGAGTGCCCCGATCCGTAGTCGAATCCCCGACCGCCTGTGCGCGGAGGCCGTCGACCTTGCCCTTGCCGCAGCAGAGGATGTCGCAGGCCCGGGACGGGTCGGCGAGCACCTTGGTGTGGAGGTAGACGGCGACCGCGTCGTCACCCATCACTTCGCCTGCCGAGAGGAGGCATACCAGGGCTGGCGTTGGGCGGTGACCGTGGCGCGCGCACCGCGCGCCAAATTGGTGACGGTCGACGAGACCGTCCTGGTACCCGGCCCGGACGCGCTGCTGGCCCCCGAATGGGTGCCGTGGAGCGAGCGCCTGCGCCCCGGCGACCTCGGCGTCGGCGACCTCCTGCCGACCAAGGAGGACGACGAGCGCCTGGAGCCCGGGTACGCCGACATCACCCCGGACGCCGCCGCCGAACCGCTCGGCTTCGGCCCCGCCGCGGTGGCCGACGAGCTGGGCCTGGGCCGCGCCCGCGTCCTGTCCCCGCTCGGCATGGACCTGGCCGCGGACCGCTGGGAAGAGCACTTCGGCGTCCGCACCCCGATGGCCCAGGCCGCCCCGGCGCACTGCGCCAGCTGCGGCTTCCTGGTCCGCATCGGCGGCCCGCTCGGCCAGGCCTTCGGCGTCTGCGCCAACGAGTACGCGCCGGCCGACGGCCACATGGTCTCGCTCGGCTTCGGCTGCGGCGGCCACTCGGAAGCCGCGGTCATGCCTGCGATGCCCCAGGCCGCCGACCCCCGCGTCGACGACTACGACGTCGAGCAGGTCCGCGTCCACCACGAGGCCGGCTCCGTCGACGACGCCGAGCCCGGCGAGGACCTCGGCCACTCCTGACCCACCGCTGCGCGTGGCCCGCGGGAACCCCGCAGACCACGCGCAGCAGCGCGGGACGACCCGGGAGCGTCCGGGCTCCGGTCAGCCTGCCTCGTGCAGCCTGCGCAGGATGTCCATCAGCTCCGCAGGGGGCTGGACGGAGAACTCGCGGGAGTCGTGGTCGATGACCGTCAGCGAGGTGAGGGCCCCGGCGCGCCACCAGTAGAGGCGCGGCGAGAGCTGGCCCGGGCCGTCGCCGTAGGCGCCCAGGCCGAACGAAGACAGGTCGTTGATCGCGTCGACCGCCAGGCGGTCGGTGATCGGGTGGTACGCGATCACGTGGCGGCCCGGCACGGTGAGCAGCGCCCCCTCGGGCGGCAGCGGGCGGCCGGTCGCCTCGCGGGCGAGGTCGTCCAGGACCAGGGCCTTGCTGGCCACGAACATCGAGCTGCCGTCCGCGGTGTGGATGCGCAGGCCGCCGGGGCGGTCGACGACATGGTGGTCGACGGGCTCGGCGATGAGGTTCGCGCGGCCCGCTTCGCGCAGGCGCTCCAGGCCGACGGGGGCGATGTCGGCGTCGCTCAGGGTGCGCACGGTGTCGGGGGCGTCGAGCTGGAGGGCCTCCTGCAGGCCCTCCGCGACGGGGCGGATGTACGTGAACTGGTGGACCGCCTCGGCCGGCAGGAAGTCGTCCGGCAGCAGGCGCAGCCGTGCGCCGCGCAGGAGTTCGTCGTCGCCTCCGGCGTCCGGGGCGACCGCCAGGAGTGCGGAGAAATGCCCTTCGATCAGGTCGGGCCACTGGCCGGGAGCGGTCGAGCGGCAGAAGTGCGAGAGGTTCGTGAGCGGCAGGCCGCGCTGCTGGCCGGGGATCGACACCGCGTCGCCGCCGACGGACGCGGCGACGCCCTGGGCCGCGAAGTAGGCGCGGCACAACTCCCGCAGCCGGTCGGCCTGGTCGCTGGTGAGCCGGGGCAGGTGCGGGTCCATGGTCTGTTCCATGACGGGCCATTCAAGCCGACTGCGGAGTTTCCCGCAGAGGCGGCCGGCCGGTCGCGAAGAGTCGCACCGGGGTACGGCAACGGGGATGTTTGTCGGATCCAGGAGGATTCCTCCGGGGATCCGGGCGCCGGATTTGCCAATCGGGGTGTCCTTGCGTGAAGAGTGATCCCATGGGCACCGAGGACACTTTTGCGACGGCCGGACTGCGCCGGGCCGTGCTGGACGCGTGGGCCGCACAGCCCGCCCGGTTCCGGGAGGACGCCAATGCCGAGGAGGAGCTCGCACTCGGCGGATACCGGGACCGGCTCGTGGTCGAGCTGGCGCAGAACGCCGCGGACGCGGCGGCGCGCACGGGCGTGCCGGGGCGGCTGCGGCTGACGCTGCGTGACGGCGTGCTCGCGGCGGCCAACACCGGTGACCCGCTGCACGCGGACGGCGTGCTCGCGCTGTCCACCCTGCGCGCGTCCGCGAAGCGCGACGAAGGGCCCGGCACGGTCGGCCGGTTCGGCGTCGGCTTCGCCGCCGTGCTGGCGGTGTCCGACGAGCCCGCGGTGCTCTCGCGTACCGGCGGCGTGCGCTGGTCGCTGCGCGAGGCGCAGGAACTTGCCGAGGCGGTCGTCGAGATCGCCGACGAGGTGGTCCGGCGCGACGGTGCCGTCCCGGTGCTGCGGCTGCCGCTGCCCGCCGAGGGCACGCCGCCCGAGGGCTACGACACGGTCGTGGTCCTGCCGCTCCGCGACGGCCCCGCGGCCGACCTGGCCGCCCGGCTGCTCGCCGAGATCGACGACGCGCTGCTGCTGACGCTGTCCGGGCTCGGCGAGATCGTGGTCGAGACGGACGACGAGATCCGCACGCTGACCCGCCGCGACGAGGACGGCGTGGTCGTGGTGGCGGACCGCGGCCGCGAGACCCGCTGGCGGGTGGCCGCGGACGGCGGTCCGCTGGATGCCGCACTGCTGGCCGACCGGCCCACCGAGGAGCGCCTGCGCGGCACTTGGTCGGTGCTGTGGGCGGTCCCGGTGGACGCCGCGGGCGCGCCGCTGCCGTTGAACGGTTCGGGCACCGAATGGCGGGCCGGCGGCCCGCCGATGGACCTCGGCGGCGGGGACGAGGGCCGCAGACCGGTCTCGGTGCGCCCGGTCGTGCATGCGCCGACCGCTTCCGACGAGCCGCTCGGGCTGCCCGCGCTGCTCGTCGCGTCGTTCCCGCTGGACAGCACGCGGCGGCACGTCGCGCCCGGCCGGCTGCGGGACTTCGTCGTGGCGCGCGCCGCCGAGGGGTACGCCGCGCTGCTGCGCGACTGGCCGACGCCGTTCACGCGCGCCCTCCTCGGCCTGGTGCCGGGCACCGCGCCGGAAGGCGAACTGGACGCGCTGCTGCGCCGCGCGGTCCTGTCCCGGCTCGCCGAGACGCCGTTCCTGCCCCTGGTGCACGGCGCTGCCGAGGCCTTGCCCGAGCCCGACGCCGACCCGGTGACGGCCGCGGACCCGCTCGCCGACGGCGCGCTCACGCACCTGCGCCCGCGCGACGCCGTGGTCGTGGACGGTGCCTCGCCGGGCCTGGTGGCCGCGCTCGCGCCCGTCCTGCCCGGCCTGCTGCCCGCCGGCCTGGACAAGTCCCCGGCGCTGCGTGCGCTCGGTGTGCGCCGCCTGCCGCTCGCCGAGGTGGTCGACCAGCTCGCCGCGCTGGAACGCGAACCGCAGTGGTGGCACGGCCTGTACGGGGCGCTCGACCCCGCGGACCGCGATGCGCTCGGCGCACTGCCCGTGCCGCTGGCGGACGGCCGCCTGGTGCGCGGCCCGCGGCACCTGCTGCTGCCCGGCGCCGAGACCCCCAAGCCCGCCGTGCTGGCCCCGCTGGACCTGCGCATCGTGCACCCGGACGCCGTGCACCCGCTGCTGGAGCGGCTCGGTGCGCTGCCGGCCGCGCCGCGCACGGTGCTGGCCGATCCGGCGGTCCGCGCCGGGGTCGCGGCCGCCGACGAGCACGACGACCCGGACGCCTTCACCGACGCGGTGCTCGAACTGGTCCGGGCCGCGCACCTGGCGCCCGGCGACGAGCCGTGGCTGGCCGAGCTGCCGCTCCCGGACGACCAGGGCGACCTGCTGCCCGCGGGCGAACTCATGCTGCCGGGCGGCCCGTTGCGCAATCTCGTGGAGCCCGGCACGCTCGGCGTCGCGGACGCCGAGCTGGTGGAGCGCTGGGGCGAGGACGTGCTGCGCGCGGTCGGCGTGCTGGACACCTTTGGCCTGATCACCGAGGAGGACGTGGTCCTCGACCACGACGCCTGCGACCACGACCTGGACCTCGAAGAGGACTGGCTCGACGATGTCCTCGACCACCTGCCGGATCCCGAAGTCCCGCCGGTGCTGGCCTCGTTCACCGCGGTGCGCGACCTGGACCTGGTGGCCGACGACGCCTGGGAGGACGCCCTCGACCTGCTGGCCGCACCGCCGCTGCGCGCCGCGGTGGTCGAGGCGGCCCGGGTGCTGCTGCCGGACGGCGGCCGCACCGAGATCCCGTCGTACACCGCATGGTGGCTGCGCGGCCACCCGGTCCTCGACGGCCGCCCGCCTGCCGGGCTGCTGGCCGCGGGCGCCGATCCGGCGCTGCACGGCCTGTACGACGAGGTCGACTCGCACCTGGACGACGTCTTCCTGCGCGCGCTCGGCGTCCGCACCACGTTGGCCGCGCTGCTCGCCGAACCGGGCGGCCCGGACGAGCTGCTGGACCGCCTCGCGAAGCGCTCCAACGAGGTGGACCGCGACCAACTCCGGGTGCTGTACAGCGCCTTGGCCGAGGTCGACATGGACCGGGTGGACGCCCCGCACGAGGTGCGCGCGGTCGTCGCGGGCCGCCTCACGGTCGCCGACGCCAGCTCGGCGGCCGTCGCGGACGCCCCCGACCTGGCCGCGCTGCTCGCCGAGTCGCCGGTGTGGGCGCTGCTGCCGGTCCGCCCGGACCGCGCCACCGCGCTTGCCGAGCTGCTGCAACTCCCGCTGGTCTCCGAGATCGTGCCGGGCACCGTGCAGTCCGAGGGCGTGCGGCACCCCGTCCCGGACGCGGTCCTCGCCGCGCTCGCCGGGGCGCCCGCGGAGTACATCGAGCACAGCGAGCTGCTGGTCGCCGGCCCGGACGGCAGCGAGCTGGAGGCGGACTGGCGCTACGTCGACGGCGAGGTGCACGCCACCACGTTCGAAGGCCTGGCGCGCGGCCTGGCCTGGGCAGCGGGGGAGTGGCACCGGCGCTTCGAGGTTGCGCAGTTGCTCGCCGACCCGTCGCTCGCGCCGCTGCTGGACGCCGAGCGGGACTTCGACAACCCGGCCTGACGCGGACTCAGGCGCCCGCGGCGGCTCCGGCCGCCGCGGGCTGCCGGCGCTGCAGCCAGCCCGAGACGTGCCAGCCCAGTTCGAGGATGAACATGCCGGCCACCCCGGTGCCCACCGCGATGCCCCAGTTGGGCAGGTTGTCCGGGTAGAGCGCGAAGAAGTCGGAGAGGAACGGCACCCACAGCGCCAGCAGGTAGCCGCAGCCCATCGCGGCGATCAGCGCGATCTTCCACCACGTGTACGGCCGCGCCACGATTGCCAGGATCCACATCGCCACCATGAACAGCGTGATGGTCGCCGCGGTGCGGTCCTGGTCCAGGTTCGAGCTGTGGTTGAGCCGGGCCAGCCAGTAGGTGAGGAAGGTGCACCCGGCCGCGATGATCCCGGCCGGGATGGCGAAGCGCAGCACGCGCGGCACGAATCCGGGCCGGGCGCGCTCGGTGTTCGGGCCGAGCGCGAGGAAGAACGCCGGGGTGCCGATGGTGAGCGTGCCGATCAGCGTCAGGTGCCGGGGCAGGAACGGGAACGGCAGGCTGGCCACCCCGATGAGGAGCGAGAGCAGCAGCGAGTAGACGGTCTTCGACAGGAACAGGTTGGCGACCCGCTCGATGTTGCCGATGACCCGGCGGCCTTCCCCGACCACCGAGGGCAGCGTGGCGAACTTGTTGTCCAGCAGCACGATTTGCGCGACCGCGCGGCTGGCCGCACTGCCCGAACCCATCGCGACGCCGATGTCGGAGTCCTTGAGCGCGAGGACGTCGTTGACGCCGTCGCCGGTCATCGCCACGGTGTGGCCCTTGGACTGCAGCGCGGCGACCATGGCCCGCTTCTGCTGCGGGGTGACCCGGCCGAAGACCGTGTTGTCCTCCAGGACCCGGGCGAGTTCGCCGCGGTCCTCGGGGAGCGTGCGGGCGTCCACCGGGTGGTCGGCGCCGGCCAGGCCGAGCTTGCCGGCCACCGCGCCGACGGACAGCGCGTTGTCGCCGGAGATGACCTTGGTGGCGACCTGCTGCCCGGCGAAGTACTTCAGGGTGTTGCCCGCGTCGGGGCGCAGCCGCTGTTCGAGGACGACCAGCGCGGCCGGGGCGGCGCCTTCCCCGGCCTGGTCGGTGAGCGGCCCGGAGGCCTTGGCGAGGAGGAGGACGCGCAGGCCCTGGGCGCCGAGTTCGTCCACTTCGGCGAGCACCGGGTCGCCCTGCGGCAGCAGGACGTCGGGGGCGCCGAGCAGCCAGGAGCCCTCGTCCGCGAAGGTCGCGCCGCTCCACTTGCGGGCCGAGGAGAACGGCTCGACGCCGGTCACCCGCCAGCCGCTGCCGTCGGGGGCCGGGCAGGCGTCGATGATGGCCTGCAGGCTGGCGTTCGGCCGCGGGTCGGAGGTGCCGAGCGCGCCGAGGGCCTCCTTGACCGGGAGGTCCGGGGCGAGCGTGCGGATCTCGCCGACGTCCATGCCGCCCTCGGTGAGGGTGCCGGTCTTGTCCAGGCAGACGACGTCGACGCGGGCCAGGCCCTCGATGGCCGGGAGTTCCTGGACCAGGCACTGCTTGCGGCCGAGCCGCACCACGCCGACCGCGAAGGCCACCGAGGTGAGCAGCATGAGGCCTTCGGGGACCATCGTGACGACGCCCGCGACCATGCCGGTGACCGCGCCGGGGAAGCCGTCGTCGCTGGTGCGCAGCTGGCTGATCAGCAGCAGGATGCCGACCGGGACCATCAGCCAGGTGACGTACTTGAGGATCACGTCCAGGCCGGTCTTCAGTTCGGAGCGGGTGAGGGTGAAGCGGCTGGCCTCTTCGGCGAGCTTGGCGGCGTAGGCGTCGGCGCCGACTTTGGTGGCCCGGAAGGCGCCGTTGCCGGCCGCCACGAAGCTGCCGGACATCACGGGGTCGCCGGGGTGCTTGTGGACCGGGTCGGACTCGCCGGTGAGCAGCGACTCGTCCAGTTCCAGGCCGTCCGCCTCGACCACCACGCCGTCGACGACGACCTGCTCGCCGGAGCCGATGTCGCACACGTCGTCCAGTACGAGGTCGCGCGGCGAGACCTCGGCGATCCGCCCGTCGCGGCGCACCCGGGGCTTGGCCTCGCCGACCACGGCCAGGGCGTCCAGGGTCTTCTTGGCGCGCAGCTCCTGGATGATGCCGATCGCCGTGTTGGCGACGATGACCAGGCCGAACAGGCCGTCCTGCGGGGCGCCGAAGACCATGATGAGCACGAAGAGCGTGCCGATGATCGCGTTGAAGCGGGTGAAGACGTTGCCCCGGATGATGTCCCGGGTGCTGCGGCTGGACCGCGCCGGGACGTCGTTGACGTCGCCGCGGGCGACGCGTTCGGCGACCTGGGCCGCGGTGAGGCCCGAAGCGGACGTCTCGGCGGGGGGCGGGACCGCGGCGTCGATCATGAATTGACGTTACGTCACGGTATGTCGGATTTCGCGGCTATTCGGCCGTCCGGGCGGGCGGTCAGTCTTCGTCGCGGCGGCGCAGCGCGTCCCGGCGGCGGCGCACGTACCAGAGGCCGAGCAGGCCGAGGCCGGCGCCGGCCAGCGCGCACCACGGCCACCACTCGCGGCCGTCGCGCTCCAGGCTGTCCCGGAACGGCAGCATGGCCAGGAACAGCACGAACCAGACGACCGTGCCGGTCGCCACGATCTTGACGTCGTCGGCTTCCAGCGGCTCGGGGTCCGGGCGGCGGACCCGGCCGCCGGCGGGCGCGGCCGCTTCGGCGTCGTCGTGGGACTCGTCCGGGGACTCGTGCGCGGACTCGCCGTCCGACTCGGCTGCGGGCCGGTCGGCGTACGCGCCGCGGTCCGCGGCGGCCGCGGGGCGGTAGAGCGAGTCGGGGTCGTGGCCGGGATCATGCGCGGCGGGGTAGCCGCCGGAGGAGTCGGACGTGCCGGACCCGTCGGACTCGTGGGACCCGTCGGACGTGTTCGCGTCCGGGTAGGCCTGGGCCTGCGCGGCGTAGCCGTCCTGGGGTCCGCCGTGCGCTGCGTAGTCCTGCGCCGGGTAGTCCTGTGACGGGTAATCCTGCGCCGGGTAATCCTGCGGGCTGTACGCCTGGTCGCCGTAGGACTGCTGCCCCGAGTAGTCCTGGCCGGCGAAGGTCTGCTCCGCGTAGTCCGGGGCCGCGTACCCCTGGTCTGCGTAGCCCGGGTCCCCGTAGGTGTGGTCGCCGTAGGCCGAGCCGCCGTAGGCCGGGTCCGAGGTGCTCGCGTACGAGGTCTCCGCGTACGAGGTGTCCGGGTAGGACTGGTCCGCGTATCCCTGGTCGCCGTAGCCCTGCCCGGGGTAGCCCTGCGCCGCGTACTCCTGCGCCTGCGCCTGCGGGTCGTAGGGCGCGGCGTCGTACGCGCCGGACTCGTACGACCCGTCGCCGTAGGAGTCGTCGGGCGACGCCTGCTGCCCATTCCCGTGCCTGCTCACAAGGGGCAAGGCTACTTCCCCGCGGAGTCCGGCCATGGCAGCCCCCGTTTCGTTTGTGCCGGGAGTGCGTGGCACCCTGTGTGCTCTCGACCGGTTTTGGGAGTATTCGCCAAAAGAAGACCGGGGCGGCACGCCCGGGTCTTGGGTGATCGTCCAAAGCCCTCGATGCCCCGCGGTGTCGCTCCCCGACCCGCGGACTCTGCCCCGCGCACCCCGCACGATCGCCCCGAGGACCACCATGACCGCCGATGCCCGCGCATCCGCCGGCCGTAACGCCACGCCCCCGCCCCCGCCGCGCAAGGCCGGTGCGGGCGGCGCCCTGGACCGCTTCTTCAAGATGTCCGAGCGGGGGTCCTCGCCGCTCCAGGAGGTGCGCGGCGGCGTCGCGACCTT
Source organism: Yinghuangia soli (assembly GCF_021502675.1). GTDB lineage: Bacteria > Actinomycetota > Actinomycetes > Streptomycetales > Streptomycetaceae > Yinghuangia > Yinghuangia soli. Next base: position 76,668 of record NZ_JAKFHA010000011.1, read on the forward strand.
CTTCACGATGGCCTACATCGTGGTCCTCAACCCGATCATCCTGAGCGGCGCGACGGACAAGTTCGGCAACCACCTCTCGCAGGGCCAGCTGGTCACCGCGACCTGCCTGGTCGCCGGAGTCATGACGATCATCATGGGCGTGGTCGGCAACATCCCGCTGGCCATCGCGGCCGGCCTCGGCCTCAACGGCGTGGTGGCGTTCCAGATCGCCCCGCAGATGTCCTGGCCGGACGCGATGGGCCTGGTGGTGCTGTCCGGCATCGCGATCGTGGTGCTGGTGGTCACCGGCCTGCGCGAGCTGATCATGGACGCCATCCCGCTCGCCCTGAAGCAGGCGATCGGCGTCGGCATCGGCCTGTTCATCGCGTTCCTCGGCCTGGTCGACGCGGGCTTCATCACCCGCACCCCGGACGCGTCCGGCTCCGCGGTGCCGGTCACGCTCGGCCCGGACGGGCAGCTGCAGGGCTGGCCCACGCTGGTCTTCTGCCTCGGCGTGCTGCTGACCTTCATCCTGCTGATCCGCAAGGTCAAGGGCGCGATCCTGATCGGCATCGCGGGCATGACGGTGCTGTCCATGGTGCTGAACGCGGTGGCCGACGTCCCGGACGGCCAGTGGGGCCTGATCCAGCCGGACATGCCGGACGCGGTCGTCGGCACCCCGGACTTCGGCCTGATCGGCGACGTGAGCCTGTTCGGCGCGTTCGCCGAGGTCGGCGTGCTCACCGCGGTGGTCTTCGTCTTCACCCTGATGCTGTCCGACTTCTTCGACGCGATGGGCACCATCATCGGCGTCAGCAACGAGGCGCAGCTGCTCGACGAGAACGGCAAGCTGCCCGGCATCGGCAGGGTGCTGCTGGTCGACGGCGTCGCGGCGGTGGCCGGCGGTGCGGCGTCCTGCTCGTCCAACACCTGCTTCGTGGAGTCGACCGCGGGCGTCGGCGAGGGCGCCCGCACCGGGTTCGCGAACGTGGTCACCGGCGGCATCTTCCTGGGCGCGCTGTTCCTGACCCCGCTGGCCACCGTGGTGCCCTACCAGGCCGCCACCCCCGCCCTGGTCGTCGTCGGATTCCTGCTGATGACGCAGGTCAAGAGCATCGACTGGGACGACTGGGCGATCGCCGTGCCGGCCTTCCTCACCATCGTGCTGATGCCGTTCACGTACTCGATCACCAACGGTATCGGCGCCGGGTTCCTGGCGTACGTGGCCATCAAGGCGGCCACCGGCAAGGCCCGCGAGGTGCCGTGGCTGCTGTGGATCGTGGCCGCGTTCTTCCTCGTGTACTTCGGCATGGACCCGGTGGAGCAGATCCTCGGCATCAAGTAGGGCACCCGGTTCTCGACCGGTTCGGTACCGCGCGGGTCTTGTGTCCGTGCGGTGCCGTCGTCAGGATCGGCCGCATGGGGGCTGAGTCGGGCATAGAGCGTGGGACGATCGACGACGTCCCGCTGGCCATGCTGTTTCCGGGTGCCGCGGCGCACGAGCTGGAGCACGTCCGGCGCGTGGCCGCGGCGGTGGACGCCCTGCGGCCGGACGCCGACCCGCCCGAATGGGAGTGGTTCCGCAAGCACGCGGTGTGCCCCGAGCCGATGCCGGACGGCATCACGCCGCTCATCCTGACCACCGTGGTCGCGGTGGTGCACGAGGAGACCGGCGTCGACTGGCTCGAACTGGAACTGGACGTGGCCTGGCTGCGACCCGGCGTGCCGGGTGCGCTCGCCGCGGTGAGCGTGGCGTGCTGGTGCGACATCGACCACAACACGCACTACCCGGCCGAGGCGGTCTGGGAGGTGGGCACCGGGCTGCGCCTGGGCGATGCGTTCGAGCGTGCGGCGAGCCGGCTGCCGGGGTGGCTGGCCTGCCCGGCCGACCCGGAGTACTGGCGGGCCCAGGCGGTGCTGCCGGCCCGGCCGAAGCCGCGGCGTCCGGCGGTGTCGGGCCCGGTTCCCGAGTAGCGCCGCGGTCCGGGGCCGCGGCGGGCGCGCCGGACCGAGCACCGGACCGAGAACCGGAACGAGTACCGGAATAAGAAAGGGCCGTAAACCGGTTACCCGTTAGCGAAAGTAATGATCTAAGCTAACGAAGGTGTCCTTGTCCGATGCCGACCGTGCCACGGTCGCCGTGCTCCGTGCGTCCGTGCTCAAGCTCGCCCGCCGCCTGCGCAATCAGCGTGCCGACGAGACCCTGAGCCCCACGCAGCTCTCGGTGCTGACCATCCTGGTCGTCCGAGGGGCCATGACGCCGGGCGAACTCGCCCGGCACGAGAAGGTGCAGCCGCCGTCGATGACCCGCGTCATCGCCGGCCTCGAGGAACGCGGGCTGGTCCGCCGCGACCCGCACCCCGAGGACCGGCGGCAGATCACCGTGACCGCGACCGAGCCGGCCGCCCAGGTGGTCGCCGAAAGCCGGCGGCTCGGCAACGCGTGGCTGGCCGCGCACCTCGAGGCCCTGACCGACGAGGAGCTGGCCGCACTGCGCGCCGCGGTGCCGGTTCTCGAACGGCTCGCCCAGCTCTGACGCCGGGCGCCGCCCGGCAGCAGGCCCCTGCATCGGCAGGTCGGACAAGACGGACCGCCCGCGGTCCCGCACACCCGACCGACGCTCGATGGAAGGGGAGTCTTGACGGCCACCGCGTACCCGGCCACTGACCGAACCTCGATGTTCTCCTCGCTGCACAACCGCAACTACCGCCTGTTCGCCGCGGGGCAGGTGGTCTCCAATACCGGCACGTGGATGCAGCGCCTCGCGCAGGACTGGCTGGTCCTCAAGCTGACCGGCAGCGCGATGGCCCTCGGCATCACCACGGGCCTGCAGTTCCTGCCGATGCTGCTCTTCGGCCTGTGGGGCGGCGCGGTCGCGGACCGCTGCCGCAAGCGGCGCCTGCTGATCGCCACCCAGGCCGCCATGGGGCTGCTGGCCGCCGTGCTCGCGGTCCTCGACCTGGCCGGCGTCGTGGACGTCTGGCACGTGTGGCTGCTCGCCCTCGGCCTCGGCTTCGCCACCGCGATCGACAACCCGGCCCGGCAGACGTTCGTGGTCGAGATGGTCGGCCGCCGCGACCTGCCCAACGCCATCAGCCTCAACTCCGCCAACTTCCAGCTCGCCCGGATCACCGGGCCCGCGGCGGCCGGCCTGCTGATCGCCGCGATCGGCACCGGCTGGGTGTTCGCCCTCAACGCGCTGTCGTACGTCGCGGTGATCCTCGGCCTGCTCGCCATGCGCGAGCGCGAACTGGCGCCCGCCGAACCGGTCAAGCGCGAACCCGGCCAGCTGCGCGAGGCGTTGCGGTACGTCCGGGCCCGCCCGGACCTCCTCGCGGTCTTCGCGCTGGTCGGATTCGTGGGCACCTTCGGCTTCAACTTCGCGGTCACCCTGGGCGGTTTCGCGAACCAGGTCTTCCACGCCGGCCCCGGCGCCTTCGGCCTGCTCAACACCGTCTTCGCGCTCGGCTCGCTGGCCGGCGCGCTGCTCGCCGCCCGGCGCGGCCGGTCGCGCATGCGCATGCTGGTCGGCGCCGCCTTCGGCTTCGGCATGCTGAGCGTGGCGGCCGCCCTGATGCCCGGCTACTGGAGCTTCGCGCTCGCGCTGGTGCCGATCGGCATCGCCGGCATCACGTTCAACACCGCCGCGAACGCCACGGTGCAGCTCGGCGTCGATGCGGCGCTGCGCGGCCGGGTGATGGGCCTGTACATGCTCGTGTTCATGGGCGGCACGCCGCTCGGCGGCCCGCTGATCGGCTGGATCGCGGAGGCGTACGGTCCGCGTGCGGCACTGCTGTTCGGCGGCGGCGTCTCGGCGGCCGCCGCGGTCGCGGTGGCGCTGATCCTGGCCAGGCACTCCGGTGTGAAGGTCCGGGTGCGCGTTCGGCCGCATCCCGCGCTGCAGGTCGTGGACCGGACGCCTGTCCAGCCCCGCGATCCGGTTGCGGCGTGAACCGGAAACCGACCGATCAATATCTAACACATCGTCAATATCCTTGCCGGACAAGGCAAATCTTTGTGTGCTAAGGGCCCGTACGGGTGACGGAAGTCATCGACACCGGTCGTTCGCGGCTGGAACGATTGATTCATGGACTATGTGCGATTCCAGCACCTCTTCCACAAGGAAGGCGTGCGACTGGCGGAATCCGCGGCAACGGGCCTGGACACCCCGGTCCCGTCCTGCCCCGGATGGACGGTCGCCGATCTGGTGGGTCACACCGGATCGGTCTACCTGACGGCTGCCGAGTGGCTGAAAGCCGGCCACCGGCCGGAACCGAACCAGGGGGCCCCGGCCCCGAAGAACGACGTCCTCGCCTGGTACGGCGAGGCACTCACCGCATTGCGCGCCGAACTCGCCCGGCGCGATCCGCTGACCCCCGGGTTCGAGGACGACGGGGACGGCGCGGTGGGCTTCTGGTACCGCAGGCTCGCGCACGAGGCGGCCATGCACCGCACCGATGTCGAGATGGCGCTCGGCACGCCGGGCCCGATCGACCTCGACCTGGCGGTGGACGGCATCGACGAGGCGCTTCGCGTCCTGCTCCCGCTCCGCTACGACGCCGCGGGCCCGGACGCCGCGGTGGGCCGGACGGTCGGGGTGCACTGCCATCAGCACGACTGGCGGCTCACGCTGCACCGGGACGCGGTCGAGGTCTCGCGGTCGCCGGGCTTCACCGACGCGTCGGTGCGCGGCGAACCGGGCGACCTGCTGCTGTATCTGTGGGGCCGGCGGCCCGGCACCGTCGTCTCGCGCACCGGGGACACGACCGTCCTCGCGGCGTTCCGGCGGCGGCTCGCCCTGTCGATGGTCTGACCCGAGGAAAAGCACCACACGGCACGAACAGGCCCACACAGCACGAAAAAAAAGCACGGAACGGCACGGAACAGTGAAGTACGGCATGGCATGGCACGGGACAGGGACTCCGCGAAGACCGCGGCACTGCGGTCTCAGGGCTCGCGGAGCCTCCGCGTCCGGCCGGCCGCGCCGGGGGGTTACTTTGGAGCGGTGAATCCGCGTACCCGCACCCGCATCGTCTCGGCCACGCTCGTCATCCTGCTGCTCGCGGTGGCGATCGGCGCGGCGCTCAGCTGACCTGGGCACTCTCTGCCCGCCTCGCACCCGTCTTCGTATTCGTCCCCGCATGCGCCTTGGCGTGCGTCATCGCATCCGTCATCCGTTCGTGATGCAACCGCCCGGCCCGCCTCGTCGGTAATCCGAGTGGGTGGACGGACGTCGGCCCGGGGCGGCCGCCCCGGCCGCGGCACGGGGAGGTGGACGGATGGCAGCGGCCACGGCTGCAGCAGGCTCGGCGGGAACCGGCGAGGCTATGGGATCATCGGATCTTTGGCCGACCCCCCGGCCGTCCCGCGAGGCCGCCCTGCCCTCGGATTCCGATCTCGAGGCGGTGCTGGACCCGGGCCGCTCGGGCGACCCCGAGGGACAGCAGATGACCGAGGAGGAGTTCGACGCGTTCTACCATGCGTCGTTCTCCCGCCTGGTCCACCAGCTCTACGCGCTGACCGGCGACTTCTCCGAGGCCCAGGACGTCGTCCAGGAGGCCTTCGTACGCGCCTGGGACCGGCGCGCCCAGTTCTTCGCCGCGGACGCCCCCGAGGCCTGGATCCGCACCGTGGCCTGGCGGCTCGCGGTCAGCCGCTGGCGGCGCGCCCGCCGCGGCTGGGACCTGATGCGCCGCAACCACGTCGAGCAGCCGGTGGCCGGCCCGGACCCGAACCACGCCACGCTGGTCGCCGCCCTCCGGCAGCTGCCCGAGGCGCAGCGCCAGGCGATCGTGCTGCACCACCTGTGCGACATGACGGTCGATCAGATCGCCGCCGAGGCCAACGTGCCCAGCGGTACCGTCAAAGCCCGGCTGGCCCGCGGAAGGGCCGCACTGGCCAAGATCATCGGGGACCGGGAAGGAGAGGGGGAGCAACATCGTGCCCACTCCTGACGACCATCTGCAGGATCCCGCGCTGGCCCGCGCACTGCGCGACCTGGACCTGCCGGGGCCGCCGGTGCCGCGCTGGTCGGCCGAGCAGGTGCGCCGCCGCGGTGTGTCCCGGCGGCGGCGCCGGCACGCGCTGTGGGCCGGTTCGGGAGTCGTCGCCGCGGTGCTGGCCGGTGCGCTGGTGATGGGTCCGCTGACCCCGGGGCGCGGCCCGGGCCCTACGGGCGGGGCCGCGCAGGGAAGTTCCACCGCCGCCCCAGGCCCGACCCAGCAAAGCCTGAGTACGCCTGAGGCCACCGGACCGGAGGACTCCCCGAGCCCGAGCGCGGCTCCGAGCGAGACCTCCGCGGACGGGTATCCGAACGTCTCTGCGGACCTGAGCCTCGAGACGATGGAGCTGGAGACCTACAAGGACCAAGGTGCTCTGCAGACCGTGAAGATGCGCTTCACGGTCAACGCGGGGGCGAGGGCCGCGCTCATCGGCCAGACCCACGGCACCGTCGACATGATCGAACCGTCGTCGCGCTTCGCGGCGGAACTCGTGGGCTTCGGCACGGACACCTACGACTACACGTTGCGGTCCGTCATCACCTTGACGCTGAAGAACGGCGCGCAAGTCAAGATCACCGCTCCGGTGTTCTGCGCGAACAAGTGCGGTGACGACACGCTGCCGGGCTATTCGATGATCATGCTCGAGAGCGAGGCCGACGCGTTGCGGCTGGTCAATGCGTTGGAGGTCGGTCTGTACGTGGGGATCACCCCGGCCGGCAGCCAGACCAGTGACCCGGTCCAGGACGCGACGCTGAAGAACACGCCCACGGGGAAGCGGGCGCCCGGCAAGAACGCCCCGCTGACGCCGAGTCAGACGGGTCGTACGCCGTCCGCCACCGCCCAGCCGACCGGGGCCGTCGAGCCGCGGGCCGGAAGCACCGCGATGCTCGCGCGCCCGGTCGGCCAGGCCACCGCCCCGCCGACCGCTCCCGAGTCGCCGCTGCCGCCCGTGCCGGGATCGTCCGCGCCGCCCGCGGGCGGCTTCTGACCTGCCGCGGGCACGTCGCGCGATTGCGCCGGGTGGGTCCCGAACCGGTCGCAAGACGCCTGAATGCCCCCGGAAGCCCTCCGAAATCCCCCGTTCCGGCCGACCTCCTGGCACTGTGTCCCGTATGAGATTCCACGTTCCTCCGCTGCTCGCCGCCGTCGCGGCGGCGCTCGTGCTGGGGTGCGCCGCGGCGGTCCCGGCCGCGGCCGCGGGCGAGGAATCCGAGCTGCTGGTGATGCGCGACGAGCGCATCACCGAGTCCAGCGGCCTGGTCGCCAGCGTGCAGCACCCCGGCGTCTACTGGACCCACAACGACAGCGGCGACGAACCGCGGGTCTTCGCGGTCGGCGCGGACGGCAAGACCAAGGCCGTGGTCACGCTGCAGGGTGTCAGCCCGCGCGACTGGGAGGCCGTCTCGCTCGGCAAGGACGAGGCGGGCAAGCCCGCGCTGTTCGTCGCCGACGTCGGCGACAACTTCAAGGGCAAGTGGCCCGAAGTGTGGATCTACCGGTTCGCGGAGCCCGCCGAGCTCAAGGACGCCACGGTCAAGCCGGTCAAGTACCGCGTGACGTACGACGACGGCCCGCGCGATGCGGAGGCCATGCTCGTCGACCCGCGTACCAACAAGATCTACCTGGCCAGCAAGGAGAACGACGCGGGGCTGTACGAGCAGCCCGCCGCGCTGTCGCCGACCGGCCTCAACGTCTTCCGGCGGATCGCCAAGGCCCCCGGCACGGTGACCGACGGGGCGTTCTCGCCGGACGGCACGCGGTTCGTGCTGCGCGGCTACTTCACCGCGCGGATGTTCTCCGCGCCCGGTGTCGAGGTCGGCGACGTCCCGGTGCCGATCCAGCGGCAGGGCGAATCGGTCGCGTTCTCGACCGACGGCCGTGCGCTGCTGTTCGGCAGCGAGGGGCCGGACAGCCCGGTCCGCCGCGTGGTCCTCGACGGTGCGAACCGGCCGGACAGCGTGGCGGCCGCGGACAACCAGCAGGCGGGCGGCCCGCAGGCCGCGCAGCCGGGTGCGGCGCCTGCCGACGGCGGCGGCGACCCGGACGGCCTGGCCGGGCAGGACGACAGCAACGAGGCCTACGGTCCGGGCTTCCTGGCGGTGCTCGGGCTGGTCGTGCTGGTGTACGTGGTGCTCAAGTTCCGCGGGCGGGGCTCGGGTTCGTCCGCGGGGTCGTGACGGCGGTCCGGGGGCGGCCGCTCAGCAGCAGTGCCGGGACGGCGAGCAGCAGGAACACCGGGATCATCGCGAACGCCGTCCAGGTGTCGGACGCGTCGGCGAGCAGCCCGAGCAGGAACGGCGCGCTGCCCGCGGCGAGTGCGGTGCCCAGTGCGGTGCGCGAGGTGGCCAGGTCGCTGCGCCCGTCCGCGGCCTCGATCGTCCGGACCACGGCCAGCGGGAACTGCACCGACATGCCGAGGCCGGCGACGAACAGGCCGAGGAACGACAGCCATGCGGTGGTGCTGAGCCACACCGCGGCGAACCCGGCGAGGTTCACCGCCAGGGCCACGCTGTAGAGCGCGGCGAGCCGGAAGCGCAGCGCGAGGCGCCCGCCCGCGAGGCGGCCGGCGCACAGGCCGGCGACCACCGCGGTCATCGCGGTCGCCGCCGCGCCTTCGGACAGCCCGGCGCGGTCCTCCAGCAGGTCGGCGGACCAGAGGGAGAGGGAGAACTCCACCGCGACAAGGCTGACGATCAGCAGCCAGGCCCACCAATAGCGGGCCGGGAGGCGGTCGGAGGAGCGGGCAGCCGCGGTGACCGAGGCGGACGCTGCCGACCCGGTGTCCCCGGTGCGGCGTCCGGCGGCCTCGGCGCGTTCCGCGGCGGCGGCTTCGAGGGCGGCGATGTCGTCGCGGTGGTGGCCGGGTATTCGGGTGCTGCGGAAGACGAGATAGACGAGCGCGATCAGGACGGGCGCGGCCAGCATGCCGTACCGCCAGCCGAGTCCGGATGCCTGCGCGCCGCCGATCGCGAGCGGCGCGGCCATGCCGACCGCCGCGCCGATCCCGTGCGCCTCGCTGAGTGCGCCGGGGCCGACGACCGGGCCGTGGTGGTCGACGACGGCGGCCGCGACGATGTTGACCACCGCGAACCCGCCGACGCCGCACAGCACCGAGCCGGTCAGGGTGAGCGCGAGCCACGGGGTGGCCGCGTACAGCACGATGCCCGCGGCCAGGATCGCGAAGCTGCCCCACAGCGCGGGGCCGCGGCCGAACCGGCGTACCGGCCGGCTGCCCAGCAGGCCGACGACCAGGCCGCCGACCGCATACCCGGTGCTGTGCAGGCCGGCCACCGCGCGGCTGACCCCGAGGTCGTCGCCGAGCAGCGCGGCGGACGGCCCGAAGGCGTAGAGGAAGTACGCGAAGACGGCGCTCTGCAGGTAGAGCAGCCAGGTCGCCCGGTCCCGCACCAGCCGCGGCGCCCCGGGCCGGACCTGGCCGGCCGCCGGTGCGGCAGCGGCTGCGGGGGTGGCGCCGAGGCCCGGGTCGGCCGGATTCGCCGGGGACGCGGCCTGCGCGGTGGTGTCGGGCGGATTCACCCGAAGAGGTTACTCGGCCCGAACGCGGAAACCCTCCCCGGCCGCGGGGCCGGGGAGGGTTTCGGAAGTGCCGTGCAGGCGGTGCGCGTCCGGTGTCCCGGGGTCAGCCGAGCTGCTCGACGACGTAGTCGATGCACGCGGTCAGCGCCTCGACGTCCGCCGGGTCGACCGCCGGGAACATCGCGATGCGCAGCTGGTTGCGGCCCAGCTTGCGGTACGGCTCGGTGTCCACGATGCCGTTGGCGCGCAGCACCTTGGCGATCGCGGCGGCGTCGATGCTGTCGGCGAAGTCGATCGTGCCGATCACCTGCGACCGCTGCGCCGGGTCGGCGACGAACGGCGACGTGTAGGCGGTCTTCTCGGCCCAGTTGTACAGCCGCGCGGACGAGTCGGCGGTGCGTGCGACGGCCCAGTCCAGGCCGCCCTGGCCGTTGATCCACTCCAGCTGGTCGGCGAGCAGGAAGAGCGTCGCGAGTGCCGGGGTGTTGTACGTCTGGTCCTTCGACGAGTTGTCGATGGCCGTCGGCAGGTCGAAGAACGGCGGGATGTAGCGGTCCGACGCGGCGATGCTCGCGGCGCGGTCCAGCGCGGCGGGCGAGAACGCGGCCAGCCACAGGCCGCCGTCCGCGGCGAAGCACTTCTGCGGGGCGAAGTAGTAGACGTCGGACTCGGTGATGTCCACCGGCAGGCCGCCGGCCCCGGAGGTGGCGTCGACCAGCACCAGGGAGTTCTCGTCGGCACCGGCCACGCGCTTGATCGGCATCGCGACGCCGGTCGAGGTCTCGTTGTGGGTGAGTGCGTACACGTCCACGCCGGCCTCGGCGACCGGCAGCGGGTGGGTGCCCGGCTCGGACTTCACGATGCTCGGCTCGTCCAGCCAGGGGGCGGCCTTCACGGACGAGGCGAACTTCGAGGAGAACTCGCCGAAGGAGAGGTGCTGCGACTTGTGCGCGACCAGGCCGAAGGCGGCGATGTCCCAGAACGCGGTCGAGCCGCCGTTGCCGAGCACCACTTCGTAGCCTTCGGGGAGGCTGAACAGGTCGCGGACACCTTCGCGGACGCGGCGCACCACGTTCTTTACCGGCGCCTGCCGGTGCGAGGTGCCGAGCAGCGAAGTACCGGTCGCCGCGAGCGCGCTGAGCGCCTCGGGACGCACCTTGGACGGGCCCGCGCCGAACCGGCCGTCGACGGGCTTCAGGTCACTGGGAATCTGGATCTCGGCCACCCGGCGAGCGTAGCCGGGGGCAGGTCATGGGAACGTCAAAATCCACCAAGTGAGACGATCCGGACCACTATGTGGTCAGATCCGCGACAGTGGGTGAGACGCGCGGCGGCCCGGCCGTGGCGGCGGCGTTCGGGACGAGGTCCGCGGACCGGGTGGGCGAGCAGGGGCCGACAGCGGGCCGGACTGTTGGGACACTGGGCCCGTGGCCGATTTCGAGTCTGCGGGGGAGCGGGGCAGGTCCGCGGGCGAGCGCGGCGGGTCCGCGCTTGCCGCGGCGCTGCGGCGGGCGGTCCGGGGCGAGGTCCGCTTCGACCCGCAGAGCCGTGCGCTGCACTCGATGGACGCCTCCAACTACCGGCACGTCCCGCCCGGGGTGGTGGCGCCGCGGGACGTCGACGACGTGGTGGCGGCCGTCCGGGTGCTGTACGAGCACCGCGCGCCGATCACCGTGCGCGGCGCGGGCACCAGCATCGCCGGGCAGGCGACCGGCAACGGCGTCGTGCTCGACCTGTCCCGGCATCTGACGCGCATCCACGGCATCGATCCGGAGTCGCGCATCGCGGTGGTCGAACCCGGCGTGGTGCTCGACGACCTGCGGCGCGCGGCGGCGGCGCACGGCCTGACGTTCGGCCCGGATCCGTCCACGCACAGCCGCTGCACGCTCGGCGGCATGATCGGCAACGACGCGTGCGGGTCGCACTCGGTGGCCTGGGGGCGCACGTCGGCGAACGTGGTGTGGCTGGACGTCCTGACCGCGGACGGGATCCGCATGACGGTCGGCGAGGGCGGGCCGCCGGACGGGGGACCCGAGGCGGCTCGGGCGGGCGGGGCGGGGAGCGGGGCATTCGCCCGGACTTCCGCCGAGCCCACCGCGGGGTCCTCGATCGGGAGGTCCGGCGGATCCGCCGCCAGGCCCTCTGCCGGTCCGTCAGCCGGTCCGTCTGTCGAGTCCTCTGCCGGGTCCTCCGCCGGGGACTTCAGCGGCTTTGGGAACAGGCCTTCCCCGGAACCGCGTTCGGCCGACCGTATCCGGGCCGAGCTGCGCGGCCTCGCCGATGCCAACCTCGCCGTGCTGCGCCGCGGATTCCCGCAACTGCCGCGCCGGGTCTCCGGATACGCACTCGACCGCCTGCTGCCCGAGCACGGCCGGAACCTCGCGCAAGCCCTCGTCGGCAGTGAGGGGACGTGCGCGATCGTGCTGCGCGCGGGCGTACGCCTGGTCCCCGCGCCGCGGGCGCGGGCGCTCGCCGTGCTCGGCTTCGCCGACGACATCGCGGCCGCCGAAGCCGCCCCCGACGTCCTGCGCCACCGGCCGCTCACCGTGGAGAGCCTGAGCGCCGAACTCGCCGCGCTGGCCGTCCATGCGACCGCCGCCGCGCAGGTGCCGTTGCCGGAGCGCGGCGCCTGGCTGTTCGTCGAGACCGGCGGCGACACCGCGGAGCAGGCCGCCGCGCGGGCGCACGCCGTCGCGCGCGGGCTGCGGCTCGCGCCCGGCGCGTATCTGGTCGTCGCGGACCCGGCGGAGCAGCGTGCGCTGTGGCGGATCCGCGAGGAGGCGGCCGGCACGGCGACCCGGCTGGCCGACGGCTCCGAGGCCTGGCCGGGGTGGGAGGACACCGCCGTACCGCCCGAGAACCTCGGTGCCTACCTGCGCGATCTGCATGCGCTCATGCGCCGGTTCGGCCTGCGCGGCCTTCCGTACGGGCACTTCGGCGAGGGCTGCGTGCACATCCGCTTCGACTTCGACCTGCTCGGCCGGGACGGCATCGCGGCGTTCCGGGAGTTCTCCGCGGACCTTGCCGATCTCGTCGCCGGGTACGGGGGTTCGCTGTCCGGCGAGCATGGCGACGGGCAGGCTCGCGCGGAGTTCCTGCCGCGTATGTACGGCACCGAGATCATGGACCTGTTCGGCCGGTTCAAGGCGGTGTGGGATCCGGCCGGGCTGCTCAACCCGGGCGTGCTGGTGCACCCGCACGATGCGGACGCCGACCTGCGTTTTGCGGGCATGCCGTCCGAGCCCGTGCCGGTCGCCTTCGGCTACCCGCACGACCACGGGGACTTCGGAGCGGCCGTCCGCCGGTGCGTGGGAGTCGGCAAGTGCATTGAGACCACGGAGAATTCGTCGGGCGGCGTGATGTGCCCGTCCTTCCGGGCGACCGGCGAGGAGAAGGACTCCACGCGGGGCCGCGCCCGGCTGCTGCACGAGATGCTGATCGGCGACGTCGTCCGCGACGGGTGGCGCTCGGAGGAGGTCCGGGACGCGCTCGACCTGTGCCTGTCCTGCAAGGGCTGCCGCAGCGACTGCCCGGTCGGCGTCGACATGGCCACGTACAAGGCGGAGTTCCTGCACCGGCACTATGCGGGACGCCTGCGCCCGCGCGCGCATTACACGCTGGGCGCACTGCCCTGGTGGGCGCGCGCCGTCGCCGCCGTTCCCGGACTGGCCGCCCTGACGGGTGCGGTAGCCGAACACCCGATGCTGACTCGAACTGCCCTTCGTGCCGCGGGACTCGACCCGGCCCGCGACCTTCCGGCCTTCGCCGCGGAACCCTTCACGCGCGCCTGGCGGCGCATCCGTCCCGCGGCCGCCCGGCGTGCGGAGCTCTCTTCCGCACGCCCCCGCGTCGTGCTGTGGCCGGACACTTTCACGAACCACTTCGCGCCGCAGGTGGCCTGGGCCGCGGTCGAGGTCCTGGAGGACGCCGGGCTCACGGTGGTCCTCCCGCCCGAGCCGGTGTGCTGCGGCCTGACCTGGGTGTCCACCGGGCGTCTGGACACCGCGCGCCGGGTGATGCGCCGTACGCTCGCCACCTTGCGCCCGGCGCTCGCGGCCGGGCTCCCGGTCGTCGGCCTGGAGCCGTCGTGCACGGCGGCGCTGCGTACCGACGTCCCCGAACTCCTCGGCCGCGAGGCGCAGCAACTCCCCGGCGCGGTCATGACGTTCGCCGAGGCGCTGGAGCGGCTGGCCCCGGACTGGTCGCCGCCGCGGCTGGATCGCCCGGTCGCCGGCCAACTGCACTGCCACCAGCACGCCGTCCTGGGAGACGCCGCCGACCGCAGGCTCCGCGCCCGGGCCGGCCTCACCGGCACGCTCGCGGGCGGGTGCTGCGGCCTGGCCGGCAACTTCGGTTACGAGCCCGGCCACCACGAGATCTCGGCGCGCATCGCCGCCGAGCGCCTGCTGCCGGCCCTCGAAGCCGCTCCCGAGGATGCGGCCACGTTGGCCGACGGCTTCAGCTGTCGCACCCAGATCACGCACCTGACCACCCGCGAGCCCCGCCACCTGGCCGAACTCCTCGCCGAGGGCTGCGCGGAGCGGCGCGGAGAGGCCGCAACCGCGGTGTCCGCCGACTCTGCCGACTCCGCCGACTCCGCCGGCTGACCGAGGCAGCACGTCCGGTCCTGTCCGGGCTCCGATCCCGCATTCCCTCCGACCCTCCCTCCCTCGGCGCGCCCCCGCCCTCCCATACGCATTCGAATGTCTCGAAAGATTGACGATGGCAAATCATTCGCCATACCCTCCGTGCGGGTGGGGACCTCGGCACTCTCCGGAGCCGTCCCCGCGCCGGTCCGCGGACCGTTGTCGGGTTTGGGACACCACCCCCGAGATCGCCACCAACCCCCTGGCCCCCTCCCGGGAAATCTGGCGAACTCACAGGAACGCTTGAGTGCCTAATGCAGGGTGTCGAGTTCGCCAGTGGTACGAGGTCCCTTGCCCAGGGCGCTGAGGCGGACGTAGCGCTGGCCTTGCGTCCATGCGGTCGTCCGGCCTGAGGCGTCGAGCTTGGTGTTGGTCACGAGGTGCGGGAGGAGGACGGTGCGGTCGTCCTTCGCCGTGCTGAGGAGCAGGACTTTGTACTCTGCGCCTTCGGCACGCGCATCCTCGGCGAGGAGGTGCTCGATCAGCTCGCCGATGCGGATCACCTCCGGTTTGGGGTCGGCCTTGCGCCGCGTGGCTTCTTCCAAGGTGAAGTGAACGGCCTCCTCGGAGTACAGGATGGCCGCGATCTCCTGGCGTATGGCCTTGTCGGTGTAGAAGCCGAAGTGTGTGATACCGGATCGGAACGAGCGGTTCGGTTGGCAGACGTAGGCTCCATGTCGGAGGTACTCGGGGTACGCCTCACGAGCCGCGACGATCGCGACGTCCTCGTGTTCGAGAAGGTCGTCCAACCGGAAGAGCGCCTGCAGCTCGCGAAGTAGGAAGACGCCTTGCTCGCCGACCAGTTCATCGGGGTCGGCGAGCAAGGCGTCGATCGATTGGGAGAGTGCGGCGAAGTTGAACCACACGACTCTCGGATCGGCGAGTTCGGTGACGCCTTTGGGTTGTTCGGGATCCGGGGTGAGGACGA
The DNA here is from genome assembly GCF_021502675.1 of Yinghuangia soli. GTDB lineage: Bacteria > Actinomycetota > Actinomycetes > Streptomycetales > Streptomycetaceae > Yinghuangia > Yinghuangia soli. The sequence goes on from NZ_JAKFHA010000011.1 coordinate 91,760, forward strand.
AGAGCCGTTCGTCCGCGTGGGTCCCGGTGAGGAGCGACAGGTGATTGCCGAGCTGCCCGGGCTTGGTCAGTGCGCTCTTGGTCGTCTTGACCTCGAACAGCCACCGAAAGCTCGCACTGATGCTCGCGTCCGGGACGCTGGGAGCGTCCTTCCCCTGGGTCGGCTGATTGGTGTAGGTCAGCAGGGACAGCGTCGTCTCGCCGATCGCGCCGCCCAGTATCCGCTCCACGATGTGCGACTCCAGCCGCTGCAGCACCGCCAGCAGCGACGAGGTCACGCGGTTCTCGCTGGTCCGGTACGTCGAGAAGAGCGGATTGCGGGTCATTGGCCCCCCAGAGCGCCGGTGTTTGCCGAGGAGCCTAGGGCGAGTCCGAGGACCGCGAACGCGTTTCCGGGCAAGGGAACGGCCCCGGTCCACCGCGGAGTTGTGGGCCGGGGCCGTGTGCTGCGGGCCGGTGGGGCCGGGGCGTCCCTTCCCCGGCTGCCGGTGGCCGCAGCGAGAGGCGGGGGCCTGTGGTCTGCCCGCTCGTCAGGCCCCCGTCTCCCTGTCTTGTTTCCCAGGCTCAGGCGCGGCGACGACGCATTGCGTAGGCCGTACCTCCGCCGGCTGCCGCGAGGAGTGCGGCGCCGATGCCCATCAGGGTGGTGGTGTTGCTGTCGCCGCCGGTGTCGGCGAGGGTCGGGCCGTCGGGGGCCGGGGTGCCGGGGGTGCCCGGGGTCGGGGCCCCGGTGGGCGCGGGCTCCGCGGTGACGATCTTGAACAGGCCGCGCTCGCCGCAGAATTCCGCGATCGGGGCGGGCTCGCCCTCGTCGCCTTCCATGACGTCGACGGCCAGGTAGGTCACGCCGTCCCCGGGCTTGGCGTCGTCGGTGAAGGACATGCGCAGGAGCTGGTCGACCGAGCTGCGCGGCTGGATGGCGTACGGGTCCGGCAGCGGGTTGATCATCTCGCCGGGGACGTCCATCGCCGGGACCGGCTTCCAGTCCTTGCCGTCCTTGGACGCTTCGAGCTTGAGGAGTTTGCTGTCGTTGCCGGTGGTCTTCAGGTCGAAGGCCAGCATCGCGGACAGCGACGGGTACGCCGAGTCGGTCGGGTTGTCGATCCTGAGCTTGTACTGCTTGGCGGGCCCGCCCGGGACGTGGGTGGCCGGGTAGTCGACCAGTGCGACGGTCGGGGCGCCGAGCTTCACGGTGTCGGTGTCGGCGGCCTTCGGCGGGTCCTGCGTGGCGGACTTGAGGTCCGCCTCCGGGGCGTTGCGCAGCGACGTGGCCAGCTTGATGTGGCCGTACGGGTTCGCCGGGTCCGGCGGCTTGGGGGCCGACGGGTCGTGCGCGTTGAACGTGGCGAGCTCGTCGTCCGGCCCGGCGGGTGCCTTCGGGGCGACGCGGACGCGCATCTGCACGACCGTCTCGCCGGCGAAATCGCGGGCGGGCAGGCTGCCCGACACCTTGTCCTTGCCGGTGTCCTTCAGTGTGACGGGATGCCACTTCCCGTTGCCGTCCTGCCATTCGAGGTCGATGGTCGCGTCCTGTAGGCCGCCCAGTGCCGGGTTCAGGTCGGCGCCGGACAGTTCGAAGCCGAGGACGTCCTGCTCGTTGCCGTTCGAGACCTTGACGCTGAACGGCGTCGGCGAGCCCGCGATGCCGAGCACGCCGGGGGCGGTGGTCTGCACGGCGGCAGAGCCTTCGGCGTACGCGGTGCCCGGTGCGGCGAGCACGGCGAGTGCGGGGGCGGTGGCGAGTAGGGAAGCCGTCGCGGTGACGGCCAGGGATCTGCGCAAGGTGTTCTCCAGCGGTGGTTCAGGAAGGCAAGTGGCGTGCTCTTCCACGGGGTTCCGTACGGATGCGGGCGTGCCGGAGGGAGAGCCGGCACGCCGCTGCGTACCGAATGCGGGAACGCCGGAGCGCCCGCCTCACGTGTACGCGTTCGCCAGGCGGAAGTTGCGCCCGGGCACGGTGGAACACCCGTGGAGAAAACGGGGAATGGCCGCGTCAGCGGCTGGGGACGAAGCCCGGGGCCGTCCACGGCCCCGGGCATGATCGTCGGTGATGCCGACCGGCGTACCGGCGGGCGGGTCAGCCGCCGGGATCCGTCCGTCCGAGGGCAGTTGCGGCCCGTCCCGGCGGTGCGGTGCACGCGTCCGGGCAGGCAAGGCCGTGCGACTCGTACGGGTCGCCGAAGCGGCGGTCGTGCGCACCGGCCTGTTCAGGCCGTGCGGCATCGACAGCCTGCGGGCAGGCGCCCGCGGCTGGAAAGTCCAACATGGTTCCCCCCAATGTGAACGCTGCGATGCTACCCCGACAAGTCGCCGAGCGTTGAAGAGCAGGCGAACTCGTCCTGGCGGCAGGCCAATTTGCCGTTGCCTAGGCCGGCATCGTGCCCACGACGACGGTGGCGTACAGCTCCGCGCAGACGGCGATTTCCACGCACAGCCCGCTGCGTCCGAACGCCTCCGCGGTGCCGGGTGCCTGATGCTCGCTCGTCTCCACGAGCAGCCGCCCGCCGGGCGCCAGCCACGCGGGGGCCTGTTCGGCGACGCGGCGGTGGATGGCCAGACCGTCGCGGCCGCCGTCGAGCGCCACCAGCGGTTCGTGGTCGCGGGCTTCGCTGGGGAGCAGCCCGATCTCTTCGGTCGGGACGTACGGCGCATTCGCGACCAGCACGTCGACGCGTCCCAGGAGATGCCGGGGCAACGCCGCGTAGAGATCGCCCCTGTGCACGGTGCCGCCCACCGGCGCGAGGTTGCCCGCGGCGCACCGGACCGCGTCCGGGTCGATGTCCGCCGCGTGCAGTTCGACATCGCTCAGCATCGAACCGAGCACCGCACCGACAGCGCCCGAGCCGCAGCACAGGTCGACCACCACGGTCGGTCCCGGCGCGGCGGACCCGTGCACGAGGGCGACGGCCTCGTGGACCAGGAACTCCGTACGCCGACGCGGCACGAACACCCCGGGCGCGACCGCCAACCGCAGGCCGCAGAACTCGGCCCAGCCCAGGACGTGTTCGAGCGGCAGTCCGGAGCACCGGCGTTCGACCATCCCGACGAGCGAGAGGCTGTCGGGTGCGGCGGCGAGCAGCAGCGCCGCCTCGTCTTCGGCGAAAACACAGCCGGCGGTACGCAGAGCCGAGACGACCTCGGCGAAGACATCATCGGAAACGATCGGGAGTGACATGTGAGGACCTTTCGGAGTGCCGAAGGGTGCCCTCACGGTCGCTCGCGCGTCAGCTCGCGGCGGCCGTACGGCCGGTGGAAGAGAGCACCCAGCCTGCTGCAGCGGTAATGGGTCTCACCTCCCTGGTCCATGGCGCCCGGCGCGCGGACCGCACACGGACGCGGCAACACTACCCCGAATCCCTTGGGTCCCCGTGCGCCCCCCGAGATCTTCCGCCGCCCTGCAACGCGCTCCGCAGATCAGCCGGCACCCGGTAGAGCAGCCCGCTCATGCCCAACGCCGCCGCGGCAGCCACGTTCTCGGGGAGGTCGTCGACGAACAGGCAGTGCCGAGGGTCCACGCCCGCGAGGTCCGCGGCGATCTCGTAGATGCGGCGGTCCGGCTTCGCGATGCCGAGGCGGGCGCTGCTCACAACGTGGTGCGCGAGGGTGTCCAGGCCGAGGGACAAGAGGTCGGCTTCGAGTTCCAGGCTCGCGTTGCTCACCAGGACGAGCGGGACGCGGTTGCGGACGGTGCGCAGGAGGCCCACCACTTCCGGGTCGGCCTTGAACGGCGCCCGGGCGAAGGCTTCGGTCAGCGTGCGCGCGGTGTTCTCCGGGATGTCCTGCGCGATGAGCGCGGCGAGGATGCGGTCGAGCCACCCTTGGCGGTCCATCGCTCCCAGCATCACCGGTGTCATCAGCTCGGGGAGGAACGCCGCGCGGGTCGTGGTGCCGGGTGCGATGCCGGCGTCGCGTTCGACGGCCTTGAGCGGCGCGGGGTCGTAGAAGCGGATGACGTTGTCGAAGTCGCAGAGCACGGCTCCGTAAGGGAGTTCGGTCGTCATCGCTCCATGGTGCGGGACGGGGACGACCCACTGAAGCCGAAGTACCTCGGCCGCGGGCTGCTACTCGTGGACGTGCCGGCGGGCCTGGAGGGCCAGGCGTAGGCCGAGCACGGTTTCCGGGTCGTCGAGGTCGGTGCCCAGGAGTTGGGCGATGCGGGCCAGGCGGTCGTACAGGGTCTGGCGGTTCAGGTGCAGGTCGCGGGCCGTCTCGGCCTTGCGGCCGGCGTGGGTCAGGTACGCCTGGAGGGTGGGCAGCAGCGGCTGGCGCGCGGTGCGGTCGTGTTCCAGGAGGGGGCCGACCGCGCGGCGGACGAAGGCTGCGAGGTCGGCGTGCTCGCGCATGCGCCACAGGAGCAGTTCGATGTCGAGCCGGCGCGCGTCGTACCAGGGGAGTTCGGAGAGTCCGCGGGCCGCGGCCGCGGCCTCGGCGGCGTGCCGGAGGCCCGCTCCGGCGGCACCCCAGGGGCCTGCTGCACCGACGACGACGACGGGCGGCTGCGGTCCCGGGGCGAGGCCGGCGCGGGTCAGGCCGGCGCGGAGGGCGGCGGCGACCCGGTCGGCCACTGCCACGCGTTCGCCCGCGGCCCGCAGGCCGAGCAGCAGCGCGAGGCGGCCTTCGACGGGGCGTACGCCGAGCAGCACCGGCAGCCCGAGCGCCGAGAGTTCCTCTTGTACGGCGCGGGCGATCGGGGCCCAGTCCGTGGCGCCGACGCCGGAGCCGACCCCGTCGCCGGGGGTGTCGGAGGCGAGCCGGACCACGACCGGCAGCAGGGGGCCGTTCTCGTGGACGAAGCCGAGGACGCGGGCCTGCCGGGCGGCGTCCTCTTCGGCGACGCGCCCCTCGGCGAGGTCGCTGAGGAAGTCGCCGCGCCCGCGGGCCGCGAGCTCTTCCTCGTGCCGGGCCTGGCGCAGCGCCACGGCCAGCAACCCGGCTGCGTGATCGACCACGATGCGCCCGAGCGGAAGCATGGGCCCGTGCACGGGCAGGACGACCAGACGGCCGCGGATCGGCTGCAGTGTGCCGCCGCCCGTGGTCGGGCCGCCGGCCGGGACGTCGACCACCAGCGCGGTGCCCGGCACCAGGGCGGTGGGAGGCCGGTCGTACGCGCCTGCCGTCGCCGCGGGGTGCCGCCCGCCGCGCAGGCCGGCCCAGGCGTCCAAGGGGTCGGCGTCGCCGTCCGGGGCGGTGCCGGGCGGGGCTGCGGTGTAGAGCAGCCGGCCGTCGGCGTCTTCCAGATAGACCGGATTGCCCACGTGCTCGGCCAGCAGTTCCAGGACCTCGGGGACGCCCCCGCCGCTGAGCAGGATCTCGGTGCAGCGGCGGTGGACCTCCTCGCCCTGCCGGAGCAGGGCGTAGTGGCCGTTGACGATCTCGGTGTGGATCGCCTCGGTCACGGCGACAAAAGGGACTTCACGGTGCAATTGGATCAACGGGAGGTTGCGCAGACGGGCCGCCTCGACCATCGCGGCCGGCAGCACGTCGAAGCGCTGCCCGAGTTCCACGACCAGCGCGGCGATGCCCCGGTCGGCGAGCTGCGCGACGAACCGCCGGTGGTCGGCCGGCCGCGGGCCGATGCCGAGCCCGGTGGTCAGCAGCAGCTCCTCGCCGCGCAGCAGCGAAGCGATGTTGGGCACCTCGCCGGTGTGCACCCAGCGGATCGGCCGGTCCAGGCCGTCCGGGCCGGCCACCACTTCGGGGAGGCCGCGGCGCAGCGGGGGCAGTTCCAGGGCCTGGCGCACGGTGATCCCGGCCAGCGGGGCGGTGTCCCCGGTCCGGGAGTCGCCGCTGCGGGGCTCTCCGCTCCGCGCGCCACCCGCCCGGGAGGGCGATGTGTCGCGGGCGGCCGTACGCGCCTTGAGCGTCGTCGGCGGGACTGCGGCGAGCCTCCCGGGTATGTCCATTTGCGGCACGCTACCGGCCGGTCGCCCGCATGTGGATCACATCCAGGTTTCGAACCGTGCACATCGTCCGGCTGCCCCGACACTACGTCGCCTTCCGAAGCGGAACGCCTGACCCCATGTCGGTTGTCGCGGGACCCGTTCCGCATCGAAGCTGACGGCCCGTCGGAATCAGCGGCGGTTCCGGCGCGCCCCAGAGGCGGGCCGGCGCTGCGGGCTGCATCGGCAGGTGCGCAGAAGACACACGCGATACCTGTCGAACGATCAAACGTAATGCGCGTGTGATCGGGTTCCGCTAAATACAGATCTTCTTTTTCGACATCCTGAAGGAGGTGGCATGACCACGGTCTCCACTGATGCTCCGTCGGCGGACAGCCCCGGCGAGGTCAACAGACTGAAGGCGAACTCGGTCGGCCTCGTCGGCGTCGTCTTCATGGCGGTCGCCACGGCTGCACCCATCACCGCGATGACGGGCAACCTGCCGGTGATCGCGGGCAGCGGGGGCAACGGCCTCGGCGCCCCGGCCGCGTACATCATCGCGACGCTGGTCCTGACCATCTTCTCGGTCGGCTACGTCACGATGGCGAAGCACATCACCGCCGCCGGCGCGTTCTACGGCTTCATCTCGCACGGCCTCGGCCGCGTGATGGGCATGGCGTCCGGCCTGCTCGCGGTGATGGCGTACATCGTGTTCGAAGCCTCGATCCTCGGCTTCTTCGCGTTCAACATGAACGCGCTGGTCGACTCCCAGATGGGCGTCGACATCCACTGGGGCGTCTGGGCCTTCATCGGCATCGCCATCATCGGCGGCCTGGGCTACTTCGACATCCACCTGACCGCCAAGGTCCTCGGCATCGCCCTGGTGCTGGAGATCGCGGTGCTCGGAGCGGTGTCCCTCGCGGTGCTGTTCACCGGCGGCGGCCCGGACGGCTTCATGCCGGGCGACACCATCAACCCGCTCAAGGGCATCGAAGGCGCGGACGGCAGCATCGGCGCCGCGGCCGGCTTCGGTCTGTTCTTCTGCTTCTGGTCGTGGGTCGGCTTCGAGTCCACCGCGATGTACGGCGAGGAGTCCAAGGACCCCAAGCGCGTCGTGCCGCGCGCGACGCTGATCTCGGTCATCGGCGTCGGCCTGTTCTACGTGTTCGTCTCCTGGATGATGGTCTCGGCCGAGGGCCGCGGCGTCGTCGAGGACAGCAGCGGGCTGTTCTTCAACCCGCTCGGCGAGCACTTCGGCAGCTGGGCCGTGGACGTCTTCCAGTGGCTCATCGTCACCGGTTCGTTCGCCTGTGCGATGGCGTTCCACCAGTGTGCGTCGCGCTACCTGTACGCGATCGGCCGCGAGGGCTTCATCAACAAGAACCTCGGCCGCACGCACCCGAAGCACGGCTCCCCGCACATCGCGTCGATCGTGCAGACCTGCCTGACCATCGCGATCGTCAGCGGCTTCCTGCTCGCCGACCAGCACCCGGTCACGCACATGTACGGCCTGCTGGCGCTGCTCGGCACCATGGCGATCCTGATCGTCCAGACGCTCTGCTCGTTCGCCACCGTCGGCTACTTCCACGTGCAGGGCAAGCACCCGGAGACCAAGCACCCGGTCAAGACGCTGATCGCCCCGATCGTCTCGGGCATTGCCATGATCGGCGTGGTCTTCCTGCTCATCAGCAACCTGGAGGACGCGGCCGGCGCCGCCTCCACCAGCCTGCTGTTCGACCTCATCCCGTGGATCGTCGCGCTGCTCTTCGTGGCGGGCATCGCCCTCGCCCTCTACATGAAGAACGCCAAGCCCGAGTCCTACGAGCGCATGGGCCGCATCATCCTCGAGGACGCCGGGGAGCGCGACGGCTCCGCCGGCACCATCCCCGCGCAGGGCGGCCAGCCGGTCAAGTCCTGAACGCCCACGGCCTGAGCAGCCCCTGACAGGACGTCAGGCCGGTACGACAAACGCGGCCCCCGGGCCGTACGCATCCCTGCCGCACCATTCCGGGCAGGACCACATCGCGTACGTCCCGGGGGCTTTGCTTTGCCGGAAAGCACCCGAATCATCGCTTTTGTCGCGCAGTATGCGCCCCCCCGCATGGCCGCCGCCCCGCCCCGCGCGACACCCGCACCGCGCCCCGCACGACACCCCTGAGAACCGCCGCGAAAGGACCTCCCATGGCCCGTACGAACCCCATGCACCAACTGCGCCGGATGTTCGCCGACCACGCCGCGGCCGACCGACTCCGCATGCCGGTCGCCGAGTTCCGCGGCATGCGCGACGAGGCGGCCGCCGACCCGGCGGGCCCGAGCCGCCGCGCGCTGATCAAGCGCGGCACCGCCCTGGGCATCGGACTCGGCGTCGGCGCCGCGGCGATGAGCCGCCCGGCCTTCGCCGCGGTGGAGAGCAAGCCGATCGTCACCAACAAGCGCATCGCGATCATCGGCGGCGGCATCTCCGGCCTGACCGCCGCGCTCACGCTGGCCGACAGGGGCGTCAAGGCCACCGTGTACGAGGCGAATCCGACGCGCGTGGGCGGCCGCATGTGGACCCAGCGCACGTACTGGGGCGGCGGCCAGACCTCGGAGATCGGCGGCGAGCTGATCGACACCGGGCACAAGAAGATGCTCGAACTGTGCCGCCGTTTCGGGTTGTCCACGGTGGACTTCGCCGCCTCCGGCCCGGCCGGCGCGACCGAGACCCTGTGGTTCGGCGGCGGCTACTACGACCGTGCGCAGGCCGACGAGGACTTCAAGGCCATGTACCAGGCGGTCCGCCGCGACTACTCCGAGGCGGGCACGCCCACCTGGAACAGCGCCACGCCGACCGGCATCGCCATGTCGAACATGAACCTGTACGACTGGATCGAGTCCCGCACGCCGGGCGGACACGCGTCCCGGCTGGGCAAGTTCCTCGACTGCGCGTACAACGTCGAGTACGGCGCCGACACCGTGAACCAGGCCGCGTACGCGGCGGTCTGCATGCTCGGCTGGCAGTCGAACCCGGGGCACTTCAACATCTGGGGCGGTTCGAACGAGCGCTACCACGTGGTCGGCGGCAACGACCAGGTCACGTCGGCGGTTGCGGCGGCCCTGCCGTCGGGTTCGATCCAGATGGGCTACAAACTGGTCGCGATCCGGGCAAACTCCGACGGAACCCAGACGCTGACCTTCGACAACGGCGGAACGACCAAGACGGTCACGGCCGATCACACGATCCTGACCGTGCCGCTGCCGATCCTGCAGGGCCTCGACCTGAGCCGGGCGAACTTCGACCCGCTGATGACGAACCTGCTGCGCGACGCCCGCATGGGCTACGTCACCAAGCTCAACATGAAGTTCACCTCCCGCCCGTGGCGCGGCACCGGCCCGTGGCCCGGCGTCGCCGCCGGCGACTGCTTCACCGAGCAGCCGTTCCAGCAGACCTGGGACACCACCAAGGCGCAGGCCGGGACCGGCGGTGTGCTCATCCAGTACGGCGGCGGCAGCCTGGCCTACGGCCTCAACCCCGCAGGCCCGTTCAACACCGACAGCGACCCCGCGGTGCGCGCGATCGCGCAGAACTACCTGGGCCAGATCGACACCGTCTTCCCCGGCACCCGGGCGGCGTGGACCGGCAAGGCGCAGCTCTCCGCCTGGCACAAGAACCCGTACTCGCTGGGGGCTTACTCGTACTGGCCGGTGTCCTACCTGCACCGCTACGCGGGCTACGAGGGTACCCGCCAGGGCAACGTGCACATCGGCGGCGAGCACACCTCGTACGACTTCCAGGGCTTCATGAACGGCGGTGCGGTGGAAGGCGAACGCGCCGCGAACGAGGTGATCGCGGACCTGCGCTGACCCCCGCGCCGGCACCTGCGCTGACACCTGCGCAGGCACCTGTCCCGATGCTTGCGCCGACAATCTGATTTGCGTCCGGGGCACGTGTCCCGAGTCACCCCGTTTCGGCCCCGACTGCGCGGTTTGCAGTCGGGGCCGTTGGGCATTCTTGGCCGGGTACGGCGATCCGGTGAACCGAACTTGACTGATAGATAAGGATCTGTCAGTAATAGTGCCAGATGTCCGATATTTGAACGGGTAGTTAGCGGGTGAGCCTGGGTCTGTCAAGGCCCAACCAAGCGTCATTGTCGGTCAGTTCAGTGTCGAACTCGCCGATGAAACCGGGGTTATCCGGTCATCCCATGACAGATGAGTATTCTTCGGTCTGGATCTGGACCGGCCCGACGCCACCGAACCGCGAGCCACGCGGGCGGAAGTGCAGGCCGGTCAGGCGCAACAAAGAGCAGTCTGATGAAACGTCAGGCGGCTCATAGCTCAACCGGTCGTGGCCTGCCGCACTGACCAGCACCCGCCCTCCCACCTGCCAGGGGAGGGCGGTCGGCTTTTCCGGACCGGAGAGAGCCGCCGAGGAACCGCGACGGCCCGCCTCCCTTGTGGGGAAGCGGGCCGTCCGATGCGCTTGTACGGGTCGAGAGCCGTACGAACTGCCAGGGTGCTACTTGATGTTGGCCACCGTGTCGTCGTAGCCCGGCACCTCGGTGATCGGGCGGGTGCCCGGGCCGATGTAGCGAGCCGACGGGCGCACGAGGCGCGAGGTGCGCTTGTGCTCCAGGATGTGCGCGCTCCACCCGGCGGTGCGGGCGCAGGTGAACATCGAGGTGAACATGTTGGCCGGCACCTCCGCGAAGTCCAGCATCACGGCGGCCCAGAACTCCACGTTGGTGGCCAGCACGCGGTCGGGGCGGCGGGCGTGCAGCTCCTCCAGTGCGGCCTTCTCCAGCGCCGCGGCCACCTCGTAGCGGGGCGCGCCCAGCTCCTTGGCGGTACGGCGCAGCACGCGCGCCCGCGGGTCCTCGGCGCGGTAGACGCGGTGGCCGAAGCCCATCAGGCGCTCGCCGCGGTCGAGGACGCCCTTGACGTACGCGGTGGCGTCGCCGGTGCGCTCGATCTCCTCGATCATGTGCAGCACACGCGACGGCGCACCGCCGTGCAGCGGGCCGGACATCGCGCCGACCGCGCCGGACAGGCACGCCGCGACGTCGGCGCCGGTGCCGGCGATGACGCGGGCGGTGAACGTCGAGGCGTTCATGCCGTGCTCGGCGGCCGAGGTCCAGTACGCGTCGACGGCCTTGACGTGCTTCGGGTCCGGCTCGCCGCGCCAGCGGATCATGAACCGCTCGACGATCGTGTCGGCCTTGTCGACCTCACGCTGCGGGACCATGGGCTTGTCCAGGCCGCGCGCCGACTGGGCGACGTAGGACAGCGCCATGACCGCGGCACGGGCCAGGTCGTCGCGCGCCTGCGCGTCGTCGATGTCGTGCAGCGGCTTGAGACCCCACACCGGGGCGAGCATGGCCAGCGCGCTCTGCACGTCCACGCGGATGTCGCCGGAATGGATGGGGATCGGGAAGGACTCCGCGGGCGGGAGGCCCGGGTTGAAGGCGCCGTCGACCAGCAGTCCCCAGACGTTGCCGAAGGAGACGCGCCCGACGAGGTCCTCGATGTCCACGCCGCGGTAGCGGAGCGCGCCGCCTTCCTTGTCGGGTTCGGCGATCTCCGTCTCGAACGCTATGACTCCTTCGAGTCCGGGTACGAAGTCGGACATCAGGCGGCTCCTCAGGCGATCTCGACTGACTTGTGGTGACTTGTGGCCGGGTCCTTCATACCCCGCGTCACCACAAGCTGTCTTCCCCTGGAGACACCCGGAAACCCGGCGCAAGATCGTTACTGCGCGCGGCTGCGGGCGCCCTCCGGAGGCGGCGTATCGGTGGTCGGGCGAAGTTCCGGAGTTGTGGCTTCGCCTATGAAGTTGTGGGCGACGGTTGTCGACAGGCCACAATATCTCTCGACGTCGAGATGTCCTAGGCAAGGCGCACTGGGACCACGTGAACTCCGGCACACCCGACCAGGTGAGGCAGTCGATTCGTACGCCTGCACATCACCCGTTCGGGCTCGTCCGGTCCGAGGCCCGGGTCACCCGTTCGGGCTCGTCCGGCGCCGGTTTCGGCCCGGCGCGTCCCGAGGTGCTACTAAGGGACCGTGGAGCTACACGACCTCATGGCCATGCGCCGCCAGTACCGCAACGAGGGCATCGACGAAACCGCCCTCCCGCCCGCCCCCCTGCCGCTGTTCCGCCGCTGGCTCGCCGAGGTCGTCGCCGCCGACCTGCCCGAGCCCAACGCCATGGTGGTCTCCAGCGCCGCCCCGGACGGGCAGCCCAGCAGCCGCACCGTGCTGCTCAAGGAGTACGGCGAGGACGGCTTCGTCTTCTACACCAATTACGAGTCCCGCAAGGGCCGCGAGCTGACCGCCAATCCCGCGGTCGCCCTGCTCTTCCCGTGGCACGCGCTCGACCGGCAGGTCATCGTGTGCGGCACCGCGGAGCGGGTGCCCGCGGCCCGGACCGAGGCGTACTTCCGGTCCCGGCCGTACGGCTCGCGCATCGGGGCCTGGGCCAGCGAGCAGTCGAGCGTCATCGCCTCGCGCGAGGACCTGGAGAAGAGGTACGCCGAACTGGAGGCGCGGCACCCGGAGGGCACCGAGGTCCCGGTGCCGCCGTTCTGGGGCGGCTTCGCGGTCGTGCCGGACACCGTGGAGTTCTGGCAGGGCCGCGAGAACCGGCTGCACGACCGGCTGCGCTACCGCCGCGAGGGCGGGCTGTGGGCGGTGGAGCGGCTCAGCCCCTGACCGGGCCGGCCGCGCCACGCGCGCACGTCCGGGTCAGAGCTCGCGGTGCACCTTGTGCTGGGCGGCCTGGGCGAGCGGCCGCAGGACCATCAGGTCGACGTTGACGTGCGCGGGCCGGGTGACTGCCCAGACCACCGCGTCGGCGACGTCCTCGGCGGTCAGCGGCTCGGCGACGCCCGCGTAGACCGAGGCGGCCTTGCCCTCGTCGCCGCGCATCCGGTTGACCGTGAACTCGTCGGTCTTGACCATGCCCGGGGCCATCTCGATGATCCGCACCGGGCGGCCGTTGAGTTCGAGGCGCAGTGTCGCGGCGATCGCGTGCGTGCCGTGCTTGGCCGCGACGTACCCGCCGCCGCCCTCGTACGCCTGGTGGCCCGCGGTCGACGACATCACCACCACGGTGCCCGCCCCGGACGCCACCAGCGCGGGCAGCAGCGCCTGCGTGGTGTGCAGCGTGCCGAGCACGTTGACCTGGTACATCGCCAACCAGTCGGCCGGGTCGCCGGTCTCCACCGGGTCGGCGCCGAAGGCCGCGCCGGCGTTCGCGACGAGCACGTCGCAGCGCGGCAGCGACGCCGCGAACGCGTTGACCGCGGCCCGGTCGGTGACGTCCAGCGGGTAGGCCGCGGCGGAATGCCCGGCGTCCGCCAGCTCCTGGGCGATCGCCTCGATGCGGTCCGCCCGGCGGGCGGTCAGGACGACCGAGTACCCGGCCTCGGCCAGGCCGCGCGCGCTGGCCGCGCCGATGCCGCTGCTCGCGCCCGTGACGACGGCGACGCGCTGATCCTTGACGTTCATGCGCGGGAGGCTAACAGGAGGAATCCCCCGGGCAGCTGGGCATGCGGACGGCATCGAGGCGCGGAGGCCAAGCGGAGGAAAGTGCCGGGCCGCGGACCGCCGGGGCACTCTTCGGGGACGGCTCGGGCGGTTCGTGGACGGTTCGGGGAGTTGGGAGGCAGGGGTCTCCGGTCCCGCCCGGGACCAATTCGGGAGCCGCCACGGGAATGCGCTGCCTGGGATGCGTTATACGACCTGGGGTTCGGTCGCTCGCGGCGATGTCCGCCGATTCCGCGTGCGCTGAATTCCCGGCCGGACCGTTTGTCCTCGGCGACTCGGGTGCGCGCTGCCTTCGTGATCATTTCGGTGGCGTGCGGACCTCGGACGCAAAACGACGACCGGGGACAGGCGGCGGGATGGGCATTCGCAGGCTTCGGGTGGCGCCGCCCGGCCCTCCCCGGTCGCGGATCGGCACCGCAACAGCCCTGTGCAGCCAGGGGTTTTGCGGTGCGCGGGCAGCAGCCGCGGGCGTTCGGCGCCGGCGGTGCGGGTTTATCCGGGCGCCGTGCCTGCGGATTTCCGTCAGATATTGCCGAACGCCGTGGGTAATTGCGGCTTCTTTTTCGGCGGGTCCGCGTGCTGCCCTATCCTGCTGCCATGACTCGCCCCACCCGAAATGCGGACGCCCGGATCGTGCCGCAGCGTTCCGCCGACGATCTTTCACGGCGATCACAATCGGAACTTCTGGCGCTGGCCGATCGATTCGCTGCGGAAATCGAACCGGAAATGATCGAGTTCCGCAGGGATCTGCACCGCCACCCGGAGCTGGCGTTCCAGGAATTCCGCACGACCGGACGGGTCGCGGACCGCCTTGCCGCGGCCGGCCTCGCGCCGCGCGCGCTCGGGCACACCGGCCTCGTCTGCGACATCCCCGGCGACGCCGAAGGCGCGACCGCGCTTCGCGCCGACCTCGACGGGCTGCCGGTGCACGACGAGAAGGACGTCCCGTACCGCTCCACGTTCCCCGGCATCAGCCATGCCTGCGGGCACGACGTCCATGTCGCGGGCGTCCTCGGGGCCGGGGTGGTCCTCGCCCGGATCGCCGCCGAACGCGGCCTGCCCCGCCCGGTCCGGCTCCTCTTCCAGCCCGCCGAGGAAGCCATCGCGGGCGCCCGGATGATGATCGACGCCGGCGTCCTCGCACCCGTGCGCCGGGTCCTGGGGGTGCACTGCGACCCGAAGATCCAGGTCGGCCGGATCGGCCTGCGCACCGGCCCGCTGACGTCCGCCTGCGACCTGGTGAAGATCACCGTGACCGGCCCCGGCGGGCACACGTCGCGCCCGCACGAGAGCGTCGACATCCTGTCCGCCCTGGCCGCCATCGCGACCGCGGTGCCGAGCGTCGTGGCCCGCACAGTCGATCCGCGGGTCGGGCTGTCCATCGTGTGGGGCCGCATCGAGGCCGGGAGTTCGTTCAACACCATCGCCTCGCACGGGGCCGTGGAGGGCACGTTCCGCTGCACCGACGAAGCCTCGTGGATGCGGTTGCCGGGACTGGTGCACGCGGCCATCGAGGACCTGTCGTCGGCGTACGGGGTCGACACCGAAGTCGCCTACACCCGGGGCGTGCCGCCGGTGGTGAACGAGGCCGCCAGCATCGACCTGCTGCGCCGCGCGGCGGAGCACGGGCTGGGTGCGGAGGCCGTGGTCGGCACCGAACAGAGCCTGGGCGGCGAGGATTTCGCGTGGTTCCTGCGCGAGGTGCCCGGCGCGATGGCGCGCCTGGGCGTGGGGCGCCCCGGGCGTACCGGCGAATTCGACCTGCACCAGGGCCACTTCGACGTGGACGAGCAGGCGGTCCCGGCGGCGGTGAGGGTGCTGGCCGGCGCGGCGCTGCTGGACGTCTGACCCGCCCGGCCGCGGAAAAGCAGCGACCCGCAGGCCTTCCCTCACTGGGGAGGGGGCCGAGGGGACGTCCTCGGCAGCCTGCGGGTCGGGTGTCTGCCTGGTTTTCGCCGACCGCCTGACACCTTCCGCAACGGTGCACTCGTTGCGGGTCAGACTTCGGTCGGGAGACCGGAGTGGCGGCTAGCGGGCAGCCACCTCACGCGTCCGATTGCTACACATAAGATCGAACCACCTCCTTTCCCGTGTACCGCAGAAGTTAGATCCACATCGGCGGCACCGCAACGGATTAAACGGGTGGGGGATGTCACCCCTCGGACGGGAATAAGCCGGACGCTTTAGCGGTCGTTCCCACGGGGCGCGCTGCCGGTGAACAGCGTTGGCAGGCGTGTGAGTTGCGCTCGGCTGCGGGCATCGGGGTCAGGCGCGGGGCCGGCGGACCAGGAGCAGGGTCCCGGTGCCCAGGGCGAGGAACACCAAGGACAGCAGGACCAGGACGTGCACTCCGTCGGCGCCGGTGTGCGCGGTGGTGGCATGTGCCGAGCGGTCCGGCGGTGCGGGGTGCGCGGGCACGGCGTGGCTCCCGCCGGGCGCGGGAGCCGGCGGCGGCGTGCCGGGCGGCGGCTCGCCGGGCGGGGCCGTGGGCGGGGGAGTCTCCCCGCCGTCCGGGGGCGTGCGCTTCAGGACGTTGTCGATGGCGATGCGCACGTTCTGGCCCGGCCGCACGGTGAAACTCTCGCCGAGGCGGTACGGACTCCCCGGGTCGGCCGGGCCGGTGGTGAGCGTTGCGGAGGTGGCGACGTCCACGCCCGCGGCCGCGCCGGAGGCCGTTTCGGCGATGGTGCAAGTGATCGGGTCCGGGAGGATGTACTGCCCGGTGGTCGCGGAGGTGTCGCCGACCGGGACGGTGAGGCGTCCGCTCTGCCCGGTGGCGCAGGTGGCTTCCAACTGGGCCGCCGCGGGGCGCAGGCCCGTGTCGCCGCTGGTCGTCTTGACCACTTCGAGCGTGGCGGACGGCTGGTAGGTGTTGGTGAAGCGGCAGGTCGGGCGCGGCTGGGCGGCGGTGAGGCGGATCTGCACGGTGGCCGCGGCGGCGTCCAGCGGGGACGTCTCCGCACCGCCGCAGTCGACCGAGGTGACCTTCCAGTAGCCCGCGTCGGAGGTGGGCGGCAGGAACTCCTGGATGGTGTAGCGGACTTCGTCGCCCACCACGAGCTTGTCGGCAAGCGGGCCGGGAGTACCGTCCGGGCGCACGGCGTCGGCCGGGGTGCCTTCGGCGGTGGTCGATGCCGAGCCGTGGTAGGTGCTGTCGTCCGGTCCGGCCTTGCGCACGCGGCTGTGCGGCGTGACGGCGTAGCCGAAGGTGCCGGTGCCGCCCTGGCTGACCTTCTCGACGTAGATCGCGCCGCCCGGCGTGAAGGTGTTGGTGAGCAGGCACTTCACCGGTCCGGCGGCGGCCACGTCGTAGGCCGCGGACCACGTGGTGGCGGTCTCGGTGATCGGCACGTCCGTGCCGTTGCAGTTCGCCCCGGTGAGCTGCCAGGTGCCGGTGCCGTCGGGCGCCGGTTTGACCTCGGTGGCGGTGTAGGTCCCGGGCGTGATCCCGGCGGGCGCCTGGGCCACGGTGATGGGGACGCCGTCCCGGACGGTGGTCACCGGGGTGGTATTCGTCGGCGGGACGCCCGGCGGGGTGCCGAGCGAGATGGCGAACGTTCCGGTGCCGCCGATGGTCTCCTTCTCCAGCAGGGCTGTTCCGCTGGTCCGCCGGTTGGTGTACGTGCAGGTGACGTTGTCCCCTGCGGCGAGCACGACCGAGGCCTTGCCGGTGGAATCGACGGAGACGGCGCTGGTGCCGGCGCCGCCGTTCGCGTTCACGATCGTGCAGGCGGGGGTCGTCGGCGGCAGCCACCCGCTGCCCGGCGTGACGATCTCCTGGAACTGCCAGGGGGCGTCGCCCGGACGCGTCTCGCCGCGTACGAAGGTCATCGAACTGCTCTTGCCCGCCGAGGCGGTGAGCAGGAAGTCGTTCACGCCGTCGCCATTGGTGTCGGCGTAGGAGATGTTGCCGTCGAAGCGGAACGTGCCCTGTCCGGGGCTGTCCGGCGCGACTTCCTTGACGACGGTGATGGTCCCGGCGCTGGGCGGCGGGGTGACGGCGTAGTAGTAGCAGAACACGTGCCGGGCGTCGGCGGGGAAGCTGACGTACTCGACGTTGTCGCCGTTGATGGCGTCCTGGGCGCAGCGCAGCGCGGCGAACCCGTACTGCTCCTGCATGCCGTTGAGGGGCTGGGACGGCGTGCCGCCCTGCACGACGAGCCAGCCCGTCGCGGCCACCTTGATCTCCGCGGGGGTGAGCGGCACGGTCACCGCTCCTTCGAGCGTGCGGCCGGTCGGCATCCCCTGGGCGTCGAGTTCGGGGATGCTGCCCGCGGTGGTGGTGATGTTCTGCCGGATCACCCCGGTCGCGGTGCTCAGCTGCAGCGAGGCCGGGGTCTTGGCGGTCAGCCCGGTGCCGGTGGAGAAGGTCCAGCCGGGCAGCGGCTTGCACGGCGGCAGCGGGGTGCCGGCGGCCTCCTTCTGCGCGCTCACCGTCTCGGAGCGGTCGTAATTGGAGTCGGGGCCGAGGTCGCGCAGGGACTCCTGGAGGTTGTTGCGCGCCTTGTTGGCCATCACCTGGGAGTACTGCTCGCAGGACCGGGCCACGAACGTGACCGAGAGGGGCTCCAGGCGGGCCAGCGCCCCCGGGGCCGCGGTGGCCTTGTCCGGGGCGGACGTGCCCAGAACTCCTGCGGCCAGCCCCAGCACAGCCGCCACGACCACGAACTTCCGTGTCCACCGGACCGGCACGACCACCCCCAAGGTTGAGGGGCGTACGACGGCACCCCAAGACAATTAGGACAAATAGCAACATTAAGTGACGGCGATATCACGCTGTGTACGCCCCGCCGGGGCGGCGCCCGCGCCGCCCCGCCGGGGCGGCGCCCGCGCCGCCTGGGGCAGGCGGGAGGGGGAAGGCCCGGCGCAGGAGGGCCACCGCAGGCGGCGGCAGGCGGGGAGGGGTGCGGGGGTGAAGGCGTGGACGCGATCGACAGCGCGGCCTGGCCGGGCCGCACGGGCGGCGAGGGGTGGCCTGCCGCGGGGCCGGGTGGCGCACGTCACGTGACCCCGGTGGCCGCCCGGCAACATCTCGGGGGTTTGATCGGTCGGTGTCTTCCGTACTCGCCGACCTGACGCCGCTGCGCGGCTCGGCCCCTTACCGCCGGCTCTGGTTCGGCACGACCGTCAGCATGCTCGGGCAGCAGATGACCGCGCTGGCGGTGGCCGTCCAGGTCTACTCGATGACCGGATCGAACTTCTCGGTCGGCCTGGTCGGCCTCTTCTCGCTCGCCCCGCTGATCGCGTTCGGGCTGATCGGCGGCGCCATCGCGGACAGCATGGACCGCCGCAAGCTGGGCCTGTTCGCGTCCACCGGGCTGGCCGCGATGAGCCTGGTGCTGGCGCTGCAGGCAGTGCTCGGGCTGGACCAGGTGTGGCTGCTGTACGGCGTGGTCGCCGCGCAGTCCGCATTCTTCGCGGTCAACAGCCCGACGCGCGCGGCGATGATCCCGCGCCTGATACCGCCCGAGCAGCTCCCGGCCGCCAACGCCCTGTCGATGATGAGCATGACCCTCGGCATGACGCTCGGACCGCTGCTCGGCGGCCTGGTCATGGGCCTGTGGAATGTCGAGACCGTGTACGTGGTCGACGCACTCGCCTTCGGTGCGGCGCTGTACGCGATGTGGCGGCTGCCCGACATGCCGCCGGAGCGCGGCCCCGGCAAAGCGGGAGAGCAAGGCGAGTCGGGGGAGCAGGAGGAGCAAGAGGAGCAAGCCGAGACCGGCCCGCCCAAGCGGGCCTCGGTCGCGGACGGCCTGCGCTTCCTGCGCAGCCGCCCCAACGTCCGCATGACGTTCCTGGCCGACATCGCCGCGATGGTCTTCGGCATGCCGCGTGCGCTGTTCCCGGCGATCGCGGTCGCCTGGTACGGCGGCGGCACCAACACCGTCGGCATCCTCACCGCGGCGATCGCGGTCGGCGCCTTTGCGGGCGCGGTCTTCTCCGGCCCGCTCGGCAGCGTCCGCTACCAGGGCCGCGCGGTCATCGTCTCGATCGTGGTGTGGGGCCTGGCGATCGCCGCGTTCGGCATGAGCAACTGGCTCTGGCTGGGCGTCTTCTTCCTCGCCGTGGCCGGCGCCGCGGACACCGTCAGCGGTGTCTTCCGCAACACGATCCTGCAGGTCGCGACGCCCGACGATATGCGCGGACGGCTGTCCGGGGTCTTCATCGTGGTGGTCGCGGGCGGCCCGCGGCTGGGCGACTTCGAGTCCGGCAGCGTCGCTGCGCTCACCACCGAGCGGATCTCGGTGATCAGCGGCGGACTCGCGTGCGTCGCGGTCGTGGTCGCCCTGGCGCTCCGCTGGCCCGGGTTCTGGCGCTACGACGCGAAGAACCCGCAGCCCTGAACCGGGCGTACACAGTGGGGGGTTCTGCGTACGCCCGGTGCCATGGACGCCGTACCGGGCCCGGCCCCCCGTGGGCCCGCGTCCCGGGCGGGCCGGGCCGGACCCGGTACGGCGATTACGCCCGCGTCGCCGGCGCGTGGTGTCAGCGCGCCGCGCGGCGCCGGGCGTAGATCAGCGAGCCCGCCCCGAGGGTGAGCACCCCGGCCGCGGTCCCGGCCAGCAGCCCCACCGAAGTCGACGGCTCGGCGCCGGTCTGGGCCAGTTCGTCCGCGGCGTTCGCCACCGGGGCGGTGCCGTCGGCACCGCCGGTGCCGGCGGCCGCCGCCGAGGGCGTGCCTGTAGCCGAGCCCGTGGTGGAACCGACGGTGCCGGCCGGCTTCGCCGCGCCGCCCGGCGTCGGGGTGCCGTGGCCGCTGTGGTCGGCGGCGCCGCTCGAACCGCCGGTGCCGCTCGTGCCGCCCGGCTTGGACCCGGCGCTGCCCGTCGTCCCGGTGCCGCCCGAAGTCCCGGTGCCGGTACCGCCGCTGCCGCCCGGCTTGCCCGGTGCGGGCACCTGCGGGGCGGGCTTGCCGCTGCCGTCGAAGGCGACGTCCGAGCACGAGTAGAACGCCTCGGGGCTGTCCGACCGCTGCCAGACGACGTACACCAGGTGGCGTCCCGACTTCTTCGGCAGTTGCCCCTTCATCACGTACGCCCCGGCTTCCATGCCCGGGTCGGTCGCGGTCAGGAACGGCTTGTCCTCCAGGTCGGACCACTTGAGCGGCTTCGTGACGTCGAAGCCGTCCTTGGTGATGTAGTACTCGAACGTGCCCTTGTGCGGCGCGGTGCCCTTGTAGAGGAACGTGAAAGCGCCGCCGGACGGGAGGTTCGTGGTCGGCCAGTCGGTACGCGGCAGGTCGAGGCCGGCGTACTGCGGGTTGCCCGCACTGCACAGCTTGCCGTCCGGGATCAGCTGCCGGTGCTTGCCGGCCGCGGCGGCGATGTTCACCGCGTTCGGGTCGTAGAACGGCGCGGGGTTGTTGCCCACCGCGGCCTTGGCGGCCTTGCACGCGGGCAGCGAGAAGTTCTCCGGGTTCTCGCCGCCCTGCGTCGAGCACAACTGGATACGGCTCGGCGGGTTCTGCGACGTGCCATGCGCGTGCGCGGTGCCGGCCCCCAGCGCGCCGAGCGCGAGCGGGACCGCGGTGATCGTGGCGACGGCGGCGGTACGGCGGATCTTCATCAGGCGGCACATCCTCGGCTGTCCGAAAACCTTGCGTCGACGGGCGACGCTAGTCCGGTCCGGCCCAGGAAAATCCCTGATCAGAAGCTATCCGCGGATCCTTATGGGGCTCTTAGGGAACCCATCGGCAGCGGTTAAGTCAGGCGCTCTCGCGCGGTGCGATCCACAGCGCCTCGGCATGCGCGGCCACTCGGCCGTCGCCGTCGTACAGCGTCGTCGAGGTGCGCACCTTGCGCCCGACCCGGGCCAGCAGCCGGCCCATCACCACGCACCGGTCGCCCAGATACGGCAGCGCGTCGACCCGCGCCGCGAAGCGGCCCAGCAGCAGCACCGGGAGGTCCGCGCCCAGCGCCGTCCAGGCCCCCGGGCAGTCCAGCGCCGCCCACACGAACTCCGGCCGCACCCGGGCCCCGTCGGGACCGGTCAGCGACGCGTCGGGCACCCACGCGCACGCCGTCGTCCCGGGCCGCTGCGGCAGCAGCCCGGGGAACAGCCGCAGGCCGTCCCCCTCGGCCCGCTCGGTGCCGCACACGAAGCAGGTGGGGTACGGGTGCTGCGCGCGTCCGCCGAAGAACGCCGCACTCGACTCCTGGGCCAGCTCGAAGGAGACCGGATCGATCGGCTCGAACAGCTCCGGCCCGTTCGGCACCTCGTACGGCAGCTCCGCACCGGCCTCCGCGACCAGCAACTCGCCGTCGTAGAGCCCGACCCCGCCGCCCGGCTCCGCGGCCACCTTCAACGCCCGGTCCAGCGGCGGCGGTTGCCGCAGCGTCACGGTCGCCACCCCTTCGGGCGCCCGGGCCGCGAGCAGCCCCGCGACATATCCGCCGTTGCCCGACCCCGGCGGACCGTTGAAACGCGCGGCCACGGTGAGGACGTCGGGGCTGGTCAGGCTGTCAGGCTCGGGCATGCCCAACACCGTACCCAGCGGATCCCCCTGCGACGCGGACCGCCGCCCGCGCCGGGCCGGATCCCCCGATGCGCACTAATCGCGGCGGAAGGCGTCCGCGTAGTAGCCGCTGTCCGAGGAGATCCGGAACAGCCGGTCGGCGGTCCGGGACTCGTCGGCGTGGATGGACTCCGAGTACGTGTAGCCGGGGAAATCCATGACCACATCGCGGCCGTCCTCGGACAGCCGCCAGGTACCGGTCTCGACGGCCGCGGGGTCCCGCTGGTCCAGGGTGCCGGACCGGCGGACGGCCCCGTCGGGGGACAGCACGATGGTCTCGCCGCCGTGCCGCCACGTGCCGGGGATCTCCTCGGCGGACAGGAGGTAGCGGGGCGGCGCCCACAGGGGTGCTGCCTCCATGGAGAACAAGACCATCGTGACCGAGGCGGCGACAATGCCCACCGGAATGGCCACGACGGACAGGACCAGACCGCCGAGCAGGCAGCCCGTCGACGGCTGGAACGGCTTCCAGTCGGACGCCGCGCGCACGGGGGCCTTCGCGCGGGCGCGCTGCGTGCGGGTGGCCGCCACGATGATCCGCAGCATGGCGGCCGCTGCGGCGGCGGAGAGCAGATGGAAGACGATGTCGGTCGCGTACGTGGCCAGCGTGCTCCCCGCGCGGTCCTGGTCCGCGGCGCGGATCACGCGGTAGTCGACGCAGAACGCCACGAACGCGGCCGCCGCGAGCACGCACCAGACCGCGAACACCCGCCCGGTCGCGATCCGCATCCGCTCGGGGCCGTACGTCGCTGCGTTCCCCCGTACTACGAACAGCCAGAACAGGGACAGCAGTCCGGCGGGTGCGAGCATCAGCAACCACAGTTCGCCCCGTTCGGCGGGCTTGCCGCCGAGTGCCATGCCGAGCACCGCCCACAGGTCGACCAGCACGAAGCCGGCCAGCGCGCCCCCGGCGAGCATTGCGGCACCGGCCGTGATCCAGACGGGCCAACGCAGCGGGCCGGCCGCCCAGGTGTCCACGTGCTCGGGTGCGGTCACAGGTGCCGCCTTTCCGGTCGGGGTGCCCGCGGTCAGCGGGGCGGGTCGGGGTGGAGGGAGTGCTCGGTCGTGAAGATGCCGTCGGGGTGGACGTGGACCAACTTGGGCCGTTCGCGGGATCGGTCGGCCGCGAGGTCGATGGTCTCCGGCTCCGCACGGCCGCCGCCCGGGTCGAGCCGGACAGCGACGGTCCGGCCGTCGTCCGTCAGAGTCCAGGTGCCGCGTCCGGAATAGCGGCCGTCCAGGTCTTCGACCACCGCGCTTCCGTCCGGGGCGAGCACGATCCGGGTGTCTTCGTCCGCCCAGGTGCGGGCGAGTTCCTCGTGGGAGAGCAAGTGGCGGGGAGGACCCCAGGCCCGGTCGGTGGGGTTGCCGATCACGAACGTCACCAAGCCGAAAAGCGAGACGGTGAGCCCCAGGACCGCCAGGGGGACGGTCACCGCGAGAGCAGTGCCCACCGCGCCGACGGCATGCTGCCCCGCGGTCTTCTCGGGCTTGTCGGCAGCTTCGCGAACGGGTGCGTGGACCGGGTCGGCCGCGCGGGCGCACTGCGTGCGGGTGATGCGCCCGATGAACACCGCCATGACCGCGGCAGCCGCGAGCGACAGTGCGTGGAAGGCGCTGTTCCAGGCGACGACGGCCGAGGTGTTCCCGGCCCGGGCGGCGTCGGCGTCGAAGTTCGCCGCGACGGCCAGGACCAGGGCCGTGCACATCGCGGCCCACAGCACCGACCATGTCCCGATGAGCACGAGCCCCGTGCGCGGCCGCCGCGGCCGCGCACGGCCCGGCTCGGCATGCGTCCCTTCCAGGACGTCCAGCAGGACCACCCACGCCAGCACGGCGTTGGCCACCGGCACCAGCCAGATGACGACCGTCCCGCCGGCATCGACCGGCTTGCCGACCGGGCCGTAGCGCAGGGCGTTGTGCCGGGCCGTCATGAACCAGCACAGGAACGCGACTGCGGCGAAAGGCAGTACGCACATCCAGAGCGCGCCGGTCCGCGGCGCCCATCGCGCGCCGGACGCGAACCCGGCCAGCGCCCGGACGTCCACCGCGGCCACCGCGGCCAACCCCAGGACGGCCGCCGCGGCGACGCCGACGAGGAAACGCGGCGGCCACCGTCCAGGTGCCCCGTCGGCGAAGATGCCGCGCTGCTCCGGGTCTTGGAGCCGCCGGCCTTCGTTGTGCGTCCCGCTCATCGCGTCTTCTCCAAGAACCGGCGGTAGATGACGCCTTCCTCCATGTCGTCCCAGACGCCGTCACGCAACTGCGGTGCGCCCGGGGCGCCGAACGAGTGCAGCATTTCTCGGCATGTCCATCGGGCAGAGGCATTGGGCTCGGGGATGTCGTACACGAGTCCCACGCCGGGCGAGTGGTCCGAGGTGCCTCGCGGGCCGCCGCAGATCGTCCAGCGGCCGGAGGCCGACCAGCGGTCGCGGCCCAAGCCCTCGGGATCGGGCAGCCGGTCCTTCGGCATTCCGGTGATGCGGAAGCGGCCGTCGGCGGAGAACTCGACCACGGCACCGTCGCCGCGCCAGGTTCCGACGACGTCCTCGGCGTCGAGCATCAGCGCGGGAGGGTCGAAGCGCGGCGGGCTCACCATGACGACCGCGAACAGGACGACAAGGCTGAGTGGCGCCAGCGTCCCGGCGATCAGGCAGCCCCACGGGCCGGCGGCATCGGCGTCGGCGGGCACCGGCTGCAGCGGTGTGTCCCGGCGGCGCAGCTGCTCGCGGGTGACCGCGACGACGAGCCACACCGCGGCGGCAGCCGCTGCGGCGCCCGCGAGGTGGAAAGCGGTGTCGGCGAGCCGGACGCTCCCATCGATGCCCCGGGCCTCGGCGTCCGCCTTGTCGATGACCCATAGGGAGGCCCAGAACAGCGCCCACATCGCCAACCATGCGGTCCACCAAGAGCGCAGCAGCACCACCATGCGCCGCGGCAGCGTCCCGAAGGTCAGCCGCACAACCTCGTGGGTGGCCCGGTACGGCATGACCATCTGCCCGAGCGGCACCAGCCAGCACAGGATCGCGCCCGGCCGGGAGTACCGCGGCTGTCCGACGCCGTAGGTACGGGAGTTGCTGTGCGCGCTGCCGAACCAGGCCGCGAACACCGGGCCGATCAGGACCAGCAACAGCACCCAGACCGCCGGCCGGTCGAACTGCTCGGCCCGTGCGCTCGCGACGACCCCGTAAAGGTGGTTCAGGGCCGCGGTGGACAGCAGGACGACCAGCACCGCGGTGAGCACCGGTCGCGAGCGCCGCGCCCACACGACTTCGGCTCCGGCCTCGGCCGCGACTTCGGCCACGGCCTCGGTCATGACGTCGGCCGGCACGTCGGCCGCAACGTCCGTCGCGGCGCCCCTGTCGGCGGGGCCCTCCGCCGCGGTGCGTATCGCCATGCGTCCCCCTGATCGCGCGTACCGGTGACCAGAAACTATCCAGGCCGGGTGCGGGGGCGGGGGTGGCCGCGTGGAGGTTTGGTGCAGGTCAGGAGCCCGTGCGCGGTGGTGCGCCGGTAGGAAACGCGGCGGGCTGATCCGGCGTCGGGCCGCGCGGGATCGGTGCGGCCCAGCCGGGCGCTTCCTGCTGCAGGTAGGACGAGCGCTTCCTACTGCAGGTAGGACGGGCGCTTCCTACTGCAGGTAGAAGATGCGGTCGGCGTGCTCGGCGAGGAGGCGGGCGTTCCATTCCTCGCCGCCCTCGATGTTGGCGGACATGAAGACGGGAGGCTCGATGCCGAGCTCGGCCATGCGGCCGATGACCGTCGCCATCAGCGCCTGCATCACCGCCGAGACGACGACGCCCGAGGTGGGGCCGATGCGCTGCGGGACGCCGTCGACGTCGAGGGCGGCGTCGCCGATCGGGATGCCGGTGTCGAGGACCACGTCGCAGTTGTCGAGGAGCCGGGTGCCCGAGGGGTGCCGCGGGGACTCGGCCAAGCTGGCCGTGACCGCGGTCACGCCGATCACCAGCGCGCCGCGTTCGCGCGCCGCGCGGGCCATCTCGACCGGGAGGCCGTTGCGGCCGGACAGGGAGATGGCGATCAGGACGTCGCCGGCCCGCAGCCCGGCGCCGTCGAGGACCGGGGCGGCCAGTTCCGGGAGCTTTTCCACCGCGCTGCTGGTGGTGATCGGACGGACCGACAATTGATTGCCGGGCGCGATGAGGGGATTGGCCAGCATGAGCCCGCCGGCGCGGTAGACGACGTCCTGGGCGTTGAGGGCGGAGTGGCCGCCGCCGAAGACGAACAGGCGGCCGCCGTCGGCCAGCGCGCGGGCGATGCGGTCCGCGGCATCGTCGACCGCGGGCAGTTCCTTGTCCCGCAGGCGCTCCAGGAGTGCGATCGCCGCGTCCAGGTAGCGCGCGCCCAGCTCGCCCATCTGCGCAGTCCTTGTCCCCGCGGGTGGCGGTGTCGTCGGTCCGGTGAGGCCCCGTGCCGTTCCGTGTGGTGCAGACCACGCACGGTGCGGCTTCCGGAGGCACCCTGTCAACCCGGTGGCTCGTAGATACATCCAACAGACGCGGAGGCCGCTGCGCACATACGGTCGGGATGACGACACAATGTCGGGACGTTGTGTGTGTACGGCACGCCGGAGCGGGCGGCGTACGCGCCGGGCGCAAATCCGGAACGGACAAGCCCGGCGCGTCGAACCTGTTGGCGTGGACGGTCCCGGCCGTCCCGCCGGTGGGACAGAATTGGGGGCAGGACCACGAAGAAACGGAGCTGGCGGTCGTGAGTGCACTCATCGACACCACGGAGATGTACCTCCGGACCATTTTCGAGCTGGAAGAGGAGGGCGTGGTCCCGCTGCGCGCCCGCATCGCCGAACGGCTCGGGCAGAGCGGACCGACCGTCAGCCAGACCGTCGCGCGCATGGAGCGCGACGGCCTGCTCACGGTCGAAGGCGACCGCCATCTGGAGCTGACCGACGAGGGCCGTGCCCTCGCCACCCGCGTCATGCGCAAGCACCGGCTCGCCGAGTGCCTGCTCGTCGACGTGATCGGGCTGCCCTGGGAGCAGGTCCACGCGGAGGCGTGCCGCTGGGAGCATGTGATGAGCGAACAGGTCGAGCGCCGTCTGCTCGAACTGCTTCGCCACCCGAAGGAATCGCCGTACGGCAACCCCATCCCCGGCCTCGAGGAGCTGGACCGCGACCTGCACGCGGACGACTTCATGGAGGGCCTGGGCACCCTGCTCGACGCGGCGGGGCCGGAGGGCAAGAACGTGGTGGTGCGCCGGATCGGCGAACCGCTGCAGACCGACGCCCAGCTCATGTACACGCTGCGGCGCGCGGGGGTACGTCCCGGCGCGGTGGTCAGCGTGCACGAGTCGGCCGGCGGGGTCATGGCGGGCAGCGGCGGCGAGGCGGCGGAGCTTTCGCCGGAGATCGCCGCGCACGTGTTCGTCGCCGTGCGGTGACCGAGCAGAACGCAATGCGGCGGCAACAGGAGCAGCCGAAGTAGCGGAAGGGCCGGGGAAAACCCCGGCAGGCAAGGCACAGGCGGGCGGTCGCGCGGCAGCGCGGCCGCCCGCCGCGCGTTTTCTCACGCCGCGGGCCGCCCGGCATGAACGGAATGTTTCCTTGTGCGCAACATGGTGACCTTCCGGGGAAACACGAGCTTGGCACCGTCGCCCATGTCCGGAGAGATGCCGACCGCTCCGCCAGGGGCAGCGACGGAGGACCCGCCATGGCGACCACGACCACACCGGCCGACGCCGCCGACAACAAGCCCAGATTGCGCGCGCTGCTGTCCTTCCGGGGCCGCTACCGCATGCTGCACCTGGCGACCCTCGCCTTCCTGGCGAGCTTCGTGCTGTGGTTCGACATGGCCCCGTTCCTCGACGACATCGGCGAGGAGTTCGGGCTGACGGCGGGTCAGAAGGCCACGCTGGCACTGTGCAACATCGCCCTGACCATCCCGGCCCGCACCCTCATCGGGCTGCTCGTCGACCGGTACGGGCCGCGCCGCGTGTACGGTGCGCTGCTGATCTTCGCGGCGATACCCAACACCGTCTTCGCGTTCGCGCAGAGCTATTCGATGCTGGTGGTCAGCCGCCTGATGGTGAGCATCGTCGGAGCCGGCTTCGTGGTCGGCATCCGGCTGGTCGCCGAGTGGTTCCCCAAGCGCGAACTCGGCACCGCCGAGGGCTTCTACGGCGGCTGGGGCAACTTCGGCTCGGCGGCCGCGGCGCTGACCCTGCCGGTGTTCGTCGCGGCGGTCGCGGACGGCGAGGGCGCGTGGCGCTGGGGCGTCGGCGCGGCGGGTGTCCTGGCCGCCGGGTACGGCGTGTTCTTCCTGTTCATGGCCCGCGACGTCCCGGACGGCAAGACGTACCAGCGGCCCGCCCGCAAGCCCGGCCTGCAGGTCACCAGCCGCGGCGCGGTGTTCGGCCTGATCGGCCTGCAGGTCCCGCTCGCGGTCGCGCTCGGCTTCGTGGTCTACCGGCTCAACGCGGACGTCACCGTCACCACGCCGACCGGCAAGAAGGTCTTCCCCGGGGTCGTGAACGACGGTACGGCGGCGGTCCTGTACGTGCTGGTCGCGGCCTGGCTGGCGTACCAGGTCTACGCGGTGGTCAAGACGAACCGCGGCATCCTCAAGGGCGAGGCCCCCGAGGTCGAGCACTACCCGTTCGCCGCGGTCGGACTGCTGGCGATGGCGTACCTGGTCACCTTCGGCGCCGAACTGACCATGGCGGCCTGGCTGCCGAACTTCTTCAAGACGCTCTTCGACATGGACACCACCACCGCGGCCACCGCGGCGGCCTGCTTCGCGGGCACCAACCTGGTCACCCGGCCGTTCGGCGGATGGCTTTCGGACCGCACCGGGCGCCGCAAGCTCACCCTCCTCGGGCTGCTCGCCGGCTCGTTCCTGTGCTACCTCGTGCTGTGGCGCATCGACTCGTCCTGGCCGATCTGGCAGAGCGTCGGACTCCTCGCCCTGGCCTCGGTGTTCATCCAGGGCGGCAACGGCGCGGTGTACGCGATCGTGCCGCAGATCCAGCACCGGCTGGCCGGTCAGATCTCCGGCCTGGTGGGCGCATTCGGCAACGTCGGCGGGGTGCTGTTCACCAGCCTGATCTTCCTCCAGGTGGTGCCGCAGACGGTGTTCCTGGTGATCGGCATCGCCTCGCTCGCCGCCGGGCTGTGCTGCCTGCTGCTCCCCGGCGTCGGCGAGGTGCGGCGCGGGGATGCACCGCCCGCCGACCAGGCGGCCGCCCCCGTGCCGGTGGCCGCGGGCTGACGCGCCGCAGTCCGCAGCCGGAGACACCGCAGGCGGCCCTGGTGCGAACCAGGGCCGCCCGCAGGTGTGTCGCGGTGCCGGAAGCTGCCGGAAGGTGCCAGAAGGTGCTGGGAAAGCCGGGGGAGCCGGTCAGGCCTCGGCCATCGCGCGGCCGCACGCGTAGGCGATCGGGCTGATCAGCTCGCGCGCCTCGGGCAGCCAGCGGTTCGCCTCGGTGGGTTCCCGGGCCCAGGTCGCGGTGCCGCTCGCACCCATCCGGGACGGCGGGGCCACCACGTAGTCGCCGTCGCCGCGGCAGACCAGGTCGATCGCGCTGGACCCCCAGCCGGCCCGGCGCAGCATGTCCGGCATCTTGTCGCGCGCCCCGGGCAGCACGAAGAACTGCATGCGCCGGGTCGGGGTGGCGATCACCGGGCCCAGCGCGAGGCCCAGGCGCTCCAGCCGGGCCAACGCCAGGCAGCCGGCCTGCTCGGGCACGTCGATCACCTCGAACACCCGGCCGGTGGGCAGCAGGATCGCGGCGTCCGGGTGCTCCGCCCACCACCGGCGGATCATCGCCGGACCGCTGGCGGCCTGCGCCGCCCAGTCGCGGTGCAGCGGGTGCGCGCCGGGGGCGCTGCAGGCAGGGTGCCCGCAACTGCACTGCCGGCCCAGGCCGGTGTCCTGCACCGAGGTACCGGGGACGACCTCCCAGTGGCGGTCCTCCGCATACCGGACGGCCGTCTCTACAAGCGTGTCGCGGGCGAGCTGCCGGGTTCCGAGGATCTCTTCCACGCCTTCACAACTGCCGGGCGAAGGGTTGGTTACTGGGCATCCGGGCCTTATCCGGACGCTCACCCGAATCTCACCCGAACGGGAAAACCCGCCGATCGGCCGACGGAGATCCCCGGAGTCCCGCGCGGGTGCGAAGCCGTGCACTTCATGCGGGAAGGCCGCGCGGCTACCCCTGTGCCGGTGCTGCTTCCGCCGTCGACTTCTCCAGCATGGCGAGGGTGTTGGCGTGGGTGCCGACGACGTGCTGCCGGGCGAGTTCGGCGGCTTTCGCGGAGTCGCGGGCGGCGATGGCGGCGTAGAGCCGCTCGTGTTCGCCGCACATGGCGGCGCCGTCCTCCGGGGTGGAGGTGAGCCGGAAGAGCCGGCGGAGCCGGCCGTCGAGCGGCGTCATCAGGTCCTTGAGCAGCGGGTTGCCCGACATGTCCACGATTTGCTGGTGGAAGTCGGCGTTGAGGGCGACGGCCTCGCGCAGGCGGCCGTTCCCGGCGGCGCGGCGGGAGCGGTCGAGGATGCGTTCCAGGGACCGAAGTTCGGCGTCGGTGGCGTGTTCGGCGGCGAGCCCCGCGGCGAGGGCTTCGAGCGACTCGCGGACCGCGAAGAAGTGCCGGGCGTCCTCGGGGCCGAAGTCCGCGACGACCGCGCCCTTGCGCGGCTGGATGGCGATGAACCCCTCGGTCTCCAGGCGCTGCATGGCCTCGCGCACGGGGATGCGCGAAACGCCCAGCTCCTCGGCGATCTCGCGCTCCACGAGCCGGCGGCCCGCCGCGTACTGGCCCTCGATGATGCGCTCGCGCAGTTCGACGTACGCCTGGTCCCGCAGCGACCGGTGGGCGTCGCCCATGCTCGGGCCGTCGGCGGGGGTGCGGGGGCTCATGAAGGGACTCCAGACCGTTCGGCGGGCACCAGTGCGGGGTCAAGGTCCCCGATCATTCCAGATCACTTTCGGTCCGGAGATTTCCCCCGAGACCATTGCTTGGTATTCGGTATACCAGTTACGGTGGCGGCCGCCCACCCCGACAGCGGGCTGCCGCACATGTCGGTCCGAGCCGCCAGGCCGGGCGCCGACCCAGCACCAGGAGTGCCATGCCGACCACACCCGTGACGCCGCCGACCGGCGGTGTTCCCGCGCCTGAGCTGCTGCACCGGGTGACGTCGCCGACCGGTGCCGCGCTCGTGCCGGAGGTGCTGCGCCGGGCGGCGCTGCCGGACGGCCGCCTCGCCGACGTGCACCTGCGGGACGGCCTGGTGGCCGAGATCCGGGCGTGCGCGGGGCCCGACGCTGCGGGCGTCGACCGGGCGGTCGGCGGGGGAGCGGCGGAGCGTGCCGTCGACCTCGGCGGTGCGCTGCTGCTGCCCGCGTTCGTGGACGGCCACGCGCACCTCGACAAGACGTTCCTCGGGTCCCCTTGGCAGCCCCACCTCCCGGCCGCCGACCTGCGTGCCCAGATAGCCGCCGAACGCGAGCTGCGCCGCCGGATCCCCGTGCCAGTCGAGGACCGGGCGACCGCGCTCGCGCGCCGCATGGCCGCGCTCGGCACCGGCTACGTCCGCTCGCACGTGGACATCGACCCCGACGCCGGCCTGGCCGGCCTGCACGCCCTGCTCGCGGTCCGCGAGGCCTGCCGGGACCTCATCGGCATCCAGCTCGTCGCGTTCCCGCAGAGCGGCGTCGTGACCGCGCCGGGCGTCGCGGACCTGCTCGACGCCGCGCTGCGCGAGGGCGCAGACCTGGTCGGCGGACTCGACCCGGTCGGCTTCGACGGCGACATGGCCGGGCAGCTCGACGTCGTGTTCGGTCTCGCCGAACGGCACGGCGCGGGGATCGACATCCACCTGCACGACGGCGGCGCCGACGGCATCGCGCAACTGCGCGAGATCGCCCGGCGGACCGCCGCGCTGGATCTCGGCGGCCGCGTCGCGGTCAGCCACGCGTACGCCCTCGGCCAGGTCGGCGACGGTGAACTCGGCCGTACTGCAGAGGTGTTGGCCCAGGCCGGGGTCGCCATCATGACCAACGGCCCGGCCGGGACCACGCCGCCCGTACGGCGCCTGCGCGAACTGGGCGTACGAGTCTTCGCCGGTTCCGACAACATCCGCGACGCGTGGTGGCCGTACGGCACCGGCGACATGCTCGAACGCGCCACCATCATCGGCCTGCAATGCGACCTGATGACGGACACCGGACTGCACGACGCCGCCGACCTCGCCACCGACGCAGCCGCGGCGGCTCTCGGCCTGTCCGGGTACGGCCTCGCCCCGGGCTGCCGCGCCGACCTGGTGGCCGTCGACGCCGCCTCCGTACCCGAGGCGGTCGCCGCGCACCCCGCACGGCTGCTGGTCCTGCACGGCGGCCGCGTGACGGCCGACCACCGGGGCCTCGTGCACCTGTCCGACGGCGGCCGGGCGGACTGAACTCCGTTCTCCCGGCGGCCGGTATGCCCCCGGGTCCCGAAGCCCCGAACTTCCGAAGTTGCGAAACCCCGGCCCTGCGGGCCCGCCGCTTCGCCGAACCCGCCCTACCCCGCGCCGCAGCGCGCCCTTGCCCCCGGAGGAACCCGCTGTGACCACGCATGCCCCCGCGCCCGCCCCGGCGGACGCGTCCAAGCCGCCGGCCGCCGGTGACACCAAGCTCGCGACCGGCCAGATAGGCACGGCCGACCTGGTCTTCTTCGTCGTCGCGGCGGCCGCCCCGCTGACCGTGCTGGCCGGCGTCGCCCCCTTCGCAATCGGGGTCGGCGGCCCCGGGACGCCGCTCGGCTACCTGATCTCGGGTGTCCTGCTGGCGCTGTTCGCCGCCGGGTTCACCGCGATGAGCCGGTACGTCCGCAACGCCGGAGCGTTCTACGCCTACGTCGCGCGCGGACTCGGCCGGACCCTTGGCGTGGCCACCGCCTACGTCGCGGTCGTCGCGTACAACCTCATCACCCCCGGTGTGGCCGCCGCCTTCGGCTACTTCGGAGCCGCCTACGTCAACGAGCGGGCGGGCACCGACATCCCGTGGTGGGTGTTCGCGGGCGTGTGTGTCGCGGCCACCGGCGTGCTCGGCTGGCTGCGCGTCACCTTGAGCGCGAAGGTCCTGGGCGTGGCGCTGGTCCTCGAGGTGGTCTCGCTGCTGCTCATGGAGTTCGGCATCCTCAAGGACCGCGGCGGCGACGCCCTCGACCTCGGCTCGTTCGACCCGCAGACGCTCGCCAACGGCGGTATCGCCGGGATGTTCGTCCTGGTCATCGGGGCTTTCACCGGCTTCGAGGCGACCGCCATCTACGCCGAGGAAGCGCGCGACCCGCGCCGCACCGTGCCGCGCGCCACGTTCGTGGCGATCGGGTTCCTCGCGCTGTTCTACGCCGCCGGGGTCTGGCTGATCATGGGTGCGTACGGGACCGACGAGGCGGTGGCGCTCGCGCAGGGTGCGGACGGCCCGCAGCTCACGTTCGACGCGGCCGGCGCGCACGTGGGCACCTGGCTCGCGGACAGCATGGAAGTCCTCATCATCGTCAGCGCGTTCGCCTCCACGCTCGCCTTCCACAACGCGGGCGCACGGTACCTGTACGCGCTGGGCCGCGAGGGCCTGCTGCCGCGCTCGCTGGGCCGCGTATCGGCCAAGCACGGTTCGCCGGGCGCCGCGGTCGTCGCGCAGACCGTGTTCAACGTGCTGCTCATCGGCGTCGGGGTGGCGCTGGCCGCCGACCCGTACGCCGAGGTGTTCCTGTGGAGCAACAGCGTCGGTGTGCTCGGCGTCATGGCCATGCAGGCGCTGGCGGCGCTCGCCGTCTGGGCGTTCTTCCGCCGTGACCGGCGCGGGATGTCGGCGTTCCGGGTGGTGTGGGCGCCGCTCGTGTCCTGCGCGGGGCTGGCAGTACTGACCGTGCTGGCGGTGGTGCATTTCGACTTGCTGACCGGCAAGACCGGAACGGTGAACGCGGCGCTTCTGGTACCGATCCCGGTCGTCGCGCTCGCGGGTGCGGCGGTGGCGCTGCGCATCCGGCGGCGCGATCCGCAGCGGTACGTGCGCCTGACCGAGGTGGACGTCGAGCGCGGCTGACCCCGACGGGATCACCGAAGAAGAGCGGGAACCAGGTGGTCCGGCAGGGGCGTACTCTGCCGGACCACCGCACGTGTCAGACCAGTCGGCCCGCACGTGCCACGATCTCGCCCGCCCGCACGACGATGTCGCGCGGCGGCAGGTCCACGACCACCTGCGGTACGCACTCGCCCTCGACCAGCATGAAGTCGGCGGGCGACCCAGGGGTGAAGTCCACCGCCGGGAGACCGAGCAGCGCGGCGCCGCCGTGCGCGGCGAGGGCCAGGCACGCGTCCAGGTCCTCGTCGAGACGAGCCTCGACGCAGCACCCCAGCAGATGTGCCCGGTGCAGCATGTCGGCGTTGCCGAACGGGCTCCACGCGTCCCGCACGCTGTCGGAACCGAGCGCCACGAGCACGCCGCGCGCGGTCAGTTCGCGGAACGGCAGCACGCTCGCCTCGCCCAGGGCGGCCGTGGTCAGCGCGACACCTGCGTCCGCGAGCTGCGTGGTGGCCTCGTCGAACTCCTTCTCGGTGAGCCCGGCGAGGCGCGAGAGGCAAAAGGCGTGGCTGATGGTGACGCGGCCGCCGAGCCCCAGGGCGCGCGTGCGTGCGCAGATGTCGCGGAGCGGGCCCATGCCCTCCTCGCCCGCGTCGTGCATGTGGATGTCGATGCCGACTCCGTACCGCTCGGCGATGCCGAACACCGCGTCGAGCTGGCCCTGCTGGTCGTCGTCGAAGCCGGCCGGGTCCAGACCGCCGATGATGTCGGCGAGCCCGGTGCGCACCGCCTCCTCCAGCAACTCGGTGACGCCCGGCAGCCGGCGGACGCCGTGCTGCGGGAAGGCGACGATCTCCACGTCCAGGCTGCCGCGCAGTGCTTCGCGCGCGGCGGCCAGCCCGTGCAGCGGGTCCAGCCCGTAGGCGGGGGCGACGTCGACGTGCGTGCGGACCGCCCGGGTGCCCTGCGTGACGGCGTGCGACAGCAGGCGCTGGGCGCGGACCGCGACCGGGGTGGCCTGCGCTTGGTACAGCTCGACGTCGCCCTGGACGAACTCGGCGAGACCGGCCGCCGGGTGGCGGGAGTACCAGGGCTCGCCGAACGCCGTCTTGTCCGCGTGGATGTGCGCGTCCACCAGCGTGGGCAGCGCGATCCGGCCGCCGCCGTCGACCACTTGGAGCACCTCCGCCGCGGCGCTCCGGGGCACGCGGTCGGTGAACACCCCGTCGACGACGAGCAGATCCGTCGCCTCGGCACCCATCGGCCGGACGTCGCGGTACACGGTGGCATTGATCGGGCGGTGCATGGTCGGCCTGCTCTCGGACGCGGGGAACGGGGTCGCCCCACTGGTATACCAAAGTGGCGCCAAGGGCGTCGGGCGCCCTCGGGTGCCCGCCGGCCCCGCGGGTCCCTGGCCCCGTGCGCCCGCGGTCGCCCCGAGCCCGCCGCCGACTACCCCGTCCGGTCCGGCCCGCGCCCGGCGCAGCGGGGGCGCACCGGTGCAGCCGCGGGGGCGCAGGGGCCGCCGCCCCTATCCGTGACCGCTATCGACTGGCTACCGTCCGTAACGGACCACGTGAGGGCGTACCGGGCTTCCGCACCACCGGAGTTCGCCTCTCGCACAGCGGAGTCCGCACGCCGGGGCTCCGGGTCATCCACTGGGAGGGGACGCCGATGGCCGCTCGCTCGCTCGCGACACGCCAGCCCAACGAGCGCCTCGCGTCGCTCATACAAGAAGCCGGATGCTCCAACGCCGGCCTCGCCAGACGCGTGAACATGTGCGGCGCCGAACAGGGCATGGACCTGCGGTACGACAAGACCTCGGTGGCCCGCTGGCTGCGCGGCCAGCAGCCGCGCGGCTCGGTGCCCAACCTCATCGCCGAGGCCCTCGGCCGCAAACTGGGCCGCCCGGTCACCGTCGACGAGATCGGCATGGCCGACGGCCGCAGCCTGGCCACCAACATCGGCCTGCAGTTCGCCCCCACCCCCGCGGCGACCGTGGACGTGGTCACCGAGCTGTGGCGCAGCGACGTCAACCGCCGCGATTTCCTGCTCAATTCGTCCGTCGCGGTGGCCGCGCTCGTGGCCCCCAGCCGGGACTGGCTGATCACCGAGCCGGACGCCGCGGTGTCGCGCGTCGGCGGCCCGCGCGTCGGCGCCTCGGACGTCGAGGCGGTCCGCGCCACCACCGAGATGCTGTCCGTCCTCGACCACCGCTTCGGGGCGGGCCACATCCGGCCCGTCGTCGTGCACTACCTCGGGTCGGTCGTCTCCGGCCTGCTCGGCGGCACCTACACCGACGAGGTCGGCCGCGCGCTTTTCGCGGCGGTCTCGCGGCTCACCGAACTGGCCGGGTACATGGCCGTGGACACCGGGCAGCCGGGCCTCGCGCAGCGCTACTACATCCAGGCGCTGCGGCTCGCGCAGGCCGCCGGCGACCGGCCGTACGGCGGCTACGTGCTCGCCGCGGGCATGAGCCACCTCGCCGGGAGCCTGGGAAACCCCCGCGAGATAACCCAGTTGGCCCGCGCCGCGCAGGAAGGCTCCAAGTCCGCCAGGACCGGCAC
This sequence comes from Yinghuangia soli, assembly GCF_021502675.1. Lineage (GTDB taxonomy): Bacteria > Actinomycetota > Actinomycetes > Streptomycetales > Streptomycetaceae > Yinghuangia > Yinghuangia soli. The sequence continues at coordinate 128,289 of NZ_JAKFHA010000011.1, forward strand.
GGGCGCGACCGCCACCACGATGGCCATGTTCCACGCCGCCGAGGCCCGCGGGCACGCCCAACTCGGCGACGTGCGCGCCTGCGAAAGCTCGCTGGCGCGCGCCGAGACCGCCATGGAGCAGTCCCGGCCCGACGAGGACCCGGTCTGGATCGCGCACTTCGACCGGGCCTATCTGGCCGACGAGTTCGCGCACTGCTACCGCGACCTGGACCGCCCCCGGCAGGCCGAGGAAGCGGCCCGCGCGGCCCTGGAAGGCCATGCCGAGACCCGCGTGCGCCGCCGCGCCGTCGACACCCTGCTCCTGGCCACCGCGCACCTCCAGCAGAACCGCCTCGACGAGGCCTGCGCGGTCGCCGGCGACGCCCTGCACCTCGTCACCCGGCTGCACTCGGCCCGCGGCGAGGAGTACCTGCGCGACTTCCAGCGCCGCCTGGCGCCCTACGGCGCCGAGCCTGCCGCCCGCGACTTCATGGACGCGGTGCGGGCATCGCGCGACGGCGACGACGAGGAGGTGATCCCGGCCTGAACGATCCTCGCGCACCACGGCACGTGTGCGGCGGCCGCCGCCGAACGCGGTTCCCGCGCACGTCGTCCGGGCCCCGAAGTACGTCCCACCCGACGGCCCGCGCCACGTCCCGTGACGCCGCAGACTCCGGGACGCCGGCATGACGGGCCACGGTGCCCCCCGGCATCGACGGGGCCGATGCCGGGGGCCACCTTCGCCGCGCCCGCGCGACGCCCCCGGCGGCCCTGTGCCCGGGGACTCGCTACGCTGCCCGCCACGGGGGCAAGTCACGGGGCAGGAGCGCGAATGGCGGAGCAGGACGGGCGGACACCGGACGGGGAGCAGGGCACCGGACCCGGAAGCGGCCCCGGGTCGACGGGAGATCCGGAAGGGCCGCGCTGGGGATCGTCCCGCGCACGCCTGGGCCTGATCGTCGGCGGCCTGTCCCTCGCCATCGTCATCGCGACCCTGGCCTTCGCCGTGGAGCGCAACCTGGGCGGCTCGGACGATCCGAAGGCCGCACCGTCCCCGACCCCGACCCCGACCGCTCCACCCTCGGCCGCGCCGACCGCGACCGGCAACATCCGCATCCCGCAGGCCTCCGCACCGTCCGGCGCCGTCCGGCCCACCGCCACCACCCCGGCGACGCCGCCGAGCGGCCTGACGACCAGCCGCCCGCCCGGAGTCGACAAGGCCGCGGCCGCCGCGCCCATCACGCCGCGGCAGGCGTTCCGCGACGAGAAGGTCGTCGTCCCGTCCGGCGGCATCTACGAGCGCGTGCTCATGTACACGCCCGCCGACTGCCGCGAGATGATGAGCCGGGAACTCGCCGCGGTCATCGAACAGGGCCGCGGCTGCGCCCAGTTGACCGGCGCGCTGTACACCGACGCGGCCCGCGGGCTGCAGATCACGGTCAGCGTGCTGAGCATGAAGGACGTGAACGACGCGGCCGCGGCGTTCGGCCTGGCGGTCCTCGACCCCGTCAGGTACCAGATCGCCGCACTGGACCCACGGCCCGGCGCCGGAGTCGCCGCACCGCCCGACGGCTCGCCCGGCGCGTTCGCCCGCATCATGACGGTGCGCTCCGTGGTGTTCGCCTCGGCCCAGTGGTCGGACGGCCGCAACGAGGCGTCCGAGAAGCTCACCGTCCCCATGACCGAGCTGCTCGCCTACGTCAACGCCCGCGTCGCTTCCTACGAACTGTCCACCGCGCGGACCTGACCGACCGTCGGATCCCGTCGGCCGCTCCGGTACGCTGCCCGCCGCTGATCTTCCAGGGGGTGGGGACGTGCCGGACGGCGAAGGTGAAGTCGCCGACGAGTGGGAGGCGTTCGTCGCGCGCGAGATGGCGCGGCAGCGTGCGGAGTCCGGGGAGTGGCTCGCCACCGTCGGACCGGGGCGCGCGGGCGCACCGGACGGCCCGCAGGGCGGCCCGGCACCGCGCCGCCGCCGGCGGCGGCGGGTGGCGGTGATCGCAGGGGTGACGGCTGCCGCTGTGCTGCTCGGCGCCGGGGCGTTCGCCTGGAGCACCCGGGACAACGGGCCGGGCGGCTCCGGAGCCGCTTCCCAGGACGCCGCCGGGAGCGTGTACGTGCCGGTGATCGAGCCGGCGCCCGCCGCGTCCTCGGCGGCCCCCTCGACGGCTCCGCCCGCGGCCCCGACCGGGCCCGACGTCCCCTCCGGGCCGCCGACCGCGCTTCCGGACGGGGCCGCCACGAGCATTCCGCCCGGAGCGCGCAAGGCCGCGTCCGCGCCGCCCATCGCGGCCGAACGCGCCTTCCCGGAAAAGCGGGTCTCGCTGCCGTCGGGCGACGTGTTCGAGCTTGCCGACGTGTACACCCCGCGCGAGTGCCGCGAAATGATGAGTGCGCAGCTCGTGTCCGTGATCGACGACGGCCGCACTTGTGCGCAGATGATCGTTGCGCTCTACACCGACCCCGGACGCCGCATCCAGATCACCATTGCCGTGGCCAGTTTCACCGAGGTGAGCCACGCGCATGTGGCGTTCGCGATGAACAGTCTGGACCCGATCGCCTACGGCGTCGGCGCGCTCGATCCGGTGCCCGGGTCCGACGTCCCGCTTCCGCCGCGCGAGGCTCCGGGCGGCTTCGGACAGGCCGTCGCCGTGCGATCCGTGGTCTTCGGGATTTCGCTGTGGTCCGACGGCCGCAACGAGGACTCGGCCGCGATCCACACCCCGGCCAGGGAACTGCTGCGCTACGTGTTCGACCGGGTCGCGGCCTACGAGGAAGGCACCGCCAGGACCTGAGCCGCACCGCTGCCGCGCGCCCGGTCGGGCGTGCCGTGCGCGGAAACGGGGGAGTCCGGGGGAAACTCTTCGTGCGGCGGCCGAACCGCTGTTCGGGCCGGTTGCGTCTCGGCTAGCGTCGAAGGCGGAAGCGGACGCGTGTAGGCACAAGGAGAACCGGCATGAGCAGCAGGCCCGAAGCAGGGGCGCCCGGGGAGGAGCCCGGTGCGCCCAAGGACGAAGGACTGTCCATTTTCGGGCCGTTGGAACTGCCCCGGGACGAGACCGACTACTACCCGTACCCCGCGTACGACGCGGACCCCGGCTACGGCGACGCAGCGGGCGGCACCCGGGTCGCGACCCCGTCGATGATCGTGCCGCCGGCCCCGGGCCACCCGCCCGCGTACCCCGGCCACCCGGCGCCGCCGCCCGGATACCCGCCCACCCCGCAGGGCCACCCGCCGGGTACGCCCTACGGCCCTCCGCAGGCCGTCATGCCGCCCGCCGGGGGACCGGGGGCCGCGCCCGCCGCGGACCCGTTCGCGGGGCTCTTCCGGCCCGGGCCGTCCGCCGGCCCGGCGGCCGCGCCGATGGCAGGTGCGGGGTACGCGCAGCCCGCGCACGGATACGGTGCGCCGCCACCGCCCGGGGCCGGCCAGCCGCAGTACGCTGCGCCCGCGATGCCGCAGCGCCGCGACCCGTACGGCAGCGGCCCCGGTGGCCCGGGCGCTTCCGGCGGTCCGGGGAGCGGCCGCGGTGGCGGCGGGGTGCCGCGCAACGTCATGGTGATCGGTGCGGTCGTGGCGGCGGTGGTCCTGGTCGTCGCGGCGCTGTTCGCCAGCGGTGCGCTCGGCGGCGACGACGACAAGGCCAAGAACGCGGGCGGCTCCGGCTCGCCGTCCGGTTCGCCGAGCGGCGCGGCCTCGTCCGCGCCGCCGGCCCAGCCTGCCAAGACGCAGGTGCAGCAGATGGACGAACTGCTGCAGGTCAGCGCGGGTTCGCGGGCGAAGGTGAGCCAGGCGGTCAGTGAGATCCAGAAGTGCGGCGACGCCATCACGACCGCTGTGCAGACCCTCAACGACGCGGCCGCGCAGCGCGACGAACAGGTCGCCAATCTGGACCGGTTGAAGGTGGATCAGATCGACCGCGGCACCGAGCTGGTCGACTGGCTGCGCAAGGCCTGGACCGCGTCCGCCGCGGCGGACCGCTCGCTCGCCGCCTGGGGCCAGGAGAACGCCGACGGCGAATGCGCCGAAGAGGATGGCAAGAAGGCCAAGAGCACCGACGACAAGCGGGCCGCCGACCGGGCCAGCGGCGATGCCACCCGGGCCAAGAACGAAGCGGTCAAGATCTGGAACCCGGTCGCGGGCCAGGCCGGTCTCAAGAGCCGCACCGCGAACGACATCTGACGGTCCATCGGATCCGTCCGGAGCATCGGGCCGATCCGGCCGAACGGATCGGACGGATCAGACGCATCAGCGGGATCAGTCGGATCGGCCGCGCCGGGCGAAGGGCGGGAGCGGACGCGGACCCCCGCGCCGCGCCCGCCCCCGCGGTCGGGCCGGCCCGCGCACCTGCATCCGCGCACGCCGGCCCGGCGGGGCGTCCGCAGCATCGTCGGTGCGCACGCCCCCCCGGGACGTCCCGGTCCGGCCGGTCGGTGGCCGGACCGCGACCGGACCGCTCGTCTCCTCAGCCCACTTCGGCGGCCACCGCGGTCTGCACCCGGACCTGGTACACCGGCAGCGCGACCGCCTCGTCGTCCGCGTCCAGGCACAGCCCGGTGCGCAGGTCGAACGCCTCCTTGTACATCGGCGACATCACCATCGGGACGCCGCCGCGCGATCCGACGATGCCGCGCGAGATCACGTACGCGCCGCTGAACGGGTCCAGGTTGCCGACCGCGTACACCTCGTCGCCGAGGCCCCGGAAGACCGCCACCTGGGCGCCGTCCACGAGGGCCGCCACACCGCGCCCCGGGATCAGGTCGTCCAGGCGGCACACCGGCGTCCAGCCGTCCGCCGAGGCGATTTCCACCACGGTGCCGCCGATGCCGTCCGCGGCGCCGTACGCCGGGTCATAGGCGGTGTCGTACGCAGTCACGAGGTCCTGACCTCCAGGGTCGGGCCGGCGATGAGGCCGGCGGTGGCGAGGGGCAGCCCCTCTTCGCCCGGCTTGGCCGGGCGGATCTGGTCGCGTTCGGGCACGAACGTGACGGTCGGGTCCGGGGTCCCGGGCGCGTTGACGAACGACACGAAGCGCCGCAGGCGCTCCGGGTCCTCGATGGTGGCGCGCCACTCGTCCTCGTACGTCTCGACGTGGCGCTGCATCAGCTCGTCGAGGTCGTCGCAGATGCCGAGCGAGTCGTCCATGATCACCGCGCGCAGGTGGTCCAGGCCGCCCTCCATGCGCTCCACCCACGGCGCGGTGCGCTCCAGGCGGTCCGCGGTGCGGATGTAGAACATCAGGAACCGGTCGATCGTGCGGAGCAGCGTCTCCCGGTCCAGGTCGGCGGCCAGCAGGTCGGCGTGCCGCGGCGTCATGCCGCCGTTGCCGCCCACGTACAGGTTCCAGCCGGTCGAGGTGGCGATCACCCCGAAGTCCTTGCTCTGCGCCTCGGCGCACTCGCGGGCGCAGCCGGACACCGCCGACTTCAGCTTGTGCGGCGACCGCAGGCCGCGGTAGCGCAGCTCCAGCTCGATGGCCATGCCCACCGAGTCCTGCACCCCGTACCGGCACCAGGTCTCGCCGACACACGACTTCACGGTGCGCAGCGCCTTGCCGTACGCGTGCCCCGACTCGAACCCGGCGTCCACCAGGCGCTTCCAGATCAGCGGCAACTGGTCCACCGAAGCGCCGAACATGTCGATCCGCTGACCGCCGGTGATCTTCGTGTAGAGCCCGAAGTCGCGGGCGATCTCCCCGATGACGATCAGGCCTTCCGGGGTGATCTCGCCGCCCGGGATCCGCGGCACCACCGAATACGAGCCGTTCCGCTGCAGGTTCGCCAGGAAGTGGTCGTTGGTGTCCTGCAGCGAGGCCTGCTCGCCGTCCAGGATGTGCCCGTTCGCCAGCGAGGCCAGGATCGACGCGACGGCCGGCTTGCAGATGTCGCAGCCGCTGCCGGTGCCGTGCTCCTCGATCAGCCGCCGGAAGCTGGTGATGCCGCGCACCTGCACGATCTCGAACAGCTCGGCCCGGGTGTGCTCGAAGTGCTCGCACAGGCCCTTGGCCACCTCGACGCCGTTCGCGGCGAGTTCGTCCTGCACGATGGTGGTCAGCATCTTCACGCACGAACCGCAGCCGGTGCCGGCCCGCGTGCACTTCTTGACCGCCGGGACGTCCGCGCAGCCCTCGTCGTTGACCGCGGCCCGGATCTTGCCCTTGGTCACGTTGTGGCACGAGCACACCAGCGCGTCGTCGGGCAGCGCCGACGCGCCGATCGCGATCGGCGCACCCGCCGACTCGGGCAGCACCAGCTGCTCCGGCGGGGCGGGCAGCACCGCACCGGACAGGCACAGCGGGCGCAGCAGGTCGTACGAACCGGCGTCGCCGACCAGCACGCCGCCGAGCAGCACGCCCTCCGCGGTCACCACGAGCTTCTTGTAGACGCCCTCGCGGCTGTTGGAGTACACGACCTCCAGGCAGCCCTCGGACGTGCCGTGCGCGTCGCCGAAGCTGGCCACGTCCACACCCAGCAGCTTCAGCTTGGTGGACGTGTCCGCACCGGTGAACGAGCCCGAGCCGCCGGTCAGTTCGTGCGCCACCGTCTCGGCCATCTGGTAGCCCGGCGCGACCAGGCCGTACACCCGGCCGTCGGATGCCAGCGCGCACTCGCCGATCGCCCAGATGCTCGGGTCGGACGTGCGGCAGTTCTCGTCGACCGCGATACCGCCGCGCTCGCCGACGTCCAGCCCGCTCTCCCGGGCCAGTTGGTCGCGCGGCCGCACACCCGCCGAGAAGATCACCAGGTCGACGTCCAGCGTCTCGCCGTTCGACAGCGCCATCGTGGCCGCGCGGCCGTCCGCACCGACCCCGATCTCCTGGGTGCCGGCGCCCGCGTGCACGGTGACGCCCAGCTCCTCGATCTTCCGGCGCAGCGCCGCGCCGCCGCCCTCGTCCACCTGGATCGCCATCAGCCGCGGCGCGAACTCCACGACGTGCGTGTCCAGTCCCATCGCCTTCAGCGCACCCGCGGCCTCCAGGCCGAGCAGGCCGCCGCCGACCACCGCACCGGTGCGGGCGCCCTTGGCCCACTCCTCGATGGCCTCCAGGTCCTCGATCGTCCGGTACACGAAGCAGCCGTCCGCGTCGTGCCCGGGAACCGGCGGCACGAACGGGTACGAGCCGGTCGCCAGCACCAGCGCGTCGTAGCCGAACACCTCGCCGCTGCGGCCGGTCACGGTCCGCGCCGCCCGGTCGATCGCCGCCGCGGGGTCGCCCAGCCGCAGGTCGATGCCGTGCTCGTCGAGGAACCCGGCGGGCACCATGGACAGTTCGTCGGCCGAAGTACCGGAGAAGTACGACGTCAGGTGCACGCGGTCGTACGCCGCCCGCGGCTCCTCGCACAGCACCGTCACCTGCCAGTCGGCGGCACCGCGCTCGACCAGCGCCTCCAGGAAACGCTGCCCGACCATGCCGTGACCGACCAGCACCAGGCGCTTGCGGCCGTCCGCCACCGGTTCCGGACTCGGGGAAGAAGACTTGATCACTGGGGGGCTCCTCGCGAAATGAGCAGGTGCAGGGGGTCCTCCGGGACCACTTCGTCCCGTTCATAGGCGTGGGTGAGTGCGCCGACGGTCGCCAGATCGCCGACGAGGATGCCGCCGACGAGCCGGTCGCCGCGCAGCACGAGCTTCTTGTAGGTCCCGCGGGTGGGGTCCGCGAGCCGGATCACGTCGTGCCCGTCGCCGTCGACGGGCGCCACATCGCCGAACGCGGCGATCTCCACCGGTCCGGCGGTCAGCCGCGCGAACACCCGCGAACCCGGGTACTCCGCGGGCGCCCCGCACAGATGCGCGGCCAGCACGTCCGCCTGCTCCCAGGCCGGACCGGCCAGCCCGTGCACCCGGCCGCGGTGCTCCGTGCAGTCGCCGATCGCGTACACGTCCGGAGCACTGGTGGCGAGCGTGTCGTCCACCACGATCCCGGTCCGCACCTCCAGACCGGCCGCGCGCGCCAGGCCGACCCTCGGCCGCACCCCGCACGCCAGCACCACCAGGTCCGCGTCCAGCCGGTACCCGTTCGCGAGTTCGACACCCTCGGTGCGGTCCGTGCCGACCAGCGACTTCGCCCGGTTCTCCGGATACACCGCCACCCCGAGATCGGCCAGCGCGCGGTGCAGCGCCGCACCGCCCTGCTCATCCAGGTGACGTTCCATCAGATAGGGCGCCTGGTGCACGATTTCCACCGGCAGCCCGAGCGCCGCCAAGGCCCGCGCGGCACTGACGCCGAGGATCCCGCCGCCGACCACCACCGCACGCCGCGCCCCCGGCACCGCCTCGGCCAGCCGCGCGCAGTCCGCCAGCGTGCGGAACGCGTGCACACCCTGCTTCAGCCGGCCGCCCTCGCCCGTGTTCGACGTGCAGTGCAGATTGCGGATCGGCGGCAGCACCGGGTTCGAACCCGTCGCGAACACCAGCGTGTCGTACGCCGCGATCGACCCGTCCGCCAACTCCAGAGTCCGCGCCGCAGTGTCCACCGCGACCACCTCGGAACCCGTCCGCACCTGCGCCGACGCCGCCGGCAGCCCGATCGCGTCGGCCGCATAGCGGCCGGTCAGCACATCCGCCAGCAGCGCCCGGTTGTACGGCACATGCGGCTCGTCGCCGAACAACGTGACCGCCGCATCCGGATCCCGGGCGAGAAGCTGCGCGGTCAGCCGGGCGGCGGCCATGCCCGCCCCGACCACGACAATCTGACGACCGCTCACAGCGCGCTCCTCACATCGGCCGCCACCGGCTCCGCCGCCGGAACCTGCACCGGACCATCGGCCCGCTCGACACGGACCGCGCACACCTTGAACTCCGGCATCTTCGACGTCGGGTCCAGCGCCGGATTCGTCAGCGAATTCGCCCGCCCCGCACCGCCCCAGTGGAACGGCATGAACACCGTGTCCGGCCGGATCGCCCCCGACACCCGCACCGGCGCCACCGCCCGGCCCCGCCGGCTGGTCACCTCGAGCAACTCGCCCTCGGCCACCCCCAGCCGGTCCGCCAGATGCGGATGCACCTCCACGAACGGACCCGGCTCGGCCGCGTTCAGCTCCGCCACCCGCCGCGTCTGCGCCCCCGACTGGTACTGCGCCAGCACCCGCCCGGTGGTCAGATACAGCGGATACTCCGCATCCGGCTCCTCGGCCGCCGGCCGGTGCGCCACATCCGCGAAGCGCGCCCGGCCGTCCGGCGTCCCGAACCGGTCCAGGAACAACCGCGGCGTCCCCGGGTGCGCCTCGTCCGGGCAGGGCCAGAACACGCCCTGCTCACGGCGGATCCGGTCATAGGTGATGCCCGCGTAGTCCGCCTGCGCCCCCGACGTCGCCGCCCGCAGCTCGTCGAACACCGTCTCCGGGTCGGTCGGGAAGCCATAGGACACACCCATCCGCGCCGCCAGGTGGTGCAGCGCGAACAAGTCGGTACGCACCCCCGGCGGCGGCGTGACCGCGGCCTGCCGCAGGATCACCCGGCCCTCCAGGTTCGTCGTGGTGCCCGACTCCTCCGCCCACTGCGCACTCGGCAGCACCACATCGGCCAGCTCCGCCGTCTCGGACAGCACCACATCGCTGACCACCAGGAAATCCAGCGACTTCAGACGGTCCGTCACATGCGCCGCGCGCGGCGCCGACACCACCGGGTTCGACCCCATCACCAGCAGCGCCTTCACGTCCGAGCCCAGCGCGTCGAGCAGCTCGTACGCACTGCGCCCCGGACCCGGCAGCGACGCCTCGTCCACACCCCACACCGACGCGATGTGCGCCCGGTCCGCGGCGTCGGTGATCGACCGGTAACCGGGCAGCTGGTCGGCCTTCTGGCCGTGCTCCCGGCCGCCCTGCCCGTTGCCCTGCCCGGTCAGGCAGCCGTACCCCGAGTACGGCCGCCCGGCCTTGCCGGTCGCCAGGCACAAGTTGATCCACGCACCGACCGTGTCGGTTCCCTTGCTCTGCTGCTCCGGCCCGCGCGCGGTCAGCACCATCCCGGACGCCGCCTCGGCGAACATCTCCACCGCGCGGCGCATCAGCGGCACCGGCACCCCGGTGATCCGCTCCACCCGCTCCGGCCAGTGCGCCATCGCCGACGCCCGCGCCGCCGCGAACCCGCTGGTCCGCTCCGCCACGAACGCCTCGTCCACATGGCCGTCCGCGATCGCCAGGTGCAGCATGCCCAGCGCCAGCGCCAGATCGGTGCCCGGCACCGGCTGCAGGTGCAGCGTCGCCTCCGCCGCGGTCCGCGTCCGCCGCGGATCGACCACGACCAGCGAACCGCCGTTCTCCTTCAACTCGGTCAGATAGCGCAGCGCCGGCGGCATCGTGTCCGCCAGATTGCTGCCCACCACGATCGCGCAGCCCGTCTTCGGGATATCCGCCAGCGGAAACGGCAGCCCCCGGTCGACCCCGAACGCCTTGCGGTGCGCAGCCGCCGCCGACGACATGCAGAAACGGCCGTTGTAGTCGATGTTCGAGGTGCGCAGCACCACCCGGGCGAACTTGCCCAGCGCATACGCCTTCTCGTTGGTCAGACCGCCGCCGCCGAAAACCCCGACGGCATCCCGCCCGTGCTTCCCCTGCACGTCCCGGAAACCGGACACGATCCGGTCGAGGGCCTCGTCCCAACCCGCCGCACGCAGGATCCCGTCGCTGCGCACCAGCGGAGAACCGAGCCGCACCCCGGTCCGGAGCACCTCGGCAGCGGTACGGCCCTTGCCGCACAGCGCCCCGCGGTTCACCGGGAACGACGCACGCTCCACGACCTCCACATCCGCCCCGGCCCCCGCACCGTCCGCCACCCGCAGCGCCATCCCGCACTGCAGCGCGCAGTACGGGCAGTGCGTCTCGGTGGCGGCAGTCGGCTCGGCTGCCATGGCAATGTGTTTCATGCCAGTGAGCGTGTCCGCACACCGTTACGCCTCAGGGTCACGTGTGTTGCGGCGGAGGTACGGCTGCCTCACACCGCCCGCGGAAGATCGTGAACCTGCCGACATTCACAGAGTCCCTGGTGGGGCCACCCCTAACCGCGGCGTGACCGCCGCGCAACAGGGCGGAAACACACGTCCGACAGCCTCACGGCATGGGTACAACCACGGACTTGGCAGAGCCGCTGGTCGGATTCACGATCGGTGTGACCGCCGCGCGCCGCCGCGACGAACTGGTGGCGCTGCTGCAGCGGCGCGGCGCCAAAGTGGTCGAGGCCCCCACCATGCGCATTGTGCCGCTCGGCGACGACGGCGTCCTGCGCCGGGCCACCGAAGCCTGCCTCGCCGGCCGGCTCGACTACGTCGTCGCCACGACCGGAGTCGGCTGGCGGGGCTGGATGAGCGCCGCCGAAGGCTGGGGGCACGGCGCCGACCTCGTCGCCGCCTGCCGCGACGCCGTCGTCGTCAGCCGCGGCCCCAAAGCCACCGGCGCCGTCCGCGCGGCCGGCCTCCGCGAGGTCTACTCGCCCGGCTCGGAGGCCAGCAACGAACTCCTCCACTGGCTCCTCGCCCGCGACCTGAGGGGCCGTCGGATCGCCCTCCAGGAACACGGCGCACCCCTGGAAGGCTTCGCCGCCGCCCTGCGCGAACGCGGCGCCGACGTCATCGTCGTCCCCGTCTACCGGTGGGGCCCGCCCGAGGACCCCGCCGCGGTGCGCAAGCTCGTGGAATCCACCGTGCGCCGCGAGATCCACGCGCTCACCTTCACCAGCTCGCCCGCCATCGAGGCCTTCCTCGAATGCGCCGACGAACTCGGCCGCCGCACCGAACTCCTCGACGCCCTGCGCGGCGACGTCCTGCCCGTCTGCATCGGCCCGGTCTGCGCCCGGCCGCTGTCCGACCACGGCATCGAGACGGTGTGGCCCGAACGCGGCCGGCTCGGCTCGCTGGTCCGCACCATCACCGAGGAGCTGCCGTTGCGGGCCCGCCGCGAACTCGACACCGGCAAGGACCGGCTCATACTGCAGGGCAACGCGGTCCTGGTGGACGGCCGCACCATCTGGCTGCCCCCGGTCCCCGGCGCCGTCCTGCGCGCCCTCGCGGAGAAACCCGGCTGGGTGCTCAGCCGTGCCGAACTCCTCAAGAAGGTGTGGACCGGCGCCCGCGCCGACGAACACGCCGTCGAGGCCGCGGTCGCCCGCCTGCGCACCGCACTCGGCCCGCACTCCGGCCTGGTCCGCACCGTCACCAAACGCGGCTACCGCTTGGCGGTCGACCCGTGAGCCACGTACCACCTGCGGCGGCCCTGCCGCCCGCGCCACTTGCGGCACCGCACGCCCGGCACGACGAGCCCGACCGGTACGTCCGGCACGACGAGCCCGACCGGTACGCCCGGCACGACGAGCCCGACCGGCACGACCTGTCCGACCCGTCCCGGCTGTCCGCTGCCTCCGGCCCCCGGGTCCCGCTCCTGGCGGTGGCCCACGGCACCCGGGACGCGGCCGGCCTGGCCGCGACCGCCGCTCTCGTCGACGAGATCCGCGCCCTCCGGCCCGGACTGGCCGTGGAACTGGCGTACGTGGACGTCGCCGAACCCCTGCTGGCCGATACCCTCGCCCGCATGGCCGGACCGGTCGTCCTGGTCCCGCTGCTGCTCGGCGCCGGCTACCACGTACGCGAGGACATACCCGCGGCCCTGGCCGCCGCCCCGCACGTCCAGGCCCGCATCGCCGGGGTCCTGGGCCCGGACCCGCTGCTCGCCGAGGTCCTCGGCGAACGGCTTGCCGCCGCCTGGGCCGGCACCGCGGCCGAAGCGCGCGATGCACAAGATCATCCACAGGCTGTGGACGAGCCCGGGGACAGCCTGTGGACCGAGCGCCTCGCCGGCTGCGAGGCCATCGTGCTGGCCGCCGCCGGATCCACCGACCCCGGCGCCAACGCCGACGCCGCCCGCATGGCCGCCCTCCTCGGCGCCCTGACCGGCCGGCCCGTCGTCCCCTCCTACTTGTGCGCCGGCGCACCGACCCCGGCCGAAGCCGTCGCGGCCCTGCACGCGGACGGCGTCCGCAACGTCGCCGTCTCCGGCTACCTCATGAGCCCCGGCTACTTCGCCCGCAAGGCCGCCGGCTCCGGAGCCGCCGCCACCGCCGACCCGCTCGGCGCCCACCCCGCGCTCGCCCGCCTCGCCCTCGCCCGCTACGACGAGGCCCTCGCCCAGGAGGCCTCGGCAGCCGAGGACGCCCAGGAAGCCCACGAACTGCGCCAAGAGGCCCACAGGAACTGACGCCCCATCGGACCGGGCCGGGCACGTCCGCTACCGTCGCGGCTCAGCCGCCACGGACCAGGGGGACGTCCCGATGAAGAGCACCGGCGTACGCCGAAGCACCGCCGCCCTCGCGGCCGCCGCCGCACTCACCGCGGTCCTGGCCGGCTGCAGCGGCGGCAAGGACGACGGCGAAGGCGGCCTCGGCGGTCTGACCGGCGGCGGCGGTGCGTCGGCCGGCGCGGGCGCGGTGCAGACCGATCCCAAGCTCACCGCCTACGCGGACCGGCTCCTCGCCTTCCTCAAGACCACGTCGCAAGGCGCCCACGCGCTCCGCGTCGAGATCATCAAGGACCGCGGCACCCTGGCTGCGAACGTCGACACCGACCTGCCGTACTTCCCCGGTACGGACAGCTCCGACCCCGCGGTCGACGCCCGCGACAAGCGCGACAAGCTCGCCGCCGAGGCGGAGGACTGGGCGTACGCCAACCCGGACGTCGACCTCGAACTCGTCATGGTCTACCAGGCCGGCCGCGGCGAGGCGTTCACCGACGCCGGCGTCGGCTACGTCCGCGACCGCAGCCCCGAGGAGGCCAAACGCCAGGCCTACGCCGCACGCGTGCTCGCCCACCTCAAGACCACGCCCTACGCGGCCTCCGTCACCGCGGTCGAACTCGACCTCGTCGCCGCCGAGGCCCACCTCACCGTGACCACCACCCTGCCGTCCTTCTCCAGCGCCGAAGGCTTCTCGGACGGCGCCCGCCAGGCCCGCAAGGACGCCGAACCCATCGCCGCCGCCGTCCTGGCCTGGACCGTGCAGGACGCCGAGTACAACATCGCCGCAGTGACCATCGAGGACAAAGAGAAGGGCAACGTCAACGTCGTGACCGCGTCGAGTGCTTCCTAGGTTGCGGGCCCGCACGCCCGCCGCACGGCACGACGCAAGCAGCACGACGGCACCTGGGAGCACGACCATCATGAAGACCGACCGCATACGGCGCAGCATCACCGCCCTGGCCGCCGCCGCCGCACTCGCCGCAGGCCTGGCCGGCTGCGACGGCGGCAACGACGGCGACAAGTCCCAGGGCAGCGCGAGCAGCCCCGGCGCCGGCAGCGGCCCGGGCCCGGCCCGCCCGCCCGGCCAGGACGACGTGCAGACCGACCCCAGGATCACCGCCTACGCCGACCGGCTCCTCGCGTTCCTCAAGACCACCTCGCAAGGCAGCCACGCGCTCCGCGCCGAGATCTTCAAGGAGAAGGGCAAGCTCTTCGCCAACGTCGACACCGACCTGCCGTACTTCCGCAGCGACGACATGTCGTCCGCCGCCTCCGACAGCCGCGGGCGGCGCGACAAGCTCGCCGCCGAGGCCGAGGACTGGGCGTACGCCAATCCCGAAGTCCGCATCGAACTGATCGCGGTCTACATGACCGGCCGCGGCGAGAAGCTCCGCGACGCCGGCATGGGCCACGTCCGCAAGCGCGATGCCGAGGACACCAAACGCAACGCCTACAACGACCGGGTCCTCGCGCACCTGAAGACCACCGAATACGCCGCGCTCGTCACCCGGGTGGAAATCGACAAGATCGTCGACGAGGCCGAGGTGTCCATCAACACGACACTGCCGCCCTACGACCTGTTCGACTTCTCCGAACCGGCCCGGCAGACCCGCGCCCAGGCCGACGGCATCGCGGCCGCCGTCCTCGCCTGGACCGCCACCGCGACGGAGTACAACGTCACCAGCGTGCGCGTCGAGGACCGCGAGAAGGGCACCTCGACCCTCGCGCTGCGGTGACCCCCGCGCACCGGCCACACGTGCGCCCGCGGGTGCGCCCGCGGGTCCGCCCGCCAACCGGTGTGGTGCGGGGCACTGCCGCTGAGGCATGATCCTGGAGATGTCCCAGTCGGACCGGTTCGTGTCCGGGGTTGATTACGTGTCCACGACAATCCGGCGAACCGGCGGCGCGGAGAGGCAGGGAAACGCCACCATGGCACGCATGCGGCAGAACACCGTCCCGTGGTGGCGCTGGCGGACCCAGGTCCGCTCCGCGCTGCACATGTTCGGCGACCCCGCGTTCCAGCAGGAGTGCTGGCTCGCCGGGAACCCCGACTACGGCACCGTCACCGACGCCGTCTACCGGCTCGTCGGGGACACCTGGCTGGACCGCTGGTCGGCGGGCACCTACATCGGCCGGATCTTCGTGGACGCCGAGGAGGCCGACGCGGTCGACCAGGCCGTCCTCGCGGTCCTCGCCGTCCTGCACGACGTCGGCGAGGACGCCCCGGCCTCGGCCTACCTCGGGCACCCCGCCTGGGGCGACCTCGTGGCCAAGGCCCGCGCGGCGCACGAACGCCTCGCGGCCGCCGACGAGGACGACGCGGCCCGCCGCCCGGACACCCTGGAGATCCTCCGCATCCGCACCGGCGGACGCTGACCCGCACCGCCCGCGGGCCGTGCCGGGGCCGCCGCGCGCCGAGCACCGGCCCGGACGTGGGATCCTGGTGGACTACCCGGCGTCCCGCACCCGGCCGCACGCCCCCGGAACACCCCCGGAACAGGAAGGCACCCGCATGTCCGACCAGCCCATGCAGTCCGTACCGCGCACGGTCGAAGGCGGCACGGTCGGTACGGGCGGAGCCGGATCCGACGGCGGCTACGTACTGACCCTCTCCTGCCCGGACAAGCGCGGCATCGTCCACGCGGTGGCCAGCTTCCTCATGATGACCGGCTGCAACATCGTGGACAGCCAGCAGTTCGGCGACCGCGACACCGGCCTGTTCTTCATGCGCGTGCACTTCACCGCCGAGGAGAACGTCACCGTCGACGCCCTCCGGGCCGGCTTCACCGCGGTCGGCGCGTCCTTCCAGATGGACTGGCGCATGGACGACGCGGACGCCCGCATGCGCGTCATCGTCATGGTCAGCAAGTTCGGCCACTGCCTCAACGACCTGCTCTTCCGGGCCAGCATCGGGGCGCTGCCGGTCGACATCGTCGCCGTCGTCTCCAACCACCGCGACTTCGAAGAGCTCTCCGCCTCGTACGGCGTGCCCTTCCACCACATCCCGGTCACCCGCGAGACCAAGCCCGAGGCCGAGGCCAAGCTCCTGGACCTGGTCCGCGACCTCGACGTCGAACTGGTCGTCCTGGCCCGCTACATGCAGGTCCTCTCCAACGACCTGTGCAAGGAACTGGAGGGGCGGGCCATCAACATCCACCACTCCTTCCTGCCGAGCTTCAAGGGCGCCAAGCCCTACCACCAGGCGCACGCCCGCGGCGTGAAGCTCATCGGCGCCACCGCGCACTACGTCACCGCGGACCTCGACGAGGGCCCGATCATCGAGCAGGAAGTCGAGCGCGTCGACCACGCGGTCACCCCCGAACAACTCGTCGCGGTCGGCCGCGACGTCGAATGCCAGGCCCTCTCCCGGGCCGTGAAGTGGCACTCCGAGCACCGCGTGCTCCGCAACGGGACCCGCACGGTCGTCTTCACCTGATCCACCCGGTCTCCGCAGCACACCGGCAGGGGACGCCGCACACGCCCCGGGGCCAGCCCCGGTGCGGTACCCCAAAT
>NZ_JAKFHA010000011.1:145011-169771 GCF_021502675.1 Yinghuangia soli
AGCCCCCCGCGCTCCCCCCCCCCCCCGCCCGCGCCCCGCCCCCCCCGCCCCGCCCCCCCCCGCGTTCCGTACGCCTAATGCCGGGCCGAACCGGCCAGCAGCGCCGCCACGCCGATCAGCCCGCAGGCCATCCCGGCCAGCCAACCGCCGCGCTGCCGAAGGCGGTTCCGCGCCGAGCAGGCCGTCGGCGGACGCCGCGACACGGTCAGGTCCCGCCCGCCCAGCACCGCGGTGCCGTCCCGGCGGAGCAGCACCTGGCCGCAGATGAACACCCGTTCGCCCGGCACCAGCACGGTCTCGGACCGCTCATACCGCGACGACCGCCGCGAACGCCCGGCGCCCGCCGCGAAATCCACGGTCAGCACACCCGGCGGCACCGCCGGGCCCGAGCCGTCCACACTGTCCGACACCGACGCGGGCAGCCGGTCCGCGCGCAGCCCGGCCGGCTCCACCACCACCGACCCGGTCTCGTCGCGCAGCAGGAAAGCCCGTGCGGACGTCCTGGTCTCGGCCCGGCTGCGGCCCCGCCGGGCCGGCCGCATCTCGGTCCGGTGCAGCAGCCCGTCGCCGTCGAAGTCCCTTACCCGGTCCCGGTCGTGCTCGACCCAGTGCTCGACCACCGTGCTGGTGAACCACACGCAGGAACGGCCCGACACCGGCGCGTACACCAGCCCGTCGGGCAGCGGCTCGACCACCCCGGAGACAATCGCGCGGCCCTCGTGCCGGACCAGATCCGCGCAGGTCACCGCCGCCAAGCGGGAGGCGCGGGAGCCCAGTCGGCCCATCGCCGCACACACCATGGCGACAACCAACGCGATGACCCCGAGAGCGACCATGTGTCCCCAACATACGCGGCGCCCTCCGAGGTGTCACGGCGATCTTCACGCCTTCGTGGCCCCGGCCCACGGCCGCCGAAAACCCTTTGCGGGCCCCGCGGCCGCATGGCTTGATAGGGGAAGTCAACGACAAGCCCGCGCGGCTCCGGACCACCTCCGAAGAAGCCGCGCTGCCAGGAAAGGAGCGGTCCGGTGCGGTTCCGCGAGCAAGGCCAAGGCTCCGCCGGCAGGTGCGGCGCCCCGGCCCGACGCAGGTAACCCCGTTCCGCTCCTTTCCGCGGCCGCCATCCCACGGCGGCCGCATGGAGGGGCCGCCCCGGCCGAGCCGGGTGCACCCTCCGGCCCCCGGCCGGGACGGCCCCTCGCCGCCAAGCCCTGCCGCTGCTTGCCCCGACCCCCGACTCTTCGGACCGCCACGGTCCACCACCGCCCCTGCGCGGACGTGGCACAGACGCATACGACGTTGAGTGGAGTAGAGAAGAACCATGACGTACACCGAGGTTCCCGGCGCGCGCGGCGTGCCGATCCGCATGTGGACCGATCCGGCCGCAGTCGAGAGCCAGGCCATGCAGCAACTGCACAACGTGACCACCCTCCCGTGGTTGCACGGCCTCGCGGTCATGCCCGACGTGCACTTCGGGAAGGGCGCGACGGTCGGTTCGGTCATCGCGATGAAGGACGCGGTCTGCCCGGCGGCGGTCGGCGTTGACATCGGCTGCGGGATGAGCGCCGTCAAGACGTCGCTGACTGCCGCCGACCTCCCGGACGACTTGTCCAAGCTGCGCAGCCGGATCGAGGCGGCGATCCCGGTCGGGATGAGCCTGCACGACCAGGCGGTCGACCCGGCGAAGCTGTACGGGCTGTCCGCGGCCGGCTGGGACGACTTCTGGGACCGGTTCGACGACGTCGCCGACGCGGTGAAGTTCCGCCGCGACCGTGCGGTCCGACAGATCGGAACGCTTGGCAGCGGCAATCATTTTGCTGAGGTATGCGTAGATTTGTCCGATTCGGTGTGGCTCATGCTGCACTCGGGCTCGCGCAACATCGGCAAGGAACTGGCCGAGTACCACATCAACATCGCCCGCGCGCTTCCGCACAACCAGGGCCTGGTCGACCGCGACCTGGCGGTCTTCATGGCGAAGACGTCGGAGATGCAGGCGTACCGCTCGGACCTGTTCTGGGCGCAGGAGTACGCGGCGCGGAACCGCGCCGTGATGATGGCGCTGTTCCAGCAGGTCGTGCGCAGCGAGTTCCGCAAGGCGAAGGTGACCTTCGACGAGCCGATCAGCTGCCACCACAACTACGTCTCCGAGGAGACGTACGACGGGGTGGACCTGCTGGTCACCCGGAAGGGCGCGATCCGCGCGGGCAGCGGGGACCTGGGCATCATCCCGGGCTCGATGGGGACGCGTTCCTACATCGTGCGCGGGCTGGGCAACACCCGGTCGTTCAACTCCGCTTCGCACGGCGCCGGCCGCAAGATGAGCCGGAACCAGGCGAAGAAGCGCTTCACGAAGCAGGACCTCGCCGCGCAGACCGCAGGCGTCGAGTGCCGCAAGGACGACGGCGTGGTCGACGAGATCCCGTCGGCGTACAAGGACATCGAGCAGGTCATGCGCCAGCAGGAGGACTTGGTCGAGGTCGTGGCCGAGCTGAAGCAGGTCGTCTGCGTCAAGGGCTGAACCGCAGCACGGTGTGAGGGGCAGGAGACTGAAGTCTCCTGCCCCTCACGTCTGTTCCCGCGGCTACTTGCGGGTGAGGGTGCCGGTGGGGTTGCCGGAGTCGGAGACGGTCAGTTCGACTTTGAGGGTGCCGTCGCTTTGGAGGCGGGCCTTGGTCCGGCCGCCGGAGGTGCAGAGGGGCATGCCGAGGAGGCTCGGCTGGGGGCGGCTGCCGGGGATGTCCTGGACGACCACCTCGGTGGCGGATGCGGAGACGAGGTACGCGTCGCCGGTGCAGGTCACGTTGGCGACGGGGACGAAGGCGGCGGTCGTGGCGACGACGCCCTTGGAGTTCGGGGCTGCTGCGATGGTGAGGGTGAAGTCGCTGGCCTTGCCGCCGACGCTGGTGATGGTGCCGGTCCAGGTGCCGACGTAGCCGGCCGGGACTTTGTCGGTGGAGCTGGATGCGGACTTGGCGCCGGTGGCGGGTGGAACGGCCTTGCCGGGGTCGTCGGACGCCTGATCCGTGGGGGTGGGCAGGGCGGTCGGAGTGCCGCCGGTGCCCGCGCTGCCGGCGGAGTCGGCAGTGTTCTTGCTCGTGTCGCCGTCGGTGTCGCGCAGCGCGAAGAAGAGGCCCAGGGCGACGGCGACGGCGGTGAGCGCGGCGGCGACGGGGAACCAGCGGCGGCGGTGCAGGGGGACGGCCCCGATGCCGCGGGCGGCAGCGGGGGTGTCGTGCGGGAGGGACTGCGGGGCTGCCTCTATGGGGCCGCCGGACGTGGCGAACGCCGGGGCGGGAGGCGGCGGGGGCCGCCAGGATGGCCGGGGGCCGGAGTGCATCGAGGGGGTCTCGGCGTGCGGGGGCCTCCAGGACAGCAGGGGGCCGGACTGCGCCGAGGGGGTCTCGGTGTGCGGGCTGGGCAGGTCCGGGACCGCGAAGAGGCCGGAGCCGGAGGTCTCTTCGGCGTCGGAGTCCTCGATGTCGAGGAGGGCGACGGCGCGGCGGCTGAGGTCCGTGGTGAGGTCGTTGGGCAGCCAGCTGTCGAGGACCAGGGCGGCGGCGCCGACCGGGGCGAGGGCGTCCAGGATCTCGCGCGGGGAGGGCCGGTTGGGCGGGTACTTGGCCAGGCAGGCGGCCACGAGGTCGCGCAAGGCCAGTGGTACGCCGTCGAGTCGGGGTTCCTGCGCGACGATGCGGTACATCAGGGACTGGGCGTTGCCGCTGCCGAAGGCGGTCTCGCCGCTTGCCGCGAAGGAGAGCAGCGAGCCGAGCGAGAAGACATCCGTGGCGGGGCCGATGTCGCGGCCGTCGATCTGCTCGGGCGACATGTAGCCGGGCGAGCCGATGGTGGAGCCGGTGCGGCTGTGCACGCTGGCGTCGAGGGCGCGGGCGATGCCGAAGTCGATGACGCGGGGGCCGTCCAGGGAGAGCAGGACGTTGCCGGGCTTGAGGTCGCGGTGGATGAGCCCGGTGCCGTGGATGGCGAGGAGGGCTTCGGCGAGACCGGCGCCGAGGGCGCGGACGGAGGACACCGGCAGAGTGCCGTGGCGTTCGACGGCCTGGTACAGCGAAGGGCCGGCCACGTAGGCGGTGACCAGCCAGGGGCGGTCGGATTCGGTGTCGGCGTCGAGGACGGGTGCGGTCCACTGGCTGCCGACCCGGCGGGCGGCGGCGACTTCGCGGCCGAAGCGGGAGCGGAAGCCTTCGTCGTGCGCGAGGTCGGGGCGGATGACCTTGACCGCGACGGTGCGTCCGCCGGGGTTGCGGCCCAGGTAGACGCGGCCCATGCCGCCGCTGCCGAGGACCCGCAGGATGCGGTAGCTGCCGATCTGCTGCGGGTCGTCGCGCTCCAGTGCTCGCACGTGGAATACCTCCTCACCCCTCGCCGGCCGGTTGCCGTGCCGGGTCTCCCGTCGGCCCGGCGGCCGATGTCCTGATGCGGACCCGATCCACTTGGCGTGGACGCGCGGAGGCGATCCGGCGGTTCGCCCCGGGGCGAGACTACGGCGTACGGGGTGCGGCGGGCTTACCAGGAGCATTCCGGCGGATCGGCGGGGGAGTCGTCGCCCATGCAGGAGACGCCGGCCAGGGTGAAGTTGTCCATGAAGAACGCCCAGAGCCCGGCGGCCGGCAGCGCGGCGTCGGCGGCGAGGGTGTCGAGCAGGACGAAGATCCCGGGGTGGTGCGTCTGCGGGCTGCGGAGTTGCTGCAGGCTGTGGTGTGGTGCCGGACGGCGGCGGTGTACGGGTGCTCCCGTTACCCGCGTGCACCGCCGCCGTCCGGGGCCGGTGGGGCGCCGGTCAGTAGGTGACCGGCATGTCCGCGAGGCCGCGGATGAACGAGCTGGGGTTGTGGCGCAGTTCGGTGCCGGGCACGAGGGCCAGGTCGGGCAGGCGCTTGAGGATCTCCTCGAAGGCGACCCGAATCTCCAGGCGGGCGAGCGAGGAGCCGAGGCAGAAGTGCGGGCCGTTGCCGAATGCGATGTGGTTGTTGGGGGTGCGGAAGGCGTCGAAGGCCTCGGGCTCGGCGAAGACCTCGGGGTCGCGGTTGGCGGCGCCGTACAGGAGCATGACGGTCTCGCCGGCCGGGATGGTGACGCCGTGCAGTTCGACGTCCTGGGTGGTGTGCCGGGCCATGTTGACCACGGGGGAGACCCAGCGCAGGCATTCCTCGACCGCGGACGGGATGAGCGAGGGGTCGGTGCGCAGGCGCTCCATCTGGGCGGGGTTCGCGATGAGTTGCGCGAGGCCGCCGGAGATGACGTTGCGGGTGGTCTCGTTGCCGCCGACCAGGAGCAGCAGGGATTCGCCGATGAGTTCGCTGAAGTCGAGCTTCTCGCCTTCGATTTCGGCGTGTACGAGGATGCCGATGAGGTCGTCGGTGCCGGGGTTCGCGCGGCGGCTCTCGATGACCTTGGTGGTGTATTCGACGTATTCGGTGAAGGCTTCGCCGGCCTTGTAGCTGAGTTCGCCGCCGTCGGAGAGCATGACCATGACGTCGGCCCAGTGCTGGAGCTGGTCGAGGTGGTCGTGGTCGACGCCGAGCATCTCGCCGATCATGGTCATCGGCAGCGGTGCGGCGAACTGCGCGACGAGGTCGGCGCGGCGCTCGGGCTGCGCGAGCATGCGGGCGATGAGGGTGGTGACGATCTCCCGGACGTGCTCTTCCATGGCGTTGATCTGCCGGGGCGTGAAGCCCTTGGAGACGAGCTTGCGGCGCCGGTAGTGCTGCGGGTCGTCCGAGTCGATCATGGAGGGCTGCGGGCCGACCTTGGGGCGGGAGCCCTGCGCCGAGGAGAAGATCTCCGGGTTGCGCTCGGCGAAGGAGACGTCGGCGTGCCGGGTGAGGCCCCAGACGCCGGCTTCCTCGCTGTAGTAGACGGGGGCGTTCTCGCGCAGCCAGGCGTAGTCGGCGTACGGGTCGCCCGCGTACCAGTCGCGGTCGAGCAGGTGTATGCGGCGCTCGGGCTCAGTCATGGTCGGGCCTCCGTGGCGTTTGCGGTGTCACGTGTCGTGTCGGGGCGCGGCCCGCGGGGCGGCGCGGGGCGGGCGCGGTGGTGCGGCGTCGGGGGCTGCGGCCGGGGCCGCGGCGGGTCTAGAGCACGAGCCGTACGGCGGTGCGCATCAGGTCCTGGACTTCGTCGGTGCTGCGGCCGCGGTGCGACAGGCTCAGCAGACCGGAGAGCAGGATGTGGCCGAGCACGGTCTGCAGGTCGCGGATGTGGTCGCGTTCGGCGTCCGTGGCGGGGATGCCGAGGGCGGTGTCGGTGATGCGCTGGATGGTGCCCTGGAAGGTCTGGTGGGAGGCCTCGGCGGACGGGTCCGGAGAGGTCGCGGCCTGCAGGATCGCCTCGGTGAGCAGCCGGTTCTCGGCGCTGACCTGGACCAGGCGGCAGAGCATGTCGGCGAGCCGGCCGCCGGGGTCCTCGGGGAGGTGACGGCTGGTCAGGTCGTCGATGACCTGGCCGATCCACAGGGCGGAGACCTCGCTGAGGAGGTGGTCCTTGGAGGTGAAGTAGCGGTAGACCGTGGCCCGAGCCACTCCGGCGCGGTCCGCGACGTCGTGCATGGTCACGGAGGCGTAGCCGCCCTCGGCGGCCAGGTCGAGGGCCGCTCTGACCAGGCGTTCGCGCCGCGCCTGCTGGTCGCGGGTGAGGGCGCGGGTGAGGGTGATGGTGGTTTCCGACGGAGCCATGGGTGTGATCTTGCCTCCGGATGAGACTGAAGTCTAGTCTGACGTCTCGTCAGATCGAGTGCACGTGTCTCAACCGCGAAAGCTAAGGCTCCAGGAGCCAGGCCAGGAGGCATTGTGGGGCAGGCGACTTCTCCGGCGACTTCTCCGGACGGCGCGGCGCAGGGCGCCCGTACCGGACCTCTTGCAGGCATACGCGTGCTGGAGTTCGTGGGCCTCGGCCCCGGGCCCTTCTGCGGCATGCTGCTCGCCGACCTGGGTGCGGACGTGCTGCGCCTGGACCGTGCGGATGCGGCGCGCAAGGGCTTCGACGGTCCGTCCCGGAACCCGATGAACCGCGGCAAGCGCTCCGCGGCGGTCGACCTCAAGTCGCCGGACGGCGTGGCCGCGGCGCTGCGCCTGGCGGGCGAGGCGGACGCGCTGATCGAGCCGTTCCGGCCGGGCGTGATGGAGCGCCTGGGGCTGGGCCCGGACGTGTGCCTGGAGCGCAATCCGAAGCTGGTGTACGGCCGGTTGACCGGCTGGGGCCAGGAGGGCCCGCTGGCGAAGGCCGCCGGGCACGACATCGACTACATCGCGCTGGCCGGCATGCTGGAGCCGATCGGCCGGGCCGGGCAGCCGCCGAGCATTCCGCTGAACCTGATCGGGGACTTCGGCGGCGGCGGTCTGCTGCTGGCGTACGGCCTGGTCAGCGCCCTGCTGTCGGCGACCCGCACGGGCCGCGGCCAGGTGGTCGACGCGGCGATGATCGACGGCGCCGCGGTGCTGGGCGCGACGTGGTTCACCATGGCGGCGAACGGCGGCCTGGGCCCGCGCGGCACGAACCTGCTGGACGGCGGCGCGCCGTTCTACGACGTGTACGAGACCGCGGACGCGAAGTTCGTCGCGGTCGGCTCGATCGAGCCGCACTTCTGGGCCGAACTCCTGGCCCGCCTCGGCCTGTCCGAGGACCCGGCGTTCGAGAAGCAGTACGACCGCACCGCGTGGCCGGCCATGAAGGCGCGGCTGGCGGAGGTGTTCGCGACCCGGGACCGCGACGCGTGGTGCGAACTCCTGGAGGGCACCGACTCGTGCTTCGCGCCGGTACTGTCCCCGGCCGAGGCGCCCGCGCACCCGCACCACCAGGCGCGCGGCACGTTCCGCGACATCGACGGCCTGCCCGAGCCGGCCCCCGCGCCGCGGTTCGGCGGCACGCCCGCGGGGGTGCCGGCCCGCCCGCTGAACCCGGGTCCGGCGGAGGACGGCGGCGACACCGATGCGGCGCTCGCCGCGTGGGGTCTGGCGGCCGGCGAGATTGCCGCCCTGCGGGAGTCCGGCGCCGTCGTCTGACGGGCGCCGCGCCGGTCCGCGGGCCCGCCCCGGGCACCGGCCAGAGCACGAGCTGAGGAGAAGTATGGACATCCACGAGGCGCTGTACACGACCCGGGCGATGCGCCGGGTCAAGCCGGACCCCATCCCCGAGGACGTGCAGGCCCGCATCCTGGACGCCGCGGTGCGCGCGCCCAGCGGCGGCAACGCCCAGACCTGGCGCTTCCTGCTGGTCGACGACCCGGGCGTGAAGGCGCAGTTGGGGCCGCTGTACCGGGAGGCCATGGGCAAGCTGTGGCAGACCATCTACGCCGCCAAGATCGCGGCCGCCGAGGCGGACCCGGAGTCGGCGGAGTCGAAGCAGTTCATGCGGGTGAAGAACTCCTCGCAGTGGCTGGCCGACAACTTCGAGCAGGTCCCGATGTTCCTGTTCGGCTTCAACCAGCACGACTCGACCGGCGGTTCGATCTTCCCGTCGGTGTGGAGCGCGCAGCTCGCGGCCCGCGCCGAGGGCGTCGGCTCGGCGCTGACCGCGGTGCTGGGCATCTGGCACCGCGAGGACGTGTCGCGCATCCTCGGCGTGCCGGCCGACGAGGGCTGGCACATGGCGTGCTGCGTGTCGTTCGGCTACCCGACCGGCCGCTGGGCGGTCGCGCCGCGCACGTCGGCGCACGAGGTCGCCTACCGCAACGGCTGGGGCACCCCGGTCGGCTTCGAGATCCCGGCCCCGCTGTGGCCGGCCCCCACCACTGAAGGAGACCGCAAGTGACCACCACCCAGCTTCCGTTGGCGGGCAGCGCGGCGTTCGTGTCGGGCGGCGGCAGCGGCATCGGCCTGGGCTGTGCGCTGCGCTTCGCGGCGGACGGTGCCCACGTGACGATCGCGGGCCGCAGCGAGGACCGGCTCAAGGGCGCGGTCGCCGAGATCGAGAAGGTCGCGGCGCCGGGCGTGCAGGTCGGCTATGCGGTGGCCGACGTCACGAACGAGGAGCAGGCCAAGGCCGCCATCGACCAGGCCGCTTCGCTCGGCCCGCTCAAGGCGGTCGTGGCGTCGGCGGGCGGCAACTCGACGATGGGCCCGATCACCCAGATCGACACGCAGAAGTGGCGCGACACGGTCGAGCTGAACATCACCGGCACGATGCTGGTGCTCAAGCACAGCGCGCGCCACATGGTCCGCGGCGGAGGCGGCTCGTTCGTGGCGATCTCCTCGGTCGCGTCGTCCAACACGCACCGCTGGTTCGGCGCGTACGGCGTGTCCAAGGCCGGCATCGACCACCTGGTGCAGCTGGCCGCGGACGAGCTGGGCGCGAGCGGGGTGCGGGTCAACAGCATCCGGCCCGGCCTGGTGCGCACCGACATGGTGCAGATGATCACCGACGGCGGTCCGCTGCTGGAGGACTACCTGGCCTGCACGCCGCTGGGCCGGTTCGGCGAGACCGAGGACATCTCGGCGCTGGCCGCGTTCCTGGTGGGCCCGGAGTCGACGTGGCTGACCGGCCAGGTCATCAACGTGGACGGCGGCCACCACCTGCGCCGCGGACCGGACTTCAGCAGTGTCCTGGAGCCGCTGTTCGGCCCGGACGGGCTGCGCGGCCTGGTCGCCGAGGAGGGCTGACCATGGCCGCCGGGGTGGCGGGGCTCCGCACGTTCAACCTTGCGGACCTCTTCGAGATCGTGGCGGACGCCTGTCCGGACCGGCTTGCGCTGGTGGCCGGCGAGGTGCGGCTGACGTACCGGGAGCTGGACGAGCGCGCGAACCGCTATGCGCACGCGTTCCTCGCGGCGGGCCTCGGGCCGGGCGACCATGTGGGCATCTACGCCCGCAACCGGTCGGAGTGGCTGGAGGCGATGGTCGGGGCGTTCAAGGCGCGCACCGTGCCCATCAACATCAACTACCGCTATGTCGAAGACGAGTTGTTGTACGTCCTGCGCAATGCGGACATCAAGGCGCTGGTCGTCGAGGACGAGTACCTGCCGAAGGTGGCCGCGGTCGGCGCCGACGCGCCGCTGCTGGCCGCGGTGTTCACGCTGGACAGCGGTGCGGGTGCGCCCGCCGCGGAGGTCGCGGCCGGACTCGCCCGGTTCGCGGACGGCGACCGCCTGCTCGCCGAGGCTTCCTCGGCACGGGACTTCGGGCCGCGGTCCGCGGACGACCGGTACATGGTCTACACGGGCGGCACGACCGGGTTCCCGAAGGGCGTCGAGTGGCGTTCGGAGGACATCTTCTGCAGTGCGCTCGGCGGCGGGAACTTCGGCGGCGAGCCGATATCCGACCCCGAGGAGCTGGCGAAGAAGGCGGACACGCCGCCGCTGGTGCAGATGCTCACCACGCCGCTGATGCACGGCAACGGCCAGTGGGTCACCTGGATCACGCTGGTCAACGCCGGTACGGCGGTGCTGTGGACCGGTCTGCGGTACGACCCGGCGGAGATCCTGCGGACCGTCGAGCGCGAGCGGGCCGCGACCATGATGCTGGTCGGCGATGCGATGGCCCGGCCGATCGCGGACGAACTGGCGGGCGGCGGCTACGACGTGGCGAGCCTGCGGGTCGTCGGCTCGGGCGGTGCGCTGCTGTCCCCGGCGGTCAAGGAGCAGCTGCGCGGCCTGGTCCCCGGGCTGTACATCTCGGACGGCTTCGGCGCCTCGGAGTTCGGGGCGGGCAGTGCGCAGAACGCGGACGGCCGGTTCCCGATGCGGCCGAACACCGCGGTTCTGGGCGACGACTTGCGGCCGGTCCGGCCGGGGGAGTCGGGGCGGCTGGCCCGTACCGGCTACATCCCGGTCGGGTACTACAAGGACCCGGAGAAGACCGCGGCGACGTTCCCGGTGGACCCGGACGGCGTGCGCTGGGTCGTGCCCGGCGACTACGCGCGGCTGGAGGACGACGGGACGGTCACGCTGCTCGGCCGCGGTTCGGTGTGCATCAACACCGGTGGCGAGAAGGTCTTCCCGGAAGAGGTCGAGGGCGTCCTGAAGGCGCATGCCGCGGTGTACGACGTGGTCGTGGTCGGCGTCCCGGACGCGCGGTTCGGCGAACGGGTCGCGGCGGTGGCCTCGGTACGCGAGGGCCATGCGGTGACGCTCGCCGAGCTGTCCGAGCACTGCCGCACCCGGATCGCCGGCTACAAGGTGCCGCGCGACCTGGTGGTGGTGGACGCGGTGCCGCGTTCGCCGGCCGGGAAGCCGGATTACCGGTGGGCCAAGGAAGTTGCCGCGCAAGCCGCGGAGAAGGCGGCGGCCGGAGGGTAGTTCCGGCAGGGCCGGGATTCGTCCGCAGGTCCCCTTGAGGCGAACGGCAGTTCGGCGCTCCGACCGGTTGGCCGGGTACTATTCCGGCGGCGAGCGGAGCGCCGGACCATGCCGTCACCGCGGTCGGCCGCACGGGCCGGCATAAGGGGGAACCCGTGAACGCGCAGGAACCGAACGGAACGGACCCCGTCCAGGGGTGGATCCCGCAGGGCATCGACGTCACCCGGCCGAGCATCGCCCGGGTGTACGACGCGGCCCTGGGCGGCAAGGACAATTTCGAGGTCGACCGGCAGGCCGCCGCGCAGCTGTTCGCACGGGTGCCGGACATCCGCGAGGGCGCGCTGGAGAACCGGCGCATCCTCTCGCGCGGCGTGAAGTTCCTGGTGGAGCAGGGCATCGACCAGTTCCTGGACCTGGGTTCGGGCCTGCCGTCCGCGGAGAACACGCACCAGGTGGCGCAGCGCCACAACCCGGACGCGTCGGTCGTGTACGTCGACATCGACCCGATCGTCCTCGCGCACGGGCGCGCGATCCTCGCGGAGAACTCCCGGACCCGGGTGGTCACCGCGGACGCGCGCGAGCCCAAGGCCGTCCTGAACCTGCCCGAGGTCCGCGAACTGATCGACTTCTCGCGGCCGGTGGCGCTCATGATGGTGGCGATCGTGCACCACATGGCGGACGACGACGACCCGGCGGGGATCGTCCGGGCGTACCTGGACGCGCTGCCGTCCGGGAGCTACCTGTTCCTCACCCACTTCCATGCGAACGGCTCGCCCGAGGCGACCGCGGTGGAGGAGGAGCTGCACGGGGCGCACGACTCGGGGCGGTTCCGCAGCCGCGAGGAGATCGAGGCGTTCTTCGGCGGGCTGGAGGTGGTCGAGCCGGGCATCGTGACGGTGCCCTACTGGCGGCCGGACGGTGCGGTCGCCGAACCGCTCACCCCGGCCCAGAAGCTGCTGCTCGGCGGCATCGCCCGCAAGGCCTGATCCGTTTCGGAAATCCGCGGCAGGGCAAGGCTGTTCAGCCCCGCCGCCACCGGCGGACCTCGCCTGTGGCGGCGGGCGGCTCGCCGGTCCCGGCCGCGCCCGCTTCCGGGTCGGGGTCCGGGTAGCGCTGCTCCTCCATGACCCCGGCCACCGTCAACACCGCGACGATCGCGGCGACTTCGGCGAGCGCGGAGGCGAGCATGCCGAGCGGGATGGTGGCCGCCAGCGACAGGACGGCGCCCACCCGGTAGCGGTTCGGGCTGATCCCGAAGGTGAGCCGGGTCGCCACGTTGGTGGCCAGGAACAGCGCGAGCCCGCCGGCCAGCGCGCAGGCCTGCGCGGCGTCCAGCCGGTCCGCGGGATGCGCGACGGCGCTCTTGACGCCCGCCGAGAACAGCAGGATGCCCAGCAGCAGCGCGTAGTGCCCGTACCCGTACACGGTCAGGGCGCGCAGATTGCGCTGCCGCGGCGGCAGCGCCTCCATGCGGGCCACGGTGTGCGCCTCGTCGTCGGTGCCGAAGTACGCCCACCACAGCGCGAACGCCAACATGATGGTGAGCACCGCGGTGGCGATGAGGGTGAGGTCCAGGTCCAGGAGCTGCGCGCCGGCCCCGATCGCGATGACCGACTCGCCCAGCGCGATGACCACCACCAGGCCGTGGCGTTCCACGAAGTGCCGGGCGGTCAGCGGGAACTTCATGGCGTCGGTCAGATGCGGCGCGACGATCTGCAGGGTCGCGGCGGCCGCCCACATGGCGATCTGCGGCAGGTCGGTGAGGAACGCGCCGAGCACCACCAGGACCGCGCTGCCGATGTTGAACGGTGCGATGCGGGCGATCGCGGCCCGGGACGCGCCGGACACCGCGAACATCGCGGTGTGCACGAGGGTGACGACCAGGTAGCCCCAGCCGAAGGCGGTGGCGCTGTCGTTGTCGACGAACGCGTGCGGGATGGCGAGCGACACGACCAGGAACCCGGTCATGCCCACCATCAGCAGGCACCGCCGGAGCGCGGTGTCGGGCGGGACCGCGTTGGTGAGCCACACGTACCCGCTGTACATCCACCAGATGACGGCGAGCATGACGACCATGCGGGATATGCCGGTCAGGTCAAGGTCGTGCGCGATGGCCGCGGTGAGCTGGGTGACGGTGAAGACGAAGACCAGGTCGAAGAACAGTTCGAGGGTGGAGACGCGTTCCGAGGACTGCACGGCTTCGGCCGGGCCGGACTTGGAGAGGGTCACGGCGTCATTATCCGGCGGGGAGCGCGCTGCGGTGCGGGGTACGCAGGGGTCGTCGTCCCGTACCCCGCACCGCCTGGGCCGCCCTTCAGGGATGGGCGGCGCGCCGGTCAGCCTTCGAGGGCGTGCGAGGTGAAACCGTCGGGGCCCTGCGGGAGGTCGCCCGCGATGGTGATGCGCTGCATCGAGCGGTGCATGCCGGCCGGGACGTCGGTGGGCACCAGGTGCGCGGTGGCGCGGTTGTCCCAGAACGCGATGCTGCCCGGCTGCCAGCGGAACCGCACGGTGAACTCGGCGTCCTGCAGGTGCTCGTAGAGCAGCGCGAGGAGGTGCCGGCCCTCGTTGCGGGTGAGTTCGAGGATGTGGCTGGTGAAGTTCGGGTTGACGAAGAGGATCTTCTCGCCGGTCTCCGGGTGCACGCGGACCACCGGGTGGACCGAGCGGAGCCCGTCGCCGAGGAACACCTTCGCGAGCCGGCCGGGGAGTTCGCCGCGCTTCATCGGCAGGGTGTTGTGGTGCACGGCGTGCAGGCCGTCGATGACGTCCTTGATCGGCTGCGAGAGCCGGTCGTAGGCGACCGCGAGGTTGGTCCACTGGGTGTCGCCGCCGTACGGGGGGACCACGACGCCGCGCAGGATCGAGCCCATCGGCGGGTTCGGGATGAAGGTGACGTCGGTGTGCCAGCGGCTCTCCACCGAACCCCCGCCGCCCATGCCCCCTCCGCCGCCCATCTGCTGATTGTCGAGCAGCAGGATCTCGGGGTAGTCGGGGAACTGCGACGGCAGCGTGGGGTGCGCTTTGGTCGGCTCGCCGAAGGCCTTGGCGAACGCCAGGTGCTGGGCCTGGGTGATGTCCTGGTCGCGGAAGAAGACGACCTTCCACTTGAGCAGGGTGGCGCGGATCTCGGCGACCAGCCCGGGAGTGAGGTCCCGGGAGAGGTCGACGCCGAGGATCTCGGCACCTATGTGTCCGGCCATGGGGCTTATGTCCAGGCCGAGTTCGGCTGCGGTGCCGGCTGCGGTGTCTGCGGCGTGCTCGGTGGTCGTGCTCACGGTGTCCTCCGGGGCAGGCGGGCCGCGGTCTCGGGGGAGACGGGTGCGGCGACGAGGGCGACTGCGGTGTCGACGAGGTGGGACAGGAATGCCGGGCGCGGCGTGAGGCCGCCGGCCCGGCCGTACTGGATGAACGTCTCGCGGTTGGCGAGGGCGTGCGCGAGGTAGCCGGCCAGGAGGCCCCAGCGGTCCGCGCGCAGCGGCGGCGGCAGGTGGCCGAGCTGCGCGTCGATGCGGGTGCGGACGGTGTGCACGCCGGCGGTCCACTCCTCGCGGGCCAGGTCGGTGGCCGCGATGCCCTCCAGGAGTCCGGCGTTGATGCAGAAGCGCAGGTACCAGCTGGGCCGGCCGGGCTCGCCCAGGGTCTCGGCGAGCGGCATGAGGAAGGCCTCGACCAGGCCGCGCAGTTCGGTGCCGCGGCCGGTCCGGTCCAGCTCGGCGAGCATGGCCAGGCGGCGTTCGTTGACCGGTTCCATGCGGAACCGGAACACCGCGTCCACCAGCGCTTCCTTGGAGCCGAAGTGGTAGCGGGCGGCCGCGGTGTTGCGCTGCCCGGCCTGGGTGCCGATCTCGCGCAGCGACACCCCGTTGACGCCGCGTTCGGCGAACAGCCGCTCGGCGACCTCGATCATGCTCAGCCGGGCGGCCGCCCCGCGGCCCGGATTGGCCGCCGTCTCCACTGTCATGACGGCACGTTAAGTCAGGTGGGTTAATAACTCAAGTGGGTTAGTCGAGGGAATATGCCGGGTCCGGAACGCAGTCGAGGCGCTCCCCCCGGAGGGGAAGCGCCTCGTGCGACACGTGTCGGCAGGTCGCGGTGCAGCGGTCCGGCTGATGCGCCGGCTGTGCGTCAGGAATGCATCAGGCAGTACAACTGGTCGCCGGCCCGGTGCAGTTCATGGGCGAACGCGGTCCAGTCGTGCAGCATCCGGTACAGCAGGTACGCGTCCCGCGGGATGCGGCGGTCCGGCACCGTCGACCAGATGAACGCGGCCGCGCCCAACTCCTCGTCGGTGGCGTTGCGCAGCACCTCGAGCAGTATCGGCGGCAGCTGCATGACGGCATGCGCCGGGTGCAGCACCACCAGTTCGAGCGGCGGGGTCGACTCGCGCGGGGTGTCGCCGAGCAGCGACAGGACCATCGCGCTGACCGTCTCGGGCTTGACGTTGCTGATGTACGAGTTGCTGGGCCGCTCGCGCGGCTCGCACGGATCCAGCGGGTCGATGAGCGGGGGGACCCGGGCGGCGGACGCACGGTCGGGCGCGCCGAAGTACTCGTACGTCACTCCCACCGGCCGCCTCCTTTCGTGCTTCCGCTGTGCTCGTACCCGTACTCGTGCCCGTGCTCGTGGTGCCGTGCTGCGTGGGTGTCCCGGGGGCGGGCGCTCCGACTGCGCGTGTACGCGACCCGCAGATGATCGTCCCAGGTCGGCCGTACCGGAGGCACGGTGGTTAGGTAACAGGTGTGCACCACTCGTCCTTGTCGGGAACCGGCATTTCCCATGGGGCGTCAGGACCCTCCCAGGCTCGACATGTCGGGCAAGGCGCCTTGCAGCAAAGCCTGGTGGAGCACCCCGGCCGGACGCGAGCCGGCCGGGTGCGCGGTGACCCGCACCGTCGTGCCGACCGTCTCCACCCGGACGTCCGCGAGGACGTCGGCCCACGGGCGGCCGTCCGGCCGGACGCCCTGAGCCAGTTCGGTGCGCAGCTTGCCGGCCGCCTGCTCGGCTGCGGCGGCGTCGCGGGCCGGTACGCACAGCACCTCGGTGGGCGCCTCGCCCTTCGCGCCGCGGACCCCGACGGCGGTGAGCGGCGCCGCGACCGGGGCGGGCTTCTGCGTGCCGGGGGCGGCGATCACCGCGACCAGCGTCTCGCCGAGGCAGTCGGCCAGGACGCGATGGGGGCCGTTGTTGCCGAGGGTGTCCGCGCCGCCGGCGTCGACCGCGTTCACCGTGGCCGCCGAAGGGCCGTGCACGATGCGGTCGTCCGCGAGGCGCACCACGTTGAACGCGGCGAGCACGCCCGGGAGTTTCGCCGACTGCAGGTCGACCGCGCCGTCGGGGGCGGTCCGCCAGGTGGTGCCGGCGCCGGGCGAAGGCTCCTTGGCGCCGCCGGCTTCGACGAGCGCGCCTTCGACGGCCTTGGTGTCGAACGCGCCGATCAGCACGCTTGCGGAGTCGGGGGCGAGCCCGGCGCTCCAGGCGCGGTCCGCCCGCATGGGGTCGAAGGAGTACGCCGCGGGGACTTCGCGTACCGAATTGACCAGGGCGGGGAAGCCGATGCCGAAGAGGCGGCCGTAGGGCCCGGCCGGGTCGGTGCCGCCGTTGGCCGCGCGCAGGGCGGCGAGGTCGGCGTACTCCAGGTACGCCTTCGCCGCCGGAGTGGCCGCGATGCGGCCGAGGGCGCCGGTCAGCCCGGCCGGGGTGCTGCCGCCCGCGGTGCCCGAGGCGCCTGGGCCCGGCGTGCCGCCGGTGGCGGTGGAGTCGCTCCTGGGGTCGTTCTTGGCATCGTCGGAGGACGAGCAGCCGCTCGCCGTCAATGCCACCGCGACGACCGCCGCGGACAATGCCGCGGCCGACCCGGGCCACACTCGTGCGCCGGACCGTCGGCCCGCCCGCGTACTCGCCGCCACGCGTACCCCGCCTGCCCTGAAGAACCGCTGCCCTGACCCCGCAGCCGCACCGCCGCGGGGAGTGTGGGACTCACGAGGCGGCAGGTGACGGATCGTCTGATAATACCGGCCGGTCCGACCGGCTCGACTCCGCCTTGCGGCCGATTTTCCCGACATCCGACCGCCTGACCGTCGACGCGCGCTCTCGCGGGCATCTGCGGCCTGATGTCCGGGCGCGCAGTGAGACGATGGCCGGGTGAGCGCAGTCAGTGACCTCCCGTCCTATCCCTCCGATGCCCCCGCGTCGCAGGCCCTGTTCGACCGGGCCCGCGCGGTGACGCCCGGCGGTGTCAATTCCCCGGTCCGCGCCTTCCGCGCGGTCGGCGGGACACCGCGCTTCATGGCGTCCGGGCGCGGCCCGTACCTCACCGACGCCGACGGCCGCGAGTACGTCGACCTGGTGTGCTCGTGGGGGCCGATGATCCTCGGGCACGCGCACCCCGCCGTGGTCGAGGCGGTCACCGCCGCGGTCGCGCGCGGCACGTCCTTCGGCACGCCGGGCGAGGGCGAGGTCGAACTGGCCGAGGAGATCGTGGCGCGCATCGCCCCGGTCGAGCAGGTGCGGCTGGTCACCTCGGGCACCGAGGCGACCATGTCGGCGATCCGGCTGGCCCGCGGCTTCACCGGCCGGGCCAAGATCGTCAAGTTCGCCGGCTGCTATCACGGCCACGTCGACTCGCTGCTGGCCGCGGCGGGCTCCGGCCTGGTCACCTTCGCGCTGCCGGACACCCCCGGCGTCACCGGCGCGCAGGCCGGCGACACGCTGGTGCTGCCGTACAACGACCTCGAAGCCGTGCGGGCCGTGTTCGCCGCGCACGGCGACGAGATCGCCTGCGTGATCACCGAGGCGGCGCCCGGCAACATGGGCGTGGTCACCCCGGCTCCCGGCTTCAACGCGGGCATCGCCGAGCTGTGCCGGACGCACGGCGCGCTGTTCGTCTCCGACGAGGTCATGACCGGTTTCCGGGTGTCGAAGGCGGGCTGGTTCGGGGTCGAGGGAGTGACGCCCGACCTGCTGACCTTCGGCAAGGTCATGGGCGGCGGCTTCCCCGCGGCGGCATTCGGCGGGCGCGCGGACGTCATGGCGCACCTGGCCCCGGCGGGCCCGGTCTACCAGGCGGGCACGCTGTCCGGGAACCCGGTGGCGACCGCGGCCGGCGTCACCACGCTGCGGCACTGCACCGACGCGGTGTACGAGCACCTGGACCGCACCTCGCTGGTGCTGCGCTCCGCGGTCTCCGAGGCGCTCGCCAAGGAAGGCGTGGCGCACACCGTGTCGAACGCGGGCAACATGTTCTCGGTGTTCTTCACCGAGAACCCGGTGGCCGACTACGACCAGGCGCGGACCCAGGAGGCGTTCCGCTACTCGGCGTTCTTCCACGCGATGCTGGACGCGGGCGTGTACCTGCCGCCGAGCGCCTTCGAGGCGTGGTTCCTGTCCGCGGCGCACGACGATGCCGCCGTCGAACGTATTCTCGAGGCGCTGCCGGGGGCGGCCCGCGCCGCGGCCCGGGCGACCGCGTGACCCGGCGCTCCCGCCACCTGCCGACCGATGGACCGCACAGGAGAGCAACCGACGATGTCCAGCAGTGATGTGACGATCGTTCACCTCATGCGCCACGGCGAGGTGCACAACCCGGAGGGCGTCCTGTACGGGCGGCTCCCCGACTACCACCTGTCCGAACTCGGCGTGAAGATGGCCGAGCGGGTCGCCGACCACCTCGCCTCGCGCGACATCACGCACGTGGTGGCGTCGTCCCTCGACCGGGCCCAGGAGACCGCGGCGCCGATCGCGGCCCGGCACGGCCTGGAGGTGGCCACCGACGACCGGCTGATCGAGGCGGAGAACATCTTCGAGGGCAAGACCTTCGGGGTGGGCGACGGTTCGCTGCGCAAGCCGGAGTACTGGAAGTACCTGCGCAACCCGCTCAAGCCGTCCTGGGGCGAGCCGTACATCGAGCAGGTCGTCCGCGTCATGGGCGCCCTGGGCCGGGCCCGCGACCTGGCCCGCGGCCACGAGGCGGTGTGCGTGAGCCACCAGTTGCCGATCTGGGTGACCCGCTCGTTCGTGGAGCGCCGCCGCCTGTGGCACGACCCGCGCAAGCGGCAGTGCTCGCTCGCGTCGCTGACCACCTTCACGTACGAGGGCGACAAGATCGTCTCGGTCGGCTACACCGAACCGGCGCGCGACCTGCTGCCCGCGAAACTCCTCAAGCAGGCCAAGCAGTTCGGCGCGTAAATTCCGGTCATAAACGGACAAAACATCCAACCCGGGTGGCATTCCGCGGTCATCCTCTTGACACGGAGCGCCACCCGGAGGTGTTTCCGCGGACCCGGTGCGGCCCCCGCCGAACCCCATGCGAAACTTTTCACATGTTCTCGAAGAGCCCCCTGAAGCGCGTTGCCGCGCTGGTCGCCGTCGCCGTGATCGGCCTCGCCGGGTGCACGTCCGGCAGTTCGGGCGGCAAGGCCACGGACGGGGACCGCCAGGGGTACGTCGAGGGGTCCGGCATCAAGAGAGTCGCGGTCGGGGACCGGCAGGCCGCGCCGAAGGTGGCGGGGACGACGCTGGACGGGCAGGAGCTCGCGCTCGCCGACCTCAAGGGCAAGATCGTCGTGCTCAACGTGTGGGGTTCGTGGTGCGCGCCGTGCCGCGGCGAGGCGCCGAACCTGCAGAAGGTGTACGACAGCACGAAGGACTCCGGGGTCGCGTTCCTGGGCATCAACACCCGGGACGCATCGGAGACCAACGCGAAGGCGTTCGAGGACCGTTTCGGGATCACCTACCCGAGCATCTTCGACCCCGAGGGCAAGCAGATCCTCAAGTTCACCGGGAACCTCAACCCGCAGGCCATCCCGAGCACGCTGGTGATCGACGGGGAAGGCCGCATCGCGGCCCGCGCCCTGCAGGCCGTCACCGAGGAGCAACTGCTCTCGATGATCGAGACCGCCCGGAACGGGAGCTGACCCGGTGCTGCTCGCAGCCGCCGACACCACCGCGACGGTGACGAGCGGATCGCTCCTGCTCGCCATACCGCTTGCGCTGCTCGCCGGCCTGGTCTCGTTCTTCTCGCCGTGTGTGCTGCCGCTGGTGCCCGGTTACCTGTCGTACGTGACGGGGGTGTCCGGCGCCGACCTGAAGGACGCGCGCCGCGGGCGGCTGGTCGCCGGTGCGCTGCTGTTCATGCTCGGCTTCACCGCGGTGTTCGTGTCGATGGGGGCCGCGTTCGGCTACTTCGGCAACACGCTGCTCGAACACCAGAAGACGATAACGCGGGTCCTGGGCGCGGTCACGATCGTGCTCGGCCTGTCGTTCATGGGCGTACTCCCGGGCATGCAGCGGGAGTTCCGCATCCACAAGAAGCCGACGCTGGGCCTGGCGGGCGCGCCTATGCTGGGCGTGCTCTTCGGGCTCGGGTGGACGCCGTGCATCGGTCCGACGCTGAGCGCGGTGCTCACCCTCTCGGTCGACCAGGCCAGCGCCAACCGCGGCGCGGTGCTCACCGTCGCCTACTGCCTGGGCCTGGGTGTGCCGTTCGTGGTGGCCGCGCTCGCGTTCCGCAAGGCGCTCGGCGCCTTCGCGTGGGTCAAGCGCCACTACGTCTGGGTGATGCGCCTGGGCGGCGGACTCCTGGTCCTGCTCGGCCTGCTCATGGTCACCGGGATCTGGGACACCATCATCCGCGAGATGCAGACCTGGGTCAGCGGATACACGATCGGAATCTGACGTGAGTATCGACATCAACGCCGACAAGCAGGCCGCCGACGCGGGCATGTCCACGGCTCCCCAGCCGGACAAGTACGACGCCGGGCAGTCGGCGCTCGGCGCCCGCGGCTGGCTGCGCTGGATGTGGCGGCAGCTGACCTCGATGCGTGTCGCGCTGATCCTGCTCCTGCTGCTGTCGCTTGCCGCGATCCCCAGTTCGCTCATCCCGCAGCGGTCGGTCAGCCCGTTCAAGGTCTCCGAGTACTTCCGCAACAACCCGGGCAAGGCCGAGTTCTACGACAAGCTGCAGCTGTTCGACGTCTTCTCGTCGTGGTGGTTCGCGGCCATCTACATCCTGCTGTTCGTCTCGCTGGTCGGCTGCATCGTGCCGCGCGCGTGGGCGCACTCCAAGGCGCTGCGCACCAAGCCGCCGGCCGCGCCGCGCAACATGGAGCGGCTGCCCGCGTACGCGACCTGGGAGACCGACGCGGACGCGGCCGACGTGCTGGCGGCCGCCCGCGTGCAGCTGAAGAAGCGCCGCTTCCGGCTGGCCCCGAGCACCGACTCGCTGGCCGGCGAGAAGGGCTACATGCGGGAGACCGGCAACATCGTCTTCCACATCGCGCTCATCGGCGTGCTGCTCGCGTTCCTGGTCGGCAAGCTCTTCATGGGCCAGGGCGGCAAGATCCTGGTGGAGGGCTCGCCCGAGGGCTTCGCCAACTCCTTCACGCAGTACGACGACTTCCAGTCCGGCGCGCTGTTCGACGAGAAGGAGATGGAGGCGTTCGGCTTCAAGCTCAAGAAGCTGGACCAGACCTTCGAGCGGCTCGGCACCCAGAAGGGCGCGCCGCGCGACTTCGAGGCGACCGTCGAGTACTGGCAGGGCGTCGACGGCAAGCCGAAGACCGGCAAGATCAAGGTCAACGAGCCGCTGCAGATAGGGGGGACGAAGGTCTTCCTGCTCGGCACCGGTTATGCGCTGGACATCACGGTGAAGGACTCCAAGGGCAAGGTCGCGTACCAGGGCCCGGTGGTGTTCCTGCCGCAGGACAGCAACCGCACCTCCACCGGCGTCATCAAGGTGCCGGACGTCAGCCGGGGCGTGCAGCAGATCGGCTTCGACGGCATCTTCGCCCCGACCGTCTCGCTGGACCCGAACAAGGGCTGGTTCTCCACCTTCCCGTCGCTGGACAGCCCGGCGCTGATCCTGACCGCGTACCACGGCAGCCTCGGCATCGACACGGGCGTCCCGCAGTCGGTGTTCCGGCTGAACACCAAGGCCATGGAGCAGTACAAGAAGGACGACGGGCAGCCCTGGGCCCAGGTGCTCAGGCCCGGCGAGACCGAGGTGCTGCCGGACGGCAGCTCCATCACGCTCGACGGCGTGCGGCCGTGGGCGAACTTCCAGATCTCCAAGGAGCCCGGCAAGGAGGTCGCGCTGTACAGCGTGATCGCCGCGATCACCGGGCTGGTGCTGTCGCTGTTCGTGCGGCGCCGCCGCATGTGGGTGCGCGCGACCGCCGGACCGGACGGGCGTACCGTCGTGGAGGTCGCCGGACTCACCCGGACCGAGGGCGGCGGTCTGGGGCAAGAGGTGCAAGCCCTCGTGGACGACCTGCGGGCCTCGGCACCTGTCGCATCGTCGGACGGCCCCGCATCGGGGGCCGCGCCGAAGTCAGCCGAAGCCGAAGGCGCCGCGAAGAGCGTCGCCGCGGACAAGAAGGACGAGGACTAAGGCGTGCCCACGATCACCTCGGCAGCGGCCGACGCCGCAGAGACGGTCAACGCCGTCAACGAGAACCTCGCGCAGCTGAGCAACTGGTTCATGTACTCGGCGATCGCGATCTACACGCTGGCCTTCTTCGCGTTCTGCGCGGAGTGGGTCTTCGGCGGCCGCAGCCGGGTCGCGCAGCAGTCCGCGGCACTGGACGAGGTGCCGGTCGAGGTGCCTGCGCAGGCGGCCGCACCGGTGGCCCCGGCCGCGACGCTTGCCGCGGCGTTCGGTTCCGCCGAGCCGGCCGCGGGTGCGGCGGGCGGCGGCAGTGTCGCGCTGGCGGAGCGCCCGGTGGTCGTGGTGCGCGATGCGGGCCACGACGGCGATGCGGCGGACGACGGCGGCGACGTGACCGGCGGCGACGAGCGGTCCGACCGCTTCGGGCGCATCGCGGTCTCGCTGACCGTGCTGGCGTTCCTGCTGCACGCGGGCACGCTGCTGGCCCGCGGCTTCGCGGTCAAGCGCGCGCCCTGGGGCAATATGTACGAGTTCTCCGCGTCGGTGGCCCTCATGGTCGTCGCGGCGTTCCTCATCCTGCTGACCCGCCGACCGGTGCGCTGGCTGGGCATCTTCGTGCTGCTGCCGGTCATCACCACGCTCGGCGTCGCGGTCACCGTGCTGTACACCGACACGCAGCAGCTGGTCCCGGCACTGCACTCGTACTGGCTGTGGATCCACGTCTCGACCGCGATCGTGTCGTTCGGCGCGCTGCACATCGGGGCGCTCGCCTCGATCCTGTACCTGATGAAGGACAGCTACCAGAAGCGCATGCGCGCCGAGGACCCGAAGCGGCGGCCGTGGGACACCGTGATGGAGCGCATCCCGACGCCGGCGTCGCTGGACAAGACCGCGTACCGGGTCAATGCGCTGATCTTCCCGCTGTGGACGTTCGCGGTGGTGGCCGGTGCGGTGTGGGCGGAGAACGCGTGGGGCCGCTACTGGGGCTGGGACCCCAAGGAGACGTGGTCGTTCATCACGTGGGTGGCGTACGCGGCGTACCTGCACGCGCGTGCGACCGGCGGGTGGAAGGGGCGCAATGCGGCCTACCTGTCTTTGCTGGCCTTCGCGTGCTTCCTCTTCAACTACTACGGCGTGAACATGTTCATCAACGGTCTGCACTCGTACAGCGGCGTCTGAGCCGCGTTCGCTGCCGCAGGCCGCGCACAGGGGGTGCCGGCACGCGCCCCCTGTGCGCCGTTGGAAGGATCAATTCCCTTCGGGGATGATGAAGTTCGACGTGTCCGCGCAGGGAGGTCGCCATGAGCGATTCCGGACGCGGGCGGCACCGTGCCCGCATGGCCGACGGCCTCGGCAGGCTGCGCGGCCGGCGTGCCCGGGCGGTGGCCTGGGCGGTGCGGGCCACGGGGTCGAAGGCCGCGGCCGCGGTGGTGTTCGTCGTGCTGGCGGTGGTGGCCTGGATCCTGGCCGACATCCTGGTCGGGCAGGACGCCGGACGCACGGCGTCGGACCGCTCGCCGCACACGCAGCCCGACGCGCGGCCCGGGCCTTCGCTGCCGCCGAACGAGCCGGCCGCGGTGGCCGCGGCGGGGCCTTCGGCGGAAATGCCGACCACACCTACACCGCGGCCCGGCGGCGGGACACCCGCGCCGCCCGAATCTCCGCCGCCCACGTCGGCCAAGCCCGAGCCGCCCAAACCGAGTTCGGCCCCGGACCCGGCTCCGGCCGCCGACCGCGCGGTCGCCTACGCGAAGCAGTACACCTTGATGGTGCGCGAGGCCCCCACGCAGCGCTCAGGACTGGTCGCCACGCTGCCGAACAACACCAAGGTCACCGTGCTGTGCCACACGACGGGCCCGAGCGTGGTCTCCTTCACCGGCCGCAGCACCGAGGTCTGGAACAAGATCGCTCTCCCGGGCGGGAGGACCGGCTACGTCTCGGACGGCTGGCTCGCCACCTCGGCCGACATCACCACCCTGGTCCCGTACTGCCGCTGAAGGCGCGAAGTCTCCCGGTCCTTGCGTTGCGGTCCGCAGGGCGAGTCCGGGCGCGGGAACGGGGGGGGGGGGGGGGGGGGGGGGGGGCCCCGGCCCGGGGCGCCCCCCCCCGGGGGGGGGGGACCGCCA
>NZ_JAKFHA010000011.1:169781-179178 GCF_021502675.1 Yinghuangia soli
TGGGGGCCCGCCGGGCTTGGGGGGGCGCGGCACGGGGCGAGGGCCCGGAGGAAGGCGTCGGCCTTCTCCGGGCCCTCGCCCGTTTGTCGCGTCCCGTCAGCGTGCGCCGCGGATCAGGCGGCCCGGGCGGGCGCCGGTGTCGGCGCCGTTCCGGCGGGTGACCTCGCCGGCCACGATGGTGGCGGTGTAGCCGGTGGCGTCCTGCAGCATGCGGCCGCCGCCGGCCGGCAGGTCGTGGACCATGCGCGGGCGGTGCAGCGTCAGGTTGTCGAGGTCGATGACGTTGAGGTCGGCGCGCTTGCCTTCCTCGATGACGCCGCGGTCGCCGAGGCCGTAGAGCGCGGCGGTGTCCGCGGTCTGCTTCTTGATCACGAACTCCAGCGGCAGCTTCTCGCCGCGGGCGCGGTCGCGGGCCCAGTGCGTGAGCAGGTAGGTCGGCTGCGAGGCGTCGCAGATCATCGCGCAGTGCGCGCCGCCGTCGGCCAGGCCGAAGACGCTCGCCGGGTGGGTGAGCATCTCGCGGATCGCCTCGTGGTCGCCGTCCGCGTAGTTGAACAGCGGGACGGTGAGCATGGCCTGCGCGTCGTCCTCGAGCATCAGGTCGTACATGGCGGCGAGCACGTCCTGGCCGCGCGCCTCGGCGATCGCCGGGACGGTGCGCTCCGGGGTGGGCTCGTAGTCCGGCACCGCGGCCATCGGGTACATCATCCCGGCCAGCCGCTGCAGTGCGAGGTTGACCTGGTCGCCGGGGATGCTCGGGTCGGACGGCAGGTCGTCCTCGGCGAGGATCGCGGTGCGCACCTCGGGCTTCGCCAGCTCGGCGGCGAACGCCGCGTCGTCCAGTTCGCCGGCCGCGTACCGGGCCGCGACGGCCTGGAAGGTGGGGCGCTTGCTGAACGCGTTGCGGGTGGTGAAGCCGGTGAGCATGCCGAACGGGCGGCCGGCGACCTGGGGGTAGAGCGGGATGCCCGCCTCGAGAGCCTTCATCGACTCGCTCATCAGGTCGCGCCACAGCTGCGGTGCGGCCATGACCTGCAGCAGGGCGAACGAGACCGGCATGCCGATCTCCTCGGCGAGCCGCTTCATCCAGGCCACTTCGGCGTGCGGGGCGACGATGTCCTCGCCGGACGAGCCGGTCGGGGCCAGTTCGAAGACGGCCCGGCCGCCGGCCGCCATCGCGCGGCCCAGGCCGAAGAGTTCGTCCTCGGTGGCGAAGGTGCCGGGGACCGGTTCGCCGCCCATCGCGCGGTGCGCGACGGTGCGCGAGGTGGAGAAGCCGAGCGCGCCGGCCTCGACGCCCTCCTTGACGATGGCGGCCATCGCCTCGATGTCCTCGGGCGTCGCGGGCTCGTTGCGGGCGCCGCGGTCGCCCATCGCGTACGCCCGGACCGCGCCGTGCGCGATCTGCACGCCGATGTCGGCCGCGAAGCGGTGCTGCTCGAGCACGTCGAGGTATTCCGGGAAGGTCTCCCAGCCCCACGTCATGCCTTCCACGAGGGCGGTGCCGGGGATGTCCTCGACGCCCTCCATGAGGCCGATCAGCCACTCCTCGGCGCCCGGCCGCACGGGCGCGAAGCCCACGCCGCAGTTGCCGGACACGACGGTGGTGACGCCGTGCGAGGTGGACGGGTCGAGCAGGGTGTCCCAGGTGGCCTGGCCGTCGTAGTGGGTGTGGATGTCCACGAAGCCGGGCGTGACGACCTGGCCGGCCGCGTCGATCGTCTCGGCCGCGGTGCCGTCCAGTACGGCGCCGTCCGCGCCGCGCCGGTGGACCGCGGTGATCAGGCCGTCCTTGATGCCGATGTCGCCGGTGAACCGGTCGGCGCCGGTGCCGTCCACGATCACCGCATTGACGATCTTGAGGTCGAAGGTGTCCTGCTCAGCCATCTGTGAAGCCCCTTCCCGTGCCCGGGATCTGAGCACGTGTCAGGACCGTGCTCGCTGCCGGGAAGGTACGTCTATGCACTGTGCGAGTCAATATTCGCACTATGCAAAAAGATCGACAGGCGGTACCGTCGCCCGGTGGCCCGCCCTTCTCCGCAGACCGAACGCCTGGTCTCCCTCGTCGACGCGATCGCCGCGCGCCCGGAAGAGGGCCTGACCCTCTCCGAGATCGCCCGGCACCTCGCGGTCACCCCCGCGACCTGCCATCCGATGCTGGTCAGCCTCACCGAACTGGGCTGGCTGGTACGCCACCCGGTGCGCCGCACGTACCGGCTCGGCCCCGCGCTGATCACCGTCGGCCGGGCCGCGTCCCGCGGGCTCGGCGCGGTCGACCTGGCCCGCCCCGGAATGCAGCGGCTGCGCGACGACCTGGGCCTCACCTGCATCGCGCTCGCCCCCGGTGAAACGCACGTCACGGTCGCCGAGGTCGTGCGCGGCCCGTCCGGGCACGGCCCGCACGTGCACGTCGGCGACCAGATCCCCATCGCCCCGCCGCTCGGCGTCGGCTACGTCAGCTGGGCCGACGAGCAGACCCTGCGCCGCTGGCTGGACGGCGTCACCGCGGACCCGGTCAAGCGCGCGCACCACGAGCAGGCGGTCAAGTGCGCCCGGGCCCGCGGCTATGCGGTGGAGCTGGTCACGCGCGTGGAGACCGAGCTCGGCCAGACTCTCGCCCGGCTCGACGAGCACCTCGACGAACACCTCGCGGGCCTGGCCGCGGCCGACGCCCGCAACCCGTCCGCCGCCCGGCTGCGCACCCTGCTGGAGGAGATCGCCACCGAACTCGGCGACCCCGCGCAGGACTCCGTGCTGGACCTGGAGCCGGGCCGGGAGTACCGCATCGGTCGTATCGGGGCCGGCGTGCTGGACGCGGCCGGCGATGTGGCCCTGGTGATCGCGCTGCACGGCTTCGGCGGACGCACCGAGGGCTCCCGGGCCGCGGAGGTCGGCGCGCGGCTCGCCGCGGTCGCGGCCGGGGTCACCGCGCAACTGGCCGACACCCCGGTGGCACAGGACACCTGACCAAGTGACGCAGGTCACAAGGGTTTCGGTGACAACCTGAGGGCGGGCCGCGGCCGTATGTAGAGCGT
The DNA here is from genome assembly GCF_021502675.1 of Yinghuangia soli. Taxonomy (GTDB): domain Bacteria; phylum Actinomycetota; class Actinomycetes; order Streptomycetales; family Streptomycetaceae; genus Yinghuangia; species Yinghuangia soli. The sequence continues at coordinate 172,817 of NZ_JAKFHA010000011.1, forward strand.
GCGGCACTGGAGACGAACGCGGCGCGCCGATCTGGACGCGGACTTCCGCGCATGGGCGCTGGCCCGGCAGGCGCATCTGCGCCGGTCGGCCTATCTGCTGTGCCGCGACTGGCATTTGGCCGAGGACCTCACCCAGAACACCCTCGCCAAACTGTATGCGGCCTGGCACCGGATCAACCGCGGCGACACCCGTGACGCCTACGCCCGGCGCGTCCTGTACCGGACGTTCGTCGACGAGACCCGGCGCGGCTACCGCCGCGAGTACCCCGGCGACGATCTGCCCGAGGCGGCCGCCCCCGAGATCGACAGCGAACTGCGCGTGACCCTGCTGGACGCCGTCGCCCTGCTGCCGCCGCGCTGCCGCGCGGTCATCGTCCTGCGCTTCTGGGAGGACCTGAGCGTCGAGGACACCGCGGCCGCACTCGGCTGCACCACAGGGACCGTCAAAAGCCAGACGTCCCGCGGCCTGGCCGCACTACGGCGGCGCCTGACGGTCGACGACGGCGCCGGATTCGGCGCCCTGCTTGCCACCGGGCCCGGCATGCGGCCCGCGAGAACGGAGACAGGCCGGTGAACACCCACCACCCCGGGCAGGCCGACCGGCCCGGCGCCGGGGAAGACGCCGGCCTCGGGTCCGTGCTGGCCGAGGCGATGGCCGGACTTCAGCCGCACGAGCCGGGCATGCCCGACCTGCTCGGACCGGCGATGGCCGAGGGCACCCGCATCCGGCGCCGGCGCCGGACGACCATGCTGGTCGCGTTCGGCACCGCCGTCGTGCTCGGCATCGGCGGCGCGATCGGCGGGGTTTCGTACGTCGGCGGCGACCAGGGCCGGTCCGTGTCCCCGGCGGACTCGCCGACCGCAGTGGACGCTGCGGACGGCGGGACGCTCGGCCCGGCGGAGCGTCTGGCCGCCGTGCTGCGCCTGTATCTGGAGCCGCGCGGACTGGCACTCGCCGCAAAGCCCTGGGCAGTTCGTGCCAACGTCGAAAACGGCGCAGGCAGCATGGTGGCGGTCACCGTGCAGGACGCCGCGGGGAATACCGCGATGCTCCAGCTCAGCACCGGGAAGTCCGCCAGCGGGGGCCGGCCGGAAGGGCTGCCCGGGGAGGGGTGTTCGCTGCTGTTCAAGGCGGACCGCGAACTGGTGTTCCAGCACGAACCCGAGACGGTGTCCTGCAAGGTCCAGCGGCAGTCCGCAGGCGGCTCGTACACCTGGGTGGTCACCGTCGACCGTCCCGCGCCGAACGCGGACCGGCGCATCGGGGCGGTCCGGGTGGGGCCGGACGACGGCATCACCCGGGCCTGGGCCGCGGCGCTTCCCCAAGTCCCGCCTGCTGGCGTGGCCGTGCTGCGCGAGGACCTGCTCGCCGACATCGCCCGCGACCCTGCGGTGACCGACGCGATCGTCGTGGTGGCTGCGGAAGAGGCGGCCGGGCGGGGCATCGGCACGGCCGTCCCGTGGAGCACGGCGGTTCCGGCCCCGACCAAGTACGCCCAGGGCAGTTCGCCGCCCGCCGCGGGGCTGCCCAAGCCCTGAACCGCGCCGGAACCACCCGGCACCCGTGAACCCCGGCCGCCGGCCGGTCTCTTCGGCCTGCCCGGAAACGTCCCGCACGTGCGCACTTCGTATGCGCGCACCCGTAAGCACGTACACAGACAGAGGATGCCCATGAAGATCTCCGGTACGGCCGCCCGTATGTCACTGGCCTTGGCCGGGCTCGTCCTGGTGGCGGGCTGCGGCGCCGACTCCGGCGGCGGTTCGGAAGGCGCGGCAGGCAACGGGGCTGGTGCCGCTGCGGCGCAGGGGAGCTCCGGCTCCGGAGGCGGCAGCGGCACCGGAACCCCGCCCAAGCCCGGCACCGACGGGCTGCTGACCGCTCCGGCGGGCGCCTCGGAGTCGCAGCAGCTCGAATTCGCCTACGCCAATGCGCTTGCCGAGTGCATGCGCAAGGCCGGCTTCACGTACACCCCGTACGTGTCCGCACCCGGTCCCCAGGACCAGGACGCCGAACGCAACCCCGAGGCGGCCCGCAAGTACCGGGAGAAGTACGGCTTCGGGGCGTTCGCCGCCGCCGTGTACCCGGGTGATCCGCAGGTCGGCGGTGCCTCCACCGCCGATCAGGACCCCAACTCCGCGGCCTTCGCCGCACTTCCCAAGGACCGCCAAAGCGCCTGGAACGTGGCGCTGTTCGGCAACGCGGAGCGCAGCAAGATGCCCGGCGGCAAGCTCGGCGGCTGCTCCGGCGAGGCGCAGGTCAAGGTCTACGGCGACGAAGCCGAGCGCAAGGCCAGGGGCGATGCCGCCGCCGAGCAGTCGCGCATCTCCCGGCAGAACCTCAACGGCGATGCGCAACTCGTGGGGTTGGCCCAGCAGTACGCCACCTGCCTGCGCGGCAAGGGCTATCCCGTGGACACCACGGCGGTGACCGAGATCCGCAACGCGCTGCGGTTCGTCTGGTTCGCCAAGGCCGGCGAGCTCACCCCGGAGCCGGCGCCCGACAAGCCCGGCATGAAACCGCAGGACGCGCCGGTGATGGACCCGGCGGTCGCCCGCACCCACCTTCCGCAGGAGATCCGGGCCGCGCTGGCCGACCTCGACTGCGGCAAGGACTTCCGGGCGGCGTACTTCCCCAAGGCCGACAAGCTGCCCGGCGCCGAAGGACTCGGGTGAACCGGGCGCGCCGCACTCTCGCGACGGTGATCGGCATCGTCGTGGCGGCCGGCGGCGGTGGCTGGTACGCGGGGCAGCAGGTGCAGTCCCCGGCCGAGGCGGCGGCGTCCCGCAAGGCGCCGCCCGCCTCGGTGGTCACGGTGCCGGTCGAGTCCCGGACCCTGGCCAACAACGTCGTGGCGCACGGCACCGTCGCGTTCGAGTCGCCGGTGCCGGTCGCGCTGTCCGGTGCGGTCGCGGCCCCGACCGGGCCCGGCGGGGCAGACGGCGGCAGCCCGCAGAAGGTGACCCGGGCGCCCGCGGTCGGTGCGTCGGTGCCCGAAGGCGCGGTGTTCATGGAGGTGTCGGGCCGCCCGGTGTTCGTGCTCCGCGGCTCGGTGCCCATGTACCGGACGCTCGGGCCGGGGGCGAAGGGCGCCGACGTGAAGCAGCTCAACGAGGCGCTCAAGCGCATCGGCTTCGACCCCGGAACGGCCGGCGACGCGTTCACCGCGGGGACGGCGAGTGCGCTGAAGCGCTGGTACCGGGCCCGCGGATACGACGCCAAGGAGCCCGGGGCCGCGGAGCGGCAGCAGCTCGTCACCCTCGAACAGGCCGTCCAGGCCGCGTCGGAGGCCCTCGCGGCCGCCAAGGCCGAGCTGCAGGCCGCCGAATCAGGCGGCAGTGGCAGCAGCAGTGGCAGTAGCAGCAGTAGTGGCGGTGCCGGTGGTGGCACCGCGGGCGGTGACGCGGGCGGCGGGACCGCGGGCAAGACGTCCGGCAGCACCGCGGGCGCCGGTACGCCCGGCGGCGGCACCGCGCCCGTGTCCCTGGCCGCTCTGCGGCAGCGTGTCGCCAACGCGCAGAAGGCGCACGGGTTCGCCCAGCAGAGCCTCGCGGAATACCAGGCCGGATACGGCGTTTCGCTGCCCGCCGGGGAGCTGGTCTTCCTGCCCGCCCTGCCGGTACGCGTCGACCAGGTGTCCGCGAAGGCGGGCGACAGCCCCACCGGCCAGGTCGCCAAGGTCACCGGCACCGGTGTGCGCGTGCAGGCCACCGTGCCCGGCGTCGACGCGAAGCTGCTGCGTCCCGGCATGCCGGCGGAGCTCGAACTCGACGACGGCCGCAAGCTGCCCGGCAAGGTCGGGGCGGTCGGCGCGGCCGCCGAGCCCGAACCGGACGGCGGCGGCAAGGGCAGCAGCCCGGAAGGAGAGGGCGGCCAGGGCGGAGAGGCAGGCGAGGGCGGTGCCGGAACGGGCTCCGGGGGCGGCGGAACAGCGCCTTCCGGTAGGGGAGTCGCATCCGGTGCCCCCGCCGCGCTGCGGATCGTGCCCGACGACCCGGCCGCGCTCGGCCCGCACGCCGGACTCGGCGTGAAGGTGACCGTGCAAGTGGGGTCCACCCGGGTCCCGGTCCTGGCGGTCCCGATCGCGGCGGTGTTCACCGGCGCCGACGGGCAGGCGCGCGTGAAGGTGCAGCGTGCGGACGGGGCGGTGGCTCCGGTGCCGGTCACCTTGGGGCTTGCCGCGGCCGGGTTCGTCGCGGTGGAGACGGCCGACCAGCGGCTGCTCGCCGCGGGCGACCGGGTCGTGGTGGGGGAGCAGTGAACCGCGCCGCGGCCCGGCCGCTCGTCGAATTCGAGGGCGTGGAGCGGGTGTTCGAAGCGGATCCGCCGGTCCATGCGCTGCGTGCGGTCACGCTGCGCATCGACGAGGGGGAGCATGTCGCGGTGACCGGGCCTTCGGGGTCGGGCAAGTCGACGCTGCTCGGCCTGCTCGGCCTGCTGGACCGGCCGACCGCCGGGGCGTACCGGTTCGGCGGGGTCGAGACGACCGCGCTGGCCGAGCGCGACCGGGCCGCGCTGCGCGCCGGTTCGCTCGGATTCGTGTTCCAGGCCTTCCACTTGCTGCCGTACCGCACCGTCGAGGAGAACGTCATGCTGGCCGAGGTCTACCGGCCCCGGGGGACTGCGGCACCGCCGCGCCGCACCCGCAAGGCCCGGGCCGCGCAGGCGCTGGACCGGGTGGGGCTCGGGCACCGGGCCGGGTTCCGGCCGGACCGGCTCTCCGGCGGCGAACGCCAGCGGGTGGCCATCGCGCGGGCGCTGCTCGGCGAGCCCGCGCTGCTCCTGTGCGACGAGCCGACCGGCAACCTGGACGGCGACAACACCGCGGTGGTCCTCGACGTCCTCGACGAACTCCATGCGGACGGGCTGACGTTGCTGGTCATCACGCACGACGAGGCGGTCGCGGCGCGGGCCGCCCGGCGGATCCGCATCGCGGACGGCCGGGTGGTCGGGGCGCGCACCGCCCAGGGGGCGACCGAGGGCGCGGTCGAGGGCGCAGTCACGGGCGCGGACGAGGGCCGGGAGCCTGCGTCGTGAAGCGGCCTGCGTCGCGCCGCGGCACCAGGATGGGACGGGCCGACCTCGTCGACGAGTCGCTGTCCGCGGTGCTGGCCCGCCCTTGGCGGGCCGCGCTCACCGCGCTCGGCACCGTCCTCGGCATCGCCACGCTCGTCGTCACCATCGGCATCGCGGCCACCGCGGGCGACCGCATCGTCAGCCGGTTCGACCGGCTGACCGCGACCGCGGTCACCGTCGTCGCGGCCGACCAGGGCCTGCCCGCCGGGCCCGGCGAGGATCCGCTGATCGGCTGGGACGCCGCGGACCGGCTGGGCCGGCTCAACGGCGTCGCGGCCGCGGTCGCGCTCGCCGAGATCCCGCCGGGCACCGCGCCGCCGGTCCGGGCGAACGCCGTCCAGGACCCGTCGTCGGTGTCCGCCCGGACGCTCGGGGTGGTCGCCGCCGGGACCGGTCTGCCCGCCGCGGTCCACGGGCGGATCGTCGCCGGGCGGTTCTACGACGCCGGCAACGTGGCGCGCCGCGACCGGGTCGCGGTGCTCGGCGAGGAGGCCGCGCGGCTGCTGGGCATCTCGCGTCCCGAGGACGCCCCGGCGGTGTTCGTCGGCGGCGAGCCGTTCACGGTGGTCGGCATCCTCGGCGACCTGCGCCGCGAACAGGCGCTCGCCGCCGCGGTGATCGTGCCGCCCACCGCGGGTGCCGACCGCCTCGGCATCGGCCCCGTCCGGCGTGTCGTGGTCGACACCGAACTGGGGGCCGCGGCCCTGGTCGCCCGCCAGGCGCCGCTCGCGCTGAACCCGGGGCACACCGCCGAGATGCGCGTCATCGCCCCGCCCGACCTGCAGCGCGCCCGCGGCGCGGTGGAGGCGGACGTGGACGGCATGTTCCTGGTGCTCGGCCTGCTCTGCCTGGTGGTGGGTGCGGTCGGCATCGCCAACGTGACGCTGGTCGGGGTCATGCAGCGGATCGGCGAGATCGGCCTGCGCCGCGCCCTGGGCGCCTCGCGGCGGCATATCGCCGGGCAGTTCCTGGTCGAGTCCGCGGTCCTCGGCCTGCTCGGCGGGGTCGTGGGGGCGGCGGTCGGCGTGGTGACCGTGGTCGGGGTGTGCGTGGCCCGCGACTGGACGCCGGTCCTGGACCTCGCCCTGGTGCTCGCCGCGCCGGCGGCAGGGGTCGCGGTCGGCCTGCTGGCCGGGGCGTACCCGGCGTGGCGGGCGGCGCGGATGGAGCCGCTGGAGGCGCTGCGCGCGGCCTGACGTGCGGACGGCCCGGGTGCCGCGGCGTTGCGCCGCGCCACCCGGGCCGTCCGGGGGCAGCTGTCAGGCCGTGGTTGGGCCCCCGTCCGGCG
>NZ_JAKFHA010000011.1:179188-240918 GCF_021502675.1 Yinghuangia soli
GGGGGGCGCCGGGCGGGGCGCCGCGGGGGGGGGGCGGGGGGGGCCCCCCCCCCCCCGGGCCCGTCCGGGAGCAGCTGTCAGTCCTTCTTGCGGCCGCCGTCCGGGTCGGCGTCCCCGTCGTGCAGCTCGTCCTCGCGGCGCTTGAGGTCGTCCTCCCAGCGCTTGAGCATGTCCTCGTGGTCCTTGTTGCTCTTGCCGAGCGAGGCGAGGAACTCGGGGTCGTCGTCCGGGGCCACGAACCGGCTCCGGGCGGCCGCGCCGCGCTTGGGGCGGCCCGCCGCGAACCAGCCGACGGCGCCGAAGAGCGGGAAGAACAGGATCACGAACACCCACGCGAGCTTGGGGATGCCGCGCACGTCCTGCTCCTCGGTGCCCAGGCAGTCGATGAACGCGTAGACCACGATCGCGAAGATCACCAGGAATGGCGCGAGCCGCAGCATCGAAACAGAGCTCCTCTGGGGCTGAGCAGTACTACCGGGCAGGACGACCGGGCAAAGCTTGCGCGGGCGGGGCCTGCGCGGAGAGTCCTCCCAGCCTAACCGCCCCCATGGCCGTGCACCGGTGTCACATGCCCTGCACCTTCCCGGACGCCGACAGTTCGTAGACCAGCGTGATCTCACGCCGCTCACCCGGCGCAAGGGTCAACTCGTACCGCACGATCCCCTCGGCGTCGGCTCCCGCCGCCGGCGCCGGGTCGCACTCCTCGGGGCGCAGCCGCACCTCGACCGCGGACACCTCGGAGACCGGGATGCGCTCGCGCAGCACCACGGGCACCGCGGGGCCCTCGCCGGCCAGGTGCGACACGAAGACCTTCACGGTGCGCACGGTGACCGAGCGTCCGGTGAGGGCCTTGGTGGACTTGCGCTCCGAGGTGTGCCGGACCACGCGGAAGGTGTCCTCGCTGCCGAACGGCAGCCGGACCTCCTCGCCCTGGCCGGCGAACTTGAGCCGGCCGCGGCCCACGAACCCGCTGGACCGGACCAGGTCGACCGGCCCCGCCAGCAGCACGTGCCCGGCCTCGTTGGGGACGTGCACGACCTTGGTGACCAGCGGCGACAGCTCGGGCGTGGCGGCGTTCTCGGTGCGCGCGGCGGCCGTGAAGGAGGTCAGGTGCACGCGGTGCGGGCGGCCGTCCGACGGCACCGTCACCGGGGTCGGCGCGGCGAGCACCCGCACTTCGCCGCCGTCGTCGACGCCGGGCAGGTCGGCCGCGTTGTCGGCGACCGCGCCGACCTTGCCGATCTCCTCCTCGCGGATGTCGACCTCGACGGTCTTCTTCTCCTCGTCGCTCTTGTCGCGCAGCGCCAGCTCGTCGTCCACCAGCGAGGGCGGTGCGGCGGCGAGGGTGGGCCGGGCGGTGGACAGCGCCAGGCGTACGCCGGTCCAGTCCTCGCCGGTGCGCTGCCACACCATCGCGTCCGCGGCGAGCGTGAGGGACGCGCCGTCTGCGGCCAGCACCGCGCGGTACGCGGGCCGCCACAGCGCGCACGGCACCAGGTGCACGACGGTCAGCTGCACCGGGCCGGGCTTCTGCGCCTCGACGACCACCTCGATCACCGCGGAAAGGCCCTCCGGCGGCTCCTCGCTCGCGGCCAGCGCGGCGCGCGCCTCGGACAGCCGGGCGGTGGCGCGCTCCTGCTCGCGGTCGATGCGGTAGAGCTCCTCGTGGCGCTCTTCCGCGGCGGCGTCGACCGCCTCCAGGCGGCCTGCCCAGTCCACGGTGTCGAAGCGCACCGCCGACGAGTCGCCTTCGATGCCGGCGAACTCGCCGAGCGCCCGCAGCAGTTCCTCGCGCGCCTGGCGTACGACGGCGAACGCCGCATCGGCGCGCTGCCGGCGCCGGGCGAGCTCGCCCAGCTCCTGCTCGAGGTCGAAGACCAGGGTGCGCAGCTTGGAGGCGTCCTCGGCGGGGGTGGGCGGTGCGACGACCGCGGCGCGCACCACGCGGGCGTCGACCACGGTCACGCCGAGGTCGCCTACGCCGGACACGTCCACGGCGTCGGCGCGCAGCGAGCGGTCCACCGCCAGCGCGGTGACCGGGCCGATGCGCAGCCGCTGCACGCCCGCGGCCACCTCGACCGTGCCGGAGCGCTCGACCTGGGCCCGGTCCTCCAGGCAGGTGACCGACGTGATGGGGAGGGCGAGCGGCGCCTTCTCGGCGGCCTCGCCGCGTTCGCTCGGCCCGCCGGGTGCGCCGGGTCGGATCGTCGTCTCGGTCACGGTCATGCCCTCCGGTTTCCGCCGACGACGGCCTTGCCCGCGGGGATGCGGATCTCGTAGCGGCCCACCAGGGTGCGGGTGGAGTTGGCGGGCAGCCGCAGCCGCCATACGCGGGCGCCGCGCACCAGGCGGCCGTCGCGCAGTTCGTCGTCCACGGCCCAGGCGGGTTCGGCGGCGTGCTCGTCGATCCGGACGTCCTTCTCGTCGCTGACCGGCACGCGTTCGAGCACCTCCACGGCGATCTCGCGGGACAGGTGGTTCGCGAGGTCGATCTCGACGCGGTGGTCGAGCACCGTGGTGCGGTTGCCGAGGCCTGCGGTCGACTCGCGCATGTGGGTGCGCCGGGCGACCTGGACGCTCTCCACCACGCCGACGCCCACCCGCTGGCGTTCGCCCGGGGCGAGGGTCGGCAGCGGCACGGTGGTGAGGAACTCGCCGCCCACGCTGACGTCCGCGGGCCCGGCGAGCAGCGCGTGCGGCGACGCGTTGGTCACGTGCACGGTGCCGAACACCGACTCGTCGATCGAGGGCACGCACACGAACTGCGGTTCCAGGCCCACCTCGACGGTGCATACGGGAACGGTGTGCCAGGCGCCGTCCGCCTCGACGTCGGCCGGTGCGGCGACCTCGAACCGGTAGTCGTACGAGCCGGCCGAGGTGCGCACCAGCACCGCATGCGCGGGCAGCGGCAGGTAGGACACCGACGCGGCCCGGCGCCGGTACTCCTCGGCGGCCAGGTCCGCGCCGCCCGACGCGCGCAACTTGCCGCGCCCGGCGGGCTCGTCGGGGCCGGCCAGGACCAGGCCCGCGTAGTCGAGCAGGTCCGCGCCGGGCGTCGGCGGGCCCAGGTCGGGCTCCGGCGCGAAGCCGGCGGACAGTTCGGCGAGCGGCGGCGCGCCGCCGTAGGCCATGGTGTCCGCTGCCTCGGCCCGGGCTGCGGCGCCGGGGGCGGCCCGGCGGCGGGCCATGCGCGGTGCCGGGGCCGCTTGCGCGGGCGGCGGGGGCGGTGCGCCGCCGGGCTGCGGCATGGCGGATCCGGGGGCGATGGGCATCGGCGGCATCGCCATCATCGGAGCGGGCGGCGGGATGGGGCTGCGCTGCTCGTCCTGCCAGTACGCGCCGTCCGGCGGCCCGCCGGGGCCTCCGAAGGCCGGGACCGCCGCGAACGTGCCGGTCCGGTAGAGGTCTTCGCTGTCCGCGGCGCCGGCCGCGAGCGCGACCCCCGAGTAGCGGGGCGGGCGCTTGGCCGCGGCGGTGTCGTACCCGCCGAACAACTCGTCGAGGCCGACCGGGGGTTCGCGCCATCCGGACGGGGCGGGGGCGGCCTGGCGGCGGCCGATGCGCAGGGACCGCAGCTCGGGCAGGTCGGTACGCCGGTCGAGGTCGGCCGTCGACAGTGCGAGGCGCACCGCGGACCAGTCCTCGCCGGTGCGCTGGGCGACGGCGGCGCGCATCACCAGCGTGCCGGAGGTCATCGCGGTGTCGAGCCGCAGCTGGTACATCGGCACCCAGCAGGCGCCCGGCACCTGGTACTCCAGGTCCACGACCACGTCGGCGGCGTCCTGGACGGCGTCGGGCAGGTCGAGGGTGAGGACGGCGGCGCCGGTGGTGCGGCTCTGCTCGGTGCGCAGTGCGCCGGACGCCTCCTGGAGCCGGTGCGCGGCGACCTGGGCTTCGTGGTCGGCTCGGCGGCATTCCTCGTCGAGCGCCTGCAGGCGCCCGTGCAGCACGTCGAGCCGGTCGGCGACGAAGGCGGCGAGGGCGAGGACCGGTTCGACCGCGGCGGGCCGCGGGTACGGGTCCTCGCGGCGCGGCTTGGCGGGCACCGCGCGCAGGGCGGCGACCGTGTCGATGTCCGCGGCGAGCCGCTTGCGCCGCGCGGTGAGCTTCGCGGCGGCCTCGAAGGCCTCGTCGCGGATCCGCCGCAGCCGGGGCAGGTCCGCGGCCTCGACCACGACCGCCTCGATCCGCGGCCGCACGTCGGCGACCCGCAGCCCGGCCGGCCCGGACACGATGCTGCCGCGCAGCGACGGCGCCGAGGCGGACAGCGGCACGTCCCCCACCCGGATCCGCAGCTCGCCGCGATGCCCGGCAGGCAGCACGAACCGCGCCCGCCGCGTGCACACGGCCCCGCGCGCATAGACGACGACCGCATCGAGAACGGACTCCAGCGCCCGCCCCGACACGTCCGATTCGACCGCGACGACCATGTACGTCCTCCCCGAGGTGTGGCGGTGGCAACCAACGTAGAGGAGTCCGGAGGCCCCCGCTGCTTTCCCACGCAGCCCCGCCTCCCGCCTTGCGCGGAGTGCTCGCCGCGCGGCCGGGTGATGCCGCCGCGGTTCGGGGAGCGGGTGTGACCGATACTGGGTCGCATGGCATACGGGACCTTGCGCGCTTTCCTCAAGGCTTTGGAGAAGGAGGGCGACCTGCGGCGCATCCGCGTCGAGGTGGACCCGTACCTGGAGGTCGGCGAGATCACCGACCGGGTCAACAAGGCCGGCGGGCCCGCGCTGCTGTTCGAGAACGTGCGCGGCAGCTCGATGCCGCTGGCGATGAACGTGTTCGGCACCGACCGGCGGATGCTCAAGGCGCTCGGCCTCAAGTCGTACGCGGAGATCTCCGACAAGATCGGCGGACTGCTCAAGCCCGAGCTGCCGCAGGGCTTCTCCGGGCTGCGCGAGGCGTTCGGCAAGCTCGGGTCGGTGGCGCACATCCCGCCCAAGAAGGTGACCGCCGCGCCGTGCCAGGAGGTCGTGCTCAAGGGCGGCGACGTCGACCTCGGTGCGATCCCCGCACTGCACACCTGGCCCGAGGACGGCGGCTCGTTCTACAACCTGGGCCTGACGCACACCAAGGACCCGGACACCGGCGTGCGGAACCTGGGCCTGTACCGGCTGCAGCGGCACGACGACCGCACGATCGGCATGCACTGGCAGATCCACAAGGACTCGCGCAACCACTACCAGGTGGCCGCGCGGCGCGGTGAGCGGCTGCCGGTGGCGATCGCGTTCGGCTGCCCGCCCGCGGTGACGTACGCGGCGACCGCGCCGCTGCCCGGCGACATCGACGAGTACCTGTTCGCCGGCTTCGTGCAGGGCAAGCGGGTGGAGATGGTCGACTGCAAGACCGTCCCGCTGCAGGTGCCGGCCGAGGCCGAGGTGGTGCTTGAGGGCTGGCTGGAGCCCGGCGAGATGCGCGACGAGGGCCCGTTCGGCGACCACACCGGCTTCTATACGCCGATGGAGCCGTTCCCGGCGCTGACCATCGACTGCGTGACGATGCGCAAGGACCCGGTGCTGCAGTCGATCGTGGTGGGCCGGCCGCCGACCGAGGACGGGCCGCTGGGCAAGGCCACCGAGCGGTTCTTCCTGCCGCTCCTCAAGATCATCGTGCCGGACATCGTGGACTACGACCTCCCCGAGGCCGGCGGCTTCCACAACTGTGCGATCGTCTCGATCGACAAGAAGTACCCGAAGCACGCGCAGAAGGTGATGCACGCCATCTGGGGTGCGCACATGATGTCGCTGACCAAGTTGATCGTGGTCGTCGACTCGGACTGCGACGTGCACGACTACCACGAGGTCGCGTGGCGGGCGTTCGGCAACGTCGACTACGCGCGCGACCTCAGCATCGTGGAGGGCCCGGTCGACCACCTCGACCACGCGTCGTACCAGCAGTTCTGGGGCGGCAAGGCGGGCATCGACGCGACCCGCAAGCTGCCCGAGGAGGGCTACACGCGCGACGGCGGATGGCCCGAGATGGTGGCCTCGGACCCGGCCACGGCCGCACGGGTGACGCAGCGTTGGAAGGAATACGGGCTGTGAGTTCGGCTGCCGCTTTCCCCACCCCGTCGGACGACAGCTCTGCCGACAGCAGAGTCCGGTCGTTCCTGCGGCTGGTGATGATCGAGCACTCGGTCTTCGCGCTGCCGTTCGCGTACATCGCGGCGCTGACCGCGATGTTCGAGGTGAACGGGCATCTGCACTACTGGGAGCTGTTCCTGGTCACCGTCGCGATGGTGGGCCTGCGGACGTTTGCGATGGCGTGCAACCGCATCATCGACCGGGAGATCGACGCCCGGAACCCGCGGACCGCGACGCGCGAGCTGGTGACCGGCAAGGTGTCGGTGCGCACCGCGTGGACCGGTGCGCTGGTCGCGCTGTTCTTCTACCTGGTCGCGGCGGCGCTGCTGAACCCGCTGTGCTTCGCGCTCGCGCCGCTGGCCGTCGTGCCGATGGTGGTCTATCCGTACGGCAAGCGGTTCACGAACGTGCCGCACGCGATCCTGGGCTTCGCGCAGGCGATCGGGCCGATCGGCGCGTGGATCGCGGTGACCGGCGAGTGGTCGTGGGACGCGGTGGTGCTGGGCCTCGCGGTGGGCACCTGGATCGGCGGCTTCGACCTGATCTTCGGCTGCCAGGACGTGGCCGCGGACCGCGCCGAGGGCGTGAAGAGCGTGCCGGCCCGCTGGGGCATCGCGAACGCGCTGTACGCCTCGCGCATCACGCACGTGGTCACCACGGTGCTGTTCATCTGGTTCGGGGTGCTGACCGGGGCCGGGTTCTTCTGGTGGCTGGGTCTGCTGATCGTGGCCGCGGCGTTCGTCTACGAGCACTCGCTGGTCAAGCCGGACGACCTGTCCAAGCTGAACCGGGCGTTCTTCACCACGAACGGCTTCATCGGCATCGCGCTGTTCGTGTGCGCGCTGCTCGACCTGGTGGTCCGCGGCCTGCGGCCCTGACCCTGCGTTCCGCACGACGGCCCGCCTCCGGAGCTCCGGGGGCGGGCCGTTCGCGTTTCCAGGCAGACCAGGCAGACCGGGCAGACCAGGCAGACCGGGCGGGTCAGGCGGGTCAGGCGGCTGCGCCGGCGCCCGGGCCGTCGTCCCCGTCCTCGTAGTCGTCGTAGTCGCCGTCCCCGAAGCCCCCGCCGAAGAAGTCCTCCATGATCGCCTTCATGTCGACGGTCTGCTCCTTCGGCGGGGCCTTGACGGTGCTGTCCCCGTCGAGGGCCGAATAGCGGGTGTCGATCGACGTGTCGACCTTGCCGTCGTTGTCGTCGTCGGAGGTGAAGCGGACCGGCAGCGGGGTGCCGCGGGTGGGGATGTACATGGTCTCCACCCAGCTTTCGCCGTCCTCGTCGTAGCTGCGGATCAGCGGGATGACGTCGATGCCGTCGATGCGCACGGCGTCGCCGACGGAGAGCTTGACGTCGTCTTCGTCCGCGTATTCGTAGTCGTCGGGCATGTCGCTGCCACCGATGAACGAGCTGCCCAGCAGCCAGTCGAAGGAGCCGACGCTGAGGCCGGACTCGCCGGCCTTGGACTTGAGGTACTTGCCCTCGGTGAGCTTGCCGAATTCGAGGAACGACTCGCTGCCTTCGTCGTCGTCCGCGTCGTAGTCGGGCGCCTTCTTGGCGGTCTCGTAGAGCGTCGCGTACGTGCCGTCCTCGAACTTGGTGTACTCGGTCCCGGCGATCGTGAGGACGTGGATGTCGCTGCGGTCCAGCGTGAGGGACGCCTCGCTGTCCCCGGAGGCCGTGACCCGGGTCGAACCGGAGACCGGGACGCCGTACATGTGCCCCTTGAACTCGGTGCGCACGCCGCGGGTCTCGCTGTCCGCCTTGGCGACCCGCTTCATGAGGTCTTCCGCGGATATGCCGGTGTTGGCGTCGCCGGTGTTGCCGACCGGGGACCGGGCGGCCTGGCGGGCGTCGGCGGCCCAGCCGTTCGCGGCGCCGCCGCATGCGGTGGCCAGGAAGGCGAGCGGCAGCAGGGCGATCGCGGCGGGCCGCAGCCGGCCGCTGCGTATGCCGGTTCTCGGCGCAGACGGGGACGGCGACGACGACGGGGACGACGGCGCGGGCGAGGAGGACGGGGCGGGCTGGGCGGGCAAGGACGTCCTCCGGGGAACAGGGCGGGTCGGATGGTTCGGGGCGTTCACAGCAGGCCGAGGTCCTTGAGTTCCTCGGACAGCGGGCGGGGCCCGGCGGCTGCTGCGCGCGGGGTGCCGCCGGACGGCCGGGCTGGCGCGTCCGGGCGGCGGCGGAAGAGGTAGGCGGCGGCGACGCCGCCCGCGAAGCCGCCGAGGTGGGCCTGCCACGACACGCCGGACGCGGTCGGCAGCGCGCCCCACAGCATGGACCAGCCGAAGATCGCGGTGAGCACGAAGGCGAGCAGGACGTCCCGGATGCGCCGGTCGAAGAAGCCGCGCACCAGGAGGTAGCCGAAGTAGCCGAACACCAGGCCGCTGGCGCCCACGGTGATCGAGCCGGACGGCGAGGCCAGCCAGATCCCCAGCCCGCCGACCACCATGATCACCAGGCTGACCCAGGCGAACCGGCCTGCGCCGCGGGTGGCGGCCAGGAAGCCGAGCACGGCCAGGCCGAGGGTGTTGGCGATCAGGTGCGGGAAGCCGGTGTGCAGGAACTGCGCGGTGAACAGGTCCGGCCACAGCTCGCCCGTATCGCGCGGGGTGATGCCGTGCTGCAGGAGCGAATCGCCGGTGGCCAGGTTCCAGAACTGCAGGGCCCACATGACGGCGAGCAGTGCCGCGATCGTGGCGAAGGCGGTCGTCAGGCCCCGGAACGGGACCGGGGACGGAAGCGGTGACACCGCGGCCTCCAAGCGGGGGGAGGGGACCGCCCCCCCGGCGGCCCCGTGCCCCCCAGTCCAGCGGTCCGGGTGGTTTCCGGTCAACAGCCGATCGGCCGCGGGCTGCTTTGCTGTTCCGTTTTGCCGGGGTTTGCTCGGGCGTGTGCCAGGGGGTGGCGGGCGGGCCCGGGCTGGGGTTGGGAGAATGGCGCCATGCATGCACAGCGCCGACCGTGGATCGTCGGAGTGTCCGGTGCCTCCGGCACCCCGTACGCGGCGGCGGTGATCCGCGGCCTGCTCGACGCGGGCGAGGACGTCGACCTGGTGGTGAGCCGCGCCGCGCGGCTGACCATCCTGGACGAGACGGGCATCGGATTCCGCGATGCGCACTGGCGCGAGGACCTCGCCGCGTGGCTCGGGATGAGCGCCGGCGGCGGCGCCGCGGCCGGTTTCGCGGCGGACGCACTCGACCGGGTGGCCTATTGGGCGGCGGGCGATCTGGCGGCCGGCCCGTCGAGCGGTTCGTACCCGGCGAAGGGCATGGCGGTGGTGCCGGCCAGCACGGCGTCGGTGGCGGGCATCGCGCTGGGGCTGTCGAAGGACCTGCTGCAGCGCACCGCCGACGTGACGCTCAAGGAGCGCCGCCCGCTGGTGGTGGTGCCGCGCGAGACGCCGCTGACCGGGACGACGCTGCGGCACCTGGTCCGGCTGGACGACGCGGGCGCGGTGGTGCTGCCGGCCTCCCCGGCGTTCTATGCCGGGGCGCAGGACGTGCAGCGGCTGGTGGACTTCGTGGCCGGGAAGGTGCTGGACGTGCTCGGCGTGCCGCACACGCTCTACCGGCGCTGGTCGGGCGAGCTGGGCGGGGCCCGGCGGGCCGCGGCGGCGGAGGCGGCGGAGGGCGCGGCGTGCGCGTGACCGCGGCCGGCCCCCGGTGCCTGCACCCGTCCGGGTGCTCGTCGCACGCGTCCCGGAGCCTGCCTGGGAACCCGTCCCGGAATCTGCCGCGGAACCGGCCCCGGAGCCGGCCCCGGAACCAGCAAAGGCCCCCACGGAGGCGGGAGCCTGTGGTGGTCGTACGTGTCGCCGCGGTCCCGGGCGGGGGACCGGGCCGGCCGGATCAGCGGCCGGTGGCGCGGGCGACGAACTTCTTGACGCGGGTGAGCGTCGGACGCGGTCCGACCGGGCGCGAGCGCTCGGCCATCTCGTGCAGCTCCTGGATGTGCGCGCGGGCCATCTCAAGGGTGTACATCGCGGGTTTCACTCCTATGTATCAGCCTCGTGGGCTGAATGTTGTATCCACTTCGGAGGCTCGTGACCTCCGATGCCTTAGATTCTAAGGGATTGCCGGACAACTGTCCACTGAATTGCAGGACGATCGAGGAGACTGACATGGATGCGGTGGACCGCAAGCTCATCCAGGCGCTGCGGGTCAACGGCCGCGCCTCGTACGCGGAGCTGGGCCGCCTGGTCGGCCTGTCCGGGCCGAGCGTGACGGACCGCATCAACCGCCTCGAGCAGGCCGGGGTCATCACCGGCTACCGCGCGACGGTCGACCCGGTGACGCTCGGCCTCGGGGTGACCGCGCTGATCGGCCTCCAGCTGTCCGATGCGGCCGACCACGAGGACGTCAGCCGGCGGCTGCGGGACGTCGAGGAGATCGAGGACTGCTGGTTCATCTCCGGCGACGACTCGTTCATGCTCAAGGTCCGGGTGCCGGACGTGGCGGGCCTGGAGCACGTGATCCGGCGGCTGTCCGGCACGCGCGGCGTGGCCCGGACCCGCACCACGGTGGTGCTCTCCACGAAGTGGGAGTACCGCGCCGCCGATTTGCCGGGCGAGGCGGAGGCGTAGGCTCGTCCGCACGGTTCGTCCGGTTCCGACGGTTGGCCACGGCAAGGAGTAAGTGAGCGATGGACTCGGGTCTGCGCAAGGAGATCGAGGACAAGGTCCTCTCCGGCGAGCGGTTGAGCCGCGAGGACGGCATCGCGCTGTACGCGAGCGACGACCTGGCCTGGCTGGGCGGTCTGGCGCACCACGTGCGGACGCAGAAGAACGGCGATCTCGTCCACTTCAACGTCAACCGGCACCTGAACATGACGAACGTGTGCCAGGCGTCGTGCGCGTACTGCTCGTTCCAGCGCAAGCCGGGCGAGAAGGACGCGTACACGATGCGCATCGAGGACGCCGTGCGGCTGGCCAAGGAGATGGAGCCGGACGGCATCACCGAACTGCACATCGTCAACGGCCTGCACCCCACGCTGCCGTGGCGGTACTACCCGCGCTCGCTCAGCGAGCTGAAGAAGGTCCTGCCGAACGTCTCGCTCAAGGCGTTCACCGCGACCGAGATCCAGCACTTCGAGACCATCTCGGGCCTGTCCGCCTCGCAGATCCTCGACGAGCTGATGGAGGCCGGCCTGGAGTCGCTGACCGGCGGCGGTGCGGAGATCTTCGACTGGGAGGTCCGGCAGCACATCGTCGACCACGACACCCACTGGGAGGACTGGTCGCGGATCCACCGCCTGGCGCACTCCAAGGGCATGAAGACCCCGGCCACCATGCTCTACGGCCACATCGAGGAGCCCCGGCACCGCGTCGACCACGTCCTGCGCCTGCGTGAACTGCAGGACGAGACGGGCGGCTTCCAGGTCTTCATCCCGCTGCGCTACCAGCACGACTTCCACGACAGCCGGGACGGCATCGTCCGCAACCGGCTGCAGGCCCGCACCCAGATGGCCACCGGCGCGGAGGCGCTGAAGGTGTTCGCGGTGTCGCGCCTGCTGTTCGACAACGTCCCGCACGTGAAGTGCTTCTGGGTCATGCACGGCCTGTCCACCGCGCAGCTCGCGCTGAACCACGGAGCGGACGACCTGGACGGCTCGGTGGTCGAGTACAAGATCACGCACGATGCGGACGGCTTCGGCACGCCCAACAAGATGACGCGCGACGACCTGCTCGAACTGATCCGCGACGCGGGCTTCCGCCCGGTGGAGCGGAACACCCGGTACGAGATCGTCCGCGAATACGAGGGCCCGCAGCCGGGCCGCCGCGACACCCCCCAGCCGATGAAGTTCTGATCCGGCAGCGCTTTCCCTGTGCCCCCGGCCCGCGCCGGGGGCACAGGCGTTTCACGCTTGCGCTTCACGCTTGCGCTTCACGCTTGCGCTTCACGCTTGCGCTTCACTCCTGGGCTTCACTCCTGGGCTTCACCCCCGGGCTTTATTCCTCCGTGTCACTCCTGCGTGCGGAACCCTCCCGCCACCGCCGCCCGTTGTGGCCGCAGGGGACCCACCCCCTTTGCCTCCACCAGACCTCGCCTTCCACCGCCCGTTGCCCGTGCCCGAAGGCCCTCTCCCGCGGGACCTTTGCCGGATCCGGAGCGGCGTGTCCCCCGATAGCTTGTGAATGCATTCACAAGACCCGCTCCGGCCACCCGCCGGCGCGGCACCGGAAGGGGATTCCGCCGCCATGGCCGCCACCGCCCAGCGAACCGAGGCAGTCGCCGACATCACGTGGGAGGCCGCCGGCGTCGCCCCGCGCAACGCCCCGACTGCCGCCCCCGATCCGTCCCACGCGACCACGCCGTTCGCCCGCCGCGCGCTCGCCGCGCTGCGGATCCTCCTCGGCTGGATGTTCCTGTGGCCGTTCCTCGACAAGCTGTTCGGCCTCGGCTTCAGCACCGAATCGGCGAAGGCCGTGGTGAACGGCGGCTCGCCGACCGAGGGCTTCCTCAAGTTCGGTACGCAGGGCCCCTTTGCCCACATGTTCGACTCGGTGGCCGGCGCCTGGTGGCTCGACGCGGTCTTCATGCTCGGCCTGCTCGGCATCGGCGTCGCGCTGATCGCCGGCATCGGCCTCCGCATCGCGGCGGTCTCCTGCACGCTGATGATGCTCTTCATGTACCTGGTCACCCTGCAGCCGGCCACCAACCCGATCGTGGACAGCCACTGGCTCATGGCGATCGCCGCGATCGTGGCGGCCGCCACCTACGCCGGCAACACCTGGGGCCTGGGCCGCCGGTGGGGCTCGACCGCCCTGGTCCGCCGGTACGCCTGGCTCCGCTGACCCCGCACCGCCACCTCTGAGCAGTCGCCCCCCGGGCAGCCACCCTGCGGCAGCACCGCTTGGAGGTCACTCCCCTGGGGCGCTTGGGCAGCCATCCTCCGGCGGCACCAGCTGGCGCCACCCCGCCGCGGCCCCCAGCTTGCGGCCCCACTGCGCCCCCGCGGCCCCGCCGCCCCTCGTCCCGGCCCGGCCGGACCCTCCGGCACGGCGGTCCCGCCGGGCCGCGGCATGAGCGCGCCCCGCCGAGTGCTCTACTGGATGCCGGGCAGTGCGGCCCGCCGCCGTGCCGCCGAGCAGTGTCCGCCGACCGGCCGAAGGAACCGAACGTGTCCACCACGAACTCCGCCCCCCAGTCCGAGTCCCCGTCCGAGTTCCCGTCCGCGTCCGCGCCCGACCGCCTCGGTCCCGCCGAGCCCGCGGCCGCCCCCGCCGGAGCCTCCACCGGTCACCCCGCGCTGCGCTACACCCTCCTGCGCTTCGGCCTGTTCGCCGTCGTCGGCGCGGTCGTATGGCTGGTCTTCGTGCTGCTCGACGTGGCCGGCAGCGGCGGCGCGTTCGTGGCCATCGCCGGCATCTCGCTCGCGATCTCCGGCCTGATCAGCTACTTCGCCCTGAACGGCCAGCGCGACGCGATGTCCGCCGCGCTCGTCGAGCGCGTCGAGCGCGCCAAGGCCCGCATCGACGAGGGCGCCGCCGCCGAGGACCGGGCCGTCGAACTGGGCAACTCGCCCCGCACCGCCGAGCCTTCCTGACCCCCCGAGCGCGCCGAGCGCGCCCGAGCACCGCGGCCCCGCGACTCCCCCGACCCGCGGTCACCCCCCGACCCCGCCCCGCCCGCCGTCACCATCCGGAATGACTGCTGCGTACGGCGGGGTTGTGACATGTGCATGAACCACCCACCGTGAGCGATCCGTCCGTTCCGGTAATGGTTTTGTCGTTTTACTGATGGACTGCTTACACTCCACCTCATGTTCGGCACAGGCGACACGTATGCGACGCGCACGGCGGTGGGTTTCCCGCTCGTGGCGCGTCTGCACGTCGACCTGGGCCGATGCGCCACCGCACTGTGTTGCGGCGCCGGCGTCAGCTGACCGGTACGCGAACCACGCACCACCGCGCGTACCGCTTCGGCACGCCGCCTCCGACCGCTTCGCGGGCTTGCCGGACCACCGAGCACGACTCGGACTCCGGGCCCCGCACCTGACCGGTGGATGAGCGCAGTCCCGTTCCCCACATGCCACATCAGGCCTTGAAGCGGTCGCTTCCTCCGTCCCGCATGCCACGGTGCCCGGCACATCCGGCCGGCCGCTTCAGGAGCTCCCCTTGTCTGAAACCACTGCTGTGCGCAGGAAATCCCTGCCCAAGGTCCCCTTCTGGGCCCAGACCTTCATCGGCCTCGGCCTCGGTATCGTTCTCGGCTTCATCGCCAAGAACGGCAACGTCGAATGGCTCACGACGACGCTGACCGAGGTCGGCTCGATGTTCGTGCGCCTGCTCAAGCTCGCCGTCCCGCCGCTGGTCTTCACCGCCATCCTCGTCTCGGTGGCGAACCTGCGGAACGTCAACAACGCCGCCGGCCTCGCGCTCCGCACGCTCGGCTGGTTCCTGATCACCTCGCTGATCGCGGTCGGCGTCGGCCTCACGCTGGGCCTGCTGACCGACCCGGGCCAGGGGGTCGACAAGGCCGACCTGCCCAAGCCGGAAAAGGGCACCACCAACGGCGACTGGCTCGACTTCCTCACCGGCATCGTGCCGACCAACATCGTGGACGCGTTCGCCAAGCCGAACGTCCTGCAGATCGTGTTCCTCGCGGTCGTCCTCGGTGCGGCCATCCTGTCGGTCGGCAAGAAGGCCGAACCGCTCATCAACGGCGCCGAGATCGTCCTCGAGGTCGTCCAGAAGGCGCTGTGGTGGGTCATCCGCCTCACCCCGATCGGCACCGCCGGCCTCATCGGCTCCAAGGTGGCGACCTACGGCTGGGACTCGCTCAAGCCGCTGAGCACGTTCGCCATCGACATCTACGTCGGTTGCGCCATCATCCTGTTCGGCGTCTACCCGCTGCTGCTCGCCACGGTCGGCCGCGTCAACCCGGTGAAGTTCTTCCAGGGCGCCTGGCCCGCGATCCAGCTGGGCTTCGTGTCCCGCTCCTCGGTCGGCACCATGCCGGTCACGCAGCGCTCGGTCATCGGCCTGGGTGTCCCGAAGGACTACGCGTCGTTCGCGGTGCCGTTCGGCGCCACCACCAAGATGGACGGCTGCGCCGCGATCTACCCGTCGATCGCCGCGATCTTCGTCGCCCAGTACTACGGGATCGACCTGGGACCGAAGGAGTACTTCCTCATCGTCCTGGTCTCGGTCATCGGCTCCGCGGCCACCGCGGGTCTGACCGGCGCGATCGTGATGCTCACCCTCACCCTCGACACCGTCAACCTCCCGCTGGCCGGCGTCGCCCTGCTCCTCGCCATCGACCCGATCCTCGACATGATCCGCACCGCGACCAACGTCGCCGGCCAGGCGGTCGTCCCGGTCCTGGTCTCGGCCCGCGAGAAGACGCTCGACCTGGAGAAGTACAACAACCCGAAGAGCATCGACGCCGCGGACGACGACGCGTCCGACGCCGATGACACCACCAAGAACGTGCCTGCCCAGACCGACCGTCGGGAGCCGGTCAGCGTCTGAGCAAGCACACAGCAAGCGGCCCCGTTCCCCTCCGTGTCGTGGGGGACCGGGGCCGCTTCATTGTTCGGCCGCGCGGCTTAGTCGACGGGGTCCGGATCTTCGAGGACGGCCAGGGCGCCCAGCACGACGAAGGGCAGGACAAGCGCGGCCCAGACGATGACTCCGAAGGCGACGAACGGTCCACCGATACCGGAATCGATGTAAGCGGCCGTCGTCACTCGGTACGCCCACCCCACCGGAATGCCGACTGCCGCCGCGCCGACCATGACGAACCACAAGCGGCCGTCGAACCATCCCCGAAGGGCGAGAATCAAGATCGCGACGGAGGCACCGACGAACAGGGCCGTCCCCGCCAGTCCGAGTATGGCATCAGTGGCGCCTGCCACCAGTGGCTCGAAGACATACCTGCGGGGCAGGTCGTAGGCGGCTGCCGCCGGATCGTCCTGAACACCGACCTTCCACGCCACGGCTATCGGCAGAAGCAGCGACCACGCGAGAACCGACAGGCCTGGCCCGAAGCGTCGTGTCCTCCGCCAAGGGTCGATCTGGTGCACCGGTGTGTTGTGCGTCTGGCTCATAGGAGCAGCCTGTCGGCCCGGCCCATCGAAGCCCTGAGCACGAGTACTCAATTCGCTTTGCAGCCTGGAGGGGTGTTGCGGGCGCTTCATGCGGTGACTGAGGCTCTTGCCCCCGCCCGCCGAAGAACGTGCCCGCCCTGACCGGGTCGCCGTCGGCAGTGCACCGCGATCTCGATCACCCCATCGCCTTCCGCTTTGACGACGATGGGCGTGTTGTGGGTCGGAGTTGCTGTGACGCGCGGTGTCCCCGCGCGTTCCGTACAAACTGAGTAGCAGCGCTCAGGTGAACGGATGGCGTTGTCGGCACGCTTGGCGGCATGCCCACACCGCAGCCGTACCCGACTACGCCGCCGTCGGGCGCGCCCGCGCCGCTGACCCGGGCTCAGTTGGCGGCGATGCCTCCACCGTCACCGCGTTTGCCGCGGCATCCACCGCCGTCATGGGCGCCCCCGGTCGACGCCCATCAGATGGCGGACGACCTCTCGCCGAACGCCTGGTGGTACCTGCCCGGCCTCCTGATGACGCAGGTGACCCTGCCTGCACTCTTCCTACTGGCGTGCGACTCGCTATCGGTCGGTTTCGGCAGCGAGCCGCATTTCCGACAGCCCATCCTCGTCTGCGGTTTGGTGGCGTTCGCCGGAACCATCGAGCTTGTGGTCGTCTTCGTCCTCCGCATCCGCGCGAAGCGACGGGTCACGGTCGCGTGCCACGGGTGGTGAGCAGACCCTCCCTTACGCTGCGAGTGACTTTGCCGCAGCAACGTGCCTGCCCAGACCGACCGTCGGGAGCCGGTCAGCGTCTGAGCAAGCACACAGCAAGCGGCCCCGTTCCCCCTCCGTGTCGTGGGGGAGCGGGGCCGCTTCAGATCCGGATGAGGGAGCGTACGTGCTCGACTACACCCAGGCCCGCGCCATCGTCGAGGCTCACTTGATCGACGAGTTCGGTCCGCGGGAAGGCAACCCGTTCGTGATCCACCGGGTCGTCCCGCACCGCTGCGGCTGGGAGTTCATGTTCCAGCCGTTGAAGTGGCTGGAGGGCACCAGCACGCACGTGCTCAGGGGCGCTGCGGTCGGCGTCGGCCACTGCACCGTCACGCGCCACGATGCAAGCATCGAGCACACCGGTGTCGACTGGGACTTCCTCGCATGGCATCGCGCCTACGATGCCGCCACGGGTGAAGAACCGTCATGGGGCCGCGACTGCGGCTGCTGACGTACCGGGCGACTCACCTGCCGCCCGGACGCTTCGCATGCGTGATTTCTGCCGCGACAGTGACGGGTCACCCACCCTCTGTGCGGAGCGCCGGACCGACGGTTGGAAGTGCGTGGACAATCGGCTGCGCGGCCGATACCGTCCCGGTTGCCTTGAGGCGTCGCGGCGCCGGATGACATGCGCGGCGGGGGTTTCTGCGCATGCCCGGGCGGGACACCGGCTCTCGGCACGCGCCCACCGACGGGCGTCCGATTCCACCGGTCCGCACTTCGTCCGAGACCGGGACAGCCAGCCGACTTTCTGGGGGGACCTGTGAGTTACCAGCAGCCTATGAACCACCAGCAGCAGCCCATGAACTACCCGCAGCCGGGATACCAGCAGCCGATGGGCTACGGGGCGCCGGTCATCGGCAAGACCCGCAGCCCCTGGGGCACTTGGGGCCTCATGCTGGCCACCCTCGGCATCTACGGCCTGGTCTGGTACTACAAGATCAACCGCGAGATCCGGGACTTCGCCCGCGTCGAGGTCTCCCCGGGCGTGGCGGTCCTGGCCATGTTCCCCGGCGGCTACATCATCGTCCCGCCGTTCATCTCGCTGGCCAACACCGCGGGGCGCGTACGGCAGGCGCAGGCCGTCGGCGGCCGGCAGCAGGACTGCGGCGGGGGCATGGTCATCCTGCTCGCGATCCTCATGGCCACCCACATGCCGTACATCCAGCGCCGCCTGAACGACGTCTGGGCGATGTACGGCGGCGGCCAGCACCACTGATCCCCGTACCAAACTGATCCACGTACCAGTCGAGAAGCGGGCCGCTGAACCGGCGGCCCGCTTTTTGTCGGCCCCCTCCGGTTCCGCACCGGGTGATCGGCCCTCGAGCCGGCCGTTTCTGCACGGCCGACTGTCTTGTTCCCGTCAGGTGGTACGGCGATACTGCTCCGGACCTTAGAACGTGTTCTATCCACGATGCGGGTGGGGGCCGAGCAGATGCGGTCGATCGGCACGGAACGGGTGAGACCGGCAGGGCGCGCGGGCGGCCGGAGCCGGAGGCGGAGCGTGCGGCGCGTCGCGGTGCTGGCGGCGGTCGGGATCCTGGCGGCGGCCGGCTGCAGCCGCAGCGGGGACGACCGGCGCCCCGAGCGCTACGGGCAGGTCGCCGCCTCCGCGGCGCCCGCCCCCGCGGCCACGCCGACCACCGGGGCGCCGTCGCCCTCGGCCGGCGTCTCCTCGTCCACGAGCCCTGCCCCGTCCGGCAGTTCCTCCTCGGCGCCGCCGTCCGGCGACGTACCGGCGGGCGAGGCGTTCTTCGACGCGCCCACCCCGCTGCCCGGCGCCAACCCCGGCGACGTGGTGCGGCAGCGCCCGGTCGAGGCGAATTCCGAGGCCATCCAGGGCGCCGGCAAGGAACTCCTGGTCATGTACCGGACCACCGGACCGGACGGTCAGCCGGTGGCCGCCACAGGCACCGTCGCGCTGCCGAACGGCCCGGCGCCCGAAGGCGGCTGGCCGGTCATCGCCTGGGACCACGGCACCACCGGCATCGGGGCCAAGTGCGCGCCGTCGCGCGGGTTCGGGCCGTACCGGCAGGGCGCCGGCGAGATGCTCGCCGAGTTCGTGAAGCGCGGCTATGCGGTCGTGCAGCCGGACTACGTCGGCATGGGCGTCAACGGCGTCAAGCACCCGTACCTGAACGGGAAGTCCGCGGCGTACGCGACGTTCGACCTGGTGCGCGCGGCCCGCTCGATCGATCCGGGCGTCGGCAAGACCTGGTACGTCGCCGGCCACTCGCAGGGCGGCCACGCCGCGCTGTGGAGCGCGACCTACGCCGCCGAGTACGCCTCCGAACTCGACCTCAAGGGCGCCGTCGCGGTCGCGCCCGGCAACGCGTTCCAGCTGATGCCGGGCCTGGTCGCGAAGCGCGACGCCACCGCCGAGCCGTACATCGGCATCTTCCTGCTGCTGGTCAACGGCGCCTCCGCGGTGGACCCGTCGGTCAAGCCGGAGGACATCCTCGCGCCGGCCGGGCTGACCGCAGCCGAGGCGGCGTGGACCGGGTGCGCCGGCGAACAGGAGGCCGCGCTGCCGCCTATCGCGGACATCCTGAAGGCCGACGCCGACCTCGGCCCGATCACCGCGGTACTGGAGGCCAGCGCGCCGGAGAAAGCCAAGCCGGCCGTGCCGGTCTTCATGCTGCAGGGCGGACAGGACCCGCTCGCGGCCTTGAACCTGCCGATGGCGCAGTCGCTGTGCGCGGGCGGTGCGCAGATCGAGTACCGGCCGTACCCCGAACTCGCGCACGACCCCACCGAAGTGTCGGTGGCCGGCCTGGACATCGTCGCGTGGGTGGAAGCCCGGCAGGCCGGAACGGCACCGGAGAACGTCTGCACCTTCGCGTCCTGACGCGCCGCGCCCCGCGACGCGACACAACGTGGCCCTCGGCCCCGACTACGGGGACCGAGGGCCACTTGTCGTCGATCACGTCGATCACGTCGTTCAGGGATCGGATCGATCGGTGGTCGTGATCAGGCCGATCTTCCCGAGGTCCCACGCACGTTCAGCGCGCCGTACGCCGCTGCCGCAGCACCGCCCCCGCGATCCCCGCGCCCGCCAGCCCCACGAGGCTGATCACCACCACGGTCCACGAGTACGTCACCAGCGAGTCGGTGAAGACGTCGAACACCGCACCGGTCGCGTCCGAACCCAGGGTCGAGCTCTTGGTGGCCTCGTCGACCACCGGCGAGCGCGCCAGGTTGGCCGCGATCAGCAGGACGCCGGACGCCACCAGCGTGCCCATCGCGGCGAGCGCGAGCGCGCGCAGCCGGTGCACCGCGACCGCGACGCCGACCACGAGCAGCGCGATGGCCAGCGCGGGCAGCATCCAGCCCGCGTCGTCGATGCCCTTCAACGAGTCCTGCACGGCGGCTTGTTCGGGGATGTCGGCGAGCGACACCGGGATCTCGCGGGGCACCAGGGTGCGGTCGACCTTGACGCCGGCCTTGTTCAATTCCGCGAACAGCGGTTCAAGCGGCGTCTGGACCTTGATGGTCAGGTTGTCGCCCTGCACGTCGGTGACCGCGGAGTCCTTGCCGAGCAGGGTGGACACCACGATGTCGTGCGCGGTCGCGGCGCCCTGCCTCCAGGCCTGCCGGAACTCCTCGGTCTCCATCAACTGGCCGACCGCGGTGTCGACCATGCTCCGGGTCTCGGCCGGCAGCCGGGTCTTGACCAGGATCTCGTTGGAGATGCGGCTCCGGATCTCGTCGCGGATCGCCGGCTTCTCGATCAACTGGGCCGCGTTGTCGGCGAACCCGGACTCCGAGATCAGCTCTTCCTTCAGCCACGACGCGGTGATCGCGGGGATGGTCAGCAGCACGGTGAGCAGCAGGCACAGGAACGCCACGACACCGCGCAGCACTCCGTACTGCGGACGCCCGCCCGGCGCCCGCGTGCCGCGGCCCCCGCCCTGGCCACCCGACCCACCCGGTCCACCCGGTCCACCCGGTCCACCGGGCCCGCCCGCGCGTACCGGTCCCGGGACCCCGCCCGGCGCCGCGCCGTACTGCGGCTGCGGCGGGTAGCCCGAGTCGGACGAAGCCGGTGCGCCGGCCGGGGAGTACGCCGGTGCCGGGGGCGCCGCGGACCCGGACGGGCCGTACGGCGATCCCGAAGGCGTGCTGCCGCTGCCATAGCCGCCGTACGCCTGGGTCGGCGCCTCGTACACGCCCGGCCCCGAACCGCCGCCCTGCCCGCCCTGCTGCCCGGCCGGCCCGGGCCAGCCCGGCTGCGCCGGCGGCTGCTGCGGAGGCGGCGGGCTGCCGGGCGGCCGGTACCCCGAGCCGTGGTCGGGACCGGAGCCGCTCCGGGGTGTTCCGCCGTCGCCCGGATAGGACGTGGGACCGGGGTGCATGGAGGCCTCCGTCGGTGATCCGGGCTGGTCCCGGGTGCGTACGTCGGTGCAGCGGGTGCGGCGCCGCAAGCCGCGGTGCCGCACCTCGGCGCCGCAAGTCGCGGCGCCGCGGGTCGGTGCGGCTGTTCCGATGCCGCAGGGTCGTCTGCCGGCAGGTCGGAGGAGGCGTGCCGATGCCGTCCCCGTACCCCCTTGCCGTCGAGAATGCCAGGTTGCGGCCGGTCCTGGTGGGCCGCGGCCCTGGTTGTGGCAGGGCGGTGACACTCGCGGGGCCGCCCCTCGAAGTGCGCGGCGCGGCAGCGGGCATAGTCTCAAGGGGTGGACAACATGGACACGGCGCCCCGCGATCCGGGTGCCGCCGGAGCGCACGCCGGGCCGAACGCGAACGCCGACGGCAGGGACCACCTGCGCCGGCCGCGGGTCGGCCACATCCAGTTCCTGAACTGCCTCCCGCTGTACTGGGCGATGGCCCGCACCGGGGCGCTGCTCGACATGGAGCTCACCAAGGACACCCCCGACCACCTCAACGACGCGCTGGTCCGCGGCGACCTCGACGTGGGCCCGATCAGCCTCGTGGAGTTCCTGCGGCACGCCGACGACCTGGTGCTGCTGCCGGACATCGCGGTGGGCAGCGACGGCCCGGTGATGTCGGTGGTGATGGTCAGCCAGGTGCCGCTGTCGCATCTGGACGGTGCCAAGGTCGCGCTGGGCTCGACCTCGCGCACCTCGGTGCGGCTGGCCCGCCTGCTCCTGGAGGAGCGCGACGGGGTGCGCCCGGATTACTTCACCTGCCCGCCCGACCTGCCGCTGATGATGCAGGAAGCGGACGCCGCGGTGCTGATCGGCGACACCGCGCTGCGCGCCTCGCTGCACGACGCCCCGCGGCTGGGCCTGCGCGTCCACGACCTGGGCCAGGAGTGGAAGGAATGGACGGGCCTGCCGTTCGTCTTCGCGGTGTGGGCGGCCCGCCGCGACTTCCTGGCCGCGCACCCGGAGCGGGTCCGCGAAGTGCACCGCGCCTTCCTGGACTCCCGCGACCTGTCCATGGCGCAGGTCGACAAGGTGGCCGAACAGGCGGCGCGCTGGGAGGCGTTCGACGCGGCGACGCTGGAGCGCTACTTCGCCACCGCGCTGGATTTCTCGCTCGGGGAGCGCCAGTTGGCCGGCATCGCCGAGTTCGCGCGGCGCACCGCGCACGACACGGGTTATCCCGCGGATGTGCGGGTCTCGCTGCTCGAAGCATGAGATGTCGGTCATAAAGGCTTGTCCTGGTTGACGCGCGTCAACCAGGCTGGCCGCCCATGGGCAAGGTTTATCCAGAAGGCATCAGCGGACGGCTGAAGACGTTCATCCTCGATCAGCCGGTGTACTTCACCGCGACCGCGCCGCTCGACCCCGACGGCCACGTCAACGTGTCGCCGAAGGGCCACGCCGGTTCGTTCGCGGTGCTCGACGAGTGGACCGTGGCGTACCTGGACTGGACCGGCAGCGGCGCCGAGACGCACGCGCACCTGCGCGAGAACGGCCGCATCACGCTCATGTGGACGGCGTTCTCCGGCCCGCCCACCGTCGTCCGCCTGCACGGCCGCGGCGAGACGATACGCCCCGACGACGCACGCTGGCCCGGCCTCGCCGAGCACTTCGCGGACGCCGACCAGCCGGGCATCCGCGCCATCGTCGTGGTCCACGTCACACGCGTGTCGGACAGCTGCGGCTTCTCCATCCCCTTCATGGACTACGTTGGCGAGCGGCCGCTGCTGCGCAGCTACTGGGACGGCAAGAGCCCCGACGACGTCGAGGCCTACATGGCGAAGAAGAACCGCGACAGCATCGACGGCCTCCCGGCCCTGCCCGCGGCACAGGACTGCCCTGCGGCCGGTTAGGCTCGGAGCCGGTCCGAAGTCGTCCGTGGAGGGTCGTCCCGTGAGTGCAGTAGCCCCCGAGTCCGTAGGGTCCGACCTGCAGCCGGTGCTGGACCGGGCCGCCGCGGGCGGGCGGATCTCGCCCGAGGAGGCGCTGGAGCTCTACGTCCGGGCGCCCCTCCATGCGCTGGGCCGCGCCGCGGACGAGGCGCGCCGCCGCCGCTACGCGGGCACCGAGCACATCGCCACGTACATCATCGAGCGCAACATCAACTACACGAACGTGTGCGTCACGGCGTGCAAGTTCTGTGCGTTCTACGCGCCGCCGAAGAGCGACAAGGGCTGGTCGCGCGAGCTCGACGAGATCCTGCGCCGGTGCGCCGAGACCGTCGAACTGGGCGGCACCCAGATCATGTTCCAGGGCGGCCACCACCCGGACTACGGCGTCGAGTACTACGAGCGCTCGTTCGCGGCGATCAAGGCGGAGTTCCCGCAGCTGGTCATCCACTCGCTCGGTGCGTCCGAGGTCGAGCACATGGCCAAGGTGTCGGGCGTCTCGATCGAGGAGGCCATCACCCGCATCAAGGCGGCCGGCCTCGACTCGTTCGCCGGTGCGGGCGCCGAACTCCTGCCCGCCCGCCCGCGCCAGGTCATCGCGCCGCTCAAGGAGTCCGGCGAGCGCTGGCTCGAGATCATGGAGACCGCGCACGGGCTCGGCCTGGAGTCGACCTCCACGATGCTGATGGGCACCGGAGAGACCAACGCCGAGCGCATCGAGCACATGCGCATGATCCGCGACGTGCAGGACCGCACCGGCGGGTTCCGGGCGTTCATCCCGTACACCTACCAGCCGGAGAACAACCACCTGAAGGGCCGCACCCAGGCGACCCTGCTGGAGTACCTGCGCATCATCGCCGTGGGCCGCCTGTTCTTCGACAACGTGAACCACCTGCAGGGCTCGTGGCTGACGGTGGGCAAGGAGGCCGGCCAGCTGTCGCTGCACTACGGTGCGGACGACCTGGGGTCGGTCATGCTGGAAGAGAACGTGGTGTCCTCGGCGGGCGCGAAGCACCGGTCGAACCGCATGGAGCTGATCCACCTGATCCGCGCCGCGGGCCGTGTGCCGGCGCAGCGCGACACGACGTACAACCACCTTGCGGTGCACGAGGACCCGGCGCAGGACCCGGTCGACGACCGCGTGGTCTCGCACCTGGCGTCCACCGCACTGGAGGGCGGCACGGCCCACCCGGAGCTGACCATCGTCGAGGCCCGCTGACGCATCGACCGGCGGTGCGGCCGACCGCACCGCCGGTGGTCCGGCTGCCGATCCGGTACGTCCGCGGCGGGACTCCCGGACGGCCGCCCGCCCCGGCACACTGAACCCATGCCGCTCACCCTGCACGCCGCCCCCGTCGTCCTCTCCATGGCCGGCGGGCCGCCGCTGCGCGACGGCGCCGTGCTGGTGGACGGCGACCGGATCGCCGCCGTCGGCCCGGCCGCCGGACTCGCCGAGCGCTTCCCGGCGGCCCGCGTACGGCAGTGGCGCGGCGTGCTCACGCCTGGCCTCGTCAACGCCCACGCGCACCTGCAGTACACCGACTTCGGGCATCTGGCGGAGTCCGGCCTGCCGTTCCCGGAATGGCTCGCGGCCATCAACCGCGAGCGCGCCGGCTACTCCGAGGCCCGCTGGCAGGAGAGCGCGCGCCGCGGCGTGCACCTGATGCTCAAGTCCGGCACCACCGCGGTCGCCGACATCGTCACCCACCGCTGCGTGCTGGTCCCGGTGGCCCGCTCCGGCATCCGCGGGATCTCGTACATCGAGGTCATCTCGGACGGCCCGCGCTGGACCGAGAAGCGCCGCGCCCGCCTCTTGGACGCGCTCGCCACGCCGCTGTCCCGCACGCTCGGGGTGTCGCCGCACACGCCGTACACGGTCGGCACCGCGGTCTTTGCGGAGTCCGTGGCGATCGCCCGCGAACAGGGCCTGCGCGTCCACCCACACCTGGCCGAGTCGGCGCACGAGCTGGAGTTCGTCCGGTCCGGCACCGGCCTCTTCGAGACGGTCAACCGCGTCGTCGGCTTCGACCACGAACTCCTGGACGGCGGAAGCGGGCTGGCCCCCGCCGCTTACCTCGACTCGCTCGACGTCCTGGGCTCCGACGTGCACGTCGCGCACGGTGTGCACCTCGACGCCGCGGACCGCGAGATCCTGCGCAAGCGCCAGACGCCCGTCGCGCTGTGCGTGCGCTCCAACAAGATCCTGCAGGCCGGCGAGGCCCCGGTCGCCGACTACCTCGCCGAAGGCTCCCCGCTCGCCATCGGCACCGACTCGCTGGCCTCCTCCCCGTCCCTGGACCTCTGGGAAGAGGCAGCGGCAGTAAGGGAGTTGGCGGTACGCCAGGGCTACACCGCAGCGGACCTCGACCGCCGCCTCGTCGAGGCCGCGACGCTCGGGGGCGCCCAGGCCATGGGCCTTGCCGACGCCGGCCGCCTCGCCGAGGGCCTCCCCGCCGACTTCGCCGTCTTCGACGTCCCCGCCGACCCCGCCGACCCGGACCTCGACCCGTACGCATCCCTCCTCGCCCACGGCGCCGGCGCCTGCATCGGCACATCCCTGAACGGCCGCCTGGTCCACCGCCGCTGAAGTCCCGCCCGGACCGCGGCCGCAGCCCGTGCGCAGGCCGCGCGACGGGCCGCGGCGGAGGGTTGCAGGGGCGTCACGCTGCGGCACGCGGGACCCGCGTGTGCGGGCCGAGGCGCCCGACAGGCGAAGATGGTCCGGTGACCCGAGCCTCCCTGGACAAGAAGCCGCGCGACGTCGCCCAGATGTTCGACGACGTCGCGGAGAAGTACGACCTGACCAACACCGTGCTGTCCCTCGGCCAGGACCGCTTCTGGCGCAAGGCCGTGACCAGAGCCGTCGACGCCCGCCCCGGCGAGCGCGTCCTGGACCTCGCGGCCGGCACCGGCACCAGCTCGATGCCCTTCCACGAGGCGGGCGCCACCGTCGTGCCGTGCGACTTCTCCGTCGGCATGCTCCGCGAGGGGAAGCGCCGCCACCCCGAACTCCCGTTCACCGCGGGCGACGGCATGCGCCTGCCGTTCGCGGACGGCGTGTTCGACGCGGTCACCATCTCCTTCGGGCTGCGCAACATCGCCGACCCGGGCGTCGGCCTCGCCGAGATGCTGCGCGTCACCCGTCCCGGCGGGCGCCTGGTGGTGTGCGAGTTCAGCCACCCCACCTGGAAGCCGTTCCGCACCGTCTACATCGAGTACCTGATGAAGGCGCTGCCGCCGGTCGCCACCAAGGTCAGCAGCAACCCGGAGGCGTACGTCTACCTCGCCGAGTCGATCCGCGCCTGGCACGACCAGCCCGGGCTCGCCGCGCTCGTGCGCGACGCGGGCTGGGAGCGCGTGGCCTGGCGTGACCTGTCCGGCGGCATCGTCGCCATGCACCGTGCCTTCAAGCCCCTGGATCGTTAGGCACGGCATCGGACGCCGCGGCCCGGCCACCGGGGCCGGGCCCGGGCGTCCGCCGAGGAGATGCCGATGCGGCCGAAGCGGCCCCTGCGCCGGCCCGCGCTGCTGGTCGCCGCCGTACTCGCCCTGTCCGGCAGCACCGCCGCCTGCTCCGCGGGAGACGGCCCCGGACCGCACCCGCCCGGCGGCTCGGCGTCCGCACCGGGCGCCGCAGCCAAGGCCGGCGGGGCCTTCGACGTCGCCGCCGAGAACGCCCGGCCCGGCACCGACGCCTGGAAGACCGGCCTGCGGCTCGACCCGGCCCGGTCCATCGAGGGGTACGCGGACCGCATCGCGGTCCGGCCGGGCGAGGAGTTCCGGCTGTTCGTCTCGACCACCGCACCCGGCTTCACCGCCACCGCGTACCGCATGGGCTGGTACGGCGGCGCCAAGGGCCGCGAGGTGTGGAAGTCCGCCCGGGTGCCCGGCGCCAAGCAGCCCGCGCCCGTCGTCGACGCCGGCGTCAACACGGTGCACGCCGACTGGAAGCCGTCCCTTGCCGTGTCCACCGCGGACTGGCCCGAGGGCTCCTACCTGCTGCTCCTCGCCTCCGACGCGGGCTTCTCCACGTACGTGCCCGTGACGGTCCGCAGCGGCCAGGCCCGCGGCCGCACCGTGCTCCTCAACGCGGTGACCACCTGGCAGGCCTACAACGAGTGGGGCGGCCACAACCTCTACAACGGGCCCAAGGACTACAGCGACCGGGCCCGCATCGTCAGCTTCGACCGGCCGTACGACAGCAGCGGCGCGTCCGGGTTCCTCAACATGGAACTCCCGCTCGTGGCCCTCGCCGAGCGCATGGGCCTGCCCGTCTCGTACGCCACCGACGTCGACCTCGACGCCGATCCGGCGATGTTCGAGGGCGCCGCCGCGGTCATCACGCTCGGCCACGACGAGTACTGGTCCACCGGGATGCGCGAGCACGCCACCGCACTCCGTGACACCGGCACCAATCTGGCCTTCCTCGGCGCCAACGCGGTCAACCGGCATATCCGCTTCGGCCGGACCGCGCTCGGCGACCGCCGCCTGGTGGTCTGCTACAAGTCCGCCGCAGAGGACCCGATGCGCGCCGACGACCCGGCCGAGACCACGCAGGACTGGCGGCTGCCCCCGCACTCGCGTCCCGAGAACGTTCTCACCGGCACCTACTACCAGTGCTTCCCCGGCAACGCGGCGTTCGTGGTGTGGGACCCGGACGCTTGGATGTTCGCGGGCACCGGCGCGCAGCGCGGCAGTTCGTACAAGGGCCTGGTCGGCGTCGAGTACGACCGCGTGGTGCGCGACCCCGCACCGCCGCAGCCCCTCCAGGTGCTCAGCCACTCGCCGGTGGTGTGCGGCGGCAAGAACGACTTCGCCAACGCGTCCTACTACACGACCCCGTCCGGCTCCGCGGTCTTCTCGACCGGCACGATGCGCTGGGTGTGCGCGCTGGGCACCGGATGCGGCCAGTACCTCGACGACGCGGCCCGCCGGTTCGCGACCCAGGTGACCGAGAACGTGCTGCGCGTCTTCGCGGCCGGCCCGGCCGGCAAGGCCCACCCGGCGCGCGCCAACGCCGGGGAACTGCCCGGCTGAACGGACCACGCGGGAAACCCGGGGCGGATCGGCGCCGGGCGCAGCCGAATCCGCTTGTCCCGGTCGGTAGCGTGTCGGCATGCCTGAGCTGAAGTCCGTCAAGTCCGTCAACATCGGCACCGCCACGCCGACCGAGCACTCCGACATGGCCGTCACCGGCATCGACAAGCGCGCGGTCGACGGACCGGTCCGGCTCACCGCGCCCGCCGAGGGCAGCGGCGTGGCCGGCGACGCGATCTGTGACCTGCGCCACCACGGCGGTCCCGACCAGGCGGTGTACGCGTTCGCCTGGGAGGACCTCACCGCGTGGTCCGACCGCATCGAGGCGGAGATCCGCCCCGGCATCTTCGGCGAGAACCTCACCACGGTCGGCATCGACGTCACCGGTGCGGTGATCGGCGAGCGCTGGCGGGTGGGCAGCGCGCTGCTCGAGGTGTCGGTGCCCCGCATCCCGTGCCGCACCTTCGCCGGGTTCCTCGGCGAGCGCGGCTGGATCAAGCGCTTCACGCAGGACGCCCGCCCCGGCGCCTACCTGCGCGTCCTCGAACCGGGCGAGGTCCGGGCCGGCGACACCGTGGAGATCGTGCACCGCCCCGGGCACGGGGTGGACATCGGCACGGTCTTCCGCGCGGTGACCAGCGAGCCCGACCTGCTCGGCAAGCTGGTCGACATCGAGGAACTCCCGCAGAAGATCCGGGACAAGGCCCGCAAGCGCACCGACGCGGATTCCGGTGCGGACGGCGCCGACCAGGACATCCCGTCCCGCCTCACCGACGCGGACTGAACCGCGGCGCGCCCCGGTCCCGCACCCGCCCGCCGGGGCGAGGACCGGGGCGCACCTCCGCCCGCCCTAGACTTGGCAGCGCCGCACCGCAGCACGCGCACCACCCCGCGGCACCCGAAGCACCCCCGAGCCGCCGCCCGGCACACCTCAGGAGAGTCGAGTTGACCGAGTCCGTGTCTGCCGAGTCCGCCGCAACCGGTGCCGAGCGGGCCGATTCCGCGCATGAAGCCGACGTCATCGTCGTCGGCGCCGGCCCCGCAGGGTCCACCACCGCGTACCACCTGGCCAAGGCCGGGCGCAGCGTGCTGCTGCTGGAGAAGACGTCGTTCCCGCGCGAGAAGGTGTGCGGCGACGGCCTGACGCCGCGGGCCGTCAAGCAGCTCGTGTCGATGGGCATCGACATCTCGCCGGAGGCCGGCTGGCTGCCGAACCGCGGCCTGCGCATCCTCGGCGGCGGCATGAAGCTGGAGCTCGACTGGCCCGACCTGGCCGCGTTCCCGAACTACGGCCTGGTCCGCAAGCGCACCGACTTCGACGACATCCTGGCCCGCCAGGCCGCCGCGGCCGGCGCCAAGGTGCACGAACTCACCAACGTGACCGGCCCGGTGCTCGACGAGCGCACCGGCCGGATCGTCGGGGTCCGGGCCAAGGTCGGCCCGGCCAAGGAGGAGCAGGTCTTCCGCGCCCCGATCGTGGTCGCCGCGGACGGCAACTCCACGCGCCTGTCCCTCGCGATGGGCCTGCACCGCCGCGAGGACCGCCCGATGGGCGTCGCGGTGCGCACGTACTTCAAGTCGCCCCGCCACGAGGACGACTACCTCGAGTCCTGGCTCGAGCTGTGGGACAAGCGCGACGGCCGCAACGACCTCCTGCCGGGCTACGGCTGGATCTTCGGCATGGGCGACGGCACGTCCAACGTCGGCCTCGGCCTGCTGAACACTTCGGACTCCTTCAAGGACATCGACTACCGCGAGCTGCTCAAGGCGTGGGTCGCGGGCATGCCCGAGGAGTGGGGCTACACCGAGGAGAACCAGGAAGGCCCGATCCGCGGCGCCGCGCTGCCGATGGGCTTCAACCGCCAGCCGCACTACACCAAGGGCCTGCTGCTGGTCGGCGACGCGGGCGGCATGGTCAACCCGTTCAACGGCGAAGGCATCGCGTACGCCATGGAGTCCGGCGAGATCGCCGCCACGGTCATCGCGCAGGCCCTGGCCCGCAAGACCGCCGAGGGCCGCGAGCGGGCGCTGTACGACTACCCGCGCATCCTCAAGCAGACCTACGGCGGCTACTACACGCTGGGCCGGCTCTTCGTGAAGCTGATCGGCGAGCCCAAGGTCATGAACTTCGCGACCAAGCACGGGCTTCCGCACCCGCTGATGATGAAGTTCGTACTCAAGATGCTGGCCAACCTCACCGACCCGCGCGGCGGCGACGCGATGGACCGCATCATCAACGGCATGGTCAAGATCGCCCCGGCGGCCTGACCCTCCGCAGACGCAGAAGCGGGCCCTCCGATCCGTTCGGAGGGCCCGCTTGCGCTTTCACCTCAGGTTGTCCGCAGGCCCCGCCTTCACCTCAGGCTGTCCGCAAGCCCCGCCCTCGGGCCGTACTCACGCCGCACTTTCCACCGCGACGCCGGCGTCCACCGGCTCGGCCACCGACGCATCGTCCTCGCGCCGGCTGTGGAAGTACGCCCGTACGCCCGGCTCGACGGCCGCCATGCCGCACGCGGACCAGCGCAGCACCCGTCCCGGCTCGTCCACCAGATGCTCCGCGGGACGCAGCCCGGACAAGAGGTAGTTCCGGTCGCCGTACTGCCGCAGCTCCGGCGGCCCGTGCTCCAGTACCTCGACCGTGGTGTCCGCCGCGGCGACACCGCCGTCGCCCAGCCAGGCCCCGGCCCGCGCGACCCACGCGTCGTACTCCGCGACCAGTTCCGCCGACCACTTCAGGCCCAGGTTGCTGCGGTAGGAATCCAGCCACGGTGTGGACGGTGTGTCGTACCGCTGCCTTACCGCCCAGCCGAGCACCGAGTCGCCGCCGCCGACGATCGCCCGGTCGAACAGCCCTGGCCCGCCGCCCTCTTCGAACAGCGAACGGCAGGCGCCCCACACCAGCCCCATCGCACCGCGGCCGCCGGGCACCAGGGCACTGACCCGGGTCATCGACAACTCGTCCCGGGTGTCCCGGTGCCGGACCACCCGGAAGCCCTGCACCAGCCGCGCCCGCCGCAGCGCGTCCGCGACCGCGGCGGCCCACTCGCGGTGCACGATCACATCGCTGTCCGCCCACACCACATGCGTGTACTCGGCCGGCAACTGCCGTACCGCCAAGTTGATCAAGCGTTCCTTGTGCCATAGGAACGGGCATTCGGCATCCCAGAACGCGACCTGGGCGTCCAGCGGGTGTGTCCCGCCCGCGCCGGCCAGGTAGACGTCCTCGGCCAGGCCGGCCGATCGGTACGCCGCAAGAGTGCGGGACAGCTTCCGCTCATGGGAGCCGTAGCCCGCGGGGTTGAAATAAGGGATGACGACCGCAAGTCTGACCATGCCGAAACCGCCCCTCGCCCGGATTCGTCGCGTGCCGGAACGACCCTCGGCCAAGCCCTCTGCACAGGCCGACAAAAGCCGCAAAAAGCACACGCGGCCGTCGCCTGCCCCCAGGCATGCCGAACGTCGGGAAACATCGCCTACACGGCGGAATGATCAACGGAGAAAACGAACATGACCTGCGACGAAACCCCTGGCCAAGGTCCGCCGCAGGTCCATGATGACGCATCGGTCTCGGCCTAGGTAATAGCTTTCACTCCGGTTATCGCAAAGTCCGCCGCGCACCGATCCGACCCGCCCCCGAACCCACCCCGAACCGGACCGGAACCGACCGGACACGAGCACCCGGACCCCCGCGAATCCGTTCGCGTGCGGCCCTCCCGAAGGCGAGGATGGGCGCATGGTCCGGATCGAGCTGGTGCAGGGCGACATCACCGACGAGCGCGTCGACGCCATCGTCAACGCCGCGAACTCCTCGCTGCTCGGCGGCGGGGGAGTGGACGGCGCCATCCACCGCAAGGGCGGCCCCGCGATCCTGGCCGCCTGCCGCGACCTCCGCGCCTCCCACTACGGCCGCGGCCTCGCCACCGGCCAGGCAGTAGCCACCACAGCGGGCGACCTGGCCGCCCACTGGGTCATTCACACCGTCGGCCCCGTCTGGTCGAAAGACGAAGACCGCTCCGCCCTCCTGGCCTCCTGCTACCGAGAATCCCTCCGGGCAGCCGACCGACTCGGCGCCCGCACCATCGCCTTCCCGGCCATCTCGGCCGGGACGTTCGGCTGGCCCCTGGACGATGCGGCACGCATCGCCGTGCAGACCGTCGCCCCGCTGCGCGCTCCCGAAACCGCAGTCGAGCTGGTGCGGTTCGTCCTGTTCGACGCCGCTGCCTTCGCGTCCTTCACGCAAGCCTGGGAGGACTACTACGGCTGACCGGAACCGGCCCCTCCGAGGGCGGGTCTACAGGGCTGCGGCCCGCCGCAGGAGATCATCGCGGCGGGCGCGGACCTCGGCCAGCAGCGGAGCGTTCGCTTCGATCCAGCGCTTCTCGTACGCGATCGCCACCGCGTTGAAAATACCGACCAGGTTCGTCGCCAACTTGCACTGGGTGTCAGCGCGCGCAGTGGCTCGCTCTTCCTCGCCTACCGGCTCGGAGGGGCCGTCGCTCCACTTTTCCTGCCGCGAGGCCTCCGCCGGATTCGGGTAGTCGAACCCCTTCTGCTTCATGCACTTGCTCCATGCCGACTCGGCCGCCACCAGGCGCGGGTCCTCCACAGGAGTCACCGTCTCCAACGTGGGGCTGATGTCGACACCCAGCGCCGACGACGCGTCCGAGCGCACCTTGTCGCAGCCGCCTTCAGGGACGGGCTTGCCGGCGAACTCGGTGAGGCGCGTGAAGCCGTCGGTGGTACCGCTGGCCAACCGGTCCACGTCATCACGTTCCTTCGGCGGCGGTGGTGACGTGACCTCGGGCGGGTAATGCCGTAGTCGAAACCCTTCGTGCCACGTCTCCGACGGATCGAAAATCCCGTAGTCCCCGAACGAATTCGGATGCACATCCCACGGGCCGGCCTGCCGCGGGGGCTCTGCGGCAGGCGAGTAGTCCACGCCGTAGCTCCGGATGCAGTCCGCGAAGGCCTTGGCCGCCACCTTGCCAAGCGCGGCTTTCTCGGCCTCGCTCAACTGATAGGCATCCACCGGGTGGACCACTTGGGACGGGTCGGTGATCACGGATATCGGCCCGATTTCCGGCACATCGGCTTTCTTCTCGGCATCCGCACACCCGGCGGCGCCGACCACCAGGGCACCGATTGCGATAGCCGACCAGACTGATCGAGGCGATATCAACACGCACTCCCCTCACATGATGGCGGTCGCTCAGACCGCGGGTTTGGCCTGCCGCAGGACTTCGTCCACGCGCTTGCGATAATCGGAGAGTGCCACCGCGTTGCGCTCGATGTACAGGTTGTCGTACGCGATTGTGACCGCCAGTACGACCCCGACGAGATTGGTCGAGACTTTGCATCCGTTGTCAGCCGCTGCTGTGGCGCGCTGCTCCGAAGTGATCTCGGCTGTATGCCACTTGTCGTCCAGGTACGCCGCCGAA
The DNA here is from genome assembly GCF_021502675.1 of Yinghuangia soli. Lineage (GTDB taxonomy): Bacteria > Actinomycetota > Actinomycetes > Streptomycetales > Streptomycetaceae > Yinghuangia > Yinghuangia soli. The sequence goes on from NZ_JAKFHA010000011.1 coordinate 212,836, forward strand.
GGGTCCGGGTATTCGTACCCGTGCTCGCGCATGCAGCCGCGCCACGCATCCACAGCCGCCTTGATGCGTGGGTCGTCGGCCGGGACTTTTGGACCTCCAAACGGAAGAACGCCCACGTTCGGGGAGACAGAGATTCCGCCGATCGAGTCCCGCCCGACCTTGAAGCATCCACCATCGGGAACGGGACGCCCGGCAAATTGGGCAACCTTGGATTGCGTGACGGGGTCCACGCCATTGAACACGCCGGCTTCGGCCGGGCTCAGCCCCGGCTGCTCCGGCATCGGGCCCGCGGGCCCACTGAGCTCGGCACGAACCCGGTAGCCGTCCATCCAGACCTGCTGCGGATCGAATGCACCGAAGACCTCGTCGATGGTGCGGCGTATGTGCTCCGCGTTTTCGAGACCGATGACCTGTGCGGGGGTGAAAGTGATTCCGAAGCTGCGCATGCATTCGGCCATCGCGTCGTTCGCGGCCTGATTGACCAACTGCGATTCCCAGCCGGTCGGGATGTAGCGGTCGATCGGCCGCAGGATCTGCGCGGGATCGGTGACGGTCGTAATGCTGCCGATCGGAGGCGCCTGCGGTTCCCGCTCGGCACCGCCGCCGCACCCAGCGACGGCAAAAGCCGTCAAGGTCAGGGTGCAGAGAGATGTCACAGTCCTTTTGCGCACGCTTCTTCGACCTCCTTTCGACTGCAGGACCGAGAATCGGGCGTGCGGGTGCACCGCCGCGATTCGCGTCGCGGCGGTGCACCCGCACGTCGTAATCAGCAGGGCTGTGTGCATCCACCGCGGCTGTTAATCCACAGCGCGGTCGTCACGGCAGTGTCTGCCGAGTTGGGGTCGTACCACTGCCCGGGATAGATGTGCGGGCTGTAGTACGAGGACCCGATGTGATACCAGACGAACGCATCCTGCGTTCCGGCAGAGTAGTGCCGGGTACTGGTGTAGTACTTTCCGTTCACGCCGCCTGCGCCCTTGTAGCAGATGTCTCCTGCCATGGTCCAGATGCGGAACGGGGTGGTGTCCGATGCAGTGCACCTGGGGTTGGTAATCGCCGAAGCCGGTGTCGAAGCGATTACTCCGGCCGTCGCCATGGTGCCTGCGATCGCCACGACCGCGGTCGCCTTGCGCATTCCCATAAAGTTCCCCCGAACTATGGTCTGCAGCGGGCGTCGGAGCCCGCCGATGCAACGGACAGGTTGTCGAGGTGCGCGTGACGGTGTCAAGTGCCTGGAATTCACCGGTGACCATCTTGGGAGGCATTCGTCGGGATGGTTGGGGCGGCCCGCAACTACGAGCGTTTGTCCCGGTATCAGCAGCGGCAAACGCTTGCTTCCTGGGTTTGCCGGAGGCATAATTCGACGCTCTTTGGCGACTGTCCGGATGGATGGTGGCGGCACGATGATCTTCGGGGAGAGATTGTGCGTTCATCCGATTCCGCCGGGGTGGCCGACGTCGGTGAGGATGCCATCGAAGTGAGCGACAGGGAATTCGGAATACCGGACTCCGCTTCACGCATGATCCGGCGCCAGCGGGTGGTCATCGGTATTGCGGTGGGTGCGGCGGTGCTTTCCCTTGCAGGGCTGGTGGCGTCGACGTTTGTGAAGTCGCCGGCGCAGGCGAAGTCCGAGGCCGGGCCGCCGAAGGCGTCGGTGCTGACGGCGACGGTCGAACGGCGGTTGCTGACGGACACGTTGGCCGTCCGGGGCAACGTGGTGACGACCGCGCAGATCGAGGTCACGCCGACTGCGCCGGTCGGGGCTGCTGCGCCGTTGGTGACCGGCACGCGCGCGCAGGCCGGTGCGCGGCTGCAGGGCGGGGACGTGGCCGTGGAGGTGTCCGGGCGGCCGGTGATCGTGCTGGCCGGTGCGGTTCCGGCGTACCGGGACCTCAAGCCGGGGGGCGAGGGGGCGGATGTCGCCCAGTTGCAAGCTGCGCTCACGGCCATGGGGCTCGGTGTCGGTGCCGATACGCGCGGGCACTTCGGTCCCGGGACCAAGGCGGCGCTGACCAAGCTGTACGAGCGTCTCGGATACGCGGTCCCGACCACGGGCGGCTCCGACCCACAGGCCGACCGGAAGGCTCTTCAGGCGGCGCAGACTTCGGTCGACGAGGCGCAGCGGGCGGTCGACAACATGAAGCGGCAGATCGCGGCGGGTGCGGGTACGCCTTCGGGGGCGCCGAGCCCGGGGGCGCCCGGAGGAACGCCCGGGCCTTCGGGTGACGGCAGTGAGCCTCTGTCCGAGCAACTGCGCTACCTGCAGAAGGCGTTGACGGCCGCCAAGCAGAATCAGGCGGAGCTGGTCGCCACCACAGGCCCGTATCTCCCGGTCGCCGAAGCGGTGTTCGTTCCGCAATTTCCGGTGAAGCTGGTGAAGTTGAACGCCAAGGTCGGCGACAAGGTGACCGCACCTCTTCTCACGCTCTCCTCGGGCAGCCTGGAGATCACCTCGGAACTGCCCCAGGACCAGGTGGGCCTGATCAAGCCCGGCATGGCGGTGCGGATCGACGCCGAGTCGATCGGCGGGCACGCGACCGGGACGGTCGCGCGCATCGGTGGGGGACAGGCAGCTGCAGGCCAGCATGCCGGGCCGAGCGCGGGCTTCCCGGGTGCCCCGACCGCGGCACCCGCGAACCAGCAGGGCGGCTCCTCCCGCACCCCGTTCACCGTGGCCCCGGAGAAGGCTCTCGAGCCGAACTGGGACGGCCAGAACGTCCGGCTCACCATCACTCAGGCATCGACGCCCGCTCCGGTGCTGGTCGTCCCGGTCTCGGCGCTCTCGACAAGTGCCGACGGCCGCACGACCGTCACCAAGCGCGACGCAGCCGGACGTACCGCCCAAGTGGAGGTCAAGGCCGGGCTGTCGGGCGATGGCTACGTCGAAGTGATCGCGGCGGGACCGGCGCAGCTGGAGGCCGGCGACACTGTCGTGGTCGGCGCATGAGCCTGCTGCGGCGGCGGAACCGGCAGGCGCGGTCTGCCGGAGACGATGCCCTTGGTCGGCCGATGACGGACACCCCGGTCATCCGCTTCGACGGCGTCGGCCTCACCTACCCGGGTCCGCCGCCCGTGACCGCGCTGCGCGACTGCCGGATGACCGTCGAGCGCGGCGAGTTCGTCGCTGTCGTCGGCCCTTCCGGCTCGGGCAAGTCGACGTTCCTCAACCTCGCCGGCCTGCTGGACCGCCCCACCACCGGAACGTACGAGCTCGACGGCATCGACGTCCGCTCGCTGTCCGAGACCGAGCGGACCGCGCTTCGCGGACGCCGCCTCGGCTTCGTCTTCCAGGCGTTCCATCTTCTTCCCTACCGCACCGCGCTGGAGAACGTCGCGCTCGCGCAGCTCTACAGCCGTGTCTCCGCCGCCGACCGCCGCAAGGCCGCCGCCGAGGCATTGCGGCGTGTGGGCCTCGGCCACCGCATGCACGCACTGCCGACGACGCTCTCCGGCGGTGAGCGCCAACGCGTCGCCATCGCAAGGGCGTTGGTCAACCGTCCCAGTCTCCTCCTGTGCGACGAGCCGACCGGCAGCCTCGACACCTCAACCGCAGGGACCGTCATGGACCTGCTCGCCGAGCTCAACTCGGCCGGACTCACCATCGTCGTGATCACCCACGACCTGCACGTCGCGGGCCGAGCAGACCGCATCCTCGCGATCCGGGACGGACGGCTGAGCGCCGACCGACCGTCCGGGCAGGCCGCCTCAGCCCCGCAGGAGCCGCATGCCCACGCCGGATAGCCGTCGCGGACGACGCGCACGCGGCATCGAACCCTCCGGAATCCGGCGCCGCGACCTGGCCGCCGAAGCGCTCGCCGGGGTTCTGCAGCGACCTGCCCGCTCGGTCCTCACCATGCTCGGAACGGTCCTCGGCATCGGGGCCTTCGTGGCCGTCCTCGGCCTGACCGCGACGGCCGGCGGTCAGATCGACAAGCGGTTCGACGAGCTCAGCGCCACCCAGGTCACCGTCGCCGACGTCGGCACAGGTGTCCCCGACGACCCGACGCTGTCCTTCCCTGCCGACGCGGACCAGCGCATCGGCGCCCTCAACGGCGTCGTCGCAGGCGGCGTCTTCTGGCCGATCGACCAGGCCCGCCCCAGATTCGCCGCCACCCCCGACGCGGACGCCCCCGGTGCCGGGTACGGAGACGGCATCCGGCTCTACGCGGCCAGCCCCGGGGCGCTGGCCGCGATGGAGCCCACCCTGCGCACCGGCCGGACGTACGACCGGTTCGCCGAGAGCCGCCGCGAACGCGTCGCCGTGCTCGGCCCCGGGGCCGCCCGCAAACTCGGCATCACCCGGCTCGACGGCAACCCGGCCGTGTTCGTGAACGGCAGCCCCTACACCGTGGTCGGCATCATCGCGGACACCCGCCGCATGCCGGAGCTGCTGTCCTCGGTCTTCATCCCCGCCGCCACCGCCGTCCAGGGCTTCGGCGAACCCGTCGGCCCGCGCGCGTCGATGATCGTCCACACCCGTATCGGCGCCGCCCGGCTCATCGCCCGCCAGGCACCCGTGGCCCTGCGCCCCGACGGCCCGCAACTGTTCAGCGTGACGCCGCCGCCGGACCCCCGCGACCTGCGCGAGGACGTCGGCCGCGCGCTCGACAGCCTCTTCCTTCTTCTTGCCTCGGTCAGCCTCGTCATCGGCGCGGTCGGCATCGCGAACACCACGCTCGTCGCGGTCCTCGAGCGGACCCCCGAGATCGGCCTGCGCCGCACGCTCGGAGCCCGTCCCCGGCACATCGCGCTGCAGTTCCTTGCCGAATCCACCGCACTGGGCACCCTCGGCGGCCTCATCGGCACCAGTTGCGGCGTCGCTGTCGTCCTGGCCACTGCGGTCGGCAATGACTGGACGGCCATCCTCGAACCGTGGGTGGTCGTGCCCGCGCCGCTGATCGGCAGCGCCGTCGGCCTTGTCGCCGGCCTCTATCCCGCACTGCGCGCCGCCCGCATCGAACCCGCGGACGCCCTCCGCCGCTGAGCTAGTCCTTCCTAGTCCTTCGGCATCGTGGCGAAGGCGCGTTTGAGGCCGGTGGAGAGGCGGGGGGCGACGCGCTTTTCGACGAGGACGTGGATGAGCCAGGCGACCACGAGGACCCAGAGCATCACCATGAACACGACCAGGTGCGGATTGAAGCGGCCGCGGAGGGCGATGATGAGCGCCCAGCCTGCCTCGCAGTGGATCAGGTAGACGGGGAACGTCAGGGCGCCGAGGGTGGTGAGCCAGGGGTAGCGGATGCGGTCCAGGTAGCCCAGCGCGAGGACGGCCATCACGACGTAGAAGAGCGTCACCAGTGCATGCGTCGGCCAGGACGGCATGTTGTGGTGCATCATCCACTCGGTCGACTCCTGGCGGGCGATCACGCTGTGCTGGGAGAACGCGAAGGCGAAGGCGACGATCCCCCAGAGGAGCAGGGTCGGGCCGTTGCGGCGCATCAGGAAGAAGGCGATGCCCGCGATGAAGAAGGGGGCGGACTCCGGGATCAGCAGGATCTCGAGCGTCCTGTTGTCGATGGCCGTGGCGAGCGTCGCCGCGGTCATCCAGAGGGCGCAGAAGACGATCACCCGCTGGTAGGTGACGCCCCGCCAGACGACGATCGCGAAGAGCAGGTAGAACCTCAGCTCCACCCAGAGTGTCCAGTAGACCGCGTCGACGGCCGGTGCCCCCAGGGGTTCCTGGAGCATCGTCAGATTGAGCAGCCGGTCCCAGACCGAGACGGCCGAGACGCCCTTGCCCTCGGCGACGGTGTACACGATCAGTGTCGTGACGACGATGGCCGCCCAGTAGGCGGGGTAGAGGCGCGTGATGCGGGACGTGACGAACTGCCCGATGCTCCGGCCCCATGAACTCATGCAGATGACGAAGCCGCTGATGAGGAAGAAGAACTCGACGCCGAGCCAGCCGTAGCCGCTGACCACCACGAGGGTGCTGTCGAAGAGCCGCTGCGGTTCGCCGATGCCCCACGCGTACGGCGCGATCACGAAGTGGTGCAGCATGACGATGGCCGCTGCTATGAACCGCAGGCCGTCCAGGGCCGCGAGCCGGCCCCCTGCCGCCCTCGGCGCCGCCGGGGCCGTCGGGGACTTGGGGGTCTCCGGAGCCGATGCTTCCGCCGGTGCCGGCGCATCCGCCGGGGCCGCCGGGGGCGGCGATATCTGGCGGGAACCAGGGGACTTCAGCCTGGCTTCACGCGACAGCAGCGAAAAGTTCACGGGGGATTTATATCGGGCCACTAGCGAATCCACAGTGCATGTCGGAACTGTTACATATCCGAGCTGCGCGGTCGGGGTGCCTCCGGGGTCGGCGGATCGGCTCTGGGAGCGGCATCCCGCAGGTTCGCGGGCTTCCGGGCGGCGGGACGAGTGTGAGCGGGAACACCCGGCGCCCTGCCCGGGATCGGGGCCGATGCCCCTCTGTCCAGCCGTAAGCAAGTTGAAACCACAAATGCCTTCTTATTGACCTGCAAGTTGGCTAGCTTCTGATGCCCCATGCTGCTATACGGGCGCATGGTCACAGGGGGTTGTTCCATCAACACGCACAGACGCCCGCGGTTCCAGTACAGGTCGGCGGGACAGCTGATCACCGCGTTGGGCATCGTTCTCACACTCACCGCAGGCCTGTTCTGGTACACGCTGGCGGAGCGCGGCGAGGCCGCGCAGACCCTTCCGCCCGGGTTCTCGGTCCGCGAATCGACCACCGGACAGCAGGGCCTGACCACGGACTTCGTGTTCACTCCCGACGGCGGCTACATAACCATCGGCAAATCGGGCCACGTCGCGTACGTGTCCGCCGGCGGCCAGGTCACCCCGCTGAAGGACATACCGGTCGACGACACGCTCGACCTCGGGCTGACCGGCATGGCGCTCGCACCCGACTTCGCGACCAACCGCACCATGTACACCGCGTACACCACCACGGACGGAAAGCTGCGCCTGAGCCGCTGGAAGGTCGACGGCCAATCCGCGCCCACCGGGCTCAGCGACGAGTTCGTGATGGTCGAGGCCCCGGCCCGCTTCACCGCCCACGCGATCACCGGCGTCCTCGCCGACGCGGACGGCTACGTCTGGCTGAGCATCGGCGACAACGCCGACTTCGTGCCGGTCGACCCGCGGGCGTTGGACGCGCAGAAGCCCGATTCCCCGTACGGCAAGCTGATGCGCCTGGACAACCAGGGCCGCGGCGTCCCCGGCAACCCGGGCTACAACGCCGCCGCCCCGGACTCGTGGGCCAGCCGCATGTACGCGTCCGGCTTCCGCAGCCCCTTCCGGCTGTCCCTCGACCCGGTGACCGGCGCCCCGCTGGTCGGCGACGTCGGCTGGGGCACGTGGGAGGAGATCGACCTGGTCCGGGCCGGCGACAACTACGGATGGCCCTGCTGGGAAGGCGACTTCCCGACCGCCGGCTACACCGACCTGCCGGGCTGCAAGGGCGTCGCGGCCAGCAAGCCGCTGTACGCCTACAACCACGACGGCAAGGGGGCGAGCGTCACCGGCGGCGTGGTCTACACCGGTATCTCGTACCCGGAGCAGTACCGCAACAGCTACTTCTTCGGCGACTACTCGCAGCGGATGATCCGCACGATGAAGATCCGCGACGCGCAGGGCGCGCAGCTCGCGAACCCGGTGGCCGAGGTGTTCAGCCACGACCCGAACACGGACTGGCGGTCGACCAGCACGGGTCCGGCCAAGTTCGCCGCGGCCCCGGGCAACGGCGACATCGTCTACGTCGACCTGTACACCAACTCGGTCAAGCGCCTGGTCTACGAGGCGGGCAACCGCGCGCCGGTGGCCAAGGCCACCACCACCGTCGACCCCGCGCAGCTGACCGTCACCTTCGACGCGAGCGACTCGAACGACCTGGACGGCGACCCGCTCACCTACGCCTGGGACTTCGGCGACGGCGAGTCCGGCACCGGCCCGGTGGTGACGCACAAGTACGAGGAGCCGGGCGACTACGAGGCGACCGTGACGGTCACCGACACCGGCGGCAAGACCGGTACATACAAGGTGAAGGTCGTCCCGGCCAACCACGCGCCGAAGATCGAATGGACCGCGCCCGCCGCGGACCGCAAGTTCAAGGTCGGCGAGAAGGTGCGCATCGAGGCGCAGGCCACCGACACCGAGGACGGCGCGCTGAACCTGCGCTGGGAAGTCGTCATGGCGCACTGCTACGGCGGCACCTGCCACGCGCACAATGACAGCGGCCACGAGGGCGGCACCTTCGACCGGGCGTTCCCGGACCATGGCGACGACACGCACATGCAGCTGACCGCGATCGCGACCGACTCCAAGGGCGTGACCACCCAGCGCGTCTACGCGGCCTGGCCCAAGCTGGTGACCCTGACGGTCAAGGCGGACACCCCGGTGACCGTGACGCTCAACTCGCACCAGGCCGCGAGCGTGCCGGTCGTGGTGGGCTCCAAGGTGACGATGACCGCGCCGGAGACCGCCACCGACGGTGTGGCCACCTTCGCCCGCTGGGGCGACGACGAGACGGAGCGGGCCCGCGAGGCGGTCATGCCCGACCACGACTGGGAGCTGACGCTCGACTACGCGACGCCGATCGACAAGCGGCTCGCCGCCGAGCCCGCGGTGGCCGCCCTGCTGGGCGCCCCGACCGGCCCCGAGGTCGGCGACGCGGACCTGCGCTCCCGGGAGTTCGCCAAGGGGCGCGCGTACTGGAGCCGGGCGGCCGGCGTGCACGTCATCCGTGGCGAACTGCTCGCGAACTACCTCGCGCAGGGCGGCGCGGCGAACTTCGGCCCGCCGACCACCGACGAGCTGACCGCCCCGGACGGGGTCGGCAAGTACCACCAGTTCGGTCCGGGGGCCTCCGCGTACTGGAGCCCGCGCACCGGATCGCACATGGTGTGGGGTGCCATTCACGCCAAGTGGCGGGCGCTCGGCGGCGAAGGCGGTTCGCTGGGGTACCCCGCCACCGACGAGGGCAACACCGGCAGGCCCGGCGGCCGGTACAACAACTTCGAGAAGGGCAGCATCACCTGGTCGGCGACGACCGGGGCGCACGCGGTGAGCGGCGCGTTCGGTGCGAAGTACGCGCAGTACGGCTGGGATGCGGGGATCCTCGGGTTCCCGGTCAGTGACGAGGCGCCTACCGGGCGTCCCGGCGGCCGCTACATCAACTTCCAGAACGGCGTGATCATCGTGTCCGACGTCGGCGGCGCCCGCGCCGTCTACGGCGGCATCTTCACCAAGTGGGGCCAGACCGGCTGGGACGGCGGCTACTTGGGCTTCCCGCTGACCGACGAGGCGAACACCGGGCGCCCGGGCGGCAGGTACGCCGTCTTCCAGGGCGGCACCATCTACTGGTCGGCGCAGACCGGCCCGCAGGTGGTCATGGGGGCGATCGCGCAGAAGTACGCGGAGTACAACTGGGATTCGGGCGGCCTCGGCTTCCCGACCACCAGTGAGGCCTCGACCCGCAACGGCGCGGCCCGCTTCAACCACTTCCAGGGCGGCGCCATCTACTGGTCCCCGCAGACGGGCGCGCACGCCATCTACGGCGGCATCCGGGTGCGTTGGGACGCCAAGGGCGCCGAGACGTCCTACCTCGGCCTGCCGACCAGCGAGGAGTACTCGGTGAACGGCGGCCGGCGGCAGGACTTCCAGTTCGGCTACATCGTCTGGACGCCGGCGAACGGCGGGACGCTGACCGACCGGAGGTACTGACGCGGCGGCCGCGTGCGTTCCCGCGCACGCGGCCTGCCGGAACCGCGGAAGGCGGTCCTGACCAGGCAGTCGAGCAGGAAACCGAAGAACCCCCGGGCGGCCCGCCGCCCGGGGGTTCTTCGCGTCCGGGGTGGTGAGGCTCGCCTAACACGTCGTCCGATGTTGATCAAATTTGATGATCCGCCAAATCCCCTGATATAGGCGCGAGTCAAGCGTTGGTCAAGATCGACATCTAACGGGTTGCTTCCCTAGCACTGTGTGTCCGAATCCTTGCGGTAGGTCGAAACAAGCTCGGGCGCAATCGTTTCTGATCGATCATCAGGTGGTGAAGATCACACCATGATCGAATTGGGCTCGTGTCGCAGATCACATCGGAAGAGGCGTAGGATCGGCGCCGTTCCGGGTGCTTGTGAACCTGGTCACATGCTCACAAGCGGGTGGGCGTGACCGGTCCCGATGGACGGAAGGGAGCAGTGCGGCAATGAACCTGTACGCGCCGATCCTGGTGCTCGGCGGCATCGCCGCGGCCTTCGGTGTCGTCTCCCTCGTCGCCGGCGCGCTGACCGGGCCCAAGCGGTACAACCGGGCCAAGTTGGAGGCGTACGAGTGCGGCATCGAGCCGACACCGCAGCCGGCCGGCGGCGGCCGCTTCCCGGTGAAGTACTACCTGACGGCGATGCTCTTCATCATCTTCGACATCGAGATCGTCTTCCTCTACCCGTGGGCGGTCTACTTCGACGCCCTGGGCATCTTCGGTCTCGTCGAGATGGCCCTGTTCATCCTCACCGTGTTCGTCGCCTACGCCTACCTGTGGCGGCGCGGCGGCCTCGAGTGGGACTGACGGGCGACCGAGCCCAGCGCACGCACGACAGATCCGCATCCCGCAGGTACTGACGGCAGAGGTCCAGATGTTCCACGTGATCCAGGCGATCCAGGTGCTCCAGGAGAGGCCATCCGATGGGTATTGAGGAGAAGCTGCCCAGCGGCTTCCTGCTCAGCACGGTCGAAGATCTGGCCGGCTACTTCCGCAAGAGCTCGTTCTGGCCCGCCACCTTCGGCCTGGCGTGCTGCGCCATCGAGATGATGGCCACCGGGGCCGGCCGGTACGACCTCGCGCGGTTCGGCATGGAGGTCTTCCGGGCATCGCCGCGGCAGGCCGACCTGATGATCGTGGCCGGCCGGGTGAGCCAGAAGATGGCGCCGGTCCTGCGCCAGATCTACGACCAGATGGCGGCCCCGAAGTGGGTGCTGTCGATGGGCGTCTGCGCCTCCTCCGGCGGCATGTTCAACAACTACGCGATCGTCCAGGGTGTCGACCACATCGTGCCCGTGGACATCTACCTCCCCGGCTGCCCGCCGCGCCCCGAGATGCTGATGGACGCCATCCTCAAGCTCCACGAGCAGGTGCAGCACATGCCGCTCGGGGTGAACCGCGAGCAGGCCGCGCGCGCCGCCGAGCAGGCCGCACTGACGGCGGTGCCCACCATCGAGATGCTGCCGCTCGTCGAGACGAGCAGCGGGATGAAGGGGCTGCCGCGATGAGCGACGCACCCGGCGCGGAAAACGCGTCGCCCGGAAGCGGAGTTCCCGTACCGCGCGGTTCGGCGAGCGAGGTGCTGGACGTCCGGCACGGCATGTTCGGCCCGAAGGGCACCGGCGACACCTCCGGCTACGGCCGCCTGGTACGCACCGTCGCCCTGCCCGGTGCCGCGGTGCGCCCGTACGGCGGACCGCACGCCGCGGACGGCGACGAAGGCCGCGCCGAAGGCGAATTCGACGTCGTCGCCGACGAGTTGGAAGGCGCCCTGGCCGAGGCCGGGATCGCCTACGACGACGTCGTCGAGCGCGTGGTCGTGGACCGCGGCGAAATGACGCTGCACGTACGCCGCGACGGCCTCGTCAAGACGGCGCTGACGCTGCGCGACGACGCCGCACTGCGCTTCGAACTGTGCACCGGCGTCAGCGGCGTGCACTACCCGACCGACGAGGGCCGCGAGTTCCACGCGGTCTACCACCTGCGGTCGATCACGCACAACCGGCTGGTGCGCCTGGAGGTCGCGGCCCCGGCCGCGGACCCGCACATGCCCTCGCTCGTGAAGGTGTACCCCACCCTCGACTGGCACGAGCGCGAGACGTACGACATGTTCGGCATCGTCTTCGACGGGCACCCGGCGCTCACCCGCATCCTCATGCCGGACGACTGGCCCGGCCACCCGCAGCGGAAGGACTACCCGCTCGGCGGTGTGCCCGTCGAGTACAAGGGCGCCCAGATCCCGCCGCCCGACCAGCGGAGGTCGTACAGCTGATGGCCGAGCAGACCAACACCCACGCCACCGCGCCCGGCGCCGCGGAGACCGAGGCGGCCGCCGAGGCCAAGGCCCGGGAGACCACCGAGGGCCGGGTCTACACCGTCACCGGCTCCGACTGGGACGAGGTGGTGCAGGCCGCCGCCGACGCGGACGAGCGCATCGTCGTCAACATGGGCCCGCAGCACCCGTCCACGCACGGCGTGCTGCGGCTGATCCTGGAGATCGACGGCGAGACGGTCACCGAGGCCCGCTGCGGCATCGGCTACCTCCACACCGGCATCGAGAAGAACCTCGAGTACCGGACCTGGACCCAGGGCGTCACTTTCGTGACGCGCATGGACTACCTCGCCCCGCTGCACAACGAGGCGGTCTACTGCCTCGGCGTCGAGAAGCTGCTCGGCATCGCCGACCAGATCCCCGAGCGCGCCGAGATCATCCGGGTGCTCCTCCTGGAGCTCAACCGCATCTCCTCGCACATGGTCTGCCTGGCCACCGGCGGCATGGAGATCGGCGCGCTGACCGTCATGACGTTCGGCTTCCGGGACCGCGAACTCATCCTCGACGTCTTCGAGATGATCACCGGCCTGCGCATGAACCACGCGTACATCCGGCCCGGCGGCCTGGCCCAGGACCTGCCGCCCGGCGCGGTCGACAAGATCCGCGAACTGGTCGACGTCCTGCCCGGCCGGATCCGCGAGTACGAGCTGCTGCTCAACGACAACCACATCTTCAAGGGCCGCACCGAGGGCATCGGCTACCTGGACCTGGCCGGCTGCATGGCGCTCGGCGTCACGGGCCCGTGCCTGCGCTCCACCGGCCTGCCGCACGACCTGCGCAAGACCCAGCCGTACTTCGGCTACCAGAACTACGAGTTCGACATCCCCACCGCGGACACCTGCGACGCCTACGGGCGCTACCTGGTCCGCATCGCGGAGATGAAGGAGTCGCTCAAGATCGTCGAGCAGTGCCTGGAGCGGCTCAAGCCTGGTCCGGTCATGGTCGAGGACAAGAAGATCGCCTGGCCCGCGCAGCTCGCCCTCGGCCCCGACGGCCTGGGCAACTCGCTGGACCACATCCGCACCATCATGGGCACCTCCATGGAGTCCCTGATCCACCACTTCAAGCTGGTGACCGAGGGCTTCCGGGTCCCGCCCGGCCAGGCGTACGCCGCGATCGAGTCGCCCAAGGGCGAACTCGGCGTGCACATGGTCAGCGACGGCGGCACCCGGCCGTACCGCGTCCACTACCGCGACCCGTCCTTCACCAATCTGCAGGCCATGGCCGCCATGTGCGAGGGCAGCCAGGTCGCGGACGTGATCGTGGCCGTCGCGAGCATCGACCCCGTCATGGGAGGTGTCGACCGATGACCGACCTGGGCATGCCCCGCCTGCCCGCGCCGGGCTACCCCGCCGACGTACGCGCCCGGTTGGAGACCGACGCGCGGGAACTCATCGGCCGATACCCGCAGTCGCGGTCCGCCCTGCTCCCGCTCCTGCACCTGGTGCAGGCCGAGGAAGGGTACGTCAGTCCCAGCGGCATCGAGTTCTGCGCCGAGATGCTGGGCCTGACCACCGCGGACGTCACCGGCGTCGCGACCTTCTACACCATGTACCGGCGGCAGAACGGCGGCGACTTCCACGTCGGCGTCTGCACCAACACGCTGTGCGCGGTCATGGGCGGCGACGAGATCTTCGCGACCCTCAAGGACCACCTCGGGGTCGGCAACAAGGGCACCACGCCCGACGGTTCGGTCACCCTCGAACACATCGAGTGCAACGCGGCCTGCGACTACGCCCCGGTGGTGATGGTCAACTGGGAGTTCTTCGACAACGCCACCCCGGCGTCCGCCAAGGACCTCGTCGACGAACTCCGGGCCGGCAAGCAGGTCAGCCCGACCCGCGGCGCACCGCTGTGCACCTTCAAGGAGACCTCGCGCATCCTGGCCGGTTTTCCGGACCCGCGCGCCGAGGCGGTCGACCAGGGCGGCGCGGGCGGCACGCCCAGCCTCGTCGGCCTGCGCATCGCCAAGGGCCAGGACCCCGACGCACCCGCCACCACGCAGACCGGGAAGGGGGCGTGACCGACATGACCGAAGCGACCGACCCCGCGATCCTCACCCCGGTCCTGTCCGCGCCGTGGGACGACATGCAGCCCTGGCGGCTGGACACGTACCTGAAGCACGACGGGTACCAGGGCCTGAAGAAGGCCCTCGCCAAGCACCAGGACGAGGTCATCCAGACCGTCAAGGACGCCGGCCTCCGCGGCCGCGGAGGCGCGGGCTTCCCCACCGGCATGAAGTGGGGCTTCATCCCGCAGGGCGACGGCAAGCCGCACTACCTCGTGGTCAACGCGGACGAGTCCGAGCCGGGCACCTGCAAGGACATCCCGCTCATGTACGCCAACCCGCACGTCCTCATCGAGGGCGTGATCATCGCGGCGTACGCGATCCGCTCCAACCACGCCTTCATCTACCTGCGCGGCGAGGTCGTACCGGTACTGCGCCGCCTGCAGGAGGCGGTCAAGGAGGCGTACGCCGCGGGCTACCTCGGCGAGAACGTCCTCGGCTCCGGGTTCGACCTCGAACTCACCGTGCACGCCGGTGCCGGCGCGTACATCTGCGGCGAGGAGACCGCGCTCCTCGACTCCCTCGAAGGACGCCGCGGCCAGCCCCGCCTGCGCCCGCCGTTCCCCGCGGTCGAGGGCCTCTACGCCTCGCCGACCTGTGTGAACAACGTGGAGTCGATCGCCTCGGTGCCCGCCATCATGCACAAGGGCGTCGAGTGGTTCCGGTCCTTCGGCTCGGAGAAGTCCCCCGGCTTCACGCTCTATTCGCTCTCCGGGCACGTCAAGCGCCCCGGCCAGTACGAGGCGCCGCTCGGCGTCACCCTGCGCCAGCTGCTCGACCTGGCCGGCGGCGTCCGCGAAGGCCACCGCATCAAGTTCTGGACCCCGGGCGGCTCGTCCACCCCGATGTTCACCGACGAGCACCTCGACGTGCCCCTCGACTACGAGGGCGTCGGCGCGGCCGGCTCGATGCTCGGCACCAAGGCCCTGCAGATCTTCGACGAGACGGTCTGCGTGGTCCGCGCGGTGCTGCGCTGGACCGAGTTCTACGCGCACGAGTCCTGCGGCAAGTGCACCCCGTGCCGCGAGGGCACGTACTGGCTGGTGCAGATCCTGGAGCGGCTGGAGAAGGGCGAAGGGACCGAAGCGGACCTGGAGACCCTGCTCGACGTCGCCGACAACATCAACGGCAAGTCGTTCTGCGCCCTCGGCGACGGTGCGGCGAGCCCGATCTTCTCCTCGCTCAAGTACTTCCGCGACGAGTACGTCGAGCACCTCGCCCATCGCGGCTGTCCCTTCGACCCGGCGGCCTCGACCGTCTGGGCCTCGAACCTGACAGGAGCGCAAGCCTGATGACCGTCACCACCAACGCTCCGGCGGGCGGCGCACCGGCGCCCAAGCCGCAGGAGGACCTCGTCACCATCACGGTCGACGGGATCGAACTCAGCGTGCCCAAGGGCACGCTGGTCATCCGGGCCGCCGAGCTCCTGGGCATCCAGATCCCCCGGTTCTGCGACCACCCGCTGCTCGACCCGGTCGGCGCCTGCCGCCAGTGCCTGGTCGAGGTCGAGGGCCAGCGCAAGCCGCTCGCGTCCTGCACCACCACGGTCACCGACGGCATGGTGGTCCGCACCCAGCTGTCCTCGCCGGTCGCCAAGAAGTCCCAGGACGGGGTGATGGAGCTGCTGCTCATCAACCACCCCCTGGACTGCCCGGTGTGCGACAAGGGCGGCGAGTGCCCGCTGCAGAACCAGGCCATGACCTCCGGGCGTTCGACCTCCCGGTTCGGCGAGGTCAAGCGCACCTACCCCAAGCCGCTGCCGATCTCCTCCGAGGTGCTCCTCGACCGCGAGCGCTGCGTGCTGTGCGCGCGCTGCACGCGGTTCTCCGAGCAGATCGCGGGCGACCCGTTCATCGCGCTGATCGAGCGCGGTGCGCTGCAGCAGGTCGGGATCTACGAGAACCAGCCGTTCGAGTCGTACTTCTCCGGGAACACCATCCAGATCTGCCCGGTCGGGGCGCTCACCTCGGCCGCGTACCGGTTCCGGTCCCGGCCGTTCGACCTGGTGTCCGCCCCGACCGCGTGCGAGCACTGCGCGTCCGGGTGCTCGCTGCGCGCCGACCACCGGCGCGGCCGCGTCATGCGGCGCCTCGCGGGCGACGACCCCGAGGTCAACGAAGAGTGGAACTGCGACAAGGGCCGGTTCGCCTTCCGCTACCCGACGCTCGGCGACCGCATCACCGGGCCGCTGCTGCGCAATGCGGAGACCGGCGAACTGGAGCCCGCGTCCTGGCCGGAGGCACTCGCCGCCGCGGCGGCCGGCCTGAACGCCGCCCGGGAGCGGGCCGGCGTGCTGGTCGGCGGCCGGGTCACCGTCGAGGACGCCTACGCGTACGCCAAGTTCGCGCGCGTCGCGCTGGGCACCAACGACATCGACTTCCGGGCCCGCGAACACAGCACCGAGGAAGCCGAGTTCCTGGCCTCCGAGGTGGCCGGCACCGGCATGGGCGTCACCTACGCCGACCTGGAGCGCGCACCGATCGTGCTGCTCGCCGGGTTCGAGCCGGAGGACGAGTCGCCGATCGTGTTCCTGCGGCTGCGCAAGGCCGCCCGCAAGGGCACCCTCAAGGTGTTCTCGATCGCCCCGTTCGCCAGCGCCGGCCTGGTCCGCATGGACGGCGCGCTGCTGCGTGCCGCACCCGGCAGCGAGACCGACTGGCTCGATGCGCTGGCCACCGGCGCCGGACTGGACGAACTCGGCCAGGACGCCGCCGACCTGCTGCGTACCGGCGGCGCGGTGATCCTGGTCGGCGAGCGCCTCGCGGGCATCCCGGGCGCGCTCACCGCCGCCCTCGCCCTGGCCGAGGCCACCGGAGCCCGCCTCGCGTGGGTGCCGCGCCGGGCCGGCGAGCGCGGCGCGCTGGAAGCGGGCGCGCTGTACAACCTGCTGCCCGGCGGCCGGCCGGTCAGCGACCCCGAGGCCCGCGCCGAGGTCGCGGCCGCCTGGCGGGTGCCCGAACTCCCCGGCGGCTACGGCCTGGACACCGCGGCCATCCTGCGCGCGGCCCGGGACGGCAAGCTCGCCGCCTTGGTGGTCGGCGGCGTCGAGCCCGGCGACCTGCCGGACCCGGCCGGTGCGCTGGCCGCGCTGGAGGCCGCCCCGTTCGTGGTCAGCCTCGAACTGCGGCACAGCGAGGTCACCGCGCGCGCGGACGTCGTCTTCCCGGTGGCCGCGGCCGCCGAGAAGGCCGGCACCTTCCTGGACTGGGAGGGCCGCGAGCGGCCGTTCGCCTCGGTGCTCAAGCACGACCAGGTCGCCGGCGGCACCGGGACCGCGATGCCGGACCTGCGCGTCCTGCACGCCATCGCCGACGAGATGGACCACGTCCTGGGCCTGCCCGACGTCAACGCCGCCCGGCGCGAACTGCGCGCCCTGGGCGGCTGGGCCGGCGAGCGCGCGGCCGGACCCGAGGCCCGCGAGCGCCGCCCGGCCCCGCGTCCGGCGGCCGGCGAAGCGGTCCTGGCGTCCTGGCGCCTGCTGCTCGACGACGGCCGCGGCCAGGACGGCGAGTCCGCGCTGGCCGGCACCCGGCGCCGCCCGACCGCCCGGCTCAGCGCCGCGACCGCCGCCGGGATCGGCGCCGCGGACGGCACCGAGGTCACCGTCTCGACCCGGCACGGCGGCGAGATCACGCTGCCGCTCGCGGTCACCGAGATGGCCGACGGCGTGGTGTGGCTGCCCGCCAACTCGCCCGGCTCCGCGGTGCACCGCACGCTCGGCGTGGTGCCTGGCGAGGTCGTCCGGCTGAAGGCCGCGGTCCTCCCGCAGCAGCGGGCCACCGACGGCGCGGCCGGCCGCACCGAGCTGGGCCCGAACGGGTACGGCGGCGACGGTCCGCCGAACGGCACCGGGGCCAACGGCGCGACCGCCCGGCAGCCCGGCGAGGGTGACGGCGAGGAGACCCTGTGAACGTCCAACTTGCGGCCGGACCGGTCGGGTTCGGCACCGACCCGTGGTGGCTGGTGGCCTTCAAGGCGCTGCTGGTCTTCGCGTTCTGCGTGGTCATGACGCTCTTCGCCATCTGGTGGGAGCGCAAGGTCGTGGCCTGGATGCAGATGCGCATCGGCCCCAAGCACGTCGGCCCGCAGGGTCTGCTGCAGTCCCTCGCGGACGGCGTGAAGCTGGCCTTCAAGGAAGACATCATCGTCAAGGCCGCGGACAAGCCGGTGTACATCCTGGCCCCAGTGGTCGCGATGGTCCCGGCGTTCATGGCCTTCGCCGTCATCCCGATGGGCGGCGAGGTGTCGATGTTCGGGCACCAGACGCAGCTGCAGCTCACCGACCTGTCGGTCGGCGTGCTGTACATCCTGGCCACCGCGTCCGTGGGCATCTACGGCATCGTGCTGGCCGGCTGGTCCTCCGGCTCGACGTACCCGCTGCTCGGCTCGCTGCGCAGCACCGCCCAGATGATCTCGTACGAGGTCGCGATGGGCCTGTCGTTCGCGGGCGTCTTCCTCTACGCGGGCTCGATGTCCACGTCGGAGATCGTCCTCGCGCAGAGCGACACCTGGTACGCGGCGCTGCTGCCGGTGTCGTTCGTCATCTACGTCATCGCGATGGTCGGCGAGACCAACCGCGCCCCGTTCGACCTCCCCGAGGCCGAGGGCGAGCTGGTCGGCGGCTTCCACACCGAGTACTCGTCGCTGAAGTTCGCGCTGTTCTTCCTCGCCGAGTACGTCAACATGGTGGTCGTCTCCTCGCTGGCCACCACGCTGTTCCTGGGCGGCTACCGGGCGCCCTGGCCGATCACCGAAGTGTGGGCGGGCGCGAACAGCGGCTGGTGGACGCTGCTCTGGTACTTCCTCAAGGTCCAGTTGTTCCTGTTCTTCTTCATCTGGCTGCGCGGCACGCTGCCCCGGCTGCGCTACGACCAGTTCATGAAGCTCGGCTGGAAGGTCCTCATCCCGACCTCGCTGCTGTGGCTGATGCTGGTCGCGACGGTCCGGGCGATGAAGAACGAGGGCTACGAGTACGGGAAGATCCTGCTCGGCATCGCCGGTGCGATCGTCGTCCTCCTCGTGCTCTCCGTGGTGTGGGACATGATCCGCGGCGCCGAGGACGAAGAAGAGAAAGCCGAGCCGCTGCCCGGTACGCCGGGGGCGAGCGAACCCTTCGACCCGATGGCCGGCGGCTTCCCCGTACCGCCCTTGCCAGGACAGCAGTTGCCGCCGGTGCCGCGCCGCAATGTGCGGCGCGCGGTGCCGGTCGGCGTGGGCGCCGCCGGTGCCGCGGACGAATCCGCGGCGGACGCGTCCGCCGAACCGGGCCCGTCCACTCCGGGCGCCGACCCGAACCCGACCCCGAACGCGACGGACAAGGAGGTATGACCGTGGGCAACTTCCTGGGACCCGTCGCCGGTTTCGGTGTCACCTTCGCGACGATGTTCAAGAAGGCGAACACCGAGTTCTACCCCTTCGAGAAGAAGCCGACCGCGCCGCGCTACCACGGGCGGCACCAGCTCAACCGGCATCCGGACGGCCTCGAGAAGTGCGTGGGCTGCGAGCTGTGCGCCTGGGCCTGCCCGGCCGACGCGATCTTCGTCGAAGGTGCGGACAACACCGAGGAAGAGCGCTTCTCGCCGGGCGAGCGGTACGGGCGCAACTACCAGATCAACTACCTGCGGTGCATCTTCTGCGGACTGTGCATCGAGGCTTGCCCGACCCGCGCGCTCACCATGACGAACCAGTACGAGCTGGCCGACAGCACCCGGGCCAGCCTCATCTTCACCAAGGAGCAGCTCCTCGCTCCGCTGCACGAGGGCATGGTCGCCCCGCCGCACGCGATGTACCCGGGCATGGAGGAGCGCGACTACTACCTCGGCAAGGTCACCGAGGCCGCGCCGGGCACGGTGACCCAGGGGGCCGCCGCCGGGGACGCGGCGGTCGGGGACGTCCCCGACGAGCATGAAGCGGGTGTCCGATGAGCATGGCCAGTGGCGGGTTGTCCGAGGGCGTGGTCCTCGCGGAACAAGTCACCCGCACCTCCACCGGCGAGGCCGTGCAGTTCTGGGTCCTCGCCACCATCGCGGTGCTCGGCGCGCTGGGCACGGTCTTCCTCAAGAAGGCGGTGCACAGCGCGCTCACGCTGGCCGCGACGATGGTGTGCCTGGCCATCTTCTACATGGCCCAGGGCGCGGTGTTCCTCGGCATCGTGCAGATCGTCGTCTACACCGGCGCGATCATGATGCTGTTCCTGTTCGTCCTCATGCTGGTCGGCGTCTCCTCGGCGGACTCGCTCAAGGAGACGCTGCGCGGCCAGCGGGTCGCCGCGGTGCTCTGCGGGCTCGGCTTCGGGATCCTGCTCATCGCGGGCATCGCGAACGCCTCGCTCGGGGACTTCGCCGGCTACGGCGCCGGCGGCGTCTCGCCGTCCGGTGCGGTGGAGACCGACCAGGAAGCCGTCGCGCTCATCAACCAGGGCGAGAACGTCAAGGGCATCGCGCACCTCATCTTCACCCGCTACCTGTGGGCCTTCGAGATCACCAGCGCGCTGCTCATCACCGCGGCGCTGGGCGCGATGGTCCTGGCGCACCGCGAGCGCCTCACGCCGCGCAAGACGCAGCGTGAGCTGTCCGAGGAGCGGGTGCGGGACAACGTCAACCTCGCGCCGCTGCCCGCGCCGGGCGTCTACGCCCGGCACAACGCGGTCGACATCCCCGCGCTGCTGCCGGACGGCAGCATCTCGGAGCTGTCCGTCAACGCCACCCTGCGGGCGCGCGGCCAGGTCCGCGACGTCAGCCGCGAACCGGTGCACCAGGTGGCGGAGTTGGAGGAGAGCGCCGAGGTCTGGATGGAGCAGCGCGGCGACGTCCCGACGGCGCGCCACGAGGGCGAGGAAGCGGGCCCCGAGGCGGACGGCACCGGGGAGGGCGCGGCGGACGTGGACCCTGACGAGGCCGGGGCGGAGCGCACCGACGGCGACTCCGTCGCGGCCGGCGCCGGATCGAAGGAGTCGCGGTCATGAACCCGGCGAACTATCTGTTCTTGTCGGCCTTGCTGTTCACCATCGGGGCCGCCGGCGTGCTGCTGCGCCGCAACGCGATCGTGGTGTTCATGTGCGTGGAGCTGATGCTCAACGCGACCAACCTGGCGTTCGTGACGTTCGCCCGCATGCACGGCAACTACGACGGCCAGATCATCGCGTTCTTCACGATGGTCGTCGCGGCCGCGGAGGTCGTGGTCGGATTGTCCATCATCATCGCGATCTTCCGGTCCCGCCGGACGGCCTCGGTGGACGACGCCAACCTGATGAAGTGGTAGGGGACTGGTGACGCAAACCTCGGTTTCCTCCGTGTACTTGGCCTCCACCGAAGGCGGCGCGGGGATGCACTCGGTCGCCGCGAGCGGCGTGTTCTCGGCCACCTGGCTGGTGATCGGGCTGCCGCTCCTGGGCGCGGCCGTCCTGCTGCTCGGCGGCAGGCGTACGAACCGGTTCGGGCACTGGCTCGGCACGCTGTTCGCGCTCGGCTCCTTCGCGGTGGCCGCCGCGCTGTTCGCGGCCATGCTCGGCGAGTCCGGCGCGGACCGGTCGATCGACCAGCACCTGTGGAACTGGGTGGCGGTCGGCGACTTCCAGGCCGAGATCGGCCTGCACCTCGACCAGTTGTCGATGGTGTTCGTGCTGCTGATCACCGGGGTCGGCTCGCTGATCCACATCTACTCGATCGGGTACATGGAGCACGACGAGAACCGGCGCCGGTTCTTCGCGTACCTGAACCTGTTCCTGGCCTCGATGCTGCTGCTGGTCCTGGCCAACAACTACCTGCTGCTGTACGTCGGGTGGGAGGGTGTGGGCCTCGCCTCGTACCTGCTCATCGGCTTCTGGCAGCACAAGCCTTCGGCGGCCACCGCCGCCAAGAAGGCGTTCATCATGAACCGGGTCGGCGACTTCGGCCTGGCCGTGGCGATCTTCCTGATGTTCACCGCGTTCGGGACGTTCTCCTTCGACGAGGTGCTCGGCGGCTCGGCCGCGGCGTCGGACGGCACGATGACCGCGATCGGCCTGATGCTGCTGCTCGCCGCGTGCGGCAAGTCGGCGCAGTTCCCGCTGCAGGCCTGGCTCGGCGACGCGATGGAGGGCCCGACCCCGGTCTCCGCGCTGATCCACGCGGCCACCATGGTGACCGCGGGCGTGTACCTGATCACCCGGTCCGCGGAGATCTTCAACGCCTCGCCGGACGCGCAGCTGGTGGTCACCATCGTCGGTGCCATCACGGTGCTGTTCGGTGCGATCGTCGGCTGCGCCAAGGACGACATCAAGAAGGCCCTGGCGGCCTCCACGATGTCGCAGATCGGCTACATGATCCTGGCGGCCGGCCTCGGGCCGATCGGCTACGCGTTCGCGATCATGCACCTGGTGACGCACGGCTTCTTCAAGGCCGGGCTGTTCCTCGGTGCGGGCTCGGTCATGCACGGCATGAACGACGAGGTCGACATGCGCCGCTACGGCGGCCTGCGCAAGTACATGCCGGTCACGTTCGTCACGTTCGGGCTCGGCTATCTGGCCATCATCGGATTCCCGCTGCTGTCCGGGTTCTTCTCCAAGGACAAGATCATCGAGGCGGCGTTCGCGAAGGGCGGCACCACGGGCTACGTGCTCGGCTCGGTGACGCTGGTCGCGGCCGCGCTGACCGCGTACTACATGACGCGCGTGATGCTGATGACCTTCTTCGGGCGCGAGCGCTGGAAGGAGGCCCCGGTCGGGGCGCCGGCCGACTGGCACGAGCCGCACCCGCACGAGTCGCCGGTGTCGATGACGCTGCCGATGATCGTGCTGGCCTTCGGCTCGGTGTTCGCCGGCGGGCTGTTCGTGCTGAACGACGCGTTCGTGAACTGGCTGACCCCGGTCACCGGCTTCAGCCACGGCGAACTGCCGTTCAGTGTGTGGGTGGTGACCGGCATGGCCACCGCGATGGTGGCCCTCGGCGTGGCGGTGGCGTACGTGCAGTACGCCCGCCGCGAGGTGCCGGCCGTCGCCCCGCAGGGCTCGCTGGTCACCGTCGCGGCCCGCAAGGACCTGTACCAGGACTCGATCAACGAGGGCCTGGTCATGCGGCCCGGCCAGTACCTGACCCGGCTGCTGGTCTGGCTGGACGGCCGCGGCATCGACGGATTCGTGGGCGGGCTGGCCGCGTTCATCGGCGGCACGTCCTCGCGGGTCCGCAAGGTCCAGACCGGCTTCGTGCGGTCTTACGCGCTGTCGATGTTCGGCGGCACGGCCGTCGTGGTGGCGGCGACCCTGATGGCGAGGATGGCGTGATGGCCCGTCGGTTCGGTTGCAGGGCAGGACTCGGCGCAGGACGCGGCGCGGCGGAGGGATTGCGATGAACGGCGACTTCCCCTGGCTGACCGTGATGGCCGCCCTGCCCTTCGTGGGCGGCCTCGTGGTCGCCGCGCTGCCGGCCGGCAAGCGGGTGCTGGCCAAGAACACCGCCCTTGCGGTGACCCTGGCCGAACTCGTGCTGGCCATCATCGTGACGGTGAAGTTCTCGCCGGACGGCGACCGCTTCCAGTTCACCGAGTCGTACGCGTGGATCAAGTCGTTCGGCGTGCACTGGTCGCTCGGCGTGGACGGCATCGGCCTGGTGCTGATCCTGCTCACCGCGGCGCTCATGCCGATCCTGGTGCTGGCCTCGTGGCACGACGCGGACACCCCGCAGGTCTCCGCGTCCGGCGAGGCCCCGTCGGGCAAGGCCGCGCCGCGCTCCACGCACGCGTTCTTCGCGCTCATGCTGATGGTCGAGGCGATGGTGGTGGTGTCGTTCGCGGCCACCGACATCTTCGTCTTCTACATCTTCTTCGAGGCCATGCTCATCCCGATGTACTTCCTCATCGGCGGCTTCGGCGGGGCGCAGCGCTCGTACGCGGCAGTGAAGTTCCTGCTCTACAACCTGCTCGGCGGCCTGGTCATGCTGGCCGCGGTGGTGGCGCTGTACGTGGTCACCGCGAACCACGACCTGGGCGGCACCGGGCAGGGCACCTTCGACCTGGTGCGCATCTCGCAGGCGGTGGCGACCGGCGAGCTGGACATGAACCCGACCGCCGAGAAGGCGATGTTCCTCGGCTTCATGTTCGCGTTCGCCATCAAGGCGCCGCTGTGGCCGTTCCACACCTGGCTGCCGGACACCATGACCGAGGCCACCCCGGGCGTCGCGGTGCTGGTGACCGCGATGGTCGACAAGGTCGGCACGTTCGCGATGCTGCGGTTCTGCCTGGAGATCTTCCCCGACGCCTCCAAGACGTTCGCCCCGGTGATCGTCACGCTGGCGGTCATCGGGATCATCTACGGCGCGCTGCTCGCGGTGGGCCAGACCGACATCAAGCGCCTGATCGCGTACACCTCGATCTCGCACTTCGGCTTCATCATCATGGGCATCTTCGCGATGACCACGCAGGGCCACTCGGGCGCCACGCTCTACATGATCAACCACGGGTTCTCGACGGCGGCGCTGCTGCTGATCGCGGGCTTCCTGATCTCGCGGCGGGGCAGCAAGACGATCGCCGACTTCGGCGGCGTGCAGAAGGTCGCACCGGTGCTGGCCGGGACGTTCCTGGTGGCCGGCCTGGCCACCTTGTCGCTGCCCGGACTGGCGCCGTTCGTCAGCGAGTTCCTGGTGCTGGTCGGCACGTACTCGCGCTACGAGGCGGCCGGCCTCTTCGCGACGGTCGGCATCATCCTGGCCGCGCTGTACGTCCTGGTGCTGTACCAACGCACCATGACGGGGCCGGTCAAGGCCGGGGTCGAGAAGATCCGTGACCTGAACGTCCGCGAACTGGTCGTGGTGGCCCCGCTGATGGCGGTGCTGCTGGTGCTCGGCGTCTACCCGAAGCCGATCCTGGACGTGGTCAACCCGGCGGTCGAGGAGACCATGAGCCAGGTCGAGCGCACCGACCCGAAGCCCTCGAACCCGATCGTGCCGGCAGCGCAGCCGCTGGCGGCCGAGACCCACGGAGGCAGCAAGTGAGCGAGGGTCTTCAGCTCGCCGTCGAGAAGATCGACACACCGACGATCGAGTACGCCGAGCTCGCGCCGATGCTCATCGTGTTCGGCGTGGCGGTGGCGGGGGTGCTCGTCGAGGCGTTCGTGCCGCGCAAGGCGCGCTACGCCACGCACCTGGTGCTCGCGCTGGGCGGAATGGCGGCGGCCTTCGCCGCGGTGGTCGCGCTGGCCGGCGAGCAGGAGGTGGCCGCGGTGGGCGCGGTCGCCGTCGACGGCCCGTCGCTGTTCCTGCAGGGCACGCTGCTGCTGCTCGGCATCGTCTCGGTCATGCTCATCGCGGAGCGCCGCCTGGAGCACGGCGGCGACGCGTTCGCGCCGCAGGCGGCCGCGGCACCGGGCAGCGAGGCCGAGAAGGAGGCCACCGCGGCCAACCTGCACCAGACCGAGGTCTTCCCGCTGACGATGTTCGCGCTGGGCGGCATGCTGCTGTTCCCGGCCTCGAACGACCTGCTGACGATGTTCGTGGCCCTCGAGGTCATGTCGCTGCCGCTGTACCTGCTGTGCGGCCTGGCCCGGCGCCGCCGGATGCTGTCCCAGGAAGCCGCCCTCAAGTACTTCCTGCTGGGTGCCTTCTCGTCGGCGTTCTTCCTGTTCGGCGTGGCCATGCTGTACGGCTACTCGGGCAGCCTGAAGCTGGACCGGATCGCGGTCGCCACGGGCGGCGCGATGGACAACGACGCGCTGCTGCTGATCGGCATGGCGATGGTTGCGGTCGGCCTGCTCTTCAAGGTCGGCGCGGTGCCGTTCCACTCGTGGACCCCGGACGTGTACCAGGGCGCGCCGACCCCGATCACCGGCTTCATGGCGGCGGCCACCAAGGTCGCGGCGTTCGGTGCGCTCCTGCGGTTCTTCTACGTGGCGATGCCAGGCATGAAGTGGGACTGGCGTCCGGTGATGGTCGGCGTCGCCATCGTCACCATGATCGCCGGTGCGGTCATCGCGATCACCCAGACGGACGTCAAACGCATGCTCGCGTACTCGTCGGTCGCGCACGCCGGGTTCATCCTGACCGGCATGCTGGCCGCGAACGAGGCCGGCGCGTCGTCCACGCTGTTCTATTTGGTCGCGTACGGATTCGTCACTCTCGGTGCTTTTGCGGTGGTCACCCTGGTCCGCGACGCGGGCGGCGAAGCCACGCATTTGTCCCGCTGGGCGGGCCTGGGACGGCGTTCCCCGCTCCTCGCGGGCGTCTTCGCCCTGTTCCTTCTCGCCTTCGCCGGAATCCCCCTGACCAGCGGTTTCACCGGAAAGTTCGCGGTGTTCCAGGCGGCCGCGGATGGCGGCGCAGGATCGCTTGTGATCGTGGGTGTGCTGTGTTCTGCCATCGCCGCGTTCTTCTATGTCCGGGTCATCGTTTTGATGTTCTTCTCGGAGCCGCGCGCCGACGGACCGACCGTGGTCGTGCCGAGTGTCCTGACCACCGCTGCCATCGCGTTGGGGGTAGCGGTTACGGTGGTCCTTGGCATCCTGCCGCAGCCGGTCCTTGACCTCGCGGACAAGGCCAGCCTGTTCGTCCATTAGCAGCAGGCGCAGTGACACTGCGCGATCATGAGGAGAGCACCGGCATGACGATCGTGGGGCCCTTCGGGCTGAGCGTCCATGACGGTGAGCTCGATGCGGAGATCCGCGCCGGGATGGCGGCGGTGGAGCAGGAGCTCCTCGCCGCCACCAAGAGCGAGTTCCCGTACCTGACCCAGACATCGCGCCACCTGGTGGAGGCGGGCGGGAAGCGCTTCCGCCCGCTCCTCACCCTTTTGGCCGCGCAATTCGGCGACCCGCAGGCCCCCGGCGTGGTGCCGGCCGCCGTCGTCTGCGAGCTGACCCACCTGGCCACGCTCTACCACGACGACGTCATGGACGAGGCCGCCCTGCGCCGCGGCGCCCCCAGCGCGAACGCCCGCTGGGACAACTCGGTGGCGATCCTCACCGGCGACTTCCTGTTCGCCAAGGCCTCCGAGATCGTCGCCGACCTCGGCGACGAGGCGGTCCGCATCCAGGCCCGCGCCTTCGCCCGCCTGGTCACCGGCCAGATCCGCGAGACGGTCGGCCCGAACCCCGGCGACGACCCGGTCCAGCACTATCTCTCGGTCATCGCCGACAAGACCGGCTCGCTGATCGCCACGTCCGGCCAGTTCGGCGCCATGTTCGCCGGGGCCGACGAGCACGTCGTCGAGATCCTCACCCGCTACGGCGAGCGCATCGGCGTCGCCTTCCAGCTCGCCGACGACGTCCTCGACATCGCCAGCGACTCCACCGAGTCCGGCAAGACCCCCGGCACCGACCTCCGCGAAGGCGTCCCGACCCTCCCGGTCCTCCACCTCCGCGCGGCCGCCCAGCCCGAGGACGCCCACCTCCTGGACCTCCTCTCCGCCCCCCTCACCGACGACGACCGGCACGCCGAGGCCCTCCGCCTCCTCCGCGCCCACCCGGCCCTGGAGAAGGCCCGCCAGGACACCCGCCGCTACGCCGAAGAGGCCCGCGACGTCCTGACCCCCCTCCCCGACGGCCCGGCCAAGACCGCCCTCGCCTCCCTCTGCGAACTCGTCGTCGAACGCAGCTGCTGACAGCCTCCGCCCGCAGGCCGCAGAGCGGCGACAAGGACACACGACAAGCGCCGCCGCCCACCCGGGCGGCGGCGCTGTCCCGTGTGGGCGGGCCAAGGCCGGAGGAAGGCTTAAGGCGGCCCCAGAGGCCATGCTCCACCGGAAGCGACACCCCGAGGACCGCACGGCCGCCCGCCTGCGCAAGGAATCCCGAGACGGTCTCAGCCAGGGGTCGGGGTCGATGACCATGCGGCGACGCCCGCGAAACGCGGGCGCGGCCGCACGTACCCCCGCGTGCTGACCGTGCCTGGGATCAAGGCCAGGGGATGTCGCTGCGCCCGCCTGAGGGGCGCAGCGACATCAGAGCTCCAGAGGGCGTACGTCCTGTGCCACCCCGCGTCAGATGAGTTGAGG
>NZ_JAKFHA010000012.1:0-171380 GCF_021502675.1 Yinghuangia soli
ACACGGTGGTGTGGAAGCCGTCGCCGACGCAGACGGTGGCGGCGTGGCATCTGATGCGGTTGCTGGAGGAGGCGGGGCTGCCGCCGGGGGTGATCAACATGCTTCCGGGCGACGGCATCGCCGTCTCGGACGTCGTGCTCGAGGACCCGCACCTGGCCGGCATCCACTTCACCGGATCCACCGCGACCTTCAGGCACCTCTGGTCGCGCGTCGGCGCGAACATCGACCGCTACCGCGCGTACCCGCGGATCGTGGGGGAGACCGGCGGCAAGGACTTCATCGTCGCGCACCCGTCGGCCGACCCGGCGGTGCTCAAGACCGCGATGGTGCGCGGCGCGTACGAGTACCAGGGCCAGAAGTGCTCCGCCGCCTCCCGGGCCTACATCCCGCGTTCGCTGTGGAACAGCAGCTTCCGCGACGAACTCGTCGCGGAGATCGAGGGCCTCTCGATGGGCGACGTCACCGACCTGTCGAACTTCATGGGCGCGGTGATCGACGACCGCTCCTTCGCCAAGAACAAGGCGGCCATCGACCGGGCGCACGCCGACGACCGCGTCGACGTGGTCGCGGGCGGCACCTACGACGACAGCGTCGGCTACTTCGTCCGCCCGACGCTGCTCGTGTCCGACGACCCGGAGCACGAGATCTTCCGGGACGAGTACTTCGGCCCGATCCTGGCCGTCCATGTCTACGACGACGCCGACTGGGAGCCGATGCTGCGCCAGATGGAATCGGTGTCGCCGTACGCGCTCACGGGTGCGGTGATCGCGCAGGACCGGGCCGCGCTGGCGCAGGCCACCGAGCTGCTGCGGTTCGCGGCGGGCAATTTCTACCTCAACGACAAGCCGACCGGTGCGGTGGTCGGGCAGCAGCCGTTCGGCGGCGGGCGGGCGTCCGGCACCAACGACAAGGCCGGGGCCGCGCAGAACCTGATGCGCTGGACCAGCACGCGCACCATCAAGGAGACCTTCGTCCCGCCCACCGACTACCGCTACCCGCACATGGGCGGCGGCAACTGATCCAGCCGGCAGGCCGGTTCGCGGCTGGCGGCCGCGAGCCGACCGGCGCCGCAACGCGCTGATGCGGGGAGGATGCCATGGGCATCCTCCCCGCATCAGCGCGTTCGGCTGTTCCGCAGCGGACCGGCTGCTACCCGGCGGCCTTGAGGTACGTGATGCGCAGGGACACGCTGAGCACGGACGTACCGAGAGGGCGGTTGTCGTTCGAGACGACGTCCGTGGCGTCCGGCTTCTCGATCGAGTCGGCCGAGACGACATCGAACTGCAGGGGACGCTGGCGGCCGTCGAACGGCACGCCCACGGACACGTAGTCGCGCAGCTGGGCGTCGAGTTGGCGCTCCATGACCTGCGCCCCGTTGGTGGACGGGGTGGGCTTCTTCGTCGGCCGGCCGGCCGCCTTGGCGGCGGCGATGGCCTCGGCCCGGGATATGAACTCCGCCTCGGGGGAGGTCTCGGTCAGGCGGCAGCCGGGCTCCCGGATCTTCTTCGCGTTCGCGTTGAGCCGGTCCGTCGCCACCGGCAGGCCGGAGACGGCCGAACCGGGCCGCGGCGGGCAGTCGCTCGCGTCGATGTCGTGCTCGGCCCGGTCGTGCGCGTACAGGCCGAGGGCCTGCAGCGCGTCCGCGACCTGGCCGATCTTCTCGGCGCGCGGTCCCGGGCCCACGTAGTACTGCACGACCTCGCGCTGGCAGGTCACCACGTCGTAGCGGGCCCCGGAGGCCAGCCAGCCGCCGAGCCGCTCGCTGCCGCAGACGTCCGAGACGCTGCCGGTGCGCGCCTGGAAACCGGCCGCGGCCAGCTCGCGGGCGAGCTTGGCGAACGCCTCGTCGATGTGCAGGGTGGCGGCTTCCCGGGCCTGCTTGGCGGCCGCCGACCGGGCCACCTGCTCGACGTCCGGCGGCGACTCGTCGGCCTGCGACTCCGGCAGGGAGAACAACCCGTAACCCACGAACGCCGCGATGGCCACCAGCATCGCGACAATGGCGCCGGTGGCACCTCGGGCGAAGCGGAGTTTGAGGCGGAGGTGTTCGTCGCGGCCCTTCGATTCAGGTACCGCGCGGTCGGCGTCGTTCACCATGGCATCCTGACATGCCGCCGTCCCTGGCGGGCCAGGGCCCCCGGACCCGGAAGGCCGCGGTCACCGCAGAAACCGGTCCGCCTTGCGGCGCTCCTGCTCTTGCCCCTGGCCCTGCTCCAGTTCCTTCTCGTGCCCTTGCCCCTGCCCCTGCCCCTGCCCTTGTCCCTGCTCTTGCTCGCGGTCCGGGCCCAGGTACACGTCCAGGTCCGGATTCTGCGGCGGGGCGGGGTCCTCCTTGGGCCACAGCGTGTACGTGAGCGCGATCAGGCCGTTGATGCCCGCGATGTAGAGCGTGCGCACCTGGGTCTCCGACAGGGCCTCGGTCCGCGACGCGTCGCCGACCATCCAGATCGCGCCTTGCAGCAGGGTCAGCGCGATCGCCGCGGCGAGGGCCGTCATACCGGCCAGCTTCCATTCGTGCTTGGCCCGGGCGGAACCGTAGCGCGGCGGCTTGGCCGGCTTGGGTCCGCCCGCGAACCGGTACGCGAAGTGCCGGTCCGCCCATTGCACCAGGTAGTGCCCGTACGCCACCGAGAAGCCGATGTACGCCGCGGCCAGCCCGTGCGTCCAGTCCGCCGTGGCCCCGCGGCGCAGGTCGGCGACCGTCGCCGCGAGCAGCACGACGTCGACGACCGGCACCGATGCGAGCACCACGTTGCTGACCTTGCGCAGCCGCAGGACGTAGCGGACCACCAGCCCGAGCGCGAGCAGAACCCAGAAGCCCACCTCGCATGCCACCACCACACTGACCAGCATCGCGGGACTCCTTGATCCATCGGGTTGCTCGGGTTGCTCGGGTTGCCCGGTCGGCGAACCGTTCGCCGTCCTGCTCTTCCAGGCTTCCGTCCGGACCGCCCCGCGGCGTCGTCGGCGGCGACGATCGTGCGCTGCATACTTCGATGTACGCCGCGTCACCTCGGACACGCCCCGCAGAGGACGGCCCGGCATGCCGGGCCGTGATGCGATGGGACCCGCACCGAACGGGAGCAAACGGGAGCACCGGACCGCAGCGCGCGGCGGCGGCACGAGACGAAAGAAGGGGCATGGCACGCACACGCCCGCATCGCCACGACTTCGCCATCGCCGCGGCCGGCCTGGTCGGCGGCCTGGCGCTGTGGGCGTTCGACATCATCAACGAGCAGACCGGCCTTCCGACCTCGTGGACGCTCCTGCCGCTCGGCGCCATGACGGCCGCCGAGGTGATGCGCCGCGCCGCCCCCCGCACGGCCCTCGGCATCGGGTTCGCGGCGCTCATCGCCGACCAGTTCCTCGGCTCGAACGTGGCGACCATCGTGATGTTCACCGACGTCGTCTACGCCGCCACCCTGTACGGCCCGATCAAGCTGGCCCGCCGCCTGGCCCCCGCCTCGGTGATCGTCACCGTGGTCGCCACCGTCGTCACGCTCGGCGTGGTGCGCAGCCCCAAGGGGCTCATCGTCGGGGTGTTCGCCGGGCTGGTCACGCTGACCCCGTGGTGGACCGGCTGGGTCGTCCGCTCGCACCGCGATGCGGCCGCCGCGGAGCGCCTGCGCGCCGAGCAGATCGCGCTGCTCGCCGAGATGGACCGCCGGGCCGCGGTCGAGCAGGAACGCGCCCGGATGGCCCGGGAGCTGCACGACGTGGTGGCCAACCACCTCTCCGCGATCGCCATCCACTCCACCGCCGCCATGTCGGTGGCGGCCGGCGACCCGGACGCCACCGCGCGGGCGCTCGGCGTGATCCGGGAGAGCAGCGTGCAGGGCCTGGCCGAGATGCGGCGGCTGATCGGGCTGCTGCGCACCAGCGGCGGCGGGGAGGCGGCGTTCGCCGGGGACACGGACGGCCCCGCGGCCGCCGTACCGCGGCTCGACGCACTCGACGGACTCCTGGCCCGTGCCTCGCGCAGCGGCGCGGACAGCGGCCTGCGGTTCTCCCTCGACGACCGGCGGCCGAACGGGCGGCCGCTGCCCGCGCCGGTCGAGCTGGCCGCCTACCGCATCGTCCAGGAGTCCCTGACCAACTGCCTCAAGCACGCCGCGCCCGGCCAGGTGACGGTACGCCTGACCGAGGGCGGCGGGGACCTGGTCGTCGTGGTGGAGAGCCCGTACGCACCGGGCCCGGTACCCCGCGCGCCGGGTGCGGGTGCCGGGCTGGCCGGCATGCGCGAGCGGGTCACGCTGCTGCGCGGCGCGTTCGAGGCCGGCCCGGCCCGGCTGGATTCCGGGGCCTGGCAGGTCCACGCCCGGTTGCCGCTGGGCGATCCCGAGGAGACGGCATGAGCCGCACGGGCACGGCAGAGGGAGAGGGGAAGGCATGAGCACCGCCGCGGAGGGAATCGTGCGCGTGGTGGTCGCCGACGACCAGGCCGCGGTCCGCGCGGGCCTCGTCATGATCCTGGGGGCGGCCCCCGGGATCGAGGTGGTCGGCGAGGCCGCGGACGGCGAGGAGGCGGTCCGGCTGGCCCGCGAGCTGCGGCCCGACGTGGTGCTGATGGATGTCCAGATGCCCCGCATGGACGGCGTGGCCGCGACGCGCGTGGTGGCCTCCGAAGCCCTTGCCGATGTGCTGGTGCTGACGACCTTCGACCTGGACGAGTACGTCTTCGGGGCGCTCCGCGCCGGTGCGGCGGGCTTCCTGCTCAAGGACTCCGATGCCGCGACGCTGACCGAGGCGGTCCGCCTGGTGGCCCGCGGCGAGGGGATGATCGCGCCGGCCGTCACTCGGCGGCTGATCGCCGCCTTCGGTGCCGAGACGGGCCGCGGCGGCGGCCGCGCCCGGGCCGAACTGACGGCAGCGGTCGCGGCCCTGACGCCGCGTGAGCACGAGGTCCTGGTGTGCCTGGGCCGCGGGATGTCGAACCTGGAGATCGCCGAGCACCTGGCGATGGCCGAGGCGACGACCAAGACGCACGTCAGCCGGATCCTGCCCAAGCTCGGCGTGCGCAGCCGCGCGCAGGCCGCGGTGGCCGCCCACGAACTGGGCCTTCTCGACGGCGCCGACGACACAGCCGGCACCCCCGGCATCTCCGCCGGCCCGGAGGAGCCCGGCCGGCCGTGAGCTGCCGGGCGGCGTGATCATCGGCCGACCCGAGATGGTTGACTGTGTTTATGAAACTGCCTGCCTCGGGCGAGGGTGACGTGTCTCCGGCCGTGCACCACCTGGTGAAGGGTTCCGCGGGCGGCGTGACCGCGTTGTTCGCGCACGCCACCGGCTTCCACGGACGCGTCTGGGAACCGACCGCACGCCGGCTCCCCGGCATCGACGGCCATGCCCTCGACCTGCGCGGACACGGGGACACCGTGATGCCGGAGGGCTACGACTACCCGTGGGCGGCGTTCGGCGACGACATCCTCGCGGCCGTCGACGGTCTCGGCCGCTCCGGCGCCGGCACCGGCTCGGGTCCCGTCGTCGGCATCGGCCACTCCTGCGGCGGCGCCGCGCTGGTGCTCGCCGAGGCGGCGCGGCCCGGCACGTTCGCGGGCCTGTGGCTGTTCGAGCCGGCCGCCTTCCCGCCGCCCGCGCCCGGCGAGGTCCAGCACAACCCGCTCGTGGAGCCGACCAAGCGCCGCCGCCCGGCGTTCCCCGACCGCTCCGAGGCGCTGCGCAACTACACGTCCAAGTCGCCGATGGACGCATTCGACCCCGAGGTCCTCGCCGCCTACGTCGAGCACGGCTTCACCGACGAAGGCGACCACGTCCGCCTCAAATGCCGCCCGCTCGACGAGTCGCAGGTCTACGTGTCCTCGCTGGTCGCGAACGTCTACGACGCGATGGCCGAAGTCCGCTGCCCGGTCCTCCTCGTCCAGGGCGCCGAGACCCCGTCCGGCCGCTTCGGGAAGCTCACCTCCCAGTTCCCGGACGCCCGGCTGGAGGCGCATCCGGACCTGTCGCACTTCGGGCCGCTCACCCACCCGGAGCGCATCGCCGCGTCGATCCGGGTGTGGCTGGAGGGGCTCGGCACCCGGATCTGATGGTGTGTCAGACTCGGGCGGTGGAGCGACGGGGGCCGAGCACGAGGAGTACGCGATGACGCCGACCAGCGCCGAGTCCCCGCAATCCCGACCGGGCGCCGCGGCCGCCGACGGTCCGGCCCGACTGGCCCGCCTGGAGGCTTACGAGGACATCAGGCAGCTCGCCGCCCGCTACGCCCTGGCTCTCGACAGCCGCGACGTGACCGCACTGACGTCGCTCTTCGTCGACGACGTGCAGACCGGCGACGGCGGCGTGGGGCGCGAGGCGCTCGCGACGTGGTTCGACCCGGTGCTGCGGCCGTACGGCATCACCTTCCACCTGATCGGCAACCACGTCATCGACCTGGTCGACGAGGACCACGCCACCGGCGTGGTCTACTGCCGCCCCGAGCACGAAGTCGGCGACCTGTGGGTGGTCATGCCCATGCAGTACTGGGACCGCTACGAACGCCGCGACGGCCGCTGGTACTTCCGCAGCCGCAAGCCCAAGGTCTTCTACGCCGCGGACGTCCTCGAACACCCGCTGCAGGTCCCCGGCCGCTACAACTTCCCCGGCAACCCGCTGATCACCGCCGCCGAGCTGCCCGAGAAGTGGGCGTCGTGGCAGGAGTTCTGGTCCCGCACCGGCAGCGAGTAGGCGCCTTACGCGACCCCGTCGTCCGGCTCACGCGGCAGTTCGCGGCCGGTGAAGTCGCGGACCGGGCCGTACCGGTGCCGGGCGGCGGCCGCGGCGCCGTCCGCGGCCGCGCGTACCCCGGCCGCCAGCAGCAGCGGGTCCCGGCCGGCCGCGCGCACCATGTGCAGGCCTACCAGCGTGGCCGCGTCCGGTAATTGCCCGGCCGGCACCTCGGCGCCGGCCGGCACCGCGGGCAGCAGGCCCCGTGTCAGGGACAGCCAGCTGCCGGCTATCGCCCGCACCATCAGCGCCTCGGGATCGACGCGGTCGGCCGGCCGCCGCGGCCACAGCCGGGTCTCCAGGATCGGGACATACGGAAGCGTCAGATGCCCGGCCGGCAGCCACGGCCCCACATGCGCAAGACCGGTCCGTGCCTCGGCCTCCGACAACCGCCCCTCGCGCACTTCACGGGCGGCGGCCGCCGCGGCGTCGAACCACCAGGTGAGCCACACCCCGGCGTACTGCGTCGCCAGACTCGGCCCCCAGGTCGCCGCGGTGAGCGGTGTGACCCGGTCGGACGGGTCGATGCCGACCGGGAGTTCGAACATCAGAAGCCCGCGCGCGGCGGGCAGCACCTCCGCGGCAAGGGGCAGGCGAAGGTCCACCGATGCGGACAGCAACGCGCGTACGGCGACATCGTCGAGGGCGTACGCCGGCCCCTCGGCGACCCGCTGGACCTGCACATGGGCCATGCGGGCGGCCTGTTCGGCAGGGGAGGCATCGCGCCATTCGGCCGGGGCCATCGACCGGGCGCCGTGCGCGATCATCGCGGCCCAGTGCCGGGGCGCGCGCTCCACCAGGTAGGCAAGGAAGCGCGCGCGCCGGTCCGCACACCGTTGTGCAGTCCAAGTACCGGGCATATCTATGAAGTTAGACCCAGATAGTTGCTCACGGGTAGTTTTCGCCCAATTTTCCTAATCGTTAGGCAAATGTAGGCAGTGCACGGCGGAACGGTCGTCGACTCCCGCCCACCGGGTCCTCCGCCCCGCCCGCACCGGGATCGGCCGGAATCGACGCCTCGTCCGTCGACTCGGACACATCGGGCGCCGGCGACTTGCAGGAGCGTCGCGGGCTACGCGATGCTGACCCCGCACCGGCCACCGCCGGTGCGGGGAGGGCGTGGCCAGGAAGCCGGTGCAAGTCCGGCACGGTCCCGCCACTGTGACCGACCGTGCGGCGTCCTCGGACGACCGCCCGGACGGGAGTCAGGAACTGCGCGTCCTACCCCTGTTGTCCGATGGGGCGAGGACCCCGGAGAGGCGCGCACAGTGACGGCTTCGTCGTGCCCGCAGGCCCGTATCCGCGTACGCATATCCGCGTGCCCGACCCGCACGGCCACCGCCGCCCGCGGCGCGGGGGTGGCGAAGTGATCCTGCTGCTCTCCACCTCCGACACCGACCTGCTGAGCGCCAAGGCGAGCAGCGGTGACTGGCGCCTCGCGAACCCCTCCCGGGTAGGCGTCGCCGACCTGCCCGCCCTCGTCGAGGGCACCGACCTCGTCGTGGTGCGCCTCCTCGGCGGCCGCCGGGCCTGGGAGGAAGGCCTCGACGCGCTGCTCGCCGGGCCGCGCCCGGTCGTCGTCGTGTCCGGCGAACAGGCCGCCGACGCCGCGCTGATGGAACTCGCCACGGTGCCCGCGGGCGTCGGCGCGCAGACCCACGCGTACCTCGCGCAGGGCGGCGCGGACAACCTCACGAACCTCTACCGGTTCCTCTCCGACACCCTCCTGCTCACCGGGCACGGCTTCGACCCGCCGGTCGAGGTGCCCAGCTGGGGACGCCTGGAGCGGACCACCCGCAACCCGGGCGCACCCGGCGTCGGGGTGCTCTACTACCGGGCCCACCACCTCGCCGGGAACACCGCCTTCGTGGCCGCGCTGTGCGATGCCGTCGAGGACGCCGGCGGCCGGGCCGTACCCGTGTGGTGCGCGTCCCTGCGCGGCGCCGACCCCGAACTGTTCACCGCACTCGCCGAGGTCGACGCGCTCCTCGTGACCGTCCTCGCGGCCGGCGGCGCCCGGCCCGCCGAGGCCTCCGCGGGCGGCGACGACGAATCCTGGGACGTCGGCGCGCTCGCCGCCCTCGACATCACCGTCCTGCAGGCCCTCTCGCTGACCACCAGCCGCGCCGAATGGGAGGCCGGCGACGCCGGGCTCTCGCCGATGGACGCCGCCACCCAGGTCGCGGTCCCGGAGTTCGACGGGCGCCTCATCACCGTGCCGTTCTCCTTCAAGGAGACCGGCGCCGACGGCCTGACCTACTACGCCGCCGACCCCGAACGCGCCGCGCGCGTCGCGGGCATCGCGGTGCGGCACGCCCGGCTGCGGCACGTCCCGGCCGCCGAGCGCCGGGTCGGCGTGGTGCTGTCCGCGTACCCGACCAAGCACGCCCGGATCGGCAACGCGGTCGGCCTGGACACCCCGGCCAGCGCCGTCGCCCTGCTGCGCGCGATGCGCGAGGCCGGCTACGACGTCGGCCCCCTCGACGGCCCGGACGCGCTGCCCGGCCTCGAACCCGCGGACGGCGACGCGCTCATCCACGCGCTCATCGCGGCCGGCGGCCAGGACCCCGAATGGCTGACCGAGGCCCAGCTCGAAGGCCAGCCGGTCCGCATCCGGGCCGCCGAGTACCGCGAGCGGTACGCCAAGCTCCCGGTCGGCCTGCGCGCCAACATCGAGGAGCACTGGGGCCCGCCGCCCGGCGAACTGTACGTCGACCACTCGCGCGACCCCGAGGGCGAGATCGTCCTGGCCGCGCTGCGGGCCGGCAACATCGTGCTGATCATCCAGCCGCCGCGCGGCTTCGGCGAGAACCCGGTGGCGATCTACCACGACCCCGACCTGCCGCCGAGCCACCACTACCTGGCCGCGTACTGGTGGCTGGACGCCGACCAGGCCGACGCCGACGGCGGGTTCGGCGCGCACGCGCTCGTCCACCTCGGCAAGCACGGCACCCTGGAGTGGCTGCCCGGCAAGAACCTCGGCCTGTCCGCCGAATGCGGACCGGACGCGGTACTCGGCGACCTGCCGCTGGTTTACCCGTTCCTGGTCAACGACCCCGGCGAGGGCGCCCAGGCGAAGCGCCGCGCGCACGCGGTCATCGTCGACCACCTGGTGCCGCCGATGGCGCGCGCCGAGACGTACGGCGACCTGACGCGCCTGGAGCAGCTCCTCGACGAGTACGCCAACGTCTCCGCACTCGACCCGGCGAAGGCGCCCGCCGTCCAGGCGCAGATCTGGACGCTGGTCCAGGCCGCCCGGCTCGACCACGACCTCGGTATCGACGACCGGCCGCACGAGGCCGAGTTCGACGACTTCCTGCTGCATCTCGACGGCTGGCTCTGCGAGGTCAAGGACGCGCAGATCCGCGAGGGCCTGCACATCCTCGGCACCGCGCCGACCGGCGAAGGCCGCATCAACCTGGTCACCGCGATGCTGCGGGCCCGGCAGGTGTGGGGCGGCCGCACCGCTGCCCTGCCCGGCCTGCGCGAGGCCCTCGGGCTGGTCGAGGGCGGCAGCGCGACCCGCCGCGAGACGGACGACGCCGAGGCCGCGGCGCTGGCCCTGGTCACCGCGATGGAGCAACACGCCTGGGACCCGGCCGCGGCACCCCGCGTCTGCGCGGAGGTCCTCGGTGCGGACACGACCGCCGGGCTCGACGCGGTCGCCGACGTCCTGGTGTTCGCGGCCACCGAGGTCGTCCCGCGCCTGGACCGCACCGGCGACGAGATCGGCGCGGTGCTGCACGCCCTGGACGGCGGATACGTGCCGGCCGGCCCGTCCGGCTCGCCGCTGCGCGGCCTGGTGAACGTGCTGCCGACCGGCCGCAACTTCTACACCGTCGACCCCAAGGCGGTGCCCAGCCGGCTGGCATGGGAGACCGGCCAGGCGCTCGCCGACTCGCTGCTCGCGAAGTACCGTGCGGACACCGGGGATTGGCCGCGCTCGGTGGGCCTTTCGGTGTGGGGCACCAGTGCCAT
This sequence comes from Yinghuangia soli, assembly GCF_021502675.1. Taxonomy (GTDB): domain Bacteria; phylum Actinomycetota; class Actinomycetes; order Streptomycetales; family Streptomycetaceae; genus Yinghuangia; species Yinghuangia soli. Next base: position 10,702 of record NZ_JAKFHA010000012.1, read on the forward strand.
GCGCACCAGCGGCGACGACGTGGGCGAGGTCCTCGCGCTGCTCGGCATACGTCCGGTGTGGGACGACGCGTCCCGGCGCGTCACCGGCCTGGAGCCGATCCCGCTCGCCGAACTCGGCCGCCCGCGCGTGGACGTGACGGTCCGCATCTCCGGCTTCTTCCGCGACGCATTCCCGCACGTTGTCCTCCTGCTCGACGACGCGGTCCGCCTCGCCGCCGGGCTCGACGAGGCCGACACCGACAACTACGTGCGGGCCCATGTCGGCGCCGACCTGGCCGCGCACGGCGACGAGCGCCGCGCCACCACGCGCGTCTTCGGATCCCGCCCGGGGGCCTACGGCGCCGGCCTGCTGCCGCTCATCGACGCCCGTACGTGGCGCGACGACGCCGACCTTGCCGAGGTCTACGCCACGTGGGGCGGCTATGCCTACGGGCGCGGCCTGGACGGGGTGTTCGCCCGCGAGGACATGGAAGGCGCGTACCGCCGTATCGCGGTCGCGGCCAAGAACACCGACACGCGCGAGCACGACATCGCCGACTCGGACGACTACTTCCAGTACCACGGCGGCATGGTCGCGGCCGTCCGCGCGCTGACCGGCACGGCGCCCGCCGCGTACATCGGCGACTCCACGATGCCCGACGCGGTGCGCACCCGGACCCTGGAGCAGGAGACCGCCCGGGTGTTCCGGGCCCGCGTGGTGAACCCGCGCTGGATCGAGGCGATGCGCCGGCACGGGTACAAGGGCGCCTTCGAACTCGCCGCCACCGTGGACTACTTGTTCGGCTACGACGCCACCACCGGGGTCGTGCAGGACTGGATGTACGAGAAGCTCGCCGCCGAGTACGTACTCGACCCGGAGAACCGCGAATTCATGCGCACCTCCAACCCGTGGGCGCTGCGCGGCATCGCCGAACGCCTCATCGAGGCCGCCGACCGCGGCCTGTGGGGCAAGCCGGAGCCCGCCACGCTGGAGGGCCTGCGCGAGGCGTACCTGGAGGTCGAAGGGGACCTCGAAGGCGGCGAGGATGTCTGACGGCCCGGCGATACCGGTGGTCACCGCGACGGCCGTGCCCGCGCCGGAATCACCGGCGCGGCCGGGCGCCGAGGTGACCGTCCCGGGCCTGCCCGACGAGGCGTACGACCACGACGGGCAGCTCACCAAGCGGGAGATACGCGCCGTCACCCTGGCCGCACTGGCGCCGCGGCCGGGGGAGTTGCTGTGGGACATCGGCGCGGGCAGCGGCAGCATCGCCATCGAATGGCTGCGCTCGCACGCGTCGTGCCGGGCGGTCGCGGTCGAGGCGCAGCCCGACCGAGCCGAGCGCATCCGCGGCAACGCGGCGGCGCTCGGCGTCCCGGCGCTCGCCGTGGTGGCCGGCTCCGCACCCGCGGTGCTCGACGAACTCGCCGCCGGACAAGCCCCCGACGTGGTCTTCGTCGGCGGCGGACTCACCATCCCCGGCGTGGTGGAACGCTGCTGGGCCGCGCTTCGTCCCGGCGGGCGCCTCGTGGCCAACGCCGTCACCGCCGAGACCGAAGCCGACCTCGTCCGCCACCGGGCGTCCCTGGGCGGCGAGTTGACGCGCATCCAGATCAGCCGGTCGACCCCGGTGGGCCGCTTCACCGGCTGGCGCACCCTCATGCCGGTGACCCAGTGGACCGCCGTCAAGCCGACCCCGGAGGAAATCCCGTGACCGTCCACTTCGTCGGCGCCGGCCCCGGCGCCGCGGACCTCGTCACGGTGCGCGGCCTGCGGCTGATCGAGAACGCCGCGGTGTGCCTCTACGCCGGCGCCCTGATCCCGCGCGAACTCCTGGACGCCGCACCGCCGCACGCGCGCCTCGTCGACACCGCGAACCTCACCCTCGACGAGATCGTCGCGGAGATCCGGACCGCCCACGAAGCGGGCTTGGACGTCGTGCGCCTGCAGTCCGGCGACACGTCCTTCTTCAGTGCGATGGCCGAGCAGATCCGTCGGCTCGACGCCCTGGGGATCCCCTACGACGTGACCCCGGGCGTGCCCGCCTACGCTGCCGCCGCGGCCGCGATGGGCCGCGAACTCACCGTCCCCGGCGTCGGCCAGACCGTCGTCCTCACCCGGGTGTCCAACAACTCCACCGCGATGCCGCCCGGTGAAGACCTCGCCACCCTCGGCCGTTCCGGCGCCCTCCTGGTCCTCCACCTCGCGGTCCGCGAAACCGCCCGCATCGTCGCCGAACTGACCCCGTCCCATGGCGCCGACTGCCCGGTCGCCGTCGTCGCCCGCGCCTCGCGCCCCGACGAACAGATCGTCCGAGGACGCCTCGCCGACCTGGAGTCCATGGTCCGCGACAACGGCATCAAGGCGGTCGCGGTCATCATGATCGGCAGGGTCCTGGAGGACAGCACCCCCGGTTTCTGCGAAAGCCACCTCTACTCGCCGCAGCGCAGCCGCGCCGAGAACTGAGAAGGGCGCCCGCCGCGGCGTGGTGCCGCGGCGGACGCCCCCTCGGGGGTTGTGCGTCAGACCTTCGGCTCCTGCATGGTGACGCAGTGCGCGCCGCCGCCGCCGTTGCCGTAGAGGGCGTCCAGGTTCAGCTGCACGACCGGGCGGCCGTAGGCGGCCGCGATCGCGGACTTCGCCGCGGCGTCCCGGGCGGTGTCGCCGAACTGGGTGGTGATGATGGCGCCGTTGGTCACCGTCCAGTTCATGTACGAGCTGAGGAAGTCCGCCCACTTGCCGCGCGAGATGCGGGGCAGGGTGTCCGGGCCCTGGATCGTCAGCACCTGGAGGCGGCGGCCCTTGGCGTCGGTGGCGTTCGCGAGCACGTTGCGGATCGCGTCGGCGTTGCGGTTCCAGACGTCCTCGCGGGCGGCGCCGCCGAGTTGGACCATCACCACGCCGGGCTTGATGTACCGCGCGGTGCCGTCGATGTGCCCGTCGGTGACGTCGTAGCCCTTGACGCCGGGCAGCCAGATCATCTTGGTGGCGCCGAAGCGGGCGAGGAGCTCCGCCTCGATCTGGCTGCGCGACTTGCCGGGGTTGCGGTTGCTGTTGATCCAGCAGCTCTCGGTGGCCATGAGCGTGCCGTCGCCGTCGTACTCGATGCCGCCGCCCTCGCCGACCACGGAGGCCTTGGCGAACGGGACGTCGATGTAGGTCGCGATCTTCCCGGCGACCACGCGGTCCTTGTTGTACGCGGAGGCGGGGATGCCGTAGAAGGACGTGGCGTTCTCGCCCCACGCGTTGAAGTTCAGGCCGAACGACGACAGGCCGCCGGTGCCGTCCACGGTGAACAGCGGGCCGGTGTCGCGCATCCAGCAGTCCGAGACCGGGATCGAGCTGACCACCGTGACGGTGGAGCCGCACATGGTGCGGGCCTTGGACGCAGCGGTCGAGCCGTCCGCGAGCATCATGACCGGCTCGTACTTGGCGACCTCCTTCGCCAGCTTGGCGATGTCGGCCTGGATCTTGGCGAGGTCGGTCGACCAGATGGTGGTGCTCGACGGCCAGGCCATCCAGGTGCACTCGTGCGGGGTCTCCTCGCCGGGGACCCGCCAGGTGCCCGCGGCGGCCGCGGTCGACGTCGGGAAGGCGCCGATCACCGGTGCGGCGGCGACGGCGGCCGCCACCATGCCGGTGCGGGCCAGCATCGACCGGCGCGTGATGCCCGGGTTGTCGCCACTGTTGCGGATGCTCATGCTTCGCTCCTGCTCGGGGAAATCGTGTCGGACACGGTCGTCTCGCCAAGTGGTGCAGTGCTGCGGGGGATTCCGCCTGCGACGGAGCCGCCGGCCCGGCTGTGGTGCGCCGTGGCGAGCAGGCCCTCCTCCTCGACCAGGCGGCGTTCGGTGGCCAGGTCGAGGCTGCGGGCGAAGAGGAAGTACGCGGCGCCTGCGACGGGCAGCCCGATGAAGATCGAGTAGTCGACGCCGTCGAGGGAGTCCACGGCGAAGCCGCGGTAGGTGTCGCTGATGACCATGAACGGGGCCATGGCGGCCAAGCCGATCACGTAGGCGAGGTTGCCCCGCCAGCCCCAGCGGCCGTAGATGCCGTCCGGGTTGAAGATCTCCTTCACGACGTACAGCCCGCGCCGGACGAAGAAGAAGTCCACCAGGTTGATGGCGGTCCAGGGGATGAACAGGTACGTCAGGATCACCACGACGTTGGCGTAGAACCAGTTGAAGTCGTCGATGCCGACGAACGACGAGATCGCGGCGACCAGGACCATCATGATCGCGATCGTCACGATGCGGATGTTCCGGGTCGGCTTGACCGGCCGGACCGAGTCCACGATCGAGATCATCGTGAGGCTGCCGCAGTACTGGTTCATGGCCATGATCGACAGCAGGCCGACGAACAGCACGAGGATCGCGATGTCGCCGAAGCCGTCGAACAGCCGGTCCGCGGAGGCCTGGAGGGCGGTGACCGGGTCGGCGCCCTCGGGAGCCCCGGCCGAGACCACGCTGCCCAGCAGGAAGACCCAGATGCCGGAGATCGCACTGGGCAGGTACGTCCACCAGAAGGTGCTGCGCACCGACACGTCGGGCCGCAGGTAGCGCGAGTAGTCCGACACGTACGGCGCCCAGCCCAGCTGGAAGCCCGCGATGAAGACGAACACGAGCATGAACGGCGCGAGTTCGAACGGACCGGGCTTCCACACGCCGTCCGGCAGCCCGCCGCCGAACAGCGCGGTGCCGGTGATGACCGCGAGGATCACGATGAACGGCCAGGTGAGCCACTGGTTGACCCGGTGGATCCAGGTGTAGCCGTACAGCGCGAGGACGGCGGCGACCACCGCCGCGATCAGGTAGCCGGCGGTGTTCGGCAGGTCCGTGAGGGTGTTCACGGCCTGGCCGGACAGCAGCGCGTTGGACGTGTTGAACGACACGTAGTTGACCATCGCGAACACCCACACCGTGAGTGCCGCACCGACGTAGCCGAACTGCGGCCGCGACTGGACGAGTTGGGGCAGGCCCAGCTGCGGGCCCTGGGCCGAGTGGAACGCCATGAAGAACGTGCCGAACAGCGACCCGAGCACGGTGGCGACAACCGTCCAGAGCAGCGAGGCGCCCATCGACAGCGTCACCACGCCCGTCGCCATGCCGGTGAGGTTGAGGCTGCCGACGAACCAGATCGCGCCGACGTCCCTGGGCTTGCCGTGCCGTTCCGAAAGGGGCACCCAGTCGATCGAGTGCTCTTCGATGCCCGAGGAGACAGGGGAGTCCGGTCTCTTCGGGGTGGTTGTCGCCATATGTCTCCCCTGAGGGTTTTCGGAGTACCGGGGCCCTTGGATTCGCGGGCGCCGGGATCCTCGGGCTTTCGGTTCTTCGGTGCCGTGAGGGTTCGAGCAGGGCGTGCGGTCCTGCCGGGGCCGGCCGGGCAAGCGAGGACCGGCCGGGCAGCGCTCACCTTAGGGACTGACTGGAAATTCAGTCAATGGTTACCCGGATGTCGATTCCCGGAGCACCGGTCGGGGACGCCAGGTCCCCCTACTGGCGCGAAAAGTCCGGTCGCCCGGCGATGTGGATCAATAGAGTGACCGCATGGCATCTGTGGTCGAACTGAACATCCACCCGGTCAAGGGCTGCTCCGCCGTGCCCGCGACCGAGGCCGTCCTCACCGACGCCGGCCTCGCGCACGACCGCAGTTTCCTGGTCGTCGACGAGCACGGCGTCTTCCGCAGCCAGCGGACCGACCCCCGGCTCGCGGTCGTCCACGCCGGCATCGACGCCGACGGCAGGCGCCTCACGCTGCGCGCGGACGGCGTCGAGGACTTCGGGCTGGACGTCGACATCGAGGCGCCGCGCGTGGACGTGGAGATGTTCAAGCTCCCGTACCGCGGCATCGACCAGGGCGCCGAGGTGGCCGCCTGGCTCACCGAGGCGCTCGGCGCCCCGAGCCGCCTGGTCCGCGTCCCGCCCGAGCACGACCGCGTCACCGGCGGCCTGACGGCCGGCACCGCCGCCTACGCCGACAGCGCCGCGATGCTCATGCTCTCCCGCGCCTCGCTCGACGAACTCAACACCCGCATCGGGGAGCGCGGCGGCGACCCCCTGCCCATGACGCGGTTCCGCCCCACGATCGTCGTCGACGGCTGGGACACCGCGCACCGCGAGGACGACATCCGGCGCGCCGTCATCGGCGACACCGAGCTGGGCTTCGCCAAGCAGTGCGGGCGCTGCGTGGTCACCACCGTCGACCAGCAGAGCGGCGTCAAGTCCGGCCCGGAACCGCTGCGCACCCTCGCCACCTACCGGCGCGGCGACAGCGGCGGCGTGATGTTCGGCGCCCTGTTCGCGGTCCTGCGCACCGGCAAGCTGGCGGTCGGCGACACCGTCGACGTCACGGAATGGGCGGACTGAGCAGACGGCGCAGCGCCCAGGGGCTTGTCCGGCCACCTCCGCGCGGTGCCCGGTCAGGCACCCGCCCGGCCGACGATGGTTCCGCCGCGGTCGATGGCGATGACGTCCACGGCGATCGGTGCGGCGGAGCCGGCCAGGACGTCGATTGCGGTACGCCGGGCGGCGGCGCAGACTGCGTCGCCCAGGGGGATGCCGGCGGCGCGCGACAGTTGGAGTGCGTGCAGGGCGGTGTTCGCGGCCCGGATCTCCGCGGCCAGTCCGGGCGGCGCGCCCAGCGCCTCGGCGCGTCCGGCCAGAGCGTCGAGGTCCACCTGGGAACGCCCCGAGTGCAGGTCCAGGTGGCCGTCGGCGAGCTTGGACAGCTTGGCGATGCCGCCGGAAATCGTCAGGCGCGGCACCGGATGGCGCCGCAGGTACTTCAGCAGCGCGCCGGCGAAATCGCCCATGTCGAGAAGCGCCGTGCCCGACAGCCCGTACACCTCGGCGGCCACCCGTTCGGACGTGGACCCGGTCGCGCCCACCACGTGCGTCTCGCCGGCCGCGATCGCCACGTCGACGCCGCGCCGGATCGAGTCGATCCAGGCCGAGCACGAGTACGGGATGACGATGCCCGTGGTGCCGAGGATCGACAGGCCGCCCAGGATCCCGAGCCGCGGGTTCCAGGTCTGCGCGGCGATCTCCTCGCCGTTGTCCACCGACACTTCGACCACGGCGTCACCGCTGCCCCCGCAGGCGGCCGCGACCTCGGCGAGGTGCTCGCGCATCATGCGGCGCGGCACCGGATTGACCGCCGGTTCGCCCACCTCCAGCGGCAGGCCGGGAAGGGTGACCGTGCCGACGCCCGGGCCCGCCCGGAACACCACGCCGGTGCCGGGTGCGCCGTGGCTTACCGTCGCGCGGATCAACGCCCCATGGGTCACGTCGGGGTCGTCGCCCGCATCCTTCACCACCCCGGCCATCGCCTGTCCGGGGGCGGACCGCTCGACGGCCAGCGCAAAGGCCGGAGTCTGCCCGCCGGGGAGGGTGATGGTCACCGGGTCGGGGAACTCCCCGGTCAGCAAGGCCTGGTAGGCCGCGGTGGCAGCGGCGGTGGCACACGCGCCCGTGGTCCAGCCCCGGCGCAGCGGACCCGAAGGGCGGGTCACTTGCAGCCTCCCGCGGCACCGGTGATGGGATGGGGGCGCGCGGGAGCCGCAGCGGACGCAGCGGCGGCGACCCGGGCACGGAAGCGGAACGGAGCGGCACAGCGGTGACCGGGCAGCAGGTGGTACTGATCCTCGGCGGGACGTCGGACGCCCGCGACCTGGCGGGGCGCCTCGACGGCCGCCCCGGGCTGCGCGCCGTGTCCTCGCTCGCCGGCCGGACCCGCGAACCCGTGCTGCCGGTCGGCGAGTCGCGGGTCGGAGGCTTCGGCGGCATCCCGGGCCTCACGACATGGCTGCGCGACCACCGGGTGGCGGCGGTGGTCGACGCCACGCACCCGTTCGCCGCCCGGATCTCCGCCAACGCGGTCGCGGCGTGCGCCGGGACCGGCATTCCGCTGCTCCGCCTGCAGCGGCCGGGCTGGACGCCGCGCGAGGGCGACGACTGGCGCGAGGCCGCGTCGGCCGAGGAGGCGGCCCGCCTCCTGCCTTCCGTCGGACGCCGCGTCTTCCTCACCACCGGCCGCATGGAGACCGCGCCCTACGCGGGGCTCGACGACCTGTGGTTCCTGCTGCGCAGTGTGGAACCGCCCGAGGATGCCGTCCCCGCCAATCTCGAAGTCCTGCTCGCCCGCGGGCCGTTCACCGTGGCGGACGAGATCGCCCTGATGCGCCGGCATGCCGTGGACGTGGTGGTCACCAAGGACAGCGGCGGCACCCAGACCGCCGCCAAGCTCGACGCCGCCCGCGAACTCGGACTCCCGGTGGTCATGATCACCCGTCCCGCGGTCGGCGCCGGGCCCCGCGTGGAGTCCGCCGCGGAGGCCGCGGACTGGGTGGTCGCCACGGTCCGGAGGCAGGCCGGGGACCCGGCCCGCTGACCCTCGCCCGGCCACCACCCGGGGCGATGTGAGCGCAGACATAAGGGCGGATCCTCCGAAGTGCGGCGTTTTGCGCTCACTGTCCCACAGCACCGCCCGCGATCAGGCCGGGTAGCGGCGCGGCGTGTACACCCCGAGGGTGCCGTCCGGCCGCGGATACGTCCGCGTCGTCGACGAACCGAAGATCAGCATGGTCCGCATGTCCACGATCCCGGGGTCGAGTTCGCCCAGCGGCACGATGCGCACTGCCTCGGTCGGCCCGCCCACGTCCCGCGCGACCACCACCGGCGTCAGGGGGTCGCGGTGCGCCAGGAACAGGTCCCGCGCCTCGGCCACCTGGTGCCGCCGCGTCTTGGACGCCGGGTTGTACACCGCCACCGCAAGATCCGCCTGCGCCGCCGCGGTGAGGCGGGCGGCGATGACGTCCCACGGCTTGAGCCGGTCGGACAGGCTGACCACGCAGAAGTCGTGCCCCAGCGGCGCCCCGGCGCGCGCCGCCACCGCCTGCATCGCGGACAGCCCCGGGATCACCCGCACCGGCACGGGGCTCTTGGTCTCGTCGGCCGCCTCGAGCACCGCGGACGCCATCGCGAAGACCCCCGCATCGCCCGACGACACCACCGCGACCCGGGCGCCCGCCTCCGCCAACGCCAGCGCGTGCCGGGCGCGTTCGGCCTCGACCCGGTTGTCGGTCAGATGCCGCCGCTGCCCCGGGCGCGGGGCGACCCGCGACACGTACGGCCCGTACCCCACCAGGTCGTCCGCGGCCGCGAGCGCGGCATGCGCCTCCGGGGTGAGCCAGGACGGACCTGCCGGACCCAGGCCCACCACGTCCACCGAACCGAGTTCGCCGGTCGGGACGGGCACCGCGTACGGGTCGTCGACCACGGTCGGCCCGGTGCGGTTCGTCGCGAACGGTGTTCCCGGGGCCGTCGAGGGCGCGATCACCAGCGAGAAGTACGGCACCGCATCCGCATCGACGTCCGCGAGCGGCGCGACCCGCTGCCGATCGGTGGTGGCCCGCTCGACGTACCACGTGCGCCCGGCCACGCCGGCCTCCTCGAACGCCGCGCGCACGTCCGGGAAATGCCGCCGGCCCAGCTTGATCACCGCGGCCGAGTCGGACGTGCGGAGCCGCGCCGCCAGCACCTCGGGCGGCAGGGTGCCGGGCAGGATCGTCAGCACCTCGTCATGCTGCACCAGCGGCCGCCCGAGCACGGCCGACGCGCCGCTGACCGACGTCACGCCCGGCACGACCTCGGTCGGATACCGGTCGGCGAGCCGCTCGTGCCAGTACATGTACGAGCCGTAGAAGAACGGGTCGCCCTCGCACAGCACGGCGACATCGCGCCCGGCGTCCAGGTGCGCGGCGATCTCGGCCGCGGTGTCGTCGTAGAAATCGGCCAACGCCCCGTCGTACCCGCCCGGGTGGTCGGTCGTCCCGGTGGTCACCGGATACTCCATCGGCAGCCGGATCTGCCCGTCCTGGAGGAAGCGCGACGCGATGGTGATCGCCACTCCGGGCGCACCCTTCTTCACCGGATACGCGACGACGTGCGCGGACGTGATCAACCGGTGCGCTTTGAGCGTCATCAGCTCCGGGTCGCCGGGCCCGAGGCCGACACCGTAGAGACGCCCTGTGCGCGCGGCGGCGGGGGCAGGGGCGGCGTCGGCTCCGGGCACGGGGGAGGCTTCGGGCACAGGGGAGGCTTCGGTCACGGTGGGCTCCGGCAGGTCGGTGCGCTGTGGTGCAGGGCGGGGGGCGAGGCAGAGACGAGGGCGGGGGAGGCGGGAGGCCGGCGGGCCGGGGCCGCCGCGTCAGGCGATGATCTCCGCCTCGGTGGCCACCGCGTTGAGTGCGGCCGCGGCCATGGCGCTTCCGCCGCGCCGCCCGTGCACCACCAAGTACGGGATGTCACCGGCCCGTTCGGCGAGCGCCTGCTTCGACTCGGCGGCGCCGATGAAGCCGACCGGGACGCCGATGATCGCGGCCGGCGCCGGAGCTCCGGCATCGAGGAGTTCGAGCAGCCGGAACAGCGTCGTGGGCGCGTTGCCCACCGCCACGACCGCGCCCGCCAACTCGTCGCCCCACAGGTCGACGGCCGCGGCGCTGCGCGTGGTGCCCTGTTCGGCGGCGAGCGCCGGTACGCGGGGGTCGGACAGCAGGCACTTGACCTGGTTGTCGCGCGGCAGCCGGGCGCGCGTGACGCCGGAGGCGACCATCTGCGCATCGCACAGGATCGTCGCGCCCGCGCGCAGCGCCGCACCGGCCGCCCGGGCCACGTCCGGATGGAAGCCGACGTCCTGCGGCAGATCGGTCATGCCGCAGGCATGGATCATGCGGACGACCACCCGCGAGACGTCCTCGGGGAACCGGTCGAGATCGGCCTCGGCCCGGATCGTCGCGAACGAACGGCGGTAGATCTCGGCGCCGTCCTTCAGCCAGTCGTCCACGGGTGCCTCTCTGATGGCGGGGGAGTCGGGGGAGTCGAGGGTGCGGGGGAAAGCGGGGGCGGACCGGGCGCGGCAGCTTCCGCAGCGCCCTGACCTGCGACGGAGTCCAGGACCGGTTGCAGAGCAGTGGTCAGGCGGGTCCAGGCCGCCCCCGACTCCTGGTCGGCGGAGACCGCGAAGCCCGGGTGCCCGGCGCCGACTTCGCCCCGCGGGACGACCGGGCCGCCGGGCGCATTGCCGAGCGCGTCGTCGGGTGCGTCGTCGGGGGCGCGGCCGGGTGCGTCATCGTGGACGCCGTCGCGTGCGACGACCAGCGCGGCTCCGGCCGGCCGTCCGCACGCGCGCTCGCACGCGGCGAAGTGCACCGGCAGCTCCGGCGCCGGCGAAGCCTCGCCGCCCGCGGAAAGCCCATGGGCAGCGAACTTCCGTGCCACAAGACGAATATCGGTTCGCGCCCGGCGGCATTCGCCGAGCCCGCTGCAGGCGGTGACGCGCAGCCACGGCGAGTCGGGGGAGACGGCCAGCCCGGCGGCGGCCAGACCGTCGAGCAGCGCGGGGGCTTCGTCCCAGGGGACGTCCGTGACCACGACGCCCCGCCAAGGGGCGATCCGCAGGCGTGCGGTGTCGTCCGCGGGCCCGACCACGTTTGCAAGGGCTCGGAGTTGGCGCGCGGTGACGCGGCCGAGCGGCGCCACCACCGAAAGGGCGGCGCGTCCGTCCGCCTGCGGGACGATGCCGACCACCGGCCCGGTCGGGCGCGTCTTCGCGGACGCCGCCGCTCCGGATGCGCTCGGATCGACCGGACCCGCCGAGCCTGTACCTGTGGGCGCCGGCTGCCCGGCAGAGCGGCCGGTGAGGTACGCCGCCATCGCCGGATCAAGGCGTACCGCACACGCCAACTGCGCAGGGCCACCCGGAAGTTCACGCACATGCCAAGCACCGCTCGGTCCGCGGAGGCGCAGGAACGCACGCGCGGCGGCCAGTGCCAGATCGGCGGACGCCTCGGGGGAGTGCGCCCGCAGCCCGGTGTCGGTGCCGGCCACGTGCAGGGCTGCCGTCCCTTCGGCCGCGGCCACCAGCGCGACGTCGTGGCGGCGGGACGCGACGCGGAGCGCCCCGTCGTCCACGGCGAACTGGAACCGCCCGGGAAGCGCGGCCAGTTCGGGGTCCGCGCACAGCGCTGCGTCCAGGATCTCGACGATGCGCGCAGCGTCCACGAGGGCGCCGCGGTCCCGTCCGGCGAAGGGGCCGGCCAGGATGTTCCGCACCCGGTCGTGTGCGGGCGACGGCAGGAGTCCGGCCGCGGACAGCCGTGCCGCGAGGGTGCGCAGGCCGGCGTCGTCCAGGCCGCGCAACTGCGCATTGGCCCGCACCGTCAGATCGACCGATCCGGTCCCCAAGTCCTCGGCGCACAGGGCGAGTTCGCTGGCCTGCGCGGCGGTCAGCCGACCGCCGGGAAGGCGTACGCGCGCGATGAGGCCGTCGTCGCCGACCGCGGCGTCGATGGTGCCGGGGCAGGCGTCGTCCCGGTCTCGTACGCGTCCCACCACCGCTCCACCACCCCTCCGCGCCGCAGCGCCGCATCACCCGGACCGCCGACCGGGCAGCCCGGCTCGCCGGACCGCAGGTCTAGATGCGACACTGTTGCATATGGACCGCGGAACGCCACAGCCCACCCCCACCCCCGACCCCGGCGGGTCCGGGCTGCCCGACCCGGTGGACGAGGCGGTCCGCCGGATCCGCGCCCACGGCGAACGCGTCACGATCGCCCGTACTGCCGTCCTGCGCGTCCTGGCCGACAGCAAGGCGTATCTGACCGCCGATCAGATCTTCGTCGAGGTCAGCCGCGCCGCCCCCGGCGTGCACCGCACGACGATCTACCGGGCGCTGGACGCGCTCGAACGCCTCGGGCTGGTCGTCCAGACCAGGATGGGCCAGGACGCGGCCGCCTACCAGCTTGCCGCGTACCTTCTGGGGGAATCCGACCCGCGCCTGCACGTCGTGTGCCGCGCCTGCGGCCGGGTCCAGGAGGTGGCCGGGGACCTGCTGGACGCCGTCGCCCGCCGCCTCGCCGCCGAGTACGCGTTCCGGCTCGACCCCACCGGCGTGGCGCTCACCGGCCACTGCGACACCTGCACCCGCAACCCGCTGCCGACCCGCGGCAGGGCCTGACCCTCCCGTACCGACGGGGAGAGCCAGGCCGCCACGTACGCGGTCTCGCACACCGCTTCCGGGGCGGCCCCGGACTACGACCGCAGGTCGAACGGGTCGCTGTGGGTGGGACCCCCGGCCGCCGTGCCCGGGCGCCATACGCCCTCGGCGATGGACACCTGGACCTCGACATCCTTGTCCTTGATGTCCGACGGCAGCTCGTACCGGCCGAAGCCGATGGCGTCCAGGAGCGTCTCGCCGACCACGGTGTTCCCGGTCAGGAGCCGGGCCTGCTGCCCCTTGGCCGCCGGTGCGGCGATCACCACCTGGCCCTCGTCGTACCAGGCCCACACCCGGTTGCGCACCATCTCCTGCGAGGATCCCCCGGCATCGTCGCCGCCTGCGACCGCCGCAGGGGCGGCCGTGAGCAGGAGCCTGTGTGCCGGCGGTGCGCCGGGCGAGTAGAAGGTGTGCAGGTACGCCACCAGCAGCGCACCGCTCGGCAGCCGCACCGTGTACATCGCGTACCAGTCCCCGGACGGCAAGCCGTTGAGGATCACCGGCCGCGTGTTCTCCATGGTGAGCGTCCCGGGCGCCAGGCCCAGCGGGAGTTCCAGCCGGCGCTGCAGCCACTCGATCTGCGGCAGTTCGTCGATGGCCGGGTCGTGCGGCAGGAAACTCGGGTCGCCCAGGTCGCGGCTGTCCTCGATCACCGGCTGCGCCGCCGTGGTCACGCCGCCCCGGGTGAGGACGATGCGTGCGGTGACGGCCCGCCAGGGTGCCGCGGTGAGCACGATGCCGTCGTCGACGGCCAGTTGGGCCCACTGCCGCGGTGCTCTGCCGTGCACCCCGTACTCGGGGCGCCACGACACCCGGCCGCCGTCGATGCCCGGCGGTGCGACGGCCAGCAGCCACCATGAGCCGTCGGGCCCGGGCACCAGCCGCGAGACCGTCAGGTCGTCGGTCAGCGGCTCGCCGACGTTGCCGACCACCGTGAGGGCGGACACCGGTGCCCCTGACGGCCCGGCCCAGACCCGGATCTCGGTCCGCGTCCCGCGCGTGCCGGCGATCGGCGCGTCCACCACGCCGGCGACGATCCGGCCGGCCGGGGTGTCGCCGGCGAACCAGACATGCGCGACCGGTTCGTTCTCCCCGGTCGGCACGGTCCCTTGGCCGCGGCGGACGGCGGTTTCCGCGAGCAGCCGCTGTTCGGCGGCGGCCAGCAGCGCCCGGTCGCCGGCCAGCGATCCGCGGGTCGGCCAGCGGAGCGCATCGGCGGCCTCCGCGGGGAGGAGCCGCGCGGCTCCGTCGGGCGGGGCGGGCAGGCTCGGGTCGGGGGACGCCGGCATCTTCGTGCCCTCCGGGGGGCCGACGGTCGGCGCCGGCCGGGCCGGACTCCGTTCTTCCGACCGGTTCATCGCCGAAATACCGCCCACCACAAGGGCGGTCACCACGGCCCCGGCGACCGATGCCAGCACCGCCCGCCGCCGCCGTCGGGCCGATCGGGCGCTCTGCGCACCGATCGCGGTCAACGGCGCCTCCCCGAACGCGGCTTCCTCCGCCTCCGCGGCGAGGAACCCGGCAAGGCGCAGCTCGGTGTCCCCGGTCATGACAGCTCCGCATCCGGCCGGCGCGTGAGCGCCGACGTGTCGTCGAGTTCCGGCAGGGAGACCGCGCCCGTCGGCTGGTACGACCGGTCGTCCGGGCGCCGGAACGGCGGCAGGCCGCGACCACCGGCCGACGGGCGCTCCGGGGCGCCGGCGTCCCGGCGGTCGTGGCGACCGTGCGGACCGGGCAGAGCACGCGGATCCTGGGGATCCTCCCCATCCCGATGACCGTCCCCGTCCCGAAGGCCACCCGCATCCTCCCGGCGCAGCGCACCGGGCCGATCCGCACCGAGCACCGCCGGGGCCGACCCGTCTGCTCCCGCCGCCGAACCGGCAGCCCCGTACCCGGACCGCCCCGGCGGCAGCCCGCCCGCGGCCACCCCGTCGCCCGCGTGCAGCAGCCCCCGCAGCCGCTGAAGCCCCTGCGCGGTCTGGCTCTTGACCGTCCCGACCGCGCAGTCCAACGCGTCGGCGGTCTCCCGCTCGGTCAGGTGCTCGAAGAACCGCAGCACCAGCACCGCCCGCATCCGCGGCGGCAGGCGGCGCAGCGCGCGCCACAGCTCGTCCCGCTGGTCGACGCGCGCGTAGCCGTCCTCCGCGACGGCCTGCGGCGGCTGCTCCTCCGCCACCTCGTGCCGCAGCTTGCGGGCCTGCCGGATCGCCAGGTTCACCACGATCCGGTGCACATACGCGTCCGGGACGCCCTGCGCACTCACCCGCCGCCAATGCCGGTGCAGGCGGACGAACGCCCCCTGCGCCAAGTCCTCGGCCGCGGCCCGATCCCCGCACACCAGATAGGCGGTGCGGACGACGATCGGCCAGCGCCGCGACACGTACCCCGCGAAGTCGGCGTCCAAGGCCTGTGCGTCCTCGGAACGCGTGCGATCCGCCACGCCTGCCCCCTCTCCCCTCACCGGGAAGACAGACCTGGCCCCGGGCAAAGGTTCAGTACCTCCTCCGAAGTGTGATGCAGGTCACATGAGTTCGGCGGCCCGCACGATCGCCGCGGCGAACCGGTCGTTCTCCGGCGCTCCGCCGGACGGCGGGTAGTGGAAGCGCCGGCGCGTGTACCCGTACGCCACACCGCTCGCCGGATCGGCGAACGCCTGCGACCCGGCCGCGCCGCTGTGCCCGAACGCGGTCCCGCCCAGGAACGGGTAGCGCAGCCCCGACGTCTCGAACCCCAGGCCGAAGTGGTCCTGCTCGCCGGTGACCAGGTCGGTCCCCGGAGTGTGCAGCCGGGAGAACTCGGCGATGGTCGCCGCGGTGAGCAGCGGCGGCCTGCCGTCCAGGCCGTTCGCCGCGGCGGCGTAGAACCGCGCGAGGCCGCGCGCATTGCCGACACCGCCCGCCGAGGTCGGGCCCAGCGCCCGGACCTTGCGGTTGTTGAGGAACGCGGCGAGGTCGGTCGGCTGCTCGGCATGCAGGTTGAACGCGATGGCCAGCGCGCTGTCCGGGGCCGGCCGGGCCGCGGCCAACTGCGCCGCGATGTCCGGCGGCGGGGCCATCGGGCGGACCTCGCGGAACCGGGCCTCCTGCTCCTCCGGCAGCCCGATGTAGAAGTCCAGGCCGTACGGGGCGCGGATGCGCTCCTCCCAGATCTCCTGGACCGACTGCCCGGTCACCCGGCGCACGACCTCGCCGACGAGCGCACCGATGACGTACGCGTGGTAGCCGTAGCCCTGGCCGGGCGTCCAGAACGGCTTCTGCCCGGCCAGCCGTGCGGCGATGACGCGGTCGTCGGCCAACTCGTCCTCGGTGAACCCGCCGTCCACGCCGATCACGCCCGACCGGTGCGCGACCAGGTCGCGGAACGTCAGCGCGCCCTTGCCCTCGGCGGCGAATTCGGGCCAGTAGTCGGCCACCTTCCGCTCGAGATCGAGCACGCCTTCCTGCACCAGAAGCGCGACCACCGTGTGCAGCGCGCCCTTGGTGTTGGAGAAGACGGCATGCAGCGAATCTCCCGTGATGCCCTCGCCCACCCACAGGTCGACGACCTGGCGGTCACCCGCATAGGCGGCGAGCTGCGCGCCCGGCTCGTTGTACTCGGCGGCGGCAAATGCCTCGAACTCGGCCCGGACTTCCTCGAAGCCCTCCGCGACTGTCCCGAACACCTGGCGGTCGGCCGCTGCCTGCTGCGCTTCCACGCTCATGGGTCTCTCCTCCTCGATGGTCGAACCGGTTTCGTGTCGGACAACCGGTCCCCGGAGACCCCGATTCCGGGTCAGGGTGGGACTGCTGATCCCCCTTTGATCCCCCTTTTGCGACCTGCTTCTCGGGCCCCTTCGTCCGCCCGGCCGCACCCGTCCCCGCCTGCGCAGACGTCGGACCCGGCGGCGAGCCGACTACCATCGGGCCGGTACGCCGAGCCACGACGCGTACGACGGAAGCTGGGAAAGGGCGGTGCCGCGGTGGGTCCGGTGGTTCTCGGGATCGAAACGTCCTGCGACGAGACCGGCGTCGGCCTGGTGCGGGACGGCGTCGTCCTCGGCCAGGCGGTCGCGTCGAGCATGGACGAGCACGCCCGCTTCGGCGGCGTCGTCCCCGAGATCGCCGCCCGTGCCCACCTGCACTCGGTCACGCCCGTGGTCCGCGCCGCACTGGCCGACGCCGGTCTGACGCTCGCCGACGTGGGCGCGGTCGCCGTCACCGCCGGCCCCGGGCTGGCCACCGCGCTGCAGGTCGGCGTCGCGGCCGCCAAGGCGTACGCGGTCGCACTGGACGTCCCGCTGTACGGCGTCCACCACCTGGCCGGCCACGTCGCCGCCGCCACGCTGGACGGCGAGCCGCTGCCGAACCCGTCGATCGTGCTCATCGTGTCCGGCGGCCACACCTCGCTGCTGTACGTCCGCGACCTGGCCACCGACCCCATCGAGCACCTCGGCGACACCGTGGACGACGCGGCCGGCGAGTGCTTCGACAAGGCCGCCCGCGTCCTCGGCCTGCCCTACCCCGGCGGACCGAACGTCGACCGGGTGGCCCGGGACGGCAACGCCTCCGCGGTGAAGTTCCCGCGGCCGATGACCGGACCGCGCGACGACGCGTTCGGCTTCTCCTTCTCCGGCCTCAAGACCGCCGCCGCGCGCTGGGTCGAGAACGAGCGCCGCGCGGGCCGCGAGCCGGCCGTCGCCGACGCCGCGGCATCGCTGCAGGAGGCCATCGCCGACGTGCTGACCCGCAAGGCCGTCGCGGCCTGCAAGGCGCGCGGCGTCGACACCCTCGTGGTGGTCGGCGGCGTGGCCGCCAACTCGCGCGTGCGGGCGATGGCCGAAGAGCGCTGCGCCGCGGCCGGCATCACGCTGCGCGTGCCGCCGCTGAGGCTGTGCACCGACAACGGCGCGATGACGGCGGCGGTCGGCGACCTCCTCATCCGGGCCGGCCGCCCGCCGGCCGAACTCGACCTGACCATCGACCCCTCGGCACCGCTGCTGGACGCACTCCTGCAGCCCCGGCCGGCCGAGTTCGCCGCGGCGGGCTGAACCCGGGCAAGGACCGCAGGACCGCAAGCAGGCAACGGGTAACGGGTAACGGGGACTCGGGAGGCCGCAGCACATGCGCGACGACTGGAAGCCGCCGAAGCGGTTCCGCAGCATCATCAGCAGCATGTACGGCGCCGAAGGCCGCGCGTGGCTGAAGGAACTCCCCGGCCTGGTGGCCGACTTCACCGCGCGGCACGGCCTCGTCGCGGGCGAGCCGTACCGGGACCTGTCGTACAACTTCGTCGTCCCCGCCGACGCCCCCGATGCGGACGGCACCGGCGGAGGCCGCGTCCTCAAGATCGCGCCGCCCGGCGCGGGCGCCGATCTCGCCCGCGAGGCGAGCATCCTGCGGGCCTGGGACGGCGACGGAGCGGCCCGCCTGTACGACCACGACCCCGAACTCGCCGTCATGGTGGTGGAACGCGCCGACCCGGGCGGCTCGGCCGCGGCGCTGGGCGACGGCTCCGCCGCGGACGACCGCGAGGCGACCGCGGCCCTGGCCCGCAGCATGCGCGCCCTGTGGCGTCCGGTGCCGGACGGCCTCGACGTACCCCTGGTCTCCGACTACGCCGAGGACTACGCCTGGTACGCCGACACCTTCGGCACCGGAGGCGGCGGCACAGCCGGCACCGGCGGCCTGATCGACGCGAAGCTGTTCGACACCGCGTACGGCATCTTCCGCGAACTCTCCGCGGACCCGCACACGCCCATGCTGCTGCACGGCGACCTGCACCACGACAACCTCCTGCGGGCCCGCCGGAACGGCGAACCCGGCTGGCTGGCCATCGACCCCAAGGGCTTGAGCGGGGACCCGGGGTTCGAGACCTCGGTGATGCTCTGGAACCCGGTCGACCTGCCGAACCGCATGACCGGGTGCAGCCTCGGCGCGATGCTCGACCAGCGCCTCGGCGTCCTCGCCGAGGAACTGGACGGCGCGGTCCCCGGAGCTGCCCTGGACCGCGACACGCTGCGCCGGTGGGCCATCGCCCGCGGAGTCCTGGCCACCGTGTGGGACATTCAGGACGACGTCGCCGAAGCGGACCGCCCGGCGGCGCTGACCGTGGCGGCCATGCTCGCCCACGAGGCCTGACCGGCACGTCCGAGCACCTGGCCACCCGAGCACCTGGGAAGGGAACAGCGTGAGCCGCTACATCGCCTTGCTCCGCGGCGTGAACGTCGGCGGCGGCAACAAAGTGCCGATGGCCGAACTCCGGGCACTGCTCGCCGATCTCGGCTACACGTCCGTCAAGACGCTGCTGCAGAGCGGCAATGCCGTCTTCACCGTGCCCGCCGGGCCCGCGGACAGTCCGGGGCAGGTGACCGAAGCGGTCGAGAAGGCGTTGGAGAAGCAGTACGGCAGGACCATCAGCGTCATGGTCCGCACCCCTGACGAGCTGCGCGCGGTGATGGCGGCCAACCCGCTGACGGTCGGCCACCCGTCCCGCTTCCTCGTCAACTTCTACGCCGGGCCCGTGGACGCCGAGCGGCTCGCCGGGTTCGACGCCGAAGCGCACGCACCCGACCGGTTCGCGGTCGCGGGCCGCGAGATCTACTACGACTTCCCGGACGGTATGGGGAACTCCAAGCTGCCCGCGGCGATCGACCGCACGCTCAAGACACTGGGCACCGCACGGAACTGGAACACCGTCACCAAGCTCCTGGCCATCGCCGACGAGGAGTAGGCGGCCTGGGCACCGGTTCCGGGTTCAGACCGCGAACGCCATCATTGCCATGGACGCGATCATGGCGGCCGAGCACGCCGACGACACGGAAGGCCGCGCGGCACCTTCTGTCGCTGCCGCCGACGACGGCTGGGAGGCGAGGACGAGGTTGCGATTGCGGTGCTCCGCGGCCGCGAGGGCCAAGCGTGCTGCCGCCCACACGATCAGCAGCACGGCGTAGGGCGCGGACCACCAGTCCGACGCCGCCGCCGCGCCCTGCCCCGAAGCGTGCCCCGATCCGTGTCCGCCGCCGTGCACGGCCGGCATCAGCAGCGTCAACACACCCATGGCATATAAGTCCAAGGCCGCCGCAGCCCGAACCCGGCCCGGCCGTACGCCCGGCCGCCCCAGCGACCAGGCGGCCGCGCAGCCCAGCACGAGCATCCAGCCCGCCGGTCCCAGCGGATCATGCTCCGGGAGCGCCATCGCCGCCATCGCCGCGGCCATGAACACGTGGGGCAACCACCCGCGCGGCGGACCCTGCCGGTGCACGTATGCCCCGGCGAGACCTGCGGCGACCCCGAGTTGCGCGGCGATCAGCTGAGCATCCATCTCCGGATTCTTCCCGGGTACCTGCCGGTAAGACCCCTCCAGAGGCTGACATCACCGGGTGATCCGCATCATTTCGCGCGCGTTTCCGTTCGCAACTGCCAAGCGGAAAAGCGCATTCCGGGCGTTCGGTCGGACCATCGGTGCGCGCTACCGTGGCCATTGAGGTCCACGGCGCGGGCGAAGGCGCCTGCACCGCACGGGAATCAGGTGGCCGCCATGGCGTCGGACGAACAGCCGGAGCACCTCGGACCACTGCGCGGACTGGCGAACGCCGTGGATACGGTCGGGCGTTCGAGCGCCGCCGCGATCTACTCCGGAATCGCCCTGGACGTCGACGCCGGGTGCGTCGACGTCTACCTGACCGACCTGGGCCAGGCCAAGACGGTCCTGGACGCCGCGCGCATGCTCGACGGCACCATCGACACCGGCCTGGCCAGGTTCCGCCAGGGCCGGCACACCAAGGCGGAGATGTGCCAGGCCCGGGACCGGGTCTTCCGCGCCCGGCGCGAACTCGGCATCGAGAGCATCGCGGTGCCGGTCGACGGCGGTGCGCTGAAGGTCCGGGTCGCGGACGTCGAGGCGGCCCGCGAGGCGGCCGGGCAGCCCACCGCGACCGGGCGCTCGACGGCTGCCGAGGCCGGCGTCGAACTCGCCTTCGAACCGGCCGTCGAGGGCTCGGACATGTCCCGGCTGGCCGACACACCGCCCTGGGTCGCGGGCGCCGCGCTCACCGACCGCGCGTGGAATTCTGCCGCCGAGCCCTGGATGTGCACCTCCGGCGTCCCCACTCGGCGCACGTCCGACGACCGGCCCTTCCTGATCACCGCCGCGCACTGCTTCAGGAACGGCCACAGCATCTACTCGGGCTGGTACCGCGACAGTTCCGGTGCCTACGTCCGCAACTACATCGGCCGCATCGCGGCGCGGGCCGGCCTGCTGGACGCCGTCGCCGTCGACACCTCGGGCACCGGTGTCACCGCCGGATGGGAGTGGGACGGCCCGCGGCAATCGTCGTTCCTACTCGAACTGACCAGCTCGGCCTACTCGTTCCAGGGCGACTACGTCAGCCACGACGGCTACACCTCGGGCGTGGTCGGCCGCATCGAGGTGGTCGCACCGGACGTGTACTGGACCGGCACCGACGGCGTCCTGCACCGGGGCGTCGAAGGCCGCCGGAAGGGCGGCGAGGCGATCCGCGAGGGCGACAGCGGCAGCCTGGTCTTCGGCGTCACGGACGGCACCCGGCAGGCCCGCGGCATCAGCAGCTGGGGCGGCGGCGGCGCGATCCGGTGGACCGAAGTCGTCGACATCTACCGGCACTGGGGGCTGCGCCTGGCACCGCCCTGAGCGGTCCGGCGCCGGGTTCGGCTCCCGGTTCGGCTCCCGGGTCAGCGCCGCCCTGGGCGGACCAGGCCCGTCTCGTAGGCGAACACCACCAGCTGCGCCCGGTCGCGCACCGCGAGCTTGACCATCGCGCGGCTCACGTGCGTCTTCGCGGTCAGCGGGCTGACCACCAAGTGCTCGGCGATCTCCTCGTTGGACAGGCCCTGCCCGACCAGGCCCACGACCTCGCGCTCGCGCGTGGTGAGGAGCTCCAGGTCGGGGGTCTGCGCGGGGGCGGTGGCCTGGGCGGTGTACTCCTCGATCAGCCGGCGGGTCACGCCGGGGGAGAGCAGCGCGTCGCCGCCCGCGACCGACCGGACGCCGTGCAGCAGTTCGGCCGGCTCGGTGTCCTTGACGAGGAACCCGCTGGCTCCGTTGCGCAGGGCCTCGAAGACGTACTCGTCGAGGTCGAAGGTGGTCAGGATGATGATGCGCGTCGCGGCCAGCGCCGGGTCCGCGGTGATCTGCCGGGTCGCCTCCAGGCCGTCCCCGCCGGGCATCCGGATGTCCATGAGCACCACGTCGGGACGGTGCTCGCGAACCGCGGCGACCGCCGAGGCGCCGTCCGCGGCCTCGGCGACCACGGTCATGTCCTGCTGGGCGTCCAGCAGGGCCCGGAACCCGGCCCGGACCAGGGCCTGGTCGTCGGCGAGGACCAACGTGATCACGCGGAATCCCTTTCGGAGGCATGCTCGGCAGGATCCCCATCTTGGCCGGTCAGCGGCAGCAGAGCCACCACCTCGTAGCCGCCCGCGGGGCGCGGGCCGCTGTCCAGGCGGCCGCCGAGCGCCGCGGCGCGCTCGCGCATGTTGCGCAGGCCTTGCCCGCTGCCCGGGGACGGGGAGGCGGCGAAACCCCGGCCGTCGTCCGCCACGACGACCCGCAACGCCTCTGCCGTATCCGTGGCCGTATCCGTGTCCGTGTCCGTGTCCGCGTCGGCCGTCGGGGCCGTCGCCGCGGGCGGCATCCGGTCGAGGCTCAGCCGTACCGTCACCATCGAAGCACCCGAGTGCCGGACCGCGTTGGTCAGCGCTTCCTGCACGATCCGGTACGCGGCCGGCCCGACCGGGCCGGGCAGCCGGAGTACCGCCTCCTCGCACTCGAGCCGCACCGCGAGGTGCGCGGTGGAGGCCCGGGCGACCAGGTCGTCGAGATCGGCGAGTCCGGCGGTCGGCGTGCGCGGGGCCGATTCGCCGTCGCCCTTCAAGATGGCCAGCACGCCGCGCAGTTCGCCCAGCGCCTCGCGGCTGGCCTGCTTGACCGCGGTCAGCGCGGTACGCGCCTGCTCGGGGTTGCCGTCCATCAACTCCAGCCCCACGGAGGCCTGGACGTTCATCATCGAGATGTGATGCGCCAGCACGTCGTGGAGTTCGCGGGCGATGCGCAGGCGCTCCTCGCCCGCGCGGGCCCGTTCGGCCTCGAAGCGGGCGCGCTCCGCCTCCTCGCGGGCGGCCTGCTCCTCGGCCGCGCGGCGGCGTTCCGCGGCCCGGTACGCCCGGCGGGTGCGGACCACTTCGCTGAAAGTCGCCAGCACCAGCAGCCACGCGGCGACCCCGCCCGCCCAGGCCGCATCGGGCAGCTCGTCGTCGCGCAGCCACGGCCCGATCCAGCCCATCGTGAGGTAGCCGACCGCGAGCGACGCGTACGACACCGCCCGGTGCCCGGCCGTCATGGCGGTGAACAGCGCCACGATCAGGGACAGGAAGATCGGTCCGGGCGGATAGTCGCGCAGCGTGTAGAGAATCGGCGGCAGCAAGGACGCCGCGAGCACCTGCACCGGGTAGCGGCTGCGCGCCAGCAGCAGCACCGGGCCGACCCCGATCAGCAGGTACGCCAGGATGTCCGGATCGCGCAGCCCGGCCCGGTCCTGCTGGTTGTGCATCGCGGCCAGCGTCCCGGCGATCTGCACGGCCGCGACCACCGCGGCGACCGGGATGTCGCGCGGGATCCGGCCGAACAGCGCAGGCCAGGGCGGCGAGGGCAACGTGGCGCCGAACCAGGGGGCCTTGTCGCGGGTGGGAGCGTTCACGCGCTCACCCTAGGACCGCGGCACCCCCGGGCACGTCCCGCCGGGGGCGGCGCTCCGCCGACTCCGCAGGGCGCAGCCCACCTGGTCCGGCTGCTCCCGGAGGAGTACGCCGCGGGCCTTCCCGGGCCTGCCGCGGCCTCCCGCGGAAGGCCTCCGGGTGCCTCCTGGCGAGGGACGCAAGCGCGGGCCGGCGGCGGCAACGTGGAGCCCATCGAACCGCGCCCCCTCCACCGAACCTGGAGTCCGCCATGTCCGCTCCGCTTTCCGCCCCCGACGAGACCGAGGACGCAACGAACTCGATCACCCGGCCCGGCCGTTACGCTGCCTGCGCGGTGCACGCCGTACGGGCGTACGGCACCGGGGACACCGAGGTGCGCGCACTGGACGACGTCACCATCGGGTTCCCGCGCGGCCGCTTCACCGCGGTGATGGGTCCTTCCGGATCCGGCAAATCCACGCTGCTGCACTGCCTCGCGGGCCTCGACACCCCCACCGGCGGGCAGGTCTTCCTGGGCGACACCGACCTCGGGACGCTGTCCGACAAGCAGCTCACCAGGCTGCGCCGGGACCGCATCGGCTTCGTCTTCCAGGCGTTCAACCTGCTGCCCACGCTGACCGCGGGGGAGAACGTCACCCTTCCGGCCGCACTGGCCGGCACCCGCCTGGACCAGGAGTGGGTGGACCGGGTCGTCGTGTCGGTCGGGCTCGCGGACCGCATCGGCCACCGGCCGAGCGAGCTGTCCGGCGGCCAGCAGCAGCGCGTCGCGGTGGCCCGCGCGCTGGCCGCGCGGCCCGAGCTGATCCTCGCCGACGAGCCGACCGGGAACCTCGACTCGCGCAGCGGCGCCGAGGTGCTGGGCCTGCTGCGCGACGCGGTCGACTCGCTGGGCCAGACCGTGCTCATGGTGACCCACGACCCCGGCGCGGCCGGCTACGCGGACACCGTCGTCTTCCTGGCCGACGGCCGCATCGCGGACCGGATGGACGCACCCACCCCGCAGGCCGTCCTGGACCGCCTCAAGGCATTCGAACGCCCCGCGCGCACGGCAAGCCGCTGACCCGCGGTCGACCACCCGCGGACGGCCCGCAGACCCGACCGCCGTCCGGCCCCTGACCACGTGACCACGTCACCGCCCAAGGCAGGTGCATCCTTGTGAGTGCCGACATGACGTCCCCTGATCCTTCCTCCGGCCCCACCCGCAGTCCCGGCCCTACGTCCCCGCCACGCAACCGGCAGTCCCCTCCCGGCCGGGTCGGCATGGGCCGCCTGACGGTCCGCAACCTCCTCGCCCACAAGCGCCGCGTCGCCGGACTGGTCATCGCGGTCCTGCTCGGCACCGCGTTCCTGTCCGGCGCGCTGATCCTGTCCGACACCGTCAAGTCGTCCATCACGGGCTTGATCCGGGACAACGGCGCGGGCACCGACGTCGTGGTGCGCAACGCCACCGACGTGACCGACCGGCCCGGGACCGACCGCGCCGCCATCCCGGCCGGCACCGCCGACCTGGTCCGCAAGGTCCCCGGCGTGGCCTCGGCCAGTCCGGTGGTCGTCGGATACGGCCAACTCGTCGACACGGACGGCGAGATGATCACCGGGAACGGGCCGCGCATCGCGGGCAACTGGATCGACGACCCGGCGCTCAACCCGTACCGGCTCACCGAAGGCCGCGCTCCGCAGGCGGCCGACGAGATCGTCGTCGACCGGGCGTCCGCGAAGCAGGGCGGCCTCGAACCGGGCGACCGCATCACGGTGCTGACCCCTGAGCCCGTCCCGGTGACCGTCGTCGGCATCGCGACGTTCGGCGAGGCCGACGCCTTCGGCGGCGCGTCGTACACCGCCTTCGACCTGGCCGGCGCACTGCAGCACGTGGCCCGCGACCCGGGCCTGATCAGCTCGGTCTCCGTGCGGCTGGCGCCCGGCGCCGACCAGGAGGCCGCCGCGGCCGCGATCCAGCAGGTCCTGCCGCCGGGCGTGCAGGCCGTCCCGGGCAGCGCCGCCACGCAGGAGCAAGTGGACGCGGTCTCCGACGGGTTCCTCGCGATCTTCCGCACGTTCCTCACCGTGTTCGCGGTCATCGCGCTGGTGGTGGCGGCGTTCTCGATCAACCACACCTTCTCGGTCGTCACCGCGCAGCGCATGCGCGAAGGCGCCCTGCTGCGTGCGCTCGGTGCGTCGCGGCGGCAGATCCGGAGCCAGGCGCTGGGCGAGGCGGCCCTGATCGGCGTCACCGCATCGGTGCTCGGCCTGCTCGCCGGGGCCGGTCTGGCGGCCGGACTCAAGGCGATGTTCGCGGCGTTCGGCTTCGCGTTCCCCGTCGAGGGCCTGCAGTTCCGGACCGAGACCGCACTGATCGTGCTGCCCGTGGGCATCGTGGTCACGTTGGTGTCGGCGCTGATCCCGGCCGTGAAGGCCTCGCGCGTGCCGCCGGTCGCGGCGCTGCGCGATGCGGCGGTCGAGTCCGCGGGCGTCCCGGTACGCCGCACCGCGACCGGAGCGGTGCTCATCGCGGCCGGCGTCGTGGCGACCGTACTGGCCGACGGGTTCCTGCTGCTCGGCCTCGGCGCTGCGGCGACCGTCGCGGGCGTGCTCGTGGTCGCCCCGGCCGTCGTCCGCGTGCTGGGCAGTGCCCTGACCGCGCCCTTCGCCCGGTTCGGCGCGGGACCGATGCTGGCCCGCGGCAACGTGCTCCGCAGTCCGCGCCGCACCGTCGGCGCGGCGACCGCGATGGTCGTCGGGATCGCGGTGGTCACCGTCTTCGCGGTCTTCGCGGCCTCCCTCAAGAGCGGCGCGGAAGGCGAGACCCGCGACACCCTGGTCGGCGGACTCACCCTCGGGGACTCCTCGTCGGCCGGCTGGGCGGGCGGCGGACACAGCCCCGAACTCACCGCCAAGGCAGCCGAAGTACCCGGTGTCGCCACGGCGGTCGGCCTCCAGCGCGGCAACCTGCTGGCCTTCGGCTCCAGCCGGGACATCATGGCCGCGGACACCGCGCGCCTGGGCACCGTGCTGGACCTCGGCGTCGAGGACGGCTCCGTGGAAGCGCTGGGCACCGGCTCGATCGCGGTCTCCGACACAGCCGCCGACGACCACGCCCTGAAGGTCGGTTCGCGCGTCCCCGTCACTTACCCGGACGGCACCAAGGCCGAACTGACCGTGGCCGGCGTGTACGACCGCACGACGCTGGTCGGCGACTACCTGATCGACCGGCAGGCCTGGGCACCGCATTCGGTCGCCGACCTCGACGCCCTGACCGTGCTGGCGCTGGCCGCCGGGGCGCAGGCCGACCAGGTCAAGGCCGCGGTCGAGAAGGTGGCCGAGGCGTACGGCAACCCGCCGGTCCGCGACCGGGACGGCTACGTGGACGCCTCGCTGGCCATGGTCGACCAGTTCGTCACCATCGTGTACGTCCTGCTCGCGCTCGCCCTGCTGATCGCGCTCGGCGGCATCGCCAACACCCTGTCCCTGGCCGCCCACGAGCGGCGCCGCGAACTGGGCCTGCTCCGCGCGGTCGGCGCCGAACGCGGCCAGGTGCGCGCCTCGCTGCGCTGGGAGTCCGCCTTCGTGGCCGCCCTGGGCGCGCTCACCGGCCTGGTGCTCGGCGCGTTCCTGGCCTGGTCCGCGGTCGGCGTCCTGGCCGGCTCCGGCGACCAGCAGGTGCCCGTGACGGTACCGGCCGTCCAACTCGCCGTGCTGTTCGCGGCCGGCACCCTCGGCGGCCTCCTCGCCGGCACCCGGCCCGCGGCCCGGGCCGCCAAAATGGACATCCTTCGTGCAGTCTCCGTCGAATAGCGAGGAGCGGATCTTGGACGAGACACGGACCGACGCACTTGTCCCGCAGCACGTCAAGGACATGGTCGCCGAGGAGACCGGGGTGCTGCACGCGGCCGGGGCGGTCATCCTCGACGCGGCCGGGCGGCTCGTCGTGGTCAATCCGTCGTACAAGGACGACTGGGAACTGCCGGGCGGAATGGCCGACGACGACGAAGACCCGTACGCGGCCGCGCGCCGCGAGGTGGTCGAGGAGATCGGCCTCGACCTGGAACTCGGCCGTCTGCTCGTGGTCGACGTGACGCCCGCCCGGGTCTACGGCCGCATCATCACGCACTTCATCTTCGACGCGCCGGTCCTCACCGACGAGCAGGTGCGCGACCTGAAGGCGTGCGACGTCGAACTGCTCGGCGCCGCGGCGCTGCCGGTCGAGGAGGCCTTGGCGGCGCTCCACTCCCGAGTGGCGCGTCGCGTGGAGGTGGCGCTGCGCATGCGCGGGACCGGCGGGTGCGCGTACCTGCTGGACGGGCGGCCGGCGGCGGGCTGAGACCCGGTCCGCGCCGACACCGCCGCATAGCGGCGAAGCCGCCTGGCCGTGACCCGGGACTCCGGGGCCGGCCAGGCGGCTTCGCCGCCTGCGGGGCAGGGATGCGCCGGTGCGTCAGCCCGCCAGGGCGGCCTGGATCTCCAGCTCGATGACCGTCTTGTCGCCGATCGCGAGCTTGCCCGAGGGCAGCGAGATGTTCGGGCCGACGCCGAAGTCGCTGCGCAGGATCTCGGTGACCGCGCTGAAGCCGGCCTTGTCCGCGCCGCTCTGCGGGTCGGTCTCGGTGCCGTTGAAGTGCAGCTCGAAGTCGACCTGCCTGGTGACGCCCTTGAGGGTGAGCTCGCCCTGCAGGGTGTACTTGCCGTCGGCGACCTCGGTTATGCCGGTCGAGGCGAACGTCGCGGTCGGGTGCTTCTCCGCATCGAAGAAGTCGCCGGTGAGCAGGTGGCCGTCGCGGGCGCCGTTGAGGGTGTTGAGCGAGGCGATCGAGATCTCGGCGCGCACCGCGGAGGCGAGCGCGTCGTCGCCGACCGTGATCTCGCCGGAGAACTCGCCGAAGCCGCCGCGCATCGCGGCGAGGTTGAGGTGCCGGACGGAGAAGGACACCGCGGAGTGCACGGGGTCGATGACCCAGGTGCCGGCGGCGAGTCCGGGGGCGGAGGCGCTGGTCATGGATGCTCCCAGGGAGAAAGGGGGATGCGGCAGAGGGCGCGGGGGCCGGGGGTTCCCGCGGCAAGGTGGTCGTTGTGAATTCAACCAGCATTGTCGTTTAGGTTTCAACCATTTGACCGAGGAAGAAGCGGACGTTCGCCTTCCGGTCGGTCGCCGGCGCGCCGTGCGACGAGTGCCGCGCCGATCCGCGGCAGGTCCGCGGCGTGCGCCGCGTTCAGGCCGGTCAGCTGCGCGATGCGGCGCAGCCGGTAGTCGATGGTGTTCGGATGCACGTGCAGGCGCCCCGCGGCCCGCCGGCGGCTCAGTCCGGTCTGCAGGAAGACCTCCAGGGTCTCCAGGAGTTCCGGGCGGCCGGCCAGCGGCTCGAGGAGCGCGGCCAGCCGCTCGCGGGCCTCGCCGGGGCGGCTCAGCTGGTAGTCCAGCAGGACGTCCGCGAGCCGGAACAGGCCGGTGCCGCGCCCGGTCCGGCGGACCAGTTCGACGACCTCCGCGGTCTGGCGTACCGCCTCCGGCACTCCCGCGGGCGGCGCGACCGCCCCGGCCGCGGTGATCTCGGCCCCCGCGACACGGGCGGCCCGGTCGATCAGCGCGCACAGGACCGGCCACGCGGGCGGCTCCCCGGCTGCCGGGAGCAGCACCGTGCCGCCGCTCGCATCGATCACCGCGAGCACCGGATCGTCCACGAACCGGTCCAACTCGGCGTGCACGCGCCGCAGTTTGCGGCGCGCCGCGATCTTCGGACTGCCCGAGCCCGCGCACTCGTCCGGATGCGGCCCGATGACCAGGGTCAGGACGATGTAGTGGGGGGCCGGCCGCAGCCCGGCGCGCTCCGCGAGGTCGTCCACCGGGTCGCCGGCGATCAGCGCCGCCATCAGCGAGCGCCGCCCGTGGTGCTCCTGCGTCTCCAGCATGCTGCGTTCCTCGAGGTACGCCGCACTCACCGCCACCGTCACCTGCCGCAGCATGCCCAGCAGCAGCGTCAAGGCCGCCTGGACGTCCGCGATTTCGTCGGGCCGCGCATCCGCGGACACCTCCTCCCAGGCGGCCAGCATGCCCACGTGGTACGCCCCCAGCACCGCATCCAGCGGTACGCCCTCCTCGGCCCGCCGCGCCGCGGACAGCCGCTGCATGGCCAGTTCGTCCGGGGTCGCCTCGCGCCGCTCGCTCAGCACGTGCGCCAGGATCCGCAGATTGTGGTCGATGATCTCGGCGATCTCGCCGTGCACTTCCTCGCGCGGCAGCAACCGGTAGACCGGGAGCTCGTCGACGATGCGCCGCACCACCCGGCCGGTGAGGCGCGCCGCCCGCCCTTCCAGCCAACTCCCGACCGGGCGCCCGCCGATGGTCAGCGGCGCCGGGGCCGGAGCCGCGGTTTTGTGACGGGTCACAGGGCACCCCGCTTAAGTCTGCGTGACTTCCCAGGTGGCAACGTGCCGTACGACCAGCAAGATGTCAGTGAACCACTGCCGTGCACCGGTCCGACACCCCGAACCGGGCACGGTATTCCGGCCATGCCGCACTCCGCCCCGGGTCGACCGCCGCGACCCGGGGCAACTCGTGTCCCCGTCCCCGGAGGTGGCCCGTTGCGTTCCCGAATCGGCGTCATGCACCCTCCCTCGCGCCCCCGATCGCGCCCGCGGCTCTCGCGCACGCTCACCGCACTGGCCGGAGCACTGCTCCTGTCCGTCCCCGCGCTGCCCGCGGCCGCCCACGACGGGACGGGAGGCGACGGCGGCGACCGGCCCGCACCGCTGTCCGCCGAGGAGCGCGCCGCGGCGCCCGCCTGCGACCCCATCGACCCGGCCGCCTGCCTGCTGCCGTTCCCCAACGACTGGTTCACCGTCCGGGACCGGAAGACCGGGACCGGCCGCCGGATCGCGTTCACCCCGCAGACCCTGCCGGCCAACGCCCTCGGGCAGCCCGCGGACCCGGCCGCCTGGAACCGCGGCGACGGCTTCTCGCCCGGCTCGGCGCTCATCGCCAAGATCCCCGGTATCGACCTGGCCAAGTCCGGCGCCGCCCCGATCACCGACATCGCACGCTCGCTCTCCCGCGACGCGCCCATCGTCATCGTCGACACCACCACCGGGCAGCGCTGGCCCTACTGGGCCGAGCTGGACGCCAACGCCGCAGACCCGGCGCGCCAGGCCCTGTTGGTGCACCCGGCCCGCAACTTCATCCCCGGTCACACCTACGCAGTAGGCCTGCGGAACCTGCGCGACGGCTCCGGGACCCTGCTCGCCGCGAACGAGGCCTTCAGCCGCATCGCCGGCCGCCAGCTGCCGCGTGAGGACCCGCTGTGGGCCCGGCAGAAGCAGCTGCGCTGGGTCTTCGACGAACTCGCCGACCACGCCCGCATCGACAAGCGCAGCCTCTACCTGGCCTGGGACTTCACGGTCGCCAGCAGCGAGAACACCACCGGCGACCTGTTGGAGATCCGCGACGACGCTTTCGATCAGCTCGGCCGCAAGGCCCCGACGTACACCGTCACTTCGGTCGTCGACTTCACCCCCGAGCAGGACGCCCGCATCGCCCGCGAGGTCAAGGGCTTCGTGAGCGTGCCCAGCTACCTGAACGCCCCCGGCGGACCGCCCGGCTCCGCGTTCAACCTCGGCCGCGACGGCAAGCCCGAGCAGCTGCCCGGCAATACGCAGCAGGCGCCGTTCCAGTGCGAGATCCCGCGCAGCGCGCTCACCACGCCCTCGCAGGCCTCCCTGTACGGACACGGCCTCCTCGGCCGGGAACGCGAAGTCGCGGCAGGCAACGTGAAATCCATGGCCGCCGAGCACAACTTCAGCTTCTGCGCCACCAAGTGGATCGGCATGAGCGACGAGGACATCCCCGTCGTGATCTCCGCGCTGACCGACATGTCGAAGTTCCGGGCCGTCGCCGACCGGCTGCAGCAAGGCGTCCTGGACACGCTCTTCCTCGGCCGCCTCATGGCCCACCCCAAGGGCTTCGCGGCCGACCCGGCCTTCCGCGGCGCCGACGGGCGGCCGCTGCTCGACACCCGCAAGGGCGTCGTCTACGACGGCAACAGCCAGGGCGGGATCATGGGCGGCATCACCGTGGCCGTCTCCCAGGACGTCAAGCGCGGCGTGCTCGGCGTCACCGGCATGAACTACAGCGTGCTGCTCAACCGCAGCAGCGACTTCGTGCAGTTCCAACCGCTCATCGACCGCGCGTACCCGGACAAGCTCGACCAGCAACTCGTCCTGTCCCTCTTCCAATTGCTGTGGGACCGCGGCGAGACCAACGGGTACGCCGCACACCTGACCGACCGGCCGCTGCCCGACACCCCGCGCCACCAGGTCCTCATGCAGATCGCCTTCGGCGACCACCAAGTGGCCAACGTCGCCGCGGAGGTCCAGGCCCGCACCATCGGCGCCCGGATCGCCACCCCTGCGCTGGCCCCGGGCCGCAGCCCGGACGTCACGCCGTACTGGGGCATCGCCCCGATCACCCGCTACCCGTACCGCGGTTCGGCGATGGTCGTCTGGGACAGCGGCACGCCGGCACCGCCGCAGACCAACACCCCGCCCTTCGAGCCCGACTACGGAGAGGACCCGCACTCGGCTCCGCGGAACACCGCCGCGGCCCGGCAGCAGAAGGCCGAGTTCCTGACCACCGGCAAGGTCGTCGACGTATGCAGCGGGCAGCCCTGCCGCTCGGGCTGACCGGCACGCGCACGACCGGCCGACGGCCGGACCGCACGCCCCGACCGGACCGGTTCCCCCGACCGGCCCGGCCGGGGACCGGCCCGGTCACCGGCCCTGCCGCACCCGGGCGGAGCCGCGGCGCGGCAGGGCCGGTGAGAGCTGCCGGGAGCCGATGAGAGGATGCCGCCGGGCTGCGGGCCACGGCACGCAGCGGTCCGGCGGCGAACCAGGGAGACGGCTGTGAGTGCGACGGCATCGGGCGGCACGGCCCACGGCCCGGTCGAGTGCCCGATGTGCGGGCTGGCCGACGTGGCCCGCTACCGGATCGCCGCCACCGGCGAGTCCTTCACGATGTGCCCCGAGTGCGAGTCGCTGTGGCGGGACGGCGCCGACCCGCGGCGTACGACCGAGGCGTACCTGTCGATCCACCTCGAGTCGCGCGGGCTCGGCGCCGAGGACGTCGCCGCCGCCTCGGATGCCGCGGATGCTCCGTCCGAAACCCGCCGGACCTCGGCAGGGCCGCGCGGCAGCATCGGGGCATGACCGACAACCCGAACGACTCTTTCCTTTTCCACGCGCTGCCTGCCGACCTGCTGGCCGCCATCCGGGCCGGCGGGCCCGACGCGTCCGGCAATCCGGCCGACCGGGCCCGCCACTGGGAGGCCGGCCGCCCGCTGCGCTGCTGCCTGCGCTACTCCGAAGCCGGTGACGAACTGCTGCTGTTCGGCGTCGCCGCGCCGATGCCCGGCACCAGCCCCTACCGCGAGATCGGCGCCGTCCTCGTGCACGCGGACGAATGCCCTGGGCCGGTGCGCACCGACGGCTATCCGGAGGAGTGGTACGGCCGCCCGCAGATCCTGCGCGCCTACGACGCGCGCGGCTGGATCCACGGCGCCACGCGCATGCACGACGGCAGCGACCCGGAACGCGAACTCGCCGAGATGTTCGCGCACCCCGAGGTCGTCCAGGTGCACAGCCGCAACATCTCCTGGGGCTGCTACATGTTCGCGGTGACCCGCAGCGGCAGCCCGGCCGAGACCGTCTGGACCCCGGCGGTCTGAGCCGGCGCGTCGGCTCCGCGCCGATGGACGGACGAATGGGCCGTCGGGGGACGGCCGGATGGGTGAAGTTGGCGGCGGGCCGGGGGTTCCGGGGGCCGAGAGGGCGCGGCGGGCGTGCGCCGGTCGGTAGCGTCTGCGCTTCCCGACCAGGAGGAACGGCAGAATGCGCACGGGGCTGCGGACGCGGAAGCCGATGCGGACGACACGCGGCAGGGCGGCCTTCGCGGCCGCGACGGCACTGGCGACCCTCGCGCTCGCGGCTCCGGCCCTCGCGACCGGCGCACGCGCCGACGAGGCGGACTGGCACACCTGGCCCCTCGGAGCGCCGCGCGACGACCAGGAACTGCGCGCGGTGGCCGCGCTCGGGCCGCGGGACGTCTGGGCCGTGGGGTACCGCGGCGAGGCCGCCGACGGACCGCCGCTGGTCCAGCACTTCGACGGGCATGCGTGGCGTGACATCCCGGTCGAAGTGGCTTCCGGAAACGGCCAGTTCGATGCCGTGGCGCCACTCGCCGCGGACGACGTATGGGCCCTCGGGCACTGGAACGAGGCCGCCGCGTCCAACGACCGGGCCTTGGCGGTGCACTTCGACGGGCACACCTGGCGGCAGACGCCGATGCCGCCCGAGCCGCGCAACATGTCGGCTTACCCGTTCGGCGCAGCGGCCATCGGGCCGTCCGACGTCTGGGCGGTGGGTGCGCTCGCCGAGGACCGGATCGCCGACCCGCACCCGCTCGCGTACCACTGGGACGGCACGTCCTGGACCTCGGTCACCACGCCCGACACCGGCGGCAACGCGATCCTGTTCGCCGCCGCGGCCGACGGGGCCGGCGGCGCCTGGGCAGTCGGCGTCGCCTACACCGGCGGGGTCGGACGCCCGCTCGTGGAGCATTGGGACGGCACCCGGTGGCGCATCGTGGACGTGCCCTTCGACACCGCGCAGGCGCACAGCCTCGAAGGCGTCGCGGTGCTCGGTCCGGACGACGCCTGGGCGGTGGGCAGCAGCAGCGGTGCCGACGGGGTGTCGCACCCGACCGCGTACCACTGGGACGGCACGGCCTGGACACCCGCCGCGATGCCGCCCGTCGAGGCCAACCTGCACGGCGTCTCGGCCGACCCGGTCAGCGGCGTCGTGTGGGCGGCCGGCACCCGGCCGGACGAGAAAACCCCCGCGGTCCTGATGCGCTGGGACGGCACCGCATGGGTGCAGGTCCCCGCCGCCGAGGACCCGGACGCGCGCGGCGCCTCGCTCTTCTCGGTCGCCGCGGTGCCGGGCGCCGACCCGGCACTGCCGTCCGCCTGGGCGGTCGGCTCCACGCTCCCGACCTTCCAAGAGCCCTGGCACGCGGTCATCGAGGGCTACGGACCGCCCCCGGGCCGGCAGATCGACGACCGCGGCCCGCAGATCGGCCCGCAGCCCTGACGCGCCCCGCGAGGCGGCCCTGTTGTCACCCCAGCCGTCACCCCGCGGGGGCGAGCCATGCGAGCGCCGCGACCGTCATCGCCGCGACCCCGACGTCCAGCGTCGGCTGCACGACGGGCGCGAACAGCGGCGAATGATTGGACGGGATGTCGCGCGCCACGGTGCCGGCCTCGAGCGCGGCGGCGAACTGCTCCCGGTCGGTGCCGCCGAAGAACCAGAAGCACAGCGGCGCGCCGGACGCGGTGGCGAAGGTGCCGCAGTCCTCGCTGCCGGTGGCCGGCCCCGGGTCGAAGACCGCCTCGGGGCCGAAGTGCGCGGTCAGCGCGCCGACCGTGCGGCCGGTCGCGTCCGGGTCGTTGACCAGGACCGGGAACCGGCCGATCGGCGAGATCTCCGGCTCGCGCGGCGCGCCGCTCGCGGCCGCCTCCGCCTTGACGATGCGTTCGACCGCGGCCAGCACGGTCCCGCGCACCTCGTCGGTGTAGGTGCGGATGTTGAGCTTGAGCTCGGCGTCGTCCGGGATGATGTTGTCCTTGGTGCCGGCCCGCATCGAGCCCACGGTCACCACGGCCGTGTCGCCGCCCGCGATCTCGCGGGACACCACCGACTGCAGCCGCACCACCGTGTGGGCGGCCATCAGCACCGGGTCGATCGCCGTCTCGGGCCGCGAGCCGTGCCCGCCTTTGCCGAACAACTGCACGCGCAGCGCATCCGTGGCCGCCAGCGCCGGGCCGGGATGGGCGCCGAGCGCGCCGGCCGGGAACGGCCCGACATGCTGGCCCAGGACGACATCGGGCGTGCCGAACCGCGCGAACAGCCGGTCGTCGACCATGGCCTGCGCGCCCTTGCCGATCTCCTCGGCGGGCTGGAACAGCGCGACGACCGTCCCCGACCACGACGCCCGCGCGTCCGCGAGCAGCCGCAGCGCACCCAGCAGGCACGTGACGTGCATGTCGTGGCCGCACGCGTGCATGACCGGGACCTGGTGGCCGTCCTGATCGGCGGCGGTCGCGGTCGAGGCGTACGGCAGCCCGGTGCGCTCGGCAACCGGCAGCGCGTCGAAGTCGGCGCGCAGGAAGACGCGCGGCCCCTCGCCGTTGGCGAGGACCCCGACCACGCCGGTACGCCCGACCCCGGTGGTGACCTCGTAACCAAGGTCCCGCAGCCGCTCGGCGACGATCCCGGAGGTGCGGACCTCGGCGAAGGACAGCTCGGGGTTGCGGTGCAGGTCCTTGTAGAGGTCCTCGAGATCGCCGCGCTGCGCGGGATGCCCGTCCAGTGCCTGCCGGATCACGTCGGCGGTGGCCGCCCCGTCCGCCGGGCCGGTGTCTGCGTGTGCGTCGTGCATCGTGGCCTCCTGCCCGTGCGCCCGCCGCACGGCTTCAGGACGGATGCCACGAATCGTCCGGATCATGCACGCCCCCGAAGAAGTTGACGTGATCAAGTAGTCTGACCGGCGACGAGAGGCGGCAACAGGTATGGCGACGGAACTGGTCACGTACGAGCGGCACGGGCACGTCCTGGTCATCGCGCTGCGCCGCGAGGACAAGCGCAACGCGATCGACCAGGAGCTGAGCGACGGCATCGAGGCCGGCCTCGACCTCCTGGAGGACGACCCCGACCTGTGGGCCGGCATCCTGACCGGCACGGCCACGGTGTTCTCGGCCGGCACCGACCTGTCCGCCGGCTACGCGCCCAAGACCGAACGCGGCGGTCAGTACGGCATCATCCGGCGCCCGCGCACCAAGCCGCTCATCGCCGCGGTCGAAGGCGTCGCGTACGGCGGCGGCTTCGAGATCGTGCTCGCCTGCGACCTGGTCGTCGCCTCGCGCACCGCCGCCTTCGCGCTGCCCGAGGTGCGCCGCGGGCTGCTCGCCAACTGCGGCGCGATCTTCCGCGCGCCGCGCACTCTGCCGCTCAACGTGGCCCGCGAAATGCTGGTCACCGGCGACCCCGTGGACGCGGCCCGGCTGCATGCCCTCGGCGTCGTCAACCGCCTCACCGAACCCGGCGAAGCGCTCGCCCGAGCGCGGGAACTCGCCGAGCGCATCTGCGTCAACTCGCCCACCGCGGTGGCGCAGACCCTGCAGGCCGTCGACCGGGCCACCACGGGCGACGACGAACTCGGCTGGCAGGCCACCACCGACGGCTTCGCGGCCATCATGGCCTCCGAGGACGCCAAGGAAGGCATCGCCGCGTTCCTGGAGAAGCGCCCGCCGCAGTGGACCGGCCGCTGAACCCGCTCGATATGCAACGGTGACGGCGCGGAGACCTGCGGCCTGCCCGTTCTCCCTACATTGGCGCTGTGGAGGAACGACCGCACGAAGACGAGCGCGTCGGGGATCCGCCCTGGGTCCAAGCGAGTTGCCTGGGCGGGGCCTTCGTGTGGCTCGTCGCGATGGCGGTCGTGGTCGTGCTGTTCTTCCCCAGCTGCACGTTCGACCCCGGTAAACACCTCAAGTGGTGGGGGTCACCGCCCGGGCCGACCGGGGAGCAAGCCAAGCAGGCCGCCCGTGCGCGCGCGATCGCATCGGCGCACGAGCAGGCCGTCCGGGCCATGGAGATGCGGCTGCCGCCGGTCGACCCGGTCACGTGGACGGCCTATCGCCTGGACAGCCGCACCGGCGAGGTGTGCGCCTACGACCTGCCGTTTCCCGCGGACCGGAAGACCCCCGGTGTTCCGGCAGCCTGCATCCGGGTGACCACGGTCCACATCATCGGCAGGTCCGGGGCCGACGCGCACGGGATCACGGCGATGGCCGCCGACGTGCTCGCCGCGGTCGAGATGCCGGAGATCGCGACGACCACCGAGATCGCCATCGCGCCCGGGCACTCGCTGCCGGAAGTGGCTCCGGCAGCGTACTTCCCGGACGGAACCGGGGAGTTGACGAAGCAGTACTCCTCGCTGCCGGTACTCGGCACCGCACGCCCCGAGCCGCTCCCGCTGCCCCGGCTCGAGGATGGCGGTCTCCTCGTCCGGATCATCCTGCGCGCCGAGTACCCGCTCACCGTCGCCGACCCGCGCTCAAAGGCCACCCCCGCACCCTGAACCGCCCGGCGGTCACGCCGAGCCGATCCGGCCCGCGCGCACGAATGCCCGATCCCTGACGTCCACCGCATTACGCGGCCCCGACGACCCGAGCGGGGTTCGGGCGTGCCGACCTGCGGACGGGCCGGTCCCGCCCGCCGTGGCCCGGGTGCGGGTCTGCGGCGGACGGGACTGTGGAGGGTCACAACGCCCGGGGGCGTCAGCTCATGGACTCCTGGATGATGCGGGCGTAGTTCCATTCGCCGCGCTCGTTCGGGTGCAGCGGGGCGGCCAGGTTGGTGGGGACGTAGCCCTCGACCCAGCGGTCGGACGGCGCCCGGCAGGCGTCGTGGCCCAGACTCGGGGTGCGGACGTCGACATACTCGGCGCCGTGCGCGGCGGCCTGGGCGGCGATCACGCCGTTGAGCCGGTCCACGTTGCCCTGCAGGTAGTTGGCATCGGTGTTGAGGATCGGCTGGATCGGCCAGCAGCCGCCGGCCTTGATGTAGAGGCCGTAGCCGGTGACGACCACGCGCGCGTTGGGGGCCTTGGCGTGGATGCCGTCCAGCACCGCGGCGAGCTTCGGGCCGACCGCGTCCACACGCTGCGCGACCTGGTCGACGCCGCCCGCGGTGAACCTGCTCTTGCAGGTCGCGGCGAACGGGTTGAGCTGCATGCAGTCGTTGGCGATGCCGACCAGCCCGGCGTCGTTGCCGCCGATGGTCAGGGTCACCAGGGTCGTGTCGGTGCCCAGCGCGTCGAACTGCGGGGGAGCTTCGCCCATGTCGACGTCGAGGAGCGAGAGCGGCTGCGGCGAGGTCATGTCCTTGGTGTCCGCGCCGCTGCAGGTGACGTCGCGGAGCTCGTCCACGCCCAGCCGCTCGGCGAGTTCGTGCGGGTAGTTGTTGGTCGAGCGGGCGCAGGCCACGGGCCCGGTGATCGGCAGGATCAGCGGGCCGGACGCCATCGAGTCGCCCAGCGCGACATAGACCTGGCGCGGCTCGGCGGCGGTCGAGGTGCCCGCTTGGGTGCCGAAGACGAGACCGAGCAGCGCGGCGGCCGCCAGGACGCCGCGGCCGATACGCCGGAACCCTGGCCGGTGCGAGGACTTCACATTGCCTCCTGCGGTGTGGCGGGTCAGCGAATTGCGCTGTCGCACATCATGGCGGCTCGTGATCCCCGGCTTAACTGGCCGGTAACGTAGAGTTCGGCAGCCTGCTTTGTGACCGGTGACAAGCGAACCGCCCTGGCGCTTCGCAGAGTTGCCGAAGCATCAGGGCGGCATGTCCGCGGCGCGCGAACGCCGGAGCCCCGGGCGGCGGGTACGCCGGCCCGGGGCCCCGGTTCTCCGAACAGCCGCAGGGGTCAGAACTGGCTGTTGCGGAAGGGCTGTTCCGGTCGGCCGAGGTTGGGCTTGC
Organism: Yinghuangia soli; assembly: GCF_021502675.1. GTDB lineage: Bacteria > Actinomycetota > Actinomycetes > Streptomycetales > Streptomycetaceae > Yinghuangia > Yinghuangia soli. The sequence continues at coordinate 50,023 of NZ_JAKFHA010000012.1, forward strand.
CGAGCACGTCACGCGACGAAAGCGCGTAGATGCCGTGGTTGGTGAACACCCAGACGATGTTCCGGTCCCACTCCGTGTAGACGCCGTGCGTCTGGTTGCCCTTGGCCCAGTCCGGGAACGATCCGTCCTCGCTGGGCCAGTCCTGGGTCTTCGTGCCGTACGCCTTCGGCACGAAGTACGCCTCGATCTCCGGGCGGGCCGGGTTCTTCACGTCGAAGAACTGCGCGCCCGCGTTGTAGAACCCGTAGACCAGGGTGCCGTTGTCCGGCTTGCCGGGGTTCGTGTAGTACCCGGTGCGCTTCGGCCCGAAGCTGCCGCGCCGCTGGCAGTAGTCGGTGATGCCGGACGTCTTCGGCGGGGTCGGCCGCGGAAGCTGCCCGACCACGCGCGGCTTGGCGGGGTCGCGCGCGTCGATCTGCCAGATCGGCTTGTACGGCTCGTAGCAGTCCTCGGTCAGCGGGTAGCCGGACACGTAGATCATGCCGGTCTTCTCGTACTGCGACACGTCGATGTTGTCGCCCTCGGTGCCGGCCACCGACGGCGGCAGGTCGAGGTGGCTGACCTGCTTCATGTCCGCCGGGTTCGAGATGTCCAGCACGGTCAGGCCGAAGCCGCCCTGGATCGCGAAGCCGTACTTGCCGCCCTGCTCCACCGGCTTGGGGATGAACAGCGGCATGCGCGCGCCCATCCAGCTGGTGCGGTTGCCGCAGCGCGGGTTCTTCGCGTACGCGGCCTCCTCACCCTTGACCTGGCCTTCGAGGTGCCAGGTGTCGAGCAGCTTGGGCTTGGCCGGGTCCGACATGTCCCACGACTGGTAGCCGGCCGAGTGCAGGTTGGTCGGGTACTCGGTGTTGGCGTAGGTGTCGTTCGGTGCGACGGCGATGAACAGGTACTTGCCGCCGTCCCAGTAGGGCACGTCCAGCGAGCCGGAACCCTGCTGCGGGTTGGCCAGGTCGCTGTTGAGCGGGTCGGCCTGCGTGGAGTCCGTGCTGACTGTGGACAGCAGCTGCCAGTCCTTCTTGGTCGGGCCGTTCAGCTTGAAGACCTTGAAGCCCTTCAGGCCCTTCTTGGCGCGGACCGCGGCGACGCCGGCCGGGTTGTCGAACTTGTCCTGGCCGGGCTCGGGGTGCAGCTCGGAGATCTGCCGCTTGTCCTCGAACGACATGACCATGACGTACGAGTTGAGCTTCGCGCTCCACTGGATCGTGGTGGCGCCCCAGTAGTCGTACGCCGCCCACGAGCCGTTGGCCTTGGACTCGTCGCCGTCCACGTCGTTGCGGCTCATGCGCTCGACGACCTGGACGTTCTTGACGTCGGTGATGTCGTAGACGCGGCCCTCGGACCGGTCGTACTGGAACATGTACCGGCGGCCGCCGAAGTCGACGATGTTCTGCCACGTGTGGAAGAAGTCCGGCGTGAAGGCCTCGCCTTCGTAAGCCGCTTCGATCTTGACGTTCTTGCTGTACGACCGGGTGTCGTAGTCGTCCATGCGGCCCGGGAACGGGTGCGGGTTCTCCTCGTCGACCGGGGTCGAGGCGGGGTGCAGGAAGCTGCCGTCGAGCTGCATGCCGTAGCTGCCGGGGTCGGCGGCCTGCGGACGGCTGTTGTCGCACACGAACGGGATGTTCGGGTCGTTGGCGGCGCTGCCCGGTGTGGCGGCCGCTGGGGCGGCGTCCGCGGCCGAGCCGCCGGTCGGGGCGAGCAGCGCGGCCGTGGTGGCGGTGGCCACGGCCGCGGCCACGAACGCCCCGGATCTGCGGGACAGCGGGATGCCGGGGATGGTGCGGGGGACGCGCATAAGGACGGGTCCTTCCGTCGCGGGACTCCTAGGGGACATGTGCGGTGGTGCAGACCTGCGGTCGTGCGCGGCATGTTGCGCTCACCTGGCAGGTACGAACTCGGGGGAATGCCGCGTATCTGGAGGAATTGCAGGAATGTGGGGTGTGTTCGGCTCGGGGATCGGCCGGTCGGCGGTGCCGGACCGATCCCCGAGCCGGGTCCGAGGGGCCGGGTGGGAAGGCCCGGTCAGGTGACCGCGGAGCGGACGGCGAACCTCTCGTCGGTGTACTCGCCGGTGGCGGTGATCTCGCGCAGCGCCTCGACCGCCGCGAACACGTCGCGGTGCGTCACGTACAGCGCGTTGAACCCGAAGCGCAGGATGTCCGGCGCCCGCATGTCGCCGATGAACCCGCGTTCGATGTGCGCCTGCACGATCGGGTACGCGTGCTCGTGCCGCAGCGAGACCTGGCTGCCCCGGCGTTCCGGTTCGCGGGGCGTGGCGACCGTGAAGCCGAGGCCGTCCAGCATCGCGTCCGCGCAGTCCAGGAAAAGCCCGGTCAGGGACAGGGACTTCGCCCGCAGCGCGGCCATGTCCACGCCGTCGAAGGCGGTGAGGGCCGCCTCCAACGCGAGCATCGACAGCAGCGGCGGCGTACCGATCCGGGCCCGCGCGATGCCCGGGGCCGGCGCGTACGTCGACTGCATCGCGAACGGCTCGGCATGCCCATGCCAGCCGGTCACGGCGTGGTCGAACGCGTCCTGGTGGCGCTCCGCGACGTAGATGAACGCGGGCGCTCCGGGCCCGCCGGACAGGTATTTGTAGCCGCAGCCGACCGCGAGGTCCGCGCCGATCGCGTCGAGGCCGACCGGCAGCGCGCCGGCTGCGTGGCACAGGTCCCACAGGAACAGCGCCCCGACCTCGTGCGCCGCCGCGGTGAGCGCCGCCATGTCGGCGAGTTCGCCGGTGCGGTAGTCCACCGGGCCGTACGCGGCGACCGCCACCCGGTGGCCCTCCGCGGCCAGCACGTCGGCCAGTTCGCCGACCGGCACGCGGCGCACGGTCAGCCCCAGCATGCGGGCCACCGAGTCGGCGATGTACTGGTCGGTGGGGAAGTGGTCCGGGTCGGTCAGCAGCACCTGCCGGTCCGGGCGCAGCCGGGCGGCCGCGGTCAGCGCGTTGAACAACTGCACGCTGGTCGAGTCCCCGCACGCCACCTGGCCGGGCGCGGCGCCGATCAGCCGGCCGATGGTGTCGCCGATCCGCAGCGGCGCACCCCACCAGTCGTTGTCGTTCCACGACCGGATCAGGTCGGTGCCCCACTGGCGGCGCACCGCGTCCTCGACCGCCGCGGGCACGGCGGCCGGCAGCGCGCCGAGCGAGTTGCCGTCCAGGTAGACGACGCCCTTCGGGAGCAGGAAGCGGTCGCGCAGCGCGGCCAGTCCGTCGGCCGCGTCCAGCGCCTCGGCGCGGGCCGCGAGGGCGGCGGGCCCGGTTTCGGTGACGGTCACTTCGCCTCTTCCTTCGGTGCGGCGTTCTCGGCGGCGCGGGCCGCCAGGTCCAGGGCGACGTCCGGCAGCAGGTCCTCCTGGCCGCCGACCATGCGGCGCGCCCCGACCTCGACGAGGATGTCGCGGGTGTCCACGCCGTACCGCGCCGATGCCGACTCGGCATGCCGCAGGAAGCTGGAGTACACCCCGGCGTAGCCGAGCGTCAGCGTCTCCCGGTCCACCCGCACCGGGCGGTCCTGGGTCGGCCGGACCAGGTCCTCGGCGGCGTCCATCAGCGGGAACAACGCGCAGCCGTGCTCCCAGCCGAGCAGGTCCATGACCGCCACGAACGGCTCCAGCGGCGCGTTCCCGGCCCCCGCGCCCTGGCCGGCCAGCGACGCGTCCACCCGCCGGACGCCGTTCTCGACCGCGACCACGCTGTTCGCCACGCCGAGCGCCAGGTTGTGGTGCGCGTGGATGCCGATCTCGGTCTCCGCGTCGAGCACGTCGCGGTACGCCCGCACCCGGTCGCGCACTCCGTCCATGGTGAGCCGGCCGCCGGAGTCCACGACGTACACGCAGTTCGCGCCGTACGACTCCATCAGCTTGGCCTGCGCGGCCAGCCGCGCCGGTTCGGCCATGTGCGACATCATCAGGAACCCCGAGACGTCCATGCCCAGTTCGCGGGCCAGGCCGATGTGCTGCGCGGAGATGTCCGCCTCGGTGCAGTGCGTCGCGATGCGGATCGACACCACGCCCAGGTCGCGGGCCCGGCGCAGATCGTCGGCGGTGCCGATGCCGGGCAGCAGCAGCGAGGTCAGCTTGGCCCGGGTGAGCACCGAGGCCGCGGCCTCCAGCCATTCCCAGTCGGTGTGTTCGCCCGGTCCGTAGGTGAGGGAGCCGCCGGACAGGCCGTCGCCGTGCGCGACCTCGACCGCGTCCACCCCGGCGGCGTCCAACGCCGCGGCGATGGCCCGCACTTGGTCGAGGGTGTAGCTGTGCCGGATGGCGTGCATGCCGTCCCGCAGGGTCACATCCTGCACGTACACCCGCGGCGGCAGCGCAGCGGCGGTATCACCCGTGGCTGCGTTCTCCTGGGTCCCCTGGTTCTCCCGGTTCGCCCGGTTCTCCTGACCGGAGTCCGGGCCGGACGGGGCTATCTGTTCGGCGGTCACGCGGCGACCCTCCCGGCGGCCAGGTACTCGGCGGTGCGTAGCGCGGCCGCCGTCATGATGTCGAGGTTCCCGGCGTACGCGGGGAGGTAGTGCGCCGCTCCCTCGACTTCGAGGAACACGCTGATCTGCCAGCCGCCTTCGGCCAGTCCGGCGAGCTTCGCCGCGGGCGCGCCCGCGGGCACCGGCAGGAACTGGACCTCCTGCTTGAGGCGGTAGCCCGGGACGTACTCGCGCACCCGCTCGACCATGCCGTGCACGGACGCCTTGACCTGCTCCGGATCGCAGTCCGGGACCAGGCAGTGCACCGTGTCCCGCATGATCAGCGGCGGTTCGGCCGGGTTGAGCACGATGATCGCCTTGCCGCGCCGCGCGCCGCCGAGTTCCTCCAGGGCGCGGGCCGTGGTCTCGGTGAACTCGTCGATGTTGGCGCGCGTCCCGGGGCCGGCCGAGCGCGACGATATGGACGCCACGATCTCGGCGTACGCGACGGGCGTGACCGCGCTGACCGCAGCCACCATCGGCACGGTCGCCTGGCCCCCGCAGGTGACCATGTTGACGTTCACGCTGTCCAGATGGGCGCCGAGATTGACCGGCGGCACCACGTAGGGGCCGATCGCGGCCGGCGTCAGGTCCACCATGCGCTTGCCCAGCGGCACGAGGGTGTCGTGGTGGTGCCGGTGGGCGCGCGCCGAGGTGGCGTCGAAGACGAACGCGATGTCATCGAACTCGTCCAGCTTGACGAGCCCTTCGACCCCGGCTGCGCTGGTGGCCACGCCGAACCGGCGGGCCCTGGCCAGGCCGTCGGACTCCGGGTCGATACCGATCATGGCGGCCACTTCGAGCGTCTCGGAGCCGCGGATCACCTTGATCATCAGGTCCGTGCCGATGTTGCCCGAACCGATGATCGCGACCTTGGTGCGCGGGGTGCGCGTCGTCATCGCGAAGCCTCCGTGGTGGCGAGAGCGGGACCGACCAGGTCCTCGAGGCCGAACAGGCGTACCGCGTTGCGTCCCAGCAGGGCGCTCTTCTCGTCCGGCGACAGGTCGCTGGCGCGGATCAGCGCACCCGGCTCGGCCTCGCCGAGCGGGAACGGGTAGTCGCTGCCCAGCAGCACCCGGTCGGTGCCCATGACGTCGACCAGCAGCCGCAGCGACCGCAGGTCGAACACCGCCGAGTCGACATGGAACCGGTCCAGGTAGGCGGACGGCGGACGCGGGCTGTCCTTGCGCACGATGTCGCGCCGGTGCCACGCGTTGTCGGCCCGGCCCATCAGGTACGGGAACGCCCCGCCGCCGTGCGCGAAGAGCAGGTTCAGCTCGGCCGGCACCCGCTCGAACGCCCCGGACAGCATCAGCCGCAGGATCGACAGCTGCGTCTCGGCGGGCATGCCGACCAGCCAGGCCAGCATGTACTCGCTGGTGCGCGGGTCGTCGGCCATGTCCCATGGGTGCACGAGCACGGCCGCGCCCTCGCGGGCGCAGTGCGTGAGGAACTCGGTGACCGCACCGTGGTCCAGATCGCGCGGGCCGACATGGTTGCCCAGGTGGACGCCGCGGTGCCCGGCACGCACCGCCCGCGTCACCGCCTCGCACGCCGCCTCGGTGTCCTGCATCGGGACCTGGCACAGCGGCACCAGGCGGTCCGGTGCGGCCGCGCACAGCTCCAGCATCTGGGCGTTGACCCGGTCGCACCACTCGGCGGCCCGGGCCACCTCGGTGTCGTAGCCGAACATCAGCGGCGTGCTCGACACCACCTGGATGTCGACGCCCTGGCGGTCCATCTCGGCGACCCGCACGGCGGGGTCCCACAGCGACTGCGTGACCGGGCGGTACTCGGCGTCGCCGAGCATCATCATGCCGGTGCCGTCGCCGTGTTGGCGCAGCCACGGGCCGTCCTGGTCGCGCAGCACGCGCGAATCGGCCCGCGAGATCGGGGGGAAGACGTGCGCATGCACGTCGATGACGGTCATGGGGCCTGGACGTCCTGACTGTGCGGGTCCTGCGGGTCGTTGGTGCCTTCGGCAGCTTCGGCAGCTTCGGCGGCTTCGGCGGCGGCGCGGGTGCCGGCGGTCTGCGGGCGCAGCTCCTCGGGCCAGTCGCGGCCCGGGTGCACGGCGCCGCAGTGCGGGCAGACGCGTGCCGCGTCGTCCGCGTAGAAGCCCGCGAAGATCGGCGGCAGGTCGTCGACGATGGACTGCAGCTGCACCTCGGCGCGGTGCACCAGCCGGTGGCAGGACATGCAGTACCACTCGAACGCATCGCGCACCCCGGCCGGCCGGGCGAACTCCACGACCAGGCCGATGCTGCCCGGCTCGGGGCGCTGCGGCGAGTGCCGCAGGTGCGCCGGGGCTAGGAAGACGTCGCCCTCCCTTATCGGGATGTCGCGCGGCGGCTTGCCGTCCTCCTCCATGACGCGCAGCACCATGTCGCCGCGCAGCTGGTAGAAGAACTCCTCGATGGGGTCGTCGTGGAAGTCGGTGCGCCGGTTGGGCCCGCCGACCAGGGTCACCATGAGGTCGGCGTCCTGCCAGACCTGCACGTTGCCGACCGGGGGCTTGAGCAGGTGCTGGTTGGCGTCGATCCAGGCGTTGAGGTTGAACGGGGCGCGCGGCGTGCTGCCGGACATAGGCGCTCCTTGGAGGTCTGGTGACGTCATGTCGATGCCGGGGCGTACGTGGGTCAAACGGTCGTTTTGTCCGAAACCGGAAGGTACGCGGTGGCACTGATCTCGATCAAGAGATGCGGGTGCGGCAACTGGTGGACCGCGACCGTGGTGCGGGCCGGGCCGGTCTCGTCGAAGAACTCGGCGTAGACCTCGTTGTAGCCGCCGAAGTCGTTCATGTTGACCAGGTACGTCGTGACGTTGACCAGGTCGGCCAGCGAACCCCCGGCCGCGGCAAGGATGTCCGCGATGTTGCCGATGACGGCGCGGGTCTGCTCGCGGATGTCGAGGTCGGTCACTCCCATGGGGTCGGCCGCGGCCCCGGCGAAGCTGCCGTCCGGGCGGCGCGAGCTGGTGCCGGACACGAACACGAGGTCCCCGGCGCGCCGGAAGTGCGGGAACCGGCCGCGCGGCTTGGCCTTGCCGGGGACGACAAGGGCGTCCGCGTTCGTCCCTTCGGCGGTGCCGGTCATCCCATCACCTCCGCCGCGGCGGTGACCTCGACCGCGCCCAGGCCCTCGATGCTCGCGCGGACGTGGTGCCCGGGCAGCAGCGGTACGGCCGCGGTCGCGGCGCCCGCCAGGATCACCGAACCGGCCGGCAGCGTCGTCCCGGCCTGCGCGGCGAGCCGCGCCGCGGCCGCGAGCGAGCGCAGCGGGTGCCCGAGGATCGCCGCCGTGGTGCCGGTCTGCGCGACGCGGCCGTCGACTTCGAGCAGCACGCCCAGGTTGTCCAGGACGACCCCCGCGGCCGGACGCCACGCGCCCACCGCGAAACCGGCCGACGAGGCGTTGTCCGCGACGACTTCGGCGAGCGTGAAGGAGAACCCGGCGTACCGAGAGTCGATGATCTCCACCGCCGGAGCCACGCCGGCGACCGCGCCCAGCGGGTCGCTGTTGTCCGCCCCGGCGCCCAGCGGCGCACCGAGCAGGAACGCCACTTCGGGCTCGATCCGCGGGTGCAGCAGCGCGGCCGTGTCGGCGGTACCGCCGTCCGCGACCCGCATGCCCTCGGTCAGCCATCCGTGGATCAGGTCGTGCACGCCCATCTGCCGCATCTTGGCGACCGACGTGAAGCCCAGCTTGAACCCGGCGATGCGGTCGCCGCGGTCCAGCCGGCGGCGGACCACGGCCCGCTGCACCGCATACGCGTCGGCCAGCGGCACGTCCGCCAGTTCGGTCGGCCCGGCCACCGGCTTGCGCCCGGTCGCCGCGTCGTCCAGCAGCTGCGCCCAGCGCTCCACCAGGCCCGTCGCGTCGTTCATGCCCCGGCCTCCTCGTCCGTGCCGGATCCGGCCGCCGGACGCCCGAAGACCGCCCGCACGCTGCCCAACCCCTGGATGCGTGCCTCGAAGGCGTCCCCGGGCGCCGCGGCGACCATCGGGCCCAGCGCGCCGGTCAGCACGGTGTCGCCCGCCCGGAGCGGGTCGCCCACCGCGGCCAGTGCGTCGGCCAGCCAGAGCGCGGCGTTCAGCGGATGCCCGAGGCAGGCCGCGCCCGCGCCCGTGGACACCTGCTCGCCGCGCCGCTCCAGGACCATGCCCGCGGTGCGCAGGTCCACATCGCGCAGCAGTGTCGGCCGCCCGCCCAGCACGTACAGGCCGGACGAGGCGTTGTCGGCGACCGTGTCGACGATCGTGATGTCCCAGTCCGCGACCCGGCTGCCGACCACCTCGATCGCGGGCAGCACGAACGCGGTCGCGCGGATCAGGTCCGCCACCGTGTTGCGCTCGTGCGGCAGGTCGTGTTCGAGCACCAGCGCGACCTCGGCCTCGGCGCGCGGCTGCAGCACCGCACCGTGCGGGATCTCCGCCCCGTCCGGCACCGCCATGTCGTCGAAGAGCACCCCGAAGTCCGGTGTGTCCACGCCGAGTTGCTTCTGCACGGCAAGCGAGGTCAGGCCGATCTTGCGGCCCACCACGCGGCGCCCCGACGTCATCCGGCGCTCGGTCTGGATCTGCTGCACCGCATACGCCGCGGCGACGTCGCCGGGCGGCAGGATGTCGCGCACCGGCGGACACGGGGTGCCGTTGCGGCGCGCCCAGTCCAGCCGGTCCGCGGCTTCCACAAGGACCTTGCGGTCGGTCGTCGTCACAGCTTCACGCACACATTCGTCGGTTCGGAGAAGAAGTCCAGGGAGTGCATGCCGCCTTCGCGGCCGATGCCGGAGGCCTTGACGCCGCCGAACGGGGTCCGCAGGTCGCGCAGGTTCCAGCAGTTCACCCAGGAGATGCCGACCTCGAGCTTCGGCGCGACCCGGTGCGCGCGCGAGACGTCGGTGGTCCACAGTGACGCGGCCAGGCCGTACGGGCTGTCGTTGGCCAGCCGCACGGCCTCCTCCTCGGTATCGAAGGGGGCGACGTGGCAGACCGGGCCGAAGATCTCCTCGCGCACCACCGGATGCGACTCGGGCAGCCCGGCCAGCACGGTGGGCTGCACGAAGTAGCCGCCGTCGCGGTCGTCGCCGAAGTACGGGATGCCGCCGCCGGCCAGGACCGCCCCGTCGCGCGCGGCCTGCTCGTAGTAGCCGAGCACCTTGGCGCGGTGCTCCGCGGAGACCAGCGGGCCCATCCGGGTGCTCTCGTCGTACGGCCGGCCCAGGACCAGTTCCTTGGCCCGGGCGGCCAGCGCGGCGGCGAAGTCGTCGAACACCGCGCGTTCGACGTACACGCGCTCGGTGCACAGGCACACCTGGCCGGCGTTGGTGAACGCGGAGGCCAGGGTGCCCTCGACGGCCTTGTCGAGGTCCGCGTCGGCGAACACCAGTGCGGCGTTCTTGCCGCCGAGTTCGAACGAGACCGGGGTCAGGTTGCGCGCGGCGGCGCGCATGATGGCGGTTCCGGTGCGGGTCTCCCCGGTGAACGCGATGGCGTCCACGCCCGGGTGGGAGGTCAGGAACTCGCCCGCGCTGTCCGTGCCGAGTCCGTGCACCAGGTTGAACACGCCGGCCGGGACCCCGGCCTCGTCCATCACCTCCGCCAGCAGGGTCGCCGTGGACGGGGTGAGTTCGGACGGCTTGGCCACCACCGTGTTGCCCGCCGCGAGCGCCGGGGCGACCTTCCAGGTCAGCAGGAGCAGCGGCAGGTTCCACGGGGAGACCACGGCCACCACGCCCAGCGGGCGGCGCACCGTGTAGTTGAGTGCGCCCAGGCCGTCCGGGGTGGTCGTGCGATACGACTCCTCCGCGCGGCCCAGCGCCAGGTCGGCGTAGCTGCGGAAGTTCGCGATGCCGCGCGGGATGTCGACCGTCGAGGCGAGTGCGTACGGCTTGCCGGTGTCCGCGATCTCGGCCGCCGCGAACTCCTCGAAGCGCGCCTCGATGCCGTCCGCGACGCGCCGCAGGATGCGGCACCGCTCCGCGGTGTCCAGATCGCCCCACGGGCCGGCCAGGGCGCTGCGGGCGGCCGCCACGGCGCGGCCGACGGTCTCCCGGCCTGCCTGCGGGACGGTGTCGAACGCGGTCCCGGTGACCGGGTCGGTCAACGCGAAGGGTTCGCCCTCGCTTTCGGCCTCGAACCGGCCGCCGATGTAGTGCTGCATACGTGCATCATGGCGGCGGGCAGCCATAACCAGCCAATGCCCGTTTGGCGCTGTGCCATACCAGGATCGATATACTCGCGGCGTCCGGTGCGGCAGCTGCCCCGCAGCCCCGCGCACCACCCCGTCCGCTCGGAAGGCCGCCCATGATCGACCTGCTCGACGGGCGGCTGAAATTCCGCCACCTGACCCTGGCCGTGGCGGTCGCCGAACAGGGCAGCGTGGTGCGTGCCGCCGAGACGCTGCACCTGACCCAGCCCGCCGCCACCCGCACCCTGCGCGAGCTGGAGGACCTGGTCGGCGCCCGCCTCTTCGACCGCGGACCGCGCGGCATGACCGCGACCGTGTCCGGGGAGGCGTTCGTCGACCACGCACGCGTCGTGCTCGCCGAGGTCCGGCGGGCCGGCGACCACCTCGCCGGCCTGCGCGAGGGCCAGACCGGGACGGTCACGGTCGGCACCCTCCTGGCCGGCACCGCCGTCCTGCTGCCGCGCGCGGTCGCGGCCCTCAAGCGCGAGCGGCCGCGCATCACCGTGGTGGTCCGCGAGGCCACCTACGACGTCCTGTACCAGCAGCTCCTGTCCGGCGAGGTCGACGTCGTCGTCGGCCGGCTGAGCCCGCCGCCGGAGCCGGGCCGGGTACGCCAGCACGCGCTGTACCACGAGCCGATCCGCCTCATGGCCCGGCGCGGCCACCCGCTGCACACCGGGCGCCGCCTCGCGCTCGCCGACACGCTCGCGCACCCGTGGATCCTGCCGCTCGAACAGACCACGCTGCGCGGCGAACTGGAAGGCCTGTTCGACCGCAGCGGCCTCCCGCTGCCCGCCGACCGGGTCGAGTGCACCTCGATCCTGACCGTGCGCGCCCTGCTGCTGGCCACCGACATGATCGCCGCGCTGCCCGAGCTGGTCATCTCCGGCGACGACCAGCTCGCGGCGCTGCCCGTGCCGCTCGAATCGGTCCGCCGCACGGTCGGCACGACGCTCGTCGCGGACCGCACGAGCACGCCGGCCGTCCGCGAGTTCCTGCGGCACCTGGAGTCCGAGGGCGGCGAACTGCGCGCCGCGCTCGACGGGTGACGCGCGCCTCGGTGCGGGATGCGAAGGCACGGCGGGCCGGAGCGGATGGCCGGCCCGCCGTACCGGTTCGGGAACCGCCGCGGGTCAGTTGCGGCGGCTGAGCGCCACCCCGATCCGGGAACCCGAACTGCCCAGGCCCGAGGCCACCGGCGCGGTGAACGCCACCGCTCCCGTGACCATCGCGGCCGGCACGGTCTCGGGGATCGGCGGCAGGCCCGGCCGTACGGGCGCATATGCCGGTGCGGTGGCGGACAGCACCGGGGAACCGGTGGGCGACGTCCTCGGGGCCGGCGTCCGGGCGTCCGGGGACGCGAAGTTGCGGCGCAGCGACTCCTCGTCGTACCGCTGGGCGGCCTGATGCCAGTTCAGGATGCCGGACAGCCAGTTCTGCAGGTCCGCGACGTACGCGTCCATACTCGCGCGGCCCTCGGCCCCGAGCCGGTGGTCGTCGTACAGGATCGGCAGCTCATGCGCGATGACGTGCTGGAACTGGCTCATGCGCTGGTTCATGAGGTCCGCGACGATCCGCACCGACGTCTCGTGGTCGCAGTCGAAGAACTTCTCGACCACCAGCAGCGCGTTGTGCACCTCGCCTTCGTACTCGATCTCTTTCTGGTACGAGAACAGGTCGTTGACCAGGCACGCGTAGTCCATCGCCGCGTTCTCCAGCGAACGCACCGGCCCGCTCCGGTAGATGGCGTCCGGAACTCCGGCGCCGTGCTGCAGCCGGCACAGGCTCATCGTCAGGTCCGAGCCGAACGTGTCGCGGCGCATCTCGATGTAGTCGACCGGATCGGGGACGCGGCGGTGGGCCAGGTTGTGGACCTCCCACACCCAGCTGTCCAGCATCTTCCGGTTCACCTCCCGGAAGTCGCGCCGGACCGGGTCGGACATCGAGCGCGTGGTCCGCTCCCACAGGTCCGCGAGCCCGCGCTCCAGCGCGGTGGCCGGCGGGGGAGCGGGCGCACCGTCCACCGGCATCTGGGCGATCAGCCGCTCGGTGCACAGCTTCGCGCCGGCCACGTCCCCAGGGGTGCCGAAGCGCACCGGGAAGTAGTCGTCCCCGTACGTCCCCCACGTCAGCCACTGCGCGGAAAGCTCCAACTCCTCGGCGGTGGCGTCCGGATCGAGTCCGGCCGAGCACAGCGCGAAGTCGAAGCCGATCAGCTTCTCGCGGTCCCACACTTCCGTACCCGGCTCGCCCGGCTGCGGCGTCAGCATGCCCATCTGCTCCGCCCAGTCCACCGACGCGCGGCGCGCCCGGTCCAGATGCGGGCTGAGCGCGAGCGGGTAGGGCATCGCGAACTCCGGGAGCGGGGAGGGCCCGACCGGATGCGGCGTGTGCAGGCGGCGGCGCAGCCGGTTCAGCGTGGCCAGGATGTTCACCGCCGACATGCCGAGCCCGGCAGGGCCCAGGCCGCCCGCGCCGCTCCAGCCCGCGCCGCCGCCTCCGCCCGGTGCGAACGCGTACGGCAGAGCGCCGACGCCGCCGGTCCGCGCGTTCTCGTTCATGTAGCGGCTGGACCGCATGTGCCATTCGTGGCCGCCGGACTGCCAGTCCTGCAGGCCCTTCACGTACGCCAGCACGTCCGCGCAGCGCTTCGGGTCGATGGCGTACTCGGAGAACAGCGGCCCGAGTTCGGTGAAGACGGTGTCCTCGAACTGCTGCAGCCGCGAGGTCAGCAGGTCGTTGACGGCGTCGGCGGCCTCCTGCGTGCCGCAGTCGAAGAAGGTCTCCAGGACCAGGACCCCGTTGCTCAGCTCGCCCTCGTCCTGGATCTCCCGCTCGTACGAGAAGAGGTCGTTGCGCAGGTGCACGGCATCCGAGAACGTCTCGCGCAGCACCCTCAGCGGGCGCGACTCGGCGATCTCCTGCGGGACTTCGGCCCCCGCCGCGAACTCCACCAGGTTCGCCGACCAGGGCGCGCCGCCGACCTTGCGGCGCATCTCGATGTACTCGACCGGATTCGCGATCCGGTGCTCATTGATGTTCGACAATTCCCAGAGGGATTCGTTGAGGAGATTCGCGGTGTGCTCGGCGAACCGCTCGCGCCACTCCTGCGACATCGACGGCACGGTACGCGTCCACAGATCCGCGAGCCCCGCCTCCACGGGATTGGTCGGCTCCGGCGTCCCGGTCCCGGAATCCAGCGGCATGAACAGCGGCAGGCGGTCCAGATACGCCTTGCCGCCTTCCCGGTCCTGCGACCGCTTGAACACTTCCAGGAAATGGTCGTCGAAGAAGAAGACCCACGTGTACCAGTCCGTGACCAGCGACAACTTCGTCGCATCGCAATCGGGATGGGTATAGGAGCAGAGCAGTGCATAGTCGTGCGCATCGAGGTCGTCGCCGGTCCAGACGCCCGACCCTTCCAGCATCCCCATCTCGCCGGCCCACTGCTTCGTATGCGTGCGGGCCGTCTCCAGATTCGGATTGAGCCGTGCCGGATACGGCATGTAGAACTCCGGCAGTTCGAAAGGCTGCGCCACCCCAGACCCCTTTGGCTTTCCCCCGTTTCCGCCACCCGGACGTCTGGGCATTACCCGCCGCGACACGCGGCTATCCGGGTGGCGAAACAGTCATACAAACGCCAGGGTGCGGGGTGGCGGCCCGCGGAACTCCGGTCAGGCAGCGCTGCTCCGGGAGTGCTGCTCAGGCCGTGCTGCTCGGACAGTGCTGCTCAGGCCGTGCTGCGTACCCGCCCGAGTTCCTCGGCTGCCGAACCGGTCCGCTGCATGCGGTGCCAGCGCAGCCGGTTGCCCAGCACCGCGGTCACCACGGACTGGATCACCACCAGGTACATCAGCTGCCGGTACACGAACTGCTGCAGCGGCAGCGTCCAGATCGGCCCGAACTTCTCCCGGTCCAGGCGCAGCGCGTACATCGCGGTCAGCAACTGCGCGACCAGGAAGGCCGACCAGATCCCGACGGTCTGCCACGGGTCCAGGAAGACCACGCCGTACAGCGCGAACACGTCGACCACCGGCGCGAGCAGCGGCATCAGCACCTGGAACAGGAACAGGTACGGCAGCCCGCGGCGCCCCAAGTGCCCGGCCGGGCCGCGCTCGACGAGCGCCTTGCGGTGCTTCCACATCGCCTGCAGCGTGCCGTAGCACCACCGGTAGCGCTGCCGCCACAACTGCCGCAGCGACTCAGGCGCCTCCGTCCAGGCCAGCGCCCGCTCCTCGTAGACCACGCGCCAACCGGAGCGGCAGAACGCCATCGTCAGGTCGGTGTCCTCGGCCAGCGTGTCCTCGCTGACGCCGCCGACACCGGCCAGCGCGGTGCGCCGGAAGCCGCCGATCGCGCCCGGAACCGTCGGCATGCACTCCAGCACGTCGAACATCCGGCGGTCGAGGTTGAACCCGATCACGTACTCCAGATGCTGCCAACGGCCCAGGATGCCGCGCCTGTTGCCCACCTTGGTGTTGCCGCTCACGGCACCGACCGCCGGGTCCGCGAACGGCTGCACCAGGTGGTGCACGGCATCCGGTTCGAAGACGGTGTCGCCGTCGATCATGACCACGAGCTCATGGCTCGACCACGCGATCCCGGTGTTCAACGCGGCCGCCTTGCCCGCGTTGCGCTGCCGGATCACCGAGACCCCGGGCAGCTTCAGCGACTCGGCGATGTCCGCGGTGCCGTCCGTCGAACCGTCGTCCACGACCACGATCTCGACATTCGGGTGCGTGGAGGCCGCCAGCGAGCGCAAAGTCGCCTCGATGCCCGCCGCTTCGTTGTACGCCGGCACGATCACCGACACCGGGTCCCACACCTCGGGCAGCCGGAAGCGCCGCTTCTGGGACCGCCGCGTCCGGCGTACGTGGATGCGCGCCACGACGAGCAGCACCACGAGCCGCAGCACGGTCAGCACGCCCGCGATGGCCAGCGTCCAGGTCATGCCGACGGTGAACCAGTGCGCGCCGCGCTGCGCCCAGATGAGCGCACCGCCGCGCAGTTCGGCCGTCGAGTCGGCCCGCGCGGTGGGCGGCAGCCCGACACCATCCGACACCGTGGTGAACCGGTAGCCCTGCTTGCCGAGTTCGGTGAGCAGCATGTCGAGGCCCTCGACGGTCTGCGTGCGGTCGCCGCCGCCGTCGTGGAACATCACCACCGCGCCCGCCCCGCCCTTCGGCATGGCGGCGGCCGCGATCGCCGCGGCGCCCGGCTTGGCCCAGTCCTTCGAGTCCAGGTCGGTGGTGACGGTCAGATAGCCGTCCTGACCGGCCCTGCGGACCGCCTCCCAGGTCTCCCCGCACAAGGCGGAGGGGACCGACGAGTACGGCGGACGCATCAACCGCGGCCGCAGGCCCGCGGCACCGGCGATGGCGTTGTCGGTCAGCGTGAGTTCGAGATTGGTCCGCCACGCGGGCTGGGCGCCGATGTCGGTGTGCGTATACGTGTGCGAACCGATCTCGTGGCCGGCGTCGCGTACTTTGCGTACCAGACCGGGATGCGTCGCGGCCTCGGCGCCCACCATGAAGAAGGTGCCCTTGGCGTTGTGCCGTTCGAGTACTTCGAGGACCCGCGGCGTCCACGTCGGGTCGGGGCCGTCGTCGAACGTCAGTGCCACCGTCTTCGGCGGCATCGACGCCGACTCCGTACCGCCCTCGGTGGCCCGGATGACCGGGCCGCCCTCACGTACCGCGGTCGGCGCCGGGGCGCAGGAAGCCTCGTCGGCCGACGCGGTGCCGGAACGGCCTACGGTGTGCCGGGCGTACCCGTCGAGCAGCAGCGCCGACGCGACGACCACGAGGACGAAGGCCAGCATGAGCCAGTGCGCCTTGGGCTCGCGCGGCGGCCGCGGCGCGGGGGCACCGGCCGCCGGGCGGGCCGGGGGACCGGCTGCAGGGGTCCTCGGTGCCGGGACGGAGTCGTCCCGGAAGGTGTCATCCGGTGCGGGGCCGCCCCGGAAAGAGTCGTCCGGTGCGGAGCCGGCCCGGAAGGTGTCATCCGGGAAGGATTCATCCGGAAACGGGACATGTGAAAACGTGCCGTCCGGACCCGGGCCGGCCGCAGGCGATGCGACCGGCGCGGCACCCGGCAGGGCCTGCCCTTTACGACGCCGACCGGCCACTCAGTGCCCGCCCTTGTTGGTGTTCTCGGCGGTCGGGCGGCGCGTCTGGCCGGGAGGCTCGGTAGGCGCATTGCCGGGCTTGTCGGTGCTCTGGCCGGGCGCGGAGGCCGCGTTGCCCGGCAAGCTCGAGGCCGGAGCCGGCACCGCGGTCGGGCCGGCAGTAGCAGCGGGAGCCGTGCTGCGCGCTCCCGAGGGCCGGGCAGTGGCCGGCGGCCGGCTCGGCGCCTTGCTGGCCTCCGCACTGCCGGTCGGCCCCTCCGAAGCATCCGGTTTCGCCCCCTCGCCGGGACGCTTCCCATCAGCGTCGCCCGGCTTTTCGGCCACCCACGGGGGCGTGCCGAGCGGCGATGACGCGACGATGCCGGTGGCGAGCAGACCGAGATATCCGGCCGCCGCGACGCACACGGCAATCGCGCCGCGCCGCAGCCACCGCTTCCGGCGGCCCCCCGCGTCGACGAATATCTGCGTCGGGGCGTCGTCTTCGACGGCCCCGCGGCCGAGGCTGTGCCGCCCGCGAGACTGATCCGGCAGTGTCATGGCGCCGGAGTTTAGCCACGCTCCCCGGCGCCGTGAGACACCCTCCGCTCCATCGTCACAGTTGGCCGGTTCGTCCCCCCTGCCCGGCCGCGTTCCGGAACCCGCCGCACCGGCCGCGATACGGTCGGGCCATCCGACGGGGAGTGGCCATGACGTCCGTTTTGCTCGACGACCTCGGGTACGAGGTGACCGTGCCGCGCGAGGTCCGCCGCGTGGTCTCCCTCGTGCCGTCCCTCACCGAGGCGGTCGCGGAGACCGCCCCCGGCCTGCTCGTCGGCGCGACCGACTGGTGCAGCCATCCCGCCGATCTCGACGTGACCCGGGTGCGCGGCACCAAGAACCCGGACCTCCAGGCCGTCACCGCCCTCGCCCCGGACCTCGTGATCGCCAACGAGGAGGAGAACCGCGTCGCCGACCTCGACGCCCTACGGGCCGCAGGCCTCGCCGTGTGGGTCACCCAGGTCCGCACCCTGGACGAGGCCTTCTCCTCCCTCGACCGCCTCCTCGGCGACGCCCTCGGGCGCGACGCCCCGCCCTGGCTCGCCGCCGCCCGGCACGCCTGGGCCGCGATCGACCCCGCCGCCTTCCCGCGGCGCATCGCCATCGTCCCCATTTGGCGCCGCCCCTGGATGGTCCTCGGCCGCGACACCTTCGCCGGCGACCTCCTGACCCGCTTCAACATCGCCAACGTGTACGCCCACCACGCCGACCGCTACCCCCGCATCCCGCTCCCCGACCTCGTCGCCACCCGCCCCGACCTGGTCGTCCTCCCCGACGAGCCCTACCGCTTCACCCCCGAAGACGGCCCGGAGGCGTTCCCGGAAACCCCCGCCGTCCTCCTGAGCGGCCGCCACCTCACCTGGTACGGCCCCTCCCTGACCGAAGCCGCCCAGGCCCTCACAGCGGCCCTGACGTCATCCGACTGACGGGGCGACCCGGACCGCCCGGCGTCAGTCGGCCGCCGAGCGCCGCTCCTGAGCGTGCTGGTAGTTCCGCCAGATGCGGTGCCACGGGTACGCGTCCTCCGGAGGTTCTGCGACCGCGGGCGGGAACGGAGCCGTCTCGATCAGGTGGACGAGGGTGTACCCCAAGCCGTAACAGCCGTCCGGGCCGAAGCAGGTGGCGAGCAGCGCGGCCTCGGCCTCGCTGACGGGACGGGCAATGGCGAGCAGGGCCCGTTCCTGCTGTTCGAGGAGGACGGTCACGTCGTCGCCGTCGTCCGCCTCGGACACGAGGGGAGCCAGCCGCGCGAACTCCCGTACCGCAGGCCGGATCTCCAAGGCGGACCGGCAGCGCGTGAGCATTTCGCGCACCGCGGCGTGCGGAAAGCCGTCCCCTTCCTCGCCCGTGTCCTTCGACTTGCCGTACGACTCCGGGCGGACGCGGAGGCTGTAGAGCTCGGGGCCGTCCAGCGGGGCGGCGGCCTCCTGGGGGAACGCGTCGCCTGACGGATCCGTCACCCACATGACACCCGCACCGCGCAGGTCGCGGCTTTCCGTCCACTCGGTGGAGTCCGGCCAGTACGGCTCCGGTTCCCCGGCAGCCGAGCTCTCGCCGGCGGTGCGCGGCCGCAGCGCGGCGAACGACGCATCGAGCCGCCGCGCGAACGCCTCGACGTCGTCGCCATCCACGGCGAACGCGAACCGGGCGAGCAGCGCGAGCAGCGGTCCGGGATGGGGGAGCCCGGGATCCCGCAGGGCCGCGGCACGGCACACCAGGTCGAGTTCCTCCGGGCGGAACACATGAGGGTGCCAGTGCGCCTGGTCGTCCCAGCCGAGCGTCCGGTCCTCGGAGGGGTCGCCGGTGCGCACGGCCAGGTCGAAGTACCCGGTGTCGACGTCCAGGGCCAGGACCAGGGCGTGGTCGTCGGTCACCTCGACGACGACCTCGCAGTCCTCGAGATCCGGGAAGAGCAGGCCGTCATCGTCGAGGACCTCCTGACGGCCTTCGCAAAGGTCGTCGAGGAGGTCCTCGCGGAAGTGGTACGCGGCCCAAAAGCGCGGATCGGCGAGGCGGGCCGACAGGGGTTCGGGGAGTGGCATGTGCCGAACCTAGTCAGGGCTGCCGACAGCGCGGTTCAGGCGTCTCGTTTGGTCAGGGTGAGGGTGCCGAGGGCCAGGGAGGTTGCGGACCAGGCGGTCAGGATGGCCAGGCCCGGCCAGGGGCCTATGGGCAGTTGGTCGAGGTTGCGGGTGGCCTGGATGGACATGCCGGCCGAGGCCGGGGCGGCCTTGGTGAGGCGGTCGGCCCACTTCTCGTCGCCGATGGCGGAGACCAGGATCGGGAACGCGTACAGCAGGACCAGGACGATGGTGAGGGCGCTTGCGGTGTCGCGGAAGGCCCAGGCCAGGCCGAGGGCCAGGAGGGCGATCAGGATGAGGAATATGACGGTGCCGAACGCAGCCCGGGCGGTGGGGCCGTCCAGGAGGGAGATGCGTTCGTAGCCGTGCGCCGGGGTGAAGCCGCCTGCGGCCACCAGGAAACGGCCTGCGATGAGAGAACCGAGAACGGCGACGGCGCCGGCCGCTGCGGTCAGGGCCGAGACGACCAGGGCCTTGGCGGCCAGGACGCGCGTGCGGCTCGGCATTGCGGTGAGGGTGGTCCGGATGGTGCCGGTGCCGTACTCGGACGTCACCGCCAGCACGGCCAGGACCGCCACCGCGACCTGTCCCGGCCACACGCCGGTCAGGCTGAGCTTGACGACGTCCTCGTTGCAGGACTCCGGCGTGCGGCAGGCGGATGTGTCCACGGCTCCGGCGGACGCCGCGCCCACGGCGACGGTGAGCACGACCATGGTCGCCAGCAGCCACCAAGTGCTGTGCAGCGTACGGAGCTTCTCCCACTCGGCACGCAGCTCGCCGAGCAGGCGCGGCGGCATCGAGGTGCCGGGAGCGCGCGGCGCGGGGGAGCGGCGCGGGTGGGGCGTCGTGGTGCCGTCCGGGTCGCGGCCGGGCGTGCCCGCGACCCGGAACGTACCCGTGTCCGCGCTCACACGGGCCGCCGGCGCAGCTTCCACGCGGCCGCGGCGAGCACCACCGCCGTGTACGCGGCCAGGACCAGGAGTCCCGACCAGGGGCTCGAACCGGTGCACCCGTTGTCCGGCAGGCACACGTCGTCGACCTGCGGCACGTCGACGCGGGTGTCCTGGACCCCGAAGCCCGCCACCGGAGTCGCCCGCATGATGAACCGCGAGACCTCCAAAGGCAGTCCGGACACCAGCACCTGCGGCAGCACCATCACCACCACGAGCAGCGTGACCGCCGCGGCGGTGTTGCGCAGCAGGGCGCCGAGTCCCAGGGCCAGCAGCGCGACCAGGGCGAGGACCGCGGCCGTGCCGACGATCGCCCGCAGCGCGGGACCGTCCGTCCAGGCCACGTCCGGGAACATGGGCGGCCGATGCCCGGCATCGCGCAACGCCTTGATCCCCAGCGCCGCCGAGACCGCCGCCGCGACCACGCCCACCGCGAACACCGTCCCGGACAGCACCACCGACTTCGCGGCCAGCACCCGGCCGCGCCGCGGGCTCACCGTGAAGGTGGTCCGGATCATGTCCTTGCGGTACTCGGCGGTGATGAACAGGACTCCCAGGGCCGCGAACGGGATCAGCCCGATCGCCGCCCCCGACAGGGCGGTCTGCACGAGGTCCATGTCGGTCTCCGTCGGCGCGATGTCGCCCGACGCGGACACCGTGTGGATGCCGTCCCGCTCCTGCGCCTCCCCTTGGTCGCCCGGCGCCTGGCCGACGAAGTCGTCCCCGAGTTCGCCGCCTGTGCGGCCCTGCACCGAGAACTGCCCGAAGTCGGCCTGCGAGATGGTCGGGAACGAGCTGGCCGACGTGGTCCCGAACGCCCGCTCGTACGTGTTCGCGAACGGCGACGCGACGAACATGCCGACCTCGACCGTCCCCGGCAGGCCCTTGAGCCGGGTCGAGCCGACCTTGTCCCAGGAGACCCCGTCCGCCGACTCGTAGCCGGTCACCAGATCGCCGGCCCGGACCAGCCGCAGCCAGCGCGGCACCTCCGGCTTGGCCGCACTGCCGGCCGTGTCGTGCACGAAGTCCGATTGGAAGCGCACGCCATGACTGCGGGTCAGCATGACCGCGGCGTACGTCGCCCCCGGCTTCGTCGAGGCCTTGACCAGCAGCCCGGCCTTCGCCCACGGCGCCGGCGTCAGTTGCTTGTCGCCCGGCTCCGAAGCACCGCCGCCCGGTACCAGGCGGTCCACCCGCACAGTCACCGTGCCGTCGCCGTCGAGCGGTTGGTGCACGAAGCGGAACGAGTCGCTGACCGTGGTGCCGTCCGGCCCGCGCAGGACGTCGCTCGGCCCGTCGCCGCTGATCTCGCTCCCGTTGGCCGAGAGCAGCGAGATCAGCACCGTCAGCCCGAGCCCGGTGATCAGCACGACGGTCCAGCGCCGCACACTGTGCAGCTTGGTCCACTCGGCGGCCAGCAGGCGCCCGAAGCCGTCTTTGCCGGGCCCGAGCCGCGACCGGTACGGGGCCGGCGGAGCCGAAGCCGAATCGGTGGGCGGCGGAGGAGCAGGTGCGGACGTGCTCATCGCGGGTCCCCGTTCTCGTGTCCGGTGCCGTCGGCCGCATGCACGACGGCCTGGAACTCGGCCGCGTCGCGCGTCAGTTCCATGTACGCCTCCTCCAACGTCGCGCGGTGCGCGGACACCTCGGAGAAGGGCACCGAGTGCTCGGTCAGCAGCGCGATGATCCGCTGGGTGGTCAACCCGGTGACGGTCAGCGAGTCCGGCCCGTTGGCGGCCACCGTCGCCCCTTCGCGGGCCAGCAGGCCCATCGCCTCGGTACGCGCCGCCGTGCGCAGCGCCACGCGTTCGCCGGACGCCGCGGCCAGCAGCTCCGCCACGCTCGTCTCGGCGATCAGCCGCCCCCGGCCGATCACGATCAAATGGTCCGCACTGTCCTCGAGTTCGCTCATCAGGTGACTGGAGATCAGTACCGTCCGGCCCTCGGCGGCCAGCGCCCGCAAGAACCCCCGTATCCAGCGGATGCCCTCCGGGTCGAGGCCGTTGACCGGCTCGTCCAGCATCAGCACCGGCGGATCGCCGAGCAGCGCCGCGGCGATGCCCAGGCGCTGCCGCATGCCCAGCGAGTAGCCGCCCGCCCGGCGCTTGCCGGCCGTGCCCAGCCCGACCAGTTCGATCAGCTCGTCCACCCGCTTCCGGGACATCCCGTGCGAACGGGCCATCCAGAGCAGGTGGTCGCGGCCGCTCCGGCTCGGATGCACGGCACCCGCGTCCAGCAGCGCCCCGACCTCGTGCAGCGGGGCGCGCAGCTCGCGGTACGGGCGGCCGCCGATGGTCGCGCGCCCCTCGTCCGGTGCGTCCAGGCCCAGCAGCATCCGCATGGTCGTGGACTTGCCCGCCCCGTTGGGCCCGACGAAGCCGGTGACCTGGCCGGGCCGGGCACCGAACGAGAGCCCGTCCACGGCGACCGCCCGCCCGAACCGCTTCCGCAGGTCGTGCACTTCAATGGTTGCGTCCATGGCAGCAAAGCTAGGGATCCGGGCCCGTCCGGGTCGTCACGCAGGGGAGCCGTCTTCGCGGTCCCGGAACAGGGGGACGGGACGCCCGCGGGCATCCCCCGCGCGGGGGACGGCCGAGCGGCTGCCGGGAGTGACGCGGCCGCGCCCGGACCCGGCCACAATGGCATTCGTGCAGTTCAGCGCCGCGGCACCCGGCAGAATCGGGCAGCGCACGCGGGCCGGCCGGCCGGCCGCCCGGGCCGGCGGAGGGAGGAGGGGGAGCAGCGGCATGGCAGCACTCCGGCAGCAGCTGACACGCTGCGGACCGCAGTTCGGCGGGGCCGTCCTCGGTCTGCTCGCCGTGGTGGAGACGCTGAACCGGATGGGCAGCGGCATGGCGCTCGACGACCCCGAGTCCCGGCCTTTCCTGCTGATCCTCGCGCTGCTGACCACCGTCCCGATCGCGCTGCTGCCCGCCTACCCGACCGCGGTCGGGGTGCTCGTCACCGCCGCTGCGGTGCTCTCGCTGCTGCCGTTCCGGGTGCTGACCGTGCCCGGCCTGGCCGCCCAGCTGATCGTCCTGTACCACCTCGGCCGGCACAGCTCGCGGCTCTTCGCGCTGGCCCCTTTGCCGGTGTTCGGGGCGTACGCGCTGGCCGCCTCCGGGGACATCGACCAGGCCGAGCGGACCTATGCGGTGATGGTCGCCCTGCTCGCCTTCGGCGCGGTCGCGGCCGGGCTGTCCCGGCGCGTCCGCACCGAGGCCCAGGTGCACAGCGCGGCGGCGCAGGCCGTCGCCGACACCATGTACGAGCACGCCGCCCGCGGCGAACGCGCCCGCATCGCCCGCGAACTCCACGACGTCGTCGCGCACCACATCTCGATGATCGCGGTCCAGGCCGAGACCGCCCGCTTCACCACGGCCGGCATGCCGCCCGAGGGCGCCAAGCGCCTGCTGGCCATCGGCGACACCGCCCGCGCGGCACTGACCGAGATGCGCAGGCTGCTCGGCGTCCTGCGCGAGGACGCGGGCACCACCGGCGGCCGCAAGCCGCAACCCGCCCTGCAGCAGCTCGTCGACCTCGTCGACGAAGCCCGGGAAGCCTCCGGCACGGCCACCCGGCTGATCGTGCGCGGCGACATCGTGCCGCTCGACCCGGGTATCGAACTCACCGCGTACCGCATCGTCCAAGAAGCCCTCACCAACGCGCGCCGGCATGCTCCGGGCGCCGCGGTCGACGTCGAATTGCACTACACCGGCGGCGCGCTCGCGCTGCGGATCCGCGACAACGGGCCGGGCCCGCGGCGGACCGCCGCGACGGGCACGGCGGCCGCGGCAACCGGGACGGCCGGAGAGGTCGCGGCCGGGCACGGCTTGGTCGGCATGCGCGAGCGGGCCGCGATGGTCGGCGGGGAACTGCACGTGGGGGAGGCGGTCGGCGGGGGATTCATCATCGACGTACGCCTGCCCGTCCCGGACGCGGAGACGGCATGACCGGGGAGCCCGCAAGACAGGGAAGGCCGCATGACAGGCAGGCCCCTATGACAGGCAAGTCCGTATGACGGGAGAGTCCGCATGACCGCACCGGGCCCGGCGGAACCGGGGGTCATCAAGGTCGTCGTGGTCGACGACCACGAGGTGGTGCGCGCCGGGTTCGCCGGACTGCTCGCCACCCAGCCGGACTTCCGCGTCGTCGGCACCGCCGCGGACGGCGCCGAGGCGGTACGCGTGTGCGCCGCGGAGCAGCCCGACGTGGTGCTGATGGACGTCCGCATGCCCGGCATGGACGGCATCGAGGCCACCGGCCGCATCGTGGCCGGCCAGGAGCAACGGGATCAGCGCCGGGATCAGCATCGGGATCAGCACCGGCAGCAGCAGCCGTCCGCGGACGGACCGCGGATCCTCATCCTCACCACGTTCGACCTCGACGAGCACGTCTACGACGCGCTGGCCGCGGGCGCCAGCGGCTTCCTGCTCAAGGACGTCACCGCCGAGCGGCTGTTCGATGCGGTACGCGTGGTCGCCTCCGGCGAGGCGCTGCTCGCCCCGACCGTCACCCGGCGCCTGATCGGCGAGTTCGCCCGGATGCGCCCCAAGCCGGCCGCGACCGCGACGCCGATGGCCGCACTCACCCCGCGTGAGACGGAAGTCCTGCGGCTCATCGCGGGCGGCATGTCCAATCCGGAGATCGCCGGACGGCTGCTGGTCAGCGAGGAGACGGTCAAGACGCACGTGAGCCGCGTGCTGGCCAAACTCGGCCTGCGGGACCGCACCCAGGCGGTGGTCGCCGCGTACGAGTCGGGCCTGGTCGTCCCCGGAACCGGCCCGGCCTCCTGACCCGTTCGCCGACCGGCGGCCCGACCGCGCTCCATGCCGTTGCAACCTCGGGCACCCGCGCCTAACCTGCGCTGACGCAGAGTCAGATACGCCCGTCTGCCCGGCGGCGCAGCTCTGCTCGGCTCGGATCAGCTCGGCCCGGATCAGCTCGGATCAGCTCGGCAAACGGAAAGGCGTGCCCCATGCCTCAGGTCGCGGTCGTCGGCGTCGGGATGATCGGTTCGGGCGTGGCCCGGGCCCTGATCAAGGCCGGGTACGAGGTCGCCGTGCACGACGTGCGGCCCGAAGCCACCGCGGCGTTCGGCACCGCGGCCACCGTCGCCCCGACCCCGGCGTCCGCTGCCGCAGGCGCCGAGGCGCTGATCGTGGCCGTCTTCGACGACGCACAGGCCCGTGCCGCGCTGACCGGCCCCGACGGGGCGTTCGCCGCGCTGCCGACGGGCGCTGTGGTCCTCGTGCTCAGCACCGTGGCGGTCCCCACCCTCGCGGAACTCGCCGAGGACGCCGCGAAATACGGCGTCCACGTCGTCGACTGCGGCGTCACCGGCGGCCCGATGGCAGCCCTCGACGGCCGCCTCGTCTCGATGGTCGGCGGCACCGCGGAAGCAGTCGAGCGGGTACGCCCCGTCGTGGCCGCGTTCAGCTCGAAGGTCGTGCACATGGGCGGCCCGGGCACCGGCATGCAGGCGAAGCTGATTCGCAATCACATGCAGTACGGCATATGGGCGGTGGCCGCCGAAGCGGCCGGCGTCGCGGAGGCGGCGGGCATCGACGTCAGTCTCCTCAAGGAGATCGTCACCGCGGGCGACGAGCTGACCGGCGGCCCCACCGCGCTGATGGGTGTGCGGCCCGCCGACCCGGAACTGATGCGGGGCGCCGCCGCGATGGCCCGCAAGGACCTGCGCGCCTCGATCGCGCTGGCCGACGAAGTGGGCGCCGACGTGCCCATCGCGCGCCTGGCCGAGCCGGGCTACCACCGCGTCTTCGGCGTCGCCGACGCCTTGCCGGAGCCGACCGAGCCCGCGCCCGAGCCCGAACCCGCGCCCGAGTCTGAACCCACGACCGGCGCGGCCGGCCGGCACGACGAGGCAGCAGACGAAGCCGCCGAACTGCGCGCCCGCGGCCTGGCCATGATGTCCGCGGTCTACAGCCTGCCGATGAGCCTCGACGGTGCCAGTGGACCGTACGTCGACCTCACCGTCGACCACCTCTTCGGGAAGATCTGGACGCGCCCCGGACTCGACATCCGGCAGCGCCGCCTGCTCACCATCGGCGTGCTGGCCGCGCTCGGCAAGGACGAACTGATGGAGCTTCAGTTCAGCAGCGCCCTGGAACGCGGCGAACTCACCGGCGACCAGCTGCGCGAGGTGGTCGTGCACCTCGCGCACTACGTGGGCTGGCCGCTGACCGCGGGGCTCGGCGGGCTGGCCGAAAAGGTCGCCCGCAAGCACGAGCAAGCCGCGTCCGAGGCAGCCCGCACCCCCGGCGACACCTCAGGAGCTCCGGGCACCGCGAAGAGCTGAGCCCGCGGGGCCGGC
The DNA here is from genome assembly GCF_021502675.1 of Yinghuangia soli. GTDB lineage: Bacteria > Actinomycetota > Actinomycetes > Streptomycetales > Streptomycetaceae > Yinghuangia > Yinghuangia soli. Next base: position 76,721 of record NZ_JAKFHA010000012.1, read on the forward strand.
GGCCGCCGCCGCGTCACGACGCGGGTTCCGCGGCCGCCGCCCCCGCTTCGCCGACCGGTGCCGCGACCGCCTTCTCCGCTGCCCGGCTGGTGCCCTCCCACGCCGCCCACGTCTCCATGCGCTTGCGCGAGACGTCGAACGCCAGGTCGTACACCATGCTGCCGAGCAGCAGGCGCAGCGGCGGCTCGTCGCTGTCCACCAGCTTCAGCAGCGCCTCGGCGGCCAGCCGCGGCTCGCTGTCCACCGAGCCTTCCGCCCACATCTTCTCCAGCTCGGCGCGCAGCGGGGCGTATGCCTCGAGCGGTGTCGCCGCCTTCATCGCCGTGTAGAGGTCGGTCCAGTAGCCGCCCGGCTGGACGATGCTGACCTTGACCCCGAACTGCGCCGCCTCCATGGCCAGCGCCTCGCTCATGCCCTCCAGCGCGAACTTGCTCGCCGCGTACAGGCCGGAGAGCGGGAAGCCGGCCAGGCCGCCGATGCTCGATATCTGCACGATGTGGCCGGAGCCCTGGGCACGCAGGTACGGCATGACCGCCTGGCCTACCCACAGCGCGCCGAAGAAGTTGGTCTCCATCTGCGCGCGGGCCTCGGCCTCGGTGAACTCCTCGACCATGCCCATCGACAGCGTGCCCGCGTTGTTGACCACGACGTCGAGCCGGCCGAAGTGCGCCACAGCGGCCTCGACCGCCCGGGACACCGCCTCGCGGTCCGTCACGTCCAGGGTCAGCGGCAGGACGCGGCCCGGGTGGGCGGCGGCCAGCTCGTCCAGCGCGGCCGTGCTGCGCGCCGCCGCGGCGACCCGGTCGCCGGCGCCCAGCGCCGCCTCGGCGAACGCCCGGCCGAGACCGCGGCTGGCCCCGGTGATGAACCAGGTGCGGGGAGTGCGGCCGGCAGCGGTGGTCGTCATGGGGACTCCTTCGGTGTGCACGGTGCTGGTGGTGTCGGTAGTGCCGGTACTGCTCGCAGGCCCCGTGGAGGCGCCGGCTTCCGGGATGTTCATGCGGACCCGATTCTCTAGACGAGACGTTGCGTCTTGCTTGCGGACTTCACTCTGCCGTGCCGATCCCCCGATGTCAAGACGCAACGTCTCGTCTAGTTTTTCGCTAGCATCGACGGCATGACCACGAAGACGCCCAACGCCGCCCGCCGCAGCGAGGCCTCCCGCCGCGCGATCCTCACCGCGGCCTTCGAGCTGGCCGGCGAGATCGGCTACGCGAAGCTGACCATCGAGGCCATCGCGGCCCGGGCCGGCGTCGGGAAGCAGACGATCTACCGCTGGTGGCCGTCCAAGGGCGCGGTGCTCTTCGACGCGTTCCTCATGCTCAGCGAAGGGCAGCTGCCCGCCGGTGTCGGGGACGGCGGCGAAGCCGAAGGCGAGGCCGCGGTCGGCGACACCGCAGCCGCACTGCCCGACACCGGCGACCTCGAAGCCGACCTCAAGGCGGTCCTGCGGGCCACCGTCGCGGAGTTGGCCGACCCGCGGTACGACCTCCCGCTCCGCGGCCTGACCAGCGAGATCATGCACGACGCCGACCTCGCCGCGCTCTACGCCGAGCGCCTCCACGAGCCGGTCCAGGAAATGAAGCGCACCCGGCTGCGCGCCGCCCGGGCGGCCGGGCAGCTCGACCCCGATGTGGACCTCGACGTCGCGGTCGAACTCATGTGGGGACCGGTGCTCAGCCGCTGGCTCATGCGTACCGCGCCGCTCACCGAGGAGTTCGCCGACAGCGTCGTCGAAGCCGCACTGCGCGGACTCGCCCCGAAGGCCTGATCCGCACCGCCGCGGGGCGGTCGGCCCACTCCTGAAAGCCTCCTGACCTGCTGATATCACGCTGCGTATCGCTTCGACAGGCGGAACGTGACGGCCGGTGCCACAGTGAAAGGGAGTCCAGCCCCATGGACTTCCCAAGGAGGAACACACCATGGCCAAGAACAAGGCCAAGCCGCACCTGCAGAACAAGAGCGCGCTGTTCACCGACGCCGCGGACCGCGGCCAGGAGGCCCGAGCGCAGGAGACGGACACGCTCGTCGCCGAGAACAACGAGGCGCAGCAGAACCGCCGTGCGAAGGGTCGCAAGCAGTCGCGCGGCAGTGACGGCCCCGGCCGCCGCCGCAGCTGAGCGACGGATCCCCGAGGCCCCGCCCACCGCACACCGCGGTGGCCGGGGCCTCGGCATGTCCGGGACCGGCCCCCCGGGGCGGCCGGACCACCCGGCACGTTCGCGCTCCGCGGCTGCGGGTAGGCCCTGAAGTGCGGGGGTCTGCTCGCACCGAACGAGGGTTGCGCCATGACCAGGCACGAAAGGGCCGTCGAGGTCGCAGCGTCGCAGGACGACGTTTTCCGCCTCCTGGCCGATCGGCACCGCATGCACACGTACTTCCCGATGATCACGGCCGTCCGGGACCACGGGCCCGACTCGGTCACCATCACCACCGCGGACCGCGACGGGGTCAGCCGGGAGTCCCTCCTCCGCCTGTTCGCAGACGGCGACGAGATGCATATCGCCTGGGAATTGGACGACCCGCGGATCCGCGGCGAGATCGTGGTCGCGCCCGGACCGGACCTCGAGGGCTGGAACCACTGCATCGTCAGCGCGATCGTCGACGACGAGCACTGGCCCGGAATCCCTGCCAGTGCCGAAGCGCGCACGGGCTACCTCCGCGCTCCCGGAGTCTTCGGCGGTACGCCGGGCCGCGAGGGCATGGCCCTCGGCCGGGCCGGCAGCGGCGGCGGCATGGCCGGCCCGACGACCCTGGTCGACCCGGTCACCGGCGACGTCATCGTCCCCGGCGAAGCCCTCGAACGCGGCCTCGCACAACTACGCGACCACCTCTCCGCCCTCGCCCACCGCACCTGATCAGGGGCAGCCCTGAAATCACCAGGTCCGGGCAACCGGTCTGCATCCCTGGCCCGTCGTCCCAAGGACGGAACGACGGGCCAGGAATCCGGGGGGAACGATGCGGGCAAGGAAGCGTGCCATGGCGGCCGCAGGTGTCGCGGGGGCGGTGATCGCAGCCGTGCTGCCGGCGACCGCGGCCGCGACGGCGAACACGAGCGGCACCGCGCATGCGGGGGAGGCAGGTAGGCGCCCGGCCAGTGTGACCGTCGAACGCGGCCACGCGCTCGGCTGCCAGGGGAGCAGCGCGGGCGTCGAGGTCGCGGTCGAGCTCTACGAGAACTCGGAATTCGGCACGCACGCAAGCGTGTTCGTGCAGTCCCCGGACGGCGCCTACCGCGGCGGGTACGGCCCGGGCGACACCGGGATCTTCCGGCACGGCCGGATCGCGGCAGCCGTCGCGCTGGAGCCGATGGGCGAACCGGGCGGCGCGGAGCCGGGTGCGACAGCGGCCCCACACTCCGCCGAAGCGGTCGTCACCGGGACCTATGTGCGCAGCGGACGGCCGACGCCCGTGCACGAAGTCATCGAGGACGCCGGGCAGACCATCGTCATCGACGGTCTGAACACGGCCCTGCGCACCGCCGCGACGGTCGCCGTCCTCGGCCGGACCATCCCGCTGACCTGCGACACGGCCTTCGCCTTCGACCTGCTCGTACGCAAGTACCCGATGCCGTAAGCCGAACGGCGGGTCGCCGCGCCGGCAGCCTGCGCTACTTGGCCTCGGCGTACGCGTCCACCACGACCGGGACCATCGGCAGGCGCACGGGAGTGTCGCCGAAGACCAGCCGCGTTGCCTCGTCCGCCGACGCCGTGATCGCTGCGACCACGGCTTCGGCGGCGTCGCGCGGCGCGTGCACGATGATCTCGTCGTGCTGGAAGAACACCAAGTGCGGCCGCCCTGAAGCGCTTTCCTCCAGCGCGGTCAGGCGTCGGCGCAGCATCGCGAGCAGCACCAGCGCCCAGTCGGACGCACTCGACTGGATCACGAAGTTGCGGGTGAAGCGGCCGCGGGCGCGCGTCGAGCGCCCGACTGCATCGCCTTCCCCGTCCCGGCCGCCGTCGCGCGCCGCGGCCCAGTCCCGCACCCCGTCCGGCTCGGCGGCCTGGTCCTGCCGGCCCTGCTCGGCCCGGTCCATCCACTCCGCCGACGGCGGCGGACACGGCCGGCCCAGCACCGACCGTACGATGCCGCCCTCTTCGCCGGTCCGCGCGGCCGCCTCGACATAGCCCATGGCCGCCGGATACTGCCGCCGCAAGGTGGCCAGCAGCGGCCCGATGTCACCGCTGGTCTGGCCGTACATCGCGCCCAGCAGACCCAACTTGGCCTTGTCGCGCTCGCCGCGGAACGCGGCCGCGGCCAGTGCCTCGTACAGGTCGCCGCCGGCCGCGGTACGCGCCAAACCGGCGTCCCGCGACAGCGCGGCCAGCACCCGGGGTTCGAGCTGCGCCGCATCCGCGACGACCAGGCACCAGCCGGGGTCGGCGACCACCGCGCCGCGCAGGATCCGCGGAATCTGCAGCGCCCCGCCCCCGCGGCCGGCCCAACGCCCCGAGACGACACCGCCCACCACGTACTCGGGGCGGAATCGGCCGCCGCGCACCCACGCGTCCTGCCAGGCCCAGCCGTGCGCGGCGTGCAGGCGCGAGAGTTCCTTGTAGCGGATCAGGATCTCGGCCGCCGGATGGTCGATCTCGCGGACCACCCACGAACGCGTCGAGGTCAGCCGCAGCCCGGCTTCGCCGAACGCCTTGATGACCTGGGTGTGCGAATCCGGATTGAACGGCCGGGCGCCGAGCGCCTCCTGCAGCCGGACCGTCAGCTCGGCCAGGCGCTGCGGTATGGCACCGGGGATCTGCGGCCGCGGGCCGAGGAGTTCGGTCAGCAGCGCGTTGTGCACGTCGACCCGCCAGGGCAGCCCGTCGTACGCCATCTCCGCGGCCACCAGGCCACCGGCCGACTCGGCCGCGACGAGCAGCTTGAAGCGGTTCCGCTGCCCGGCATCGGCGATCGCCGCGATCCGCCGCACCTGGTCGGCGTGCACCGCCACCACGGCGGTCAGCGCGTCCACGCCCGGGGGAAGCTGGAGCCGGTCCGGGGCGAAGAGGCTCTCCTGGTCGCCGCTGTCCGCGGAGGCCGGCAGATCCTCGGGAACCGGAAGCCCCTTGAGGCGCGCCCAAGCCGCCCCCAGCGAACGCGGCGCACCGAACCACCCCTCGTGGGCGCACAGCAGCGCCTCCACGAGAGCCAGGTCATGGCAGCGGCCCACGCGCACCGGCAGCAGCGGCGCGTACGCACTGTCCGCCGACGCCCACACCCACCGAGGGGCGGCGGCCCCCGCAGCCCCCTCGATCTCCGCGACCGCCTCGGCGAGGACCCGTACCTGCCGGGCCGCCCCCGCCGGACTGCCGTCCTCGTTCAAGGGCTGGATACGACCCCCCGGCCCGTGCGCATCCGCAACCAGCGCCGCCCGCGGGGGAGCCGGCACAGGAGCAGAAGCCGCCTCACCGTCGGCGCGCCCGGACACAACGGACACGGCCACGCCTCCCTTCCCGGATCCGGATGTCGGCCATGGCCCGGACGACCGCAGCCGCCCGCTGACCAGGACCCCCGACCCTAACGCCACGATGGGCCGCTGCTGCGCATGCCACGAGGGCGACGCGGCAGCCCCGCGTGCGGCAGCGGCGACGCGGGGGAGCCGGGCGGCCTCGTGGTGCGGCGCCTGATCAGGCGGTGGGATGCTGCGCGTCGGTCCCCGTCTGCGGGGTGGCCTGGTGCGGGATTGCGGCGCCCGCGGGGTCGGCGGTGAGTGCCTTGTCCTCGGTGCTTGCAGCCTCGTCCAGGGTGGGGTCGTCGGCTTCGGCTTCTGCTCGGGCCTGGGTGAGGCGCTCGGTCATTGCCGTCGTGCGGGCGCGGAGGGCCGCGGCCCGGGCGTAGGCGTCCTCGGTGAGCGGCGGGGCGGGTGTGACCGGGACGCCGTGTGCCCGGGCGGTGGCGACCAGGCTCGCTGCCACCTCGGGCCGCTGGGCGAGCAGTGCGGTCGCGAACAGGCTGGCCTGCATCGTCTTCTGACGGCCCAGCAGTCCCTTGTAGGTGATCTCGCAGGCCACCTCGACGGTGTCCAGGCGGCGTTCCGCGGCCTGCTCCAGCGACGCCAGTACGACCGTCGCGGCCGCCTCGACCGCCTTGCCGACCACCCACTTGCGGCCCGGGATCGGCGGCAGCACGTCGCGGACCCGGTCGATCTCCGCGTCCAGTCCTTCGTTCGTCATCACCGCGAACGCGTCGTGCAGACGCAGCCCGGTGACCTTCTCCCACGGCACGTCCTCGCCGTCGAAGCCCACCTCCTCGGGGCCGAACCGCACCGCGCCGAGCCCGTCCAGCGCGCGCAGCAGCTTGGCGGTCGCGGCCGGGACCCGCGGATGGCGGCAGATCAGCACACCGAGCGAGTACTCCCAGACCTCGGTCGCAGGGGAGTCCGGGACGTCCAGCGCCCCCAGCGCGCTGCGTGCCCAGTCGCCGGAGGCGAGGCCTTCGCGTCCGGCCTCGACACGGCGGCCCACGGCGCTGCGCCCCGCGGCGGCCGCCGAACCGACCGCACCTCCGACCGCGCCGCCGATGCCGCGTACCCGATCCCCGATGCCCATGCTGCGGTGCCTTTCCGTCCTTGTGCTGCTGCGGCTGCCGCGACCCTTCCGAACCCGCCGAGTGCACCGCAGTCCCCGTGTACCGACCGCGTGCCACCCTAATCCGCTGGTCCCGGAGCCGCTGCGCGAGCTCCCGCAGGGCCGCACGTAGGCTGAGGCTGCCGGACCGGCGGGGTCGCCGGTCCGCCGAACGATGCGGGGAGTTGCGCGTGCGGGTCGTGCTCGTGGTGGTGGGGATCGTCGCCGTGCTCGGCGTGCTGAGCGCCGTGCACTGGTACGTGTGGCGCCGCATGGTCCGCGACACCACCCGCCCGGGCGGCGCGGCCCGCCGGATCGGGACCGCCGCGGTCGTGGCGCTGCCGCTGCTCTCCGTCGGTGCGATGGTGTCGGTACGGGCCGAAGCCCCCTTCGCACTGCAGCAGATCCTGGCCTGGCCCGGCTACCTGTGGCTGGCCACGCTCCTCTACCTGGTCCTCGCCCTGATCATCGGCGAAGCGGTCCGGCCGATCCTCGGCCGGGTCCTGGCCCGCCGCGGCCCCGCCGCACTCCGCGACCGCACGGCACCGCAGCAGGCGGACCCGGCGGCGGAGCCGGAACGCGCAGCGGAGCACGCGGCGGAATCCGCACGGGAACCCGCCGAAGCCGTCACCGTCGGCGCGGATGGCCGCCCGATCGAGGCGCCTCCCGGCGGCGTGCGCGACGGCCGCTCGGGAGCCGGCCGCGAAACGGCGCCGAGTCCGGCGTCCGACCTCGGGGGATCAGGCGATGCCGCCCCGGAACCGGCCCTCTCGCGACGCCTGTTCGTCGCCCGTACGGTCGCGGTCGGCGCCGCCGCGGTGGCCGCCGGAACCGTCGGGTACGGCACGTACGGCGTGCTGCGCGGCCCGACCACCAAGCGGGTGACCGTCCCGCTGGCCAAGCTGCCGCGCAGCGCCCACGGGTTCCGCATCGCGGTGGTCAGCGACATCCACCTCAGCCCGGTCCTCGGCCGCGCCCACGCGCAGCGGGTCGTCGACGCGGTCAACCGCACGAACGCGGACCTGGTCACCATCGTCGGCGACATGGTGGACGGCAGCGTGGAGAACCTCGGCTCCGCCGCCGAACCGCTGCGCGGACTGCAGTCCCGGTACGGGACGTTCTTCGTCACCGGCAACCACGAGTACTTCTCCGGCGCGGCTCCCTGGGTCGAGCACGTCCGCCAACTGGGCATGCACCCGCTGGAGAACGCCCGCGTGGAGATGCCGGGCTTCGACCTCGCCGGCGTCAACGACTTCGCCGGCGAGGACGAAGGCCAAGGCCCCGACTTCGTCCGCGCGCTCGGCGACCGGGACCGCTCGCGCACGTCGGTGCTGCTCGCCCACCAGCCGGTCGCGATCCACGACGCCGTGAAGTTCGGCGTCGACCTGCAGCTCTCCGGACACACCCACGGCGGCCAGCTGTGGCCGGGCAACTTCATCGCCGAGCTGGACAACCCGACCGTCGCCGGGCTGGAACGTTACGGCGACACGCAGTTGTACGTGACGCGCGGCGCAGGAGCCTGGGGGCCGCCGGTACGCGTCGGCGCGCCGTCCGACATCACCGTGGTGCAGCTGGCTTCGCCGGCGGCCTGAGGCGCGCCCGGGCCCCGGGCCCGGCCGTTCGAGTGATCATGTGTCGGCGTGCCTCGGCATACTGGCGGGATGACACCCGACGAGCTCAAGGACGCGTGTCTCGCGTTCAACGGCGCGACCGAGGAGTTCCCGTTCCCGCGGCACCCCGAGGTGTCCGTGTTCAAAGTGGGCGGCAAGATCTTCGCGCTCAGCCAGTTGACCGACAAGCCGCTCACCGTGAGCCTCAAGTGCGAACCGGAACTCGCGCTGCGGCTCCGCGCCAAGTACCCGGCGATCGTGGGCGGCTACCACCTGAACAAGCGGCATTGGAACACCGTCACCCTCGACGGCACGGTCGCGGACGACCTGGTCCGGGACATGATCGAGGACTCGTACGACCTGATCGTGGCCGCGCTCCCGAAGATGGAGCGCCTCAAGCTCGACTGGCCCGGTGACCGCCCCGCGCCTTGAACCCGCTCGGCGCGACCACCAGGTCGGCGCCCGCGGCCAGCAGCCGCTCGGCGGTCTGCCGGCCGCCGTCGGTCGGCGGCGGTCCGCAGCGGCCGTGCACCGGGTTGCCGATCAGCATGCCCGGCCAGGCTCTGCGGATGCCCCGGAAGACCGTGTCGCCCGGATCGACGAACACCACGTGCAGGTAGGCGAGTTCGAATCCGGAAAGAGCTTCGGTCAAGGCCGCGTAGATGTCCGCGGTGTCGCCCTCCTCGATGCCGTTCACCCCCGCGCCCGGCGCGATCCGCACCCCCACCCGCTCGGCGCCGATCTCGGCCGCGACCGCCGCCACTACCTCTGTTGTGAAGCGGATGCGTCCGGCCGCGCTGCCGCCGTACGCATCGGTGCGCCGGTTCGTGTTCCCGGCGAGGAACTGGTGCAGCAGATAGCCGTCCCCGGCGTGCACCTCGACACCGGCGAACCCCGCGTCGACGGCCTTTCGGGCGGCGGCCGCGAAGTCGGCGACCGTCTCCTCGATGTCCGCGACCGTCATCTCGCGCGGGACGACCGCGTCCTGGGTGCCTTTCGGGGTGAACATGCTGCCGGGCAGCGCGATAGGCGACGGGGCCAGCGGCGTGCGGCAGCTGGTGTCGGGGTGGCCGACCCGGCCGCCGTGCCGGATCAGCGCGAACATCCGGCCGCCCGCGGCACGGACCGCGTCGGTGACCCGGCGCCAGCCCGCCACGTGCGCGCCGTTGTACAGCGCCGCGCTGTTCGGGTACGCCTTGCCGACCAGGCTCGGAGTCGACGCCTCGGCGATGATCAGGCCCGCCGACGCACGCTGCGCGTAGTAGGCCGCCGCGGCCGGCTCCGGGACTCCCGCGGCGTCCGCGCACCTGCGCGTCATCGGGGCCGCCACCACGCGGTTCGGCAGGTGCAGGGAGCCGAGCCGGGCCGGCGTGGACATTGCCCTGGCGGCGTCCGTGGTCATGTCGTGCTCCCTGTCGCTGGTGCGTGCGGTGCCGGCCTTGCCGACAGGGAGGACATTGCCGAGGGCTGCTTCGGGCCGGCTGACGGTCCGCTGACGAGCTCCGCGCAGTGCCTGGGCCGTCCCCGATCGAGGACGCTTCCTGCCGCGTCCGTACCGGCTCAGGACTGTTCGAGGAAGTCCGCGACCAGCGGCGACGCGATGTCCTGGAACTCCTCGAAGTAGCCGTGCCGGGCGCCCTCGATCATGTGCAGCACGGCACCCGGGATGCGCCCCGCGATCAGCGGCGCGTTCGCGGCCGGGTTGAACAGGTCGTCGGTGCCGTGCACGACGAGCGTCGGGGCCTGGATCGACGGCAGGGCGTCCCACGCGTCGTGCTTGGCGCTGGCCCGCAGATGCCACCGCCGGGCGTACGCGGGCATGTCCCGGTCGCCGAGCGTGAAGTACGGCCCGGGGGTACGGGCCAGCCACTCCGGCGTGTACATCAGGTCGAGCAGCGCGCGGCGCAGCGCGGCCGGTTCGGTCACGGCCAGCGACCTGCGGACCTCGGCACTGCGCTCGACCCCCGAGCGGCCGCCCGGCGAGGTGCAGCCGAGCACCAGCCGGTCGACGCGCTCCGGCCGGTCCGCGGCCAGCCACTGGGCGATGCGGCCGCCCATCGAGGTGCCGTACACGTGCGCCCGGTCGATACCGGCCGCGTCGAGCACCGCGGCGACGTCGGAGGCGAAGCGCCGGGTGCTGTAGACGTCGGCGTCCGGGCAGTCGCTCTTCCCGGTGCCGAGGTGGTCGAGCACGATCGTGGTGAACCGCGCGGCGAAGTCGTCGCGTACGCGGTCCCACCAGTGCAGCGAGTTCGACTGGCCGCTGAGCAGGACCAGCGGGCGGCCGCTGCCGTGTATCTCGTAGTGGACGGCGAAGCCGTCCGATGTCCGGGCGAAAGGCACAGGCCAGCCTAACCGGCGGCGGTCCGGCGGCCCTGCGGCCCGTTGGCCTGCCGAGCCGCCCGGCCGCCGCACCGCGGAGCTCCGGTACGTCCGCTCCGCGGTGCCTCCCGCACCACGTCTACCGGGCCGCGAGCCCCTCGCCGTCGAGGCCGGCCGGCAGTGGCCGGTCGTACACGATGCCGAGCTGCTGCGTGGGGCGCGTGAGGGCGACGTACAGGTCGTTCGGCCCGAAGTCGGCGGGCTCGACGATCACGACCGTGTCGAACTCCAGGCCCTTGGCCTGCCGCGGTTCGAGCAGCACCACCGGGCGGGTCAGGTCCGGCACACCGCCCGCTCCCACGCCCGTCCCCGGGTCCGCGGCGTCGTCCAGATGCCCGGCGGCGACCAGCGCCGCGCGCACGGCCGGGCCGTGTTCGCGCGGTGCGATCACCGCGAGGCGTCCCTCGGGGCCGAGTTCGCGGGTGACCGCCTCCGCGGCCGCCTTCGCCAGGTCGCCCGCGTGCTGCGCCCACGGGTGCACACCCGTGGAGCGGACCGACTGCGGCGGCTCGAACCCGCCGCCGGACGCCTCCAGCACCCTGGCCGCGAGTGCCATGATCTCGGCCGGCGTCCGGTAGTTGACGCCCAACCGCACGTGCTCCCAGCGGTCTTCCATGTGCGGCGCCAGGATCTTCTCCCACGAGCCGCAGCCGCCCGGTTCGGACGTCTGCGCCGGGTCGCCGACCAGCGTCATCGACCGGGTCGGGCTGCGCCGCATCAGGAGCCGCCACACCATGGCCGAGAGCTCCTGCGCCTCGTCGACGATGATGTGCCCGAAGGCCCAGGTCCGGTCGGCCGCGGCGCGTTCCGCGGCAGTGCGGTGGTCGGCCTCCTCGTGGCGCTCCGCGAGGCGCTCCGCGTCGACCAGGTCGTGCGCGGACAGCACCTCGGAGTCCTCGTCCTCGCGGTCCTCGAACTCCTGGGTGCGCGAGCCGTAGGTCATGTCCAGCACGCCCTGCGCGTACGCGATGCGCCGCAGCCGGTCGGCCTCGGCCGCGGCCCGCGCGGCACTGTCGTCCACGCCGAGCAGTTCGGCGGCCTCGTCGAGCAGCGCGACGTCCGCCGGGGTCCACGCGCCGCCGGAGCGGCGGATCAGGGCGGCATCGGCGTCGTCGATGTGGACCGGGTCGGTCAGATAGTCGGCGAGCAGCTCCTCGGGGGTGAGCACCGGCCACAACTCGGCGATCGCCGCGTGTACTTCGGAGCTGGCCGCGACGGCCATGGTCAGCTGCGCCACGTCGGCGGCGCCGAGGAGGTTCGGGCCGCCGTAGGGGTCCGCACCGATCCGGTCGACCAGTTGCGCGGCCAGGCCGTCGACCACCTGAGCGGCGAAGTACGGGCGGGCCAGGTTGTGCGGGAGCAGTGAGCCGCGCGCGGCGTGCCGGGCGTCCGAGGCGATGTCGGCGTCCAGGTACAGCTCGCCGTCGTCGTGCGCGATCACCAGCGCGGGATCCGGCAGGCGCTGCTGGTCGCGGACGAACTCGGCCAGGGCGTCGGCCATTTCGGCGCGGCCCTTGATCTCGGCGGCGGCCGGCGTGTCGACGCCGGTCGCGGTCACGCCGGGGAAGAGCTCGCCGGGGGTGGCGAACAGCACGCCGGTCTCGCCCAGCGCGGGCAGCACGTCGCCGATGTAGCGCAGGAACGTCGGGTTGGGGCCCACCACCAGCACCGCACGCCGGGCGAGGTGCTCGCGGTACGCGTACAGCAGGTACGCGGCGCGGTGCAGCGCCACGACGGTCTTGCCGGTGCCGGGCCCGCCCTCGACCACCAGCAGGCCTTGGTGCGGTGCCCGGATGATGCGGTCCTGGTCGGCCTGGATGGTCTGCACGATGTCGTGCATGCGGCCGGTGCGCGCGGAGTCGAGGGCGGCGAGCAGCACTTCGTCGGCGTCCGCGCTCTCGTGGCCGGTGCGCAGCGGGTCGCTGAGGTCGAGGATCTCGTCGTGCAGCGCGGTCACGACGAGGCCCTCGGAGGTGATGTGCCGGCGGCGGCGCAGGCCCATCGGGGTGTGGCCGGTGGCGAGGTAGAAGGGCCGGGCGACGTCCGCGCGCCAGTCGAGCACCAGGGGAGTGTGCTCGGCGTCGTCGCGGCGGATGCCGATGCGTCCGATGTGGTGGTCGCGGCCGTCCCGGAAGACCAGCCGCCCGAAGCACAGGCCGTGCTCGCCCGCGTCGAAGGCGGCCAGCAGCGCGGACTGCTCGCCGACCAGCACCTCCCGCTCGACGCGCGCCTGGTGCCCGGTGCCGGACGGGCCCAGTGCCTTCTCGACGGCCGCGGTCGCCTCCGCGCGCAGTTCTTCGAGACGCGCGTGCAGCACGTCGACGAATTCCTGTTCGCGTCGCAGTTCCTCGTTTGACAATTCGACTCCCGGCCGGATAGCATGCGTTTATCGAGTTCTTCTGTCCGCTCTTTTGGAGCGTGGCACAGAAAGCTCCAATATACGCAAGGAAATACCCCGGACTCAAGTCGTCCGGGGTATTTCCTTTTCCGGCACCGGCACCGGCACCTGGTCCGGTGCCGACCGGCCGCCGGTCAGTAGTAGCGGCGCAGGTCCGGCCACAAGGCCGACCACGGCCGCGACGTCCCGTCGCAGACCAGCACCTCGGCGTCCTGCTCCTCGTTGTCCAGGTCCTTGCCGTTGTCCACCCGCGCGGCCGGGCGGCAGCCGGTGAAGAAGCGGTCCTGCCCGGTGGCCCCCGCGATGTGCACGACGAGCACCGGCCCGTTCGCGGAGTCCGGCGGCGGTCCCCAGTCGGCGAAGCTCATGTGCCCCGAGTAGGCCTTCGGGAGCCCGCGTTCCGGCCCGTAATACCGCAGTGCGCCGGCCTCGCCGTAGTTCCCCGCGAAAATCACGGTACGCGGCCGCTGTTCGGCGGGAATCCCGGCCCAGGCGGCCGCCACCGCGTCCGCCAATTCCGGCCACCCCACCTGTTCGCCCTGTTCCTGGTTCACCGCCATCGGGACGTCCAGTGCGTCGGCGGGCAGCACGGGCAGCGTGACGACCGCGTTGATCACCGCGGACAACGCCAGCGCGGCGGCCACCAGCACCCCGCGGGCGCTGCGCCGACTGCTGCGCATCCAGCGCAACACCGGGTCGCAGCCGGCCGCGGTCAGGACCAGCAGCGGAGGCAGGGCGTAGTACGACTTGCCGCCCATGGCCACGACCGCGACGCACACCACCGGGTAGGCCACCGCGAGCGCCCGCGCCCAGCGCACCTGCGGGTCCCGGAAAAGCCGGACCAGCCCGGCGATCCAGACGGGCACGAAGAACGGGGACAGGAAGAGGAGTTGCTGCGGGACGAACATGGCGCGGTTCTCTGCGCCGTCGTCCTCGGCGATGCCTTCGGCGACGGTCAGCTGCGGCCAGCCGTGGTCGATCTGCCACAGCACGTTGGGCAGCGCGAACAGCGCGGCGATCAGTACGCCGACCGGCATCAGGCGGCTGCGCAGCACCGAGCGCGGCCCGACCAGCAAGACGCCGGCCAGCAGCGCCGCGACCAGCAGGACGACCAGGTGCTTGTTGAACGCGCCGATGCCGATCGCCGCGCCCAGGACCGGCCACCAGCGGCCGTCCCCGGTGCGCAGCAGCCGCAGCGCGACCCAGCAGATCGCCAGCCACGCCAGCAGATCGAACGTCGAGGTCGACACCATGTGCCCGGACGCCAGCACGAAGCCGGACGTCGCGGCAAAGGCGGTGGCCAGCACCTGGCCCGGCGTACCGCTGCCGAGTTCGCGCGCGGCCAGCGCGACGAGGAACAGCGCCGCGACGGCCGCCAGGATCGCCACCACCCGCAGACCGACCGGCGAGGACCCGAACAGTTCGGTCGACGCCCGTGCCAGCAGCGGTGTCAGGGGCGGCTGGTCCACGTAGCCCCACGCGGGATGGTCACCGGCCGCCATGAAGTACAGCTCGTCGCGGTGGAAGCCGTAGCGGCCGGACAGGCCGCTCTGCACTGCGGCGAAGACGACCGCGATGGCGGCGACCGGCTTGAGGGCGAACGCCGGCAGGGCGGGCTCCGGGACATCGGCGTCCCCGGCATCGTCCGCTGTCTGGCTCTGGTTCGAACTCACGTGTCCCCCTGGGGAGTCGGCCGGGACGGAGCGAGGAACCAGGATGCCGCGTCCCCGGGGTCTGCGGAACGGGACGGCGTCATCACCGAGAGCCCGCCTGCCCCTTACACCCCGCATTCCGTGCGAAACGGTTGCGAGGCGGCGGAGCGGCGACAAGGCTGGAGGCGTTCCCCGGTCGGCGCGGGGCAGCGTTCGCCGGCAAGACGCGCGCGGCACGCAACTCGCATGCGCCCCCGCGCGTAGTACTGCCGAACGCGTCGCCGATTCCGTCCGCACCGAACTCGGCGCCTTCCGCGACGCCGGTCACGCATCGCACACGCAAAGCACACTGCCACGAGCAACTGCCACGAGCACTGGAGCCCGGCATGACCTCCGACATCACGCCGTACCGCCTCGACGTCCCCCAGCAGCAACTGGACGACCTCCGCGAGCGCCTGGCCCGCACCCGCTGGCCGGTCCAACTCCCCGAGACCGACTGGTCGCGCGGCGTCCCCGCCGACTACTTGCAGGGCTTGGCCGACTACTGGGCGAACGGGTACGACTGGCGCAAACACGAGGCGCGGCTCAACAGCCACCCGCAGTTCACCACCGTGATCGACGGCCAGGAGATCCACTTCCTGCACGTGCGGTCACCGCACGAGGACGCTCTGCCGCTGCTCCTCGCACACGGCTGGCCGGGCTCCGTGGTCGAGTTCATCGACATGATCGAGCCGCTCGCCAATCCGGCCGACCCCGCGGACGCCTTCCACCTGGTCATCCCGTCACACCCCAACTTCGGCTTCACCGGCCCCGCGACCAGCCCCGGCTGGGACAGCACCCGCATCGCCGCCGCCTACGCCGAGCTGATGAAGCGGCTCGGCTACACCCGGTACGGCGCGCAGGGCGGCGACTTCGGCGCCTTCATCGCCCCGGACCTCGGCCGTGCGGCCCCCGAGCAGGTCGTCGGCGTCCACGTGAACGCCGCCACGGCCGGCTTCATCCCGTGGGGCGAGGTCGACGAGGAGACCAAGGCAGGCCTGAACGAGCGCGAACTCCGCTCCCTCGAAGGCCTCAACGCCTTCATGGCCGACGGCAACGGCTACTTCCAGATCCAGGCCACGAAGCCCAACACCATCGGATTCGGCCTCGCCGACTCGCCTGCCGGGCAACTCGCCTGGATCATCGAGAAGTTCAAGGACTGGACGCACGGCGACGGACTGCCCGAGGACGCCATCGACCGCGACCTCATCCTCACCAACGTGATGCTGTACTGGCTCTACAACACCGGCGCCTCCTCGGCGCACATGTACTACGACAGCATGCACTCGGGGAACTGGCCGACCCCGTCCGCGACTCCGACCGCGGTGGCGCACTTCGCCGAGGATGTCGCGATCCGGAAGTACGCCGAAGAGCTCAACAACATCGTGCGCTGGACGGACTTCGACCAGGGCGGCCACTTCGCCGCGCTGGAGGTCCCCGAGTTGCTGGTCCAGGACGTACGCGCGTTCTTCCGCACGGTCCGCTGAGCCGTCCGGCCGGGTCCTGCCGCACCGCGCGCGGCGGGACCCGGCCGTTCTCTCGGCTCAGGAGATGCGAGCGGTGCCGATACGGCGGAGCCTGGCCGTGCCGGACGGGTCGCGCACCGCACGGTCGAGGACGAGTTCGGCACGGCGACCGTCCAGCACGAGCGTCATCAGGTGGTTCCCGAACCACGGGCCGCCCAACTTCCGCCAGCTGACCGGCTTTTCCGGCAGTTTCGCGTGCCGGGCGAGCAGCGAGCCGATGAGGTCGGCGGGCCTGCTCCAACCGAACCGGAAGCCGAGGCGGATCGCCGGCGGGACGGAGTTGTGCAGCGGCGAGCACGTCAACTGCAGGACGCGGGCGGCCTTGCCGTCGACCGGCGCCGTCGATCCCGACTCCTTCGATCCCGACTCGTTCGATCGCGGCTGCGGCCATTGCGCCTCGGCGGCATACGCATGGTGCACATCGCCGGACAGCACGCATACCGTCGCGGGCGGCGTGCCGGTTTGGTCGTCGGCCGGTCCGTGCGTGGCGAGCCGGCGCAGGCTTGCGGCCAGCGCCTCGAACGAGGACCGGAATGCCGCCCAGTGCTCCAGGTCGCCGGCCCGGCGCAGCTTCTCGCTCCACCGCGCCGCCCGCGAGCCGCGGGTCCCGTCGCACAGCGCCTCGTTCCAGGACTCCAGGTCGTGGATGCCGCGCGGCAGCAGCCACGGCAGCGAACTGCCGACCAGGAGGTGGTCGTACCCTCCCTCGTCGAACTGCTCTTGCACCCAGGAAAACTCGGCCGGATTGACGATGCTGCGCGCACCGGGCTGCAGGACGCGGCCGGCCCGGGTGTCCAGCATGACCAGGCGGGTGCGGCCGAAATCGCGGCGGAAACTCCAATAGATCCGGGACGGATGCGAGGCGGCGTCGGCCCCGGCGTCGGTCCCGGAGCCCTGGGTCGCGCCCCCGGAACCGCCCCTGGAAGCGCCCGCGGAATCGGCGGTCTCGGACTCCGCGTGCGTCCCGGCGTCCGCGTCCGCCGTGGCGTCCGCACGCACGGCGAAGGTGCGCAGCAGCGCATCGCTGCGCTCGTTGTCCGCCGCGGCTCGTACCGCCGCGAACGTGGGATCGGCGGCCAGGTCGTCCGGCGCCAGGTTCCCGAGGTGCTGGTACACCCAGTACGACGCGAAGGCGCCGACGATCCGCTCCTCCCACCATGGCAGTTCCGCCATCTCGCGGCGCCAGGCCCGCGAGGTGTTCCAGTCGTCGATGATCTCGTGGTCGTCGAAGATCATCGCGCTGGGCACGGTGGAGAGCAGCCAGCGGATCTGCGGATCGCCCCACGACTCGTGGTAGAGGAGCGCGTACTCGTCGAAGTCGCGCACCTGGCTGCCGGGCGGGCGCTGCGTGCCGCGGCGGCGGGCCAGGCGGTCGCGCATCGCGTGCGACACCTCGTCGGCGTAGACCTGGTCGCCGAGCAGGAGGAGGGCGTCCGGGAGCTCGTCCGGAGTGCCGCGGGCGAGCTGCAGCGCCAGGGTGTCCAGGACGTCCGGGTCGAGGTGCCGCTCGCCTTCGTCGCCGCGGTTCGGCGGGCGCGACCAGCGGCACGAGCCGAACGCGATGCGCTGCGGCGCGTCGGCGTCGCCGGCCGTGCGGATCACGCTGTCCGGGAAGACCGACGGGTGCGGCGGCCACACCTGGCGGCCGTCCAGCCGCACCCGGTACGGCCGGGTGCGGCCCGGGGCCAGCCCCTCGACGACCACGAGCGCGTAGTGCCGCCCGAACACCGACCACGTGGACGCCTTGCCGACCGCGTCCTCGCACTCCACGGCGACCTCGCCGGGCCCGTCGGTCTCCAGCCACACCGTCGCGGACGTCCGCCCTGCGTAGCGCAGGACCGGGCCCAGCAGCAGATCGGCCATCGGGTTCCTCCTTCGGCGCGGTGTGCCGCGGCCGGCCCGGTGCTGCGGTTCGTGCTCCGCGGTCCCGGCCTTGCGGCGGCATACGCATCGTGTGGCGGTGTTCCTCCATCCTGCGTGGAGCTCTGCCCGATCGGCGTATTGCGACACGGCCGCACGGCGATATTCGGCGCCGGCCCTCCGGAGCCGGGGGCGGAGACGGGGGCCTAGACGGCCCGCGCGGATCGCCGGCCTGCCGCGGGGACCGCCGGGGGCGGCGCGGCCGGCGGCGCCGGGGCGGGCGGTGCCCAAGGCCCCAAGGTGGCGATCAGGAGCCGCAGCGCCCGGTCCACGGTCTGCCGGTCCTCGGCGGTGAGCGGTTCGAGAAGCGTGTCGAGGGCGGACAGGCGCGTGCGCATCGCGGTCCTGGCCTTCTCGCGGCCCTCGGCGGTGAGGCAGACGAGGACCGAGCGGCGGTCCGCGGGGTTGGGGCGGCGTTCGACGAGCGCCTTTTTCTCCAGCCGGTCGACGCAGTGCGTCATGCCGCCGGACGAGTACATGACCAGCGGCTGCAGCTCGCGCAGCGTCAGGCCGTCGATGTCGGTGCGCACCGCGAGCACGGCCAGGACCATGTACTCCGGCGCGGTCAGGTCGAGGCCCCCGATGCTGCGCCGGTCGAACTCCTCCATCGCGATCATCGCCTGGTGCAGCCGGACCACGAAGCCCAGCGACGAGGCGTCCACGTCCGGCAGCACCTGCGACCACGCGGTGACCACGTCGTCGGCGTAGTCCCCGGCCGGGTGCCCGTCGGGCTGCTTGGTCACGTGTGCTCCCTGGTGCTGTCCTCGGCGCTTTCCCCGGGCCCGGCTTCCACGGACCCGTCCACCCCGATGATGGCAGCGCCGGCGGTGTCCCCGGTCGCCTCGTCGATCAGGATGAAGCTGCCGGTCGCGCGGGAGTCCCGGTACGCGTCGTACATGAGCGGCGCCGACGTGCGCAGCCGGACCCGGCCGATCTCGTTGAGGGCCAGCTCGCCGGCGTCCGGCTCGGGGCGCCCGGTGCCGACGTCCAGCCGGTGCACGACCTCGGCGACGCGCGCCCGCACGGTCCGGGTGGTGTGCTTGAGCAGGTACGTGGCGCCCGGGCGCAGCGGGTGGCGTGCGGTCATCCAGCAGACCGTGGCGTCGATGTCCTGCCCGAGGTGCGGGGGATGCGCGGCGGAGCAGATCATGTCGCCGCGGGACACGTCGAGTTGGTCGTCCAGGGTGACCGCGACGGCAAACGGCGCGCGGGCCCGGCCGACCGGCCCGTCGGGGCCGTGCACTTCGGCGATGCGCCCGGTCCGGCCGGACGGGAGGACGATGACCGCATCGCCGGGCTGCAGGGATCCGGCGGCGATGCTGCCCGCGTAGCGGCGGTGTCCGGAGCCAGCCGGGCGCAGCACGTACTGGACCGGCAGCCGCGCGGCCGAGCCCGGTCCGCCCGGCGGCGGGACCCGGAGCGTCTCCAGGTGGCGGAGCAGCGGCGGCCCGCCGTACCAGGGCATCGCGGTGCCGGGCTCCACGACGTTGTCGCCGTGCAGCGCGGACATCGGTACGGCGGTGACGCTGCCGATCCCGGCGAGGCCGGCGAACTCGGCGAAATCTTCTCGGATTTCGTTGAAAGCGGCCTGGCTGTGCCCGACCAGGTCCATCTTGTTCACGCACAGGACCACGTGCGGGACGCGCAGCAAGGAGGCCAGCAGCGCGTGTCGCCGGGACTGCTCGACGAGGCCTTTGCGGGCGTCCACGAGGACCATCGCGACGTCGGCGGTGGACGCTCCGGTGACCATGTTGCGCGTGTACTGCACGTGCCCGGGGGTGTCGGCGATGATGAACGTCCGTGCCGGGGTGGCGAAGTAGCGGTACGCGACGTCGATGGTGATGCCCTGCTCGCGTTCCGCGCGCAGGCCGTCGGTGAGCAGCGACAGATCGGTGGAGGAGGCGCCGCGGCGCTCCGATGTGGCGGCCACGGCGGCGAGTTGGTCCTCGAAGACGGCCTTGGCGTCGTGCAGCAGGCGGCCGATCAGGGTCGACTTGCCGTCGTCCACGGACCCGGCGGTCGCAATACGCAGCAGGCCGGTGGATCCGGCGGACTCGGTGGGGTCGGCGGACTCGGCGCCGTGCTCCGGCGATTCGACGAGCATGCTCAGAAGTACCCTTCGCGCTTGCGGTCTTCCATGCCGGCCTCGGAGACCCGGTCGTCGGCACGGGTGGCCCCGCGTTCGGTGATCCGGGTCGCGGCGATCTCGGCGGCGACCCGGCGGGCGTCGGCGGCGCCGGACCGGACGGCGCCGGTGCATGTGGCGTCCCCGATGGTGCGGAAGCGCACGGTCTCCTCGAACGGAGCCTCGCCGTCCGCGAGGGTGAGGAACCGGGTGAGCGCCAGCAGCATGCCGTCGCGGGCCACGACGCTGCGCCGGTGGGCGTAGTAGAGAGAGGGGAGATCGATGCCCTCGGCCGCGATGTAGCGCCAGATGTCCAGCTCGGTCCAGTTGGACAGCGGGAACACCCTGATGTGCTCGCCGGACCGGTGCCGGCCGTTGTAGAGGTTCCACAGTTCGGGCCGCTGGTTCTTCGGGTCCCACTGCCCGAACTCGTCGCGGAAGCTGTACACCCGCTCCTTGGCCCGGGCCTTCTCCTCGTCGCGCCGGGCACCGCCGAAGACGGCGTCGAAGCGGTGCTCGGCGATCGCATCCAGGAGCGTCGTGGTCTGCAACCGGTTCCGCGAGGCGCGCGGACCGGTCTCCTCGGCGACCCGGCCCCGGTCGATGGACTCCTGGACGGATGCCACCACGAGCCTGACCCCCGTGGCGGCGACGTGCCGGTCGCGGAACTCCAGCACCTCGGGGAAGTTGTGACCGGTGTCGACATGCATGACCGGAAACGGCAGCGGGCAGGGCGCGAACGCCTTGAGTGCGAGGTGCAGCATGACGATCGAGTCCTTGCCGCCGCTGAACAGCAGCACGGGGTTCTCGAACTCGGCGGCGACCTCGCGGATGATGTGGATCGCCTCGGACTCCAGCAGCGCCGGCAGCGGAGGCGGGTCCGCGTCCGCACCCTCCCGGGGCGATGGGCGGGCGGACATGCCGACGTGCGTGACGGCTTCCGTCATTCCGGCCTCCGCGACGCCACCCGGTAGTTCGCCTGTACGACGACGCCCGACACCAGGGCCGCATCGTCGGACGCCAGCCAGGCGATCACCGCGGCGACCTCGTCCGGGGTGCTCATCCGGCGGAGCAGCGCGCTGCGCCCGAACTCCTCGGCGCCGCCCGGCATATCCGCCAGCCAGCGGAGCATCGGCTCGGTGGCCGTGGGCCCCGGCGTGACCGCATTGCAGCGGATGCCTTCCTCGGCGTACTCCATGGCCACGGTCTGGGTGAGGTTGATGACGGCCGCCTTGTGCGCGGCGTACGCGCCCAGGCCGTACTCGCCGCCGATGCCGGCTCCCGATGCGGTGGTCACGATCGAACCTCCGCCTTGCCCGATCATGTGCGGCAGCGCGGCCCGGATGCCGTAGAAGACGCTGTCCAGGACGACGCGTTGCTGGGTGCGCCAGTCCTCGTCGGTGATGTCGCCGACCCGGCCGGAGATGGAGAACGCGGCGTTGTTGTGCAGGATGTCGAGGCGCCCGTGCCGCTCGACCGCCGCACCGATGAGCTCGCGTACGTAGGCGTCTTCGGCGACGTCGCCGTCGACGGCCACCGCATCGCCGCCTTGCGCCCGGATGTCCGCGACGGTCCGCGCGGAACGCTCGGGGCGCAGGTCGCCCAGGACCAGAGCGGCCCCTTCGGCGGCGAACCGCAGCGCGGTGGCCCGCCCGATGCCGGATCCGGCACCCGTGATCACGGCGGCCTTGCCGGCCAATCGTCCGTCCATGCGTGCGACCCCTCCCGTGGTCGGTGGCCCCTCGGGCCGGTGGCTGGTGACTGGCGGTCGGCGGTCGCGCCGCACACGCGCGGCGCCCGGGCTCAGGCCCGCATCTGGCCGCCGCCGTCCACCATGAACGTCTCGCCGGTGATGTACTGCGACGCGTCGGAGAGCAGGAACAGCACCGGCGGTGCGATGTCCGCGTCCGGATCCCCGTCCCGGCCCATCGGGTGCTGCGCGTACATCGCGTCGAACACCGCGCGGCGGTCCGGGTCGTCGGCGGGCGGCCGCCGGTGCGCGGCCGAGGCCGGGCACACGCAGTTGACGGTGACGCCGTACCGGGCCCACTCGCGCGCCGCGGTACGCGTCAGCGAGCGCACCGCCTCCTTGGACGCGCTGTACGGCCCGTAGCCGGCACCGCCGCTCATGCCCACCGCCGAACCCATCGTGACGATGCGGCCCCGGCCCGCGGCACGGAAGTACGGCAGCACCGCCTGCATGGCCCACAGCGTGCCCTTGGGGCCGGTGTCGAAGAGCAGGTCCATGTCCGACTCGGTGACCTCCTCGAGCGGCGTGACCGGACGGAACGACTGCGCGTTGGCGACCAGGCCGTCCAGCCGCCCGAAATGCTCGTGGGCCCGCCGGGCCAGGTCGACCGCGGCGGCCTTGTCGGCGACGTCGCAGGCCACCGCCAGGTGCTCGATGCCCAGCGCGTCGAATTCGGCCGAGGCGTCGGCAAGGCGCTTCGGGTTCCGGCCGGTCACCGCGAGCCGGGCGCCGCGGCGCCCGAGGTGCCGGGCGATCCCGCGGCCGATGCCGCGCGAGGCCCCGGTGACGATGACGACGTGCCCGCGCACGCCGTACGGATCGGGCGCCGGACCAGGTCCCGGACCGGGGTCCGCGGCGCCGGCCGGGTTCGCGTCCTGCCGCACAGTGGGCCTCCTTCTCGTCGGCCCTTGAAAAGTATCTTCACACGAAGCTACTTTTCAAGAAGGAAGATCCGGGATTCCGAGGGGAGCGGCCGGGATGAGCGGTCCAGCACGGCAGCAGCACCGACAGCCAGGCGCCGGCCCAGGCGCCGCGTCAGGCGCCGAGACAGAGGCGGAACGCCCTTCCTGGGTAAGCCTGGTGAACGACGGTCAGGTCGGCCCGCTGCTCGCCGAATCGGCCGAGCCGTTCACCCGGGCCGCGCTCACCGGGCGCGCCCGCGCCCTCACCGGCCTGTCCGACTTCGGCGCCGACGACTTCCACGAACCGCTCGACCTGCTCCTCCGCGACCTCGAGGAGCACGCCCGGCTCACCCCACTCGGCCGCTGGCAGACGTACCGGTACCTGCTGCGCCTGCTCCGCGTCCGCCTGCAGATCCAGGACCTCGCAAGCCGCGACCCCGGCGTGCTCCGCGAACGCATCGAGGCCCCGCTGTTCGTGGTCGGCGCGCCCCGAACCGGGACGTCGATCCTGCACGCCCTGCTGGCCCAGGACCCCGCACACCGCGTACCGGAGGGCTGGGAGCTGCTGCTGCCCGTGCCGCCGCCCCCGGCCGACCCCGAGGCCTTTGCCGCCGATCCGCGCATCCTCGCCGCGGACCACGAGCTGCGCTTCTTCGACCAGGTGACCGGCACTCTCGACGCCATCCACGTGTACGGCGCCCGACTGCCCAAGGAGTGCCTGTCCGCGCACTCGTTCGCGTTCCGGTCCCAGGAGTTCCCGGCCCGCTACCACCTGCCGAACTACACGGCGTGGCTGCTGGATTGCGATATGGCCCCGGCCTACGAGTACCACCGCCGCGTGCTCGGCATCCTGCAGCGCGGCTTCCCGCCCGGCCGCCGCTGGGTCCTCAAGAGCCCCGCCCACCTGCATTCCCTGCCGGAACTGCTGCGCACCTACCCGGACGCCCGGATCGCGGTCACGCACCGCGACCCGATCACCGTCCTCGGCTCGGTCACCAGCCTCATCGCCACGATCCGCTCGGTGCACAGCGACGCCGTCGACTACCCGGCCATCGGCCGCTACCACGCCGACCTGTACGCCCGCGACCTCGGCGACCTCGTCGACCACGACGCGACCGGCCTGCTCGCGCGCGACCGCGTGCACCACAGCCAGTACGCCGACTTCATCACCGCACCGCTGGAGACCGTGCGCGCGCTGTACGACGCGCTCGGGCTGGACCTGACGCCGGAGGCAGAGAGCCGCATGCGGACTTACCTGGACGGCCGACCGAAGGACAAACACGGCGTGCACCACTACTCGTTCGACGACCTCGGGCTCGACCGGGCGCACGAAAACGCCCGGTTCGGCCGCTACCGCACGCACTTCTCGGTACCGGCAGGCCGCAATGGCTGAGGCGTACGGCACCGGCGCCGAGGCCGGCCTCGACCCTGCGTCCGGACCGGGCCCCGACCACGCTGCGTGGCAGGCCTTCTGCGATGCCCTCAAAGCGGCCGGCGACCGCATCCTCGAGTCCGACTTCCCGACCGCTCCCGAAGACCGCGCGGAAGGCTTCCGGCACCTCGCCCAGCAGGCGGTATGCTGGCTCACCTGGGGCGTCGGGCACCTCGACCCGCAGGACCCGCGCTTCATGCGGCAGAACGACCTGCTCACCCGCTGGGGCGGGCCCAACGTCGACAACGTCTACAAGCATGCCCGCATCGACGACGACGGCGTCTACCGCATCCGCGGACTCATGCACAGCTGCGAGGAGTTCCTGCTCGCCCTCCGCATCGGCAACATGCACCAGGAGAAATACGGGACGCTCCACGAGGTGACCGCCACCGACCTCGGCATCGGCCCCGGCGACGCCTTCGAGCTGGTCCTGGGCGGCCCCGAACCAGCTGCGGAGGACCCGGCGGTGCGCTGGATCCCCCTGCCGCCCGGCACCCGCATGGTCGCGATCCGCGAGTACTACTACGACTGGCGCGAGACCGAACCGGCGGTCTTCACCATCGAACGCCTCGACACCCGCGACCCGGTATCGGCCCCGCCGCCGCCCCGCCTGAGCCCCGTCCGGATGGCCGAGCAACTGCACGAGGCACGCTCGCAGTTCGAGCGGTCGATCACCTACTGGAACGACTACCAGCGGGCCGCCCGGGCCCGCGGCGACGACAACACCTTCATCCAGCCGCGCACCGAACCCAAGGGGCTCAAGGGCCTCGTCTACGGGTTCTGCTTCTACCGGCTGGCGCCCGGGGAGGCGCTGGTCGTCGAGTGCGAGGCCCCCGTCGCCCGCTACTGGTCCTACCAGCTCTACCAGTTGGGCTGGTTCGAGCCCGTCGAATCGATCCACCGCACCGGCGGGCTGAACCACCGGCAGACCGCAGTCGACCCGGACGGCCGGGTGCGCGTCGTCGTCGCCCACGCCGACCCCGGCAGCGCCAACTGGCTGGACACCGAAGGGCGTCCGGAAGGCATGCTCACCTTCCGCTGCGCCTGGTCCGACAACCGCCCCGAACCGACCGCGCGGGTCGTACGCCTCGACGAGCTTCCCGGCGTGCTCGGCCCGGACGGCGCCGGCGGCACGGTGGCCCCGGCCCGGCGCGCCGCACACATAGCGGCCCGCCGCGCCAACGCAGCCTGGCGCTTCCGTACCTGACGGCATCTCGCGACCGCGAAGGGAGGCAGAGACCGACCGGGCAAAGGGATCCAAGCCTTTACCTGACGGTCGACCGCGGCCGGGTGATCGTCGACTAGCGTCGTCGACATCACCCGAACACCGCACAACGTGCGCCCCGCCCAGGGGCGTACGTCGGAAAGAGGCATGCCATGACCAGCATCAAACTGCCCGAAATCGCCGCAGAACTCCCTGACTCGTGGAACTCCCACGTCGTCGACCGCGTCGGCCCGGCCTACCTCAAGGTCATGCGCATGGACGAGATGCCCGGCGAGGACGACATCCATCCCGAGCCCGAAGCGCTGCTGGTCGTCGAGGGCCGCATGGAGATAGCCGTCGGCGGCGTGGCCCGGTCGGTCGGCCCCGGCGAGCTGTGCGTCGTGCCCGCCGACACCGTCCACCGCGTGCTGCCCGGCAGCCGCGGGACGCTGTTCCTCGTCAACCTCAACGCCCCGGACCCGGTCTGACGAAGCTCCGGTATGTCCGGGTACGCGGGGCGTCAGGGCACCGCGGTGGCAGCCGCCAGGCGGGCCGCCACGTCCTGACGCAGGAGGTAGCGCTGCAGCTTCCCCGTCGCCGTCGTCGGCAGCGCGTCGAAGGCGAACACGTGCCGCGGCCGCTTGAAGGCCGCCAAGTGGCTGCGGCAATGCGCGATCAAGGCGTCCGGGTCGACCGCGTGGCCCGGCGCCGGGACCACGCAGGCCACCGGCTTGTCCAGGCCGTCGGCGTCGGGCGCGGCGACGACGGCGACCTGGGCGACCGCCGGGTGGCCCAGCAGGCAGGCCTCGACCTCGGCGGGGGAGACCCAGATGCCGCCGGCCTTGAGCATGTCGTTGTCGCGGCCCAGGCAGGCGTAGTAGCCGTCCGAGTCCCGCATGTAGATGTCGCCGGTGGCCAGCCATTCGCCCTGGAAGACCGCGCGCGAGGTGTCGGTCCGGGCCCAGTAGCCGGTGGCCAGCGACGGGCCGCGCAGGTAGAGCGTGCCGGGCTTGCCGTCCGGCACCTCGGAGCCGTCCGCGGCCCGCAGGCTCAGGCCGTACCCGGGCACCGGCATCCCGGTGGTGCCGGGACGCACCGCGCCCGCGCGGTTCGACAGGAAGATGTGCAGCGCCTCGGTCGAGCCGATGCCGTCGACGATCTCCACGCCGAACCGGTCCAGGAACCGGGCGTACAACTCGGCGGGCAGCGCCTCGCCGGCCGAGACCGCGAAGCGCACCGACGCGAAGGCGTCGTCCGCGATGTCGGTGCTGTGCAGCAGCGCGGCGAAGAACGTCGGCCCGCCGAAGAACAGCGTGGGCCGGTCCTCGGCGAGGCGCGCGGCGACCGTGGCCGGGGTCGGCCGGGCCGGGTCCAGGATCGCGGCGGCGCCGGCCGCGAGCGGGAAGAAGCAGGCGTTCCCGAGGCCGTACGCGAAGAACAGCTTCGCCACCGAGAAGCACCGGTCGCCGGGCGAAGTGCCGAGCACCTGCGTGCCGTACGTCTCGACGACGTGCCGGATGTTGGCGTGCCGGTGCATCGCGGCCTTGGGTGTCCCGGTGGTTCCCGACGTGTAGAGCCACAGCGCGGGAGAGTCGCCGTGCGTGGGGTACGCCGCGGCGCCCGGTGCCGCCGCGCGCACGTCGTCTACGCCGCACGCGGCAAGCTCCTCCCACGTGATGCGCGGCCCGCGCGCGAGCCGCACGTCGGCGCCGCGGATCGCCACCGTACCGGCCAGGTCGTGCGGCGCCTCCGCGGTCTCCAACTCGTCCAGCGCCTCCTGGGCGGTGGCCGCGAACTCCGGTGACACGGCCAGGAGCCGGGCCCGCGAGTCGCGCAGCAGGGCGGCGAGTTCGGGGCCGCGGTACATCGTGGACACGGGTACCGGCACTGCGCCCATGCGCATCGCGGCGAGCAGCGTGACCAGCATCTCCGGGCCGTCGGACGCGAACAGCATCAGGCGTTCCTCGGGACGCAGCCCGGCGGCGCGCAGCCCGGCAGCGACCTGGGCCGTGCGCTCGCCGAGTTCGCGGTACGTGAGGGTGCCCAGCGGTCCGGTGACCGCGATGCGGTCGGCGTGCCCGGCGCTGATCTGACGGTCCACCAGGTAGCTGGCGGCGTTGAACGGCTCTGGCATCGGAACCCCTTCGGATCCGGCCGACACGGCGGAGGAGGCAGAGCGTCGGAGCCCGCCCCGGGTCTTATACGAGGTGCACGTACTCGTACGCGAAAGGCCGCCCGTCGATGCCCTGCTTCGGCGGGGCGATCCACGACGCGACGCGCCCCGGCTCGTACACCGGCTGCATGAGCGAGGCGACGAACGCCATGTCGTCGTCGCTCGGCAGCCACTGCGGTACGCCGGCCGCCCACTGCTCGGCGTCCAGCACCGTGCCGTCGGGAGCGATGCGGTGGCCCGCGTACGCGCCGACCGCCCGGTTGAAGCCGTGGTGCGGGAGGAGCAGGCGCTCGCCGATGCCGTACTCGGCGAGGATGCGGT
Organism: Yinghuangia soli; assembly: GCF_021502675.1. Lineage (GTDB taxonomy): Bacteria > Actinomycetota > Actinomycetes > Streptomycetales > Streptomycetaceae > Yinghuangia > Yinghuangia soli. The sequence continues at coordinate 104,718 of NZ_JAKFHA010000012.1, forward strand.
TCCAGCGGGTGACACCGCTGCCGCAGTCCGCCGTGTACTCGGTGCGCAGGTCCTGGTTGAGTGCGACGAGCAGCGGCGTCTCCACCGCGGTGATGCGCCCGTCCGCGACCGTCTCGACCGCCGTGTGGCCCTCGGCCAGCACATGGTCGTCCTTGCGGCGGTCCTCCTGCCAGCGGCCCTTCAGCCCGTTGGTGAAGTAGTTGGCGACGTTGGTCGACGTCTCCGAGCCGAACAGGTCCAGCGAGACGCTGTAATGGAAGTTGAGGTAGCGCTGCAGCACCCCGAGCGGGATGCCGCCGTACCGCGCGATGTCGTCGGTGTCGTGCTCGCGCATCAACTCGGCGGTACGCGCCACCACGCGGTCCACGCCCGTGGTGCCCACCATCATGTGGTGCGCTTCCTCCTTGAGCATGAAGTCGCAGGTGCGCGCGAGCGGGTCGAAGGCGCTCTCCTTCAGCGTGCCGAGCTGGTACTTCCCGTCCCGGTCGGTGAAGTAGGTGAACATGAAGAACGCCAGCCAGTCGGGCGTGGGTTCGTTGAACGCGCCGAGGATGCGCGGTGCGTCCTCGCTGCCCGAGTTCCGCAGCAGCAGCGCCTCGGCTTCCTCGCGCCCGTCGCGCCCGAAGTACGCGTGCAGCAGGTACACCATCGCCCACAGGTGGCGGCCCTCCTCCACGTTGACCTGGAAGAGGTTGCGGAGGTCGTACAGGCTCGGCGCGGTCGCCCCGAGGTGCCGCTGCTGCTCGACGGACGCGGGCTCGGTGTCGCCCTGCACCACGATCAGCCGCTGCAGGTCGGACCGGTGCTCGCCGGGCACCTGCTGCCACACCGGCTCGCCCTTGTGCCGGCCGAACCCGATCGCCCGGTCCGGACTGCGCTCGGACAGGAAGATGCCCCAGCGGTATTCCGGGAGCGCCACGTGCCCGAAGTGCGCCCAGCCCTCGCGCCCGACCGACACGGCGGTCCGCAGGTACACGTCGCGGGTCGGCAGCGCCGGGCCCATCTCGGCCCACCAGGCCAGGAACTTCGGCTGCCACGACTCCAGGGCCCGCTGCAGGCGGCGGTCGCCGGCCAGGTCGACGTTGTTGGGGATGCGTCCGGTGTAGTCGATGGTGCCCACGGTCTGCCTCACACTCGCTCGGTGTCGAAGTCGGCGCGGCGGCCGGTGCCGTAGCTGCGCAGCGCGCCTTCCGGGCCGGCCGCGTTCGGGCGGTTGAAGATCCAGTTCTGCCAGGCGGACAGCCGGCCGAAGATCTTCGTCTCCGGGGTCTCGGGGCCGGTGAAGCGGTGGTTGGCCTCCATACCGGTCAGCGCGTCCGGGCTCAGGGCGGCGCGCTCCTCCAGGGCGAGGCGCACCTCGTCGGCGTAGTCGATGTCGTCCGGCGCGAACGTGACCAGGCCCAGCGCAAGCGCCTCGGCGGCCGCGAGGTCCTTGCCGGCGTGATCGGCGAGGAGGTCCGGATGCTCCGGGGCGCCGTGGAAGCGCGACTGCAACCGGGTGCGGCCGTTTCCCATCGGGTACGCACCGAAGTTCGCCGCGGTCATCCGCAGCCGAGCAGGCTGCGCATCCCCGTCCTGCTCGTCCTGTTCCTCCTCGAAGACGCCGTCGAGCATGTACTGCCGGTCTGCGGCCAAGGCGAGTTCCAGCAGCGGCCCGGCGAAGCAACTCCCGGGCTCCAGCAGGGCGATGAGCGTCCGACTCGTCACGTCCAGCCGCTTGAGCGTGCGCTTGAGGTAGTGGCGTGTCTCGTCGATCAGCCAGTGGCCTTCGTGCGCGGACAGGAAAGCGTCGTACGCCGCCACCTGGTCGGAGTCGCCGGCGGTCTTGAGGATCCAGGTGCCCAGGGTGTTCTCGTTGGTCCGCAAGTGCAGGATGGCGTCGTCGAGTTCGCGGGTCATCGCAAGCGGCCAGAACCCGGCGCCCTCGCGTACGGCGGCCTCGGGGGAGTCCGGCGGCGGCGCGCCCGGCCCGGCGACGGTGATCGTGGCAGTCCGCGCGGCCCGGTCCAGGACCACGGCCACATGTGTGTACGCGATGCCGTCCGGCCCTTCGCTGCGCACGAGCGGCTTCAGCACGACACCCTCGGTCCCGTCGTCGGTCGGACGCGGCGACCGCTCCGCCGCCTCGCGGGCCCGCTGCGCCACCGTCTCCGCGAACCGGCTTCGCGGCACGGCTTCGTCGACCAGCCCCCAGTCCAGCGCGGTGCGTCCGCGTACCCCGTCCGCCCGGGTGGCGAAGACGTCGGCGAGGTCCTTGCGCACCCCGCGCTTGTCGACCACGCGCACCAGGCCGCCGGTACCGGGCAGCACGCCCAGCAGCGGCACTTCGGGCAGCGACACGGCCGACGAACCGTCGTCGACCAGCAGGATCTCGTCGCATGCCAAGGCCAGTTCGTACCCGCCGCCTGCCGCGGTGCCGTTGACCGCCGCGAGGAAGGCGAGCCCCGAGTGCGCGGACGCGTCCTCCATCCCATTGCGCGTCTCGTTCGTGAACTTGCAGAAGTTCACCTTCCAGGCATGCGAACTCTGCGCCAGCATGCGGATGTTCGCACCCGCGCAGAAGACTTTGTCCTTGGCGCTCCCGATCACCACCGCCTTCACACCGGGGTGCTCGAAGCGGATGCGCTGCAGCGCGTCGTACAACTCGATGTCCACGCCCAGGTCGTACGAGTTCAGCTTGAGCTCGTAGCCGGGCACCAGGCCGCCCTGCTCGTCCACGTCCAGCATCAGCCGCGCGACGCTGCCTTCGATCTCCAGGGACCAGTGCCGGTACGTGTCGGGGTGGACGTCGAAGCGGACCGGTCCCGGGGGCATGGCGTGCGCCTTTCGGCCGACGGTGCAGAACCTCGCTGGGCATCGGTTCTACTCCATGATGTGCTACATATCAACGCCTTGGCGTCACGTTGATGTAGAAGATCGCGGGACTGCGATACTCCGGGCAACGGCCGTACGAAGATCACCGAACGACCAGGGAAGGTGCCCATGCCGCAGGCGAGCACGCCGGACGACCCCACCGCCGCGGCCGCGCCGCGCCGCCGGCCCGCCGGGGCCACCGGTGCCCGCTCGCTGCTCATGTCGCTGCTCGGCGAGTACGTCCTGCCGCACGGCGGCACCGTCTGGACGGCGACCGTCCTGCGCGTCCTCGACGGCCTGGGCATCGAGGAGAAGTCGGCCCGCCAAGCCCTGGCCCGCACCGCCGCGGACGGCTGGATCGCCGCCGAACGCCACGGCCGCCGCACCCGCTGGGCCCTCACCCCGCCGGGCCGCCGCCTGCTCACCGAAGGCGCCGCGCGCATCTACGGCTTCGGCGAACCAGGCCCCGAATGGGACGGCAGATGGCTGGTCCTGATGGCCACCGTCCCCGAGGCCCAGCGCAAGCTGCGCCACCAGCTCCGCACCCGCCTCACCTGGGCCGGCTTCGGCAGCCCGTCCCCCGGAGTGTGGATCAGCCCGCACCCGGAACGCGCTCCCGAAGCCGACACCATCCTGCGCGAACTCGGCCTGGCCGACGACGCGTTCTCCTTCCACGGCACCTTCGGCGGCACCGGCTCCGAACGCGCCATGGTCGACCGCGCCTGGGACCTCGCCGCAATCGACGCCGAGTACGCCGAGTTCGTCGACCGCTTCACCGAGCTGCGCCCCACCCCCGGGCTCCCCGTCGTGCTCGCCCAAGTCCGCCTCGTCCACGAATGGCGCCGCTTCCCCTTCCTGGACCCGCAGCTACCCGCCGCCCTACTTCCCGCCACCTGGACCGGCACCAAGGCCGCAGACCTCTACAACACCCGCCGCCAAACCTGGCAAACCACCGGCGAAACCGCCTGGCACCACCTGACCGCAGCCGCGGAGTGACGGCGTAACGTCTGTGGCCCGACCGCCAAAGGGGGAGCGCGTGTCCGAGAACTACTGGAACCCGGTGCCCACCGCACAGGAGATCGTCCGCGCATACGGTGTGGACCATCTGTGGTTCGGCGGCAAGTGGGCCGAGCGCAACTGGCGCAACGTGCCGGGGCCGTTCTACGGCGCAATGACCGACACTTGCTGGACCGGCCGGATGGACGCGCCCGACCATGTCGCGTACGACGACCGGGGCGGGGAGTTCGTCTATCGCCAGCCTCGCACGCCTGATGAAGTCCGCCTGATCGTGGCCGCGGCGGACGCCGACCCGGTTGCCGGGTATGGCTGGGACGGCGACGACCATTGGACCGTCCAATCCGTCCGCGATTGGTGGGCCGCCCGTGACCGGGTCCGCGCCTGGGCGGTGGAATCGGCCCGCCACCGTACGGACTCCGGAAGCGCCGCTGCCGAGGATGCGGCCGACGGCCTCCACGACTACATCGCCTACATCGACGGCGACCTGGAGCGCGACCTCCGCCGCTACATGTTCTGGCTGGACCAGCGCCGGGCACCGCTGCCCGGCGAGCCGCTTCCCGAGCTGTGACATCGCCGGCGCTGGGCAGCGCCCCTCAGTAGGCGACCGGGTCGCGGACGATGGGGCAGGTCATGCAGTGGCCGCCGCCTCGGCCGCGGCCCAGTTCTGCGCCGACGATGGTGATGACCTCGATGCCCGCCTTGCGCAGTGCCGTGTTGGTGGTGGTGTTGCGGTCGTAGGTGAAGACCACGCCGGGTTCGAGGGCCACCGCGTTGTTGCCGCTGTCCCATTGCTGGCGTTCGGAGGCGTACTCGTCGCCGCCGGTCTCGATGACCCGCAGTGCGGACAGCCCGAGGGCCTTGGCCACCACGTCGGTGAATGCGGTGCTGCCCTCGTCGATGACGTCCAGGCCTGCCGGGTTGTCGGCCGGGCGCAGGGAGAACGCGCGGACCGCGTCCATGATGCGCGGGTAGAGGGTGACGGTGTCGCGGTCCGCGAAGGTGAACACCGTGTCCAGGTGCATCGCGGCGCGGAGCTTCGGCATGCCGGCCACCACGACGTGTTCCGCGGCGCCCTGCGCGAACAGCGCGGCGGCGACCTGGGTGATCGCCTGGCGGGACGTGCGCTCGCTCATGCCCATCAGGACCACGCCGTTGCCCACCGGCATGATGTCGCCGCCCTCGAACGTGGCCTGGCCCCAGCTCTGTTCGGGATCGCCCCACCACACCGTGGAGTCGGCGTAGTCGGGGTGGAAGCGGTAGACGGCCTTCATCAGCAAGGTCTCGTCGTGCCGCGCGGGCCAGTACAGCGGGTTGAGGGTCAGGCCGCCGTAGAGCCAGCAGGTGGTGTCGCGGGTGTAGAGGGTGTTGGGCAGCGGCGGCATCAAGTACTCGCGGGCGCCGACCTGTTCGCGGGCGAGTGCGACGGCCGGCGGCCGGAAGTCGTCCGGCAGGTCGGCGGTGGCCAGGCCGCCGATCAGGTACTCGGCGAGCCGCCACGGTTCGAGGGTGTCCAGGAACGCATGCGTGCTGTCCACGAGGCCGACGCCGACCTGGTTCGCGGTGATCTTGCGTTCCAGCAGCCAGGCCTTGGCCTCCGGGATTGCCATGGTCTGCGCGAGGAGGTCGTGCAGTTCGACGACCTCGACGCCGCGCGTGGTCAGCTTGTTCACGAAGTCCGCGTGGTCGCGCTGGGCGTTCTCGACCCACATCACGTCGTCGAAGAGCAGTTCCTCGGCGTTGGTCGGCGTGAGCCGCCGATGGGCCAGGCCCGGTGCGCACACCAGGACCTTGCGGAGCCGCCCGACCTCGGAATGCACGCCGTGCCGCCGGGGCGCCGCTGCGCTGCCGTCCACGGCCTCGATGCTGGTCATGCGCTGCCTTTCGGTACGACGTCAGATGCTTACGGCCCCGGTGGCCAGGGCCGCGACCCCGGCCACCGCGCCGGCCAGCGAGAACACGAACAGGCCGAGCTCGGCGCGCGAGAAGACCCGCCGGCCCTGCTCGCGCCGGGCCATCGCGAACAGCACGGTGGCCGGTGCGTAGATGATGAACGACACGAGGACGTACTTGAGTCCGGCGGCGTACAGCAGGAACGCCGTGTACACGGTCGCCAGGACGGCGTACGTCAGGTCCCGGGACCGCCCGGATCTGCCGCCCGGCGCGTCCCGCGGCACCAGCAGCTTGACCGCGTACGCCGCGGCCAGCAGGAACGGGATGAGACTGAGCGCGCTGGTCAGGTCCAGCGCGAAGTTGAACGCGTCGTCGGAGAAGAGCGTCGCGATCAGGACGACCTGGGTGAGCAGCGTCGTGGCGACCAGCGCGGGCACCGGTACGTCCTGGTCGGTGGACCGGCCCAGGAAGCGGGGCATGTCGTCGTCCTGCGCGGCGACGTACAGGACCTCGGCGGCCATCAGCGTCCACGCGAGATAGGCGCCCAGGACCGACACGATCAGCCCGACGCTGATGAATACGCGCCCCCAGGTCCCGACTTCGTGCTCGAGGACGCCGGCCATGGACGGCTGGCGCAGTTCGGCGATCTCGCCCATCGGCATGATCCCGTACGACACGATCGTCACCGACGCGAACACCGAGAAGACGCTCAGGAAACCGAGCACGGTCGCCCGGCCCACGTCCTCGCGCCTGCGCGCGTGCCGCGAGTAGACGCTGGCGCCCTCGACGCCCAGGAAGACGAAGACGGTGGCCAGCATGGTGCCGCGCACCTGGTCGAACAGCGAGCCGGCGTAGTCCGCGCCGCCGAAGTTGTCGGCGAAGACCGACGGGTCGAGGTAGAACAGCGCCAGCACGATGAAGAACAGGATCGGGACGATCTTCGCGACCGTCACGATCTTGTTGATCGCCGCGGCCTCCTTCACGCCGCGCCGGATCAGCAGGAAGAACGCCCACAGGCCGACTGACGACAAGGCCACCGCGAGCACGGTGTCGCCGTCGCCGAGTGCCGGGGCGAGCGCGCCGACCGTCGACATGATCAGCACCCAGTACGTCACGTTTCCCACGCAGGCACTGGCCCAGTAGCCGAACGCCGAGAAGAAGCCCGGATATTCGCCGAAGCCGGCCTTCGCGTAGGCGTACACGCCGGCATCCAGGTCCGGGCGGCGCACCGCGAGCAGCTGGAACACGAAGGCGAGCATGAGCATGCCCGCCCCGGCCACCGCCCACGCGATCAGCGCCCCCGCGACACCGGTCTCCTGCGCGAACCGGCGCGGCAGCGAGAACACCCCGGCGCCCACCATCGACCCGACCACCATCGCGGTCAGCGCCGGCACGCCCAGCTTCACGGCCTTCCCGGCCGCTCCGGAAGATCCATCCGACCCGGAAGATCCGGCCGCCGCACCGACCGCGGCACCAGCCGGGCCCGAGTCCTCCGAGGACGTCACAAGTGCACCGCCATTCCGGCTCGACAGGCGACCAGGGAATGATTTGCACCTTATGGCTGATCATGGTCTTCCGCCTGGCGAGTGCGGCGTCTCCCACATGCCTCCCAGGCGCCCGCGCGCAGCGCGAAGCCCTCGCGGGCAGCGCCGGATTCGGCGCCGCCTACGAGGGCTTCAGGACCGGCTGACCAGCAGCTTCTCTACTTCGGCAGGTTGCGGGCCATGACGATGCGCTGGACCTGGTTGGTGCCTTCGTAGATCTGGGTGATCTTGGCGTCGCGCATCATGCGCTCGACCGGGTAGTCGCGCGTGTAGCCGTAGCCGCCGAGCAGCTGGATCGCGTCGATGGTGATCTCCATCGCGGCGTCCGACGCGTAGCACTTGGCGGCCGCACCGTAGAAGGTCAGGTCGGCGTCGCCGCGCTCGGACTTCGCCGCGGCCTGGTACGTCAGCGCGCGGGCGGCTTCCAGCTTCATGGCCATGTCGGCGAGCATGAACTGCACGCCCTGGAAGTCCGCGATCGGCTTGCCGAACTGGCGGCGCTCCTGCACGTAGTTCTTGGCGTAGTCGAGCGCGCCCTGCGCGATGCCCAGCGCCTGCGCGGCGATGGTCACGCGGGTGTGGTCCAGGGTCGCCATCGCGGTCGCGAAGCCGGTGCCCTCCTCGCCGATCATGCGGTCCGCCGGGATGCGGACGTTGTCGAGGTACACCTCGCGCGTCGGGGAGCCCTTGATGCCGAGCTTCTTCTCCGGCGCGCCGAACGAGACGCCCTCGTCGGACTTCTCCACGACGAACGCCGAGATGCCCTTCGAGCGCTTGTCCGGGTCGGTCACCGCCATCACGGTGTAGTACTCCGACACCCCGGCGTTGGTGATCCAGCGCTTGACGCCGTTCAGCACCCAGTAGTCGCCGTCGCGCACCGCGCGGGCCTTCATGCCGGCCGCGTCCGAGCCCGCCTCGGGCTCCGAGAGGCAGTACGAGAACATCGCCTCGCCGCGCGCGACCGGGGTCAGGTAGCGGCGCTTGAGGTCCTCCGACGCGGACAGCATCAGCGGCATCGTGCCGAGCTTGTTGACCGCGGGGATCAGCGACGAGGACGCGCAGACCCGGGCGACCTCCTCGATCACCAGCACGGTGGCCAGCGCGTCGGCGCCCGCGCCCTCGTACTCCTCGGGGATGTGCACGGCCTGCAGGTCGGCGGCCGACAGCGCGTCCAGCGCCTCCTGCGGGAAGCGGCCCTGCTCGTCCACCTCGGCCGCGAACGGCGCGATCTTCGCCTCCGCCAGCGCGCGCACGGTGTCGCGCAGCATCACGTGCTCGTCGCCGAGACGGAAGAGGTCAAAGTCCTTGTTCACGAGCGGGCACTCCGATCGGGGCGGCGGGGGTACTGCAAGCGGGGGAACTGCAGGCAGGCACGGCAAGCGGGTACGGCAAGCGGGTACTGCCAGGGGTACGGCGTTCCATCATTCGATGGCACTCAGTACCCCAGACTATGCGCACCGAGTGCCATAGCCAAGCTCCGGTGCTAGGTTCCCGACCATGACGACGGGACCGGCCAAGCCCCCGATACGCGACGCGCTCGTCGCCGCCGCCTTCCAGCTGTTCCCGGAACGCGGCTACGACCAGACCACCGTCGACGACATCGCCGCGCTCGCCGGGGTCGGCCGCCGCTCGTTCTTCCGGTACTTCCCGAGCAAAGAGGACGTCGTCTTCCCGGACCACGAGCGCTCGCTCGCCGACATGACCGCCTTCCTGGCGGCCGGCCCCGACGACGAGGACCCGGTCGAGCGCGTGTGCGAGGCGGCCCGCCTGGTACTCCGGCTCTACGCCGACGACCCCGTCTTCTCGGTGCAGCGCTACCGGCTCACCAAGCAGGTCCCCGGCCTGCGCACCTACGAGCTCTCGGTGGTCCGCCGCTACGAGAGCGCCCTGGCCCACTACCTGCGCGGCCGCTTCGCGGACCGCCCGGACAACGCGCTGCGCGCCGACGTCCTGGCGGCCTCCGTGGTCGCCGCGCACAACAACGCGCTGCGCGGCTGGCTGCGCTCGGACGGCGAGGGCGACGCGGCCGCAGCCGTCGACCACGCCCTCGATTTCGTGCGCCGCACGTGGAGCCCCGACACCGGCGACGGCTCCCCGGGCGCCGCGGCGACCGAGCCCGACGACGTCGTCGTGGTCATCGCCAAGCGCCGCACCCCGATGTGGCGCGTGGTCCGCGACATCGAATCCGCCCTCGCGGACGACTGACACCGGCGCGGCCCCGTGCCCGGGGGGGCTCGATCACGGGGCCCTGCGACGCCGCGCACCCCCTCGCCGACCCGGCTTCTCGCCGCCCGCGCGCCCGCTGCCCTCCCGCCCTCTGCCGCCCGCGGTCCCGGCCGGCGGCCCGCCGTCGCATCTCTCGCGTTGCGGGAGTGATCGGACGCTGTTCTAGTCGAGGTGGGATCCGTGATGGCGCGTATCCGCCGATATGCGCCGCACGGCGCGCACGGCTAGGAGCGTGGAAGCCATGGAAACCGAGACCAATCCGAGCATCCAAGGCATGTGGGGCCAGCTCGCGCAGGCCGCCTGGCAGGCCGTTCTGCTGGCCGGCCTGGCCACCCTCGCCCTCGGCTGCGTCATCCTGGCGTGGCCCGAACCCACCCTGATGGTGGTGGGCGTGCTGTTCGGCGTCTACCTGCTCATCACCGGTGTGGCCCAGCTGATCGCCGCCTTCGGGACGCACGCCGCCACCTCCATGCGGGTGATGGCGTTCATCAGCGGTGCGCTGTCCGTCCTGCTGGGCCTGTTCTGCTTCCGCGGCACCACCCAGTCGATCTTCCTGCTGGCCGTCTGGATCGGCATCGGCTGGCTGTTCCGCGGCATCACCGAGACCATGGCGGCCGTCTCCGACTCCGACATGCCGAGCCGCGGCTGGCAGGTGTTCCTCGGCGTCATCACCGCGATCGGCGGCGTGGTTCTGATCGTGGCGCCGTTCGGCTCGATCAGCGTGCTGACGGTCTTCGCCGGCATCTGGCTGATCCTGGTGGGCCTCGTGGAGATCGTCACCGCGTTCCGCATCCGCGGGCACGCCAAGAAGATCAGCGAGGCCGAGGCCGAGTGGGCCGCCGACAACGCCGCCGCGCGGACCGTCATGGGGGAGTAGCGACCGTGGTGAGTGCGAACGAGTTGCCGAAGACCGCGGACGAGCCGGCCCCGGCACCCGGAGGACCGGCGCCGGCCGCCGCGTACAGCCGTCCGACGGCCGGGTGGGGCGCCGCGTTCAGCGTCGGCAAGGTCCTCCTGCGTCGGCACGGCGCCCCGGTCGAGGACCTGCGCGCCACCCTGCGCATGAACCACGCCGGAGAGGGCTTCGACTGCCCCGGCTGCGCATGGCCGGACGACCCGGACGGCCTGCACCTGGACGTCTGCGAGAACGGCCTCAAGCACGCCGCCTGGGAGATGACCCACAAGCGCGTCGACCGCGCCTTCTTCGCCGCGCACACCGTCGGCGAGCTGTCCGGCTGGTCCGACCACGCCCTCGAGGACCAGGGCCGGCTGACCGAGCCGATGGTGTACGACCGGGAGACCGACCGGTACGTGCCGATCAGCTGGGACGACGCGTTCGCCCTCACCGGCGACATCCTGCGCGGCCTCGACAGCCCGGACCGCGCCGCGTTCTACACCTCCGGCCGACTCGGCAACGAGGCGTCGTTCCTCTACCAGCTGCTGGCCCGCGAGTTCGGCACCAACAACATGCCGGACTGCTCCAACATGTGCCACGAAGCCAGCGGCCGTGCCCTCACCGCGGCCATCGGCAGCGCCAAGGGCACCGTCGACCTGCGCGACTGGCAGCACGCCGACACCATCTTCGTGCTGGGCGTCAACGCCGCCTCCAACGCGCCGCGCATGCTCACGTCGCTGGCCCAGGCGTACCGGCGCGGCGCGCAGATCGTGCACGTCAACCCGCTCGTGGAGGCAGCCGCCGGACGCACGATCGTGCCCCACGAGCTGCGCACGATGGCCACCTTGAAGGCCACCCCGACCGGCACCTTCGACCTGCAGCCGCGCATCGCGGGCGACATGGCCCTGATGCGCGGCATGGCCAAGGCGCTCCTGGAGACCGCGGAGACCGACCCGAGCGCCGTCGACCACGTCTTCCTCGAACGCTTCACCGCGGGCTTCGAGGAGTACCGCGAGCTGTGCCGGGCCACCGAATGGACGGACATCGAGCAGGGCAGCGGGCTGGCGGTCAGCCAGATCCGCCGGGCAGCCGAGATGTACCGCGCCGGCGCCCACACGATCGTGGCGTGGTGCCTCGGCGTCACCCAGCAGGAGCACGCGGTCGACACCATCCGCGAGATCGTCAACCTCCTGCTGCTGCGCGGCAACATCGGCCGCGAAGGCGCCGGACCCTGCCCGATCCGCGGGCACAGCAACGTCCAGGGCAACCGCACCTGCGGCATCAACCACCGGCCCGACGACGCATTCCTGGACCGCCTCGCCGACGCCTGCGGCATCGAACCGCCGCGCGAGGCAGGGCTCGACACGGTACGCACCATCCAGGCCATGCACGACGGCGAAGTCCGGGTGTTCGTCGGCATGGGCGGCAACTTCGCCCTCGCCACCCCCGACACCCCGTACACCGCCGAGGCACTGCGCCGCTGCGAACTGACCGTCCAGGTCAGCACGAAGCTCAACCGCAGCCACCTCGTACACGGCCGCCACGCGCTGATCCTGCCGTGCCTGGGCCGCACCGAGAAGGACCACCAGGCCACCGGCGTGCAGTCCGTGTCGGTCGAGGACTCCATGAGCATGGTCCACCTGTCCCGCGGCATGAAGCAGCCCGCCTCGCCCCACCTGCGCTCCGAACCGGCGATCGTGGCCGGCATCGCCCTCGCCACGCTGCCGGACAGCCCTACCCCATGGCGCGAGTACGCCGAGGACTACGACCTCATCCGCGACACCATGGCCCGCGCGCTGGACGGCTTCGACGACTTCAACCAGCGCGTACGCCTCCCGCACGGCTTCCGGCTGCGCCAGCCCGCCCGCGAACGCGTCTTCCTGACCCCCTCCGGCCGCGCCGAGTTCTCGCACGCCCCGCTCCCGCCCCTGGACGCCACCCCCGGGCGGCTCGTCCTCGGCACCATGCGCTCGCACGACCAGTGGAACACCACCATCTACTCGGAGAACGACCGCTACCGCGGCATCGAGGGCCTCCGCACCCTCGTCTTCATGAACCCCGCCGACATGGCCGAACGCGGCCTCGCGGACCGGGACTTGGTGGACATCACCAGCTTCGCCAAGGACGGCACGCAGCGAAATCTGCGGAACTACACGGCCGTCGCGTACGACATCCCGCCCGGCTGCGCGGCCGGCTACATGCCGGAGATGAACGTCCTGTGCCCGGCCGGCGACTACAGCGAGCAGAGCGACCAGCCGCTGATGAAGCACCTCAACGTCGAGATCGCCCCCGCGGCCGCCGACCTTGCCGCCCCCGACGGCACGGCGACGGCGTCCGGTTAGTTCCCGCCTGCGTCCGGCCCGGTCCCGTTCCCCACGGGGAGGGGCCGGGCCAGCGGGATCCCGGCCTCCTGGAGCAGCGCGGCCTTGGCGAAGAACTCCTCGCCCAGCGGGTCCACGTCCAGCAGCGGCATCAGCGCCCGCCACAGCGAGATGTGCTCCGGGGACTCGGCGGCCAGCCGCTCGTAGCGCCGCCGCGCCGCATCCGGGTGCCCGTTGCGGACCAGCCACACCGCCAACGCCGCTTCGGTACGCGCCTGTTGCCCGGCCGCATCGGCCGTCGGCGTGTGCGCGGCCACCTCCTCCTCGGTCAGGCCGCTGTCGCCGGCGGTCACCCACCGCCGCAGCGCGGCCATCGCCGGACCGGACGGCACGTCCGTGAACACCGTGAAGGTGTCCGACGGGTACTGCGTGTCGTTGGGGCGGACGATCCGGCCCGCCTCGTCGATCCACACCACCGTCGGCACATTCGCCACCTGGTACAGCGCCGCGACCCGCTGCTCCGTGTCGACGACCACCGGATGCGTCGGCTTCGCCTCCTCGATCCACGGCCGCGCGTCCTCGACCCGGTGGTCCAGCGACACGCTCAGCAGCACGAACCCCTGGCCGCTCAGCTCCTGGTGGCGCGCCTCCCAGTGCGGCAGCTCCCACCGGCACCCGCACCACGACGCCCAGAAGTTCAGCGCCACCTTGCGCCCGCGCAGATCCGAAAGCCGGTGCATCCGCCCGTCGACGTCCGGCAGTTCGAAGTCCGGAGCCTCCCCATCGGCGCCCGCCCCCAGCCCGGCTGCCGCAGTCCCGACGACGGCCACCGCCGCCTCCGTCTCGACCGCATAGGGCCGCCCGAGCACCCCGGCGAAGGCCGCTAGATCGACCAGCCCGTCGTCGCCCCGCACCGGCACCGTCGACGTGTGCGGAATGCAGACGTCGCCCCGGCACCACCCGTACTCCTGCCACGCCCACCCCAGCGCGGTCTGCACGGCTTCGATGCCCAGGAACACGCCGCCGTCCGGGCCGGTGCGGACCTCGACCTCCGAGGCCCGCCCCTCGTCGAGGACCGTCCACACTGCCTGCCCTGATTGCTGCCCTGACTGCTGCCCTGACTGCTGCACCGGAGCTCCTCCCGACGGATACGACGACTCCTCGGACGGACGCCGCGGCACCGTCATATCCCGACCGGACGCGGGAAGCCAGACGGCCCGCAGCCCGGTTCCCGGACCGCCGACACGGCCCCCGCGACCCTTGTCGATACAGGAATGCATCGGATACGTTTTTGTATCCGACGGGCGAGAACGCCCGGGCCGGGTTCCGGTGGCGCGAGGCGGCGGGTGATGACGGCGGCGGTCAGTGCGCGGAGGTCGCAGACGCGGCAGCGGTTGCTGGACGCCGCGATGGAGGCGTTCGCCGAGGAGGGCTTCGGGCGGACCACCGTCGAGCGGCTCTGCGAGCGGGCCGGGTTCACGCGCGGCGCGTTCTACTCGAACTTCACCTCGCTGGACGAGGTCTTCCTGGCCATGTGGGAGGACCGGTCCACGCGGATGCTCGCGGACGTGCGGGCCGCGCTCGCCGAGGTCTCGGCGGAGGACCCGGGCCAGGCGCTGCGGGCCGCGCTGGCCGCGATTCCGGTGGACGACGCCTGGTACCGGGTGACGGCCGAGTTCACCGCGCACGCCTTGCGCAACCCGGCGCTGCGCAGGGTCATGGCGGCCCGGGAGCAGGCCATCCAGGACACCGTCCTGCCGGTGCTGGTCGCCGCGCTGGCCCGGACCGGGCGGCAGGTGCGCGACGAGGCTGCGCTCGGCCGCGCGCTGGTCGCGGTGCACGACGGGACGGCCGTCCAGGTGCTCCTGGAACCGGACGACCCCGGGGCGTGGGCCCGGCGCGAGGAATTGTTCATGAGCGTCCTGGCGGCCTACAGCACGCCCGGCGGCGACACCAGGGACCTGGACGCCGCCCCCGGCCCGGACGCCGCCACCGACTTGCTGGAGGAACCGCGATGAGCGCAGACGCCGATGTGATCGTGGTCGGCGCCGGGCTGGCCGGCCTGGTCGCCACCTACGAGCTGACCCGGGCCGGGCGCCGCGTCCTCGTGGTCGACCAGGAGAACGAGGCCAACCTCGGCGGACAGGCGTTCTGGTCGCTGGGCGGGCTGTTCTTCGTGGACAGCCCCGAGCAGCGCCGGATGGGCATCAAGGACTCGTACGAACTGGCCATGTCCGACTGGCTGGGCTCGGCCGGCTTCGACCGCGAGCGCGAGGACCACTGGCCGCGCCAATGGGCTCATGCGTACGTCGACTTCGCGGCCGGCGAGAAGCGGCAGTACCTGTACGACCTCGGGCTGCGCGTGATGCCCACGGTCGGCTGGGCGGAACGCGGCGCGGGCACCGCGACCGGGCACGGCAACTCGGTCCCGCGGTTCCACCTCACCTGGGGCACCGGTCCCGAGGTGGTACGCGTGTTCCTGGAGCCGGTGATGGCCGCCGCGGCGCGCGGTCTGGTGACCTTCAAGTACCGGCACCGCGTCGACGACCTGATCGTCGAGCAGGGCGCCGCCGCGGGTGTGCGCGGGACCGTCCTGGAGGCGTCCGTGCAGCCGCGCGGCGTCGCGTCGTCGCGCACCCCGGAAGGGGAGTTCGAACTGCGCGCGCAGGCCGTCGTGGTCACCTCGGGCGGCATCGGCGGCAACCACGAACTCGTGCGCAAGAACTGGCCGGTGGACCGGATCGGGCCCGCACCGCAGTCGATGATCACCGGCGTCCCGGCGTACGTGGACGGCCGCATGCTGGAGATCACCGAAGGCGCCGGCGGCTCGATCGTCAACCGCGACCGCATGTGGCACTACACCGAGGGCATCAAGAACTGGGACCCGGTCTGGCCCGACCATGCGATCCGGATCATCCCCGGCCCGTCGTCGCTGTGGCTGGACGCCGCCGGACGCCGGCTGCCCGCACCGCTGTTCCCCGGCCACGACACCCTCGCGACGCTCCGGCACATCGTCGGGACCGGCCACGACTACACGTGGTTCGTGCTGACCCGGTCCATCGTGGAGAAGGAGTTCGCGCTGTCCGGGTCCGAGCAGAACCCGGACGTGACCGGCAAGGACCTCAAGCTCGTGCTGTCCCGCGTGAAGAAGGGGGCGCCCGGTCCGGTCCAGGCGTTCCTGGACCACGGCGAGGACTTCGTGGTGAAGCCCACGCTGCGCGAACTGGTGGACGGCATGAACGCCATCGCCCCCGGGCCGGCCCTCGACTTCGCGCAGGTCGAGCGCGAACTGGTGGCGCACGACCGCGAGGTGGCGAACGCGTACTCGAAGGACCTGCAGCTGATGGCGGTCCGCAACGCCCGGGCCTACTGGCCCGACAAGATCACCCGGGTCGCCGCGCCGCACCGCTTCCTCGACCCCGCGCACGGTCCGCTCATCGCGGTCCGCCTGCGCGTGCTGACCCGGAAGACGCTCGGCGGCCTGGAGACCACGCTGGACTCGCAGGTCGTCCGCCCCGACGGGAGCACCTTCGAAGGGCTGTACGCGGCGGGCGAGGTGGCCGGGTTCGGCGGCGGCGGCGTGCACGGGTACAACGCGCTGGAGGGGACGTTCCTCGGCGGCTGCATCTTCTCCGGCCGGGCGGCCGGGCGGGCGCTCGCGAAGGCGCTCGGATGAGCGGCGGCGGGACCTCCGGTACGCGGGCGACCGGTGGCACTGCGCTGGTCACCGGGGCGTCGTCGGGCATCGGCGCGGCGGTCGCGGAGGCGCTGGTGGCCCGCGGATACCGGGTCTTCGGCACGACACGCGAACCCGGCAAGGTCGCCGCGCCCATCGCGGGTGTGGAGTACCTGCGCCTGGACCTGACCGACGACGCGTCCATCACCGCATGCGCGGCCGCGGCCGGTGCGGTGGACGTGCTGGTCAACAACGCGGGGGAGAGCCAGAGCGGCCCGTTCGAGGAACTCCCGATGGACGCGGTGCGGCGGCTGTTCGAGACCAACGTCTTCGGCGCGGTCCGGCTGTCGCAGCTGCTGCTGCCGGGCATGCGGGAACGCCGCCGCGGGCGGGTGGTCATGGTCGGCTCGATGCTGGCCAGTTTCCCGCTGGCCTACCGCTCGTCGTACGTGGCCTCCAAGGCCGCCGTGAAGGGCTTCGCGAATGCCGCGCGCCGGGAGTTCGCGGCCTACGGCGTGCACATCACCACGGTCGAGCCGGGCTCGATCAACACCGGAATCAGCGAGCGCCGCACCGAGTACCTGCGCGACGGATCTCCGTTCACCGCCGAGTACCGCACCATGCTGGCGGCGCTGAACAGCAATGAGGCCGAAGGCGTTTCGGCCGCCGCGGTGGCGGCGACGGTGGTGAAGGCCATCGAGGCCGGCCGGCCGAAGCCGCTGTACGCGGTGGGCAGCAACGCTCCGCTGGTGTTCGCGCTGCGGCGCCTCCTGTCCCGGACCGCGGCGGAGCGGCTGGTGTCCCGGCGGCACGGCCTGCGCTGAGGCGCCCGGCCGAGCCGCCCGGACCACGGAACCTCAGGACGTAAGCTCCACCAGGCCGGCGGCCGCATCCCCGACCGGGGTGTCGCCGCCGGTCAGTTCGACGATGCCGCGGCCCAGCCCCGGCTGGTGCAGGGCGGCGGCGATGAAGGCCGCCACGTCGTCCCGGGGCACGTCGCCGTACTCGATGGCCGGGCCCGCCGTGACGCGTCCCGTGCCGGGGCGGTCCACGAGCGTGCCGGGCCGGACGATGAGCCAGTCGAGTGCGGTCCGGACGAGGTACACGTCGGCGGTCTTCTTGACCTTCATGTAGTGCTCGAAGCCCGCGCTGGGTTCGCGCCCGCGGCCCGCGTCCGGGAACACCGACACCAGCACGAACCTGCGGACCCCGGCGCGCAGCGCGGCCTCGGCGGACTTCTCCAGCCCGCGGCCGTCGATCAGCGTCGTCTTGTCCAGGCCGGTCCCGTGCGCACCGGCCGAGAACACCACCGCGTCGTGGCCGGCCATCTTCGCGGCGAGGTCGTCGACCGAGTCGCCGATCAGGTCGCCGGCCAGTGCGGTGGCTCCGGCCGCGTGCACGGCATCGGCCTGCGCGGGATTGCGGAACATCCCGGTGACCTCGTCCCCGGCATCGGCCAGCAGCCGGGCGAGCCTGCTCCCGACGCCGCCTGCGGCCCCGACCACGAACACCTTCATCGACGACTCCTCTTCCGCTTCCCGGGTGCGTTCCCGGGTGTGTTCCCGGGTACGTGTCGGCCCTCGACCCGTGTCCCACGACCGGTCCGTCCAAACGTCGGCCGGAAGTGTGCGATGCACCCTACTTAGCGATCGTTCGTTCTTGACCCTTCGCGGCGGACGGGACTAGCGTCGCCACACCGGTATCGGGGCGGGGAGGCGGAAGCCATGACCAACACCGAATTCGAGCTCGGCGGACTGTGCCACCTGGCGCTGGTCTGCCAGGACATGCAGCGGACGGTCGAGTTCTATACCGAAGTCCTGGGCATGCGGCTCGCCAAGACCGTCGAAATCCCGGATGGGGGACAGCACTTCTTCTTCGACATGGGCGGCGGGCAGTTCCTCGCGTTCTTCTGGTTCCGGGACGCTCCCGAGCGCGCACCCGGCGTGGCGTCGGCATCCGCACTCCCCGGGGTGGGCGACATCCGCACCGCGCACGCGTCGATGAACCACGTCGCGTTCAAGATCCCGGCGGACCGGTTCGAGGAGTACAAGGCCAAGCTGGAGGCGAAAGGCGTGGTCACCGGGCCCGTGCTCAACCACGACGACAGCGAGCGCGGCGTCAGCATGGAAATGAACGAGGGCACCTACGTGCGGTCGATGTACTTCTTCGACCCGGACGGCATCCTCCTCGAATTCGCGGCCTGGACCCGCGAGTTGAACGAGGACGACGTACGGCACCCGGCCGTCGACCGGTTCGGTGTCGTCCCGGCCGCCCGGCCGCGATGACCCCCGGGACGGGGAAGCCGGGCAGGCCGCGGACCATGCGCCCGACGGTTGCGGAGTTCGTCGGCAGCGAATCGCCGGGAGCGCCGCGCGCCGGGGCCGGCGGCCACCCGTGCCAGGGGCTCTACCACGCCCCGGACGGCGCACGGCCGCGCGTCGCGCTCATCGCCACGCACTACCAGATCGATTTCGCGGAGCACTATCTCGCCGAATTCCTCGCCGCGCGAGGCCTCGGATTCCTCGGCTGGAACACCCGGTACCGCGGCTACGAGGGCGACTTCGTGCTCGACCGGGCGCTGGTCGACATCGGCGTGGGGGTGCGCTGGCTCAAGGAGCAGGCCGGCGTCGAGCACGTCGTGCTGCTCGGGAACTCCGGCGGCGGGTCCCTCATGGCCGCGTACCAGTCGCAGGCCGTCGAGCCGTGCGTCCCGCCCGGCATCGGGCTGCCGCCGGCCCCCGGAGCCGGCGAACTCCTCCCCGCGGACGCGTACATCTCGCTGGCCGCCCACCTCGGCCGCCCCGACGTGCTCACCGCGTGGATGGACGCCGCCGTCACCGACGAGGACGACCTGACGCGCACCGATCCGTCGCTCGACCTGTTCGATCCGGCCAACGGGCCGCCGTTCACCGCGGAGTTCGTGGCCCGCTACCGCGCCGCGCAGGTGGCCCGCAACCACCGGATCACGGCGTGGGCGCAGGCCGAACTCGACCGCATCACCGCGGCGGGCTACTGGGACCGGCCGTTCGCGGTCCACCGGACCTGGGCCGATCCGCGCATGGCCGACCCGGCACTGGAGCCCACGCGGCGCCGGCCGGGCCGGTGCTACCGCGGCGACGTGCGCGCCGCGAACCGCGGCGGCCGCGGCATCGCGGGCGAGACGACACTGCGCAACTGGCTGGACATGTGGAGCCTCGCCACGTCGCCGTGCCGCTCCGAAGCGCACCTGGCGAAGGTCACGGTGCCCGCGCTCGTCCTGAACGCGGACGCCGACACCGGGGTGTTCCCGAGCGACGCGGATCTCGTGCACAAGGCGATCGGGAGCACCGACAAGACCCGCCCCGACGACCTCGCCGGCGACCACTACTTCCGCACCCCGGACGGTGCGCGCGACATCGTCGCGGACGTGATTGCCGACTGGATCGCCGAGAGGTTCCCGGGCGCGCACGGCTGAGCCCGCGCCACCGACCGCGCTGCCCCAGTACGCATTTCGGACGACCGGAAAGTTGTGCCGGTGTTGCCCGGCACAACTGCTTTCGCGTGCCCGAAATGCGGGGAAACTTCTGCTCCTCACGAGGCACGGGATAGGCACAACCCAGCGCGTTGACTGCCCGTCGGCGCGAAAAATACCTTCGCGTCATGACAACGGTGGGGGACATTCTGGTGATCGGTGCCGGTCCCGGCGGGGTCGCAGCCGGCGCGTGGCTACGCCGCGCGGGGTTCGACTTCCTGGTGCTGGAGCGTGGGTCCGAGGTCGGCGGGACCTGGCGCGACAACAACTACCCAGGCTGTGCATGTGACATCGCGGCCTCGCTGTACTGCTTCTCGTTCGCGCCGAATCCGGACTGGAAGCGCGCCTACGCCGAACAACCCGAGCTCCGCGACTACTTGCAGCGGACCGCGGACGAGTTCGACGTGACACGCTCGATACGCTTCAACGAGGAAGTGAAGTCCGCCCGTTGGGACGGACAGGCCTGGCAGGTCGAGTCCACCGGCGGTTCGTACACCGCCCGTGTGCTGGTCACCGCCACCGGGCCGTGGAGCGCCCCGCTCGTCCCGGACCTCCCCGGGCTCGACCAATTCCCCGGCGCGGTCTTCCATTCCGCGCAGTGGGACCACGACTTCGACCTCAAGGGAAAGCGCGTCGCGGTCATCGGCACCGGCGCGTCCTCGGTGCAGTTCCTGCCCCTGGTGCAGCCCGAGGTGGAGAAGCTCCACCTCTTCCAGCGCACCGCGCCGTGGATCATTCCGAAGACCGACTATGCCCTGTCCGAATTCGAACGCAAGATGTACCGCAAGTACCCCGGGGCCCTGAAGGCAATGCGCAAGACGCAACTCGGCATCCTGGAATCCCTGGGCTTCTTCTTCCGCCACCCGAAGGCGATGCCGGCACTCCAGAAGCTCGCGCTCTGGAATATCCGACGCGGCGTCAAGGACAAGGCACTCCGGGAGATCCTGACACCGAACTTCATCATGGGCTGCCGGCGCGTGCTGTTGTCCAACACCTACTACCCGGCGGTCGCCTCGGACAACGTCGAGGTCATCCCGCAGGAGCTGGTCCGCATCGAGGGCAGCAAGGTGATCGGCGCGGACGGCACCGCCCGCGAGGTGGACGCGATCCTGTTCGGCACCGGCTTCCACTACAGCGACCCGCCGATCGCGGGCAAGATCCGCGACGAGAAGGGCCGCACGCTCGAAGAGATGTGGGAGGGCAGCCCGCAGGCCTACCTCGGCACCAACGTGCACGGCTACCCGAACCTGTTCATGCTGCTCGGCCCCAACATGGGTTCCGGTACGGGCTCGGCGATCGCGGGCATAGAGGCCCAGGTCCGCTACGCCCTCAGCGCGCTCACCACGATGCGCGACAACGGCTGGCACGCCGTCGAGGTCCGCGCCGACGTGCAGGACGATTACAACACCGAACTCCAGAAGGCCCTCGGCACCACGGTCTATACGCCGATCGGCTGCAACAGCAACTACATCGACCGCAACGGCCGCAACAGCACCATCTGGCCGTGGTCGACCAAGCGGCTCAACAAGCGCATCCGGACGTTCGCGCCGGACGAATACCGCACGGTGGCACGGCACGAGCTCGCCGACACGGGTGCGGAGAGCGGCGCCGAGACCGGCTGAGACCGGCTGCGGCCGGCTGTGACCGGCGCCAGGGCTCGGTTGAGCCCTGGCGCCGGACGAGCCCTACACGTGTCCGGTCGACCGGTAGCCGTCCCGGACCGCCGTCTCCAGCGACTCGTAGCGGGGCTGCAACGCACCCGTCATGAACAGTTCGCGCATGTGCGTGCGCCTCTTCTTGCCGCTCGTGCTGTGCCGGATCGTGCCCGGCGCCACGAAGCAGATGTTCGCGACCGCCACGCCCGCGTACTTGGTCAGGCCGGCGATCGCGATGCCCGCGAGGTCGGCCGGCGGTACGGACTCCCCCTTCTGCGCGTCGAGTTCGTGGAGGATCACGACATGCTCGCCGTCCGGGCAGTCCACGCCAAACGCCACGGTGTTGCCGGCCGCGAAAGCCGGATCCAGCGCGCCGAGCCTCGCCTCGAGATCCTGCGGGTAGATGTTGCGGCCGCGGACGATGATGAGTTCCTTCAGCCGCCCGGTGATGTACAACTGCCCGCCGGCCCGCACCGCGAGGTCGCCGGTACGCAGGAAGGGGCCTTCGCCGTCGTCGGTGTGCCCGTCGAACACCGCCGCGGTCTCGTCGTCCAGCCCCCAATACCCCAGCGCCACACTGGGACCGCGCAGCCAGATCTCCCCGACGCGGCCGTCCGGCAGCTCCCGGCGCGACTCCGGATCGACGATGCGGGCGTCGTAGCCGAAGGGGTCGGGCCCGCTCGACACGAGCGAGCGGTACGCCGAGTCATCCGAACGCCCCGGCGCGGCCCGGCGCGCCGCGCCTGCGGCTTCGTCCGGTGCCGCCACCGGCGCGAACTCCCCGCGTTCCAAGGGCTCTGCGTGCACGAGTGTCACCACCGCGTCCTCCACCGGCGCGTTGCCGGTGACGAACAGCCCGACCTCGGCCATCCCGTAGCACGGGCACATGCTGTCCGCCCGGAACCCGGCCGGGGCGAAGCGCTCGCGGAACGCGGCGAGCGTGCCGGCATGCACCGGTTCGGCGCCGTTCGCGGCGACCAGCCACGACCCCAGATCCAGGCCGAGGGCGCGTTCCGCGGGGATCCGCCGGACGCACAGGTCGTACGCGAAGTTCGGTGCCGGGCTCAGTCCGGCGCTGAACCGCCCGGCGAGTTCGAGCCACCGGTACGGGTCGCGCAGGAACGCCGTCGGCGACATCATCGCTGCTTGCCCGCCCTTGCGCAGCGCGATGAGCAACCCGCCGATCAGACCCATGTCGTGGTAGAGCGGCAGCCAGCTCGCGGTGTTCATCCGGGGCGGCAGATGGAACGCCCGCACGATCAGGTCGATCGTGTAGGCGAGGTTCTCGTGCGAGAGCATCACGCCCTTGGGCTCGGTGGTCGAGCCGGACGTGAACTGGAGCATCGCCAGGTCCCCGCGGCGTACCGGGCGGTGCCGCCAGGCCGCCGCATCGCCGAGCGGTGCGGCATCGGTCGCGACGCAGCGCACCGCGGTGCCCTCGGTGGATTCGGCCACCAGCGGCAGGTGTTCGGCGTCGATCAGGACGACGGAGGCGCCCGCGGCATCCAGGATGCGCTGCAGGCGCCGTAGTTGGCTGCCGCTGCTGTTGAGAGGCAGAGGGGCGGGGACGGCCACGATGCCCGCGTACAGGCAGCCGAAGAAGGCCGAGGCGAAGGCGGTCCCGTTCGGGTAGAGCAGGACGGCGCGGTCGCCGGGGGCGCAGTTCTCGGCCAGCCATGCGGCGATCTGCCTTGCCCGGGTGTCGAGTTCGCCGTAGGTGAGGGTCGCTTCGGGCTGCTCGTCGGGGAAGTCGGGGACGTACGTGACCGCTTCGCGGGCGGGCACCCGGGCGGCCAGGCGCTGGACGTTGCGTACGACGGTGTCGAACGGGTCGGCGTCCGCTCCGTGCGGCGGCCAGCCCTGCCGCGGGCCGCGATCCCAGGCCTCTCCCGGATCGGCGACGTCGACAGGCAGGACGTTGTGCTCGGTCATCTGGCTTCCCCTCAGCTCCGCATGGTCGTCATGGGTCCGGTCCGCTGTGCTCCCGTGCTCTCAGGCCGCACCGGGTAGGCGCCACGTCCGCACCGGACGGCCCCGAAAAGGGCCAGGACCGAGAAGGCGGCAGGTCTTCTCGGTCCTGGACATGGGGCCATGACGGAGCGTCATGTGCGGTGCGGGAAGCGAGTCGCGCTGTTCGCCTTTCGTCGCAGTCCGCCGGGCGGATCGCTCAGGCGCGGCTCCCCTTCAGATCGGCATGGCCGTCCGGCGCCGCCTGCGGCGCGGAACCCGCCACCGCCACATCGGCACGCGGCCGTCCCGGCAGGCAGGTCAGGGCGACCACCGCGCACAGCAGCGCGATGCCCGCACCGACGAGCATCGACGCGTGCAGCGCATCCATGAACGCCGCATGCGCGGGCTCGGCGATCTCCGGCTTCGCCCGCAGCGTGGCGCCGAGCGAGGAGACCGCCTCGTCCGGCAACCCGTCGCCCGCGGAGCCCAGTTGGCCGCGGTACACGCTGCCGAGGACCGAGCCCAGGACGGCGATGCCCAAGGCGGTGCCGGTGTGCCGCATCGTGTTCGCGATCGCGGACCCGGCGCCCGCTCTCGCCGGCGGCACTTCCGACAAGGCCACCGCCATCACCGGGGCCAGCGTGGCCCCGAAGCCCAGCCCCGCCGCGGTCTGCGCGATCTCGATGACCACCAGCGAGGTGTCCTGCTCGATGGTGCCGTAGAACGCCAGAGAGGCGGCCATCAGCAGCGCTCCGGGGGCCACCACCGCCACGTACCCGAAACGGTCCGCCAGCGAGGCCCCGAGCGCCCCGCTGACCATCGCGCCGAGTGCGACCGGCAGCATCAGCAGACCGGCCTTGAGCGGACTGAAGCCGCGCGCGACCTGGAGGTAGAACACCAGCACGAAGCCGGCCCCCATGATCGCGAACGCCGAGGTGCACAGCACCGCGGAACCGGCCGCGAAGGACCGCTTCCGGAAAAGCGACAGGTCCACCGCCGGGTTGCCCACCCGGCGCTCCACGACCAGCAGGAGGCCGAGGATCAGGATGCCCGCGCCGATCGAACCGAGCACGATCGCCCGGCCCCAGCCGGCCGGCTCGCCGCCCGAGATGATGCCGAACACCAGCGTGCCGACACCCGCGATCGACAGCCCCACGCCGGCCAGGTCCAGCCGGCCCGGCGCAGGGTCCCGGTTCTCCGGGACGAACATCAGCGTGAGGACCACCGCGACGAGCGCGAACGGCACGTTGACCAGCAGGACCGAGCCCCACCAGAACCCGCCGAGCAGCGCCCCGCCGATCACCGGGCCGGCCGCGATGCCCAGGCCCGCCGAGATCGACCACAGTGCGAAGGCCTTCGCCCGCTCGCCCTCGGGGAACACGTTGCTGATCACGCCCATGCTGCAGCCCGGCACGACCGCCGCGCCGATGCCCATCGCGGCGCGCCAGCCGATCAGCTGCGCGGGATCGCCCGACCAGGCGCCGAACGCCGATGCGGCCGCGAAGAACAGCAGCCCGCCGACCAGCACCAGGCGCCGTCCGTACCGGTCGCCGAGCACGCCCGCGGCGAGCATCAGCGCCGCGAACGTCAGCGTGTAGGAGTCCATCGACCACTGCAGCTCGGCGTTCGTCGCACCCAGCGACTCCTGCACCGAGGCCAGTGCCGCGGTCATGATGTTGTTGTCCATCACCGTGATGAACATGCACAGCATCATCACGATGAGGATCAGCCACCGGCGCGGATGCCCGGCTTCCTGGGGGAGGGCCGTGCCCTGCGGCGTCGCCTCGGAGGTCACCGCGCACCCCCTCGTGCGCCTGCCCGTCCGCCCGTGCGGGCCTCCGGCCGCGCTCCGCGTAACTCCCCGTGCCGTACGCCGGTGCAGTGCCGTGCCACTTCGGCATCCCTCCGTCCGTCGAACCGGTCCGCTGTGCCGAGGACCGAGCACGCCGAATGCCCTCGGCGCATGCGGAACGGACCCGGGGCATCGTCCTCGGCACTCCGGGTGCCTGGCCGTACGCGCACCCGGTGTTCCGACGTCCCCGTGCCAAAACACCGGACTCCCTGTGGAGTCCGGGCCGTGCGCTGAAGGCTACCGCCGAGTAGCCCTGTTGGTGACGCCCTCGCACCGGCCAAAGTTCGCCGCCCCGACAGGCGAGCCAGGAACCACAGCCCTGCAGGTCGCAGCCGATCCGCAAGATCGGGAACGGCGTTCCTCCGGTGGCCGGAATCACCCCCTGCCCGCAGGCGCGGTCAGGCCTGCTTCTTGTGGCATCCCCCACGCCGAAATGCCCGGTCCGCGAGTACTGCAGGGCGCGGGGGCGTGGCGGTACCGTGGCACGCCGTGCGCCGCGGACCCGACGCCCGCACGGTCCGCAACTGCCGTTCCCGGACCCGGGACCGGCCCGACCGCACGCACTTCTTCCTGCGCAGGCATTGGCGCGAAAACGGCGTCGCACGACTGCCGTTCCAGGCCGCAGCAAGCCCGGAACGGGTCCCCAGCCCCCGGTTGCCCCAGTGAAGGAGCGCCTTCATGTCGTACGTGAGTCCACCGGAGCTCGTCGGCAAGATGATCGACGCAGGCGAGGCCAAGGTCTTCATGGCCACCCGCGACACGGTGATACGGGCCTTCATGGCCGGCGCCATCCTCGCGCTCGCCGCCGCGTTCGCGGTCACCATCACCGTGCAGACCGGCGAACCCCTCGCCGGCGCACTGCTCTTCCCGGTCGGGTTCTGTCTCCTCTACCTCCTCGGCTTCGACCTGCTGACCGGCGTCTTCACGCTGGTGCCGCTCGCCCTGATCGACAAGCGCCCCGGCGTCCGCCCGCGCCTCGTCCTGCGCAACTGGGGCCTGGTCTTCGTCGGCAACTTCGCCGGCGCACTGGTCGTCGCGCTGATGATGGCGGTCACCTTCACCTACGGCTTCACCGAATCGCCCAACGCGGTCGGCAAGGCCATCGGCACCATCGGCGAGAACCGCACGGTGGGCTACGCCGACCACGGCGCGGCCGGAATGCTCACCCTCTTCATCCGCGGCGTGCTCTGCAACTGGATGGTCTCCACCGGAGTCGTCGCCGCGATGATCTCGACCTCGGTCTCCGGCAAGGTCATCGGCATGTGGATGCCCATCCTGGTCTTCTTCTACATGGGCTTCGAGCACTCCATCGTGAACATGTACCTGTTCCCGTCCGGACTCATGCTCGGCGGCGACTTCTCCCTGTGGGACTACCTGCTGTGGAACGAACTCCCGACCATCGTCGGCAACTTGGTCGGCGGCCTGGCCTTCGTCGGACTCACGATGTACGCCACCCACGCCCGCACCGGCCCGACCCGCCCGATCGCTCGGGTACCCGCGCCGGACAAGGCGGCCGCGTCGAATTCCCTTTCGCTCAAGGCGGTTTCCGCCGAATCCGCCGCGCCGCAGGCGACGCCGGCCGACTCCGCGGCCGTCCGGTCCGGCCCGGGCGATTCGGCGGAGAACGGATCCCGCCCCTGACCGACGTCCCCGGCGCCCGGCCGGGTCAGCTGCGCTTGGTGCGGGAGGCCGGCTTCGGCGCCAGCATCGCCGGGAGGGTCGCGCGCAGGTTTTCCGCCAGGGTGGCGGCTGCGGAGGCGTCGCCGGTGAAGTGGCGGAGCAGGGCCTGCTGGAACAGGCCGTCGTACATCGCGTAAGCGGTGGCGGCGGGGAACGCGGCCGGGCGGCCCGAGAGTTCGGCGTACTGGGCGACGATGCGGCCCACCATGCGCTCGAGGCTCTCGTCGATGTCCCGGGCGTCCGCGCGGAAGGCCTCCTCGAAGAGGCTCTGGTTGCGCAGGTCGTACCAGAGGCGGTGCATCGGCGCGTCCTCGCGCAGCGTCGCGGCCATGGCCTCGGCGAATCCGTCGGCGAGGCCTTCGGGGGTGTCCGCGGTGGTGATGACCGCGTCGTAGCGGGTCACGCAGTCGATCTTGTACTGGCGTACGCAGTACGTGATGAGCTCGGCCTTGTCGCGGAAGTAGTAGTGCAGGACGCCGTGCGAGAACTCGGAGTTCTGCGCGATGTCGCGCAGGCTCGTGCGGGCGTAGCCCAGTTCGGCGAGGGTGCGCATGGCGGACGCGGCCAACTGCCGGCGCCGCTCCTCGAACTTGTCCACCTGGCGGCGGGAGATCCTGTCCCGGCCCTGGTCTGCAACCTGGGTCATAGCGCGTGTGCTTCCCGTCGGCCGGCGTCGTGCCTCGTCGTGTCTGGCGTGCCCGCAGCCTAGCGCGGGCGGATGTGGTGCGGGCAGTCGGATTGGACGCTCGTCCTGAAGAATTTTGACAGGCGTCCAAGTTTTCCTGGACAAGCGTCAAGTTTTTATTAGGCTGTGCGGCACCTCACACGGATGGCTCAAGGAGACGCCCATGAACGGGTACGACCTGACCGGACGCACAGCCCTCGTCACCGGCGGGGCCCGCGGCCTCGGGGCCGGGATGGCCGCCGCGCTCGGCCGCGCCGGGGCCGCGGTCGCCGTCGCGGACCGCGACGCCGAAGCCGGCAAGGCCACTGCGGAAGCCCTGGTCGCGGACGGCGTGCGCGCCGAATTCGTGGCCCTCGACGTCACCGAGGACGCGCAGTGGGAAGCGGCGGTCGCCGCCGTCGTCGCGTCCTTCGGCGGCCTCGACGTCGTCGTCAACAACGCCGGGGTGGAGATCTCCGGCCTCGTGGTCGACCTGGACCCCGCGGACGTGCGGACCATGCTGGAGATCAACGTCCTCGGCACCGCGCTGGGCGTCAAGCACGCGTTCCGGGCCATGCGGCCCGGCGGTGCGGCGGGGCAGGGCGGCTCGGTGGTCAACATCGCGTCGGTCGCCGCGACCATCCCGTTCCCCGGCATCGCGGGCTACTCGGCGACCAAGTCCGGGGTCGACCGGCTCACCCGGGTCGCCGCACTGGAGTCCGGCAAGCTCGGCTACGGGGTGCGCGTCAACTGCGTCTACCCGGGCCTGGTCGCCACCGAGATGGGCCTCCGGCTCGCCGCGGACATGCAGACGCTGGGCCTGTGGCCGAGCCCCGAGGCGGCCGTCGCCGACGTGATCGGACTCACCCCGCTCGGCCGGCTCGGCGAGGTCGCGGACATGGCCGACGCCGTCGTCTTCCTCGCTTCCGACGCGGCCCGCTTCATCACCGGCGCCGGACTGCCGGTCGACGGCGGCATGGGCATGTAGGCGGCGTCCGTCCTGCCCTGGTCCGTGCGTACCTGCCCCACGCACCCGTGCCCGGCGCACCTCCGCGCCGCGCACCCCGCCGAGACACGAGACCGAGAGAGCGGCCCATGACCAGCAGCGCCAAGCCCGTCGTCGTGTACGGGGCCTCCGGCTACACCGGACGCCTCGTCTGCGAATACCTGCGCGAGTACAACATCCCCTTCATCGCCGCCGGGCGCGACAAGGCCCGGATCCAGGAAGTCCTGGACCGCGTCCCCGGCATCGAGGACGTCGACCACGAGGTCGTCGAGGTCCCGCACGAGACCGAAGCGCTCACCGAACTGTTCCGCGGCGCCAAGGTCGTCAGCAACATGGTCGGCCCGTTCATCAAGTACGGTCCCGAGGTCGTCGAGGCGTCGCTGGCCGCCGGCTGCCACTACCTCGACACCACCGGCGAGCAGGACTGGGTCCTGGACGCGCAGGCCCGGTGGGGGCAGAAGTACGCCGACGCCGGCCTCCTGCTCTCGCCCGGCATCGCGCAGATGTACACGACCGGCGAGATCGCCGCGAACATCTGCCTGGAGACCCCGGGCGTCGACACCCTCGACATCCTGGTGCTCTGGAAGGGCTTCCCCACCTACGCCTCGACCCAGACGATCTTCACGATCCTCAAGGCCGACTGGTTCTACCTGGAGCAGAACCAGTACAAGCAGTGGGACCCGCTGAGCACCTTCGAGGTGGCCGTCCCCGGACAGCACGAGACAGCGCTCGCCCTGCCCTGGGGCGGCACCAGCCACCCGGTCTGGTTCAAGGACGACCCGCGGGTGGCGAACTGCAAGGTGGCCGGAGGCGTCTTCGACCGCACGGTGATGGAAGGCGTCATCGCCACGGTCAAGCTCGTGCAGGAGCAGATCAAGACCCTCCCCGCCGACGAGCAGGACGCCGCGCTCGCGGAGATCGCCGGGTCCGTGCAGGCCGGCATGCCGCCCCGCGAGAACCCGCGCATCAACACCTCGCTCGACTCGGTGCACGCCTCCGGACCGCTCGCCCGCGTGCACTGCGTGATCCACGGCAACTCCAACTACAAGCAGACCGCGGTCCTCCAGGCGTACGCCGCGCTCTCGCTCATCCAGGAGACCCCGCGCCGGGTCGGGTTCGCGTCCGCCTGCCAGGCCTTCGGCCACCGCGAACTCCTCGGCCAGCTCCAGGCGTTCGGCCTGGCCATGGAGCCCGAGGTCACGGTGCGCCGCTGACTCCGCAGCGGGGGCGGCCGGTCCCTTCCCACGGCCGCCCCCGCCGCGGTTCCCCCAGCGCGCCCGTCCGAACACCGCGTGCGGCGACCCGTGCCGCGCCCGACCCGGCCTCACCAGACCTCCCTAGACCTCCCCAGACCTCACCAGACCAGGAGAGCGGTCCATGCGGCTCTGCGACTACCTCGACAAGGGCGCATCCCTCGGCGCCGACCGGCCGTGCCTGACCATGGACGGCGCCACGCTCACCTACGGGGAGGTGACCGCACTCTCCTGGCGCGTGGCCCGGGCACTCGACCGGTCCGGGATCCGGCCCGGCGACAAGGTGGCGGTCCTCTCCGCCAACAACTCCACCGCGTTCGCGTGCGTCTTCGGCATCTCCCGTGCGGGCGCGGTGTGGTGCCCCGTCAACCCGCGCAGCGAGGCGGCCGAGAACCGCGAGCTGCTGGACCTGCTCGACTGCACCGCGCTCATCTTCCAGAGCGCGTTCGCCCCCCTGGTCGAACGCATCCGCGGCGACCTCCCGAAACTGCGCACCCTGGTCCGCCTCGACGACGGCGAACCCGGGCACGAAGGGCGCGGTGACGGCTCGGCGGCGGGCGCCGTCCCGTTCCGCACCTGGACGGCCGGCCTCCCGGCCGAGCCGTGGGAAGCCGCACCCGCCGACGACATCGTCATGATCGCCGGGACCGGCGGCACGACCGGCAGGCCCAAGGGCGTCATGCTCGGCGCGCGGAACATCGAGGCCATGTCGGCGCTCACCTTGATGAGCTACCCGATCGGCCCGCGGCCCGTGTACCTCGCGCTGGCGCCGCTCACGCATGCCGCCGGGGTGCTGTGCTTCCCCGTCCTGACCCGCGGCGGCGAGATCGTCGTCATGCCGCGCCCCGACCTCGGCGAGTTCCTGGCGCTCGTCGAACGCCACCGGGTCACCCACACGTTCCTGCCGCCGACCCTGCTGTACGCGCTGCTCGCCCACCCCGCACTGGACTCCACCGACACCGCGTCGCTGCAGTGCCTCTGGTACGGCGCCGCACCGATGGCGCCGGCCCGGCTCGAAGAGGCCATCGGGCGCCTCGGCCCGGTGTTCGGCCAGCTCTTCGGGCAGACCGAGGCGCCCATGATGGTGGCCGCCATGGCCCCGGCCGACCACGTGCACGCCGACGGCACGGTCGTGCGCGAACGCCTGGCCTCGGCCGGCCGGCCCACCCCGCTGGTCACGGTCGGGATCATGGCCGGCGACGGGACCCTGCTGCCGGCGGGGGAGCGCGGCGAGATCGTGGTCCGCGGCTCGCTGGTCATGCCCGGGTACTACAAGAACCCGGAGGCCACCGCCGAGGCGTCCCGGCACGGTTGGCACCACACCGGTGACGTCGGCTACCTCGATGCGGACGGCTACCTGTTCATCGTCGACCGCCTCAAGGACATGATCATCACCGGCGGCTTCAACGTGTACTCCGCCGAGGTCGAGAAGGCGCTCCTGGACCACCCCGACGTGCAGGACTGCGCGGTGATCGGGCTTCCCGACGAGAAGTGGGGCGAACGCGTCACCGCCGTCGTCCAGCTCCACCAAGGCCGGGCAGCCGAGCCCGAGGCTTTGCGGGCGTTCGCCAAAGAGCGCCTGGGCGGCGTCAAGGCCCCCAAGCAGATCGAGGTCTGGGCCGACCTGCCGCGCTCGACCGTCGGCAAGGTCCTCAAGCCGGACATCAAGCAGCGGCTGCTCGCCTGACGCCGAGGCGGGTGCGAACCGGCCGCAGTACAAGGCGGGTTCGCGTCCGCCGCAGCCGGCGGCCCGCGGCTGATCGCGGTGAACAACGGTTAAGTACAGTTCCTTTCATGGCCACCGACTTCGCCATGCCCAAGCCGGTGCACATCAGGGGTACGGGCAGCTTCCTCGCCTGGCTCATCGTCAGCCAGAAAGGCCGCGTCCTCGCCGGCGCGACGCTGGGCAGCCTCTGGATGGTCGGCCTCGCCCTGCCGCCGTACCTGCTCTCCCGGGCCGTCGACGAAGGCCTGCGGCCCCGGGACTTCGGCGTGCTGCTCGGATGGGCCGCCGGGGTCTTCGCGGCCGGCGCGGCGAACGCCGCGCTCGGCATCGCCCGGCACCGGACCATGACGAAGATCCGCCTGGACGCCTCGATCCGGATGGCCCGCGCCGTGGTCGGGCAGGCCGGCCGGCTCGGCTCCGCACTGCCGCGGCAGACCACGACCGGCGAGGTCGTCGCGATCGGCATGGCCGACATCCAGGCGATCTCCCAGTCGCTGACCATGACCGGCCCCGGGGTGGGTGCCGTCGTGGCGTACGCCGTGGTCGCGGCGGTCCTCCTCGCGATCTCGCCGCTGCTCGCCGCGGTCATCCTGCTCGGCGTCCCGCTCATCGCCGCGACGGTCGGACCGGTGCTGCGCCGGCTGCAGAAGTCCGGCACGGACTACCGTGCCCAGGAAGGCGCGTTGATGGCGCAGCTGGTGGATGTCGCGGCCGGGCTCCGGGTCCTCAACGGCCTGGGCGGCAAGGCCACCCGCGCCCGCCGCTACCGCGCGGACTCCGAGGAACTGCGGGCGGGCGGCTACCGCGTCGGTGCCGCATCCAGCTGGGTCGGGGCCCTCGCCGCCGGACTCCCCGCCCTCTTCCTCGCCGCGGTCACCTGGCTCGCCGCCCGGATGGCCGCGCAAGGGGCGCTCACCATCGGCGAGATGGTCGCGGTGTACGGCTACGTCGCGATGCTGGTCGTCCCCGTGCGGTTCTTCATCGAGATGGGGACCGACTACGCACGGGCCGACGTCGCGGCCCGCCGCGTCACGGCGTTCCTGCGCCTCGAACCCGAACTCGCCGACGGGCCGGGGACGGTCGCCGGTCCCCAGGGCTCTGCCGTGTTGTACGACCCGGTCTCGGGCGTCGAGGTGCGGCCCGGACTCCTGACCGCACTCGCCGGCGCCCGGCCCGCGGACGCCGCGGCGGTGGTCGACCGGCTCGGCCGCCTCGTCCCGTCCGATGCCACGTGGGGCGGTGTACGCCTCGGCGAAATCGCCTTGGCCGAGGTCCGCGCCCGGATCCTGGTCGCCGACAACGAGGCGGACATCTTCGCGGGGAGCATCCGCAGCGTGGTCGCGGGCCGCCACGACCCCGACGACGCGTCCGTCCTGGCCGCGATCCACGTCGCTGCCGCGGACGACATCGTGGAGGCGCTGCCCGAGCGGCTCGGCGCGCCGGTCTCCGCCCGCGGCCGCAATCTGTCCGGCGGCCAGCGGCAGCGCCTGCGCCTGGCCCGTGCGGTGTACGGCGCCCCTGAAGTACTCCTTGCCGTCGAGCCGACCTCGGCAGTCGACGCGCACACCGAGTCGGCCATGGCCGAACGCCTCCGCGCCGCCCGGCAAGGACGGACCACCGTGCTCGCGACGACGTCCCCGATCGTCCTCGAACTCGCCGATGCGGTCGTGTATCTGACGGACGGAAAGGCCGAGGCATCCGGCACGCACCGCGAACTCCTCCGTACCGATGCCGGGTACCGGGACCTTGTCTCCCGGGATGACGCGGAAGCCCGCGCATGAGCGGCGCGCTTCCGATCGCCGGCCGCGCCGAGGTCCGCCGTGCCGTGCTCGGCGAAGTACGCGCCGACAAAACCCTGTTCGCGGGCATGATGCTGCTCGCCGTGCTTGCCGCGGCGGCCGGGCTGGTCGGGCCCTGGCTGCTGGGCGGCATCGTGGATGCGGTCCAGCGCGCGGCCGGGCCGGGCGGCGGGCCTGGCGGTACCGGCGGCGGGCCGGCGGACGTCGTGGCCGAAGTGGACCGGCTTGCGCTCCTGATCGTCGCCTTCACCGTCGTCCAGGCGGTCCTGCTCCGCTACGCCGCTTACGCCGGGGCCAAGTTCGGCGAGCGTACCGCTGCCCGTATCCGCGAACGCTTCCTCGACCGCACGCTCGCGCTCCCTCCGGCGGTGGCGGAGCGCGTGCCGGCCGGGGACCTGGTCGCCCGCGGGACGACGGACATCGCCACCGTGGCCACGACGCTGCCCGGGGTCGTCCCCGACACCGCGATCGCCCTGGTCCAGATGGCGGTCGTCGTCGTGGCGATCGTCGCCCTCGACCCGGTCCTCGGGGCGCTGGGGCTGGCCTGCCTCGCGGGCTTCGGCCTCGCCACCCGCTGGTACCTGGGACGGGCCCGGCCCGCCTACCTGGCCGCCCGCGCGGCGAACTCGGCGCTGGCCGACGTCCTGGTCACCAGCGCGGAAGGGGCGCGGACCGTGGACGCCCTCGCGCTGGCCGGGCGGCGCACCGAAGCCGTCGAGGCGGCGGTCGCCGAGACCCGGCGGACCAGCCTGGCGACCCTGCGGCTGCGTACCGTGCTCTTCTCGGCCGTCGAGGCGGCCTACGTCCTGCCGCTCAGCGGGATCCTCGTGGCGGGCGCCGTGCTGCACGAGCGGGGATCGGTCAGCCTGGGCACGGTCGTCGCCGCCACCATGTACATACGGCAGTTGGTGGGGCCGGCGGATGTGCTGCTGTGGTCGGTGGAGCTGCTGCAGAACGCGAGTGCCGCCTTCGCGCGGGTCGAAGGGCTGACGTCGGTGCCGCCGGCCAAGCGCCCGGAACCGGCGGACCGGCCGGGAGGGGGAGCCCGGCCTGACGGAGCCGGGCCGGGAGGGGGAGCCGGGCCGGGAGGCAGCCCCGCCGAACCGTCCGGCGACCGGATCGTCGTCGACCAGGCCTTCTTCGCGTACGACTTCGGCACGGACGTGCTGCGCGGCGTCGACCTGGTCATCCGCCCGGGGGAGCGGCTCGCCGTGGTCGGCCCCTCCGGCGCGGGCAAGTCCACGCTCGGCCGCCTGCTGGCCGGCATCGACCCGCCGCGGAGCGGAACGGTGACCGTGGGCGGGGTACCGGTCGCCGGCCTGGCGCCGGACCGCCTGCGCCGCCAGGTGCTCCTGGTCACCCAGGAGCAGCACGTCTTCCAGGACTCCCTGCGCGCCAATCTCTCCCTGGCCGCCCCGGCGGCGACCGACGCGCAGTTGCATGCGGCCCTCGAAGCGGTCGGTGCGGACTGGGCGGCCCGGCTCCCCGGCGGCCTGGACACCGGACTCGGCGGCCCGGGGCACCGCGTGGACGGCGCCCAGGCCCAGCAGATATCCCTGGCCCGGGTGATCCTGGCCGACCCGCACACCCTGGTCCTGGACGAGGCGACCGCGCTGCTGGACCCCACCGCCGCCCGGGCCGCGGAACGCGCGCTGGCCGCGGTCCTGCACGGCCGCACGGTCATCGCCATCGCGCACCGCCTGCACACCGCCCACGACGCCGACCGCATCGCCGTCATGGACCACGGCCGCATCACCGAACTGGGCACCCACGACGCCCTCGTCGCCGCCGGCGGCGGCTACGCCAGGCTGTGGCACGCCTGGCACGGGGACTCCGCCCGGGGCAGTTAGAGATCGCCACGCGTTCCACGCGCAGGGGACACCGGTGTCGACTCTCTCGCACTCTTAGCTTAGGCTCACCTAAATTCTGGCTGCCCGCCTTGCGGGCACGTCGGCATTCCGTGCTGCCCGAGTCCCTTCCCGCAGCCTCCGCAGGAAGGGCAACTCCCCGTGAGAGGTGCTTTCTGACGGCGCTTCACCGGTCCCCGGCCGACATCGCGACGGCCCGGACCGCGGCCGAGACCCCGGTGCCCAAAGGCGCTCGGGGCCCGCGGCGCGGGGGCGGACTCGCCGTCCTGGTCCTGCTCCTCGGGCTCGCCGCGGTGGCCTCGCTGGCCGTCGGCGCACGTTCGCTGAGCCCGTCGGAGGTCTGGCACGGGCTGTTCGCCGAGCCGACGGCCGACCAGCGCCTCAACGAGATCAGGCTCATCGTGCAGACCGTGCGGGTGCCCCGCATGGTCCTGGCGATCGTGGCCGGGGCCGCCCTCGGGGTCGGCGGTGCGCTGATCCAGGGGTACACGCGCAATCCGATCGCCGACACGGGACTGCTCGGGATCAACGCCGGGGCGTCGTTCGCGGTGGTGTTCGCGATCTCGGTGTTCGGCTTCGCGGACCCGGCGCAGTACGTCTGGTTCGCCCTCGCCGGGGCCGCGCTGGCCGGGGCCGTCGTGTTCGGGCTGGCGAGCCTCGGCCGCGGGGCGGGCAATCCGCTGACGCTGGCCCTGGCCGGCCAGGGCGTCACCGTGTTCCTCACCGCCATGACCACGGCGGTCGCGCTGAACGACCAGGCGTCGCTGAACGCGCTGCGGTTCTGGAATTCGGGCTCGATATCCGGCGTCGGCTTCGACGTCATCTGGCCGGTGACCGGGCTGATCGCGGCCGGCCTCGCGCTCGCGACCGCCACGCTCCCCTCGATCAACCTCCTCAATCTGGGCGACGACGTCGCCCGCGGGCTCGGCGTGGACATCGCCCGCAGCCGCATCCGGGGCATCGCCGCGATCACGCTGCTGGCCGGCGCCGCGACCGCCGCCTGCGGGCCGATCGCGTTCCTCGGGCTCATGGTCGCGCACGTCGCCCGCCACCTGACCGGCCCGGACTACCGCTGGCTCGTGCCGTACGCCGGACTGCTGGGTGCGCTCGTCCTCCTGCTCTGCGACATGGTCGGGCGGGTCGTCGTGCGTCCCGAGGAACTGGACGCGGGTGTGCTCGTCGCCCTGCTCGGCGCCCCCTTCTTCGCGGCCCTGGTGTGGCGCGGAAAGCTCAAGAGCGCATGAGCGGCCTCGACGTGCAGCCGCGGGTGGCGGCCGGAGTGCGGTTCGGGCGGGTGTCGTTCGTGTGGCGGCCGCGGGCCGTCCTGGTGACCGCGCTGCTCGCGGCCGCCACTTTCGCGGTGTTCTGCGTGTCGGTCTCCATCGGGGACTTCCGCATCAGCCTGCCCCGCGTCGTCGCCACGATCTTCGGCCGCGGCGACCCGTTCGACGAGTTCGTGGTCATGGACCTGCGGATGCCGCGCGCGCTGGCCGGCCTCGTCGTCGGGATCGCGATGGGGGTGTCCGGCGCGCTCATCCAGTCCCTCGCCCGGAACCCGCTGGCCAGTCCGGACATCCTGGGCGTCACCGGCGGGGCGAGTGCGGTCGCGGTCTTCCTGGTGACGGTGTCCGGCGGGGCCTCGGCGGCCGTCGCCGGCACGGTCGGGCTGTCCACCGCGGCCCTGGCCGGCGGTCTCGGCACCGGCCTGCTCGTGTACGCCCTGACCTGGCGGCGCGGCATCGACGGCTTCCGGCTCGTGCTGATCGGCATTTCGGTCAGCGCCGTGATGCAGGCCCTCACTACCTGGCTGCTGGCCACCGCCGACATCCGGGACGTGGCCAAGGCCCAGGCGTGGCTGGTCGGTTCGCTGGACAACCGGTCGTGGGAGGAAGTGCGGATCGCGTTCTGGTGCACGCTCGTGCTGCTGGTGGTCGTGGTGTCGGCCGCGTTCCAGTTCAAGCCGCTGCACCTCGGTGACGAGGTCGCGGCCGGCCTGGGCGTCCGGTACTCCGCGGTACGGGCCGTCCTGATGCTGTGCGCGGTCCTGCTGGCCGGGGCGGCGGTGAGCGCCGCGGGCCCGGTCCCGTTCGTCGCGCTGGTCGCGCCGCAGATCGCCATGCGCCTGGTCGGCAGCCCGACGCCGCCGCTGGCGGCCTCCGGGCTCGCGGGGGCGCTGCTGCTCATCGGCTCGGACCTGGTCGCGCGTACCGCACTGCCCACCGCGCTGCCGGTCGGCGTGGTCACCGCCGCGATCGGCGGGCCGTTCCTGGTCTACCTGCTCGTGCGGGCGAACCTCAGGCGGAGGACATGACAGTAGGAATTCCCGAAGCCCCCGGAGCCCCCGAAGCCTCCGATGCCCCCGAAGTCCGGCTGGCCGCCCGCGGGATCACGGTCGGGTACGGCAGCCGGACCGTCATCGACGGCCTCGACGTGGCGGTACCGCCCGGCCTGGTCACCACGATCATCGGCCCCAACGGCTGCGGCAAGTCGACCCTGCTGGGCACCCTCGCGCGGCTGCTGCGGCCGGCCCGGGGCAGCGTCGTCCTGGACGGCGAGGACATCGCCAAGGCCAGGACCCGGGACGTCGCCAAGAAGCTCGGCCTGCTGCCCCAGGCCCCCGTCGCCCCGGAAGGCCTGACGGTGTCCGACCTGGTCGCCCGCGGCCGCCACCCGCATCAGAGCTGGCTGCGGCAGTGGTCCTCGGACGACGCCGACGTGGTGGCCCGCGCGCTGGCCCTGACCGGCGTGTCCGACCTGGCCGACCGGCCGGTGGACGCGCTGTCCGGCGGGCAGCGCCAGCGCGTGTGGATCTCGATGGCACTGGCCCAGGGCACCGACCTCCTGCTGCTGGACGAGCCGACCACCTACCTCGACCTGGCGCACGCGATCGACGTGCTCGACCTCGTCGACGACCTGCACGAGGCGGGCCGCACAGTGGTCATGGTGCTGCACGACCTCAACCTCGCCATCCGCTACAGCGACAACCTCGTCGTCATGAAGGCGGGCGCGATCCTCGCCCAGGGCCACCCGCGCGACGTCGTCACCGCGGAGTTGCTGCACGAGGCCTTCGGGCTGCGGGCCCGGGTCATCGACGACCCGGTCGGGCACCGGCCGCTGATCGTGCCGATCGGGCGTGCCCACGTCCGCGCCGACGCCGGGGCCCGCGCCCCGGTGGAGGGGGCGGTGCGCGCTCAAGATTAGGTAAGGCTAGCCTTACTTCGATTTCCCGGACGGGGGCGTGCCGCCCCACGGCCGGTCCGGACCGAACGGCGCGAAAGCAGAGGACTCCGAATGCTCTTCCGGACAGCGAAGCGTACGACCTCCTGGCGGCGGCTGGCCGCCGTCGCCTCCGCCGCGGCCCTCGGTGCCGGCCTGCTCGCAGGCTGCGGCTCCGACTCCGCGGACAAGGCCGGCAGCACCGGCGCCGACGGGGCCGGCTCGGCGCCCGCCGCGTCGGCCGGCGCGTTCCCGGTCACCGTGGAGCACGCCTTCGGATCCACCACCGTCGCCAAGGCCCCGCAGCGCGTGGTCTCGGTCGGCTACACCGACGACCAGACCATCCTGGCCTTCGGCATCAAGCCGGTCGGCATGGTCGACCAGTACCCCAACCCGCCCGGCACCAGCCCCGACGTCAACACCCAGTGGCCGTGGGTGAAGGACAAGTGGGGCAGCGCGCGCCCCGAGGTGGTCATGAGCAACGGCGACTCCGGCCCCAACTTCGAGAAGATAGCCGCGCTGCGCCCCGACCTGATCATCGCGGTCTACTCGGAGATCGACCAGGCCGCGTACGACAAGCTCACCAAGATCGCCCCGACCGTCGGCCGCACCAAGGGCGAGAAGGAACCTTTCAGCGCGCCGTGGCAGGACAACGCCCTGCACATCGCCAAGGCCCTCGGCAAGGCCGACGAAGGCGCCGCGCTGGTCAAGGGCATCGACGACAAGCTCGCCGCGATCCGCCAGAAGCACCCGGAGTTCGCGAACCAGACCGGCGTCGCGCTGTCCTGGTACAAGGACTCGGTCGCACCCTTCACCACCACCGACGTACGCGGCCGCCTGGTGACTTCCGTCGGCTTCAAGGGCGTTCCGGAGATCGACAAGATCGCGGGCGACAAGTTCTACACCGTGCTCTCGCCGGAGCGCATCGACCTGGTCAACGTGGACCGCATCTTCGTCATCGCCGACCAGGCCGACCAGACCGCGCTGAAGAACTTCCAGCTCTTCGCCAACCTGCCCGCGGTCAAGAACAACAAGGTGTCGTACCTCCTCGACAGCGAGGGCCCGGCCATCGGCGCCGCGATGTCGCAGAGCACGCTGCTGTCGCTGCCCTACGCCATCGACGAGATCGTCAAGTCGGTCGGCCAGTAGTGACCTGCCACCGCGTATCCGCTCCCGGTACGGCCGCCGCGTGAGCACCACCGACACCCAGGCCGGCCCGGAGACTGCGCCCAAGGACCAGGCTCAGGACCAGGCCCAGGCCCAGGCCCAGGCCCAGGCGACTCTGGGCACGGCCGGCGGCCGCGCCGCGACCCGCTGGGTCGCGGCGCAGTGCCGTGAAATGCCCTGGCTGACCGCGGGCACCGCACTTTGCACCGTGGCCGGGGCGGCCCTCCAAGTCGTCCCCGTCCTGCTGCTCGGCCGGGTCGTCGACGGTGTGACGGCCGGCGAACCGCGGTCCGAACTCGCCGTCCTCGGCATCTGGCTGGTCGCCGCCGCGCTGCTCGGCGCGGCGGCCACCGCGGCGTCGACGTACCTGATCGGCCGGCTCGGCGCCGAACTCCTCGCGCGGTTGCGAGAAGGCGCCGTGCACGCGGTGCTCGGCATGCCCAGCGCCCGCATCGAGCAAGTCGGCCGCGGAGACGTGCTGTCCCGGGTCGGCGACGACGTCGCCGTGCTGTCCAAGGGCATCCGCATGGCCGTCCCCACGGTCTTCTCCGCGGGAGTCCTGGTCGTCGTCGCCACCGGCGGGATGTTCGGGCTCGACTGGCGGCTCGGCCTGGCCGGCGCCGCCGCACTGCCCGCGTACGCCCTGGCCCTGCGCTGGTACCTCCCGCGCTCCGCCCCGCTCTACCGCCGCCAGCGCGCCGCGCAGGCCGACCGGGCGCAGGCGCTGATCAGCGGGCTGGACGGGATCGAGACGGTCCGCGCGTACCGCCTCGAGGAGGCCTTCCGCGCGAAGGTCACCCACGAGTCGGCGCGGGTCCGCGACCTGGGCATCGAGGTGTTCCGGTTCTTCGGGCGGTTCGTGGGCCGGGAGAACCGCGCCGAGTTCATCGGACTCGGCCTGATCATCGTCGTCGGGTACGCCCTGCTGGAGGCCGACGCCGCCACACTCGGCGAAGTCGCCGCCGTGCCTTTGCTGTTCCACCGGCTGTTCAATCCGCTGGGTGCCATTCTGTTCACCTTCGACGAGGCGCAGAAGTCGGGCGCGAGCCTGACCCGGCTCGTCGGCGTGCTGGGGGAGTCCGACGGGCAGCGCCTGGTGGGCGACCCGTCCGCGGCACGCCCCGGCGCCGCCGAGGCAGCCGCCGCGCCGCACCCCGCCGCGTACCCGGTGACCGTACGGGGCCTGACCTACCGCTACCCGGACACCGACGAACCCGTGCTGCACGACGTCGACTTGACGATCCCCGCAGGCGGTTCGCTCGCCCTGGTCGGGGCCACCGGCGCGGGCAAGTCGACGCTGGCCGCGCTGATCGCCGGCATCGGGACGCCGGATTCCGGCACGGTGCGCATCGGCGCCACGGACCTCGCCGCTCTGGACGGCGCGGCGTCCCGCAGGCTGGTCGGCATCCTCACCCAGGAGACCCACGTCTTCTCCGGCACGCTCGCCGAAGACCTCCGGCTGGCCGCCCCGGCCGCGACCGACGCCGAACTCCTCGACGCCCTGCGTACCGT
This sequence comes from Yinghuangia soli, assembly GCF_021502675.1. Taxonomy (GTDB): domain Bacteria; phylum Actinomycetota; class Actinomycetes; order Streptomycetales; family Streptomycetaceae; genus Yinghuangia; species Yinghuangia soli. The sequence continues at coordinate 145,999 of NZ_JAKFHA010000012.1, forward strand.
CGACGCCGGCGCCTGGGCCGAGTCCCTGCCCGACGGCCTCGACACCGCTGTCGGCGAGGGCGGCGAACGCCTGGACGCCACCCGCGTCGCCCGGATCGCGCTGGCCCGGCTGATCCTCGGCGGGGCACCCGTGGTCGTCCTCGACGAGTCGACCGCCGAGGCCGGCAGCGCAGGCGCCGCCGAACTCGAACGCGCCGTCGCCGCCGCCTGCCGGGGACGCACGACCCTGCTGGTCGCGCACCGCCTCACCCAGGCGATGGCCGCGGACCGCATCGCCGTCCTGGACGCGGGCCGCGTCGTGGAGCAGGGCACCCATGAGGAGTTGGTGGCGCTGGGCGGCCGGTACGCCCGGCTGTGGCAGGCCTGGCGGGAAGGCAGCTGGACATCATGAGCACAACCGACCAGCAGCACGGGCAGGTCCAGCCGGTCCAGCCGGTCCAGCAGGGCCGGGAGCAGCAGAAGCCGCAGGACCCGCAGCCGCCTGTCGAAGAACCGCGCAAGGGACGGCAGCCGCGCCCCGGCGCCCGGATCCTGCGCAGCGCGCTGCGCCGCAACCTCGGGGCGATGTCCCGGGGCACCGCCCTGATGAGCTCGTACCAAGCGGGCGAGACCGCGTTCCCCATCGCGCTCGGCCTGATCGTCGAGCACACGATGCGCGATCGCAGCCTCGGCGCACTCGGGCTGGCGATCCTCGCCCTGGCCGCGGTCACCACGATCGTGTCGCTGTCGTGGCGCTTCGGCATGCGCATCCTGCAGAAGGCGAACACGACCGAGGCGCACTACTGGCGGGTCCAGGTCGCGTCGCGCGGCCTCCAGCCGGTCGCCGCGACCGGCGCTGCGTCCGGCGGCTCCGCGTCCGGCGGCTCCGCGTCCGTCCTTAAGTCCGGCGAGATCCTGACCATCGCGACCGAGGACGCCGACCAGACCGCCGACATCGTCGAGGTCGTCCCGGTCCTCATCAGCTCGCTGGTCGCCGTCGCGGTCGCCGCGGTCGCCCTCGGTCTGGCCGACTACCGGCTCGGCCTGCTCGTCGTCTTCGGCACCGCCGCGATCCTGACCGTCCTCAGCGTGATGTCCAAGCGCATCGGCTCGCGCACCCGCGAACAGCAGGCCCGTGTCGCCCGCGCCGGCGCCAAGGTCGCCGACCTCATCACCGGACTGCGACCGCTGCACGGCTTCGGCGGCAACCACGCCGCTTTCCGCTCGTACCGCCGGGTCAGCAGCGAGGCCACCGGCCAGGCCGTCGCCGTGGCCCGGGCGAACGGCGCGTACGCCGGCACCGCGCAGGGCCTCAACGCGGTCCTCGCCGCCGCGGTCACCCTCACCGCAGGCTGGCTGGCCTTCGACGGCAGCATCACCATCGGCCAGTTGGTCATGGCCGTCGGACTCGCGCAGTTCATCATCGAACCGCTCAAGCTCTTCTCGGAGATGCCGAAGTACGTCATGATCGCCCGTGCCTCGGCCGACCGTATGGCCCTGGTGCTGACCGATGAACCGCAGGCCTCCATACCCGCACAGCGCCCGTCCCTCGGCGGCGACCTGGAGATCGACGGCGTCCACCACGAGTCACTGCGCGGACTCGACATCCACGTCGCGGCAGGCGAGTTCGTGGCCATCGTCGCGTACCAGCCGCGCGCGGCAGCCGACTTGGCCGCGCTCCTCGCACGCAACGCCGCACCCGGCACCTACCAGGGCACGGTACGCGTCGGCGGCCACGACATCGCCGGCCTCCCTGTCGATGCCGTCCGCACCCACATACTCGTCAACCCCGACCACGGCGAGATATTCGCGGGAACCCTCCGCACCAACATCGACCCTTCGGGCACCAGCCGTATCGTGCCCGAAGCCGTCGAGGCATCCCTGCTGACCGACGTCGTCGCCCTCCACCGCGAAGGCCTCGACTACCCGGTCCGCGACCGCGGCGCGAACCTCTCCGGCGGCCAGCGCCAACGCCTGTCCCTGGCCCGAGCACTCGCCGCCGACGCGGAAATACTGGTCCTGCAGTCCCCGACCACCGCCGTGGACGCCGTCACCGAGCAGCTCATCGCCCGCAATCTCGCCGATCTGCGCCGCGGCCGCACGACCATCGTCATCACCGCCAGCCCGGCGCTCCTCGACGCCGCCGACCGCGTCCTCGTCCTGGACGACGGCGCCATCACCAGCGAGGGTCCGCACCGCAAACTGCTCGCCACCGACCCCGAGTACCGGCGCGCGGTGGCCCGCTGACCGCCGCGGCCGGTTTCCGGTCGCGCGGTCGGCTCAGGTGCCGGGGGAGGCTGCGGCCAGGAGCCCGAGTGAAAGCTCCTGGTCGCGGTCCTCGAAGTTCCAAGCCCCCTTGCGGACAACCGCGTTCGTGGCCCAGAACACCATCGTCCGGGTGCCGGGGCGGATCAGGACGCGGGCGAAGGACCAGTCGTTGCCGCCGTCGTGCGTGGCGACGGGGCCGTCGCCGGTCGGCAGGATCGTCCAGCCGTAGCCGTACGATCCGGTCGACCCGTCGCCTTCCGGCACATGCGGCGTGAACATCTTCGCCTTCGCCGCCGCGTCCAGGACGGACTCGCCCTCCAGCGCCCGACACCAGAGGTACATGTCCCGGGCGGTGGACAGCAGCCCGCCGTTGCCGCGCAGATACCAGTGCGGGCGGCCGTCCGGCGCCCACGGATGATCGAACGGGCGCCCCTGGGGCTTCCCTTGCGCGTCGTACTCGACCGCCACGTCGCCGCGGCCCGGGTCGGGCAGCGCGTAGCCCGTCCGGACCATCCCGGCCGGCCGGAAAAGGTTCCGGGCCAGGTACTCGTCGTACGGGACCCCCGACACCCGTTCCACGATCGCCGCCAGCACCGAATAGCCCACGTTGGAGTACGCGAACTCCCGCCCGGGCGCTGCCTCCAGCGGCACAGCCAGGGCCTCGGCCACCAAGGCGTCCCGCGACACCGGGTCGTAGTCGTCGCCGAGGCCTTCGGGCAGGCCCGATGTATGGGTCAGCAGGTGGTGGATCGTGATGCCCCGCTTGTCGGCCGGTACGGCCCCCAGATGGACGGCGATCGGATCCGTCACCTTCAGCGCGCCGCTCATCTCCAGCTTGAGCACCGCGGCCGCGGTGAACGACTTCGTGATCGAGCCGATGTCGTACACGGTGTCGCAGTCCGCCGCGCGCCCGGCGGCCTGATCGGCCTTGCCCATTCCCTGGCACGCCACCAACTGCCCGTCCCTGGCCACCGCCGCGGTGCCGCCGGCACCCTGCGGCCACTTCTCGGCCAGGAACTCGGAGACAGCCTGAGCCTGCACCCCGAAGGCCGGAACAGCCGCCGGCGACCCGCTCCCCGTACTCACCGGTGGCGCGCCATTCGTAGACGCCCCCGAAGCCGAAGCCGAAGCCCCCGACGGCCCACTCGGCACCCGCCCGCCCGACCGCTCATCCGTCGCACCGCACCCCGCCGCCGAAACCGCCGCCAAGACCGTCACCAAGACCACGGCCCGCGCCCGCCCCGCCCTCTTCCCCATGAACCGCATCGCATCCCCGAACCCCGGCACGGCCCACCCGCGCCCTCCCCGAAGACGCTAGGCAAGCCACCCCGCCCGGATCATCACGCACCCGAGCCAACCTCCTCCTCCCCGACACCAGCCACCCCCACCCCCACGATCCCCACCAAGGACTACGCGCCACGAGGGAGCCTGTCGCAGTGTGAGCTCGCACGACGGCCGGGGCGAGGGTTGCAGCCTTCCGAAGCAACTCGCCGACAAACAAAGGGTGTCAGTGGAACAATCGGCGGCCGTCGGGGCGTATCCGGATGCTGGTCGTGCTCGACACCAACGTCCTGCTCGATCTCTACCGAATGAACCGCAAGGTCCGCGGCTACATGCTCACCGTGCTGACGGGGTTTCGGGGCCGCGTCCGGCTGCCGCATCAGGTGCTGGTCGAGTTCCGGCGCAACCAGTCTCAGGAGGGCGCTACTTCGCCACCACGCCAACAAGGCCAAACAGGCGCGCGAGTCGATGGCCAGGCAGGCCGAGGCAATTCTCTCCGCAGCGGACAACGACGAGTTCGTCACTCGCGAAGCCCTCTACGAAATCGGCGGCGCGCGAGGTCTCGTCGGAAAATCTGCCCGCTTGCGGTTCCCTTGGACTCAGCCCGGGCCGTCGGGGTGGGCGAGGTCGTAGGCGCGGGAGATCTTCTTGGGGACGACCATGCGCCAGGCTTCGACGACCAGTTCGCGGGCTTCTTTCGGGTCCAGGGACGCGAGGATGGCGTGGACCCAGTTGAAGCGCAGGTCCGATTCCGCCGGCAGTCGGAACTTGCGCGGGTCGCTCGCGACGAGGTCGGCTCGCTCGTCCTTGGGGAAGGCGAAGCCCATCACCGTCTCGTCGAGGGAGAACGCCACGTACACGATCTGCCCGACACGGAACTTCAGCCGGCCGCGGACGTACACCGGATACGAGCGCTCCAAGGCCGTCCCCAGCGACCGGACGTCCTCTATCTCCGCCATGCTCGGACCTCTCGATCACGGGTCGGCCGGTCGGCCGCCTGCTCTGCTCTGCACCGGGTCGCGGTTGTGTCCGCGCGGGACTTCATTGTCACACCCTGCGCGGCACAATATCTGCACTTGCGATGGCAGAAATAGCCGCAACGCGCGGCGAGAATTCCTGCGACCTCGAGCGGAATAGAATTCCGGATGGCATTGAAAGGGTTGCGCCGTGCTACTGTCGACAGCAGTTGCAGTTGTGGTTCCCAAAAACCTCGAACTCGCTCACCCGCCGGTTTTCGGTGGGCGGCGTGTTTTTGCATGTCGGATCTGTTCGGCTGGGCAATCATCACGGCGACGCGGGGTCCGCACGGTGCGGGCTCCGGGTATTGCCCTGAAGGAGATTCGATATGGCTGCCGGTACGGTGAAGTGGTTCAACGCGGAAAAGGGATTCGGGTTCATCGAGCAGGACGGCGGCGGCCCGGACGTCTTCGCGCACTTCTCGAACATCGCTGCGCAGGGCTTCCGTGAGCTCACCGAGGGCCAGAAGGTGACGTTCGACATCGCCCAGGGACAGAAGGGCCCGACGGCCGAGAACATCGTTCCCGCCTGACCGCGACGCGCTGATTCACAGCTGGAGGCCCGCACCTGGAGGTGCGGGCCTCGGCTCGCTTCCGTTCGGCCCCGGCCGTCGGGTCCCGGTGGCGCCTGCGGTCCCCACTTCTTCACGGGACGCGCCGTGCCGGGGGAATAGTGATGGCAGCCTGCGGCGGCGGCTCCCCCTTCTGAGGAGGCACCTGTGGTCACGAAACAGATACCCCCTGGCCCGTCCGCGCACCGTCTCGCAGCGGCCCCGTGCGCGTCGGAATTGCGGGTCGGGACAGACATGACCGTCGAGGTGGCGCTGGCGGTGCTGTCCGGCGCCCAAGCCGAACGCCTGCTGGTCTGCGACGAGGACGACCAGTGCTCGGACCTGGTCACCCGAAAGCAACTGGCCGCTGTCCGCGAGAGTCCGTCGTACACGGACCATCTCCGCCTTCGGGACGTCATCGACGTCGACGGACCGTTCGCCGGAGCAGCAACCATGGCAGGTACCCGACAAGCCGCATGCTGTGATTCCTCGGATCAGCGCTGTGCTCCGGCTGTCGGACACGACGACGCCGACCCGTTGTCCACACTGTCTTGCTGAGTGCCTGGACCGGCTCGCCGCGGGTGCCATGTCCTGGCAAGGGGACTTCGGGCATCCGGCCCGCGGTGGGCGTGCTGTTCAGGTCTCGGCGCCTCGTGGCCCGTAGGGGTTCGTTTTGCGAAGCTCCTCGTTGATGTGCAGGGCTTCGGCGAGTTGGTCCTCGAGGATGACGATGCGGCAGGCGGCTTCCACCGGCGTTCCCTGGTCGACGAGTTCCCGGGCGCGTTGCGCGATGCGCAGCTGGTACCGGGAGTAGCGGCGGTGTCCGCCTTCCGAGCGCAACGGGGTGATCAGCCGGGCTTCGCCCAGCGTCCGGAGGAATGCCGGGGTGGCGCCGATCATCTCGGCGGCCCGGCCCATGCTGTAGGCGGGGTAGTCGTCGTCGTCGAACTTGTCGGGACGACCGGGGGTGTCACGGGGAACCACTGCACCTCTTCATCGTTCAACTGCAACGTTCATCTGCATCGTTCGTTTCATCGGTTTCGTCCAGCGTTGTCGTCGAACCGTCGTCCTGCACCATCGTGCCGCAGCCGCGGGCGCACACGCGGCGCCTCGGGTCGCTGCGTTCTCGTGACGAGGCTCCTGATGCCGGACGGCATCAGGACGCGGAAAGGCGCCGCACCGACTGGCCGGCAACACCGGTGCGGTGCGGCTCGGTTCGGTTTCCGCGATGGGATGTCGGTCCCTCTCCAGCCGACCTTCTCCACTGCCCAGTAGTGGGTGGTGGCGGGGACCCGAAGCACCACGATATCGGCCGGTGACATCGGGGTTGTCCATCAGGCTTTCCCGGGAGGCGGAATGGTCGCTCGGAGAGAGCCGCAATCACCGCTGGAACGGCGGCAAGCACCGCGACGCCGCTCGAACGCACGGATGGAACTCCTCGACAGTCGCGGTAGGCCGACCACGCATCGGAGCCGTGGCAGACGCGCACGCCGCCCGGTTGGCTGTGAGTCGGACCCTCGAACGCGGGGCAGGCCCGGAGCAGCCGGCAATGCCCTCTGTCACTCGCCCGGCCGAGCTCCGTCACCCCGGGGCATGAAAGGCGTGCACGTCGCCGCCGACGGAGCGCGGGATCCGTATCGGATTCCGGAGCGACGAGATCAAGTGCACCTACTGTCAGCCGCGCCGCCCGGCTAGGCTGCCTGCGAGGGACTTCGTCGGCGCTCCGAGTTGACGTCACCTCCTATGCGCGGTGCTTCCCACGACGCCGCAGAGGGGCGCACCTGCGTGGTGGCCGTCTGATCGATGCGGTCGATGGCAATCCCGCCCACCGGATCGAACACCACCTCACTTCCGCGGATTCACGTCCGAACCTGCGGGAGGTGCCGCCCATGGCCCGTGGCCACTGCGGCGTGCACGGAGTGGTCTGGCAAGAAGACGGCAACCGCCGAGCCCGCTGCCGAAGCCGGCATGACGCGAAACCGCAGCTCACCCATGCGAACGCCGACGTCGCGGAGGCAGAGGCCGATCAACGCTGACGTGTCGGGCACAGGCCGGATTCCGCCGACAGCACCGCTCACATCTGGAGACCGATAATGCGCGCTCAGCCCTTGAGTCCCTCGAGTGTTCCCGCCGACCGACGCCCACGTGTGGGGGCGACCATGCGTCTCGTCATCGCCGGATTCGGCTTCGATCTCAATCGGGACGAGGTGGCGAAGCTCATGAGCGAGGTCGAGCCCGAGCAGGGCCCCGGTGATCGCGTCACCGTCGGCCGACACGCCTATCCGGTGATGCAGATCGGCGAGGTGATCACCGGCCAGGACCGTCGCGACTTCTCGGCCCGCGAGGTGACATGCGCCCTCGGCCGCCTCGGCTTCCCGGTGCACACGGCGGGGTAGTTCGTCAGGTTGCACCCCTGCACCCCTGCACCCCTGCACCCCCGCACCGGCGTTCGCGCCGACCGGAGCATCGGTCGCGCGGCAACAGCCTGCGGCCGATCCCCGGCCCCTTCATTTCGACCCTGCGCTCGCGGACCCGGTGCCGCTGTCGACTCCGCTACTCGTCGCGCGCTGGACGCGTGGCCCGCAGGACCAGGTGCACGAGCGCCTCGATCTCCGCCTCTTCCGGCGGGCGGTAGAGCATGAGCGGGGCGAGCACGAGCTGACTCGCCAACATGTCCACGACCGCGACCGGGGCGCACGTCGGGTCCACCTCCCCGCGCGCGATCCCCCGCTCGACGACTCCGCGCCACGCCTCCTGCACGGTCCCGAAGTGTTCGAGGATCAGCGCCCCGAGTTCGGGATGCCTCGACGGCTCGTCGCGCGCCCGGCTCGTCGCCGTCGCCGTCGTCGTCCTCGTCACCGAGGTCGCCCCGCCATCCTCGGTCTCCGCGATCTCGGACCTCTCGCTGGCGAGGCGGCCATTGTCGTCCGACCAGCGCCGGCGTGGCGCATCGGCCGGGAAGGCGTGTCCAGATTGCGCGGACTTCCGAGGGCGGCCGATTCTCCATGATCACACCGGTCGGGCCGGTGGTAGGTTCCTGCGGCTATCAGCCGCCGTGTACGAAACGTACCGGCAGCTTGGGTGCGCCCGACCGGCGAGCACATCGCAATCAGATGTGGGCCATGATGCGAAATGAGACCGCGATGTCGATACGTGAGCCGCAGAACCGCCCGGGGACGCGTGCGTCCGGCCGGAGACTGCGCACCCTCGGCGTGATCGCGTGCAGCCTCGCCGTACTGACAACAGGCGTCGCGTGCGGTGGCGACTCCGGTGGCAAGGACGACGCGGCTGAACAGAAGACATCAGGCGTGCCGGCGGCCTCGCCGACCGCGGAGCCGTCCGGCGCGCCGAGCGCGGCAGGCTCCCCGTCCCCGTCTGCGACCGTGTCCGCGTCCCCGACCAGCGGCACGCGCTGGCCGTGTGTGGCGATCACGGCCACCGGCAAGCCACCGCGCGGCACACTGACCCGTGAAGACCTGCGCAACGCCTCGACCGATCCCAAGCCGCTGACCGGCGACGAGGTGTTCGGTGTCGCCAGCGTCCCCTACAAGTACAAGAACTCCACGCTGACGCGCGCCTGCGTCAAGGTCATCGAGACCTGCGAGCCGGTGGCGGTCGACAAAGTCGCCGCCATGCTCAAGCAACAGGGTTGCCAGCGGGTGGTCTCCGCGCTGTACGTCGACAAGGCCAACAACGTGCAGGTCTCGGTGTCGGTGATGCAGATGCCCACCGCCACGGCTGCGGCCACGATCAAGGTGGACGTGGACAGCGACAAAATCTCCCCCAACTTCGCCACGGTCGCTGCGCCCGCCGACTCCGGTGCCACGACGCGGACCGACGACACCACCTACCTCGACCTCACGTCCTCGCTGTACCGCTACGCGATCTACGAGCGCAGCTACCGCGCGGACAGCCAGCCGATGGCCGACGGCGACTCGGACAAGCTGATCGCGGCCATCAACGCGATCTACCACGTCGCAGGCGACGCGATCGACCGCCGCTCCGACGGCAAGCCGTAGCCGAACACCCCCGAGGACGGGGCGATCCCCGAGAAGCAAGCGCGCCCGGGCTCTGCATCGACCCGGCCACTGCACCCGAACCGGCGCCTGACACAGGCGCCGGTTCGCTCCGAACGCGCCGATCAGCTGGTGTACTCCAGGCGCACGGAGCCACAACTGCCATTCACGAAGACGGCGTTGTCCGAAAGACAGACCTGGACGTTCATCCACCTGTTCTCGGTGAGTTCAAGGTCCAGCTTGTAGGACTTCGCCCAGCCGGTGTAGCCGCCCCGGTAGTCGTAGTAGGACCAGCCCACGCCGTCGGCGCCCATGTCCCAGTAGACGCGGACAGCCCTGCCGTCGCTGCAGGTGTCGTGGATGTAGAAGAGGTCGCCGGCATCCTCGAACTGGGCATACCCGCACGAGTTCTTGCTGCTGATCGCGGGGCCGATGCTCGCGTGTGCCTGCGTGGTGGCAACGCCGACGGTCAGAGCCGCTGTGGCAGCACCGACGATCACGGACTTCTTGAGAAGACGCATGCAGGTTTCCTTACGATGACGGGATCCCCCGATGAATACGCGAAACCTCTCGGAATGATCCGCGGACCGGAGCCGTCGAGAGCGCGTGGACTGATGATCGGGGTCGCGCGTTCCGGCGAACTATCCAAGCTGCGCAGCGCTATCAGGACAGGTCCGTCGGCCCCCCGCATGGAAATGTCGCGGGCAGCTGCCGTGGCAGCAGCATGATCATCTGCGCATGGTGCATCCGAGTCGTCCCCTGTGCGCCTACGGACGCGTGCGGGGTGCGGCGCTGCCCGGAATGGTGCACGGGGGCCCATTCGCCGTTCGGAAATGTTGCACCGGAGCCGTAGTTCCGGCCCGGCGGACGCGTCTAACGTGCTGCTGCCCCCAGCCCGAGCCGTCGTGGCTCGGCACGCTTTTCCGGGGCGCAGCACGGCAGACAAGGATGATCATGCTGGCCGGATTCACTGTCACCTCCCTCGCCGCGACGGAACCCCTGCAGGTCAACGAGAAGATCACGGCCCGGATCGTGAAGGAGGGTTCGCCGGAAGACCCGTCCGTCATCATGGAGTTGACGTTCGCTCCGGGTGCCGCCTTCGGGGCGGACGAGCACCGGCTCCCGGAGATCCTCGTGGTGACGTCCGGGGTGTTCGGCGACGGAACCGCCGAGTACGGCGAGGGGAGCGTCATCATCGCGACGCCGGGCTCGGTCCACTTCCCGCAGTCCGAGGGCGGCTGCACCGTCCTCGCCTTCCACCCGGCCGGCCGCTAGCTCGTGTCCGCCTGCCCGGAGCCCGTCCTGCGCCGGGCCGGCGGGCCTCGACGGCTTTCGTTCGTGCGGCGATGGGGTGAGACCTCGTGATCGACAACGTACACCTGGTGGTCGGTGCTTCCGGTGCGGGCATCGCGGCGGGCCTGACCTGGGCCGCGCAGTTGCCCGCCCGGCGCCGGGCGGACAGGCGTGCCGATCAGTCCAGGACCCGGGCCGAGCAGGCGCTTGCCCGGGCGGAGCGGCAGGCCGAGGACGCGGCGGCGACGGCGCGCGCGGACGCCCTGCGGCAGATCGCCGAGGCACGTGCGGAGGCAGCCGAGAACTGGTCGCAACTCCAGCACGTGATGGCCGAGTTGGGGCACCTCGTCGAAGTGCGGCTGCCTGCCGTGCTGCAAGAACTCCAGGGGGTCCGGGTGCCCATTGCTGTCGGGCTGCGGCGTCCGGACCTCCTGGCCGACTCCGAGGCGGCGGGCTACCTGGAGGCCGCCGAGGATGCGGTGCGCGCCGCGGGTGCGGCGGTGCGGCGCCGGGTCGAGGACTCCGCTCGTGCGGGTGTCCGGGTCGCCGCCGAGGAGATCCAGGCGAGCCTGACCCGCGCCCAGCGGGACATCGACAGCGGGTTCGACGACCATGACGACCTGGGCCGCCCGGGTGGCCTGTCCGGCACGGCCTCCGCGGCCCGGACGCTGGCCCGGGTCGACCACAGCGTCACCCTGGCCACGCATACCGTTCAGCGGCTGCGGATCCTCACCGAATCGTGGCCGGGCGTGCAGCGCGCCGACTGCACCGTCGCCGAGATCGTGGAAAGTGCCCGCGGCCGCATCAGGCAGAGCGACGCGGTCGACTACACCTACCTCGCGCAGACCGGTGAAGCGGTCGTCGAGGGGCTGATCGTGGAGCCGGTCATCGTGGCGCTGACCGAACTCCTGGACAACGCGGCCGCATACTCGGGCGAGGCGGTCGCCACCCACGTGCAACTGGTGCCGACCGGCATGCGCATCACCGTCGAGGACCAGGGGCTCGGCATGAGCCCCGCGCAGCTGGCGGAGGCGGAGGCGGCGCTGGCAGCCGGCACCACCGACGTCACGGGCCTGGCCGAGCCCGGCAAGCTCGGCTTTCTGGTGATCGGTCGCCTGATGCAGGTGTACGGGCTGCTGGTGGGGCTGTCGCCGTCGGCGTCCGGCGGCGTGCGTGCGGACCTGCTGATCCCCGCGGCGCACCTGGTCGCGGCCGCGGAACCGATCGAGGAGGTGCCGGTGGTGCCTGCCGAACCCGCGCCCCTGCGCCGTCGGATCGTGGTCGCACGGGAAGCCCCGGCGTCGCCGGCAGCTGCCGCGGCCGTCCCCGTCGACCCGGCCGCCCCCCTGGCGGACGCCCCGGTGGACGACGCGTCGTCCGGCGTCTCCGCACGCGCCGGGCAGGGACCTGACGAGCCCGGACCTGACGAGCCCGGACCGACCGCGCACGGCCTCACCGCGCACGGACTCCCACGGCGGCAGCCCCGCAAGGCCGTTCGGCGAACCGCGGCGCCCCGGCAACAGGAGGTGTCCGACCCCGACGCGTTCGCCGCCGGCTTCGCGCAGCTCCGGGGCGTGCTCGCGACCGGCTATGGCGACGACAGCCTCGACGAAGGGTGAGCACACGATGTCGGAGTACCAGCACGCCACCGCCGATATGGCGGATCTGCGGCCGCAGCTCAACGCCTTGCTCGGCGAAGGAGTGATATCGGCCGTGCTGTTCTCGTCGGACGGGCTGGCGCTGGCTGCCACCGACGGCTTGGGCCGCGACGAAGTCGAGCGCTCCTGCGCCGCGTTCGCGAGCGTGGCGGCGCTTCAGCACACGTTCGCCGACTGCTGCCGCACCGACCCGGAGAACCTGCTGCTGCGGTATCAGATCATGGACTTCACGCGGTACACCGTCCTGCTGATGTCCGCGAGCCGCAACAGCGGTCTGGGGGTGGCCGTGGAAGGCGACTCGATCGGCCAGAACGTACAGCTCGCACTCTCCAAGGCGTTGAAACTGATCAAGGCCTTGGGCCCGGTCTTGGCGGCCCGGGACCGCCGGATCCACGCTCAGGCATGAACTCCGGTGCGGGCGGCGGCCACACGCGCCGCGGCGTCGTCCGTTCGCACACCGTCATCACGACGCGGACCGAGGTGCAGGACCGGCCGCACGTCGACATGGCCACGCTGCTGTCGCTCGACGCGCGGGTGCCCGTGCGGGGGCTCGGGGTCCAGGCTCGGCGCCTGCTGGCACTGCTGGAGCCCGGGATGCTGTCGGTCGCGGACGTATCCGCGCATCTCAGCCTGCCCGGCGGTGTGGTGCGCGCGCTCACCGCCGACCTGATCGTCTCCGGCAACGTGGTCGCCGACAACCCGTTCGTGCCCGGTGGGCAACCGCTGGAACGCGACATTCTGGAAAGAGTCTTGGATGGCCTACAGCGCCTCTGACCGCCACCACCTGCCACCCGGCACCCGGTCCGTGAAGATCGTCGTGCTCGGTGCGTTCGGGGTCGGCAAGACCACGTATGTGGGGACCGTCTCGGAGATGCGGCCGCTCCGTACCGAAGAACGACTCACCCGTGCCGGGCAAGTTGTCGACGACGTACGGGTGGACACCAAGACCACCACGACCGTCGCCATCGACTTCGGCCGCCGCACGTTCGGCGGGGACATCGCCGTCTACCTGTTCGGTGCGCCCGGGCAGCCGCGGTTCGCCGACATGATCCGCTCGCTGATGCACGGCGCGCTGGGCGGACTGGTACTGGTCGACACCCGCAACGTCGACCGGTCGTACGAGTCGATCGGCCTGCTGGAAGAGGCCGATCTGCCGTACGTGGTCGCGGTGAACACGTTCCCCGGCGCCCCCGTCTACCCCGAGGAGGCACTGCGGGAAGCGCTGGCGCTGCCCGACGACCGCCCCCTCGTCTTCCTCGACGCGCGGACGCTGCAGTCGGCGAAACGGGCGCTGATCGCCCTGGTCACCGACATCCTCCACCCCGCAGGAAGCACCGCATGACGACGTATTCGACGCACCGCCCGTCCCTGCCTCGGCTGTTCGGTGAATCCTTCGGCGAACGGCCCGACGAGGCCTACGCGCAGCTGCGCACGGCGGGCCCGGTGGCATGGGCGGAGATCGCCGACGGGGTGTACGCGCTGGTGGTGACGAGCCATGCCGCCGCCCGCGAGCTCCTGGCCGACCCGGAGTACACACGCGACCCTGGTGCCTGGGAGGCGCTCGCCCACGGCACCGTGCCGCCGAGCCTCGCGTTCATGTACGGCGGCGGCCTGCACCATGCCGACGGCACCGAGCACGCACGGCTGCGCCAGGCCGTCGACGACTGCCTGGCCAGTGTCGACCTGCATGAAGTGCGGCGCACTGTACGGAAGTTGGCGGGCGACATGGTGGACGTCTTCAGCCCCCGCGGACATGCCGATCTCATGGCGGAATACGCGGACCGCGTGGCGCTGCAAACCCTCACCACGCTGCTCGGCCTGCCACCCGAGACCGCCGAACGGATCGGGTTGCACGCCGGGGCGCTGGTGGCGGCCGCTCCCGACGCGGCCTCTGCGGCGGCCGAACTAGGGCAGCTGCTGAGGGATTTGGTCGCCGCGAAGCGCGCGCACCCGGGGGCCGATCTGGCGTCGTGGCTGCTGGCCCACCCGGCGCAGTTGAGCGACGGCGAAGCGGAACAGCAGCTCGCCGCGCTCGTGCTCCTCGGTGCAGGGCCGACCGCGGCGTGGATCGGGTCGACGCTGCACATTCTCCTGACCGATCCGGAGTACGCGGGCGAGCTCGTCGGCGGGGCGGTGACGATCCGGCAGGCGATGGACCGCACCCTGTCGCTGCGCTGCCCGGTGGCCAATTCGTCGGTGCACTACGCGCGGCAGCCGAAGTTCCTGTGCGGCGTGCATGTGCCGGCCGGGACACCGGTCTTCGTGAGCCACGCCGCCACCGCGCTCGACCCCATGCGGCCCCACCGCCACGAGACCCGCGACCGCAGTCACCTCGCATGGTCGGCCGGCCCGCACCGGTGCCCGGCGCAGAGCCTCGCGGTCTCGATCGCCGAGACGGCGATCGAGACCGTGGTGGACGCGCTGTGGGACCTGTCCGCGCCGGTGCCGGCGATTTCCGGCAAGCCGGGGCCGTTTCAGCAGTGCCCGGTGCACGTCGGAGTCCTGTTCTCGCCGGGCAACCACAGAATGGCGCCCCCGTCTGGCGTGGCGTGAAATCACTGCGGTAAGCACTGTTCATTCCGTTCGTGCACGACACAGGAGCAGCCGGCGATGTTCTCCCTGCGCGACTTGAGCGCGATTCCCGAGTTCGGTATCGGCACCGGTGCCGGTGCCGAACGCGAGGTGCACTCGGCGGTCATCCTGTCCGGAAGCCAGTGGATCGGGCCGAGCGTCGAGAAGGCGCTGGTGGTGTCGGACATCCCGAGTATCGGGGTCGTCGACCGACTGGTCCGCACCCTGGCCGCCGGGCGCGCCGCGGGCCTCGTGATCGCCGGTGCGCCGCACGAGGCGGCGCTCGGCGAGGCCCGTGAGGCCGCAGCACGGTACCGCTTCCCCGTTCTGACCTCGACGCGGCCGCTGTCCGCTTGGAAGTCCGGCCTCGCACAGTCGGTCATGGACCTGAGCGTCGCCCGGACCCGCCGACACGCGGCGCGGCTGGGCCGGCTCCTGGAGCAGTTGAGGGCACCATCGGACACGGTGGGCGGGATCAGCGGGCTGCTGGCCGACGAACTGGACGCGGAGGTCGTCGTCCGGGGTGACAACGGCATCATGGCCGCCTGCCCGGCCGCCGCACCGCTCACTCTGGCGTCCGTCATCCAGCGTCCCGACCGGCCGCACCAGACCACCCCTACGGGGTTGTTCGCACGAACGGTGCCGCTGTCGCAGCACGAGGTGCTGATCGTCGCGACGAAGGAGCCGCAGGGACGCGCCGACGCAGAGGTGGTCGACCACGCGGCCGCGGCGCTGTCCTACGCGCTGGCGCCGCGCTCGCGCGATGCGGGGGAGCACGTCGCCGCCGCGGTGCGGGGCATCCGGCTCTCCGCCTTCCAGATGCTGATGACCGGGCACGCCGTGCACGCGCGCCGGGTCATGGCGGGGTTGGCACCCGGTCTGCTGGACAGCGAGTCGGCGCGGGTGTTCATCGTCGACTGCGCCCGTGCGGACCGGGACACGGTCATGGCCGAGGTGGAACGCAGCCTCGGGGACCGTGCGCTGGCGGTGCGGTGTCCGGCGTACCACGAGCACGTCATCGTCGTCGCGCCGGAGCACGGCAGTCACGACGGTCACGGCGGTCACGACGCCGAGCGTGAACTGCGCAGGTTGCGGGAGACGTTCAGCATCGCGAATGTCGCGGTAGGGGGCAGCCTGGCGCATCCGATCGAAGGCATCGGAAGCGCCTACGGGGAAGCCGCCGACGCCCTGGCACGGGCCTCGCACCACCCGGAGCGCACCGTCATCACGTCCTCGCGCACCCCGAGTCTGGTGGACGTGCTGCCGGCCGGGCCCTCGTACGCGTGGGCGAGCCGGTTCCTGCACCCGATCCTGAGCCTTCCCCGGCAAGGCGCACAGATCCTCGAAGCCACTGCCATGGCCCTGGAGTTCCGCACGTCCGCAGCGGCACGCATCATCGGCGTGCACCGCAACACCGTGGCGCGGCGCGTCACCCAGGTCTGCGGCGCGGTGGGCCTGGACCCGGAGCGCACGCTCGACCGGATCACCCTGTCGCTGGCGATCCAGATCGTCACCGCGCACCCGAGCGGGCCCGCCGACCTGCCGGAGGCCTCGTTGCACGACATCCTCACCCACCCCCGGGTCCGCACGTGGGCCGACAAGGCCATCCGCCCGCTCGCCGACGACCGGCGCGACCTCGTCCGCACCCTCCGCGCGTGGGTCGACGCCGAATTCAACGCGGGCGCCGCCGCCGCCGAACTCGGCGTCGCGACCAAGACCGTGCGCTCGCACATCCGTGCCGCCGAGGCCCTCCTGGAACGCGACCTCATCACGGGCATGCCCCAGGACGTCGCCGAAGACGCCGACGAACAGCGCCTCAGCGGGTTGCGCCCCCTCACCGTCGCCCTCTACGCGACCACCTCACCGGGCGCCCGGCTCCCCGCACTCCTGCGGGACCCGACGGGCTTCCCAGCCGATCCCCCCGGCACCGGCCTGGCCGAACTCACCGAACTGCGCCACTGACCCGACCGCGGGCCCGGCACGCGTCCATGTTCGATCGCGCCCTGGCGCGGTCGGGCCCCTACTCGCAGTGGCGGCCCGCGTCGGATGGATAATGCGGGGCAAAAGACCGCGTATCTGTGCAAGCCACCGAGCGGGGTGGCGGACTACTGTCTTGCTGCGTGTCACACATACCAACGACGCCGCCGGGCCCGCCGCAGCCATCGAACTCGCCGCAGGAATACGGAAATCCGCACCGCTACCGCATGCCGCCGAGCGCGCCGCCCGGGCGCGCCCGCAAGCGGATCACCTCCGTCGCCGCGGTGGTGGTGCTGGTCGGCGGGGCGCTGGCCGCCTGCGGCGGCAAGCAGCCGGCGGCGCAGCCCTCGGACGTCGCCCCGAGCGCGTCCGCCGAGGCGTTCGACGCCCCGGCGAAGGAGCCCGGCCAAGCGCCGATCCCACCGGAATTGACCATGGCCTGGAACGCACCGCCGGTAACCCCGGGGGGGCCGACGGGCCGCACGCTCGCGGCGATCTGGCAGACGGACGCCAAGGTGTACATCGGGCGCGGTACCGGCGTGGACATTCTCGACGCCGCGACCGGCAAGGTCACCGGAGCCGTTGCGCCACCGTCCCCCGGGCTCGGCGTGTGCGGGATGACCGAGGGGCTTACCAAGTCCGGTCTGGGCGCTGTCGCGTGGACGAGTGCGGACAAGAACTGGGAGTGCACGACCGTATCCCTCGTCGACACCGCGCAGGGCGGCAAGACGTTGTGGAGCACGACCGTGGCCGGGACCCGCAAGGACGGTTCGCCGCTGAGCCGCGACACGCTGACGCTCGGCTTCGTCGGCGACAACCTGCTCACGGTGATGACGTCGAACACCGTCGTCGGCCTGCGCACCGCGGACAACAGTGTCGCGTGGACGTGGAAAGTCCCGCCGACCACGAGTTACATCTCGAACGACGAGATCCGGACCTCTTCCGACCGGGTGCTGGTGCTCATGACGGAAGACGTCGACGAGCGGGGCGCCGAGCCCCTCCGCCGCACCGCCGTGCTGGACGCGTCCGGTACCCAGCTCACGCCGCAGGCCGCGACGCTGAAGCTGAACCCGAAGGAACGCGTGCACCTGCTGTCGGCGTCGCCGTTGACCGCGATCGTCCGGCCGGACGTGCTCGACGACACGACGCCGCCGCGGATCCAGACGTTCGACCGCAACGGTGTGCCGGGCAAGGACTTCCCGCTCTCCGGCAGCTTCGGGAACATCGAGGTCCTCACGGGCTCCCTGCTGGATGCGTTGCCGCGCTGGCCGCTGAAGGTGACTCCCACCACGGTCTACGGCCTCACCAAGCCCTCGGGGACCGGGATCCGACAGGCCCATGTGGTCGCGTTCGACATCGCCACCGGCGCCCCTAGGTGGAACCGGCAGGTTCCCAAGTCGTCGTCGCCGGTCATCCTGTCCGCCGACGACAACGCGGTGCACGTGCTCGACACCTCGACGCTCGGCGGCGCCATGACGATCCAAGGATTTGCCGCGTCGGACGGCCGACCGGCGGACCGGCCGTCGACCATCCGGATCGACGACAATGTGCCCAAGTTCCTCGCAAGACTCTTCGACGTGTATCAGGGCCGCGTACTGATGGCGGACACGAGCAGCAGCCAGGCCAACGCGGTGCTGTTCCGGGGCTGAGGGGGCTCCACGCATGTTCCCGTGGGCCGGCCTCACTGAGCTGAGGCCGGCCGGCCGGCCGGACTGCTGTGCCGTATCGGACCCTCGCTCGCGGGTCGGGACGCGTGCGCCGGATTGCCCCCCGAAATGCAAAAAGACCCTGCGGCCAGGGTCTTTTCTGGTGTCCGAGGGGGACACAACCACTACGCCCGCACCATGACCCAGCCGCAGCAGAACCTGGTGGTGCTGTCGTGACCAGGCCAGATACCGCCAGCACGACCTCAGCGAACCACGATCCCGTCCGTGCGGTCACGGCCCTGAAGGGTGCCGTCGTGGCACTGACGTTCCTGTTCGGTTTCGGGAACGTGTGGGCACTGGCCCTGCGTCTCGGTGTCTTCTCCTGGGTTGCCCCGCTCGTGGCGCCGGCCGTCGACCTGTCGATCCTCGGACTGCTGCTCGCCATCCGGCGCCTGGTGATCCAGGGGGCCGATAGCTGAGTCATTGCTCCGGCCCGACGGCTACTCGTCTTCTCCAGTCTGATGACCGTCGAGCTCAAGGTCGGGGCCCACAGGTCGCGAGAGCTGGTGACCGAGGTGCGATCGCAAGGCTCCTCCGACGCGATGGGGACGGCTGATGGGAGCTCACGGGGGCACGCCTCAAGCGGTTTGGAGCAACCGCGTACCTCGGCTCAGTTCCGTCCTGCGGCCGTGCGGCAAACAGTGGCTTGGACAGTTGATCCCGAGCCGGCGCGCGACCGCCGCGACCGCCTTGCCGGACGACTCCGGCAACGCGACCGCGTCCTTCTTGAACTCCCCCGGGTACTTGGGAGTCCCCATGACCAGACCCTCTCCACGGATCCGCAGATCCGCAGCTCAAGAGTCTTCACAAATCGGGGGGAAGCCCAGTGGCGCCCGGCGGTGTGGCCAATCCCGCCGGGCGCCCCGTGTCAGGTGCCGTAAGTGACCTTCACGTTGGCCACCTGGTGGCGGTCTGCCGTCGAGCCGGTGGCCGCGGTGAACGCCGGCAGGACGCGGTCGGGCAGGGTCACCTTGGCACGCACGACGACCGCGCCGTCGATCTTCACGGTCAGCGTGCCCGCTGCCACGATCACGTCGAAGTGGTGTGTCGTGCGGAGCTGCGGTACGGCGGTCGTCGAGGCGGCGTACCGCATTGTGGTGCCTTCGGCGCCGGTCGCGATGCCGACCACGTTGCCCAGCTTGTTCGTGGAGTTGTCGAAGGTGTCCACGATTACCGCGACCCCGGTCAGCCCGCTGTAGCCCAGGCCGCCGCCGATTTCGCCCACTCTCTTGCCGGACCCCGGGTCGAGCAGCGTGAAGGTGAGGCCGTCACCGCCGGCGCCGCCGCCGATGGTGGCGTCGAACGACGCCTGGAGCGCGGCGGAGGGCACCGCTTCGGTGTAGTAAGCCGATCCGGCGACGAAACGCTGGTCGACGGGGGTGAGTACGGCCGTGCCGGGGGCGACCGTCGCGGAGCCCTCGGCACGCCAGCGCGCGTCGCCGAGGTTCGGGAGCTGCCCACGCGGCTGCCCGGACTGCGCGGGTGCGGAGGTGCCCGGCGGCGGAACGGGAGGCGGGGCGGAGGTACCCGGGGCGGGGGCGGTCGTCGTGGAGGTGGTGCCCGGTGCCGGGGTGGTCGACGCCGGGGCGGACGGCGTTCCGGACGGCCCCGGCGATGAGGGCGTTGCCGGGGCGGACGGCGCCTGCGACGAGGGCGGGGGAACGGTGTCCGACGCCGAGGGGCTCGGCGATGCTCCGGACTCGGGGGGTCCGAAGACCAGGCCGTTGATGACGAACGTGGTGACGGACATACCGGGCAGGACAGCGTTGATGTGACCGTCCCGGACGTTCACCGAGCCGTTCTGCACAGGGCGGTTGATACTGCCGAGCACGCCCGCGCTCTGCCAGATGTCGGCCGACCCGCGCGCGACACCGTCCAGGTCCAGCCGGGCGTGCCCCTCTGGCCCGGTATTGACCACCACGATGTTCGCCTCGTTGGCGGAGGCGTAAACGAACACGTCCGGATTGTTGCTCGAGGCCTGGACGACGTCGCGGCCGAAGTGCCGGGGGCCGCCGGCCGCGTGTCCGGTGAACATCTCCATTCCGACGTGGCTCGCCTTGCGGGCGCCGCCCGGGCCGATGACACCCATGGCATTGTTCTTGTCCGCGTACAGGAATGCAGTGGCGCCCTGCGTCACGATATCGCCGAACGCGTTGGCCACCCAGACGCTGGCGAAATGGGTGTTGTTCTGGGGTTCGTCGCCCCAGTTCATATTGAATTCACCGACTTGCAGTTCCACCGAGGGGTCGTCGCCGACCATCGCCCGGAGTTTGCGCAGTTGTTCGCGGTACCGGGTCGAGGACGCGACCGTCGCGCTTTCCCCGTTGCCGGCGCCGTAGGCGTGGTAGTCCACGAAACTGGCGCGCTCCTGCGGCAGCGCGTTCCGTACCGCGCCGTCGATGAAGGTACGCAGCAGGTTCTCGTCAAAGTACGCCGGTGCCGGGCCGCCGATGCGCAGGTCGGGGGTGACCCGCCGCATCTGCGCGGCGATCTGTCGGAAGGCCGCGGTGTACTGCGCGGCACTGAGGTCGGACTTGCTGTTCGCGTCCATCTCGTTGCCGATGATGAACCGCTTCACCTGGTGGCCGTGTCGGTTCAAGTAGTCGAGAACAGCAAGAGCGTCACCCGGGTCGGTATTCACGATAACGGTCGGCTCGGCGCCGATCGATTCGATTGCGGTGAGCCACTCGTGTCCGGTGACGCCGGTGTCGCCGCCATCCGCCCCCGAGACGACCTCGCCGTTGCCGTTCGGCTTGAGGTGGATGCGGATGCCGCCGACCCCGAGGCTCCTGAGCGCCTCGATTTCCTCGGGGCTCTTGGCGACCGGACCGCCGTCCACACCGAACGTCGAGAAGGTCACGCCGAAGCGGTCGGCGGTCGATTTTCCGACGATCTTGGCGAAATCGACGGAAATAACGGTGTCCGGCGCCGCGTTGGCGGTGCCCTGGGATTGCACATAAACCGTGGCACCCATGCAGAGGGCGAGCGCGAAACCGGTGCCCAGCGCGACCTTGCGTTTGGCGGAAACGAAAACGGAGCCCCGAGTCTTCACAACGGCCTGTCTCCAATTTCTCGGCTGTCGACGGGAATCGGAGACAGGGTGACACGGCGCCGGTCCGCGGAGCCGACCCGGAAAGAGCGGTGCGTAAATTGGACAGCACGCTGCGGTCGGCGACCGGCGACCGGCGACCGGCGACCGGCGACCGGCAACGCGGCCCTGCCCGGCACCGCGTCCCGTACATCACGGGACGCGAAGATGCAGTTGCATGCGGCGGCCGACGCCGAGATGTCCCAGGCCCGCTCGAAGGTCGCCGAATGCGACCGCAGGCTCACCGGCCACCAGGCCGTCCTCGACGCGGGCGGCGACCCCGTCGCCGTTGCCGGATGGACCCGGCAGGTCACCGCCGAGCGCGCCACCGCGCAGACCGTCATCGACGCGTGGAAGCCCCGGCAGCGCTGGACGGAACCCGAGCTGCGGGTATTCCTTGCGAGACTCGGGGATCTCGCCGCCGCCGTACGGAACGCCGACCGGGCGGGCAAGAAGGAGCTGTACAGGAAGCTCGGTGTGAAGCTTGCGTACGCAAAAAATCCCCACATCGTGACCGTCGAGATTGATCCCGACGCCCACGATATGGAGATCTCGTTGTGTCCGAGGGGGGACTTGAACCCCCATGCCCTTGCGGGCACTAGCACCTCAAGCTAGCGCGTCTGCCTATTCCGCCACCCGGACTGGGTGTGTGGCCCGTGACCCGGAGGTCGGGGCGACGTCGAGAACCATATCAAAGATCGGCGGAAACGCGGATTCCGCGGGGGCGGGGCGCGGGGCCGGTGGGGGGAGTGGGGGTGGGTGCAGGATGGGGCTTTGGGAGTCGACCGCGTCTGACCTTACGGAGTTTCGATGAGTGACCTGGCTGCGACGTCCGAGCGTGCTGTCTCGCGTGCGGAGAGTGAGGTTGTCGAGCTGTGCCGGGACCTGATCCGGATCGATACGAGCAATTTCGGGGACGGGAGCGGGCCCGGGGAGCGGGCGGCCGCGGAGTGGGTGGCGGAGAAGCTGGCGGAGGTGGGGCTCGAACCGGAGGTGTACGAGTCCGACCGGGGGAGGGCCAGCACGGTGGTGCGGATCGAGGGGGAGGACCGCAGCCGACCGGGGCTCCTTATTCACGGGCACACGGACGTGGTGCCGGCGAATGCGGCGGACTGGACGTACGACCCGTTCTCCGGGGAGATCGCGGACGGCTGCGTGTGGGGCCGCGGGGCGGTCGACATGAAGGACATGGACGCGATGGTCCTGGCGGTCATGCGCGAGCGGGCCCGGACCGGGCGGAAGCCTCCGCGGGACGTGGTGCTGGCGTTCCTGGCGGACGAGGAGGCCGGCGGGGTCTACGGCGCTCGGCACCTGGTGGACCGGCACCCCGGGCTGTTCGAGGGGTGCAACGAGGCGATCGGGGAGGTCGGCGGGTTCTCGTTCACGGTCAACGACGATCTGCGGCTGTATCTGATCGAGACCGCCGAAAAGGGCATGGAGTGGATGAAGCTGGTCGTCGACGGGACGGCCGGCCACGGGTCGATGATCAACCGCGACAACGCGATCACCGAGCTGTGCGAGGCCGTGGCGCGGCTGGGGGCGCACAAGTTCCCGGTCCGGCTGACGAAGAGCGTGCGGACGTTCCTGGAGGAAGTGTCCGACGCCATGGGGATCGAGCTGGACCCCGAGGACGTCGAAGGGGCCATCGAGAAGCTCGGGCCGATCGCGCGGATCATCGGGGCGACCATCCGGAACACCGCGCAGCCGACGATGCTCGGCGCCGGGTACAAGGTGAACGTGATCCCCGGGCAGGCCACCGCGCACGTCGACGGGCGGTTCCTGCCGGGCTTCGAGGACGAGTTCTATGCCGAGCTGGACGCCGTGCTCGGCCCCCGCGTGCGGCGCGAACGCGTGCACGGGGACCGGGCGTTGGAGACGGACTTCGACGGGGCGCTGGTCGAGGCGATGGCCGCGTCGCTGAAGGCGGAGGACCCGGGGGCCCGCGCGGTGCCGTACTGCCTGTCCGGCGGTACGGACGCGAAGTCCTTTGCCGACTTGGGGATTCGTTGCTTCGGCTTTGCACCGCTGAAGCTGCCGGCGGACCTGGACTTCGCCGGGATGTTCCACGGGGTCGACGAGCGTGTCCCGGTGGAGGGACTGCAGTTCGGAGTGCGTGTCCTCGACCGATTCATCGACGCCTGCTGACGGGTGGGCCGGACCGGACGGGCGGTGCCGAGTGCGGGATTGGTGCGGGGACCGCTTGCAACCCTAAAAGGTGAATCGCCCATCCGGTCCGTAGCCTCCGCATACCGATGTCGTTTCCCCTTGTGCGGCGCGCAAGCGTGCCGTGGTTCCGACAAGGAGGACTGAAACACATGAAGAAGATGGGCAAGGTCGTGGTTCTGGCGGCCGCGACCGGTGGACTGGCGCTTGCGGGCGGCGGCGTTGCGATGGCCGACGCGGAGGCGAACGGCGCGGCCGTCGGCTCCCCCGGTGTCGGCTCGGGCAACTCGGTCCAGGTGCCGGTGCACGTCCCCGTGAACGTCTGCGGCAACACCGTCAGCGTGATCGGTGTGCTGAACCCCGCGTTCGGCAACTTCTGCGCCAACACCTGATCTTCGCAGGTGTCCTTTAGCTAGGGCGTGGATTACGGCGGCCCCGGGGATTCCCCGGGGCCGTTTTGCCTTTTGGCGCAAGGAAGTTGGACATCGGTGCGCAGCCGGGCGGACAGCTTTGATCGAGGTGGTATCGAACGGGTGAATCGGATGGTCGTCAGAAATCCTGAATCTCATCCGATCGGGCGAACTTTAAGCGCGTTGGTGTCCTCTTAAGTGACTTGAACTGATCGAACCCTGTTAATGCCGTTGCGGGGCAACTGTCCCGCCCCTCACACGGAAGACACAGGGGAATCTCCTATGCAACAGCTTGCCAAGAAGGGGCTGTTGGTGGCCCTCGCGGCATCGGGCGCGCTCGCGTCCGCCGCGGTGGGTATCGCCAACGCCGGCAGCGGTGCGCAAGGGGCCGCAGTGGGTTCGCCGGGGGTGGCTTCGGGCAACGTCGTGCAGGCCCCGGTCCACGTGCCGGTCAACGTGTGCGGCAACACCGTGAATGTCGTGGGTCTGCTCAACCCGGCCTTCGGCAACAAGTGCGTCAACGTGGGCGGCAAGCCGCCCAAGCCGCCGCACTGCGGGCCGACGTGCCCGCCCACGCTCGGGCCGCCGCCGTCATCGCCGCCTCCGCCGCCCACGACGACGAAGCCGCCGACCACGAAGCCGCCGACCACGAAGCCGCCGACGACGAAGCCGCCGACGACGAAGCCGCCGACCGCGTGCCCGCCGGTGTCGTGCCCGCCCACGACGCCGCCTCCGCCGCCGACGACGACGTGCCCGCCGACGCTGCCTCCGCCGCCTCCGCCCACGAGTGGTCCGCCGACGCTGCCTCCGCCGCCTCCGCCGACCAGTGGTCCGCCGACGCTGCCTCCGCCGCCTCCGCCGACCAGTGGTCCGCCGACGCTGCCGCCGCCGCCTCCGCCGACCAGTGGTCCGCCGACGCTGCCGCCGCCGCCTCCGCCCACGAGTGGTCCGCCCACTCTCCCGCCGCCGCCTCCGCCGACCAGTGGTCCGCCGACGCTGCCGCCGCCGCCTCCGCCCACGAGTGGTCCGCCCACTCTCCCGCCGCCGCCTCCGCCCGGCAGCACTCCTCCCACCCTCCCGCCGCCGCCTCCGCCGACCAGCACTTCGCCGGCCGGTACGACCGGTGGCGGCACCTCAGGTGGGACGACCGGGGGCCAGGTCACGCCGCCCAGCCGCGGCGGACTCCCGCAGACCGGTGCCGCGACCATGGTCCTGGCTCCCGCGGGTGTCGCGTTCCTCCTCGGCGGTGTGGTGCTCTACCGCCGCGCCAGGCCGAACGCGAGCTGATCCGACACGTGCCGACGGCCCCGGCCGCCGGCACCGCACAACAGTGAAGGCCGCCCACCCCGTCAGGGGGTGGGCCGGCCTCCACGGGTGCGGCCCGGATCCCCGGGCGGACGCACAA
>NZ_JAKFHA010000012.1:171390-207728 GCF_021502675.1 Yinghuangia soli
CGCCACCGACCAACTCGCACGGCCCCCCCCCCGGGCGGGGGGTGGGCGGCCTTCGCCGTGTCCGGCCCGTAGCGCGGGCCGTCCGCACTACATCGTCCGGAGCTGCCTGATGATCCGCCGCCGCAGCACCACCCGCCTGCTGCCGTCGCGGCGTACCGTCAGCCGGTCCAACTCCCAGAAGCCGTACTCGGCCTGCTCGGTCAAAATCCGGCGTGCGTCGCTGCGCGAGGTGCCGCGCGGCAGGTGAAACTGCTGGAACTCGTAGTCCGCCAACCGATCACTCCCGATAGTCCGAACCACCGATTCAACACGCGGCGGCACCCGGCATCACAACCATTGTGCGCAACCGGGGCTGTTGCGGATAGCGTCATGCCATGACCGGAGTTGCGCAGCCCACGCCCGAGCAGGTCCGCAAGGCCGCCGAGGCCTTGAAGTCGGCCGTCGACCGCCACCTGGCCGCCGTCGAACAGCGCCAAGGCGAGAGCGACCCGGCCGTGTTCGCCGCGTACGACGAGCTGGCGGCCGCCGCCGAGGCGTACGACGAGTTGCTGTACGACGCCTACGACGAGGTCACCCCGTTCGAGGTGCCCGACCGCTCCGAGGCCGAGGAGTACCTCGGCCCGGACAACCCCGATGCGATCAGCGTCCTGATCCGCCGCGACTACGTGGTCAAGGACGCCCTGACCCTGCTCGACTACGCCCGCCTCGCGGACGCCGAATCCGGCGAACCGGGCGGCGGCGAAGGAGTGGAGAGCACGTCGACCGCACTCGCAGTGCTGTTCGACGTGTACGACCCCGACGAGATCGCGGCCCGGGCCGACGAGATCGGCCTGGAGGCCGGCGACTCGACGCTCTGGGTGACCGCCGTCGACGCGGCCGAGCCGGGGGAGTGGCTGGACGCGCCGTTCGACGACGTGGACCCGCAGGGCGTCATCTACCGGTTCGAGACCAGCACGGCGTACGAGGACGACATCG
This sequence comes from Yinghuangia soli, assembly GCF_021502675.1. Taxonomy (GTDB): domain Bacteria; phylum Actinomycetota; class Actinomycetes; order Streptomycetales; family Streptomycetaceae; genus Yinghuangia; species Yinghuangia soli. The sequence goes on from NZ_JAKFHA010000012.1 coordinate 172,366, forward strand.
AGGCCCTGGAAGAGGACCTCAGGTGATGCGCCGGCCATGAGCCGGCGCACGCACGGGCCGGGACGGGCGCGGAAGCGCACCTGCCGGCCCGTCCCGCCTTCGGCCCGCGCCGCTCACAGGTCGGCGGACGCCTCGCGCAGCGCGTCCGCCAGACGTGTCGTACGGCTGCGGCCGACCGCCTGCGCGACTGCCTGGGGCAGGGAACCGCCGGCCGGATACACCACCGACAAGTGCCGCTGCGCCCGGGTGAACGCGGTGTAGACGAGTGCCCGCGTGACCAGGGCGCCCGCATCCCCGGGCAGCATCGCGACCACGCCCGGACGCCGTACGCCCAGCGCCTGATGCACCGTCACCGCCCAGCCGTGCCGCAGCTCGCCGAGCCGGGCCCGGGGGATGACGACCTGCTGGTCCGGGGCGTCCCGGTACACGATGGCCAGCCCGTCCGGGACGGCCGCCACGACGCGCGCCTCGGCGAACCCGGGGGCGGCCGCTCGCTGCCCGGGGATATGGACGACCCGGTCGCCGATGTCGAACCCGCCGTACTGCCCGGGCCCCGGGTTCAGGCGCTCCTTCAGCGCGGCATTGAGCACCGTCGTGCCCGCGTTGCCGCCGCCGGCGGGGGTGAGCACGAGGGTGTCGTCGACCGGGATGCCCAGCGCCCGGGGGATCGAGTCGGCGACCAGCTGGACGCACCGGTGCACGGCCTCGGCGGCGCTGCGCACGCCTACCAGGACGACCTCGCGGTCGGGCGCGTCCACGGGCGGCAGCGAACCGCCGCGTACGGCATGCGCCAAGGCGCCCAGGACACCGGGCACCGGCTCGCCGGCCGCCGGGTGCGGCACCGCGCCGCTGTCTGCGAGATCGCCGAACACCCGGCCGGGGCCCGCCGGTTCCAGCTCGGCGGGGTCGCCGCACAGGATGACGCGGGCACCGTCGGGTACCGCCTCCAGGAGCGACGCGGCGGTCGACACGTCGAGCAGGTGCGCCTCGGCGACGACGAGCAGCCCGAGGTCGAGCAGGCCCTCGGGGGTGCGGCCGGGGCCCTCCGAACCGAGGATGAGGCCGCGCACTGTGACGGGGGCGAGGGACGCTTCGGGACTGTCGGCGCTGTCGGCTGAGTCGGGGCCGGAGGTGTCCTCGGTGCCGGTCCGCCGCGTCGCGGCCGCGAGCCGGGCCCGGCCGTCCGCGGTCGGTGCCGCGAGCACGACCGGTACGCCCGCGGCGTGGGCGTGCGCGGCGAGTGCGAGGGGTGCCTGCGGCGAGTCTTCGCCGGCGGCCGGGGTGTATAGCACCAGGCCGGCTTCCTCGAGGGCGTCGGCGAGCGCCTTCGTGCTGCCGCGGCCTGCGCTCGCGAGAACGTCCGACGGCTCGGCCGTGGACATCAGGCGCAGCACGGCGTCGGCGATGCTCTCTTCGGCGAGCGCGTGGCGCTCCAGCGCGAGCGCCACCGGGCGGTCCGGCAGACCGGCGAACGGGTCGGCGAAGTCGGAGAACTCGTCGAAGTCCGCACCGTCCGCATCGTCATATTCCGCGAAGTCGTCGAAGTCGTCGTCGCCCGCACCGTCGGCGTCTTCCGAGGCGGCAGGGCGTTCCGCGAAGGCCATCACCCGGCCGTTCTCGTACGCGGTGCGGATGGCGCCCAGCGCGTCCGCGACCCCGAAGTGCTCGAGGACGGAGACGGCCGATGCGGCGTCCACGGCCGTGTGGCCTTCCGATGCGGCGCGGGCGAGGTGCCACAGCAGGATCGCCTGGGTGCGCAGCGGTGTGTCCGGGTCGGCCGCGCGGCCCTGCAGGGTCTGGCCGAACAGGTCGGCCTGCTCCGGCGAAATGCCGGGGAGGGCAAGGAGGTTCCAGGGATCCTCGGACAGCAGCGCGGCGGCGTCGGGCCCCAGGGACGCGAGGGCCTGGGCGGCGAGGCGCGTGGGCGCGCCACCTGCCGCGAGGGCCTGCTCGACGTCGGCGACCGCCTCGGCATCGGGTTCCGCGGCGTCCTCGGCGGCGATCGCGGACGGTTCCATGCTCCGGCCGCGCGGCACCCGCGGCGCGCTTGCCATGTCGGCGCCGGCCCGGCCGGTCGGCCCGGACCCCGCGCCGACCGCGAAACCGCCGGAGCGGTCGCGGCCGTCGGAAACCGACTGCTCCGGCAGGGCCGGAGCCGGGGGAGCGTCGAGTACAGGCGCTGCCCAGTCGCTCGCGGACCCGGAGGACCCGCGGCGCACGGCGGCCGCCCCGCCGCCCGCGCCCGCATATGGCGCCGGCATATCGGTCCGACGCGCGTGCCCGACCTGCCCGGCGGGCGATCGGGGCGCTGCGCTGCCGGGCCCGTCCCCGTCCTCGTTCGCCGGCATCTGCCCCGGCTCGGGGGCCGCCGTCGCGTCGAAAGCTGCGCCCGTTCCGGCGGCGTCGGGCCGCGCCACCGGACGCACGGCAGCCGTGGGACGTGGCGACGCGGACGAGCGGGGCGGTGCGCTGCCTGTGCGCTGGAGCGACCCGTCGGGTGCCGATGAGTCGATGAGCGGAGCCGCCCACCCCTCACTGCCGGCGGGGTTACCACCACCTGCACCTGGCGTCGCCGGGCCGCCGGCCGGCTGAGCCGCGTCGGGGTATGCCGCCTCGGCGAATGCGGCATACGGCGTCTCAGGGGCGTCCACGACCGGCAGCGCCCAGTCCGACCCGGTGGCCGGGCCGTCCGGGCGTCGCTGGTCGCCGAGCGTGTTCAGGGCCTGCCAGGCAGCGGCCACTTCGCTGCGGTTCGCGGCATTCTCGGAGTTCGCGGAGTTGGCCTTGTCCAGCGCGGCCAGTGCCGCCCGCGCCGCGGCGAGTGCATCTCCGCCGCCGCGCTTTGCCGCCCCGCCCGCAGAACCTGCCGAACCCGTCGAACCGGCTCCGCCGGAACCGTCCCCCGTGCTGTTCTTCGCCGCCGTCACGTCGTCCGCCTTGCCGTCCACGCCTGTGTTCTTCCGCCCGTCCACCGAACCTGCCGCCGCGACGTCGCGCGGCTTACTCCCCCCGCGGCCCCGCCTAAGCCTGGCTCCAGTCGTGGTCCGGGTAGCCCTTCCACGGCGCCGACACGTCGTCCAGCGCGTTGCGGATCTCGTGCGGCAGCGTCAGCCCCTCCGCACCCAGTGAGGCCCGCAGCTGGCCGGAGTTGCGGGCCCCGACGATCGGCGCGACCACGCCGGGCCGGTCGCGCACCCACGCGAGGGCGACCTCGATGGGCGCCGCGCCCAGGCCGTCCGCGGCCGTCGCGACAGCGTCCACGATGCGCCGCGAGTCGGCGTCCAGGTACGCGGCCACGAAGGGCCCCATGTCGGACGACGCACCGCGCGAATCGGCCGGCATGCCGTGCCGGTACTTGCCGGTCAGCACCCCGCGGCCGAGCGGCGACCACGGGAGCAGCCCCACGCCGAGGTCCAGCGCCGCCGGCAGCACCTCGCGCTCGATGCCGCGCTGCAGCAGCGAGTACTCCATCTGCGCGCTGGCCACGACCACGCGCCCGGGCGCGGCCAGTTGCCACGTCGCGGCCTTGGCGAGCTGCCAGCCGCAGAAGTTCGAGACGCCGACGTACCGGGCCCGGCCGCTGGAGACGGCCAGCTCCAGGGCGTGCAGGGTCTCCTCGAGCGGCGTGGCCGGGTCGTACGCGTGCAGCTGCCACAGGTCGACGTGATCGGTCCCGAGCCGGGCCAGCGAGGCGTCCAAGGCCTGCAGCAGATGCGCGCGCGAGCCGTCGAAGCGGCGCTCGCTGTACGGCACGCTCGCCGCCTTGGTGGCGATCACCACTTCGGAGCGCGGCACGTAGCCGTCGAGCAGCCGGCCGAGGAGGTATTCGGCCTCGCCGTCCGCGTAGACGTCGGCGGTGTCGACGAGATTGCCGCCCGCGTCGAGGAACGCCTTCATCTGGTCCGCGGCGTCCTGCTCGTCGGTGTCCCGCCCCCAGGTCATCGTCCCGAGGCCGGTCCGGGAAACCCGCAGCCCCGTGCGGCCCAGATGTCGCTGCTCCATGGCTCCGGAGACTAGCCGCTCCGGGGGACAGGGCGCGGGTGGCGGGGCCGTACGGGTCATCCGGGTCAGGCGCGCGGCATGTCGGCGCAGCGGGTTACTGAGCAGTAGTAAAACCGATAGGGTCCGATCAGCAGGACCGGCACCACACGCCACGACACGACACGACCCCCGAGAGGCAACGGCATGGGCATGCGGCTGGGCATCAACCTCGGTTACTTCGGCGCGGGCAACGACGCCGACAACCTCGCCGTCGCCCAGGAGGCGGACCGGCTCGGCTACGCGGTCTGCTGGGCCGCCGAGGCATACGGCTCGGACGCGGCCACCGTCCTCGCCTGGGTCGCCGCCAAGACCGAGCGCATCGACGTCGGCTCGGCGATCTTCCAGATCCCGGCCCGCACCCCCGCGATGACCGCGATGACCGCGGCCACCCTCGACACCCTGACCGGCGGCCGCTTCCGGCTCGGCCTCGGGGTGTCCGGTCCGCAGGTCTCCGAGGGCTGGTACGGCGTGCGCTTCGACAAGCCGCTGGCCCGCACCCGCGAGTACGTCGAGATCATCCGCAAGGCCATGCGCCGCGAGCGCCTCGAACACCACGGCGAGCACTGGGACCTCCCGCTGCCCGGCGGCCCCGGCAAGCCGGTCAAGCTGACCGTGCACCCGGTCCGCGAGCACATCCCGCTCTACATCGCCGCGGTCGGCCCCAAGAACCTCGAGCTGACCGGCGAGATCGCGGACGGCTGGCTGGGCGTCTTCTACGCGCCCGAGCACGCCGAGGAGTCCCTCGCCCACGTGCGGGCCGGCCGCGCGAAGGCCGGACTGGGCCTCGAGGGCTTCGACGTCGTCCCGACCGTCCCGGTCGTCCTCGGCGACGACCCGGTCGAGGCCGCGCACGCGGTCCGCGGGTACGCCGCGCTGTACATCGGCGGCATGGGCAGCCGCGACCAGAACTTCTACAACAAGCTCGCGGTCCGCATGGGCTACGAGGCCGAGGCCAAGGAGATCCAGGACAAGTTCCTGGCCAAGGACTACATGGGCGCCGGCATGGCCGTCCCGCACGACCTCATCGACAAGACCGCGCTGCTGGGCACCAAGGAGCGCATCGCCGAGCGCATGCACGCGTACGCCGACACCGGCGTGACCACGCTCACCATCGCGCCGACCGCCGACACACTCGAAGGCCGCATCGCGACCCTGCGCACGGCCGCCGAGGCGCTGGAGCTGTCCGGCCGCGGCTGACCCACCCCCCGCGCGGCCCGTACCGGGCCGCCGCCGCGACCGGCAAGCGAAGGGCCGGTGCACCCGCTCAGCGGATGCACCGGCCCTTTGTCGTCTGCCCTGCCCGGCTACCGGGGCCCCGGCACCCGCTCCGCCACCACCTGCGCGAATTCCAGCAGGCGGCGGATCTGCCCGGGGCCGCCGTCGTCCAGGGACTTGCTGAAGCGGTACGCCTCCTGCCGGAACCGCCCGGTCGAGGTCCCCTCCTCGCCGCGCACGGTGGCGATCTCCTGCAGCGTCGGGGTCGCCAGGAAGACGTACGCGCCGCGCATCTCGCGACCGCCGTCCTCGGCGGTGCCGACCAGCGTCCTTATGCCCACGTGGGACACCGAGCCGAGCGGGATCACCTGGACCGACGAGTCGAGCACCGTGCCGCCCGGCGCGGACGCGTCCGTCATGTCCTCGCTGTGCCACAGCACAAGGCGGTGGTCGTCGCAGACCGCGGCTTCCTGCCACACCGAGGTGCCGTTGGCGTTGATGTCCACGACCCGTTCGAGGGTGAACGCGCGCACCGGGCGGCGCCCCAGGACCGAGCCCAATGCCTCCAGCGCCACATCGGGATGCAGCAGGTAGGCACGGACCGCATCCTCGAGTTCGCGGTGTGCGGACCAGTCCGCACCCGCGGCACCCGAACCCGGGACCGCGGGCGGCTGCACCCGCGACATCCGCTGCTTCCCCGGCCTGCCGAACATCCCCACCTGCTCTCCCCTGGCCTGCGTACCGGACCAGCCTATGCGGGGAATCGGGCGGAGGGTGCCCGGGGCGGACGGCCGCACTGATCACCAATCGGTGCAGAACATGCTTTACGGCCGGGGCGGGGGGATTCGAACAGCCCCGCCACGGCCGTCGTCATGCTCAACGAGCCTGCCCCGAAAGGGTTGCGGGTGCCGCGGACGGAAACCGCGAACGCAACTCGTGTGGGTGACCCCGGCCCGACTCCGGCCCGCATTGTGGGTGTCCTCACAAGTCCCGGGCCCGGTCCGGGCCCGGCACCGTCACAGCCAGCCGTTGCGCCGGAACAGGCGGTGGATGCCCACGCACGCGCACAGCATGACGATCAGCACCGCCGGATATCCCCACGCCTGCCGCAGCTCCGGCATGTGGTCGAAGTTCATCCCGTACACGCCCGCGATCATGGTCGGCACCGCGGCGATCGCCGCCCACGCCGAGATCTTGCGCATGTCCTCGTTCTGCCGCACGCCCACCTGCGCGAGATTCGCGCTCAGCACGTCCGACAGCAGCCGGTCGAACGAGTCGACCTGCTCGTTGACCCGCACCAGATGGTCCGCGACGTCCCGGAAGAAGGGCTGCGTTTCCTCCGGCACGAACATGACCTCGGTGGTCGCCAGCTTGCGTATCGGATCCGTCAGCGGCTGCGCGGCCCGCCGGAACTCCAGCACCTCGCGCTTGAGCAGGTAGATCCGCTCCGCGTCGTTCTCGCGGTGCGCGGAGAAGACCCGGGACTCCATCTCCTGCAGGTCGGTCTCCAGCTCGGACGCCACCGACAGGTACGTGTCGACCACCGCATCGCACACCGCGTACAGCACCGCGCCGGGGCCGTACCGCAGCATCTCCGCCTTCTTCTCCAGCCGTTTGCGCACGTCGGAGAGCGGATTCGCGGCACCGTGCCGGACCGTGACGATGAACGAGTCGCCCACGAAGACCATCAGCTCGCCGGTCTCGACCGCCGACGTCTCCTCGATGTAGTAGAGCGTCTTGAGCACCACGAAGACGGAGTCCTCGTACAGCTCCAGCTTGGGCCGCTGATGCGCGTGCAGGGCGTCCTCGACGGCCAGCGGGTGCAGCCCGAACTCGCTGGTCACGAGCTCGAACTCCTTCGGCGTCGGCTCGTGCAGGCCGATCCACAGGAACGCGTCCCCGGATGCCCGCGCCTCGTCCAGGGCGTCGGAGAAGTCGGCCGGGCCTTCGGTCCGGACACCGTTGCGGTAGATGGCGCAGTCGACGATCACCCGGACATTGTGGCCTGCCGCGGGCATGGCCGGGACCCGCGGGAGCCCCGTACAGTGATCCGAATGGCGACGCTGCTCCTGGTCCGGCACGGCCGGACCACCGCGAACTCCTCGGGTGTGCTGGCCGGCTGGACTCCCGGAGTCCACCTCGACGAACGCGGCCGCGAGCAGGCCGCCGCGCTGGCCCGCCGCATCGCCGCGGTCCCGCTGGCCGCCGTGGTGTCCAGCCCGCTGGACCGCTGCCGCGAGACGGCCGCCGAGATCGCCGCGGTCCGCGAGGGCACCAAGCTCGCACTGGACGCCGGGGTGCAGGTCGACGACCGGATCGGCGAGTGCCGCTACGGCGACTGGACCGGCCAGGAGCTCAAGAAGCTGGCCAAGGACCCGCTGTGGCCGGTCGTGCAGAACCACCCCAGCGCCGCGGTGTTCCCCGGCGAGGGCGGCGAGGCGCTGCGCGACACCCAGGCCCGCGCGGTCGGGGCGATCCGCGAATGGAACGCCCGCCTGGAGGACGAGCACGGCCCGGACGTCCAGTATGCGATGTGCTCGCACGGCGACGTCATCAAGGCCGTGGTCGCCGACGCCCTCGGCATGCACCTCGACCTCTTCCAGCGCATCATGGTCGACCCGTGCGCGCTGACCGTCGTGCACTACGGCCGCACCCGGCCGTTCGTGGCCCGGCTGAACGACACGGGCGGCGGCGTCGAGGCGCTGATCCCGCCGGCCAAGCCCGCGGCCCGCGGCAAGCGCGGGAAAGCCGGTGCCGCGGGAGGCTCCGTGAGCGCCGGAAAGCGCGGAAAATCGTCCGCCACCGACGATGCGGTGGTGGGCGGCGGAGCCGGTGCCCCTTAGGGTGCAGCGAGGGCCCGGCAAGCCCGTACGCCCGACCGGCACAACCGGACGGTGCACCACGCGTTAATGTCGGGCGTCCCGGTACCACCGCTGCCGCTCGGGCAGCAGTCCAGTCAGCAGTAGTACGAGTAGTACGGAGCCAACTCGTGCCCCGCCAGGTCTTCCTGTACGACCCGCCAGACCGATTCGTCGCCGGCACGGTGGGGGAGCCAGGACAGCGCACCTTCTTCCTGCAGGCCACCGCAGGCAGCCGTGTCACCAGCGTCGCGCTGGAGAAGGCACAGGTCGCCGTCCTCGCCGAGCGCGTCGACGAGCTTCTGGACGAACTGGTCCGGCGCAGCGGCGGCGAGACCCCCGTGCCGGCCGTCGCCCCGCCCGACCTCGAGGACGCCGCGCCGCTCGCCGCGCCCATCCTGGAGGAATTCCGGGTCGGCACCATGGCCTTGGCCTGGGACTCCGACGACGACCGCCTGGTGGTCGAGGCGCAGGCGCAGGTTCCGGACGACGACAACCCCGAGGACACCCTGCTCGGCGAGGACGACGAGGACGGCCCGCCGCTGCTGCGCGTCCGGCTGACCGGCCCCATGGCCCGGGCGTTCGCCAAGCGCGCGCTGCTCGTGGTCGCCGCGGGCCGCCCGTCCTGCCCGTTCTGCGGGCTGCCGATGGACGCCGAGGGCCACATCTGCCCCCGCGCGAACGGATACCGCCGCTGAGCGCGGCCCCCGGCCCGGTCGGGGGCGCCGGCCGGGCCCTGGAGGCCGGCAACGGCGCACTGGACGCCGCGGCCGCCGCCGAACTCCTGGCCCGCGGCGAGATCACCGTCGAGGGACGGCTGACCGACGCATCCAACGCCACGCTCTACTGCCGCATCGAACTCGACGGCGTGGCCCGGGCCTGCGTCTGGAAGCCGGTGGCCGGCGAACGCCCGCTCTGGGACTTCCCGGACGGCACCCTGGCCGGCCGCGAGGTGGCGACGTACCTGCTGTCCGAGGCGACCGGCTGGGGCATCGTGCCGCCGACCGTGCTGCGCGACGGGCCGTACGGCACCGGCATGTGCCAGCTGTGGATCGACGGCGAACCCGGTGACGGCCTCGTCGACCTGCAGGACGGCCCGGCCCCCGAACCGGGCTGGCTGCCCATCGCGCAGGTCGCGGTGGACGACGGCAAGGGCGGCCAGAAGCCCGCGCTGCTGGTCCACGCGGACAGCGAACCGATGCGCCGCGTCGCGGTGTTCGACGCGGTGGCCAACAACGCGGACCGCAAGGGCGGCCACCTGCTGCCCGGCCCGGACGGCCACGTGTACGGCATCGACCACGGCATCTGCCTGCACACCGACGACAAGCTCCGCACGCTGCTGTGGGGCTGGGCGGGCGAGGAACTCCCGGACGAGGCCCTGGAGACGCTCCGGCGTCTGCACACCGACCTCGCCGGCGCCCTGGGCGACACGCTCCGCATCCACCTGACGCCCGCCGAAGTCGATGCGGTCGGCGCCCGCGTCGCGGCCCTGCTGCACTCCGGAAAGCACCCGCTGCCCTCCCAGGGCCGCCGCCCCGCGGTGCCCTGGCCGCTCATCTGACGCCCCCGGGACACAAGCCGAAGGCCGGGAACTCCGCAGGGAGTTCCCGGCCTATCAGGTGCCGTACGCCGATCGGGCGTCCGCACCCGGGCTCACCGCACGGGCGTCAGCCCACGTGCACCGCGCCCAGGGGGGCCGGCGCGCCTTCCTCGGCGTGCTTCGGGCGGGGCGTGTCCATCAGGAACCCGACCAGGACCGCGGCGCCCACCAGGATGCAGCCAGCGTACACCGTCGCGACCGAGAAGCCGTGCACCAGGCCTTCGAGGCGCACGCCCGGGTTCACCGGGGCGTGGCTCTTCAGGTAGTCGCCGGTGGCCGTGGTGGCGATCGTGTTGAGCAGCGCGATACCGATCGAACCGCCCACCTGCTGCGCGGTGTTGGCCATCGCGGAGGCGACGCCCGAGTCCTCGTCCTTGACGCCGTGCGTCGCGTAGTTCATCGCCGGGGCCATCACCAGGCCCATGCCCGCGCCGAGCAGGAACTCGGCGGGCAGCACGCCGGCCGCGTACGAGGTGTCCACGCCGATCCGGGAGAGCATGAACATCCCGGACGCCGCGATCAGCATGCCCGGCACCATCAGCATCCGCGGTGCGACCTTGGGGATCAGCCGCGACGAGATGCCGCCGCCGGTGATCACCACGCCCACCGACATCGGCAGGAACGCGAGCCCGGCCTTGACCGGCGAGTACCCCTTCACGACCTGCAGGTAGTACGTGAGGAACAGGAACATCGCGAACATGCCGATCACCGCGAGCCCGATCGCCAGGTACGCGCTGCCGCGGGTCCGGTCGAGCACCACCCGCAGCGGCAGCAGCGGCTTGGCGACCCGCGTCTCGACATAGACGAACAGGCCCATCAGCAGCGTGCCGGCGATCAGCATCCCGATGACCAGCGCCGAGTCCCAGCCCTCGGTCTCCGCCTCGCCGAGCCCGTACACGATCGCGAACAGGCCCGCGGTGACCAGCAGGACGCCCGGGATGTCGAACTTCGCCCGGCCCTCGGCGCGCGTCTCGGTCAGCACCAGGTACGCACCGACGCCGGCGATCGCCGCGATCGGGATGTTGACGAAGAAGCACCAGCGCCAGTCGAGGTACTCGGTGAGCACACCGCCGAGCACCAGGCCCAGCGCGCTGCCGCCGCCCGCGATGGCACCGAACACGCCGAACGCCTTGGCGCGTTCCTTGGGCTCGGTGAAGTTGACCGCCAGCAGTGAGAGCGCAGCGGGCGCCAGGAGGGCCCCGAAGGCGCCCTGGAGGGCCCGCGCGGCGAGCAGCAGCCCGAAGGTGTTCGCGGCGCCGCCGAGCGCCGAGGCGCCCGCGAAGCCGACCAGGCCGATGAGGAACGCCCGCTTGCGCCCCGTGTAGTCGGCGATCCGGCCGCCGAGCAGCAGCAGGCTGCCGAACGCCAGTGTGTACGAGGTGATCACCCACTGCCGGGAGGCGTCGGTGACGTCGAGGTCCTGCTGCGCGGACGGCAGGGCGATGTTCACGATGGTCACGTCGATGATGACCATGAGCTGAGCGAATGCGATGAATGCCAGGGCGAGCCAGCGCCGCGGGTTCGCGGGGGTCGCGCCGCCGGGGGACTGGGCCGGGATCTTGGCCGAGGTGCTCATGCCGATCGCCTTCTTCTGTCGGGCGGCAGCCCGGGGGAGGCCGGGCTGAAGCCGGATGGAATGTGCGGGGGACGTGCCGATCGTGCGTGCGTGCGGTGGTGCCGTGCGTGTTCTCGTGCAGCCGTGCCGCGGTTCACCCGTGCATGTGTGCTCCGCGTCCGCGCGGGTCAGTCCGTCGGCACGGCGCCGTTCGCGAACTTGCCGCGGAGCTTGTCGAAGTCGGCCAGCGAGACGGCCGGCGGCCGGAGTTCGAGGCGTTCGGCGGGGTCCGAAGCGCGCAGTCCGTCGAGGTAGATGTCGAGGTGCCGGTGCGCCAGGTCGTCGTCGACCAGGATCTTGGTGATCGCGGGCAGCGGCCGGCTCAGCCGGACGACCATGAACGCGATGTCGCCGAACACCGCTTCCGGCCGGATCAGCCCCTGGGCCTGCGCGGTCGTCAGGATGCGCTGCACCGGTACGCCGACCGCGAGCCGGGCCTGGTCGACCTCGTCGTCGAACTCCACCCGGCCGGCCAGCATCGGCATGATCGCGCCCATCTTGGCGTCCAGCGCGCCGTGCATGAAGCGGCGCAGCGCGTCGAACGCGTCGGTGCCGTGCTCCTCGGCATTCCGGGCGGTCTCGGCCATGACGCCGAAGGTGTCCAGGACGACCGCGCGGATCAGGGCGTCGCGGTCCGGGAAGCGGCGGTAGAGGGTCGCGATGCCGACGCCGGCCTGCCGGGCGATCTCGTCCAGCGGGGCGTCGGCCCCGGCCTCGATGAAGATGTCGCGGGCCGCGTCGATGATGAGCTGCCGGTTGCGCTGCGCATCGGCGCGCATCCGCCCGCCGCCGTCCGTCGTGCCGCCCATCGTCTGCTCCTCGCCGTAGTACGGGTCGTCCGGCGGAGGATCTATGTGGAGAGATTTCCTCCGCCTGAAGAGAAGTTAGCAGAAGTGGAGAGAATTTCTCCACTACCTCCGGCGAACTTCTTCGCGAGCCCATTCGGACCCTGCCGGTATCCGGGCAGCGCTCACGTACCGTTACGCTCATAGGCATGTATGCCTGGCCCGCACCCGAGCTGCCCGTCCTGCCTGGTCAGGGCGCATCCCTGCGCGTCCACGACAGCGCCGCACGGGATCTAGTGACGACCACTCCGGGGCCCCTGGCCCGGCTCTACGTCTGCGGCATCACGCCGTACGACGCCACCCACATGGGGCACGCCGCGACCTACGTCGCCTTCGACCTGCTGCAGCGGGTCTGGCGCGACGCGGGCCACCGGGTGCACTACGTCCAGAACGTCACCGACGTCGACGACCCCCTGCTCGAGCGCGCCGAGCGCGACGGCGAGGACTGGACCGAGCTGGCCGAGCGCGAGACCGCGCTGTTCCGCGAGGACATGACCGCGCTCCGCGTGCTGCCGCCGGACCACTACGTCGGCGTCGTCGAGGCGATCGACCGGATCGTCCCGATCATCGTGGACCTGCGCGACAAGGGCGCCGCCTACGACCTCGACGGCGACTACTACTTCTCCGTCTCCTCCGACGAACGCTTCGGCGGGGTCTCCGGATTCACCGCCGAGGAGATGCTCAAGCTGTCCGCCGAGCGCGGCGGCGACCCCGAGCGCCCCGGCAAGAAGAACCCGCTCGACCCGCTGCTGTGGCGCGCCGCGCGCGACGGCGAGCCGTCCTGGCCCAGCCCGCTCGGCCCCGGCCGCCCCGGCTGGCACATCGAGTGCGTGGCGATCGCCCTCGAACACCTCGGCATGGCCTTCGACGTCCAAGGCGGCGGCTCCGACCTGGTGTTCCCGCACCACGAGATGGGCGCCTCGCACGCCCAGGTCGCCACCGGCGACGCCCCGTACGCCAAGGCTTACGTGCACGCCGGCATGGTCGGCCTGCACGGCGAGAAGATGTCGAAGTCGCGCGGGAACCTGGTCTTCGTCTCCCGGCTCCGGCACGACGGCGTCGACCCGATGGCGATGCGCCTGACGCTGCTCGCCCACCACTACCGCAGCGACTGGGAGTGGACGGACGCGGTGCTCGCCGAGGCCGAGGCCCGCCTCGGCCGCTGGCGCGCCGCCGTCTCCCGTCCCGACGGCCCTTCCGCCGACGGCATGTTGGCCGCCATGCGCGAGCGCATGGCCGACGACCTGGACGCCCCCGGCGCGCTCGCCGCGATGGACGCCTGGGTCGAGCAGCAGCTGACCGAGGGCGGCGACGACGAGGGCGCCCCCGGCGTCGCCTCACGCGCCGTCGACGCGCTTCTGGGCATCGCGCTCTAGGCACCGCACGCAGCACAACACAGGGCGCGGGGCGGCGCCCCCCCGGCCGGGCCCGGGCCCACCCCCACCACCCGGGGGGGGGGCCGGCCCCCGGGGGGCGGGCCAGCGCCCTGTTGTCGTCACATGTACCGCGCCCGCCGCGCGCAGCAGTCCCGCCGTCGGCTCTCGACCTCGGCCGCCTCCGAACCGGGACCGCCTTGCCCTGTTCCGGTTCGCTCCGCTGCGTCGGCAGTATCGGCTAGTAGCGGTCCTGGAAGCTGCTCGGCTCCGGACGGCCCGCCATGCGCGGCGGCGGGACCTGGCCGCCGTACGGCTGCGGCGCACCCGGCGCGGGGCGGTAGCCCTGCGGGGCACCCGGCGCCGGGCGGTAGCCCTGCGGCAGCGGCTGGCCGTACTGCGGCTGCGGGGCCGCGGCGTACTGGCTCGGCTGCGGCGCGGGCGCCGGGGTGAACGGCATCGGCGCGGGCGGCGCAGGCGCGTAGGCCGGCGACGAGTAGCCCGCATTCGCGTACGGCGAAGCACCGTACGACGCCGAGTAGCTGCTGCCCGAGGGTGCGGCCGAGTACCCGGACGGCGAGCCGTACGACGAGCCCGCGTACGACGAACTGCCGTACGAAGAGCTCGTGTTCGACGAGGGGAGCGCAGGCAGCGCCGGCAGGGCCGGGCGGTCGCCGAAGCGCGAGTAGTGTCCGAGCCCAGTGAAGTCCGGCGCGGGCACGTGCATGGGTCCGATCTCCGGGCGGCCCCGTTCGGCCACCAGACGGTCGTAGATCGGTGTCTCCGAATACGGCGAATAGATGCCGCCGTCAAAGGCTCGAGCCGAGGTCATGGCCGATAAGGTACGCGATCCCGGGCCGTTGCGAACCCCCTTCGAGGTGTCGAATTTCCGGGCTACGCGTTCCTTTTACGCCACCGGCCCGAACGACCTCCCCCAGGTGCAACCTGCACGTAACACAAGAGGGTCGGCATCACCCGATTCGGCCGGATTGGGCCATCGGCGTACAGATGTACGGCGAACTGTGGCCAACGCGCGCTTCGCGGAGCATGATGGCTGCCTGCCACGCGGCAGTGCGCTTCCACTTGTAACGCATGACCCACCCGACGGGGGAGGGACGACGTGCGACGCGATCGTGCAGTACCGGATCGGCATCGCGGTGAAGATCCGGACAGCAGAGCGGCGACGCCCGACGAGCGGTCCGAGGCCGGCGGCCGGTACGCGCCCGGCGGCCGCTACGAGCCCGCCGACGACGCCGCCATCGATGCGGGCCTGCCGCCGGACGGACCACCGGACCGCCCGCCGCCCGACGACGTCCTCCTGGACCGCATCCAGGGCGGCTGGCTCGGCCGCTACGCCGGCGCCCACATGCTCGCCGACCCCGCCGAGCCGCTGGACCGCAGCGACGCGGTCGACCGCGCCGTCCTGACGCTGCGCATGCTGGAGACGTACGGGCCCGGCTTCACCCACGAGCAGATGGCGTCGCTGTGGCTGCTCACCCTGCCGTTCCTGCGCCCGGGCGGCGCCGAACGCGCCGCGTACCGCAACCTGGTCGAAGGCGCCACCGGCCCCGGCGGCGCCGGCACGCTGCCCAGGCCCGCCTCCCACCAGGAAGGCGACGGTGCACTGCCGCGCGCCGACCTGTACGGCTACATCGCCCCCGGCGACCCGCGCCGCGCCGCCCGCCTGGCCCGCAAGGACGCGCAGCTCTCGCATGCCGCCAGCGGCCTGTACGGGGCCATGTGGGTGGCCGCGCTGTCCTCCGCCGCGTTCACTGCGCACGACGCCACCGAGGCGGTCGCGGTGTCCCTGCGGCACATCCCGCCCCGCTCCCGGCTGTTCGACGCGCTGTGCGAGGTGCTCGTCGCGCACGCCCGCGGCCGGACCTGGCGGTCGGTCGTCGACGACATCCACCGCGAGCACGCGCACTACGGCCCGCAGCACGCGGTCGGCAACGCCTGCCTCATCGCGGCCGGACTGCTGTGGGGCGAGGGCGACTGGGTGCAGTCGGTCTCGCTGACCGTGCAGGGCGGCTGGGATACGTCGGTGGGACCGGCCGCCACCGGATCGGTGGCCGGTGTGCTGGTCGGCACCGAGGGCATCCCGGTCGAGTGGCGGCACGCGGCCGTGGACCGGGTGCGCACCTCCGTCCCGGACGCGGGGGAGTGCCGCATCGCCGATCTGGCCGGAAGGACGTATGCGTTGGCCCGCACCAACGCGCTGTCCTGACGCACCGTGATAATTGCCGAGTTGCGCTTCCGGGCGCGTTCACGGCGTGTTCACGGCGCGTTCCAAGGTCGAAACTGCGCCGCCGGAAAGAAATCCCATTCCGGCGACCCGAAGAATTGCGCGAAGGCGGTGCGCAAATGGTCTTGCGCACCGCCCCACATGATTTCTGATTAGCCGTCAGATCCGGTCGGCGTGCCCCTGGATGCGCACCACGGCGTCCGCGATCCGCAGCACCGTCGCCTCGTCCATGTGCGACCACAGCGGAACCGTCAGCACCCGGTCGGCCATCTTCTCGGTGACCGGCAGTGCACGCTCGCCGGCCCACTCCGCGTACGCCTTCTGCAGGTGCACCGCAGGGTAGAAGTAGCGCCGCGAGTCGATGCCCTCGGCCTTCAGCGCGGCGCCCAACGCCTCGGTACCGCAACCGAATTCGTCCGGGTCGATGATCAGCGTCAGGTCCTTCCAGGTCGAGCTGTCGCCCTCCGCCAGCCGCGGCAGCGCCAGTCCCGGCAGGCCCGCGACGCGCTCCGCGAACGCCGCGACCATCGCCCCGCGGTGCGCGATGCGCTCCGGCAGCGACCGCAGCGACACGAGGGCAAGTGCCGCGTGCAGCTCGGACATCCGGGCGTTCAGACCCGGGAAGACGCAGTCGTAGTCGCCCGGATTGCCGTAGCCGCGCCCGAGGCGGATCTGCTCGGCCAGCGCCGCGTCCCGGGTGGCCACCAGGCCGCCCTCCGCGGCCACCACGACCTTGGTCGGGCTCAGGCTGAACACCTCGGCGCTGCCGAACCCGCCGATCGGCTGCCCGTTGCGGCGGCTGCCGAACGCGTGGGCCGCGTCGTACAGCAGCGGTACGCCGTAGTCGTCCGCGGTCTTCTGCAGCTCCTCCACGTCGCACGGCGTGCCGTACACGTGCGTCGCCATGAGCGCCTTCACGCCCCCGGCCGCCTCGGAGTGCGCCAGAGCGGCCGCCGCGTCCGCCGGGTCGAGCGTCACATTGTGCTCGTTGACCTCCGCGAACACCGGTCGCCCGCCTGCCCAGTGGGCCGCATGTGCGGTCGCCGAGAACGTGAAACTCGGCATCACCACCCGGTGGCCCGCCACCCCGAAGGCCTGCAGCGCCAGCATCAGGCCGCTGGTGCAGTTCGACACCGCGACGACATGCGGGACGTCGAGGAACTCGGCTGCCGCCTCCTCGAGTTCGCGCACCGTGTCGCCGTTGGTCAGCTGCCCGCTGGTCAGGATCCCGTCCAGTCGGCGGTCCAACTCCGCGCGGTCCGGCACCTGCACGCGCGTCAGCGGCAGCCCTTCCGGAAACAGCGCCGTCCCGCCCAACGCCGCCGGCAGCCCCGCCCCGGCCCCACCATCCGTCACCGCCACTGCGGTTCCCCCCTCCCTGCGGCCGGGAACCCTGTCCCGGCCGGACTGGTCGCCGATCCCGGCGAATTGGGTGTGCTCGGCCAAGCCCCGGACACCGAGAGCGACCCCGCCGCCGGACCCGAGACGGGACCCGGCGCCGAGGGAGAACCCGACGCGGACCCCGCCGCGACCCCCGGCCCCGCACCCGGCACGGACGGCCCCTGGCCGCCTGCCTTCGCCTTCACGGGGCCCTTGCGGCGCCGGCGGGTCCCCTGCCCGTCCGGCACCTCGGGTTTCGATATCGCGAGCAGCACGAGCACGAACGGGAAGACCTGGACCCGCTCACGGGTCAGGATCCCGAAGTTCTTGATGTTCGCGAACGCCATCGCGAACACCAGCGTGTAGACCAGCGCGAACGCCAGATACGGCCGTCTCACCAGCAGCGCGGGCAACTTGCGCAGCCGGGCCAGCGACGTCACCACGAGCGCCATCAGCAGCACGCCCTCGAGCGAGGCCAGCAGCGCCTGCATGTTGTGCACTTCGAACGGGAACGGCCGG
Source organism: Yinghuangia soli (assembly GCF_021502675.1). Lineage (GTDB taxonomy): Bacteria > Actinomycetota > Actinomycetes > Streptomycetales > Streptomycetaceae > Yinghuangia > Yinghuangia soli. The sequence goes on from NZ_JAKFHA010000012.1 coordinate 190,057, forward strand.
AACAGCACGGTCATCAGCGACTGCGGCAGATGCGACGGCGAGATCACACTCGTCTGCTCCACCGCCGCGCCCGAGGCCGAACCGCCCTGCGCCGTCTGCGTCTGCGTATGGTTCAGCACCTGCGTCGCGGACCCGGCGCTCAGGTCCGCGGTGCCGAAGAACTTCCCGACCTGCTTGAGCGCGATCACCGCCGCCGCGCCCAGCACGACCGCACCGAACCCGGCGCGCAGCGGCCCCAGTGCGGAAACCTGCTGCGGACGGCTGCGCAGCAGATAGCCGACCATCAGACCGCACATGATGAGCACCGTCACGTGCGGCCGGACCATCGTGGTGCCCGTCATGCCGAGCAGCAGGAAGAAGTACGCACCGCGCCGCCGCACCAGCAGCAGCGCACACCCGTACGCACACATGCCCAAGGTCAGCAGCATCCAGGTGTCTTTGCCGATGCCCGATGGCCAGAACAGCAGCGACGGCAGGAAGAACACCAGCTTCGCGTACCGCTTCCGGTCCCCGTCCGGGTAGGCGATCGTGAACGCCCGCCAGCACAGGTACAGGCCCCAGAAGCCCATCCACGAATAGACCAGATACCCCGACAGGATGGACTGCCCCACAAAGGAGTAGACGATCCCGGTCACGATCATGATGAAGCCGGTCCCGATGACCTTGCGGCCGATGTCGACCGTGAAGTCGCCGTCACGGAAATGCACCGCGAGCTGGCGGCCGATCCGGTCGTACGTGGCCGCGTCCGCGGTGCCGTCGTACAGCACGAACGACATCCAGTAGCGCGCGAAGCACGCCACCAGCTTCGCGACCAGCGCCCACACCACGATCTTCTGGAACCACGGGTCATCGTCGCGGGTGAAGCGCTCCAGCAGCGGAATGCTCAGCGTCAGCAGCAGCGGGAACACGATGAGCGCGCCCCACATGTCGTAGGCGCGGTTCTCCATCGCCCACGCGAAGACCGCCACGTAGAAGCCGACCACCCCGGTCGCGGCCAGACCGGCCCAGGGCACTCGCGGAGGACGGAACCGCGTGAGCGCGGTGCCGCTCAAAAGACCTCCAGGTCACCCAGGGCCAGATGCCAGGAGTTCAGGGTGTGCGGGTCGAGTCCGTACGGCAGCGGCCGCAGCGGGCGCGCGACCATGAGCATGCCGGTCCGCGGCGGCGTCGCGTAGCCCGCGTACCGCGCGGCCCGCGAGGCGTCCGAACCCGGGGTCAGATGCGTGGCCACGTGGTCGCAGCCGGACAGCCCGGCCGCGGACAGCAGGCGCCGCGCGGTCATCCGGTCGCCCGGCCGGATCAGCAGCTGCGACAGCGTGAACTCCGCCAGCGGCCCGCGCATCCGCGGCCGCCCGAACGCGACACCGTCCAGCACGCCCTGCCGGTACGCGGCGATCACCCGGTAGTCCAGCCCCGGCGCCGACCCGTAGCGCCAGCGCAGGTACGCCTCGGTCGGCCGCGTGCGCAGCCGCTCCGGATACAGCGCGGCATCCGCCGAATCGGCGTCTCCGATCAGCTCCTCCAGGCCGTTGCGGGCCGCCGGATCGGCGAAGAACTGCTGCGCGGTCGGGAACCGGCAGCGGATCGCCGACGCATCACCGGTCGCCCGCGGCAGCTCCGAGACATCCGGCAGCGTCGAACCCGACGAACCCGGACCCGACGAGCCGAAGGACCCCGAACTGCCCGACGCGTACGAACTGCTCACCGCGCCCCGGCGTCCCGGACGGCCCGAATCGGACCCGCCCGGCACCCGCTCCGCCTCGCCCGACCGCAGCTCGCGCAGCCCCTTTGCGAACGCCAGCGGCCGGATCGGGTGCAGCGCGATCGGCACCTTGCCCACCTCGCGCCAGCCCATCTTCAGATAGCCCGGCAGGCTGTTCGCGTTCGGCGTGTTGAACACCAGGTCGGTGTCCGCCGCCATCCGCTGCAGCAGATCCATCGTCAGCTGCCGGAACAGGCCGCGGCCCTGCGCCTCCGGATGCGTCGCGGTGTCCACCGCCCGCACCGCCCGGACGGTCTCCCCGCGGAAGGCGAACTCCCAGCGCAGGAACAGCCGTACCGCCACCACGCGGCCGTCCGCCGACTCGGCGACCAGCCCCGGACTGGACCCGAACGGGTTCTCCCGGTGCTTCCAGTCGAAGAACTCCTGGGTGCGCTCGCCCGTCGGCCCGCCGGCCAGCGACGCCTCGAGCAGCGCCAAGACCTGCGCCTCGTCGTCCTTGGCGAGCTCCCGGACCAGGACGTCGTCCTCGCGTCGGTCGGTCATCGTGCCAGTACCTCCCGGTACACGTCCTCGATCCGCGCCTGCGCGCCCGCGACGTCGAACGTCTCCGAGCGCAGCCGCGCCGCCTTGCCCCACGCCCGCCGACGTGCCGGATCCGCCGCCGCCTCCGCGAACGCGGCCGCCAGCGCGGCCGGATCGCCCGCCGGGACGACCCGGCCCTCGACACCGTCGGTCACGATCTCCGGCATGCCGCCGACATCGGTGACCACCACCGGCAACCCGGTGGCCATCGCCTCCATCAGCGCGACCGGCAGGCCCTCCTGCCGCGATCCGAGCGCGAACACGTCAAATGCGGGCAGGAGTTCGGGCACGTCACCGCGCGAGCCGGTGAACACCACCGAACCGGCCAGGTCCGGACGCGACGCGCGTTCCCGCAACTCCGCCTCCAGCGGCCCCAGCCCGATCAGCACCAGCCGCGCTCCCGGCTCACTCTGCCGCAGCAGCGCATGCGCCTCAAGAAGCCCGGCATGGTCTTTCTTCGGCGTGAAGTTCGCGACGACGCCGCAGGTGAACGCGTCCTGGTCCAGATCGAGCAGTCGGCGCGCCCGCTCCCGCCCGCCCGCACCCGGCAGCGCACCGCCCAGGTCCGGACCGTGGTAGATCACCCGCAGCGGCTCCACCCCCGGCCGCGGCCGCGGCAGCCGCGCCGGATCGATCGTCGCGGCGACCGCCTTCGACACCGCGATCACCGCGGCATTGCGCTTGTACGTCCAGGCGTTCGCCAACCGGGTGGGCGTGCGGTAGCGGTGCCACAGGTTGTGCTCGGTGTGCACCAGCGTCACACCGCGGCTCACCAGCATGCGCGCCGCGAACGCCGGCACCGGCATGTGGGTGTGCACCACGTCGTACCCGCGCGCCGCGACCAGCCGCCGCAGCCGCAGCGGCCACGACCGGTCGGCCCGGGTCTGCGACCCGGCCGACGCCGGGTCGGCCGACCGCGTGCTGCCGCCCGGGTCGTCGCCGAGGCAGTGCACCGTGACACCCGCCTCGCGCAGCGCGGGCACGAGCGCGTCCTTCCACGGAAGGACGTACGCCACCTCGACCTCGAAACGGCTCCGGTCCGCATGCCGCGCGCAGTTCACCAGCAACTGCTCGGCACCGCCGCGGCCCAGCCCCTTGGTGAGCCAGAGGACCCGCACCTTGCGAGCGGGCGGATCCCCGGGCGTCGTCACGGCCGGTCCTCCGGCCCCGACTGCCCGCCCCGGCTCCGGCGCCCGCCCGGACGCCCGAAGTGCCCCAGGTCACCCGGCTCCTCGTCCAGGAAACCGCCGCCGCCGTAGCCCTGCGGGCCGTCGAACGGGTCGTCCAGGTCGCCCGGGAAACCTCCGGACTGCGGCTCGCCCGGCCGGACGCTTATCGTGCGCAGCTGCGCGGTGTGCACGAACGAGTCCGAGTCCGACTCGCGCGCGGCCGGCGGCCGCGGTGCGTCGTCGTCCTGGAGGTTCGCACCTCCGGAACCTGCACCGGAGCGGCTCGAACCGCCGGAGCCATCCGGGCTGCCCGGCCTTATGGCGACCGCCGACGTGCTGCCGTCGCCCAGTTCGGGACGCTGCGCCCAACTGGGCGCGGACCGCTCGCCGTCCTCCGCGGACAGCTCCGCGGCATTGGACCGACCGCGCAGGATGAGCCCGCTGCCCGGCACCGCGGACAGCCCGCGGCCGGTGCTGCGCACGCCGACCGTCGACGGGTCGGTGCCGATCAGGGCGATGCCCGCGACCGGCACACCGGTCCGGGTCAGCAGCTCGGAGACGCGCGAGGCCTGATCCGGCGTCAGGTTGCCGCTGCGGGTCACCACCAGCATCGCGTCGGAGTGCTGGATCAGGTCGTTGGTGTCGTTCGCGAACAGCAGCGGCGCGCTGTCCACCAGGACGACGTCCGCGTGGTGCCGGGCCCGGGCGATGACCTCGCCCACGCGCAGCAGCAGAGCCGCCGGGTAGCTGGTCGGCGCGCCGCCGGTTATCACGCGCACGTGCGGGATCTCGGTGGCCCGGATGACGTGTGCGAGGTCGGTCTCACGCTCCGACAGCAGCAGCTCGGACAGCCCGGTGCCGGGCTTGGCACCCAGGTACATGTGCGTCTCGGGGTTGCGGAAGTCGCAGTCCAGGACGAGGACTGAGCGGCCCGCCTCGGCCAGCGCCGCGGCCAGGTTGGCGACCGTGCTGGTACGCCCGTCGCCCGGCTTGGGGGAGACCACGAGGATGACCGGCGCCGGGTCGGTGAACTGCCGGACCGGGAGCGAGGAGGTGCGTCCGGTCCGCGGCGCCTCGCCGAGCCGGAAGGCCAGCCCGGGCGGCCCGGACAGCAGCAGCGCCGAGCGGAGGGAACGGTACGCCTCCGCCACCGGGCTGCCGGGGCGCGACGCCACCAGCACCGTGTGCCCGGCCCGCATGCGCCGCGGCGCGCGCGGCACCTCGGCGATCACCGGCATCCCGAAGGCGTCCTCGACCTGCAGGCGGCTGCGCAGCCGCATGTCCATGCGGTCGACCATGAGCGCGGCCACCAGGCCGAGCGCCAGACCGAGCGCACCGGCCAGGGCGAGCCGCAGCCCGCGCGACGTCGGGGCCAGGATGCTCGTCGCGGCGTTCGCCGAGCTGCGCAGGTTGTCCTGGACGAGGACCTTCGGGTCCGCGAACGGAGACGACCACTTCGCGTACTCGCTGGACGCCTTCTCGTACTGCTTCTGGATGTTTATCAAGTCGGTGTACGTCGGGCTCGTGGCCTTCGACTTCTCCGGCAGCTTGTCCACTTCGCCCTGCAGCCGCTGGAACTCCGCGCGCAGCCGGTCCACCTCGGGCTTCATCGCGTCCGCGGTGGCCTGGTAGCGGGCCCGCTGCTTCTCGGCGAAGAGCTTGACCGTGTTCTTCGCCCAGGACGACGCCAGCGCCTCGGCGGCGGCCTTCGTCGACCCCTTGGTGGTGACCCAGAAGATGCCCGCCTCGCCGTCGACGCCCGTCTCGACCCGGGCCGCGACCAGCGCGGAATCCTCGCCGAGCTCAGCACCGACCAGTTTCGCGACCTCGCCCGCGTCGGAGACCAGCTTGACGTTGATGAGCGGGAATTCCTTGTCCGTCTCCGGCGCGCGGACCACCGAGATGTTGCTGGTCCAGTTGTTGCCCAGCGCCTTCGGATCCGACGGGGTGAGCATGAACCCGGCCACCAGCCCCACCGCCAGGCAGGCCAGCACCAGTTTCCAGCGGCGCTGCAGGACGGAGAAGTAGCTAGAGGTCTCCACCGGTCCCCCTCCGGATCGCGGTCAAGGAGTGAGCGTTCGGGCACACGGCGCCATATTCGCATGTCACGAAGGCGTGGCGAGTCAACGGTAGTTGACCCGGTCCACTGCGGTCGCGCCGTGTTGTGCCGGAACTGTGGAGGTTTTGCCGGGACCCGCGCGCGTGTTCGCGGGGCCGGGTGCGGAACTGTCGGATCACGTGCGGTTACCTGCCCGGGCGCGTTCGTAGAAATCGACCATGCGGTCGCAGACCCGGTCGACCGTGAAGGTGTCCTGGAAATGCGACAAAGCGGCACTCGCCCGGGCGTTCGCGGCCATCCGGTCGGTCAGTGCGGCGGTGAGCGCGGCAGCGAGCGCCGCGGCGTCCTCGGGCGGGACGAGCAGCGCGCGTTCCTCCGAGCCCACGATCTCCCGGACCGGCGGCAGATCGGTGGACACCAGCGGAGTGCCGCAGCCCATCGCCTCGATCACCACGCTGCCCAGCCCCTCCCAGCGCGAGGACAGCACGAACACATCCGCCGCCCCCATGAGTTCGGGGACGTCGGAACGCTCGCCGAGGAAGCGCACGTGCTCCTCGCCGCCGACCGCCTCGGCGGCCTCGCGCAGCCGCTCGGTCTGGGTGCCGGGTGCGCCGGCCAGCAGCAGGACCGCCTCCGGGACGGCCATGCGGACCGTGCCGAACGCCTCGATGAGGACGTCCAGGCCCTTCTGGTACTCCTGCCGCGCGGCGGCGAGCAGCACCGGGGTGTCCGCGGCCAGGCCCAGCTCGCCGCGCACCGCGTCGCGGCGTTTGCGGGCCGCGGCCAGGAGTTCGGGATCGCGGCCGCGGGGCACGACGTCGATGCGCGAGCGGCGTACCGCGAGCCGGCGTGCCATCACGTCGGCGACGTGGTCGGTCAGGGCGTGGAACCGGCGCACCCCGCGGGCCGTCGCGGCGTCCAGGCCCTGCGCCGCGCGCAGCTTCCAGGGGCGCAGCGCGGGGGAGGCGAACTGCTCGGGGCCGTAGGCGGAATTCACCAGGCTGGAGACCACCGGCACCCGGCAGGCCATTGCCGCGGCGCGCCCGGCCACATCCGCCTCGAAGAGCGTGGTGTGCACCAGGTCGGGCCGCCGGTCGCGGATCACCTGCCGCAACCCGGCCGCCGAACCGGCGCGCGAAGTGCGGTGCACGCCGAAGAGTGCGACGCCGGCTTCGGCCAGCTCCGGCTGGAAACCGTCCATGTCGAGCAGGTACGCGACGTCCAGCCGGATGCCCCGGCGGATCAAGTGCGTGGCCGTCACGGCCAGCGCCTGCTCGGCCCCCCCGGCCCGATCGACGCTGTCGATCACGTGCAACACGTGCACGGGCACAACCCCCATATGTCTCCCAAGGCCCGCTTTGCGCGCCCTGGCTCCACCCCGAGTACAGCCCCGCCGCACTCCCCGACGACGGTCCCCGGATGAGCATGTCATCAGAAGCGCTCCGGCGCAGCGGGATGGCCGACAACTGCCGGGCCGGGTGCCGTGTTGGCCCCGATTTGGCCACCCGTGGCGCGGCACGGCGAGATGTATGGCAACCTGCCTCTTCATGCGCAGCCCAGCACCGCGCAGCGATGTGCTGCACGTGATCACCGACCGGCGCCGACGCGGCGCGCAGACGTTCGCCTACGAACTGCACCAGGAACTGCGGGCCCGCGGGGTCGCCTCCGAGATCGCCGCACTCGCCGATGTCGGCGCGGCGGGTGACGGTTCCTCAGGCTCCCTGGCCGACAAGTCGGTTGGCAATGCTGCGTCGATTGCGGCCGCGCGTCTCGACCTGCCGGTCCTCGGGCCGGGGCGCCTGCACCCCCGGACTCTGGCGATGCTGCGGTACCGCGCCGGGCAGGCGCGCGTGGTGGTGGCGCACGGATCGTCCACGCTTCCGGCTTGCGCCATTTCGCTGATGTTTGCTCGGACACCGTTCATTTATGTGAATATCGGTGATCCGCGGCACTGGGCGGCGAGTCCGTCCAGAAAGCTGCGGGTCGGGGCGATGCTGCGGCGTGCCGCAGCGGTCGCCTCGGTCTCCACGATGGGCCGCGACCTCCTCGTCGGGCGGTACGACCTGCCTGGTGAGTGGGTGCGGGCCATCCCGAACGGGCGCCGCCCGGAGGCGTATCCGCGCGTCGACGCCGAGTCGCGCGCGCAGGCGCGCAAGGAGCTGGGCATTGCCGACGATGCGCTGGTGGTCGCCGTGGTCGGCGCGCTCGGCCCGGAGAAGCGGGTCGACCTCGCCGTCGAGGCCTTCGCGCGCTTCGCCGAGACGCCCGCACCCGGCCACGCCTCGGACGCAGGCGCGCGCCACGGGCAACTTCCGGCCGGGGAGCGCCTGCTCCTCGTCGCCGGAGACGGAACCGAACGCGACCAGTTGGCGCGGATCGCTGCGGAGCGGGTGCCCGGCCGCGTACGGTTCCTCGGTACCGTGGACGACGCAGCCCGGGTCTACCGGGCCTCGGATGCGCTGCTGCTCACCAGTGACAGCGAGGGCGTCCCCGGGGTGCTGGTGGAGGCGGGCCTGTCGGGGATCCCGGCGGTCGCGACGGATGTGGGGTTCGTCCGCGACGTCGTCCTCGACGGCCGGACCGGCGCACTGGCCGCGCCCGGCGACCCCGGCGCGGTCGCGGCGGCGCTCCGGCGGGTGCTCGCGGACCGCGAGGCCCTGGGGGCGGCGGCGTACGAACACTGCACCTCCGGCTACGCGATGCCGGCAGTGGTGGACGCCTGGCAAGATCTCCTGCAGGCCGTCGCAGGCCGCGCCGGAGTGGTAGACAAGGCGTAACAGGAGAGCGGGCTGGGGGAGTTCGGGCGGTGGGTCCGAATATGCACGCCTGCGAATATCCGGTTGATCTCATACGAGTGATTCCCGTTCGTGGCGATGTGCCATGTGCGAGAGTTGACGGCGGACCAGGGAGGGGGAGTCCGTGGGGGACGCTGTGGGGGGGTCTGTCGGCGCGCGCGGGGATGGCGCGTGGCCGCACACCCAGATGAACGGGCAGACGCATCACGGACCGGCACCGGGCCAGGTGCCCGGACCGGCGGCCGCGCCCCGGGCCGGCGGGCGCCACGCCCGGCCGGCTCAGGAGTCTGCACCTGCACCGGGGACCGAGGCACCGCGCCCCGGCGGCCCGGCACGGCCGGACGCCTTCCGGCCCGACGTATTCCGCCCGGCGGGGCCCGCCGGGCAGCCCGGCTACCCCGGCCAGGGCGGCACCCGGCCTGCCGCGCCGCGCCCGGCGCCGGCTCCGGGCCAGTTCGGCACACCTGCGGCCGTGGTGATGCGCCCGCAGCGCGAGATCCCGGAGGCCCCGCCGCCCGGGCTGCGCTTCAAGCGCCGCATCGGGCTGTTCCGCGGCATCCGTGAACTGTGGAAGTCCCGCGAACTGGTCCGCACGCTCGCCGAGCGCGACCTGCGGGCCCGCTACAAGCAGGCGGTCCTCGGCTTCGCGTGGGCGATCCTGACGCCCGTGATGCTGATGGTGGTCTTCACCGTCGTCTTCCAACGCGTCGGCGACGTCAGCAAGATCGCCCAGTCGCACGGCGCCCCGTACCCGCTGTTCAGCTACGTCGGCCTGCTCGGCTGGACGTTCTTCATGGCCGCGGTCACCCAGGGCGCCAGCGCAATAGTCTCCAACGGCCCGCTGCTCAACAAGGTGTACTGCCCGCGCGAGGTCTTCCCGCTGGCCACCATCATCGTCGCGCTCTTCGACATGATGATCGCCACGATCGTCCTGGTGCTGCTGTTCGCCATCTATACGCAGGCCCCCGCGCAGACCTCGGTCATCGCCCCGCTGTTCCTGGTGATCCAGATCGAGGTCGCCCTCGGCGCCGCGCTGCTGCTGTCCGCGGCCGTCGTCTACTTCCGCGACATCCGGCACATGCTCCCGCTGCTCATGCAGATGGGCATGTTCGCCACCCCGGTGGCCTACGGCCTCGACCAGATCACCAAGGAGTGGCTGGTGCCGTACGTCGCGGTCAACCCGCTGGCCGCCGTGATCGACGGCTACCGGCGCACCATCCTGTACGGCCAGCAGCCCGACTGGAAGCTGACCGCGGTCGCAGCGGCCTCCGCGACCCTGATGCTGCTGATCGGCTACCGCGTGTTCAAGAAGCTCGAGACGGGGATTGCCGATGTTGCCTGACGGGAGCATCGAGGCCACCCAGCTGTGGAAGCGGTTCCGGGCCGACAGCCGCCGCATGCTGCTGCGGGACAACCTCGGCCGCATCGTCCGCAAGGTCACCCGCCGCGACTCCGAGGACTGGCGCTGGGCGCTGCGCGACATCAACCTGCACATCGAACCGGGCGAAGCGGTCGGCCTGATCGGTTCCAACGGATCCGGCAAGTCCACCCTGCTCAAGATGCTGACCGGCGTCATGTACCCGTACGCCGGCAAGCTCTCCGTGCAGGGCCGCATCGGCGCGCTCATCGAGGTCCGGGCCGGTATCCACCCGGACCTCACCGGCCGGGAGAACGCCTACCTGTACGGCTCGCTGCTCGGCCTCAAGCGCTCCGAGGTGGCCAAGCGGTTCGAGGACATAGTCGAGTTCGCCGAACTGGGCACCGCCATCGACCGGCAGGTCAAGCACTACTCGTCCGGCATGCAGATGCGGCTCGGCTTCGCGGTCGCCGCGTTCCTGGAGCCGGACGTCCTGCTCGTCGACGAGGTCCTCGCGGTCGGCGACGCGCTGTTCCAGCAGAAGTGCCTGGACCGCATGCGCGCCGTGCTCGAACAGGGCACCACGCTCGTCCTGGTCTCGCACGACCTCGCGGCCGTCGAGTCCATCTGCACGCGCGGCGTCTGGCTCGAGCAAGGCGACATCCGGGCCGACGGACCGATCCGCGCGGCGCTCCGCGGCTACCGCGACAGCGTCGAGGAGGAGACCGGCCTGCGGGTCAAGACCGACGAGCCGGTGCGCTTCTCGTACTGCGACATCCGCGGCGTCGAGCAGCCGGGCGTCACGACCAGCTCGCCCATGGTCGTCGACCTCGACTTCGCCACCGAGCGCACCGGTCCCGCGGTCCTGCACATCGGGGTGACCGAGGGCACCGCGAGCCCGGTCTTCACCGCGCGCAAGGACATCTACCTCGGCTGGGCGGGCAACCAGGTGCGCTGCACCATCGACCAACTGCCGCTGCCGCGCGGCCGGTACGCGCTGTGGGTCGGCATCTACGACCGCGACGGCCACCCGCTCATGAGCTGGGGGCCGGCCAAGCAGTTCGACGTCGCCGGACCCGACCTCGACACGCCGCCGCGCGCGGTGGTCATGGCCGCCCCGGTGTACGTCGAGCACACATGGGAGACATGAGCCAGGCCTCCAGGGGCCCCGGCGGGGCGGCCCGCGGCGGCCTGGTGTTCCTGCACGCGGGCGCCTTCTCCGGGTCCGCGACCGGGCTCCTCGCCGCGCTGCGCGCCGACTCGTCGGTGCCCGGCGTGGTGGCCTGCGACCTGATGCCGCTGGCCCGCGAACCGCGGCTGGCCGCCGCGCGGCTCCGGGCCACCGCGGAGGCCCGCCGGGCCGGCCCCGGCACCCCGTGGGCCAAGACCGCCGCCTGGCCGACCGGGATCCAGCGGTACGTCACCCGGCGCGGCCTGTTCGACGGGGACCGCCCGGTGCTCATCGTCCAGTCGCTGCCCGCACTCGTCCCGCCCGGCGACGTGCGGTACGCGGTCTACACCGACCGGGTGGGCCTCGAAGGCACCACCGGTGCGGCCGACACTCCCGGCGGCACCGGGGCCTACCGCTCGCGCTATACCGAGGGGTGGCTGGACCGCGAGCGCCGCATGCTGGCGGGCGCGCACCGGGTCTTCGTCATGGGGCAGAGCACGGCCGATGTGCTGGCCGACCGCTACGGGATCCCGGCCGACCGGATCGCCGTCGTGGGTGCGGGAGTCAACGTCCCGGCCCCCGACACCGATCCCGACCTGCAGCCGCTTTCACCTCGCGATCCGGCCGCCCCGCCGCGCCTGCTCTTCGTCGGCACGCAGTGGGAACTCAAGGGCGGCCCCGAGCTGTTGCAGGCCTTCGCGCGCCTGCACGCGGACGACGCCCGCTGGAACCTCGTCCTCGCCGGCAGCGCCCCGGACGGACGGCTGCCGGCCGGAGTCACCTCAGCGGGCCGTGTACCGCACCGCGACATGCCCGGGCTGTACGCCGGCGTAGATGCGCTGGTCATCCCGACGCACCGCGAGGCGTACGGCATCGCCCTCGTCGAGGCGCTGACCCGCGGACTGCCCTGCGTGGGCACCGACGTCGGCAATCAGCGCTCGATCGTCGAGGACGCGGGCCTGCTGGTCCCGCCCGGCGACGCCGACGCCCTGTACGACGCGCTGCGCACCCTGCACACCGACTACTCCGACCTGCGGGCCAAGGCCGGCAAACGCGGCGCGGTGCTGCGGCCCGCCATGACCTGGCCGCACGTCGCCCGCACCATCTGGGAGGCGCTGCAATGAGCACCGGGACCCCGTCCGGCACCCCTTCCGTGGCGGCGGTGTTCGTCACCTTCAACCGGTCGGCGATGCTGCGCGACTCGCTGCTCGCGGTGCAGGCCTCGACCCGCGTGCCGGACGAGATCATCGTGGTCGACAACGCCTCGGTGGACGACACCGGGACGATGCTGGCCGAGGAGTTCCCCAAGGTCGTGCACGTCCGCCTCGCCGACAACACCGGCGCGGCGGGCGGATTCGCCGAGGGCCTGCGCGTCGCGGTCGAACGCGGCCACGACTGGGCCTGGCTGTTCAACGACGACGACCACCCGCTACCGGGTGCCCTCGAACGCCACCTGGAGACGCTCAGCACGCTGCCGCCGCGCACCGCGATGCTGGCGTCCTGGCTGATCGACGACACCGGCCAGGTCGCCAAGTTGGGCGTGGCGTGGAAGAACCGCATCCTGAGCGGCCACGTGCCGCCCTCCGCGGACGGCTCGGCGTACCCGGTCGACCTGCTGATCTTCGCGGGCGCCCTGGTGAGCGCCGACGCGGTCCGCGAGATCGGGCTGCCCAAGGCGGAGTACTTCATGATGTGGGAGGAGATGGAGTACTGCATCCGGGCCCGCAGGGCCGGCTGGTCCATCCGCATCCTCCCCGAACCGCTCGTGGCGACCCTGCACGTGGGCGCCGCCTCGTCGCCGCCCTGGCGGCTCTACTACCAGTCGCGCAACCACCTCGCGATGGCCCTGGAGCACCGCTCCGCGCCTGAGATCTGGCACTGGGCGGTCCGGCAGGCGAAGTTCACCGTCGTCACCCTCACCCGCCAAGACCGCAAGGTGGCCCGCACCAAGGCCCGCGCGCTGGGCACCTGGCACGCCCTGCGCGGCAAGACCGGCCGCACGGTCCTCCCCGGCTGAGTTTCGCGCCCGGTCACGCACTGTCGAAGCCCTATGCTGGGCCCGTGACTTCACCGTTTGCGGTACGCCGGGACGAAGAGCACTTTGTCGACGCGGCACAGGACCTGGCCCCGCAGTTCGCCGCCAAGGCCGACGAGCACGACCACGAGGCGACGCTACCGGTGGCCAACCTCCAGGCCCTGCACGCGGCAGGCCTGGACATGGCCGCGATGCCGCGGGACAAGGGCGGCTCGGGCCTCTCGTACCAGGCGCTCGGCGAGATCTTCCGCATCGTCGGCAAGGCCTGCCCGGCGACCGCGTGCGTCTGGATGATGCACCTGGGCGCGGCGCAGGCGCTGGTCTCGTACGGGCCGTCCTTTTATGCGGACGAGTTGCAAGCCGGGAAGCGGTTCGCGAACGCACTGTCCGAGCCCACCGGCGGCAACCTCTTCCTGATGCCGCTCCAGCGCGCCGAACCGGTCGCGGACGGGTATGAACTCGACGGCGCCAAGCGGTTCGTGAGCGGCTGCGAGATCGCCGACCACTACTTGGTGAACGCGCTGGTCGACGACATCCCGGCGTTCTTCGGGGTGCGCAGGGACGACAGCGTCGAGATGGTCCCGATCTGGGACTCCATGGGCCTGCGCGGCACCCGCAGTCAGCTGCTGAACTTCCGAAAGACCGTGCTGCGGAGCGAGAACCGCTGCCTGATCACCGACCCCCTGGCCCCGAACATCATCGCCCTCGGTCTCCCGTGGCTGTCGATCGGCATCGCCGAGGCAGCCCTCGATGCGCTGACCGACCACGCCCGCAAGCGCGTAGTGCCGACCACGGGTGCACCGGTATCCGACATGCAGTGGGTGCAGTTCGATGCGGCCGACGCGCACGTCAAGCTCCTCGCCGCCCGCACCCTGGCCGAACGCGCCATGTGGCTGGCCGACCGCGCCGAGCCCAGCGCCCTCACCGCCGCCGTCGAAGCGAAGCTCTACGCGAACCAAGTGGCAAAGGAGATCGCCGAGTTCGGCGTCCGCGTAGGCGGCGGCTCCGGCTACCTGCGCTCGTCCCCCATTCAGCGCCATTTCAGGGACGCCCAGGCCGGCGCCCTGATGGCGTTCTCGGTGGAAGTCTGCCGCGACATGCTCGGCAAACACGTCCTCGGCTGAAAGAAGGGTGCTCGTTACCGAGTTCGGGTTGGTCGGGCCGGTTCAGGTCGGCACCGGTGGCTCTGCTGTCGGGACGGCGTGATGAGGTGTGTTCATGGATGCCCTGCCCTTCAAGCTTTCCCTCGTCAAAGCCGTGTTCAAGGACGTGACGCCGATGCACGTCTCACGGTCGGCCGCGTCGGCGGCCGCGGCGGTGACGCGGACAGTACTGGCGGAGATCATCGCCGGTGCGTCGCGGGTAGCGGCGGAGGAAGCGCGCAAGAAGCTGGTCCCGACGGACCTCGTCGCGGCGATCGACCGGAATGTCGAACTTGAGGTAGGGGGTACGTGGTACCACTACAGCCCGACGTTCCGACACCTGACCGGTGAGCTGCGCGACGCCGACGGCGTCGTCGTGGCTTCTCCCAAGCGCAGCAGGTCGCGCAAGCCGAGTGCTGTGGTCGGCGCCCACAGGTTCGAGGCCGGGGTGAGGCATCTGCTGCGGAGCCAAGGGGTGATGGCCGGCCCTGCGATGGTCCGCGACCTGGACGGTATCGCGAGCGTGTTCCTGACGGACCTCGCCCGTGATGCGGCCAGGGTGGTCCGGGACCGCGGAATCCAGCGATTCGGCTCGGTTGCCCTGGCGATATCGGGTGAACCGACCCCGGGCCCGTCCCTGAAGGGATCCCCCCAGACCGACTCCGCTCGAAGCGGGGACAGACGGACTATCGGCGGGGACGACGTCCTGGCCGCCACCACGATTCAGCTGTTCGGCGAGCTCAGGGATCGAGCCCTCAGCGACGCCCGCGAGGCGGCCCGGCACACACTGGTCGGCTGAGTTGCCCCCTGCTTACGGGCGGACCACCTTGGGCCATTCGCTGAGTGCGACGCAGCCCTCGCGGCCGCCTTCGACCGGACGGAAGAAGACCATGGGGTGCTCGTGGTCGGCCGGCGTCATGATGTCCATGACGCGGCGTCTGCCGTAGATGGTGTCCACGATCGAACCGATCTCCGGTGCAGGGGTGCGCATTTGCTCGGCCACGGGTGAACTCTCCTAGAGCAATTGATGCCGTTTCCGTGACCAGACAACCACTCGGTGGTTACGGTGGTCACTGGGGTGGGCCTGCGCATCTGAGGTGTGCAGGCGTTGTTCGTATGCCGTGTAGACCGACGCGCTCGCGGCGTATCGCAGGGAGGGACTGTGGCAGTCCGCAGTCAGAAGCCGGGAACAGAGGACCACGCCGATCTGCTGGCGTTTCTGGCCGACGAGATCAGATTCCGCCGCGAGAAGGCGGGCTTGTCCAGGGAGCAGTTCGGGAACTTGGCGTCGATCGCGGCGACGACGGTTGCGTCGTACGAGAACGGACATCGCCCGCTGAACGCGCAGTTCGTGTTCCGGACCGATGAAATCCTCGATGCCGACGGGGCCCTGACGCGTCCCTGGGAACGGATCGTCGCGCACGAACGCGGGCCTGACGGATTCCCTTGGTACATCGAGATGGAGAAGTCGGCGTCGGTCATTCGAACGTACGAGAGCGTGCTGATCCCGGGTCTGCTTCAGACGAGGGAGTATGCGCGCCGACTGCACGCGACGCACCGTCCGGCCGAGACGGACGTCCAGATCGAACGCAAGGTGGAACGACGCCTTGCGCGGCAAGAGATCTTCCACCGCTCGCCGGCAGTCCACCTGAGGTTCATCATCGACGAGGCTGCGTTCCGCCGCATTCCGCGCGAAGGCGGGCTCGCCATCGAGCAGCTTGCACATCTTCTGGAAATGGCTCGCCTGCCGAACGTGTCCTTGGGAGTGATCAGCTTCGCGGACGGCTTCTACCCTGGATTGAACGGACCGTTCACGCTCCTGGCGTTCGATGACGGAGGGGAGAGTTGCTACGTGCCGCCTGCTGGACGTTCGGCGATCACTGTTGACCGATTGCGGCTCGCGGCCTTCCGTGAGACGTACGATGGGCTCTTGGCAGCCGCTCTGACCCAGCGGCAATCAGAAGATCTGGTCCGCGAGATCTTGGAGACCATGTGAGCGCCAACAAGACCATCTGGATCAAGTCTTCGTACTCGGGCACCGACGAAAACTGCGTCGAGACCGCAGCCTTCGGCGCGGTCATCGGCATCCGGGACAGCAAGGAACCGCAGGTCGGCCACATTGCGGTTGCGGCCTCGTCGTGGGCCAAGTTGCTGGGCGGGCTTGGGCGTTGATCGTCCGCCGCATCTGAGCATTCATCTGTGCGGGTCACTGCTGGGGCGGCGGTGACCCGCACAGATGTGCGGCAGTGGGCGCAACATGATCTCCATGGGCGGAGTCGTTCAGGCGACGGGGTGATTGCCCCGAGTCTGGAGATCGCGACATGGCTGTCGCTGTACGTGCCCGCTCCCTCCTGATCAGTGCCGCGTCCGTGCTCGTCCTCGGTGCCGCCCTGCCGGCGACCGCAGTTGCCGACACCGAACCCCAAGCCGCCGCACCTCGCTGGACCGCCGGGAAGTTCCCCGACGGCGATGCGGTGATCACCGGGACGGCCAAGGTCGACCGGCATACCACCTGGGCGTCCGGCTTCAAGGTGATCCAGAACGACAACGGGACCACCGAACTCCGGCCTGTCGCCTACGCCCAGGACGACCGGACCGGGCCGGAATGGAAGGAACTGCCGACCGCTCCCGATGCCGAAGGCCGCTTCAACGCGATCGCGGTGAACTCGCCGCGGGATGCCTGGCTGGTCGGCGACTCCGGTCGTGACGGCGGACCGGTCATGACCCAGCACTGGGACGGCAAGGCGTGGAAGCAGCAGCCCGCGCCCATGCCGGAAGCATCAAGTGGTGGCGGTCTGCTCGACATTGTTGTCGTCGCTCCGGACAACGTGTGGGCGGTGGGCTGGGCCCAAGTGGTCGACCAGCGCATTCCCGACCCCGACGGCGGCCCGACCGAGATCGTCGACCACCACGAAGGCGTCGTCCAGCACTGGAACGGGCAGGCCTGGAACCGCATTCCGGTGCCGCAGCCGTTCCCGAGCTGGACGCTCTCCGGGATCTCGGCGTCCAGCCCGGACGACATCTGGGCGGTCGGCAATGGGTACGGCGACAACGACGTCCCCGTCGTCCTGCACTACGACGGGAGTACCTGGACGGCGACGGCGACGCCGCCGTTCGGCGGCCTGTACGGCGAGTTCTACGACGTCGTCGCGAACGGCCCGCAGGACGTCTGGGCCGTGGGACGCGTCATCCTCGACGAGAAGGACCGCGGCCATGCCCTGGTAATGCACTGGGACGGCCGTACCTGGCAGCGAATCGAAGCCGCCCCCGACGCGGGCCGGCTGACCGGTGTCGCCAAGACCCCGGGCGGCATCGTCGCGGTCGGCGAGACCCACGACCGGGAGAGCGGCTACGCGCTCCGCGTGCAGGGAACGCGCGTGTCCTCCCTGGGCATTCCGCTGACCTCGGACGGCGGCACGGTCCACTGGACCTGGCAGGTGTCCGCCACCGGGCGCGAGGTGACCGTCAACGGCGCGTTCAACTACGCCAAGGCGCCCGCGGACCCGAAGCCCATGGTGCTGACCGGCCGTCTGTAGCCACCCGAGACGCCTGAAGAGCATCCTCGGAAGGAAACGCCGGTGGGGGCCCCCCCCACAATGTGGGGGCGCCCCCCCCCGGGCGGGGGCCCCCCGGGGCCCG
>NZ_JAKFHA010000012.1:207738-240914 GCF_021502675.1 Yinghuangia soli
ACGGGCCCCCTCGCAAGCAACGGCGGGGGCGCCCCCCCCCCCCCGGGGGGGGCCGCACCGGCATGCGCGTTCGCCCCTGGGACCGGTCAGCCCCGGGTGCGGACCGGGACCTTCTCCCACACCCGCAGCACGTTGTTCAGCACCCGCTCGGCCGGGGCCTCCGGGTCGGCCGACAGCTCCGGGAAGTGCTTGCCCAACGCCGCGAAGATCGCGTCGAACTCCATCAGCGCAAGGTGATTCCCCGCGCACAAGTGAGCACCGAAGCCGAGCGCGAGGTGGTCCTCGGTACCCGGGCGGCGGACGTCGAAGCGGTCCGCGTCCGCACCCCACTTGTCCGCGTCGCGGCCGGACGAGCCGAACATGACCCACACCTGGTCGCCGGCCGGGATGGTCACGTCGCCGATCTGCGTCTCGCGGACGACGCGGCGTCCGAAGCCCTGGATGGGGGCGTCGAAGCGCAGCGTCTCTCCGAACAGCGCGTCGTACCCGACCTTGCCGTCGCGCACCAGCTCCCACTGCTCGCGGTCGGCGACCAGGTGGTGCACAGCCGTCGCGATGGCGTGGATGGTGGTGTCCATCCCGGCGGTCAGGTACGCCGCCATCGTCATCACGCACTCGATCTCGGCGATCTCGCCCCGGTCCGCGGCCGCGTGCGCGGCGCCCAGCCAGCTGTCCGGGCGGACGTTGTCGCGCGTGCACACGGTCTGCAGGAACTCGAACATCGCCTGTGCGGACGGCAGTCCGGCGTACGTGCGCTGGTTCGGCGCGGCAAAGGTGTCGAAGACCGACTCGATCTGCTTCATCAGACCGCTGCCGTCCACCTGCGGCAGACCCATGAGGTCCATGATCACGCCGGTGACGTACGGCGCCGCGAGGTCGCTCACCACGTCGAACGACTCGCGGTCGGCAAGCCCGGCGACCAGCTCGTCGGCCCGGCTGCGCAGGCTCTCCGCGAGGTCCTTGATCGCCCGCGGCGCGAGTTCCTTGGACAGGACGCGGCGCAGGCGGGCGTGCTCGAGGCCGTCGGTGGCCAGTACCGAGTTCGCGGTCACCCACTGGTTGCCCTCGGGGTTGAGGTGCAGGCCGTTGACGCTGGAGAAGGTCTCGGGGTCGGCGAGCACCGCCTTGGCGGACTCGTACCGGGGGACGCCCCACGCCTGCGCGCGTTCGAGGCGGACGACCGGTCCGAGGGCGCGCAGTTCGGCGTACGTCGGGTACGGGTCGGCGACGACCGCGTCGTCGAACAGGTCGACCTGGGTCGATATCGCGGCGGGTACGGCGGATTCGGTCATGGTGATTCCTTTCAGCGCAAGGCGGCGGCTTCGGCGCGGGCGATCAGCCGGTTCATGAGGGCCAGCATCACGTCGCGGGCCGAGGAGCGGTCCCGGGCGTCGAGCATGAGCACCGGGGTCGTGGGGTCGACGAGGTCGAGGGCGTCGCGGATGGCCTCGGGCGTGTGCCCTTGCCGCCCGTCGAAGCAGTTCGCCCCGATGACGAACGGCGTACCGCGCTTCTCGAAGAAATCGACGGCGGCGAAGCTGTGGTCCAGGCGGCGCGTGTCGACCAGCACGACGGCGCCGAAGGCGCCGCGCAGCAGGTCGTCCCACATGAACCAGAAGCGTTCCTGGCCGGGCGTGCCGAACAGGTAGACGATCGCGTCGTCCAGCGTGATCCGGCCGAAGTCCATGGCCACGGTGGTCGCGGTCTTGTTCTCGATGCCGTTCAGGTCGTCGACGCCGACGCCCTCGGCGGTCAGGCGTTCCTCCGTCCGGAGCGGGCGAATCTCGCTCACCGTGCCCACGAACGTGGTCTTCCCGACGCCGAAGCCGCCGGCGACCAGGATCTTGATCTGCGGTACCGCGGCTGCCGTCGCGGCGTCATAGCTTGCGGGCAAGGCCGTCCCTGACTCGGTGGAGGAGGCGGATATTGGTGGCGTCGGCCCCGCTCGCGGCCGGCTGGTGCACGATCAGCCCTTGGGAGACCAGATCGCCCAGCATCGCCGTGAGCGGGGTGATGAACACGTGCAGCCGGGCGGCCAGTTCCGTCACGATCACGGTCCGCGCGGGCGCCGAGTGGCACACCGCGAGGACGGCGCGCCACTCGTCCGGCAGCGGCGCGGCCGCGTCCTCGGCGATGGCCGCCGTCACCAGGGAGTTCATGGTGATGGCGGCCGACGCGGACGGGACCTGGCCGCCGGCGAGGGCGAACGGCCGGGTACGCCGGCCGATCGGACCGTCCTCGCCGCTGCCCGGGGGGAGCCCCGTCATGGAGCGGACGCGTTCGCCCGGGGCGCGGTGCCCATGAAGTCGCCGACGGCCTTGGCGACGCGGAGTACTTCGTACATCACCGCGCCCATGTCGGCCTTGGCGCCGGTCACCACGACGATCGTGCTGCCCTCGCCGCAGTTGGTGATGAGCATGGTGCGGTCGGCCATCTTCACCACGCTGTGCAGCAGCGGGCCGCCTTCGATGCTGTGCGCCAGGCCGCGGCCGAGGCTCGCGTACCCGGTGCCCGCGGCGGCCAGGTGCTCGACGGTCTCGCGGTCGAACCCGAAGGACGACTTGGCCAGGCCGTCGTCGGACAGCAGGACGGCACCCAGCAGTTCGGGGACGTCCGCCAGGTTCACGTGCAGCATCCGGTAGACCTGCTCGTCGAACGGGTTGGCGCCGGGGGACTCTTCGCTGAACATGCGTCTTCCGTTCCCTGTCACGACTGCGGGTCGCCGTCGGCGCGACCCGGGTGGTTGAGCCGGCCGGGCTGCACGGTCCCGGGGGACTGCTCGGCCGGTCCGGACTGCCCGGCCCGGCCGACATGGTCGGCGTGGTCGGCATGGTCGAAGGCAGCCTGGAGGCCGCGGTACATGTCCCGGGCCGCCTCCGGCGAATCCGGGGCGTACGCCGCCGGAGCGGCCGCCGGGGTGTCGTCGCGCAGTTGCTCGGCCAGGTGCGAGCCGCGCGAGCGCTTGGGCAGCGGGGCGGCCTCGGCGTCCGCGACCGGACGGTATCCGGCGGCGTCCGCCGCCCGTCCGCCGCCGCGCGGGGCAGGGACGTCCGCGGCACCGCGGGTGAAGGCGAACGGCTCCGCGTACGGCTGCGCGTGCGCCTGCGGGTAGGGCTGCGCGTGTCCCGGCGCGGACGACCGGGCGTGGGCCTGGTCCTGCGCGTGGGCATGTGCGGGTTCGGGCTGGGCTGCTGCCGCAGGCCGGCGTATCGGAAGAGGCTTCGGTGCACCCGGTGTCGCCTCGGCGGCCGGGGCCGCGGCGGCAGGTTCGCCGCCCTGGCCCGCGAGCAGGCTCCGCGGGATGAGCACGACCGCCGAGGTGCCGCCGTACACCGAGCGCCGCAGCGTCACCTCCAGGCCCAGCCGGGCCGACAGGCGGCCGACCACGAACAGGCCCAGCTGCGCGGCGTTCTCCGCCATCTCGGCGTAGAGCGGAACGTGTCCGAGACGGGCGTTGAGCGCCTCGTACTGCTCGGGGCTCAGGCCGACGCCGCGGTCCTCGATCTCCACGGTGACGCCGTGCACGGCCGGCTGCGCGCGGACGACGACCTTGAAGTCGGGCGGCGAGTACCGCGCACCGTTCTCGATCAGCTCGGCGAGGACGTGGGTGAGTTCGCTCGCCGCGGACGGGATGACGCGTGCGTCCGCGAGGAAGTGCTTCTCGACGCGCTCATGCCCGGCCGCCTCGCCGGCCGCGTCCATCAGCAGGTTGGCGATGTGCGCCGGCTCCTCGTGCGGGTTGGCGATCACGCCGCCGGACAGCACCTGCAGGTTCTCGATCTGGCGGCGCAGCCGGACGGTCTGGTGGTCGAGCCCGTACAGCTTGGAGATGAGCGCGACGTCCTGGTCGCGCTCCCGCATCAGGTCGTCCAGCAGGCGCAGCTGCACGCCGACCAGCACCACCGAACGGCCGGTGACACCCTCGGCGAACCGCTCGAAGCCCTGGCGTTCGCGGTACACGAGCTCGGCGCCGTCGGACGCCTGCCGGGCCAGCACGGCCACCGCGTCGCCGATCTGGCCGATCTCGTCCTTCGCGCCGACCGTGCACGGCAGGTCGGCGGTGTCGACCTCCTCGCCGCGCTGGAACGCGGTGACGATGTCCGGCAGCCGTTCCTCGGCGAGACTCAGGGCCTGCTTGCGCAGCGCGTTCGTGCGGCGCAGGACCGTGCGGATGATGAGCACCACCATGATCACGATCACCAGCACGGCGGCGGCGCTGAAGCCGGCCAGCCACCAGGCGCGGTGGCGCAGCTCGGCGGCCTTGCCGAAGGTGTTGTCCAGGAGGCCGCTGACCCGGCTGATGTTCAGGCCGGTGGTCTGGCCGCGCACCGGTTCGCGGGCGGCCTGCCATTCCTGGATGCTCGCGGGCAGCGTGACCAGGCCGTTCGTGGAGGTCTTGTGCTGCGCGACGACCTGGTCCTCGATGCGCGTCTGGGCGGCCCACCCCGGCGAGCCGACGAGGGCGTCGTACATCGCCTTGTCCTTGGCCGGCAGGTACGGCGCGACCCAGGTGCCGTAGACGAAGCGCTGCACGCCCACATTGCGGGCGAACTCGGCGTACTGCGCCTCGGTGAGCACCCGGTTCGGGCCGGCCAGCGCGATCAGCGCGTCCTCGCGGGACAGCGCCTCGAACGCGTGCATGAGGCCGACCATCGGACGGGTCTCGTAGGTGAGACCGCCGTCGTCCATGTTGGACATCTCCTGGTACAGCCGGATCATCTGGTCGATGGCCGCGGTGTAGAAGTCCAGGACCTTCTGCGGGTCGCCGGTCCGGCTGTCGGCCAGCCGGCGCTGCTCCTGCAGGCCGACCAGCTTGTCCTTGACCATGACGACGTAGTCGTAGACGTACCGGTCGGACGCCGGGAGTTCGGCGCTGGACAGGTGCTGGAACGAGGCGTTCGCCTGGTCCGTCGCGGCGCGCTGCTTCTCCAGGTCTTGCTGCGAGACCTGTCCGCCGCCGAGCCGGACCGCGGTCAGGCGGCGCTCGGCCTGCATCTGCTCCAGGACCATGTAACTGGGTACGCCGGCCTTGTTGCCGGTGACCGAATCGTCCCGAATCTTGTCTGCTTGATCGAGTAACCTCCAGGCCGCTGCGGCGACTTGGAGGCCGAGAGCCAGCGTCACGACCACCGCCACCAGGATCAGCAGCGTGCGGATGCGTACGGCGCGGGGCGGGCGGGGGACACCAGGGGGTGGCCCGTCGGGCGAGGGGCCGGATGGGGGCGTAGGAGTCATCTGTCCTCGTAGGGGGTCGGATGGACCTCGCGCAGGTTCCGTGCCGCCGAGCGGCGGGCGCCTGCTCCGATCCGGCTGGATGCCGTCGACGCCGTACCGGCATCCTCGGGGGCGCGCTCGTGATGCAGACCCGCAGGTCGACGCAGGCATATGCCTGACACCGCGTCAGGACCGCTGTAAAGTCCCGCACTTCGCACGTTCACGCGCGTGGCCCTCCCGTTGCTGCGGCGCGTCGCTGCACGCTACTACGGCCGTGGCGGGAGTGGCCAATGTGCCAGAAGTGACTAATGGGACAGAGTGATCATTCGCCAACGCCTCATCCCACTGCGGGAATTCGTCCGCAATTGGGGGGCGGTCAAGGGGGCGTACGGCCGCTGTCCCGCCGAACGAGTCGCTCGTCCGGCACACGAGTGAATGGTGTCGATGCCGAACGCGCATAGGTCCTACAGTCACCCTCGTGTCCGCGAGGGCAAGGACCGGTCCGCCGGGGCAGTCCCGGCACCGACATCGGGAGATCACATGGCGAACTCGCTCGACGACCCCAAGCACGTGCTGGTCGACCGCGCCGAGCGCCGGATGGCCGAGCAATTCGGGGACAGCGGGCTCAGCGTCCGGCAGAAGCTCGCGCTGACCTGTCGCATCCTCTTCGACGCCGGGCACGACGCCGGGCTCGCCGGGCAGATCACCGCACGCGGGCCGGTGCCCGGCACGTACTACACCCAGCGCCTCGGACTCGGGTTCGACGAGATCACCGAGGACAACCTGCTGCTCGTGAACGAGGACCTGGACGTCCTCGAAGGCGCCGGCATGCCCAACCCCGCCAACCGCTTCCATACCTGGATCTACCGGGCCCGCGAGGACGTGGGGTGCATCATCCACACCCACCCGCTGCACGCGGCGGCCCTGTCGATGCTCGAAGTCCCGCTCGTGGTCTCGCAGATGGACGCCACCCCGCTGTACGACGACTGCGCGTTCCTGCCCACCTGGCCCGGGATCCCGGTCGGCAACGAGGAAGGTGAGATCATCAGCGCCGCGCTCGGGGACAAGCGCGCCATCCTGCTCGCCCACCACGGCCAGCTCGTCGCGGGCGCCGGCGTCGAAGAGGCCTGCAACCTCGCCGTCCTGATCGAACGCGCCGCCCGGCTGCAGCTCCTCGCCATGTCCGCCGGGACGATCAGGCCCCTGCCCGACGCCCTGGCCCGCGAGGCCCACGACTGGACGTCCACGCCCAAGCGCCACCAGGCGACCTTCGCGTACTACGCGCGCCGGGCCCTGCGCCGGCACCCGGACTGCGTCGCGGCGGGAACCGAGGTCGGCTGAGCGGCGGCCGGGCCGCTGCCGTCAGGGCAGGCGCCACTCGATGGGCGCGGCGCCCTGCTGCTCCAGCATCGCGTTGACCCGGCTGAACGGCCGCGAGCCGAAGAAGCCGCCGTTCGCGGACATCGGGCTGGGGTGCACCGACTCCACTACATGCGGCGAACCGCCCAGGTGCTTGCGCTGATCGCGGGCATCGCGGCCCCAGAGAATGGCGGCCAGCGGGCGCCCGCGGGCGGCCAGCGCGCTGATCGCCTGGTCGGTGATCGCCTCCCAGCCCTTGCCGCGGTGCGCGGCCGGCTTCCGCGGAACGGTGGTCAGCGCCCGGTTGAGCAGCAGGACGCCCTGGTCCGCCCACGGCGTCAGGTCGCCGTTGGACGGCTTCGGCGTCCCCAGGTCCTGGTGCATCTCCCAGAAGATGTTGAGCAGGCTCGGCGGCACCGGATCGACCTCGGGCGCCACCGAGAAGCTCAGTCCGACCGCATGCCCCGGAGTCGGGTACGGGTCCTGGCCGACGATGAGCACGCGCACATCGTCGAACGGCTGCTGGAAGGCGCGCAGGATGTTCGGGCCGGCCGGGACATAGCTGCGTCCGGCAGCCACCTCGGCACGCAGGAAGTCGCCCATCCGCGCGATGTCGTCGGCGACCGGTTCGAGGGCCTTGGCCCAGCCGGCCTCGACGATTTCATGTAGGGGTCGTGGAGCCATGGTCCCGTACCCTAGCGAGCGGTTCCGACAGGACCGCGTGCGGCCGCGGTGTACAGATCGGCGTACGCCTCGACCATCCGGGCCCGCGTCAGCCGCGCCTGCGCATGCTGGCGCGCCGCGTAGCCGAGCATCGCGCGCAGGTCGTCGTCGGCCACCAACTCCCTTACCGCGAAAGCGAGTGCGTCGAGGTCGCCGGGACGGACCGCGCGTCCGGTCACGCCGTCCTCCAGGACGTCGGAGAGACCGCCGCGGGCCGGGCCGGCCACCGCGAGGCCCGCGCACATCGCCTCCGCGACCACAGAGCCGAAGCCCTGCCGGGCGCCGGTGGACAGGAAGATGTCGCCCGCGTCGAAGATGTCCTGCGGGCGCGTGAGCGGCGGCACGATGCGGACGCGCTTGCCGATGCCCGCCTCCTCGATCATCGCGCGCAGCCAGCCGTCCGGCCGCCCCACGACCGCGAACGCGACCGCCGGGCCGGCGTCGCCGAGCACCGCGAGCACCTTCGCGGCCACCCCCACGAACGCCGCGAAGTCCGGTTCCCCCGACCGCTGGACGCCGATCACCAGGCGCGTGTTGGGAGCCACGCCGAGGGACGTGCGCAGCCGGGCGCGGGACGCCGCGTCCGGGGCGGGCACGTCGACCCCGACCGGCAGGAGCGGGATCGCGGCGCGGGGGATGCCGAGCACCGCGGCTGCCGCGTCGCGCACCCCGCCGGAGTGCGCGAACGGCCGGAAGCGGCCGCGGGTGACGAGCGTTCGCAGCAGCCGCCCGTACGGCAGCGCGTCCCCGGGACGACCCGCGGCGGGTGCGGAGGACTGCGGCGGCTCGTGGAGTTCGAGGACGCGGGCCGCCCCGGGTGCGGCCAGCGCGGCGGGCAGCGCCTGACCTGCGCTGCCGCTGTGCACATGCAGGACGTCGGGGCGCAACTTCCGGACCTCGGCGGCACTTTGCACCGGATGCGCGGTGACCACATGGCAGGCGAACCGCGCCGGGTCCAGATCCGCGAGCACTTGGCGGCTGCTCATCGGAGCGAACCCGCCGTCGCCGCGCCCGGACCGCCCCGGCCGGCCGACGACGTGCACCACTTTGATGCGGCCGGCAGGAGAGGAACCCGTGCTGTCGCCGACATCGCCGCGTCGGTCGGTGCGGTCGTCCATGCGCTGCCTCTCGCCGGTCCCCCCGGGCCGCACCCCCGGGCGGCCCCTGCCGAGGGCACGCTAACAACCCGCGCCCCGACCGCGAGGCCGAACTACTCGCTCTGCCAAGGGATTACGCCTTACCCGCCATCGATGATCGAGAACGGACAACAAGCGATCACATGGCGGCCGCGGCCGTGCTCCGCATCGGGATCCCGAGCGGATGTCCGACCGCGTCCCGGGCCGGTTCTCCTGTCGGTGCGGCCGGGTACCGTCCCCCGGGTGAGCGCAAATGTGACGTATATAAAGGGCGACGCGACGGCCCCGCAGGGCAAGGGCGTCAAGATCATCGCCCATGTGTCCAACGACCTCGGCGGATGGGGCAAGGGCTTCGTCCTCGCCCTCTCCAGGCGCTGGAAGGAACCCGAAGCCGAATACCGGCAGTGGCACCGCGGCCGCGCCGGCAACGACTTCAGGCTCGGTGCCGTCCAGTTCGTCCAGGTGGACACCTACCTCTGGGTGGCCAACATGATCGGACAGCACGGGCTCAAGGCCGGGAGCCACGGGCCGCCGGTCCGCTACGAGGCGATCGGCGAAGCGCTGCGGACCGTGGGGGACAAGGCGCTCGAACTCAAAGCCTCGGTGCATATGCCGCGTATCGGCTGCGGACTCGCCGGAGGGCGATGGGAGTTGATCGAGCCGCTGGTCACCGCCGGACTCACCGGTCGCGGCGTTCCGGTGACCGTCTACGACCACGACTGAACGGATGGTCTGCCGCGGCCGCTCCCTTCCCCTATCGAACCGGCCTTATGCCTGCGTAGTCTTCCCGTGCCTGGCAGGATGGGCGGACCGGCGCCGGGGAGGGGAGTCCCCGGTATGTGGGGGGAGAGCAGCGCATGCGCATCGTGATGATCGTCGGATATCCCGGAGTCCCCTGGGAGACCGACTGGGTGAAGGCCGCAGGCCATGCGGGCGAGGTCGTACGCCTGTCCAACACCGAGGAGTTGACCTGGCCGCAGGTCGACGGCGCGCCCTTCCTCGCGCAGGACCCGGACGACCCCCGGCACTACCAGATCAAGACCTTCACCTGGCGGCCGTCGCGCCTGCTCGGGCGCCTGTCGCACGTCCTCATGGCCCGCCGCTACCAGCAGGCCGTGAAGTACGTGGCCGGCAAGTACGGCCCGGTCGACGTCGTGCACGCGCACTTCTACTGGGCGCACTACCTCGTCGCCATGAAGCGCGACATGGGCATGCCCTACGTCGTCACCGAGCACCACACCTCGTGGCAGGGCCACTGGACCGAGCCGCCGCCCAGCCCGCTGGGCATCAAGCGGGCCCGCGAGCTGTACGCGGACGCATCGACCGTGGTCACCGTCTGCAAGTCGCTCTCCGACAAGATCGCCGCGTACGGAATGACCGGCAACTTCGAGGTGCTGCACAACCCGGTCGACGCGTCCGGCTTCGCGATGCCCGACGCATCCCCCCGCGCCGAGCGCGACACCGTCGAGTTCGTCTCCGTGGCGCGCCTCGCCCCCGCCAAGGGCTTCGACGTCCTCCTCGACGCCTTCGCCGCCGCCTCGCGCGAGGACGCCCGGCTCCGGCTGACCATCGTCGGCGACGGCCGCGAGCGCGCCAAGCTGGAGGAGCAGGCCGCCCGGCTGCGGATCGCCGATGTGGTCACCTTCGCCGGCCGGCAGCCGCGTACCGAGATCGCCCGCCTGCTGCACGAATCGGACGCCTTCGTGCTGGCCTCGCGCGCCGAGAACCTGACCGTGGCGGTCCTCGAGGCCTGGTGCGCCGGCCTCCCCGTCGTGACCACCGACGTCGGCGGGCATGCCGAGGTCATGGAACCGCACCTCGGCCACCTGGTCCCCTCCGAGGACACCGCCGCGCTCGCCGAGGCACTGCGCGCGGTCGCCGCCGCGCCCGAGGCGTACGACCGGCAGCGCATCGCGGTCGAGGCCCGCAAGCGCTTCGCCCCCGAGGCGGTCGGCGCCGAGCTGGACCGGATCTACCGCACGGCCGTCGCGGGCGATCGGGCAAGATCGTAGGGTCGCGGGAGACCTGCCCGCGGCAGGACCCGCCCGCGGCCGCCCACGCCGGACGACGCAACGGGCGCCGACGGAAGGCGGTCGTCCAGGTGGACGCCAAGGCATGGGACGAGCGGTACACCGGCACCGAACTGGTGTGGTCCGCGGAGCCGAACCGGTTCGTCGAGGCGGAGACCGGGGACCTCCCGGCCGGCCGCGCCCTCGACCTGGCCGCCGGCGAGGGCCGCAACGCCATCTGGCTGGCCAAGAACGGCTGGCAGGTCACCGCGGTCGACTTCTCCGCCGCGGCCCTGGCCAAGGGCAAGCTGCTCGCCGACGCGCAGGGCGCGGCGGTCGACTGGGTCACCGCCGACCTGCTCACCTGGCAGCCGGAATCCGCCGCGTACGACCTGGTGCTGATCGCCTACCTGCACCTGCCCGAGGACGAGATGACCGCGGTGCTGGCCAAGGCCGCCGCCGTCCTCGCCCCGGGCGGCACGTTCCTCCTCGTCGGGCACGACCTGCAGAACCTGACCGACGGGGTCGGCGGCCCGCAGGACGCCGCGATCCTGCACACGCCCGAGAAGGTCGCCGAGCGGCTGACCGGGCTCCGCGTCGACCGCGCCGAGCGCGTCACCCGCCCCGTCACCGTCGAGGGCGAGCCGCGCGAGGCGATCGACACATTGGTGCGAGCCGTCCGGGAGGAGTGAGCCTCAGGGCGGGCTCGCAGGGGGAATCCATTGGGGGGACGAGATGGAAGGGAACGAACCGAACAGGCACCAGGATCCGGCGATGCAGCGGGGGCTGTATCCGCCGGATCCCACGGAGCCGCAGCCGCGCAGCCGCCTCGGGGAGAGCGTGCTCTACGTCGCGCTTTATCTCGCGGCCGGATTCGCGCTCACGATGGCGTGGGTCGTGCAGTGGGGGAAGCTCGACGGCTGCATGGACGCCGAGTGCGAGGACTACTGGTGGGCCGCGGAGAGTAAGGACGACCTCGCCGCCTGGATCTACTTCGCCGGGCTGGTACCGCTGAGCGCGCTGATCGCCGCGACGTGGCGCCGGAACGGCTCGAAGCCCATCCTGCGTTGGGTGACCGCCGCGGTCGCCTGCGCGGCGATCGGCGTCATGATGTCGATCGCGGTGTGGCACCCGGAAGCCCCGAACGACCGATGAACACCGAGGCTGCCCGCGGCTGATCGTTTCCTTGCCGGTTCGGCGCATACCTGTGCCGAACCGGCCTGGACTATTCCGGGGCCCGATCTCCGCTGCCAGCATGACCGCATGCCGAAGCCGAGATCGCAGCCGCCGACGCCGTACTCGATGCCGCGCCGCCGTCCGCGCCCGCGGACCGTCCTCGCCGCGGTCCTGCCGGGCCTGGTGCTGCTCGTCTCGGCATGCACCGGCTCCGACGCCGGGCCGCCCGACCAAGTGGCCCAGCGCCCCTCGAAGTTCACCCCCACCGCGCCCGTCACGGGGATCGGCAACGACACCCTCGACTGCACCGCCGCCATTGAGACCATCACCGCGCTGCCGGACAACTACGCGAACCTGCTCGATGTCGTCGGAGTGATCGCCCCGGACACGCCCCTGACGCTGTCCCCGGAAGCCGCGCGAGATCAGGGCCGCACCTTCGTCAAGACCGGCCTGGTGGTACGCGCCGGCCGCGCCTTCGAACTCGGCGTGCCCAGCGACGCCGCGGAACGCCCCGCGATCCAGTGGGGCAGCCGACGGGAAGCCGCATCCGTCGTGACGGTCCCCGCCTGCCCGGCACGCGAGGACGCCGGGACGTGGATGGCCTTCGTCGGCGGCTTCTACGTGGAACACCCCATGTGCGTCCCCCTCACGGTCCGCACCCCCGACGGGAAGCAGCAGACCCACCACATCCCCATCGGAAAGCCGTGCCCCTGACGGGGGACCCGAACCGTCAGGACAGCGGCCCCGTCGGGGGCGGTACGGCGAACCCCGGCGAGGCAGTCGGCGGTGGGGCCGCCGGCGCAGGTGCCGGCGCGGACGGCCGAGGCGGCACGGTCGGCGCCACAGGTGCCGCGGCGCTTGCGCGCAGGCTCGCGAGTTCGTCACGCAGGACCTGAGGGCCCACGACCTCCAGCGGCGTGCCACGGGTCGCCAGGGGAGCGTTCAAGTCGAGCATCAGCGCCCGGAACATGCCCTCCTCGACGGGCACCAGGCACACCGACGACGTCCGCCCGCCCACCGCGGCCGCATCGACGAACGCGACGCCATTCCTCGAGTTCTGCCCGACCTGGAAGCGCACGCGCACCGATGCGATCTCGTCCCAGCCGCAGTAGGTGCGAGTATTCCCCCGGACGACCGCCAAGCCGGCCTCGGAGAGCACCACGCTTCGCCGACTCCGGATGTACGCGACGAGAGCGAAGGTCGCGGTGAGTGCGGCCCACACACCGGTCGCCAAGGCCATCAGGCCGACCGGCGGCGCAGGGTCGAGGGTGAAACTCAAGACGGCGAACACCACGGTCATGACACCGCAGACAAAGGCCGACCACCAGGTGGCGGCCTGCTGACCACCGTGCCACTCCACCCGGTCGGCGAACACCAGTCGGTTCACGTTCCATCCCCCGTACTCGGCCGCGACCGGGCCGGTCAGCCGAGCCTAGCGGGGCTGTGCGGGGCTGTGCGGGGCCGCCAAGAACCAGCCCGCACGCGGTGGGCGGGTCAGACCGGGCGGGCCTTGTTGCCGTGCCAGCGGACCCAGTCGCGGCCGCGCTGCATCGTGACCAACGACGTCACCGGCGCCAACTTGCCGCAGCGGGCGGCGCCCAGGGCCATGCGGGTGCGCAGGCCCGGGTACTCCGGCAGCTTGCGTACATCGGCCAACTCGTTTGCCAGCTCGTACAGTTCGTCGACGGTCAGACCGTCCGCGGTGGCATCTCCGGCGTCGAGCGCACGGATCGCCTTGCGGAGGACGCCGCGCGCCAGCTTGCGGTGCATCTGTCCGCGGACATCCTCGCGGTACGGCAGGTCGCTGCCATCGTTGTCGAGGAAGGACTCGTAGCCGTCCTTGAGCTGCGCGAGCCGGGCCCGGGCGTCGAAGTTCGAGTGGTGCATGTTGCTTTCGTGCATGCGGTAGTACGCCTGGTCCGAGTCCGGCAGCCAGCCGACCGAGCCGCGGTGCGCCAGCCGCAGCCACATCTCCAGGTCCCCGGAGTGCGGCAGCTTCGGGTTGTAGCCGCCCGCGTCGTGGTGCGCCGACGTGCGGGCCACGACCTCGGGGGACAGGATCAGGTTGCGGCCGGCCTTGAACACACCGCGGATCCACCGGTCGCCGTCCCACACGCGCGTACGGGTCCCGGCGCGGGCCACCGGCAGCGGGCGGCCGCTGATGAACCGGACCGGATTGCCGTACACGAACGTCACGTTCGGGTCGGCCTGCATCACCCCGGTGGCGCGCGCGAGCGCCCCCGGCGGCAGCAGGTCGTCGGCGGACAGCAGGACGCAGTAGTCGCCGTCCGCCCACTCCAGCAGGCCCTCGTTGTACGTGGCGATGTGGCCCTTGTTCTGCTTGTGCCGCTCGTACGTGACGCGCGGATCGCGGGCCAGGTCGGCGCCCACCTCGGGAGTGTTGTCGCTCGACGCGTCGTCGAGGATCAGCACCCGGACCTCGACGCCCTCCTGATCGAGCAGGCTCCCGACGTTGGTGGGCAGATAGCGGGCGTAGTTGTACGACGGCACGACGATGCTGACGCTCGGCAGCGGTGCTCCGGGGTTCTGCGCGTTCATGTCCTGCCCACCCTGCGTCTCGTGCATGTCCTGCCTCACCTTTCCGGAACCGGCTCGTGCCGGTGGTGCGCCGCCCGCCGGGTCTGCGCCGCCTTCGCGGCCACCCGGCCCTCCAACAGCACGCGGGACAGCCCGCGGCCGGCCAGCCAGGTCGTGTCGTGCCGGTCGACCGCACCGAAGCGGTACTTGTACTCCTCGGCACCGCGCAGGAAGTCGAACACCGCGGCGCCTTCGGCCTTCACCGCGGCCACCGTCTCGGCGACCAGCACGGTGCCCAGACTCAGCCGGGCGTACGACGGGTCCCAGCCGGTCTGGTAATACGAGAACGTCTCGCCCCACAAGAAGCCGTACAGCACGCCGACCGGGCCGTCCGGGCCGTCCGCGACCAGCGCGCACGGCCCCCGCCCGGGGCCGGACCGGTCCATGAGGGCCAGGTGGAACGCCTTGCGCGACGCGTCGAAGGTGGTGGCCCGGCCGATCGCAGCCTGGCGCAGCGCGTGCAGGTCGAGCAGCCGGTCGAAGAGCTTCTCGTCCACCCCGGTCGGTCCGACGAACCGGAACTCCACGCCCTCGGCGGCCAGTCGGCGCCCGTAGTGCCGCAGGTCCTTGCGGAACCGCGCCGAGCCGATGCGCTCCGGATCGGCCGGCATCGTCGGGCAGGCGGTCCGCTCGACGAGCCGCGCGCCGGGCGGCACGAAGGCCGCGCCGGTCTCGGCGTCCAGGTTCGGCAGCCACAGGGTGTGCCGCCGGGCAGCCGCGGCGAACCACGCGCGCACGTCGTCCGCGCGCTGCGGGGAGACCGCGAAACCGCAGTGGTCGGCCGCCCCCGCGCCGCTGCCCAGCACCGTCAGGCAGCGCGCGCCCGCGGGCAGCCGCGGGTGCAGCGCCTGCCGGGCGTCGAGCAGCGGGACGATCGCCTCGGGACCGCCGTCCGCGCCGCGCCACACGGCGACGACCGGCCGCCCGCCGGCCGCCTCGGTGCCCAGCGTTTCGGTCCAGGACAGCACCCAGTCGGGGGTCGCGAAGTACGAGGCGCCAGTGGCCGCCGCGAGGTCGCGCCAGGCCGGGGCGAGGGCGGCGAGTTCGTCCGGGTCGCGGACGAGGACCGGCAGCGCGGACGCCGCCTCCACGCGTACGTCGGCGTTCATCCGCGCCCCCGAAGCCCGTGCACCGCGGGGTGCAGGCCGGACAGTATGGTCTCGAACCGGTCGGGCGGCGTGGTCGACGCGATCCGCAGCCGCGAGATGCGCAGCGGGTGGTCGGGCAGCCGCGGCCCGAGGCGGTGGTCGAACAGGAAGCCGGTGCGGTAGCCCAGGTCCTGCAGCACGCGCTCGGCGCGCACGTCCCAGTTGCCGTTCGGATAGGCGAAGGACGTGGGCTCGCGGCCCAGGATCCCGGCGAGCTGCCCGTGCGCCGCGGTGATCTCCTCGCGCACGTCCGCATCCGTGCACCGGTCGAGCAGCGGGTGGGTCAGCGAGTGGTTCTCGACCCGGATGCCGTCCGCGTCCAGGCGGCGCACCTCGTCGGCGGTCAGCTGCGCCTGCCGGACCGGTTCGCGGCCCTCCCGCAGCCGGTCCAGTTCGGCCAGCCGCTCGGCCTGCGGCACGGTCTTGAGGTGCCGCAGCCACTGCGCGGTGGTGCGCCCGGAGTCCGCCCCGGCGCCCGCCGCGACGAGGGTGGCGACCTCGTGCCACCAGAAAGGCGTGTCGGTGTCCAGCAGCGACGGGGTCACGAACGCCACCGCGGGTATGCCGCGTTCGCGCAGCAGCGGAAGGCCGCGCTCGTAGACGCTGCGCTCGCCGTCGTCGAAGGTCAGGAGCACGGCGCGCCCGGGCAGCGGGCGGCGGTGCTCGACGGCGTCCTCGACGTCGGCCAGCGAGACCGGCCGGGAGATCCGCATCAGGCGGTCCAACTGGCGGGCGAACCCCGCCTCGTCGTCGACCCCGTGGTACCCCAGCACCGCCAAGCGTGTGGCCGCGCGCCCGCCGAACCACCACTGGGCCGGCGACCGGCGCATGACTTTGTCCCCGCCGGTGCGCAGATTCGCGCGCAGGCTCGATCGCAACTTCGCTCCCCACCGTCCACGACGTGCGGCGGCATGCCGCGCACCGCGGCCGCCGTCGATCACGGCAGCCGGCCTCCCCACCCCGCACCGTAACAAGGGTTTTCACCCACCGTCAGCCGGTTGCCGGATTGGCCGCCCGGCTGCCGAGCGCCGGGCCAATCGCGAATTCCTGGCGAAACCACCCGCATGGCGGCTTGCGTGGCCCTAGGCTGATGCGCGGGTGGGCTGTGTCCGGGTGGGGGAGCACAAGGACGCCGCCCAAGAGCACGCTCCGGCTCTGCTCACGCCGGGGCTGAGAGACGCTGGGGTCTCATGGTGGGGGCGGTATCAGCCATGCGCCGCGACAGAGTCGTCGGGCGCAGGGCAGTCAGGGAAACCAGCGCAGGGAGACGGCAAGACGCTGCCTGCGCGCTGTTGTCGCGGTCGAAACGGCCGACGAGGCAGCCGACGGAACGGCCTACCGGGGTGGTAGGGCCGGACCCGAGGAGCCGCCGAGTCGGTCCGGCACGGCCGAAGGCGGGCCGTTGAACGCCCGCCTGCCGGACGCCCGCGGGGAACTCCTGCGCGCGCAGGACCTCGACGCCGGCTTCGGCACGGCCTGGGACGCGCTCGCGGCCGGCCGCGGCGTCCTCGCCGACTGCTTCGACACCCACGCCTGGGCGTCCGGCGTCCTGCGCCACAACCCCGCCGCGGCCGACCGCGCCCGCATCGCCGCGGTCCTCGACCCGGCCACCGGCGCACCGCACAGCATCCTCGCCCTCGAAGAGCTCGCGCCCGGCCGCTTCGCCACCTTCGCCGCCGACCGGCCCCGCTCGCGCGTGGTCAGCGACGCGGACGACCTGACCCCGCTGGCCGAGCAACTGGCCCGGGCCGGCGTCCGCGACCTGCGCCTGCACCGGATGCCCAGCCGCGACCCGGCCACCCACCGGCTGCTCGGCGCGCTGCGCCGCACCGGCTACCGCGTGCACGCCCGGGAGCGCTCGTGCGACATGCTCGCCGACGCCCGGGACGGCTGGGCCGGGCACCGCAGCCGCTTCAAGTCCTTCCACACGCACTGCGGCCGGGTGTCCCGCAAGGCTGCCAAGCAGGCCGACATCACCTTCGAGGTGCAGACCGAGCCGGACCGCATCGGGGACGGCTTCGAGGTGTACGCCGACCTGTTCCCGCGCAGTTGGAAGGGCCCGCTGAACCCGCAGACCCGCGCCGAGCGCCGCGACCTCGTGCAGCGGGCCGCCGAGAACGGCTGGGTCCGCCTGTACATCCTGCGCGTCGACGGCCGCCCGGCCGCCACCTACCTGTGGTTCCGGGTGGGCGGCGTCGCACTGTGGCATTCCACCGCGTACGACGAAGAGTTCGCCGCGCTGGGCGTCGGCAACATCGCGATGTGGCAGGCCCACGAGCACATCCTCACCGAGGACGCGGACGACCCGCCCGCCCTCGTCGACCTGCTGCCCACCAGCACCGAGCAGAAGCTGCGGCTGGCCCCCGAACGGCCGCCGCTGCTGGACATCGAGGCGGTCCGGGAACGCCCGTTCGCCGCCGCCGTCCTGCCGGTGCGGGCCCTGGCCCGGACCGCCAAGGCCGGCGCCACCGCCCGGCTGAAGGCCCGGGCCCGCCGCACCGCACCGGTGCCGGCAACCGCACCGCAGGCAACAGCGCAGGCAACAGCGCAGGCAACACCCGAAGCAGCACCCGAAGCAGCACCGCAACCGCACGGACCGCAGGCATCTCCAGGGGGCACGACCGCATGACCAGACTCAGTGGCGACCAAGTCCGGACCGCGGTCAAACGCGGCCTCGCCCGGTGCGCCGGGCAGCGGCCCGGACCCGGCGCGACGGTACTGATCTACCACCGGGTCGGCGGCGGCACCCGCGACGAACTCGACATGCCCACCAGCGAATTCGCCACCCAGCTCGACGCCCTCCCGGGCGACGCCGTGGTCCCGCTGGACACCGCGCTCGACCGCCTCGACGCCCACGACCGCACCCCGTCCGTCGTGCTCACCTTCGACGACGGCTTCGCCGACGTGTACGAGAACGCCTGGCCGCTGCTGCGCGCCCGCGCCCTGCCCTTCACCCTCTACCTCGCCAGCGGCATGGTCGGCGGCACCATGCACTGGGAAGGCTCCACCGGCACCAGCTCCGGAGCCCCCGCGCTGACCTGGGACCAACTCGCCGAGATGCACGACAGCGGGCTGCTCACCATCGGCAACCACACCCGCAGCCACGCCCGGCCCGAAGCCCTCAGCGAAGACGAACTCGACGCCGCATCGGACGAGATCGACAAGAACCTCGGCGTCCGGCCGGACCACTTCGCCTACACCTGGGGCATCCCGGTGCCCGCGATGGAGCACGCGCTGCGCTGCCGCTTCCGCAGCGCCGCCACCGGCGCACTCGGCCGCAACCTGCCCGGCACCGACCCGATCCGCCTCAACCGCGTCCCGGTCCGCCGCACCGACCCCGCCGACTTCTTCCGCGCCAAGCTGACCGGCAACCTCGGCCCGGAACGCGCGTACGCCCAGGTCGTCAAGCTCTCCAAGAAGGCGGGCGCACGTGCCTGACCTCGACCCCGCACCGGCCGGCAAGCTGCCCGGCGGCCTCGTCGTCCCGGTCGGCCCCGGCGGCCGCCCGCTGCGCGTCGCCCACCTGACCACCGTCGACATGAGCCTGGCCCTGCTGCTGCGCACCGAGCTGGAAGTCGACGTGGCGGCCGGCTTCACGGTCTTCGGACTCAGCGCACCGGGCGAATACGTCCCCGAGATCGAGGAACTCGGCGTCACCCACGTACCGCTCGACGCCCTGACCCGCTCCTGGGACCTGGCCCGCGACGCCGCCGCCGCGCGCGAACTCGCCGCCACGCTGCGCCGCCTGGACCTCGACGTCCTGCACACCCACAACCCCAAGACCGGCGTCCTCGGCCGGCTGCTCGGCCGCGCGGTCGGCGTCCCCGTCGTGGTCAACACCTGCCACGGCCTGTGGATCCGCCCCGGCGACCCGTGGCCGCGCCGCGCGTTCGTGCTCGGCGCCGAGTCCGCCGCCGCCCGGGCCTCGCACGCCGAGCTCTACCAGAACGCCACCGACCACGCCACGCTCGCCCGCGCCGTCCCGGCCTGGCGCTCCCGCGTCGTCGGCAACGGCACCGACCTGTCCCGCTTCCACCCCGACCCCGAGGCCCGCGCCCGGATCCGCGCCGAACTCGGCGTCTCCGCGGACGAGATACTCGTCGGCGGCGTCGGACGGCGCGTCGCGGAGAAGGGCATCGCCGAGTACGAACAGGCCGCCGGCTCCCTGGCCGGCAAGGCCAGGTTCGTCTGGATCGGCCCCGAAGACCTCGACAAGGCCGACGCGTTCACCGTCGACACCGCCTCCGGCGTCGAATACCTCGGCGGACGCTCCGACATGCCGGACATCTACGCCGCACTCGACCTGTTCGTCCTGCCCTCGTACCGCGAGGGCTTCTCACGCTCGGCCATGGAAGCCGCCGCCAGCGGCGTCCCCATGGTCCTCAGCGACATCCGCGGCTGCCGCGAGATCGGCACACACGGCGAACACCTGCTGCTCGTCCCGCCCGGCGACGCCGCGGCCCTGGCCGCCGCCATCGACCGGATGCTCACCGAGCCCGGGCTGCGCAGCCGCCTGGCCGCCGCCGGCCGGGCCCGCGCACTCGCCGAGTTCGACCAGCGGCGCGTCGCCCAGGTGTCGATCGACACCTACCGGGCGGTCGCCCGACGCAAGCGCCTGGGCTGGGGCACCCGTCCCGCCGGGGGAGAAGGCGACCGGCACCACAGGGGAGGAGGCACGGCATGATGCGCAGGCTTTTCGACCTCACGACCGCCGCGCTGACGCTGTTGCTGCTCGGCCCGGCGATGCTGGTGATCGCCGTCTTCATCCGCACCACCATGGGCGGACCGGTGCTCTTCCGGCAGACCCGCAGCGGACTGCGCGGCCGCGAGTTCCGCATCCTGAAGTTCCGCACCATGCGGCATCCGCGCTACCCGGACGAGCCCGACCAGGACCGGATCAGCCGCGTCGGGCAGATCCTGCGCACCACGAGCATGGACGAACTCCCGCAGCTCATCAACGTGCTGCTCGGCGACATGTCGGTGATCGGACCCCGCCCGACCCTGCCCGAGCAGGTCGCGCACTACACGCCGCGCCAGCGCGGCCGCCTCGAGGTACGCCCCGGCCTGACCGGCTGGGCCCAGGTGCAGGGCCGCAACGCGCTCAGCTGGCCGGCCCGCATCGAGTACGACCTCTACTACGTGCGCAACCACGGCTTCACGCTCGACGTGCGCATCTTGCTGCGCACCGTGGGCGTGCTGCTCAAGCCGCAGGGCATCACCGGCGCGGACGGCGTCAACCCCGGCTTCCCCATCGCGGAGAAGGCCGCGGCCGCCGCCAAGCAGCCGGCCGCCGCCGCGGTGATCGCCGGCCCTGCGAACGGGTCGGCCGCATCCGGCGGGGCGGCCAAACAGGGGCCCTGGACCGTCCCGTTCAGCGCACCGCACAGCAGCGCCAAGGTCGACCCGGTCCCCGCCGAAGAAGCCTCCTGAGGCCCGGCGCCGGCGAACAGCACGCACCACCCGCAGCAGCACGAAGCCGCGGGGGCGGTCACCCGCCCCCCCGGCGTCGTGCTCCCGCAGCCCCGCCCCAGCCCCCCGGCCCCGCGCCCCAGCCCCCAACTGATCGTCCGGCGCCGCCGTGGCGACCCCCAGGATCAGGCCCATCGCGATCAGCACCACCGGGAACTCCGCGACGTAGTCCATCGAGCAGTGCAGGGCGAACGCCGTCAACGTCACCGCGCCCACCGCCACGACCGCGGGCGACTGCCGCGAACGCCATAACCGCACGTACGCCCACCCCAGCAGCGCGACCAGCAACGCCACACCCGGCAGCCCCTGTTCAGCGGCCTGCCGCAGCCACAGCGAGTGCGCCGACTTGGTGTCCGCGTCGGCCTGCGCGGTCGGGCTCTGGGCCAGGAACGTCCCCGGGCCGCTACCCCGCCACGGGTCGTCCTTCACCATCTCCAGCGAGTCGTGCCACACCTCCAGGCGGCGCTCGGTCAGCCCCTGCTCCGCGGTCCCGCGCACCCCGGACGCCTGCGTGACGCGGTCGCCGCCCAGGTACACCGTCCCGGCCGCCATCACCGCCACGCACAACGCGCCCGCGACCACCAGCGAACCGCGGCGCCGCGCCGATGTGGCGGTCAGCCCGATGACCAGGATCGCCACCGCACCCAGCACCGCGGCCAGCGACCGGGTGGCGAACGCCCCCAGCACCAGCAGCCCGGCCAGCAGGTGCATTTCGCCGCGCCGCCGGTCGCTCGGCGCGGCCAGCGCCCCCAGGCACGCCGCACCCACCGCCTGCGCGGCCAGTGCGCCGTTGGCGTTCCCGTAGCCGAGCGGCTTGGCCAGCGTCGCCCCGGTCAGCGCGTCCGGCGACAACAGCAGCAGCACCGCCACCGCACCGGCGACCCCGGCGCACACCGTGAACGCCGAACGCGCCCCCGCCACCCGCCCCGTCGCGTACGCCGCGACCGCGGTCGACAGCGCGAGCAGGAACCCCTCCGGACTGGCCGGCCGACCCGCCGCGGCCAGCAGCGCCCACACCGCGGCCGCCGCCACCGTGATCACGCCGAGCAGGTCCAGCCGGGACAGATTCCCGCCCGGCCGCCTGCCGGTGACCCCGAGCGAACGGCGCACCGCACGCGACCTCTTCAGCCGCCGCCACGCCCGCGCCGCCCGCGTACCCCTGATGCGGTCCCGGATCATCGGCGGCATCCGTTCGTCCGGCGCACCCTCCGGCACGGCAGGATGGCCCCATGCCGTTCTTCATCGCCGGAGCCGGGGGCGTGGGCCGCGAGGCCCTCGACGCGGCCATCGCCGCAGACGTCGCCGTCGACGCGTTCCTCGACGACTCCCTGGCCGGAAGCAAGATCCGCGGACTGCCGGTCCTGCGGCCCGCCGAGGCCGGCCCGGACGGGCTCTACCTCGTGGGCATCGCCGCCCCCGCGGTACGCCTGCGCCTGGCCGCCCTGCTCGACGGCCTCGGCCTGCGCCCCGCGACCCTGGTCCACCCGCGGGCGGTCATCGCCCCCGAGACGACCGTCGCGGAAGGCTGCCTGGTGCTCGCCAACGCGCACGTGTCCAGCAGCATCACCGTCGGCCCGCACGCCCAGGTGCACTACAACGCCACGGTCGGCCACGACACCGTGCTGGACGCGCGCGTGACGGTCTACCCCGGCGCGAACGTGTCCGGCAACGTGCACCTGTGCGAAGACGTGACGGTCGGCAGCGCCGCGGTCGTCCTGCAAGGACTCACCGTCGGCGCCGGTGCGTTCGTCGGCGCGGGCGCCGTGGTCACCCGCGACGTCCCGCCCGGCGAAGTGGTGGTCGGATCCCCGGCCCGCCCCCTCCGCCGCGCGACCTGAGGACAGAATCGGTGTGCGCCCCCGCGCCCCGGTCACCGGTCATCCCCGGGGGGAGACCGCGACCCGGGACCGGAACCACGCGACCGTGTCCTCGAGCCCCTGGCGCAGGTCCACCGGTTCGGCATCCGGGAACAGGCTGCGCAACTCGCTCGAATCGGCCTGCGAGTCCCGCACGTCGCCGGCCCGCGGCTCGACATGCTCCACCTCGACCGGGTGGCCCAGCACGTCGGCCAGCAGCGCGATCAGATTGTTGAGCGAAGTACGGCTGCCGAACGCCAGGTTCACCGGACCGTCGTGCGTCACCCGGCGCACCACCGCGTCGGTGAGCACGCCGCACACACTGGCCACGTTGGTGAAGTCGCGCGTCTGCTCGCCGTCGCCGTGCACGGTCAGCGGCCGGCCGGCCAGCGCGGCGTCGATGAACCGCGGGATCACCGCGGCATAGGCGTGGTCCGCGGGCTGCAGCGGACCGAACACGTTGAAGAACCGGAACGGCAGCACCGGCAGGCCGTAGCAGTGGCCGTACGCCAGCACGTACGACTCGGTCGCCAACTTGC
This sequence comes from Yinghuangia soli, assembly GCF_021502675.1. Classification (GTDB taxonomy): domain Bacteria; phylum Actinomycetota; class Actinomycetes; order Streptomycetales; family Streptomycetaceae; genus Yinghuangia; species Yinghuangia soli. The sequence goes on from NZ_JAKFHA010000012.1 coordinate 230,966, forward strand.
TGACCGCGTACGGGCTCAGCGGCATCGTGCGCAGGTCCTCGCGCTTGGGCAGCACGGGGTTCTTGCCGTACACCGACGACGACGACGCGGCGATCACATGCGCCCCGCCCGCCCGCCGCGCGGCCTCCAGGACCATCAGCGTCCCGGTCGCATTCGCGTGGTGGCTGGCCAGCGGGAACTCGATCGACCGGGGGACCGACGGCAGCGCCCCCAGGTGCACGACCGCGCCCGCACCCGCGCACGCCTTGTCCATCAATTCCTCGTCCAGGAACGTCCCGTGGTGGAACGCGACCTCGACGCCGGCGAGGTTGTCCAGCGATCCGGTGGACAGGTCGTCCACCACCGCCACCTCGTCGATCTCGGGCCGGGCAAGCAGAGTCCGGGCCAGATTCGACCCGATGAACCCTGCTCCTCCGGTGACCACGACCTTCATGAGCCCCCCAGCGTCTTCCGGCGCCGCCGTCGCAATTCGCCGCGGCAGACGCGCAGTGCGTGGTGTCTGTTCTGCGTGAAGTTGCCTGAAACCTGCATGAACCCGGCTATGTGCCGGGTCCTCCGGACCGCCGCCGCGAGCCCCCTTGCGCATGGCCGGTCCGGTGAGGGCATGCTACCCACCGCCTGTGCCCGCCGGGGGCGGGACGGCCAACCACGGCGACCGGGGGCCTCGCGGAGGCCCGTGCCGAGGTGTGGCGCAAAAACCTTCTTGCGAGTTGGCGGCGGCAACCGTCGGGATGTGCCGACACCAGGGCTGATCTTGCGCAACACTGTGCCCAGGCAAACTGCCGGCGACGCTCGCCCCCGCCGGAATCGGACCGCGGGGGACGCCGGCAGACGGCCTGGTCGGCGTCCCTTGGGGAGAGGGGCCGATCGGGTCCTAGGGGTAGGGGTCGCCATCATGCAATCCGCGGCAGTACGCCGTCTCGATTTCCGCAAATTGACGCCGCGGTGGCGGGGGCGCCCCGTGGCACCCGTCTATCTGCTGCTCTTTGCGCTGCTCGCCGCCATGGCCATCGTGCTGCCCACCGCCGGGCGCGCCTCGGCCGGGCCGTGCGATGCACCGATCGTCAACGCGATCGTCTGCGAGAACAGCAAGACCGGTACCGCGCGCACCACGTGGGACATCACGGGCTCGGGCAGCAGCACCATCCAGGGCTTCACCACCGACATCAGCTACAACGTCGGCGAGACGGTGCGCTTCAAGATCAAGACACCGGCCACGGGCTACCGGCTCGACATCTACCGGCTCGGTTGGTACGGCGGCAACGGGGCCCGCAAGATCACCACCGTGAACCCGACGGCGCCGCTGCCGCAGAACCAGCCCAACTGCAACGCGGACAACGCCAACACCGGCCTGATCGACTGCTCGAACTGGGCCGAGTCGGCCTCGTGGCCCATCCCCGCAGGCCAGGTGTCCGGCTACTACATCGCCAAGTTGGTGCGCACCGACGGCACCACCGGCGCCAGCCACATCGCCTTCATCGTCCGCGACGACGCGTCGACCTCGAAGATGCTCATGCAGGCCTCCGACTCCACGTGGCAGGCCTACAACGAGTACGGCGGCAACAGCCTCTACGAGGGCCAGCCGGCCGGCCGCGCCTACAAGGTCAGCTACAACCGGCCGTTCACGACACGTGGCGACAACCCCGAGGACTGGCTGTTCAACGCCGAGTACCCGATGCTGCGCTTCCTGGAGCGCAACGGCTACGACGTCACCTACACCACCAACGTCGACAGCGCCCGGCGCGGCAACCTCATCAAGAACCACAAGGTCTTCCTGTCCGTCGGCCACGACGAGTACTGGTCCGCCGAGCAGCGCACCAACGTCGAGGCCGCCCGCGACGCCGGCGTCCACCTCGCCTTCTTCTCCGGCAACGAGGTCTACTGGAAGACCCGTTGGGAGAACGGCGGCATGAACGGCGAAGGCGCGGCCTACCGCACCGTCGTCAGCTACAAGGAGACGCACGACAACGCGAAGACCGACCCGGCCGGCCCCAACATGTGGACCGGCACCTGGCGCGACCCGCGCTTCTCGCCGCCCGCCGACGGCGGCAAGCCGGAGAACGCGCTGACCGGCCAGCAGTTCAAGGCCAACTGCTGCACCACCGAGCTCAAGGTCAACAGCGCCGACGGCAAGATGCGGTTCTGGCGCAACACCCGTGCCGCGACGCTCGCCACGGGCACCGAGACCCAGCTCGGCAACGGCCTCCTCGGCTACGAGTGGGACGTCGACACCGAGAACAGCGTGCGGCCCGCCAACATGATCCGGCTGTCGGCCACCACGCAGTCCGGCCAGATGCTGACCGACTACGGGTCGTCGTACGCCAACGGCACCGCGACCCACCACCTGACCCTGTACCGGGCCGCCAGCGGCGCCCTGGTCTTCGGGGCCGGCACCATCCAGTGGTCGTACGGCGTGGACAACACCCGCAACGTCGGCACCGCCGGCGTCGACACCGCGGTCCAGCAGGCCACCCTCAACCTGTTCGCCGACATGGGCGTCACGCCCGGCACCTTGATGGCCGGCATGACCGCCCCGGTCGCCAGCACCGATGTCACCCCGCCGACCTCGTCCATCAGCGCCCCGGCGCCGGGCCAGAACATCGCGGTCAACGAGCCGTTCACCATCACCGGCACCGCGGCCGACACCGGCGCCCCGAACAGCAAGGTCGGCGGCGTCGAGGTGTCGGTCGACAACGGCGCCACCTGGAAGCCGGCCAGCACCGGGCGCGAGGCGTGGACGTTCTCGTTCACCCCGACCACCACCGGCCAGATCACCATCAAGTCCCGCGCCACCGACGACAGCGTGCGCAGCGAGACGCCCGGCGCCGGAGTCACCGTCACGGTCGGCAGCGGCGGACCGCCGCCCACCGTGAACTGCCCGTGCACCATCTGGCCGGAAGGCACCGTGCCCAGCCAGGGCCCGGACCCGGAGGCCGTGGCCGTCGAACTCGGCGTCAAGTTCAAGGCGGACCGGGACGGCTTCATCACCGGCGTGCGCTACTACAAGTACGCCGAGAACACCGGCACCCACGTCGGCCACCTGTGGAGCAGCAACGGCACCCAACTCGCCGAGGCCACCTTCACCGGTGAGACCGCCAGCGGCTGGCAGCAGGTGAACTTCGCCAACCCGGTCGCGGTCACCGCGAACACCACGTACATCGCCTCCTACCTGGCCCCCAACGGCAGGTACGCGGCCGACGAGCAGTACTTCGCGGCCGGCTTCGCCCGCGCCCCGCTCACCGCGTTTGCCTCCGGTGCCTCCGGCGGCAACGGCGTCTACCGCAGCGGCGGCGGGTTCCCGAACCAGACCTGGAACGCCGCGAACTTCTGGGTCGACGTCGTGTTCAACACCAACGGCACCCCGCCGCCGGCCGGCCCCGCCGTCACCGGCAAAACCCCCGCCGACGGCGCCGCCGCGGTGGCCGTGGGCACCAACCTGACCGCGACGTTCGACAAGGACGTGCAGGCCGCGACCATCGCGTGGCAGCTCAAGAAGCCGGACAACTCCACGGTCAGCGGCACCGCTTCGTACAACAGCGGCACCAAGACCGCGACGTTCGACCCGGGCACCGACCTGGCCGCCGGAACCGTCTACACCGCCACGCTCAGCGGCGCCAAGGACACCAACGGCACCACCATGAACCCGGTGACCTGGTCGTTCACCACGGCCGGCAGCACCCCGCCGCCCACCTGCACCAACGCCGCGCCCTGCACGATCTGGCCGGCAAGTGCGGTACCGGGCACCCCGGCCGACCCGGAGTCGATCCCGATCGAGGTCGGCGTCAAGTTCAGGACCGACGTCAACGGGTCGATCACCGGCGTGCGCTTCTACAAGGGAGCCGGCAACAGCGGCACCCACGTCGCGCACCTGTGGACCGCCGACGGCACCCTGCTCGCCACCAAGACCTTCACCGGCGAGACGGCCACCGGATGGCAGCAGGTCCTCTTCGACACCCCGGTCGCGGTGACCGCGGGCACCACATACGTCGCCTCCTACTACGCACCGGTCGGACGCTACGGCTTCGACCAGGACGGGCTGCTCCAACAGGCCGGCACCGGCCCGGTCAAGGCGCTCGCCAACGGTCCGTCCGGCGGCAACGGAGTCTTCAAGGCCGTATCCGGCGGGGGCTTCCCCACCGACTCCTGGAGCGCCAGCAACTACTGGGTGGACGTGACGTTCACGACGAGCTGACGCTCGGCCCACCGCACGTCCACAAGGCGGGGCGCCACTACGGCGCCCCGCCGCTCCCGCACCTGAATTTCCACTGAGGAGTACCGACGATGGCTCGCCGCCACGCGCCGCCACATTCCAGAGGTTTGCGGGCTTTCGGCCCGTTCCGCAGCCGCAAGAAGAAGGCTGCCGTAATGTCCAGCGTCACCACCGCACTTGCGGCGGTCGCGGCGCTGGTCTTCACGCTGTTCTCCCCGCTGTCCGCGCAGGCCGCACCGTGCAACCCGTGCTCGCTCTTCGGATCCACGAGCCCCGGGATCGGCCCCGACAGCGAAGCCATCTCGGTCGAGCTCGGCGTGCGCTTCGTGCCGAAGACCAACGGCCGGGTCCTCGGCATCAGGTACTGGAAGGACGCGGCCAACACCGGCACCCACAAGGGCTACCTGTGGAACACCACCACGGGCACCGCCACCCAGGTCACCTTCCAGAACGAGACCGCCTCGGGCTGGCAGCAGGCCCTCTTCGCGGCGCCGGTCAACGTCACCGCGGGCACCACCTACATCGCGTCGTACCTCGCACCGAACGGCCGCTACACCGCGACCACCGGCTACTTCAACGTGGTGCACGACAGTGAGCAGCTGACCGCCCCGGCCAGCACCGGCCAGCAGGGCAACGGCGTCTACCAGGCGGGCGCCGGCGGCACGGTCATGCCGAACAACTCCTGGAACGCCAGCAACTACTGGGTCGACGCGGTCTTCGAGCCGGGCGTGGACTCCACCGCGCCCACCGTGACCGCCAAGTCCCCGGACGCGGGCGCCACCGGCGTGCAGGTCAACACCTCGATCACCGCCACCTTCAGTGAGGCGGTACAGGCCAACACCATCGTCTGGGAGCTGAAGAAGCCGGACAACTCCACGGTGGCCGGCACCGCTTCGTACGACCCGGGCACCCTGACGTCGACCTTCACCCCGTCCGCCAACCTCGCGGTGTCCACCCTGCACACCGCCACGGTCAGCGGCGCGAAGGACCTGGCGAACAACACCGTCACCCCGGTGACCTGGTCGTTCACCACCGCGGCGACGCCGCCGTCCACGACGAACTTCAGCATCTTCACCGGCAGCGAGCCGGTCGGCACCCCGGACAGCGACGACTCGCCCAACGAGCTCGGCGTCCGGTTCCAGCCGACCGCCAACGGCTTCATCAAGTCGATCAAGTTCTACAAGAGCGCAGCCAACATCGGCCCGTTCACGGTCAGCCTCTGGAACACCAACGGCACCCGCCTCGCCGGCACCGACAACGTCAACCTGACCGGCACCGGCTGGAAGACCGTCAACCTGCCCAACCCGGTCGCCGTCACCGCGGGCACCGCGTACGTCGCCTCGTACCACACGATGAGCGGCAACTACGCCTACAACAACGGGTACTTCGCCGGGAACTCGGCAGGCAACGCCAAGCTCGTCGCGCCCGCCAGCACCGCGCAGACGCCCAACGGCGTCTACAAGTACTCGGCGAACACCTCGTACCCCAACGAGACCTACCAGGCCAGCAACTACTGGGTCGACGTCGTCTTCGCCACCGACGGCACCGACAACATCGCACCCAGCATCACCGGCCAGACCCCGACGCCCAACGCCGACGGAGTCCCGGTCGCGATCCAGCCGAACGTGGCGTTCAGCGAGCCGGTCAAGCCCGCCAACTTGAGCTTCACCCTCAAGCAGGGCGCCTCGACCGTCGCCACCACGCTCGAACTGGACGATGCCGCACAGCCCACCCAGGCGCTGCTCAAGCCCAACGCGCCCCTGGCGTACAACACGCAGTACACCCTGACCCTGGGCAACTACCAGGACCTGGCCGGGAACGGCGCCACCGGCGCCACCTGGACGTTCACCACCGGCAGCCCGCCGCCACCGGCGCCGTGCTCGTCGCCGAACGCCGGGCCGATCCTGGTCGTGACCGCCAACGCCAACCCGTACGCCTGCTACTACAGCGAGATCCTGCGCGCCGAAGGCCTCAACTCCTTCACCACGCTGGACATCGGCGCGGTCAACGCGGTCGAGCTCAACAAGTACACGACCGTCATCCTGGGCGACCTCGACCCCAGCCCGGCGCTCGTCACCGCCCTGACCACCTGGGTCAACAACGGCGGCAACCTGATCGCGATGCGTCCGCGGGCCACGCTCGCCGGACTCACCGGCCTCACCGCCGGCTCCGGCGTGCTCAGCGAGCAGTACCTCAAGGTCGACGCGGCCACCGGTCCCGGCGCGGGCATCTACGCCGACCGGGCCATCCAGTACCACGGCAGCGCCGACCAGTGGACGCCCGCCGCGGGCACCACGGTCATCGCCGAGCTCTACCGCCGCAACCCCGGCATCGCCGAACCCGTGTCGGTCGGCAAGCCCGCGGTCACCCAGCGGACCGTCGGCGCCGGCACCGTCTCGGCGTTCACCTTCGACCTCGCGCGCTCCGTCGTCCAGACCCGGCAGGGCAACCCCGCGGTCGCCAACCAGGAGCACGACAGCCTCACCGGGCTGCGGTCGACCGACATGTTCGCCCGCGACTGGACCGACCTGAACCGGGTCGAGGTGCCGCAGGCCGACGAGCAGCAGCGCCTGCTCGCCAACATCATCGAGAAGGCCAACACCGAGAAGGCCCCCGTCCCGCGCTTCTGGTACTTCCAGGGCAAGGCCGGCGCGCCGACCCCCGACCTGCACCCGGCGGTCCTGGTCTCGACCGGCGACCACCACAACACCCCGCAGGCCGGCATCACCTACCGCGTCACCAAGTACACCGCCAACAGCGACCCGGCCTGCGCCAACGCCGGCACCGCCGCCCAGGCCGTGAAGGACTGGCGCTGCATGCGCGGCACCTTCTATATCTGGGACGCCAACGGCGAGGCCTCCGCGGCCACCATCCAGGGCTGGCGCGACCAGGGCTTCGAGGTCGCCCGGCACGTCTCCGACAACGGCGGCTGCGTGGGCATCGGCCCGGGCGCGAGCCCCTCGTTCGTCACCTCGAAGCTCACCACGGTCTACACCAACAGCCTGAACGACTTCGAGGGCAAGTACGGCTACACCCCGACCACCAGCCGCACGCACTGCATGATCTGGCCGGACTACAGCACCAACGCCTCGGTCGAGCAGACGTTCGGCATCCGGATGGACACGAACTACTACTACCTGCCGGACACCTGGTCGAACACGTACGGCTCGCCGCTCATGAAGAACGCGCCGGGCTACTACACCGGCTCGGGCCTGCCCATGCGGTTCACCAAGACCGACGGCACCATGATCGACGTCTACCAGGCCACCACGCAGCTGCACGACGAGTTCTGCCAGACGTACCCGACCCAGTTCGACACGATGGTCGACCGCGCCCAGGGCACCCAGGGCTTCTACGCGGCCATCACGCTCAACAACCACCTCGACAACGAGCAGGGCAACAGCACCGGGTCCTGCGCCCGCGTCGACCAGAACGTGATCCAGGACGCCGTCATCGCCGCGGCCAAGGCCAAGGGCGTCCCGATCATCACCGCCAAGCAGCTCCTCGAGTGGACCGACGGCCGCAACCAGTCGTCGATCACCGGACTCGCCCGCAACGGCAACAACGTGACCTTCACGGTCAACGCCGCCGCGGCCGCGTCCAACCTCATGACGATGCTGCCCACCGCCGGGGCCGGCGGTACCACGCTCACCGGGATCACCCGCGCGGGCACGCCGGTCGCCTTCTCCACGAAGACCATCAAGGGCATCGAGTACGCGGTCTTCAACGGAGTCTCCGGCGCCTACACCGCCACCTACGCGGCACCGCTCGCCGCCCCGATGGTCCAGACGCTCGCGGCCGCCCCGGCCCCGGACGGCACCGCCAAGGTGTCCTGGACCACCGACACCGCCGCGACCACCGAGCTCTCGCTCGGCCAGGACCCCGACGCCCTCGCGCCGGTCGCCAAGGTCGCGGAGAACAGCGCCGAGCACCAGGTCAAGGTCCCGGCCCTCAAGCCGGACACCACCTACTACTACCGCGTCACCTCGGTCGACGCGGGCGGGCGGCGCACCGTCAGCCCCGGCCCCGCGCAGAAGCCGGCCAGCTTCAAGACCCCCAAGGCGGACAAGAAGTCGCCCAAGCTGACCGACCAGAGCGTCGTGCCCTGGCCGGACGGGTCCGCGGTCGTCACCTGGAAGACCAACGAGCCGTCCACCACCAAGGTGGTCGTCGGGCAGGGCCTCAAGGACCTGCGCGTCGCGGTCGACGACACCGAGCTCGTCACGACCCACAAGGCCGTGATCACCGGGCTCGAACCGGGTCAGTCGTACATGTTCCGGCTCTTCTCTTCCGACGCGGCCGGCAACGAGTCCGTCTACTCCGGAAAGAAGGCCGACACCGCCCGGTTCGACATGCCGAAGAACGGCGTCGCCGAGCACACCGGCCCGAGCTTCGCGGGCGGCACCCGTACCGGGGGAGCCGTGGTCAACGAGACCGACGGCACCCTCACCCTCGGCAGCCAGGCGGAGCAGGACTTCGCCGACGGCACCGGCACGGGCCCCTGGGCCCAGGCCCCGGTCTCGCCCAAGGGCAAGACCACCGTCTCCGAGGGCGCCCTCACCCTGGACGGCAGCGCGGCCGGCTCCGGCCTCGCCCCGACCTCCGGCCGCAAGCTGGACTTCCAGGCGGTCTTCGACGGCCCGGCCACGCAGTCGGCCGGCTGGGGCGACCCGGCCACCGGCCCGGCCGCCGCCTTCGAATGGCGCGGCGACGCCCTGTACGCCGTCACCGTCGGAGCCGGGGGCAAGGACCGCACCGACAAGAAGATCGACGGCGACTGGAACGGCGCACCCCACTGGTACAACATCGAACGGGACGGGAAGACCTTCCGCTTCTGGATCGACGGCCAGAAGGTCGCCGAGGTCAAGACCCAGCTCCCGCCGATGGCCGCCAAGGCCCGCGACTCGCTGACCGACCGCATCCCGCTGCGCATCAAGCAGCTCCAGGACGGCGACAAGCTCGTCTCCGGGACGTACACGTCGCAGGTCCTGGACGCGGCCCAGATGGTCAGCTGGGTGCAGGCCACCTGGCAGGCCGACCTCCCGAGGGGCACCTCCCTCAAGGTCTCGGTCCGCACCGGCAGCAAGGCCGTGCCGGACGCCACCTGGACCGCCTGGCGCGACCTGGCCGGCTCGGGTGCCCCGCTCGGCGGCGGATCCCGCTACCTGCAGTACAAGGTGGAGCTGACCGGCACCGGCACCGCCTCTCCGACCCTGCTGGGCATCGCCTTCACCCACGACGGCAAGCCCGCCGCGGAGCCGGCCGAGGCCCCGCACGTGGGGGAGGTCCCGCCCGCCAAGAAGCAGTGACGGAAGGCCGCCGCGACGGCCGCTGAAAGCGTGTGCGGGACCGCCCTCCGGGGCGGTCCCGCACCGATTTGGAGCTGCGCCGCAACGCATGTACTGTTCTCCGAGTCCGACCGCGAGGGAGCTCTTCCCGAGGGGGTCGGAAGAGCAGAACAGCGGAAAGTGAAGCGGAAATCATCTGCTAAACTCGAAGCACCGGAGGAAAGGCCCGCAAGGGAAATTCCAAAGGAAAGCAGAAAGCGAAACAGACCGGAAACGGTGTGCTAAGCTGGAAGCGCAGAAAGAAAAGAAACAAAAACAGTAACACCGAAGAGCGCAACGCCCGGAGAGACCGGTGAAAGGGTCTCGAAGGAAGCGTCCGTTCCTTGAGAACTCAACAGCGTGCCAAAAGTCAACGCCAAATAATACCCCGGCGTTCACGAAGCCCTTCGGG
>NZ_JAKFHA010000013.1:0-64355 GCF_021502675.1 Yinghuangia soli
CGCGCCCCCGCCCCCCCCCCGCGCCGTCGTGCATTCCCCCCACGCGTCCGGTCCGCCCCCCGCGGGCCGGACGCTCCTGCCCCGGGATACGGGACTTCTCCAAGCGTCGTAGCAGGTGTTTCGCTGACACCACAATCAGAACACACGGCTGTGAACATTGTCAACGCGTCTCCATGAACTCGGCTGGTTCACATTCTTTATGGCCGCGTTTGTGTCGATGACGACGGAGAGTGCGCGTACCTGAGCGCCGATTGTGCGAATCGGATCGGCGACTTGCCCTGAACTTGGGAAAGTTCCGCGTATTGCGGCGTGCCCGGCCGTATCTTTGATCGTTGGTCATGGGTCATACGCAATGCCGCCGTACCAGCGCCATCGAACCTCGGGAGTTCGTGTGAGTCGCACGTCGCGTTCCGTCCCCACGCTCGCCCTCGCCGCGCTGCTCGCCGGCTTCGCCCTCACCGGCTGCGCGGACTCCAAGTCCGGCGCGGCCGCGGTGGTGGACGGCGACCGGATCGAGATCTCCAGCCTCAACGCGCGTGTCGAGCAAGCCGCCGACACCCGCGAGAAGGCCGGGGGACAGCAGGTGCCCGGCGTGGATGCGACGCGTGCGCAACTCGCCTACATGCTCGAGGAACGCGTCACCAAGGAAGCCGCCGACCGCGCCGGCATCACCGCCACCGCGACCGACGTCGTCGACTGGAAGCGCGTCTGGACGGTGCAGAACCGCGGCGCCTCGCTGACCGACGTCGCGGCCCGCAGCGGCATCGCCGGAGACCAGCTCGACCGCTTGGTGGCCACCGAAGTGCTGCAGGACAAGCTCGTCCTGCAGCAGGCCGCCAAGGAGGGCAAGGTGCCGACCGACGCCATGCTCACCCGCATCCTGAGCGACACCGCGGCGACCCTGAAGATCACCGTCAACCCGCGCTACGGCAGCTCCTGGAGCCCGACCGACGAGGGCGGCGCGCTCAGCCCCACCCAGTACGCCTGGCTGACCCCGAAGTTCATCGCCTGACGCACCACCGCAGGACCGCGGGGGGTCGTGCGGGCGCCGGTCATCGCGGACGCCGTACGGTGATCACGTGAGCGACGTAGAGACTCCTGCCGAAGATGCCGCAGATGCCGCCGACTCCGCCGGGAGCCCGGAGGGCGCCGAGCCGCGCCTGGTCCTGCTGACCGGGACGCACCGCGTCGCGCCCGGGCTGCTCAGCTGGCCCGCCTGGCAGGTGCTGCGGGCGGCGTCCGCGGCGCCCGGCGGGCAGGTGCTGACCGCCGATCCGGCGCATCCGCAACTGCCGTTCGTGCGCGAGGCCGGGGTCGAGGTGACCGTCGTCGCGGCCGGGCCCGCCGCGGCGCTGGCCCGGCGGCTGCTCGCGGACGCGCGTACCGCTCCGGTCGTGTGGCTGGCCGGCTCGGACGGCGACCCCGACCTGGGTGCCGCGATCGGTGCGGCCGCGACCGGCGCGTCCGGCCCCGGCGACCTGCCCGGCATCGAGGTCGTGCCCGGATCGTGGGACCTGCCCGGTGCCCGCCTGCTGGACTTGGTGGCCGTCATGGACCGGCTGCGGTCGCCCGGCGGCTGCCCGTGGGACGCCAAGCAGACCCACGAGTCGCTGGTCCGCTACCTGGTCGAGGAGGCGTACGAACTCGTCGACGCGATCGACTCGGGCGACCGCGCGCACCTGCGCGAGGAACTCGGCGACGTGCTGCTGCAGGTGGCGTTCCACGCCCGGGTCGCCGAGGAGGACCCCGAGGACCCGTTCACGATCGACGACGTCGCGGGCGGCATCGTCGAGAAGCTGATGCACCGTCACCCGCACGTGTTCGGCGATGTGGTGGCCGAGACCGCCGAGCATGTCGAGCGCAACTGGGAAGAGCTGAAGGCGCTCGAAAAGGGCGACAGTCGCGAGTCGGTCGTCGACGGCATCCCGCTCGGCCAGCCCGCGCTGTCGCTGGCCGGAAAGATCATCTCGCGCACCCGGCGCAGCGGACTCGACGTCCCCGTGCCCGGCGCCGTCGCCGAGCCCGAGCAGGTGGACGCCGAGTCCGTCGGAACGCTCCTGCTGGCCGTCACCGACCTGGCCGGACGGCACGGCATCGACGCCGAAACCGCCCTGCGCGCCGCCGCGTTGCGCCACCGCGACCGGGTCCGCGAGGCCGAGGCGCGCGGCACCGCGGAGTAGCCGGCGCGCTCAGCCTACGTGTGCGCCCTCGTGGTGCTCGATGCGCTTGGGCAGGGCCAGAACCAGCAGGAAGACCAGGCCCATCCCGCCGGCGACGCCGTACAGGGTGCGTTCGAAGGACCGCGCGAAGTCGGTGGCGCCTGCCTCGCGGCCCGCGTCCTGCACGGCCTTGCGCACCTGGTCCTGCATCGGCTGCGGCAGGGCTCGCAGCGGTGCGTCGTCGCACGAGGCGGGCACGATGGCCGGGTCCTCTTCCTCCGCGCGGTCGCGCACGCAGTCGCGGAAGCCGGTGACCATCTGGTCCTGGTACGGGGCCGGCACCCCGGCCGCCGCCAGGTCGCGGCGCAGCTGCGGTTCGGCTGCCGAGGCCGCGGCCCCCGCCTGGGCGGTCATCAGGCCGAAGAACACCACGCCGATGAGCGCGATGCCGACCGCGTTGCCGAGCTGGTTGACCGCGTTCAGGACGCCGGAGGCCGATCCGGCGTCCTTCTCCGCCACCCCCGAGAGCACCGTGTCGGCCAGCGGCGGCAGCAGCATCCCCATACCCGCGCCCGCGACGAACAGCGGAACCGCCATGTGCCAGGCGGATATCGCGGTGCCGTAGTGGTCCACCACCACCGCGTACGCCAGCATCCCGGACGCCATCACCAGCGCCCCGAGGCTGAGCACCTTGCGGCCCAGCCGGGGGACGAGCAGTTGGATCGAGGCGCCCGCCGCCACCGAGACGCCGATCGTGAACGGCACGCCGGCCAGGCCCGCGTGCAGCGGCTCCCAGCCGAGGCCGAGCTGCTGGTACAGGCTCCAGGTGAGGAAGAACGCCGCCATGCAGCCCTGGAACAGCAGCAGCACCAGCATGCCCGCGGAGAACGACCGGGCCCGGAACAACCCGAGTTCGACCAGCGGTGACCCGTCGCGCCGCGTCTTGACGCCCTCGTACCAGACGAAGACCGCGAACAGCGGGACCGAGGCGGCCATCGACGCGTACGTCCACCACGGCCAGCCCAACTCGCGGCCCTGCACCAGCGGGTACACCAGCATCAGCAGCCCGGTGGTGACCAGGCCGACGCCCACCAGGTCGAGCTTGAGCGCGTGCGGGGCCTTCGACTCGCGCACGTACACCACCGTGGCGATGATGCCGAGGATGCCGACCGGGATGTTGACCAGGAAGATCGGCCGCCAGCCCCAGCCGAACACGTCGCCCTTGATGAGCAGTCCGCCCACCAGCGGGCCGCTGATCGCGGCGAGTCCGGAAATGCCGCCGTACAGCGCGAACACCTTGCCGCGCTCGGACGGCGGGAAGGTCACGTGCACGATCGCGAGGATCTGCGGCACCATGATCGCCGCCATGAACCCTTGGAAGGCGCGCGCCCCGATGAGCATGCCGGGACCGGTCGAGATGCCGCACAGCAGCGACGCCACCGTGAAGCCGGTCATGCCGATGAGGAACAGCCGGCGGCGGCCGAAGATGTCGCCGAGCCGCCCGCCGGTGATCAGCACCACCGCGAACGTCAGCGCGTACGCGGCCGCGATCCACTGGATCGAGGCGTAGCTCGCGCCGAGTTCGCCCTGGATCGCCGGGATGGCGACGTTGACGATGGTGACGTCGAGCAGGTCCATGAAGCCGGCCGTGAGGACCACGGCCAGCGCGATCCAGCGGCGCCGGTCCAGCGGTTCGCCCTGCTCGCCGGCGGCCGCGCCGGCCGCGCCGGCCGCGTCGGGCGGATGCCCGGGCGGCTGCGCGCCCGCCCGGTCACCGTCCGGCGGGCCGCCCGGTGCGCCGATGCGGGGGCCCGGCTGCTCCGGTTCGTCCTCCCCGGCGCCGCGTACTGCCTTGCCGATGGTGTCGGCCATGCTGCCTCCCCGGTTGCCGTCGCCTCCGCGTCCTTGATTCTGGCAAGCAAGAACGCGGAGGCCGCAGGCGGGTCCGTCCGGCGCAGGCCGTCCGGTCAGGGCGTCCCGTACGTCTTCTCGCCGCCCAGCCACGTCGCGCGCACCGTGATGTTCGCGATCAGGTCAGGCGCCGACTCCCGCGGATCGCGCCACAGCAGCACCAGGTCCGCCGGCGCACCCGGCACCAGCGCCGCCCGGTCGTCGGCGAAGGCCTGGTACGCCACTCCCGCCGTGTACGCGTCCAGCGCCTGGTCGACGGTCAGCCGCTGGTGCGGCGTCCACCCGTCCGCATCCGGCTTGCCGTCCGCGGTCTGCCGGGTCACCGCCACCTGGATGCCGTCCAGCGGCACCAGCGAGCTCACCGGCCAGTCGCTGCCGAACGACAACCGGGTGCCGCGCGCCGCGAGACCGCCCATCGGGTACTGCAGCGCGGCGCGTTCGCCGCCCAGCCGCGGGATCGTCAGGTCGGTCTGCAGGGCGTCGAGCTGCGCCCACAGCGGCTCGAAGTTCGCGATCACGCCGAGTTCGGCGAACCGGTCCAGGTCCGCCGGGTCGACCAACTGCACGTGTGCGATGACCGGACGCCGGTCCCACTCCGGGTTCGCCTCGCGCGCCGCCGCCACCGCATCCAGCGCGGCCCGCACCCCCGCGTCCCCGATCGCATGGATGTGCACCTGGAAGCCCAGCGCATCGAACGCCACCACGGCTTCCCGCAGTTCGTCCGGCGACCACACCGGCATCCCGCAGCTGTGCGGGGCATCGCAGTACGGCTCCAGCATCGCCGCGGTACCCGACTCGATGACGCCGTCCGCGAAGAACTTCACCGTGTGCGCGGTCACCCGGCCCGCCGACTCGGCCGCGATCCGCGCCCGCGCGGCCGGGAACGCCGCCGACTGCGCGTCGCGCCAGCGGTCCGGGTCGGCCCGGAACGCCAGATTGGCCCGGAACCACAGCAGCCCGGCCGCCTCGGCCGCCAGATAGGGCGCGACCATGTCCGGCTCCACCCACGCGTCCTGCACCCAAGTCACGCCGAACTCCGCGTACTTGCGCCCGGCGATGTGCAGCGCCTCGGCCAGCTCCTCGACACTGCGCCCGGGGATCCGGTCCAGCACCAGATCGCACGCATGCCATTCGCGCAACGTCCCCAGCGGCGTACGCCCGTCCTCGCGCCGCACGATCCACCCGAGCCGCGGATCGGGCGTCGCCTCGGTGATCCCGGAACGCCGCAGCGCCTCCGAGTTGCACCACACCGTGTGGTAGTCCGACGCCCGCAGCACCACCGGCCGGTCCGCGACCGCCTCGTCCAACCACCGCGCGTCGAAAGCCCCTTCGGGCGCCAGCGTCGGGTCGTAACTCCCCCCGACGATCCACTCCGCCCCCGGATTCGCGGCCGCCCACGCGCCCACTTCCGCGACGATCTCCGCCACCGACGCGCAGTCCTTCACCGCCGGCCCGAACGCCTCCAGCCCGCCGAACATCGGATGCGCATGCCCGTCCCCGAACGCCGGCATCAGCAGCCCGCGCCCGACATCCACCACCCGGTCCGGCCGCTCGGCATCAGCCATCCGCACCGCCTCGTCCCCGAGCGCGGCGACCACCCCACCGCGCACCAGCAACGCAAACGTGTCGCCGTGCGCGGCACTGTTCGTACGTATGCAGCCGTCCCGCCCGTAGAAGAACCAGCTTTCGCCTGACACAGACTCATCGCCCCTTCACCTCGCACCGGTCCGGCCCCGGCCGGACCATGCCGACGATAAGGGTGAGGCGCTGGAGACCCGCGGAGACTGACAGCAGCTGCCCCGGGACCAGCCGAGTGAATTGTCCTCCTGATGGCTGGTCGGCGATGGCCCGTCCGGTGTCCCGGACCGGAGGTCAGACGCGGCGGAAGATCAGCGCGCGCTTGACTTCCTGGATCGCCTTGGTGACCTCGATACCGCGCGGGCAGGCGTCCGTGCAGTTGAAGGTCGTGCGGCAGCGCCACACGCCTTCCTTCTCGTTGAGGATCTCCAGGCGCTGCTCGGCGCCCTCGTCGCGCGAGTCGAAGATGAACCGGTGCGCGTTGACGATCGCCGCGGGGCCGAAGTACTGGCCGTCGGTCCAGAAGACCGGGCAGGACGTCGTGCAGCAGGCGCACAGGATGCACTTCGTGGTGTCGTCGAACCGCTCGCGGTCCTCCGGCGACTGCAGGCGCTCGCGCGTCGGCTCGTTGCCGGACGTGATGAGGAAGGGCATCACGTCCTTGAAGGACTGGAAGAACGGGTCCATGTCGACGACGAGGTCCTTCTCGACCTCCAGGCCCTTGATCGCCTCGATGGTGATCGGCTTGGTGACGTCGAGGTCCTTGACCAGCGTCTTGCAGGCCAGGCGGTTGCGCCCGTTGATGCGCATCGCGTCGGAGCCGCAGATGCCGTGCGCGCACGACCGGCGGAACGTCAGCGAACCGTCCTGCTCGCCCTTGACCTTGAGCATCGCGGTGAGGATGCGCTCGGTCGGGTCCGCCTCGACCTGGAAGTCCTGCCAGAACGGCACCGGCGGCTCGCCGTTCGGGCCGACCAGGTCGGGGAGGAAGCGGCGGATCCGCAGGGTGATAACGATCGGCGTGTGGTCGCGGGCCGGCTTCTGGGCCGGAGCCGGGCCCGAGGCCGCCTCTTCGATAACGGCAGTCATCAGTACTTACGCTCCATCGGCTGGTAGCGGGTGACGACGACCGGCTTCCAGTCCAGCCGGATCGAGACGTCGCCGTTCGCGTCGACCTCGCGGTACGCCATCGTGTGCTTCATGTAGTTCGCGTCGTCGCGCGCCTGGTAGTCCTCGCGGGCGTGGCCGCCGCGCGACTCCTTGCGGTTCTGCGCGCCGGCCACCAGGACCTCGGCGAGGTCGAGCAGGAAGCCCAGCTCGACGGCCTCGAGCAGGTCGGTGTTGAACCGCTTGCCCTTGTCCTGGATGGAGACGTTCGCGTAGCGCTTCTGCAGGGCCTTGATGTCCGCGGCGGCCTGCTTGAGGGTCTCCTCGGTGCGGTAGACGCCGGCGTTGGCGTCCATCGTCTCCTGCATCTCGGCGCGGATCGCGGCGACCCGCTCGGTGCCGTCGCTGTCGCGCAGGCGCTCCAGCAGGGCGACGACGTCCGCGGCCGGGTTCTCCGGCAGCTCGACGAAGTCCGCGGTCGCCGCGTACTTCGCGGCGGCGATGCCCGCGCGGCGGCCGAAGACGTTGATGTCGAGCAGCGAGTTGGTGCCCAGCCGGTTGGAGCCGTGCACCGAAACGCACGCGACCTCGCCCGCGGCGTACAGGCCGGGGACCACGGTCTCGTTGTCGGACAGCACCTCGGCCTCGACGTTGGTCGGGATGCCGCCCATCGCGTAGTGCGCGGTGGGGTACACCGGGACCAGCTCGGTGGTCGGCTCGACGCCCAGGTAGGTGCGCGCGAACTCGGTGATGTCCGGGAGCTTTTCCTCGATCTGCTCGGCCGGCAGGTGGGTGAGGTCGAGGTAGACGTAGTCCTTGTTCGGGCCCGCACCGCGGCCTTCGAGGACCTCCAGGACCATGGAGCGCGCCACGATGTCGCGGGGCGCGAGGTCCTTGATGGTCGGCGCGTACCGCTCCATGAAGCGCTCGCCGTCGGCGTTGCGCAGGATGCCGCCCTCGCCGCGGGCGCCCTCGGTGAGGAGGATGCCCAGGCCCGCGAGGCCGGTCGGGTGGAACTGGTAGAACTCCATGTCCTCCAGCGGCAGGCCGCGGCGCCACGCGATGCCCATGCCGTCGCCGGTCAGGGTGTGCGCGTTGGAGGTGGTCTTGAAGACCTTGCCGAAGCCGCCGGTCGCAAAGATGACCGCCTTCGCCTGGAAGACGTGCACCTCGCCGGACGCGAGCTCGTAGGCGACCACGCCGGAGGTGGTCTTGTTGCCGTCCTCGTCGTCGACCAGCAGCAGGTCGAGCACGTAGAACTCGTTGAAGAACTCGACGTTCTGCTTGACGCAGTTCTGGAACAGCGTCTGCAGGATCATGTGGCCGGTGCGGTCCGCGGCGTAGCAGGACCGGCGGACCGCGGCCTTGCCGTGGTCGCGCGTGTGCCCGCCGAAGCGGCGCTGGTCGATGCGGCCCTCGGGGGTCCGGGAGAAGGGGAGGCCCATCTTCTCCAGGTCCAGGACCGCGTCGATCGCCTCCTTGCACATGATCTCGGCGGCGTCCTGGTCGGTGAGGTAGTCACCGCCCTTGACCGTGTCGAAGGTGTGCCACTCCCAGTTGTCCTCCTCGACGTTCGCGAGGGCGGCGCACATGCCGCCCTGGGCGGCGCCGGTGTGGGAGCGGGTCGGGTACAGCTTGGTGAGAACGGCCGTCCGGCTGTTCTTGCTCGCCTCGAGGGCGGCACGCATGCCGGCGCCGCCCGCGCCGACGATGACGGTGTCGTACTTGTGGATCTGCATGACCTGTATGTCCTCTGGTACCGATCTCCGCGACCTCATGAGGCACGCGTTCGGGTGCGTTCGAGTGCGGTCCGTCGGCCGGCTACTGGCCGATGTTCGGGTCGAAGGTGAAGATCACCAGGGTGCCCGTGAAGAGCACGATCAGCGCCGACGTGTAGAGCAGCACCTTGAGCCAGAAGCGGGTCTGGTCGCGCTCCGCGTAGTCGTTGATGATCGTGCGCAGACCGTTGACGCCGTGCAGCTCGGCGAGCCACAGCATGACCAGGTCCCAGGTCATCCAGAACGGGTTGGCCCAGCGGCCCGCGACGAACGCGAAGCCGATCCGGGTCACGCCGCCGTCGATGATCAGCTGGATGATCAGGTGGCCGATGACCAGGACGACCAGCAGGATGCCGGACAGCCGCATGAACAGCCAGGCGTACAGCTCGAAGTTGGTCTTCGTGGAGCGCGGCGAGCGCTTCGACCGCGGGGCCTCGAGGGCCGGGCCGCCGCCGGTGATCTTGGGAGCGTTCTCGATCAAAGCCATGTCGTTCAGCTCCCGAAGACTTCGCGGAACGCGTGGTTCAGGATCGGGTACGCGGCACCCGCCATGAGGACCACCCAGATGCCCATGACGATCCAGAACATCTGCTTCTGGTAGCGCGGGCCCTTCTCCCAGAAGTCGACCGCGACGATGCGCAGGCCGTTGAGCGCGTGGAAGAGGATGGCCGCCACGAGGCCGTACTCCATGACGCTGACGATCGGGTTCTTGTAGATCTCGATCGTCTCGTCGTAGGCCTCGGGGGAGACCCGCACGAGAGCGGTGTCGATGACGTGGGCGAACAGGAAGAAGAAGATGAGGACTCCGGTGACTCGATGAGCCACCCAGGACCACATGCCTTCCCGGCCGCGGTAGAGCGTTCCAGCCGGCACGGAAACTACCCTCCGGATGCGGTAGACGGGGCTCGGCCGGCAAGCCGTCGGTCGGCCCGGCCGGGACCCTTCCTCCGGCCCCGGCCATGTTAGCCACCTAATCTCCCGGCTCCGGCCCGGGGGCGCGCGATGTGATCGATTCCGCACCCGCACGGGAACCAAACGGGTGACACGGGACGTCCAGGATCGTTCCCCGCGACCCGAAGTGACGGAGCGTCACCAAAAGCCGGGGCGCCGCGGACCGCGCGTATTCCTTGCTCCGGTCAAGTGACTTGGGGACGGATGTCACACCGAGGCCGTGTATCGATCTTCCGGCACTGTCCCTACGATGCGTTCACATGACGGAGGCTACTGTCGACGGCGGCACGTCTACCGGCTCCACCTTTGCTTCGCAGTTCCCGCAGCCCACGCGTGAACAGTGGCAGGGCCTGGTGGCCGGCGTGCTCCGCAAGTCGAGGGTGATCGGTGCGGACGACGCACCCGAGAACCCTGAGGATCTGCTCGCGACCACCACCTACGACGGCATCAGGCTGGCCCCGCTCTATACGGCCGACGATGCCTCGCCCGACGCCGGCGTCCCCGGACTCCCCTCGTACGTACGAGGCGCCCGCGCGGCCGGCAGCGCGCTCGACGGCTGGGACGTCCGCCAGCTGCACGCCGACCCGGACCCGGCGCGCACCGCCGAGGCCGTGCTCGCCGACCTGGAGAACGGCGTCTCGTCGGTCTTCCTGCAGACCGGCCCGGGCGCCCTCGACCCGGCCGAACTGCCCCGCGTGCTGACCGGCGTGCTGCTCGACCTCGCTCCGGTGGTCCTCGACCCTGGCGCGGACTTCGCCCCGGCCGCCGACGCGCTCCTCGCGGTCTTCCGCGGCAGCGACGTCGCGCCCGGCGAGATCCGCGGCAACCTGGGCGCCGACCCGCTCGCCGTGCACGCCCGCACCGGACGCGCGCCCCAGGCCGGTGCGGACCTCGCCGCCGCTGCCGGCCTCGCGGTGCGTGCGCACGCCGAGTTCCCGAACCTGCAGGCCATCGCGGTCGACGCGCAGCCGTACCACGAGGCGGGCGCCTCCGAGGGCCAGGAGCTGGGCGCCGCCACCGCGGCCGGCGTCGCGTACCTGCGCGCGCTCACCGCCGCGGGCCTGGACGTCGACACCGCCCTCGGCCTGGTCGAGTTCCGCTTCGCGGCCACCGCCGACCAGTTCCTCACCATCGCCAAGCTGCGCGCCGCCCGCCGCCTGTGGGCCCGCGTCGCGCAGGCCTCGGGCGCCGCGTCCGGCGCGCAGAAGCAGCACGCGGTCACCTCGTGGTCGATGGCCACCCGGCGCGACCCGTGGGTCAACATGCTGCGCACCACCGTCGCCGCCTTCGCGGCCGGCGTCGGCGGCGCGGACGCCGTGACGGTACGCCCGTTCGACGCCGCCCTCGGCCTCCCGGACGCCTTCGCCCGCCGCATCGCCCGCAACACGCAGGCCCTGCTGCTCGAAGAGTCGCACCTCGCCCAGGTCATCGACCCGGCCGGCGGCTCCTGGTACGTCGAGAAGCTCACCGACGAGCTCGCGCACAGCGCCTGGGCGTTCTTCCAGGACATCGAGCGCGCCGGCGGCATCGCCGCGGCGCTCGACTCCGGCCTGGTCGCGGACCGCATCGCCGAGGTGCGCGCGGCCCGCGAGAAGGCGCTCGCCACCCGTACGGACCCCCTCACCGGCGTCAGCGAGTTCCCGAACCTCACCGAGGAGCCCGTGGTCCGCGAGCCCGCGGCCGCACCGGAAGGCGGCGGCCTGCCGCGCGTCCGGTACGCCGAGGGCTACGAGGCGCTGCGCGACCGCTCCGACGCGATCCTCGCCGCGAAGGGCGAGCGCCCGACGGTCTTCCTGGCCACCCTCGGCCCGGTCGCCCAGCACACCGCGCGCGCCCAGTTCACCCGCAACCTGTTCGCCGCGGGCGGCATCGACGCGGTCGAGGCCGGCCCGGTCGAGACCGACGACGAACTCGTCGCGGCCTACCGCGCGGCCGGAACGCCGCAGGTCGTCGCGATCACCTCCAGCGACAAGGTCTACGCGGACGCCGAGAAGCTCAGGCAGACCACCGCCCGGCTTCACTCCGCAGGCGCGCACCACGTCTTCCTGGCCGGTGCCCCCAAGAAGTGGGCTGAGAGCAACGTCGACGGGTACGTGTACCTCGGGTGCGACGCGCTCCAGGTGCTGGACCAGGCTTACTCGATCATCGCGGGAGCCGACCGATGAGCATTCCCGACTTCACCGGCATCGACCTCGGCACGCCCGAGGCCGCCGACGCCGAGGCCTGGGTCGCCGCCGTCGCGCAGGCGACCGGCAAGGACGCCGCCGAACTGGCCCGGGACACCCCCGAGGGCATCCCGGTCAAGGCGCTGTACACCGGGAAGGACACCGAGGGCCTGGACTTCCTCGGCACCTACCCGGGCATCACGCCGTACCTGCGCGGCCCGTACCCGACGATGTACGTCAACCAGCCGTGGACCATCCGCCAGTACGCGGGCTTCTCCACCGCCGAGGCGTCCAACGCCTTCTACCGCCGCAACCTCGCGGCCGGCCAGAAGGGCCTGTCGATCGCCTTCGACCTGGCCACCCACCGCGGCTACGACTCCGACCACCCGCGCGTCGCGGGCGACGTCGGCATGGCCGGCGTGGCGATCGACTCGATCTACGACATGCGGCAGCTGTTCGACGGGATCCCGCTCGACCAGATGTCGGTGTCGATGACGATGAACGGCGCGGTGCTGCCGATCCTCGCGCTCTACATCGTCGCGGCGGAGGAGCAGGGGGTGAAGCCGGAACAGCTCGCGGGGACCATCCAGAACGACATCCTCAAGGAGTTCATGGTCCGGAACACCTACATCTACCCGCCCAAGCCCTCGATGCGGATCATCTCCGACATCTTCGCGTACACCTCGCAGAAGATGCCGAAGTTCAACTCGATCTCCATCTCCGGCTACCACATCCAGGAAGCCGGGGCCACGGCCGACCTGGAGCTGGCGTACACCCTCGCGGACGGCCTGGAGTACCTCAAGGCCGGCATGGACGCGGGCATGGACGTCGACGCGTTCGCCCCGCGGCTGTCCTTCTTCTGGGCCATCGGCATGAACTTCTTCATGGAGATCGCCAAGATGCGCGCGGCCCGCCTCATCTGGGCGGACCTGGTCCAGTCGGTCGGCGCCAAGAACCCCAAGTCGCTGTCGCTGCGCACCCACTCGCAGACCTCCGGCTGGTCGCTGACCGCGCAGGACGTCTTCAACAACGTGGTGCGCACCTGCATCGAGGCGATGGCCTCCACGCAGGGCCACACCCAGTCGCTGCACACCAACGCCCTCGACGAGGCGCTCGCGCTGCCCACCGACTTCTCCGCGCGCATCGCGCGCAACACCCAGCTGCTGCTGCAGCAGGAGTCGGGCACCTGCAACGTGATCGACCCGTGGGGCGGCAGCGCGTACGTCGAACGCCTCACGTACGACCTGGCGATGCGCGCCCGCGAGCACCTCGCGGAGATCGAGAAGGCCGGCGGCATGGCCGCCGCGATCGACGCGGGCATCCCCAAGCTGCGCATCGAAGAGGCCGCGGCCCGCACCCAGGCCCGCATCGACTCGGGCCGCCAGCCGCTGATCGGCGTCAACAAGTACCTGGTCGACAACGACCAGCCGATCGACGTCCTCAAGGTCGACAACGCGCAGGTCCGCGCCGACCAGATCGCCAAGCTCGAACGCCTGCGCGCAGAGCGCGACTCCGCCGAGGTGGCCCGCGCGCTCGCCGCGCTGGCCGGCGCCGCCGAGGCCGACCTGGCCGGCGAGCGCCCGAACGACCTGGAGCACAACCTCCTCAAGCTCGCCGTCGACGCGGCGCGCGCCAAGGCCACCGTCGGGGAGATCTCCGACGCGCTGGAGAAGGCGTACGGTCGGCACCAGGCGACGATTCGCACGCTCACCGGCGTGTACCGCGAGGAGGTGGGTGCCACGGGCAACGTCGAGCAGGTCCGCACGCTCGTCGAGGCCTTCGAGGAGGCCGAGGGCCGCCGCCCGCGCATCCTGGTCGCCAAGATGGGCCAGGACGGCCACGACCGCGGCCAGAAGGTCATCTCCACGGCCTTTGCCGACCTCGGCTTCGACGTCGACGTGGGCGCGCTGTTCCAGACCCCGGAGGAGGTCGCCCGCCAGGCCGTCGAAGCCGACGTCCACGTGGTCGGCGTCTCCTCCCTCGCGGCCGGCCACCTGACCCTGGTGCCGGCCCTGCGCGAAGAGCTGGCCAAGCTCGACGCGGGCGAGATCATGGTCGTGGTCGGCGGCGTCATCCCGCCGTCCGACGTCCAGCCGCTGCTCGACATGGGCGCCGCCGCGGTCTTCCCGCCCGGCACCGTCGTCTCGGACGCCGCGGTCGACCTGCTGAAGCGACTGTACGGCCAGCTCGGCCACGAGCTTCCGGCCTGACATGCCGCGGGTGATCGATGTCGGCCAGTACGCGGAAGGCGTGCTGGCCGGCAACCGCACCATCCTGGCCCGCGCGGTCACCCTGGTGGAGTCCACCCGGGCCGACCACCGGGACCTGGCCCAGGAGTTGCTGGTCAAGCTCCTGCCGCACGCGGGCGGCGCGCACCGGGTCGGCATCACCGGCGTGCCCGGGGTCGGCAAGTCCACCTTCATCGAGGCGCTCGGCACCAAGCTGACCGGTGCCGGGCACCGCGTGGCGGTGCTCGCCGTCGACCCGTCCTCGACGCGGACCGGCGGCAGCATCCTCGGCGACAAGACGCGCATGGGGCAGCTCGCCGTCGACCCGGCGGCCTTCGTGCGGCCGTCCCCGACCGCGGGCACCCTCGGCGGCGTCGCGCGCGCCACGCGCGAGTCGATCGTGCTCATGGAGGCGGCCGGCTACGACGTCGTCCTCGTCGAGACGGTCGGTGTCGGGCAGTCCGAGGTGACCGTCGCCAACATGGTCGACTGCTTCCTCTTCCTGACCCTCGCGCGCACCGGCGACCAGCTCCAGGGCATCAAGAAGGGCGTCCTGGAAATGGCCGACATCGTCGCGGTCAACAAGGCGGACGGCGACTACGCGGCGGCCGCGAAGATGGCGGCCCGCGAACTCCAGGGCGCACTGCGGCTCATGCGCCGCCCCGGCGAGCCCTGGTACACCCCGGTGCTGACCTGCTCGGGCCTCACCGGCCTCGGGCTGGACGAGCTGTGGGACACCGTGGTCAAGCACCGCGAGACGCTGGAGAACGCCGGGCTGCTCGCCGAACTGCGGCGCCGCCAGCAGGTCGACTGGACCTGGGCCGCGGTCCACGACGCGCTGCGCGCCGAACTGCACGCCGCACCCCAGGTCAAGGCCCTTGTCCCGGACCTGGAACGCCAGGTCAGGGACGGCGAGATCACCGCGACCCTGGCCGCGGCCCGCATCCTGGACGCCTTCCGGGACCGCAACGCCTGACTCTCCGGAACCCGCCCCCGTCGCTTCGCCGGGGGCGGTTTCGCGTTCGGGGGTGACCTCACCGGCAGCTCGGCAGTTGTTGACAGTTGGTGGGCGAAAGACTGGGCAGGGACAGCCCATGTCTTCTCACGACAACCAGTCGCCCAAGTGGACGTACCGTCATACCCCCACCGGCCCTGGAACATGCGGCTCGGAGAGCACTTTTTCTCACCCTAACGGGGGTAATTCGCTCTCTACCACGCCGGGGGCATTGAGGCAACGTACCCTTGTCGGGGTGAGCGCATCCCAGCCCGAAGGCTCCGGGAGCGGGGCTTCGGTCCCGCCCTCCGTCCTGGCCTCCCGCGTCGCCGCATACGGCGACGAACTCGTGGCCTTCCGCCGCGATCTGCACATGCATCCCGAGTTGGGCCGGGAGGAGTTCCGCACCACCAAGCTCATTCACGACCGCCTGGTCAAGGCCGGTCTGACGCCCCGTCTGCTGCCCGGCACCGGAGTGGTGTGCGACATCCTCCCGGCGCGCGGCAGCGGCGACGGCCGCGGGACCATCGCGTTCCGCGGCGACATCGACGCGCTGCCGGTCGAGGACCAGAAGGACGTGGCGTACCGCTCCCAGGTCCCCGGCGCCGCGCACGCGTGCGGCCACGACCTGCACACCGCGGTCACGCTCGGGGCCGGCCTGGTGCTCGCCGACCTGGCCCGCGAGGGCAGGCTGCCGCGGCCGGTCCGGCTGATCTTCCAGCCCGCCGAGGAGAAGTTGCCCGGCGGCGCCCTCGACGTCATCAAGGCCGGCGGCCTGGACGGCGTCGAGGAGATCCACGCGGTGCACTGCGACCCGGGCGTCGAGGTCGGGCGCGTGGCGCTGCGGGTCGGGGCCATCACCTCCGCGTGCGACCGGCTGATCGTCACGCTCGGCGGCCCGGGCGGGCACACCGCCCGCCCGCACCAGTCCACCGACCTGGTCACCGCGCTGGCGAAGATGGCCGGCGAGCTGCCCGCCGCGCTGGCCCGGCGCATCGACCCGCGGTCCGGGGTCAGCATCGTGTGGGGCCGCATCGCGGCCGGATCCGCACCCAACGTCATCCCGCAGCGCGGCGAACTGGACGGCACGCTGCGCTGCCTGGACCTGGAGGCCTGGCGGCAGGCGCCGGACCTGCTGCAGGAGCTGATCGACGCGATCGCCTCGACCTACGGCGCGAAGTGGGAGCTGGAGCACCACCGCGGCGTGCCGCCGGTGGTGAACGAAGCCGGGGCGGTCGCCGCGGCGCGCGGGGTGGCCGCCGGGTTCCTCGGCGCGGACGCGATCGAGACGACCGGGCAGAGCCTGGGCGGCGAGGACTTCTCGTGGTATCTGGAGGATGTCCCGGGCCAGCTCACCCGGTTGGGCGTGCGGGCTCCGGGGGAGGCGCCGTACGACCTGCACCAGGGCCGGTTCGATGCGGACGAGCGCGCGATCGGGGTCGGTGTGCGGCTGTTCGCCGGACTTGCCACGAGAGCTCCCCGGTAGCCGGTCGATAACGACCCGGACACGAATCAGGCCCCGTACCGAGAGGTGCGGGGCCTGGCTTTTACCGGAGCGCAACAGTGGGAAACCGTGGAGCGGTAAGACGTCGCCTACTGTGCGGTACGCGTCACCCGGTCGGCTCAGCAGATCGTGTCCAAGTGGTGATCCGACCTGTATGTCAGAGATATTGATTTTGTATGTATGCTCGGCGGCGGTTCGGTGTCTACGCGCGTACACGCCGGATTCTACCCGCGTTGAACGCCGTACGTCAGCTCTTCGGCACCGTACGTCGTACCGCTTGATTCGCTGATTTCGCGCCACGTGGCGCGCATCGGAAGGAGACACCCCGTGCGCCGGGTATCCAAGGTCGCTGTGATCGCGGTCAGCGGGGCTCTCGCCCTGACCGCCACTGCTTGCGGTAGCAAGCCGAAGGACGACGACAAGGGCTCGCAGCCGAGCGCCGGCTCGACCGCGACGGGTGGCGCGGGCGCCACCAACGCCGCGAACTTCAAGGGCTGCATGGTCACCGACCAGGGCGGTGTCGACGACCGTTCGTTCAACGCTGCCGCGTGGGCCGGCTTCAACAAGGCCAACAAAGAGCTCGGCATGCAGATCAAGAAGGTCGACTCCAAGACGGAGAACGACTACGTGCCGAACATCGACAGCCTTGTCGCGGACAAGTGCGACGTCATCGTGTCGGTCGGCGGCCTGATGGCCAAGGCGACCGGCGAGGCCGCGAAGAAGAACCCGAACCAGAAGTTCATCATCGTCGACTCCTCGAGCGTCGAGCCGAACATCAAGGGCCTCGAGTACAACACCGCGCAGGCCGCGTTCATGGGCGGCTACCTCGCTGCGTCGCAGTCCAAGAGCGGCAAGGTCGCGACCTTCGGCGGCATGAAGATCCCGCCGGTCACGATCTACATGGACGGCTTCGTCGAGGGCGTCAACTACTACAACAAGCAGAAGAACAAGTCCGTGCAGGTCCTCGGCTGGGATGTCGCCAAGCAGGAGGGCTCCATCGCGGGCAAGTTCGACTCGCAGGCGGACGGCCAGCGCATCGCGAAGGACTTCATCGCGCAGGGTGCGGACGTCATCCACCCGGTCGCCGGCGCGACCGGCCTGGGTGCCGCGGCCGAGGCCAAGGAGTCCGGCAAGGCCGTCATCGTCTGGGTCGACACCGACGGCTACGAGAGCGCGGCCAACTACAAGGAGGTCATGCTCTCGACGGTCACCAAGGCGATGACCGAGTCGGTCTTCCTGTCGCTGAAGGAAGCCTCCGAGAACAAGTACACGACCAAGCCGTACCTGGGCACCCTCGCGAACGACGGCGTGGGCCTGGCTCCGTTCCACGACTTCGACTCCAAGGTCTCGGCCGAGACCAAGGCCGAGCTCGCCAAGATCAAGTCGGACATCGTGGCCGGCACCATCAAGGTCGAGTCGGCGGCGGCCCCGAAGGGCTGATCCGACACCGGATGCCGCGGACGACTGCGTCCGCGGCATCCGCCGTTGCCGCGGCCCGCTCCGACGGGCCGCGGCGCATCGCTTCACCCGCAGCACCAGAACCCTTGACCACCCCCGCACGCCCCGCCGCCCGGGACGTAGCGCCGCTGAGGAGGTGACCGCGCTGAAGCTGGAACTGCGCGGGATCACGAAACGGTTCGGATCGCTGGTCGCGAACGACCACATCGACCTGACCGTCGAGCCCGGAGAGATCCACTGCCTCCTCGGGGAGAACGGCGCGGGCAAGTCGACCCTGATGAACGTCCTGTACGGGCTCTACGAGCCCACCTCGGGCGAGATCGTGGTCGACGGCACGCCGCGGGAGTTCAGGACCGCCGGCGACGCCATCGCGGCCGGCATCGGCATGGTGCACCAGCACTTCATGCTGGTCCCGGTCTTCACCGTCGCCGAGAACGTCATGCTCGGCCACGAGGAGACCCAGGCGCTCGGCTGGCTGGACCGCCGCCGCGCCAAGAAGAAGGTGCTCGACCTGGTCGCCGAGTACGGCCTCGCGGTCGACCCGGACGCCCTGGTCGAGGACC
This sequence comes from Yinghuangia soli, assembly GCF_021502675.1. Classification (GTDB taxonomy): domain Bacteria; phylum Actinomycetota; class Actinomycetes; order Streptomycetales; family Streptomycetaceae; genus Yinghuangia; species Yinghuangia soli. Next base: position 18,397 of record NZ_JAKFHA010000013.1, read on the forward strand.
TCCCGGTCGGCCTGCAGCAGCGCGTGGAGATCCTCAAGGCGCTGGTCCGCGACGCGAAGGTGCTCATCCTCGACGAGCCCACCGCGGTGCTGACCCCGCAGGAGACCGAGGAGCTGTTCCGGGTCATGCGCTCGCTGCGCGAGTCCGGGGTGTCCATCGTCTTCATCACCCACAAGCTCAAAGAGGTCAAGGCGGTCGCGGACCGCATCACGGTCATCCGGCGCGGCAAGGTGGTCGGCAGCGCCGACCCCGCGGCCTCGGAGACCGAACTGGCCTCGCTCATGGTCGGCCGCCCGGTCGACCTGGTGGTGCACAAGGAGCCGGCGCAGCCCGGCGAGGTGCGGTTCGCGCTGGACAAGCTCACCGTGCTCGACGACTTCGGCAACGTCCAGGTCGACGCGGTCGACCTGGAGTTGCGCGAGGGCGAGATCCTCGGCATCGCGGGCGTGCAGGGCAACGGCCAGACCGAGCTGACCCAGGCCATCCTCGGCCTGCGCAGGCCGGCTGCCGGATCGATCCGCCTGGACGGCCGGGACATCACCGCGCTGAGCCCGCGCAAGACGCTGGACGCCGGCGTCGGGTTCGTCCCCGAGGACCGCCAGCACGACGGCATCGTCGGCGAGTTCACCGTCTCCGAGAACCTGGTCCTGGACCTGGTCACCCGGCCGCCGTTCGGCAACGGCATCTCGGTGGACCCCAAGGCGGTCCGGGACAACGCGCGCAAGCGCGTCGCGGAGTTCGACATCCGCACCCAGAGCATCGACACCCCGGCCGGCTCGCTGTCCGGCGGCAACCAGCAGAAGGTCGTCGTCGCCCGCGAGATGTCCCGCCCGCTGCGGATGTTCATCGCGTCCCAGCCCACCCGCGGCGTGGACGTCGGCGCGATGGAGTTCATCCACCAGCGCATCGTCGCGGAGCGCGACATCGGCACCCCGGTGATCATCGTGTCCACCGAACTGGACGAAGTGGTCGCGCTGGCCGACCGGATCGCGGTCATGTACCGCGGCCGCATCGTCGGCATCGTGCCGCCCACCGCGAGCCGCGAGCAGCTCGGCCTGCTGATGGCCGGCGTCGACGACCCGGAGCTGCTGGCCCGCGCGGCCGGCAACCCGAACCTCGTGACCGAGGACGACAGCACCGCGACCGCCGAGGGCTCCGCGCCCGAGGCCGACCCGACCGCCGGGGAGGAGGGACAGGCATGACCGAGTCGAACAACGCGAACCGCGGCAACGACGCGAACGACGCGAGCGGTTCCGGCAAGGCGAACGAGCCGGCCGCCGCGCCGACCGCGACGCAGCCCGCCGCCAAGGCGCCGCAGAAGTCGTTCGGCCGCCAGGTTCTCGACGGCATCGTGACCGGCAACTCGGCCGTGGTCACCTTCCTCGCGATCGTGCTGGCGCTGGTCGTCGGCGCGATCCTGATCGTGCTGTCCGACCAGGACGTCCTGGACAAGTACCAGTACTTCTTCGCGGACCCGGGAGACGCCCTGTCGGCGTCCTGGACCGTGGTGAAGGACGCGTACGTCGCGCTGTTCAAGGGGGCGATCCTCGACCCGGACACGCTCGACTCGAACTACGCGCCCTACATCCTCAAGCCGATCTCCGAGACCATCTCGATGGCCACCCCGCTGATCTTCGGCGGTCTCGCGGTCTCCATCGCGTTCCGGGCCGGCCTGTTCAACATCGGTGCGCAGGGCCAGCTGATCGCGGGCGCGATCCTGGCCTCCTGGGTCGGCTTCACCTTCGACCTGCCCGGCGCGCTCCTGCTGATCCTGGTCATGCTCGGCGGCATCATCGGCGGCGCGCTGTACGCGGGCCTGGCAGGCGTGCTCAAGGCGCGCTTCGGGGCCCACGAAGTGATCGTCACGATCATGTTCAACTACATCGCGGTGTACTTCCTGGGCTGGCTGCTCACCACCACGACGTTCCGCGAGGCCGACCAGCAGCAGCCGATCGGCAAGCCGCTGGACGACGGCGCGCTGCTGCCCCGGCTGTTCGGCGACGAGCTGCGCATCAACCTCGGCATCATCCTGGCGCTGGCCGCGGTCGCGCTGTACTGGTGGATCCTCAACCGCTCCGCGATGGGCTTCGAGCTGCGCGCGGTCGGATCCAACCCGGACGCCGCACGCACCGCGGGCATGAGCGTGGGCCGCGCGCAGATCGTCTCGATGGCGATCGCCGGCGGTCTGGCCGGCATGGTCGGCGTGTGCCAGCTGGCCGGTCCGTACAACGCGGGCCACCAGCTGAGCCCGACCATCGACGCGGGCCTCGGCTTCACCGCCATCACGGTCGCCCTGCTCGGCCGCACCAAGCCGCTCGGCGTGGTGTTCGCGGCGCTGCTGTTCGGCGCCCTGCAGGCCGGCGGTTCGACGATGCAGGCGGCGGCCGGCGTCTCCATCGACATCGTCATGGTCATCCAGGCGGTCATCGTGCTGTGCGTCGCGGCGCCCGCACTGGTCCGCACGATCTTCCGCCTCAAGGGCGCGCACAAGGGCGGCGAAGGCGGCCTGGTGGCGAAGGAAACCGCAGGGGCGGAGGCCGTCTGATGTCGAACACTCTCATCACGCCCGAGGCGGAAGCGCCGCAGGAGGCCTCCGGTGCCGCCGCGCGCACGCTGCGGGCCGCGGCCCGGCGCCGCGCCCTGATCACCGGCGGCGGCTTCATCCTGCTCGGCCTGTACGCGCTGTGGGCGTTCGGCCTGGGCACCAAGAGCGGCATCGACGCGACGTTCGGCATGACCGTGTCCGGTTCCGGCCCCGAGGTCGGCGACCTGGACGTCGCCGCGCGCGCCACCGCCATCGCCATGGCGGTGCTGTGCATGGCGGCCGGTGTGGCGCGCATCGTGCTGGCCCCGGACAACAAGCTCGTGGGCCGGCTCACCGCCGGGGTGTTCGTGGTGGCCTTCCTGGTCGCCTTCCTGTGCTGGGCGGTGGCCGGCAAGCAGATGTCCTTCGCGGGCGCGCTGCAGAACACCATGCTCGCCGCCACCCCGCTCATCCTGGGCGCCCTCGCGGGCGTCATCGGCGAGCGTTCCGGCATCGTCAACATCGCCATCGAAGGCCAGTTCCTGTTCGGCGCGTTCGGCGCCGCGCTCACCGCGTCGGTCACCGACTCGCTGTGGGCCGGCCTGATCGCGGGCGCGGTGGCGGGCGGCCTGGTGGGCCTGCTGCTCGCGGTGTTCGCGGTGCGCTATGTCGTCGAGCAGGTCGTCCTCGGTGTCGTCATCAACCTGCTGGTGGCCGGCCTGACCGGCTTCCTGTACTCGCAGCTGATGCGCCCGAACGCCGACAAGTACAACAACCCGGACATCTTCCAGAGCCACGCGATCCCGCTGCTGTCCGACATCCCGGTCATCGGCCCGGTGCTGTTCGACGTCAACATCATCGTGTACCTGATGTACGCGCTGGTCGTGATCGTGCACTTCGCGCTCTTCAACACCCGCTGGGGCCTGCGCGCCCGCGCGGTCGGCGAGCACCCCACCGCGGCGGACACGGTCGGCATCAAGGTCAACCGCACCCGGTACCTGAACGTCTCGATGGCCGGCTGCATCGCGGGCATCGGCGGCGCGTTCCTGACCATCGGCACGGTCGGCTCGTTCAGCAAGGACATGGCCTCCGGCGCGGGCTACATCGCGCTTGCCGCGGTCATCTTCGGCCGCTGGCGGCCGCTGGGCGCGGTCGCCGCGGCGCTGATGTTCGGCTTCTTCAAGGCGCTGGCCACCTCGCTGCAGACCCTGCAGACGCCGATCCCGACCGAGTTCCTGACCATGCTGCCGTACATCGTCACGGTGTTCGCGGTGGCCGGCCTGGTGGGCAAGGTGCGGCCGCCGGCCGCGGCCAACAAGCCGTACGTGAAGGGCTGATCCGTGGCCGAGATCGATTGGGCGGCGCTGCGCGCGGCCGCCGCCGAGGCGATGGGGCATGCGTACGCCCCGTACTCGAAGTACCCGGTGGGCGCCGCGGCGCTCGTCGACGACGGCCGCACGGTGTCCGGCTGCAACGTGGAGAACGCCTCGTACGGCGTCACGCTGTGCGCGGAGTGCGGCCTGGTGTCCGCACTGCACGCGAGCGGCGGCGGCAGGCTGGTCGCCTTCACGTGCTGCGACGGCGGCGGCGCGGTCCTGATGCCGTGCGGCCGCTGCCGCCAGCTCCTGTGGGAGCACGGCGGCCCGGCGCTGCTGGTGGACACCGCCAAGGGGATACGGCCGCTGTCCGAGCTGCTGCCGGATGCGTTCGGCCCCGACAACCTGAACTGAGCGAGGAGCACGTTGAGCATGGACGCCATCTCCGTCATCCGCACCAAGCGCGACCGAGGCGAGCTGACCGACCGTCAGATCGACTGGGTGGTCGACGCCTACACGCGGGGCGAGGTCGCGGACGAGCAGATGTCCGCCCTGGCGATGGCGATCCTGCTCAACGGCATGACGGCCGCGGAGATCAACCGCTGGACCGACGCGATGATCGCGTCCGGTGAGCGGATGGACTTCTCCGGGCTGTCCCGGCCGACCGCCGACAAGCACTCCACCGGCGGCGTCGGCGACAAGATCACCCTGCCGCTCGCCCCGCTCGTCGCGGCCTGCGGCGTGGCCGTCCCGCAGCTGTCCGGCCGCGGCCTCGGCCACACCGGCGGCACGCTGGACAAGCTGGAGGCCATCCCCGGCTGGCGCGCGCTGCTGTCCAACGACGAGATGCTCGCCGTCCTGGAGGACGTCGGCGCGGTGATCTGCGCGGCCGGCGACGGCCTCGCGCCCGCCGACAAGAAGCTGTACGCGCTGCGCGACGTCACCGGCACCGTCGAGGCCATCCCGCTGATCGCCAGCTCGATCATGAGCAAGAAGATCGCCGAGGGCACCGGCGCGCTGGTCCTGGACGTCAAGGTGGGCACCGGCGCGTTCATGAAGGACCTCGCCGACGCCCGCGAACTCGCCCGCACCATGGTGCGGTTGGGCGTGGACCACGGCGTCAGGACGGTCGCGCTGCTGACCGACATGTCCACCCCGCTGGGCCTCACCGCGGGCAACGCCCTCGAAGTCCGGGAGTCCGTCGAGGTGCTGGCCGGCGGCGGCCCCGCGGACGTCGTCGAGCTGACTCTCGCGCTGGCCCGCGAAATGCTGGCCGCCGCGGGCGTCACCGACAAGGACCCGGCCGACGCGCTCAAGAACGGTGCCGCGATGGACGCGTGGCGCCGCATGATCGCCGCGCAGGGCGGCGACCCGGACGCGCCGCTGCCCACCGCCCGCGAGACGCACGTCGTCACCGCGGCGGAGAGCGGCGTGCTGACGCGCCTGGACGCGTACGGCGTGGGCGTCGCGGCCTGGCGCCTCGGGGCCGGCCGGGCCCGCAAGGAAGAGGCCGTGCAGGCCGGCGCGGGCGTCGAGATCCACGCCAAGCCGGGCGACCGCGTCACCGCCGGGCAGCCGCTGCTCACCCTGCACACCGACACCCCGGAGCGCTTCGACTACGCGCTGGAGGCGCTGGCCGGCAGCCACGACATCGCCGCCGCGGGCACCGCGTTCGCGCCGACGCCCATCGTCATCGACCGGATCGGCCCGACCGCCTGACCCGGTCCCGGGAAGACCCGGGCGACACACCGGGCCTCCTGGGCTCCGGCCGATTACCCGCACGCTCGCACAGGGCGGCCGATAGCCTGGCCGCCCTGTCCGTGCGTCAGGCCCCACGCACGGGCCGGCGCCGCGTTCCCGAGGTGCACAACATGGCCATACCGTCCCGTCCGCGCCGACTTCTCGCGGCGGCCGCCACCGCGACGTCCCTGCTGCTCGCCGCCACCGCATGCGGCGGTGACGACGACCCCAAGGACCCGCCCGCGCAGGGCAAGTCGACGGAGACCCCCGCCGCTTCGGCATCGCAGCAGGCGCCCGACGGCAAGGCTTCCGCCACTCCGACCGGCGGCACTCCGACCGGCGGCACGTCCAAGGCGCTGACCGAGGACCAGCTCGAGCAGGTCGTGCTCGGCAAGGCCGACGTGCCGCCCACGGTGACCGTCGAGTCGTTCGAGCAGTCCGCGTCCGAGCCGGTCCCGCAAAAGGCGGAGTGCCGACCGGTGATGGACGTGCTGTCCGGCGGCATCGCGGTCAAGAAGGACGAAGCGCACGTCGGCAAGCGCTACAAGATCGACGGCGACGAGAACCCGCTCAACGTCATCATGGTCGCGAGCTACAAGCCGGGGGGCGCGAAGAAGCTCGTCGACGAGGCGATTGCGGCGCTCCCCAAGTGCGCGACCTTCACGGCCGAGAAGAACGGCATGATCGCCACCTACACGGCCAAGAAGGCCGCGATGGAGTCGTCCGCCGACACAACCCTGGCCATCGAACTGACCACCTCCGCACCGGGATTGGCCAAGCCGGTACCGACCAGCTACCTGATCGTCCGGGTAGGCGACCAGCTCGCGGTGTTCGTGAACCTCGACACCAAGGAGTTCACCTCGGAGCTCCCCGACCGCGAAATCGTCGACCAGCAGGTCAAGAAGATCAAGGACGCCACCAAGTAGCCATCCGGGAACCGGGACCGGCCGAGCGCCGGTCCCGGGAGCCCCGGACGATGTCCTCCCGTCCCCGCCTGCGCCGCGCGGTCAGGCGCGGACGGCAGCGCGGGGGGCGGCGGCGCGGACCGGCCGGGTGGCAGCGGAAGGCAGCAGGCGCGCGGCCGCAAGCGCGGCCAGGGCGCACAGGACGAGCACGAACACCACGGCACCGGGCCAGCCCGCGTCGTGGAAGGCCACGCCGCCGAGCGGGCCGCCCAGGCTGCTGCCCAGGTAGTACGCCGCGATGTACAGCGCGGACGCCTGCGCGCGGCCGTGCGTCGCGCGCAGCCCCACCGCGGCGCTCGCCGCCGCATGCCCGGCGAAGAAGCCGCCGGTCAGCACGATCAGGCCGGGCACCACGAACGCCAAGTGGTCCGGCAGGGTCAGCAGCGCGCCCGCGGCGGTGACCGCGGCGGCCGCCCACAGCGTGGTGCGGTGTCCGAAGCGGCCGACCATGCGCCCCGCGGCCGCCGAACTGAAGGTGCCCGCCAGGTAGATGACGAACACCGCGCCCACCACGGCCTCGGGCAGCCCGAACGGCTCGGCGAGCAGCCGGTAGCCCAGGTAGTTGTAGACCGTGCCGAACGCCGCCATGAACAGCATGCCGAGCAGGTACAGGCGGCGCAGCGTCGGGTCCGCCAGGTGGGCCCGCAGGGTCGACGCGAGGGCGCGCGGACTCTCCTTCGCGGGCCGGAAGTTGCGCGATGCGGGCACCAGCAGCCGGAACGCGATCGCGCAGCCGAGCGCGACCAGCCCGACGGTCAGCAGCGCGGTGCGCCACCCGCCCAGGTCGCCGGCCAGTCCCGTGACCAGCCGGCCGCCCATGCCGCCGATGCTGTTGCCCGCCACGTACAGGCCCATCGCGGCGCCCAGCGAGGTGCCCTCCACCTCTTCGGCGAGGTACGCCATCGCGGTCGCCGGGAGCCCGGCCAGCGCCACGCCCTGCAGGGTGCGCAGCGCGACCAGGGTGCCGAAGTCCGGGGCGAACGCGGCCAGGACGCCCAGCAGCGCGGCGGCGAAGACCGACACCGTCATGATGCGGGTGCGGCCGACCCGCTCCGACAGCATGCTCACCGGGATGACCGCGAGGGCCAGCGCACCGGTGGCCACCGACACCGAAACGCTGGCCTGAGCGGGCGTCAGGTGGAAGCTGCCGGACAGCTGCGGCAGCAGTGTCTGGGTGGTGTAGAGCATCGCGAACGTCGCGCATCCGGCGAGGAACAGCGCGAGGTTGACGCGCCGGTATCCGGCCGAGCCCCGCGCATGGCGCGCCGGGGCGGCGGCCGCGGTCGCGGGGTCCTGGGCGGCGGCCTGAGCAGGTATCGGGGCAGGTGCTGGGGCAGGGTCGCCGGCGGAGGCCGGCTCGCGTTCGGCGGGCATGCCAAGAAACCTAGGACGGCCCGAGTCATGCGTCCAATGCATGGAACGGCGATGATTGATGCCATGGCGTATGAGAGCAGGTCAGTGCGGCCGCCGGACGATCCGGCGGGGGAAAACCCGGTCGAGATCCTGGCGCCGCGGCTCGTGCAGTTCGCGGCGGTGGCGAAGGCCGAGCACATCACGCGCGCCGCCGAGCAACTCGGCGTGCCGCAGCCGACGCTCAGCCGGACCATGGCACGCCTTGAGGCCGAGCTGGGCGTGCCGCTGCTGGTCCGCACCGGGCGCGGCGTACGCCTGACCCGGCAGGGCCGCATGCTGCTGGCCGCCGTCGAGCCGGTGCTGGACCAGCTGGAGCAGGCCGGTGCGGCGATCCAGGGCGAGGCGAGCGCGACCCGGGGCAAGGTGGCGTTCGGGTTCCTGCACACCATGGGCGCCGAGGCGGTGCCGGGCCTGCTGCGCGCCTTCCGGGCGGACCACCCCGGCATCCGCTTCGCGCTCGTGCAGGACTCCGCCGCGGTGATGCTGGACCGCATGCGCGCGGGCGAACTGGACCTGTGCCTGACCTCGCCGCTGCCGGACGCCCCGGACCTCGCGGTCCGGGCCCTCGGCGAGCAGCGGCTGTACCTGGTGGTGCCGGCCGACCACCGGCTCGCCGGACGGCGGCGGGTCCGCCTCGCCGAGGCCGCCGAGGAGACGTTCGTGTGCATGGAGCCGGGCTACGGCCTGCGCCGCATCGCGGATGCGCTGTGCGCCGAGGCCGGGTTCGTGCCGCGCGTCGCGTTCGAGGGCGAGGAGGCCGAGACGCTGCGCGGCCTGGTCGCCGCCGGGCTCGGCGTCGCGCTGCTGCCCGCCCCGGAGGCGGCCCGCCCGGGCACCGTGCAGCTCGCGGTGAGCGCGCCGCGCGCGTACCGGACCATCGGGCTGGCCTGGCTCGCCGGGCGGCCGGAGACCGCGCCGGTGCGCTTGTTCCGCGAGTTCGTGCTCGGCCGCACCGGGCAACTGCTGCACTGAGCCGCCCGGCAGGCCCGCCGCGGAGCGCCCGTCCGTTGCCGTTCCGGTGCGATGTCGTCATCTGACGTTCGTGCCTTCTACGCGCGTAGGTACTAAAGTCTGCCCATGCACAGCCATCACGCAGCCTCGCCCTCGGCCGAGCACATCCGCCGAGCCCCGAAGGTTCTCCTCCACGACCACCTCGACGGCGGCCTGCGTCCGGCCACCATCGTCGAACTCGCCGCCGCCGTCGGCTACGGCAACCTGCCCACCACCGATCCCGAGGCGCTCGGCGACTGGTTCCGCGAGGCGGCCGACTCCGGCTCGCTGGAGCGCTACCTGGAGACGTTCGCGCACACCTGCGCGGTCATGCAGACCCGCGAGGCGCTGGTCCGGGTGGCCGCCGAGTGCGCCGAGGACCTCGCCGCGGACGGCGTCGTGTACGCCGAGATCCGCTACGCCCCCGAGCAGCACCTCGAAGCCGGCCTGACCCTCGACGAGGTCGTCGTGGCGGTCAACGAGGGCTTCCGGCTCGGCGAGCGCAACGCCGCCGAGGCGGGGCACCGCATCAAGGTCGGCGCGCTGCTCACCGCGATGCGCCACGCGGCCCGCTCGCTGGAGATCGCCGAGCTCGCCAACCGCTACCGCGACCAGGGCGTGGCCGGCTTCGACATCGCGGGCGCCGAGGCGGGCCACCCGCCCACCCGGCACCTCGACGCGTTCGAGTACCTGCAGCGCGAGAACTTCCACTTCACCATCCACGCCGGCGAGGCGTTCGGCCTGCCGTCGATCTGGGAGGCCGTGCAGTGGTGCGGCGCGGACCGGCTCGGCCACGGCGTGCGCATCATCGACGACATCACGGTCAAGGACGACGGCACCGTGGAGCTGGGCCGGCTCGCCGCGTACGTGCGCGACAAGCGCATCCCGCTGGAGATGTGCCCGACCTCGAACCTGCAGACCGGCGCCGCCGATTCGTACGGCGACCACCCGATCGGCCTGCTCCGCAAGCTCTACTTCCGGGTCACCGTCAACACCGACAATAGGCTCATGTCCGGCACGTCCATGTCGCGCGAGTTCGAGCACCTCGCGGAGGCGTTCGGGTACGGCCTGGACGACATGCAGTGGTTCACCGTGAACGCCATGAAGTCGGCGTTCCTGCCCTTCGACGAGCGCCTCGCGATGATCAACGAGGTGATCAAGCCGGGCTATGCCGCGCTGCGTTCGGAGTGGCTGTTCGCGCAGTCCTGACCTGCGCATCCGCCCGTACGCCGCGAGCCGGCCGGCCCCGCCGAAGGGGCCGGGCCGGCTCGCGGCGTTTTGCGCTTGCCATCCCGCGTTCGCTACCTTTCGTGCTCATGTCGTCACGTGGCGTGGCAGTGCCGCGTCCGGAAGATGAGGATGCTCATGGGATCGGTAGCTCGTAAGGCAGCTGTCACGGCCGGACTCGGTGCGGCGATCGTCGCCGGTGCGGCCGCTCCGGCCGTCGCCCTCACCGGCGGCAACGCCGGCCTGCTCAACCCCACCGCGCCGGCCTTGCCCAAGGTCGCGCAGAACAACGGCGGCATGGTCGGGCCGTTCCCGGTCGGCCAGGTCACCGACAAGCTCCCCACCGGTCAGGTGACCAGCGGTCTGGGGAGCGCGACGCAGACCCTCCCGACGAGCCAGCTGCCCACCGGCGCGCTGCCGGGTCTCCCCGGCGTGCCCGGCCTCGGCGGCTGATCGCCCGGGTCGACTCGCCGGGTCGCGCTCTCATTCCCGTGGGCGCGACCCGGCGTTCCCGTGTCCGGGCCGGACCGACTGCGCGCCTCGGGCGCCCCGAGCGCCCCGCCGGGTCAGAACCGGTTGTACAACTCCTGGGCCGCATTGCCCAGATAGGGCCCGGTCATGGTGCGCGCCGTGGTCATGGTGATGCCCAGCGAGATGTTGCTGACCAGGTATCTGCGGCCGTTCACCTCGGCGAACCACCCGCCGCCGCTGGAGCCGCCGGTCATCGTGCAGCCCATCCACAGCATCGCCGGGTCGGGCCAGCCGCGGTTGCGGAAGTCGGTGGTCGGCGACGAGCAGGTGTACATCTCCTTGCCGTCGAACGGGTCCTCGCCCGGGTAGCCGTACGACTCGACGGTCAGGTTGCGGGGCGCGTTGAACAGGATCTCGGCGCTGGCGCCTATCTCGTCGGCGAGCGCCTTCTTGCCGGCCGGCGGCTGCACCTCGAAGGCCCCGAAGTCGAACGGCGAGGCGATGCTGTCGCGTTCCGGGTCGGCATCCTTGACCCACTGCGCGCTGACCTCGACCTGCCGGGCCGGCCACACGCCGTACGGTTCGCGCTCGGCGCGCGACTTGGCGGAGCCGTCGTAGCCCGGGATGAACATCACGCGGCCGTAGAAGTCGCCGTTCTTGCCGCCGTGCAGGCAGTGCGCCGCGGTCCACACCAAGTTGCGGCTCGCATGCTCGACCACCGTGCCGCTGCACTCCGCGATGCCCCCCGGCACCTCGAAGAAGATCTTGCCGCGGATCGCCTTGTCCGGGACGTCGTACGGCGCCGACACCAGCTCCGCCTCGACCGTGGCCGGCGGCCGGAAGCCCGGCGACGAGGGCGCCTCGACACCGGGCGCGACCGGCTTGGCCGCGCCGATGCGGTCCTCGTCGTCCCAGAACTTCTGGTTGTCCTCGACCTCTTTGTCGGAGTAGCGCTTGGACGACATGGCCGACGTCTTGCCCGCCTCGACGGCGAGCGAGCCGCTCAGGAACAGCCCCAGCAGTGTGACGATCACGCCGCCCACCACGGACAGCGTGATGATCCGGTTCTTCTGGTACGTCGGCCCCACCGGGCTTCCCCCTCGCCTACGCCGTCCGACCCCTGCACGGATGATAGGCGCACCGCAGGCCTGCGGACCGGTGCGGGGGGACCGGTCCGGTCCGGGCTCACTTCTCGTTCGGGACGATCACCCACATCGCCAGGTAGGCCAGGAACTGCGGCCCGGGCAGCAGGCAGGACAGGACGACGCCGATCCGCACCGCGCGCGGCGACCAGCCGAAGCGCCGGGCCAGGCCGGCGCAGACGCCGGCGATCATGCGGCCTTCGCGGGGCCGGGTGAGAGTGGCGGGCCGGGGCGCCGCGTACATGGCCATGACGTGCCTCCTTCGAGGGCGCCGCGCCGATCGCTGCGCCTGTATCGAAGGTATGTGCCGGAAAAGGGAGTTCCGTCCTCCTGGCGTACCGCGATCGGGCCCCGCGGCCTGCGCCTTGCGGACTCCGGGACTCCTCCCCGCGGTCTAGGGGACGTCTCGGGGTCGCCCCCGAGAGCAGCGCCCGGCCGGGACGCGCGCCGAAAGCCGCGCCCCGGACCGGCTCAGGAGGCCGCGGTCGAACCGGGCACCGACGGCTTTCCGTTCGCCGGGGGAGGGCCCACCGAGACGGCCTGGAAGGCCGCGCACTGCTGCGGCTTCCCCGGTCCGGCCCGTCCGGCCAGCGGCACTTCCTTGGCCCGGGACGCGTGCTGCAGCGTGCACACGATCTGGCCCAGCGCCAGCGCGTCGATGGCGCCGAACGAGTCCAGGTCCAGGCGGACGAGGTCCGCCGGGTCGCCGGCCAGCGGCTCGGCCAGCCGCACGCCGCCGGGCGGCAGCGCGGTGCTCCAGCCCTGCGCGGCCTCCTCCGGGTTCGGCCCCTTGGCCAGCTCGCGCAGCAGCCGGTCGATCTGCGACATGCGCAGCGGATCGCCGGCCGCCGCGCTGCGCGTGGCACCGGGCCCGGGGAGCTGCAGGTCGACCGCGTCGCCGCGCGGCACGGGCTGCGGGCGGCCTTCGCGGACCAGGTAGATCTGGTGCTGCGGGACCGCCTGCGTGGCGGTGGCGCCCTGCGGCCGGGTGGCCGGGTCGCCCGCGTTGATCGGCCCTTCGGTGGCCCGGATGCCGCAGCCGGCCAGCAGCACCGCGGAGCCGACCGCGCCGGCCACGAGCAGCCCGGTGCGCGGCCGCCGCCGCACGCCGCTCACCGCAGCCCCCCGCGGGCCGCACCGTGCGGCCCCGAGGAGCCGGGCAGGTCGTCGTCGGCATCGCTGCCGCCGCCGTTTCCGCTGCCGTTCCCGGTGCTGTTCCCGCTTGCGTTCCCGCCCGGTGCGGCCAGGCCCAAGTCCTCGTCGGACAGCAGGTCGTCCGGTCCCGGCTCGACGCCGGGGTCCGGGTCGTCCCAGTCCGCATCCGGGTCGTCGAGGCCGACGATGTCCTCGTCGGCCGGCGGCACGAGCGGCAGCCGCAGGCTGAACTTCGCGCCCCCGCCCGGCACATTGGACGCCGACGCGGTGCCGCCGTGGATACGGGCGTTCTCCATCACGATGGAGAGCCCCAGACCGCTGCCCTCGGAGCGGGCCCGCGAGCTGTCCGCCTTGTAGAACCGGTCGAACACGTGCGGCAGGACGTCCTCCGGGATGCCGGGCCCGGTGTCGGACACGTCGATGACCAGGTCTTCGGTGCCCTCCGCGGCGGGCCGCCCGGGCAGGTGCACGCGGGGCTCGCGGCGGATCTCCACGGTCACCGGCGAACCGCCGTGCCGCAGCGCGTTGCCGACCAGGTTGGACACCATGACGTCCAGGCGCCGGGCGTCCACGCGGGCGAGGATGCCGCGCGGCGAGCGCAGGTCGACCGCGTCCATCCAGGCCCGCGCGTCCAGGCACGCGGTCACCAGGTCGGCGATGTCCACGTCGTCGAGGATCAGCGAGGCGGTGCCCGCATCGAACCGGGACACCTCCATGAGGTCCTCGACGAGCGTCGCGAGCCGGTCGATCTCGGCGACCACCAGGCGGGCCGCGGGCGCGCCCTGCTCGCCGAGGCTGTCGGCCTCCTCTTCGAGGAGCTCGCTCACCGCGGTCATCGCGGCCAGCGGAGTGCGGAGTTCGTGCGACACGTCGGCGACGAACCGGCGCGAGGACGCCTCCAGCGCGCGCAGTTCGCTGACGCTGCGCTCCAGCTTCTCGGCCGCGTCGTTGAACGTCCGGGCCAGATCGGCCAGCTCGTCCGAGCCGCGTACCTCGAGGCGCGTGTCCAGCTTGCCGGCGCCCAACTGGCGCGCGGCGTCGCCGAGCCGGCGCACCGGCCGCAGCACGTGCCGGGCACCGACCAGCGCCAGCACCGCGGCCGCGCCGAGCGCCAGCACGGCACCCGTGGTCAGGTAGCGGGCGAGTGACGTCAGATCGGTCTGCTCGGCGCGCAGCGACTGGAACATGTAGCCGGTGGGGCCGTTGGGCGCGCCCGGCGTGGACGCGACGACCTTCGTGCCGGCGATCAGGTACGGCTCGCCGTTGATGTTCACGCGCTGGAAGTACATGTGGAACTTGCCCGCGGCGTCCGGCGTGTTGACGACCTTCTGCAGGTCCTCGGGCACGTCCGCCAGCGTGAAGTCGCCCTCCGCGGGCGCCGAGTTGCCGTCGCCGACCAGCACCACCCGGTAGCCGAAGCTGGTGCTGCGCATCTGCTCCGCGGCGACCTCCAGCTCGGCGGACGTCGGGTTCGGCGGCAGCTCCAGCGAGACGCGGCCCAAGCCGTCCCGGAACTCCTTGATCACCGAGTCCTGGGCGCGCTGCAGCACCGCGTTGCGGGTCAGCCAGTAGGCGATGCCGGACGCCGCGACCGCGGAGATCAGCGCCACGATCGCGAACACCGCGAGGATCCGCACACGCAGTGAACTCAGCCGCAGGGCATGCCCGATCCGCGCCAGGACCGGGCGGCGCGTGCGGGGGCGTGCGGGTCGGCGGGTCCGGGTGAACGGGCCGGTCACGGGGGGTCGAGGCGGTAACCGACGCCACGGACCGTGCGGATGAGCGTGGGCGCCGACGGCACCAGCTCGACCTTGGCGCGCAGCCGCTGCACGCAGGCGTCGACCAGCCGCGAGTCGCCCAGGTAGTCGTGCTCCCACACCAGCCGCAGCAACTGCTGCCGGGAGAGCGCCTGCCCGGGGCGGCGGCTCAGCTCGACCAGCAGCCGCAGCTCGGTCGGGGTGAGCTGGAGCTCCTCGCCGCCCTTGGTGACGATCATCGCGTTGCGGTCGACCACCAGGTCGCCGAACACCGAGGCGTCCGACACCTCGCGTTCGCCGCGGCGCAGCACCGCGCGGATCCGGGCGTCCAGGACGCGCGGCTGCACCGGCTTGACGACGTAGTCGTCGGCCCCCGACTCGAGCCCGACGACGACGTCGATGTCGTCGTTGCGCGCGGTCAGCAGGATGATCGGCAGCGAGTCGGTGCGGCGGATCCGCCGGCACACCTCGAAGCCGTCGATGCCGGGCAGCATCACGTCCAGCACGATCAGGTCGGGGCGCTGCTCGCGCCACCGCTCCAGGCCGAGCTCGCCGGTGGCAGCGGTGACCACGCGGTGGCCCTGGCGGCCCAGCGCGAGTTCGAGGCCGGTGCGTACGGCCTCGTCGTCCTCGATCAGCAACAGGTAGGGCACGCGAGCCATTGTGTCTGACGTCACGGGTGGGAAGAACACGGGCCCGCTTTCCGTGGTTCTCGGGTGCCCGGCCCTGTTGCACAGCTGTGACACGAGGCGGACGGTCCGATGAAGCCCGACCAGCAGAGTTGTGGCTGTGAACGAAGCTCGCGTTGGAGCAGGGTTTGGGGGAGGAACCATGCAGTCACAGATCGACCGCCACGAGAACCGCCGCACGGTGGTGGCACTCGCCGCGGTGCCGGCCGGCACCGCGAAGCCGGCTCCGGCCGACACCGGGTGCATCGACGACGACTTCACGGCGTATGTGCGCGAGCGCCGCTCGGCGCTCTTCGCCACCGCGTACCACCTGACGGGGGACCGCAACGAGGCCGAAGACCTCCTGCAGAGCGCCCTCATGAGCACGTACCAGGCGTGGGGCCGCATCCAGGACAAGGCCGCGCTCGGCGGCTACCTGCGCCGCACGATGACCAACCTGCACATATCGGCATGGCGCCGGCGCCGGATCGGCGAGTACCCGACCGAGGAGATGCCCGAGCGTCCCGACGGTTCGGACTCGATGGGCGACACCGAGCTGCGTGCCGTCCTGTGGCAGGCGCTGGCCAAGCTGCCCGAGCCGCAGCGCACGATGCTCGTGCTGCGCTACTACGAGGGCCGCACCGACCCGGAGGTCGCCGAGGTCCTCGGTGTCTCGGTCGGCACCGTCAAGAGCAGCATCTGGCGCGCGCTGCGCCGCCTGCGCGAGGACGAGGCGCTCAGCTTCGGCGCGGACGAGGCGTTCGCGGAGCTGGTCGCCTGATCCGTGCCCTGCCTTCGCGGCGGGGTCTGCACAACAGCGAGAGTTCACACTGGTCCGGGGGGGCTTGGTGGGGACCTGGAGTCCCGGGTGTGGTCCGTTCAGGGCCGGCCCGGGACTTCTTTCATTTGTGCTGCGCCGGTCCGCGTACCGGGTCGTCCGGGAACGGGTGCCACGCGGGAGAGGACGGCATCGGCGGGTGTTCGGTTCCCGAGTGGTGCCGGAACGGTTTCCGAACCGTGCCGAAGCGCTTGTGCGGGAGGCCTTGCTGGGGTGTCACGTTGCCGAGCCCCCGCTTCCTTCGCTACCTTCCGTGTCTGATCGGATGCATAAGGTGTCCGGTCCGGCAGAACGCTCGGGCTGCCCCCGGCCCGCGGCCGGGACCCGCCCGCGCCGAACGGAAGGACCTGTCATGGCTTCGGCACTGCGTACCGTGATGGCCGCGTCGATCGGTGCCGCGGTGGCCCTGGGCGTGGCCGCCCCCGCCGCGACCGCCTCCCCCACCTCGCCGGCCCCGACCCGGCTGGACCCGGCACTGGACGCGGCGCTCCCCGCCGCGACCGCGCCGATCACGCACGCGGCCCTCAACCCGCTGGCGGGCACCGGCTTCAACCCGCTCGACAACTCGGTCGGCACCCAGGTCGGCGATCTCCCGGTCAGCACCGCGCTGGCCACCGGCAAGGTCGCGAAGGGCACCAACCTGGGTGAACTGATCGGCGGCTGAGCACGTTCCAGGACGCGGGGCGGCTGCGGCGCCCGCCGGGGCACCGGTACCCGGCGCGGCCGGCGGCGGCCGCCCTGTCCCGACCCCCGGTGGCAGCCGTATCCAACCCCGCGGCCGCCACCGGGGGTTCGGTTTTGCGCCGCGGCCCGGTGCGGCCGGGGCGCTTGCCCGTACGGTAGGGCTGTGCCGACGGGGAGGGACGCGTGAGCATACGAACATCGCGAACAGTGCGGGCGATCCGGCGCCTTCGTGCCGAGTGCCGCATCCGGGACGGGGCGCGGGCATGAACCACGCCGAGACGCAGCGCCTGCGCGAGCCGGCCGCCTGGGCCCTGATCGGCTTCGTCGCGGTCGGCCTCGCGGTCACCGCCACCCGCGTGCTGTTCGGGGCCGGGACCCTGGTCGAGGGCCTGCGCGCCCGCGCCTACAGCGCGCAGGCCGACCTGCTGCACGTCATGACGCCGTTCCTGCTGGTCGTCGCGGTCCTGCTGGTGACCCACCTGGGCCGCCCGCCGGCCCGGTCGCGGCTCGTCACCCGGGTGGCCCTGGCCGTCCTCGGTGCGCAGGCGCTCGCCGGCCTCGGCGCCGCGCTGGCCGCGCTGACCTACAAGGGCGGCGCGTTCGCCCCGGTCTCCGAGGGCGCGCGGGTGCAGCAGACGGTCCTCAACATCACCGTGCTGGGGCTTTTCGCGCTGGCCGCGTACTTCTTCCTGATCGTGCTCGCGGTGCCGCACCCGCCCACGGTCACCCGCGGCCGCGTCGCCGAAGGCGCGTACGGGCCGCCGCAGCCGCCACCGCAGCCCGGCCCGATGCCCGCGGCGCCGCCCGTGACCGGCGCGTACCGTGCCCCGCACGTGCCGCCGCCCGCACCGCCTACCGCGGGCCACGCCGCCGTGCCGCCCACGGGCGCCTACGCCGCCTCCGCTCCGCCGCCGCAGGGCCCGGGCGCACCCCGCTGACCCCGGCCGTACGCACACCCGTGCCCGGCAGCGCGAAGAGCCGGGCCCTCGCCGCCTCAGACTCGGCTCGGGCCCGGCTCTCCGGGTTCGGGTGCCCCTAGGGACTACGGATGCGGCGCTCCGTCAGTTCCCCGACGGGTGCCAGACGGTCCGCGTCTCGGTGAACGCCAGCATCCGGTGCGGTCCCGGGTCGGCCGTCCAGTCCGGCTCCTTGGCCTCGGGCCGCAGCACGCGCTTGAGGTTGTCGGCCGCGGCGATCTCCAGATCGCGCACCGACGCCACCCCGGTGTTGTGCGAAGCGCCCGCGAGGTCGATCGCGTTGACGTCCTGGTGCGCGGCCAGCCACGGCGCGATCTCCGCGACCGGACCGCTCAGCAGGTTGACCACGCCGCCCGGCACGTCGGAGACGCCCAGCACCTCGGCGAACGCCAGCGCGGGGAGCGGGGCCCGCTCGCTCGCCACCACGACCGCGGTGTTGCCGGTCGCGATGACCGGCGCGACGACGCTGGTGAGGCCGAGCAGCGACGACTTCTGCGGGGCCAGCACGGCCACCACGCCGGTCGGCTCCGGCGTCGACCAGTTCGCGTACGGGCCGGCCACCGGGTTGGCGCCGCCCGCGACCTGCGCGAGCTTGTCGGTCCACCCGGCGTACCAGACCCAGCGGTCCACCGAGGCGTCCACGGCCGCGAGGGCCTTGTTGCGGCCCAGGCCCTCGGCCGCGGCGACCTCGCCTGCGAACTCCTCGCGGCGGGCCTCCAGCATCTCGGCGATGCGGTAGAGCACCTGGCCGCGGTTGAACGCGGTGGCACCCGACCAGCCGCCGAACGCCTTGCGGGCCGCCACGACCGCGTCGCGTGCGTCCTTGCGGGTGCCGCGCGGCGCGTTGGCCAGCTGACGGTCCTTCGTGTCGGTCACGGCGTACACCCGCCCGCTCTCGGAACGGGGGAACTTGCCCCCGATGTACAGCTTGTAGGTCTTGTTGACCGCGAGCCGGGCGGAGGAGCCTGCGGCGCGCATCGGTTCCTTAGACATCGAGGTACGCCTCCAGGCCCTGGCGGCCGCCCTCGCGGCCGAAGCCCGACTCCTTGAAGCCGCCGAACGGCGACGCCGGGTCGAACCTGTTGAACGTGTTGGTCCACACCACGCCGGCCCGCAGCCGCTGCGCGGTCCACAGCGCCTTGGCGCCCTTCTCGGTCCACACGCCCGCGGACAGGCCGTACGGCGTGTTGTTCGCCTTCTCGACCGCTTCCGCCGGGGTGCGGAAGGTCAGCACCGACAGCACCGGGCCGAAGATCTCCTCGCGCGCGATGCGGTGCGCCTGGGTGACCCCGGTGAAGACGGTCGGCGGGAACCAGAAGCCCTTCGCCGGGATCTCGCACGGCGCGGTCCAGCGCTCCGCGCCCTCCGCGTCGCCGGCCGCCACCAGGTTCTTGATGCGGTCCAGCTGGGCGGCCGAGTTGATCGCGCCGACGTCGGTGTTCTTGTCCAGCGGGTCGCCCAGGCGCAGCGTGCCGAGGCGGCGCGTCAGCATCTCCAGGACCTGCTCGGCCACCGACTCCTGGACCAGCAGCCGCGAGCCCGCGCAGCAGACCTGGCCCTGGTTGAAGAAGATGCCGTTGACGATGCCCTCGATCGCGGAATCGAGCGCGGCGTCGTCGTAGACGATGTTGGCGGCCTTGCCGCCCAGCTCCAGCGTGAGCTTCTTGCCGGTGCCCGCGACGGTGCGGATGATCTCCTTGCCGACCGGCGTCGAACCGGTGAAGGCGACCTTGTCCACGTCCGGGTGCGCGACGACCGCGCGGCCCGTCTCGCCCGCACCGGTGACGATGTTGACGACGCCCGCGGGCAGGCCCGCCTCGACGCAGATCTCCGCGAAGCGCAGCGCGGAGAGCGGCGTGGTCTCGGCCGGCTTGAGCACCACGGTGTTGCCCGCGGCCAGCGCCGGGGCGATCTTCCAGGCCAGCATCAGCAGCGGGAAGTTCCACGGGATGACCTGGGCGGCCACGCCGATCGGCTTCGGGTCCGGCCCGAAGCCGGCGTGGCCGAGCTTGTCCGCCCAGCCCGCGTAGTGGAAGAAGTGCGCGGCGACCAGCGGGACGTCGCTGTCCCGCGACTCGCGGATCGGCTTGCCGTTGTCCAGCGTCTCCAGGACGGCCAGCTCGCGGCCGTGCTCCTGGATCAGCCGCGCGATGCGGAATAGGTACTTGGCGCGCTCGCTGCCGGGCAGCGCGGACCACGACTTGAACGCCTTGCGGGCCGCCTTGACCGCGCGGTCGACGTCCGCGGCACCGCCCACCGCGACCTCGGCGAGTACCTCTTCGGTGGCCGGGTTGACGGTCTTGAGCGTGCCGCCGTCGGCGGCCTCGGTGAACTTGCCGTCGATGAACAGCCCGTACGACGCGGCGATGTCCACCGCGGCCCGGGACTCGGGGGCCGGGGCGTAGTCGAACGCCTTGCCCGGCGTGGGGGAGAGAGAGCTCACGGGTCAGTCCACCGTCACGTAGTCGGGGCCGGAGTAGCGGCCGGTCGCCAGCTTCTGACGCTGCATGAGCAGGTCGTTCAGCAGGCTGGACGCGCCGAGGCGGAACCAGTCGGGGGTCAGCCAGTCGGGCCCGGCGGTCTCGTTGACCAGCACCAGGTACTTGATCGCGTCCTTGGTGGTGCGGATGCCGCCGGCCGGCTTCACGCCGATCTGCCGGCCGGTCGCGGCCCGGAAGTCGCGTACCGCCTCCATCATGATCAGCGTCACCGGCAGCGTGGCGTTGGTGCCCACCTTGCCGGTCGAGGTCTTGATGAAGTCCGCGCCGGCCAGCATGGCCAGCCACGACGCGCGCCGCACGTTGTCGTACGTGGACAGCTCGCCGGTCTCCAGGATCACCTTGAGGTGCGCGCTGCCGCAGGCCGCCTTGACCGCCACGATCTCGTCGAAGACCTGCTGGTAGCGGCCGGACAGGAAGGCGCCGCGGTCGATGACCATGTCGATCTCGTCCGCACCGGCCTGCACGGCCTGCGCGACGTCGGCCAGCTTGATGTCCAGCGCGGCCCGGCCGGACGGGAAGGCGGTGGCCACCGAGGCGACGTTCACCGGCGCCTTGCCGAGCGCCTCCTTGGCGATCCCGACCAGGTCGGGATACACGCAGATGGCCGCCGGGCGCGGGGCGTCCGGGGCGCTCGGGTCGGGGTGCAGGGCCTTGGCGCACAGCGCCCGGACCTTGCCCGGGGTGTCGGCACCCTCCAAGGTGGTCAGGTCGATCATCGAGATGGCGAGGTCGATCGCGAAGGCCTTGGCGTCCTTCTTGATCGAGCGCGTCCCGAGCATCGCGGCCCGGGACTCGGCCCCGACCTTGTCGATGCCGGGAAGCCCGTGGAGGAACCGGGAAAGGGCCGCCTCGGAAGACGTCACCTCGGCCGGGTCGGCTGGGAAGGCAGACAGCATGGTCACAACATGAGCATATCTACACGCGTAGCGCCCTGTCAGGAGGTGCCGGGGAGGGACTATTTCGAAGCGTTGCGGTCGTGCGGCAGAATCCCGGCCATGAACTCCGACGAGAGCGTCACCACATACCGCTCCAAGCCGGCCCTGTTCACCGGGGTCGTCATGGTGGCCGTCGGCCTGTGGCTGATCGTCGACTCGGCGCTCCGCGGCACCGGCGGGGACACCGTGACGATCATCGGCTCGGTCCTCGCCGCCGGAGCCCTGGTGGTCGCGCTCACGATCCGCGCCGCGATGTACGCGGGCCCGGACAAGCTGCTGATCCGCAACCCGTTCCGGACCGTGGAGATCCCCTGGGGCGCGGTCCAGGAGGTCAAGGCGGAGTACTCGCTGGAGGTGCGGGCGGACGACCGCAGCTTCCACATCTGGGCCGTCCCGGTCTCGCTGCGCGAGCGCAAGCGCGCCATCCGCGCCAACTCGCGCTCCCTCGGCGAGGACCCGTACGGCAGCAGCCGCATCAACGAGCCGGTGGCCGCGACCGCCGACCACGCCGTCGCGGACATCCGCGGCATGGCCGAGCAGTTCGCCAAGACGTCCACCGGCCCGGTGCGCGCGGTCTGGTGCTGGCCGGTTTTCGCCGCGATCGCCGTCGGCGCGGGCATGGTCGTGCTCGGCACCACGCTCTGAGTCCGCGGCGCCTGCTCAGGGCTGCGGGCAGGTCACCTGCACCTTGCTGAACGTCGCGCCGAAGTTGCCGCCCCTCTCGGGGGTGTTGAGCACGGTCAGCCCGGCCTGCGTCGCCGCGGCCGGGACGGGGGCGCTGCCCGGCAGGGACATCCAGTTGTCCGATGCGCCGACCCGCCACCAGCCGGTGGCCTGGCCGTTCCGTACGTCGAGGCGCAGCGACACCGTGTCCGCCGAGGTCTCCACAACACCGCCGGCCTCGTTGGCGTAAGGCGTGGTCAGCTTCCGGTGCACGCCGTTCGCGAAGTACTCGAACGCGATCGCGTCGAACGTCCCGTAGCCGCGCTCCAGGCGCACGTAGTTGTTCTGGTCCGCGAACACCAGCAGCCCGGCGGCCTGGTACCCGGCCTTCGGATCCACGGTCACCCGCGTCTCGATGCTGAACGACCCATTGACCCGCACGGTCACGAACGGCGCGGTCACCTTGCCCTGGAAGTCGGTGCGCACGTCGCTGCCCGGTGGGGCGGTGACCACCAGCCCCGGAGCCGTGTAGCGCGGCTCGATCGCGGTGTTGCCCACGTCCAGTTGCGGGTAGACGGTCGTGCCCCCGGTCAGATCGGCGTCCAGCGCACCGCACCCGGTCGGCGACGCCGCCGGGCTCCCGCTTCCTGCGTTGTCCCGCTTCGGGGTGTCGTCGTCCAGCAGCTTGGGGATGCCGAGCGCCGCGGCGGCGGTCAGCACGGCGACGGCTGCTGCGGCGGCGAGGATGCGCCGACGCCGCGGACTTCCGGCATGGCCATGGGCCAGCTCGGCGGACCTGTTCGGCACGGGCGGCAGCGTCGGCCGCGCGGTGGGCAACTGCGGTGTCGGCGAGGGCGCTTCGGGCGCATGCCCGCGGTACACACCGCCGCCCGGAGCCGTGGGCTCCGCCGGCCCGACCATCTCCTGGACCGCCGTCTCGCCGGCCAGCGGATCGTCGGACAGCAGCGCCGCCGACCGGGCCAGCACCAGCTGCGTCAACGGCCGCGGGAGCCATGCGCCCGGCCGGTCGTTTTCGCCCAATGCGCTCAGCCGGTCCAGGATCTGACGCGGCGTCGGGCGGTCCGCCGGATCCTTCGCGAGCATCGCCGCGACCAGCGTCCGGTAGCGCTCCGGCACCGCGGACACGTCCGGCTCGCCGTACAGCACCTTGAAGAGCAGCTCCGTCAGGATGCCCTCGCCGAACGGGCTTTGCCCGGTGGCCGCATACGTCAGCACCGAACCCAGCGCGAACACATCGGTGGCGGGCCCGATCGGCCCGCTGCCGGCCTGCTCCGGGGCCAGGAAGCCGGGGGAGCCGACCATGAAACCGGTCCGGGTGATCGTGCCGCCCTCCAGGGCGCGGGCGATCCCGAAGTCGATGAGGCGCGGGCCGTCGGCGGCCAGGATGACGTTCGCGGGCTTGAGG
The DNA here is from genome assembly GCF_021502675.1 of Yinghuangia soli. Taxonomy (GTDB): domain Bacteria; phylum Actinomycetota; class Actinomycetes; order Streptomycetales; family Streptomycetaceae; genus Yinghuangia; species Yinghuangia soli. The sequence continues at coordinate 41,789 of NZ_JAKFHA010000013.1, forward strand.
TCGCGGTGCACGATGCCCGCGGCGTGCACGGCGACCAGCGCCTCCGCGAGCCCGCCCGCCAGCGGGCCGAGTGAATCGGGCAGCGGGCCGAAGCGGCCCACCGCGTCGCCGAGCGGTACGCCGGCCACGTAACCGGTGGCCAGCCAGGGCGGGTTCCCCTGCGGGTCGGCGTCGAGCACCGGTGCGGTGAACACCCCGCTGACCGAGCGCGCCGCGGCCACTTCCCGCGCGAACCGCTCGCGGAAGTCCGGGTCGTCGGCGAAGTCGCTCCGGATCACCTTGAAGGCGACCGGACGCCCACCGGGCGAACGGGCCAGGTAGACACGGCCCATGCCGCCCGCCCCCAGGCGCGCCAGCATGCGGTACCCGGCGACCGCCGACGGATCGTCAGAACGCAGTGCTTCCACAGTTGTCCCTCCCCGCAACCACGGTACGGCCGGAAGAACGGTTCACCCAGACCGATCACCCACACGGCGGAACGCCCATCGGATCCGCACCATGCCGCCTCGCAATCCCCGGACGAGCCGTGCCCCGCACCAGTTCCACGCCTCTGCGCCGACGCCCAAGTCCGAGGGATCTCCCCCGAGATCGAGGTGGAATGCCGAAGCCCGGCGGGCATGTGTGGTGGCCACACGTGCCCGCCGGGCTTTCGTCCGGCTGCGGGAATCCCGTCCGGACCAAGGCCGATCCGCGCGGTCCGAACCGGTCTTGACCGGTCCGAACCGGTCCGACCGCCGGTCAGGCCCCGGTCACATGCCCAGCGCCGCCGCCAGGTCCGTCTTCAGCGCGGCCAGCGTCGCCGCGCCGACCGCCCTCGCCTCCTCGACCTGGCTGTGCACCGGCACCACGACCTGCAAGTAGCCCTTGAGCTTCGGCTCGGTTCCGCTCGGCCGGACCACGATGCGCGCCGAGGCGACGTCGTCGGCACCCGCGAGGGTGTACCGGAGGCCGTCGGTGGGCGGCAGGTCGGCGGAGCCCTCGGCCAGGTCCTCCACGCGCGCGACGGCCAGCCCGCCCAGCGCGGTCGGCGGAGTCGCCCGCAGCCGGGCCATGCCCTCCGCGATCTGCTCCAGCTTTTCCACCCGGACGGAGTACTGGTCGGTGGCGTGCAGCCCGTACTCGACGGCGATGCCGTCCAGCAGGTCGAGCAGCGTGCGGCCGTCCCGCTTCGCCGCCGCGGCCAGCTCCGCGACCATGAGCGCCGCGGTCACGCCGTCCTTGTCGCGCACTCCGGACGGGTCGACGCAGTACCCCAGGGCCTCCTCGTACGCGAAGGTCAGCCCCGGCACCCGCGCCAGCCACTTGAAGCCGGTCAGCGTCTCCACGTACTCCAGGCCGTACCGCGCGGCCACCGGGCCGAGCAGCGACGACGACACGATCGTGGTGGCCAGCACGCCGGAGCCGCCCGCCCGCCGGGCGATCTCGACACCCAGCAGCGCGCCGACCTCGTCGCCGCGCAGCATGCGCCACCCGCCCGGCGCCGCGGCATCCGGCACCGCGACGGCGCAGCGGTCCGCGTCCGGGTCGTTGGCGATCACCAGGTCGGCGTCGGCCGCGGCTGCGGTCTCGAAGGCCAGGTCCATCGCGCCCGGCTCTTCCGGGTTCGGGAAGGCGACCGTCGGGAACTCCGGGTCCGGCTCGGCCTGCGCGTCGACCACGGTCGGGACCGGGAAGCCGGCGCGCTCGAAGGCCCCGACCATCACCGCGCCGCCGACGCCGTGCATCGAGGTGTGCACGATGCGCACGTCCCGCGGCCCGCCGGCCGGCACCACGGCCGCGGCCCGGTCCAGGTACGCGTCCAGCAGGGTCTCGCCGAGCACCTCCCAGCCGCCGTCCGCCATCGGTACGTCGGCGAGCGCGCCGACCGCGTCGATGGCCGCCGCGATGTCCGCATCCGCGGGCGGCACGATCTGCGAGCCGTCGCCGAGGTACACCTTGTAGCCGTTGTCCCGCGGCGGGTTGTGGCTGGCCGTGACCATGACGCCGGCCGCGCAGCCCAGGTGCCGGATCGCGAACGCCAGCACCGGCGTGGGCAGCGGGCGCGGCAGCAGCAGCGCGTGCAGGCCGGCCGCCTCCATCACCGCCGCGGTGTCGCGCGCGAAGACGTCCGACTTGTGGCGGGCGTCGTAGCCGATCACCACGGTGCCCGGCCGCGTGGCGTTCAGGTACGCCGCGAGCCCGGCCGCGGCCCTGATCACCACCGCGCGGTTCATGCGGTTCGGCCCCGCCCCCAGCTCGCCGCGCAGCCCGGCGGTGCCGAACTGCAGCAGGCCGGCGAAGCGGTCTTCCAGCGCGGCGCGGTCGTCGGCGTCGAGCAGGGACTGCAACTCGGCGCGGGTGTCCGGGTCGGGGTCCTCGGCCAGCCAGATGCGGGCGGTCTCGACGACGTCACTCAAGGCGGTCTCCTTAACGAGCAGGTGGCATCCACCGGCCTGGGACTGATCGGGATGATGCCCGGAGCGGATCGGGATCATCCCGGACCTGTTCGGCCGGATGCGGGAAATGATCGGGCGCGGCACATGCCACAAGCCGCCGGTCCGGTCCGGGGCGGGAGCTCCCAGGTCCGGACCGGCGGCTTGTGGCATGTGCCGCGCCGGGCGTCAGATGCGCGGCAGGACCTCGGTGAGCAGGTGCCCCATGCGGACCGCGGACGCGCGGCCGGCCTCCAGGACCTCCTCGTGGTTCAGCGGCTCGCCGGTCATGCCCGCGGCGAGGTTGGTGACCAGCGAGATGCCCAGCACCTCGGCGCCCGCTTCGCGCGCCGCGATGGCCTCCAGCGTGGTGGACATGCCGACCAGGTGGCCGCCGATCGCGCGGACCATGCCGATCTCGGCCGGGGTCTCGTAGTGCGGGCCGGGGAACTGGACGTACACGCCCTCTTCCAGGCTCGGCTCGACCTCGCGGCACAGCTCGCGCAGGCGCGGCGAGTACAGGTCCGTCAGGTCGACGAAGTTCGCGCCGACGATCGGGGACGTCGCGGTGAGGTTGATGTGGTCCGAGATGAGGACCGGCTGGCCGGGCGTGAACGACGGGCGCAGGCCGCCGCAGCCGTTGGTGAGCACGACGGTCTTGCAGCCGGCCGCGACCGCGGTCCGGACGCCGTGCACGACGGCGGCGACGCCGCGGCCCTCGTACAGGTGGGTGCGGCCGAGGAAGACCAGCGCGCGGCGCTCCCCGACGGTGATCGACCGGATCGTGCCGGCGTGTCCCGCGACCGCCGGCGGCGGGAAGCCGGGCAGCTCGGTGACCGGGAACTCGTGGTCAGGGGTGCCCAGCATGTCGGCGGCGGGCACCCAGCCGGAGCCCATGACCAGCGCGATGTCGTGGGTCGCCGCACCGGTGATCTCCTGCAGACGCTGGGCGGCGGCAGTGGCGGCGGCGGTCGGGTCGTTGCTGACGGAAGCGTTCACATCGTGAGCGTAAAGGGTGGTGCACGGTTCGGCGCGCTTGGGGTCTATGCGCGTAGAGATCGTGTCGCAATCGATGCCGGATTCAGCGCCGATCGACCTTTCGGCCGCGCCGGTCCTCGGGGGAGCAGGCAGGTACGCACGCACGCCGGAGAGGCGGCCCGACCGCTGCCGAGCGGCTGCCGTGCGTGGGGAATGCGGGGGGAATCAGGGAGGAGCGGAGCGGGTCCTACGGGCCGACCGACAGGCAGGGCCGCGTGCGCAGCTCCTTGACGTAGTCGTCCGGCGCGCCCGCCGACTCCGCGGCGTCGGCGACCATGCCGAGGTAGCGCGCCGAGGGCAGCCCGCCCTCGTAGTCGTTGAGCACATAGAGCCAGGCCAGCTCCTCGCCGAACAGCGTCTCGACCCGGATCTTGACCTTGCGGTAGAGGCCGAGCGACTCGCCCTCCCAGCGGTCGAGGGCGTCCTCGTCCGCATCGGTCAGGTCGTACAGCGCGACGAAGACCTGCGAGATGTCGTCCTCGACGACCGTGGCGAGGGAGCCTTCCCAGCCCAGCTGCTCGCCGCCGAACGTCAGGCGCCAGCCGGGCAGCCAGCCCGTCACGCGGAGCGGGGAGTGCGGAGCGCGCCGGGCCATCTGCCGCGCGTCGAGGTTGCTGGCATACGCGGCGTAGAGGGGCATGGGACCGCATCCTACGCGGCGCCCGGTGATGCGGAAGAATGACATGCGTGACTCGCATTGTGATCGTTGGTGGCGGCCCCGGTGGGTACGAAGCTGCGCTGGTCGCGGCCCAGCTGGGGGCCGAGGTGACCGTCGTCGAGCGTGAAGGCGTCGGCGGTGCGGCGGTGCTCACGGACTGCGTGCCGTCCAAGACGCTCATCGCGACCGCGGAGGTCATGACGACCTTCGCGGACTCGCACGCGGAGCTGGGCATCTACGTGGACGACGGCACGCCCGGGACTCTGGACCGGCCGATAGTGGGCGTCGACCTGGACGTGGTCAACAAGCGCGTCCTGGAGCTCGCGCAGGCCCAGTCGGTGGACATCGCCAACGGGCTGCGCCGGGCCGGCGTGGAGATGCTGCGCGGTACCGGGCGGCTGGACGGGCCGCGGCGCGTGGTGGCGACGCTGGAGGACGGCACGGTCCGCTCGCTGGAGGCGGACGCCATCCTCGTGTCGACCGGTGCCACGCCGCGCGTGCTGCCCGGCGCGGAGCCGGACGGCGAGCGGATCCTGGACTGGAAGCAGGTGTACGCGCTCACCGAGCTGCCGCGCGAGCTGATCGTGGTGGGCTCGGGTGTGACCGGTGCCGAGTTCGCCGGCGCGTACCAGGCGCTCGGGTCGAAGGTGACGCTGGTGTCCAGCCGGGACCGGGTGCTGCCGGGCGAGGACCCGGATGCCGCCGAGGTGCTGGAGGGCGTGTTCAAGCGCCGCGGCATGCGCGTCATGTCGCGCTCGCGCGCCGAGCGCGTGGAGCGCTGCGGGGACAGCGTGATCGTGCACCTGCAGGACGGCCAGACGCTGGAGGGCAGCCACTGCCTGATGGCGGTCGGTGCGGTGCCGAACACCACGGACATGGGCCTGGAGGAGTCCGGGGTCTTCCTCAAGGAGTCCGGGCACGTGCGGGTGGACCGCGTCTCGCGGACCACCGCGAACGGCGTGTACGCGGCAGGCGACTGCACGGGCGTGTTCGCGCTCGCGTCGGTGGCCGCGATGCAGGGCCGCATCGCGATGTACCACATGCTCGGCGACGCGGTCTCGCCGCTGGACCTGAAGGCCGTCGCGTCGAACGTCTTCACCGACCCGGAGATCGCCACCTGCGGCTACTCGCAGGCCGCGATCGACTCGGGCGAGATCGACGCGCACACCGTCAAGCTGCCGCTCTCCCGCAACCCGCGCGCGAAGATGCAGGGCATCCACGACGGCTTCGTGAAGCTGTTCTGCCGCCCGGGCACCGGCATCGTGGTGGGCGGCGTGGTGGTGGCGCCGCGCGCGAGCGAGCTGATCCACGCGGTCTCGCTGGCCGTGGACCTGCACTTGACGGTCGATCAGATCGCGAGTGCGTTCACCGTCTACCCGTCCCTTTCCGGGTCGCTCGCGGAGGCGGCCCGCCGCCTGCACCGGCGCGACCGGGTCTGATCCTTAGGCGAGTTCGTGCGCCGCGGCCCGGCAAAGGGCCGCCGGAACGCCGCGGCCGTGATTCCCGCTCCGGGAATCACGGCCGTTGTCGTCGGTTGTGGACATCCGGCGTATGCGCTCGATCGGGTGGCTTTCCGCGAACCGGCGCGACCGTGCTCGCCAAGCGCGCATACTCGTCTGCGAGTGGTCAGGTGTCGTGCACGGATGGGCACGACATGACCCCGGCGGCGTCGGGCAGTTTTGCTGACGGCGGGTCAGAAGGCATGCCCGCAGGCGGAATACGCGTCGTCCAGCAGCGGTGCTCTGCGGTTTCCCCCGTCACCGCCCCTTCCTCATGCCCTAAATGCCCCGGGTATTCATCATCTTGGTGAACAAGTTTGGGTAAGACCTGCAACCGGCTGAAAAGAGGTGGTCGGTCGCGTTACCTTCGTCACGTGTTCGCTGCAGAGCGTCGTCAGTTGATTCTGGAAATGGTGCGGGCCAACGGAGCGGTATCCCTCAGGGAACTCGCCCGGGTGGTCCAGACGTCCGAGGTGACAGTCCGCCGGGACGTGCGTGCGCTCGAGGCCGAAGGGCTTCTCGACCGCAGGCACGGCGGTGCGGTGCTGCCCGGTGGACTGGCGCGAGAGCCCAGCTACTCGCAGAAGACCCATCTCGCCGCCGCCGAGAAGGCCGCGATCGCCGATCTCGCCGTGTCGCTCGTCGACGAGGGGGACGCGATCGTCGTCGGTGCGGGAACCACGACTCAGGAGCTGGCCAGGAGACTGGCCCGCATCCCCGGCCTCACCGTCGTCACCAACTCGCTGCTGGTCGCCCAAGTCCTCGCGCATGCCAACCGGGTCGAGGTCGTCATGACCGGCGGCACGTTGCGCGGTTCGTCGTACGCCCTGGTGGGCAGCGGCGCCGAGCAGGCCCTCTCCGGGCTGCGGGTGCGCCGTGCGTTCGTGTCGGGCAACGGCCTGACCGCGGACCGCGGGCTGTCCACCCCCAACATGCTGTCCGCGAGCGTGGACCGCGCGCTCGTCCAGGCGGCCCACGAAGTCGTGGTGCTCGTCGACCACACCAAGATGGGCGTCGACACGATGTTCCAGACGGTGGCCGCGGAGCGGATCACCCACCTGGTCACCGACGAGGACGCCCCGTCCGCCGAACTGTCCGCGCTGGCCGAGCTCGGCGCGCAGATCCATGTCGCCCAGCTGCCCCAGCGGGCGGTCCCGGGCGCCCGCTCGGAGATCAACGGGGACCGGCTGCTGGGCGGCGTCGACCACGCCGCGAGCGGTGCGGAAAGCCGTGACCGGCGGGCCTGACGGTCCGCCGGGCGGCCCGTACGGCGGCCGCGGCCGCCGGGCCGGCCCGCTGCCGCCCGGGCACGCGGGCGGCCCCCTGCCCGGGCGGGCAGGGGGCCACACGATGCCCCGGACGGGCCGGGGCGGGTGAGACCTCGGATCAGTCCTTGATCTCGCAGAGCACCGCACCGCTGGTGACCGTGGCGCCGACCTCGGCGACCAGGCTCTTGACGGTGCCGGCGCGGTGCGCGTTCAGCGGCTGCTCCATCTTCATGGCCTCGAGGACGACGATCAGGTCGCCCTCGGCGACCGTGGCGCCTTCCTCGACCGCGACCTTGACGATGGTGCCCTGCATCGGGCTGGTGAGCGCGTCGCCGCTCGCCGCGGCGCCGGCCTTCTTGGCGCCGCCGCGCTTCGGGGCCTTCTTCGCCGGGCCCGCGGCCGCGGCACCGGAGGCGCCCAGGCCGGCCGGGAGGGTGACCTCCACGCGCTTGCCGTTGACCTCGACGACCACGGTCTCGCGCTCGGCGGGCTCCTCGCCCTCCGCGCCGCCGCCCGCGTACGGGGCGATGGTGTTGTCGAACTCGGTCTCGATCCAGCGGGTGTGCACCGTGAAGGGCGCGTCGCTGCCGTGCGTCTCCGGCGTGAAGGCCGGGTCCTCCATGACCACGCGGTGGAAGCTCAGCGCGGTGGCCATGCCGTCGATGCCGAACTCGTTCAGCGCGCGCACCGAGCGCTGGATGGCCTGCTGCCGGGTGGCGCCGGTGACGATCAGCTTCGCGAGGAGCGAGTCGAACGCCTGGCCGATGACCGAGCCCTGCTCGACGCCCGAGTCCAGGCGCACGCCCGGACCGCTCGGCGGGTTCCACACGGTGACCGCGCCGGGCGCGGGCAGGAAGCCGCGGCCCGGGTCCTCGCCGTTGATGCGGAACTCGAACGAGTGGCCGCGCAGCGGCGGGTCGTCGTAGCCGAGCACCTCGCCGTCCGCGATGCGGAACATCTCGCGGACCAGGTCGATGCCGGTGACCTCTTCGGTGACCGGGTGCTCGACCTGGAGGCGGGTGTTGACCTCGAGGAACGAGATGGTGCCGTCCTGGCCGACCAGGAACTCGCAGGTGCCGGCGCCGACGTAGCCGGCCTCCTTGAGGATGGCCTTGGACGCGCGGTACAGCTCGGCGTTCTGCTCGTCCGAGAGGAACGGCGCGGGGGCCTCCTCGACGAGCTTCTGGTGCCGGCGCTGCAGCGAGCAGTCGCGGGTCGACACGACGACCACGTTGCCGTGCTGGTCGGCGAGGCACTGGGTCTCGACGTGGCGCGGCTTGTCGAGGTAGCGCTCGACGAAGCACTCGCCGCGGCCGAAGGCGGTGACCGCCTCGCGGACCGCGGAGTCGTACAGCTCGGGGATCTCCTCGAGCGTGCGGGCCACCTTGAGGCCGCGGCCGCCGCCGCCGAAGGCCGCCTTGATGGCGATCGGCAGGCCGTTGGCCTTGGCGAACTCGACGACCTCCGCGGAACCCGAGACCGGGTCCGGGGTGCCGGCCACCAGCGGCGCGCCGGCGCGCTGCGCGATGTGCCGGGCGGCGACCTTGTCGCCGAGGTCCCGGATGGCCTGCGGGGGCGGGCCGATCCAGATGAGCCCGGCGTCCAGGACGGCCTGGGCGAACTCGGCGTTCTCCGACAGGAAGCCGTACCCCGGGTGGATGGCGTCCGCTCCCGAGTCGGCGGCGGCCTTGAGCACCTTGGCGACGTCCAGGTAGCTCTCGGCCGGAGTGTTGCCGCCGAGCGCGTGGGCCTCGTCGGCCACCCGCACGTGCACGGCGTCGCGGTCCGGGTCCGCATAGACGGCGACACTGGCGATGCCGGCGTCCTTGCAGGCGCGGGCGACGCGGACGGCGATCTCCCCGCGGTTGGCGATCAACACCTTGCGCACGATCAGGCTCCCCTCTAGAACTGGGCAGAGTCTAGGGAGTGGCCCGCACGGATGCGGTGCCGCCCCACCCCGTCACAGGTCGGCGTCCCGGTCGACCTGACTGGTGACGGGACTTCGGCGGCGCTGCCGATGCGTCCAAGTTACTCCGCGGCAATGGGAACGTGTTCTCGGGGGGCACTTGGGTGCGCCGTTCGGGGTATGCGGCGGATCCGGGGACTCCGGTCCGGGCCTTTCGGGGCGGCCGGGCGGGGGCCGTCCGGCCCTGATGTCCGCCCGCCGTGGAAAAGTTCATGCCGCGGGAACGCGGCGTTGATCATCGCGCGTTAGCGTGGAGAACGAAATCACCCATTAGGGGAGTTCGCCATGGTTTCTGCACTCGTCGCCCCCAAGGTCGTCGACACCATCCGCCAGTCGCTCCCGGAGCGGCTGCGCCCGGACTTCGATGCCGATGTCCGGCGTGCCGAGATGTCGCGCCTGCAGGGCGTACTGCGGCTCTGGCGGGCGCGCGGGGCGGCCCGCAACGACCCGGAGCGGATCCGCCGCCTGGAGAGTGCGGTGCGCACCGACCCGGCGTCGGGTGCGGTCACGTGGACGGCGGATCCGCGGGCCTGAGGACTGGGGCCCGGCCCCGGGCGGGGCGGCCTACCGGAAGATGCCGGTGTGCCCGAGGGAGTAGCGGCCCGGCTGCGGGTAGACGGCGAGGCCGTGCGGGCCGCGGCCGACCTTGATGCGGGCGATCAGGTGCCCGTCGGTGGTGTCGATGGCGTACACCTCGGAGTCGTAGCGCCCGGACAGCCACAGCACCTTGCCGTCCGCCGAGACGCCGCCCATGTCGGGGCTGCCGCCGCCGGGGATGTGCCACTTGGTCTTGATCCTGCCGCCGTTCTCGGCGCCCGGGGTGAACTCCCACAGGGTGATCGAGCCCTCGCCGCGGTTCGAGATGTACATGTACTTCGAATCGCGGCTGATGTAGAGGCCGTGCGCGCCCTTGCCGGTCGGCACGAGGCGCGGCTTGTCGAACTTGTCGCCGTCCATGACCCACACGCCGTGGCTCATCATGTCGGCGATGTACCAGGTCTTGCCGTCCGGGGAGATCTTCACGTCCTGCGGCATCATGTGGTGCCCGGGCAGCTTCTGCCGCGCGATGATCTCCATCTTCTCGGTGTCGACCTTGAGCAGCGTGGCGTCGAACTCGCACGAGACGATGAAGTAGCGCCCGTCCGGTGAGAAGTCCGTGTGGTTCACGCCGTCGCAGGCGACCGGCAGGTGCTTGACCGCCTTCATGGTGTGCGCGTCGCGGAAGACGAGCTCGTGGTCGGCGGAGGCCATGACGATGGCGTGCTTGCCGTCCGGCGTGAAGTACAGGTTGTACGGGTCGTGCACGTCGACGGTGGGGCCGATCTTGCCGGTGGCCGGGTCGAGCGGCGTCAGGGTGTTGCCGAGGTCGTTGTTGACCCACAGCGTCTTCATGTCCCAGGACGGCACCACGTGCTGCGGCTGGTCGCCGACCTTGATGGTCTCGATGACCTTGTACGTGGCCGGGTCGATGACCGAGACGGTGTCCGACTCGGTGTTGGGCACGTACACCCGGGACGGGAAGTTCTTGACCGCGTCGGCGAGCTGGTTGGGGCGGTCGGCGGCGTACAGGTCGTTCGGGTCGAGCACCGGGGGCATGCCGGGCAGCCCGTTGATCTGCGGGGCGGCGTTGCCGTGCGGTGCGGCCGGCTGCGCGCTCGGTTTGCCGGACGCGGTGGACGGGGTGGCGCGGGTCTTGGCCTTGCCGGGTTCCTCGCTCGAGCAGGCGGTGAAGGTCATGAGCCCGCCCAGCGTGAAGACGAGCGTACCGGCGGTGGTCAAGGCGACGGCCAAGCGCGACATTTGGGTACGAGACACCGGGTCAGCCTAGGTCGCCGAGCTGCGATTTCGGTGGTTTCGTCACCCGTCCGGCTGAGCCTGCGCCGTTATGGGCGACGGCAGTTGGGCCGGTCCGGGGAGTTCGTACGACCATCCCACCGGCTGGTTTGTCGCCACTGTGTCCCGCTTCGGACCCGAAGTTGCCGCCGGGGGCACCACGCGGTTCCCGGCGTCCCTATAGTCCGAGTCATCAACTGCCGCGCGGGGGCGGAGTTTTCGACAAGTCATCCACCATGGGGTTGGGGGAGCGGCGATGGCCGTGGGCGGCGGGTTGCTGCGCAGAACATACGAAACCGGTGCGACGGTGGCCGAACGCACCGCGCGCAAGCCGGAACCGGCGGGCCTGCGGGCCGCGGAGTGGATCCCGGGCGTGCTGCTCGTGATCGTCGCGGTCAGCTCGGCGCTGATCCTGCTGCGGACGGGTGCCTCGGTCGGCGGCGCGTCGGCAGCCGTGCCCACGGACGCGAACACGTACGGGACGCCCGCACCGGGCGCCTCGTCCGGGGTCCCGTCATGGAACATCTGGGACCTCACCGCAGTCCTCCTGCCGTGGTCGATCCCGCTGGTCATCGGCGGCGTGGGCCTCACCGACACCGCGTACGTGCACCGGCGCGGCGCGGTCGCCGGCGTCCTGCTGGTCGGCCTCGGCGGAGCGGCGGCCACATCCCTCCTGGACCTGGTCGCGAGCGGCGACGGCACACCGCCGCGCTGGCTGGGCGTCGTCTACCTGCTGCGCTTCGGCTTCGCGGTGCAGATCCTGGTCGGCGTGGTGCTCTGGATCCACCTCTCGGCGCCGCGCAACCGGGTGGCGCTGAACGCCGCGTTCGCCGCCACCCTCGCGGCCGCGCTGCCGCTGCTCTTCGCGGTGGTCGGCGAGGACCTCCTCGACCCGCTGTGGAAGGCCGACGCGGTGTGGCAGACCGCGCTGCCGCTGGTCGGCATCGCGCTCGTACTGCTGCTCCTGCCCACCGGTTCGGTGCTGGTCCGGCAGGGCCAGGGCTGGCCGCGTGCCTCGCGCGGCGCATTCCGCGGCGTCGTCCTGCTCGGCCTCGTCGGCGTCGCCGTGGCCATCTGGACGCTGGTCGCCCCCGACGACATCCCCAAGGCCATCGGCCTGTGGCCGGTGGCCGCGCTGGGCGGCTGCCTGGTGGCCGCGGGCCTGACGTACCGCGTGGACGGCATCCGCTCGGTCGCGGGGGCCCTGCTGGCCATGGCGGTCGGCCTCGCGGCCTTGCCGGCCGCGCTGTTCGGCTTCGACCGCACCACCTTCAACCCCGGCCTCGGCTTCGACGGGCCGGGAGAATCGGTTCCGTGGATCGCCGGCCTGGTCGCGGCCGGTGTCGCGGGCGCGGTCCTGGCCCGCTTCCTCGGCGCGTACGCGATCGGCGCCGCGGCGCTGATCCTGGTGGTCGGCGAGTTCGCCGGCCCCGACACCGGCGAGACGCACATCCTCCTGGTCCGCTGCGCGGGCGCGCTGGCCCTCGGCGTGGTGATCGGCGGCCTGCGCCCCGAACCCGCCCTCGCGGCCCTCGGCCTGACCGCGGCGTGCGGGCCGGTGTGGCCCGACCTGCAGAAGGCGTCGAGCGACTACAAGTGGGTCGAGTTCCTGACCGAGCGCCCGGGCGGGGTCCCGATGCCGCTGCTGATCCTGGCCGGCCTGGCGGTGCCGCTGAGCATCTGGGCAGGCCTGCGCCAGGCCCCGGCGAACGGCGCCGCGGGCCCGGATCCGAACCTCGTGCCCGCTTACCCGTACGGCCCGGCCCCGGTGCCCGCCCAGGCCGGCGCGGCCGAGGCGTACCCGACCGGCCCGGACCCGTACGGCCCCGGCCCCTACGGCGGCCCGGACCAGTACGCGGCCCCCGACCAGTACGGCGCCGCCCCCGAACCCTCCGCCGCACCCCCGGCGTTCGGCGCACCCCCGGCCTTCGGCGCGGACCCGGCCCCGGCCCCGGTACCGCCGCCCGCCGCCCCGTCCACCGACTTCGCCGTCCCCGGCCCCACCGAACCGGCCCCCGGCAACGGCGGCTTCGGCCAGTCCATGGGCCCCGGCCCCCGCCGCGGCGACCTCTCCGGCAACGGCACCCGCGACGACGACTGACCCCCCCAGACCCCCCGCCGCAGCCCCTCGCGCGAACACCCGCGCGGGGGCTGCGGCGTTCCCGCGGGCTGCTCCATCCCGATCTCTGGGTGGACGACAAGTTGCCGAGCCTGCCGAAGTCTCTGGGCTGTTTCCGACGTCCGCGGATGCGGCGGCATCACGCGGCGACCGCGAGGTGCTCCTGCGGTCCGGCGCGAAGGGCGCTCAGGCGAATCACTTGGCGGCAGGGGTGCCATGTGAAATATTACTGACGCCGTGCGCGGGTGAGGCGTTGCCGCGGGCGCGGCTGCTCCGTCCGCCTGCACTGCGGTGACCACACCGCGAGAGGACCTCATGAACCCCGCGTACGCGACCACCGACCACACGTTCACCGTCCCGCTGGACCACGCGGACCCGCAGGGCGAGACGATCCAGGTGTTCGCCCGCGAGGTCGCCGCCCCCGACCGGGCCGGCGAGAACCTGCCCTGGCTGCTGTACCTGCAGGGCGGACCGGGCGGCAAGTCGCCCCGCCCCTCCGCCGGTTCGCCCGGCTGGCTGCCGCAGGCCCTCAAGACCCACCGGGTCCTGCTGCTTGATCAGCGCGGCACCGGCCGCTCGACCCCGGTCACCGCCCGGGCCGCGGCCCGCTTCGCCTCGCCCGAGCGGCTGGCCGCGTACCTGGGCCACTTCCGCGCCGACGCGATCGTCGCCGACTGCGAACTGATCCGCCGCGAACTGTGCGGCGACGCCCAGTGGGAGACCCTCGGGCAGAGCTACGGCGGGTTCATCACCCTCACCTACCTGTCCCAGGCCCCGGAAGGACTGCGCGCCTGCTACGTCACCGGCGGCCTGCCCGGCCTCACCGCGACCGCCGACGACGTGTACGCCCGCACGTACCCGCGCGTGCGCGACCGCGTCCTGGAGTTCTACGCCCGCTACCCGGACGACGCCCCGCGCTTGCGCGAAATCGCCGACCTGCTCGGCAAGTCGGACGTACGCCTCCCCAACGGCGACCGCCTCACCGTCCGCCGCCTCCGCACTCTCGGCCTCGCCCTCGGCATGGGCGACGGCTTCGAGAAGATCCACTGGCTCCTCGACGAAGCACTCGACGCGGACGGCGAGTTGACCGACACCTTCCTCCTCCAGGTGATGACGCTCACCGGCCTCACCGACAACCCGCTCTTCGCCGTCATGCAGGAGACCCTGTACGGCCAGGGCGCCGCGACCGCCTGGAGCGCGGCCCGCGCGATGGAGGAGCGCCCGGAGTTCGCCGAGGACGCGGACCCGCTGCTGTTCACCGGCGAGATGATGTTCCCCTGGATGTTCCGCGAGATTACCGGCCTGAAGCCCTTCGCCGACGCCACCGACCTCCTCGCCGCCCGCACCGACTGGCCGGCCCTCTACGACCCGACCCGCCTGGCCGCGAACGAAGTCCCCCTGGCAGCCGTCGTCTACCACGACGACATGTACGTCGACGAAGGCCTGTCCCTGGAAACCGCCCGAGCCATCGGCAACGCCCGCGCCTGGGTGACCAACGAATGGGAACACGACGGCGTCCACGTCTCCAACGGCCGAGTCCTGTCCCGCCTCATGGACATGGCCTCCGGCCGCGTCTGAGACCCCACTCCCCCCGAGGCAGTCCCGCCCGACAGCTCGGACCGTCCGAGGATGGCGTCCACAAGTCCCTCTTGTGGGCGCCATTCTGGTGATGCCAGCCGACTTTCCCGTTCTGGAAAGCGCGTTTCCTTGACCCCCGCTCCAGGCCGCCGACAGCATCGGAGTACGGCAGAACCCCAGGGGGAGCAATGTTGCGAAAGCTGACCGGCGATCCGGCGTGCAAGAACGGGACCTGCCCGACTCTGTGGATCACCGAGGCCGGCACGGGCTACATCGTGCAGGGTCGAGTGGTCGACGACCCGGAGCACTTGGCGCAGTTGGGTCTGCCCGCCGGGGAGTCTGCCGTGTTCGTGCCGGCCGAGGTTTTGGAGGCGTACTTTCGTGCTGACCGGTGACGACTTCGCCCGGCTGTTCGCGGAGTTCGAACGTGAGGCGTTCAGGTTGGAGACGTTGAGTGCGTACGACGTCGAGGACGAGCAGGAAGAGTTCGCGGCTTTCCTTGCGGGCGAGCCGATGCCGCCGGAGTGGAGCGACAATCCCTGGGTCCGGGCGATGACCGACCGCGGCAAGGCGGTCGCCCGCGTCCACGTCCTCCGCTCGCCGTGGACCGACTATCTGCGCTACGAACTCTCCGCCTACCCAGGCAATGTCAAGGCGGGCGAGTCCATCGGGATCATCGATCTGGCCGACCACGTCGTTCCCGGCCTGCCGGATCATGACTTCTGGCTGTTCGACAATGCATCGGTCTACCGCATGCACTACACCGAAGCGGGCCGGTTCGTCGGGGCTGAACCTCTGCCCGTCGACCGCGTCGCGGAGTACCGGGGGTATCGCGACGTCGCGCAAGCCCACGCAGAGCCGTTCGCGGTGTACTGGGAGCGGCACCGACAGACGTGAACCGCGACATCGGCGCGGCGCTGCGGGCCTTGAGGTCGGCTTCCGGCCTTACGGCCGCGACGCTCGCCCGCCGCGCCGCCATGTCCGCCGGGAAACTGTCGAAGATCGAGAACGGACGTGTCCGTCCGACGGCGGCTGACGTCGAGCTGCTGCTCACCGCACTTGGTGTCTCCGATGAGGCGCGTGGCGAGTTCGTCGCTGCAGTGCGGGCGGCTGCCACCGAGGCAACGGCATGGCGACTCCTGCGCCGCATGGGGCCGTCAAAACACCAGCAGGCGATCCGAGCGCTGGAAGCGCAGACGACCACGCTCCGCCTCTTCCAAGGACAGTTGATCCCGGGGCTATTGCAGACACCCGAGTACGCGAGCGCGGTGCTGTCGCTTCCCCCTGGCCTGCCCGAACAGACCAAGGCTGCGACGCTCGCCGCGCGGTTGGCACGGCAAACGATCCTGTACGAGGAGGGGAGAACGTTCCACTTCCTCGTCTGTGAACACGTGCTGCGCTGGCTGATCTGCACGCCGACGGTGATGGCCGTGCAGCTCGATCGGCTCGTATCCCTGTCGCGTCTCCCCGCCGTCCGGATCGGCGTCCTGCCGCTGGCAGCCCGCATGCCCGACTTCCCGATGACGTGTTTCAGCCTCCACGACACTCGCTTGGTGCTCGTCGAGACCTTTCACGCCGAGATAACCACGACAGATCCAAGCGACGTGCAGACGTATGCCGCAACGTTCGAACGGTTCGCCGCCGCGGCCGTTTTCGGGGACGACATGCGTGCCGTGGTCGAGACGGTCCGGGATGAGTTCTTGCGTGATCGAGAAAGGACCTGTCCCGGATCGGACGGCCGCTCCTAGCGTTGCCGACATGGCAGAGCCGCACGGGCCGTGGACAGGATCCATGATCGCCCGATCGGAACGCAACGAAGGGACGGCCAGGATGAGCGACAGCCGCGAGTACCGATTCGCCACGGCCGCAGCATGCCGTGACCCGAAGGTGGGCAACTGCATCGAGGTCGCTACGAACGTGCAGGGCGCCGTGGCACTTCGCGAGAGCGAGAACCCCAGTACCGTCGTCGTGACGACCCCGGAGCGCTGGGCGGTTTTCGTTGCCGCCGCCGCAGCGGGCGAGTTCGACCTGACCATGTGACCGTGGAGGCGCGCCGTGGCGCCGTGTCCGACCTGCTCGGCCGAGGGGACGCCGGACTTCGAATTCGCGGGGCAATGGTGGTGCTTCACCTGCGCAGCCTTCTTTCGCCCTGCACCGCAGCCCTGCCCGCCAAGCCGGCTGTTCCGATCGACGCTGACGCGTGCCCCGTACGACGTCCGGGCACACCCGGAGGCGCCGGGCCCGCAATCTGACTGACGATTGCGGGCCCGGCGCCTGTCCGATGGGCATGGCCGCAGTTCGCCTCTGAGGTATTTCCCGCTCTTCCGCCGTCCCGGATTCCGCGATACTGCGGTGCGGATTTCATGCCCGGTACGACGTGAGGACGGTTCCTTGACGCATGCCCCGCCGCCGTGGCCGCCCGCTCCACCGCCCGGCGCGACGGGGCAATTCCCGTACCAGACCGGGGCTTACGGCTATGCGCCCCCGCCCCCGCCCGGTCCGCCGCGCCGTACCTTCGGCACGGTGGCGGGCACGGTTCTCGCGTACGTCCTGAACCCCAAGAAGGCGGCCCATCGCGTCCTGAAGCCGCAGGAACGGCTGGCGCCGTCCGACCCGCGCATCGAGCAAGTCCGGTTGATCCGCACGCTGCTCGGCATGGCGGTGGTGGTGTGGGTGGCGCTGAAGTACGACAGCGTCGAGTCCGAGCGGATTGTCTCCGAGGCGATCATGCACATCACCGTCTCGGTGATCGTGGCGACGCTCGCCGTCCCGCTGTGCGCCCTGGCCTTTGTCCTGCTCGCCCATGACAACGTGCGCCGCGAGACGCGGCGCGTGATGCGGTATCCGATGGTGTCGATGGGCTGGTTCCTGGGCGCGGCAGGCGTGTTCGTCGGGGCGATGGCCGGTGGACTGGTGGACCTGAAGCCTTCGCACCCGGCGCTGTGGATCCTCTACCTCCTGGGCCTGGCCGCCTTCATCTGGACCGGCCTGTTCGTGGCGATCGCGTTCTTCCTGGTGCCCCGGTACCTCTTTGCTTCCGCGGACGGGCACTTGCTGATGCCCAGCCTGCTGGCGCCGACCTTGTCGTGGGCGGTCGCGATCACCGATCTCGTGTCCCCGGGCAACAACCGCGTCCCCGCGCTCGTCGCGGTCATCGTCACGCTCGGCGCGCCCGTCACCATCACGGCGATGTCGGTCTGGGAGGCCAAGCGGGTCCGCGAGCTGTACGGCGTGACCTTCCGCGGCGGTCCGCAGCCGCGGCGTACCCCGATTCCCGCCCAGCAGACGCCGCTTCTGGGTACGGCGGTACCCGGGCAGGTCGCCAACGCGTCGTGGTCCGCCGGCATCGGCGGGACTCTCGGCACCTTCGGCGCGGCCCGCACCGGACGCCGTTTCCCGCACGTCAGGCACATCATCGCGACGGTTCTCACCAGCGGCTTCTGGGCCGTCGGCTACCTGATCCTGTACCTGCGCTGGAGAAACCGCGGCAGCCGCACTCCCTAGCGCGGCGACCGACAGCGTTCACCGGGGACGTCCTGTCGGTGATCTTTGAGCCGACGTCTACCTACCGCCCTGAACATTGATCAACTAACCGTCCAGACACACCACCGGCACGCGCTGGACTGCGTTGTTGGCGAATCCGCCAAGGTTCCATGCCTGTTCGAGCGGCTGGGTACGGCCGTGCGCGTCCGTTGCGCGGACCGCCAAGACGTGTTCGCCGGGCGTCGCTATCCACGGCAACTTCCAGGTCCGCCACTCCCACGGGTGCTCGGGCTCGGGGCCCAGCATGGTGGCGGTCCATGATCGGCAGTCGTCCGCGCTGACGTCGACGGAGGTGATCGGCGCGGTGCCCGACCAGGCGCGTCCGCGCAGCCGTATCGGTCCCGGGTGCACCACGCGCGTGCGGGTCATGAAGTCGGGGAAGCCGGGCGGGACGAGCAGCGCGCGCGGCGCCATGCGGGTCACCGGCTCGCCGGGGTCGGTCTTGGCCTGCCGGATGCGGTACGCGGTCGCCTGCTGGAAGCCGTCGAACGGCTTGTCGACGACGGTGATGCCACGGAGCCACTTGACCTGCGCCATCCCGTACCAGCCGGGGACGACGAGGCGGAGCGGGTAGCCGTGTTGCGGCGGGAGGGGCGCGCCGTTCATCGCGTACGCAAGGAGTACGTCCGGCTGCAGTGCCTCGGCGAGAGGGAGACTGCGGCGGTAGTCCTGCTCGACGCCGCGTTCCACGCCGTGGTCGGCGCCGGTGAAGACCACTTCGAGGGCGTCGGGCGACAGGTCGGCCTCGGCGAGGACGTCGCGCAGGGGTACGCCTGTCCAGTCGGCGGTGCCGACGGCCTCGACCAGCCAGGGTTGGCTGATGGGCCGGGGGAGGAGCCGGGCCCGCCCGTTGCCCGCGCACTCGAAGGTGACGCGGTGCGTGACCGCGGGGCGCGAGCGAAGTTCGGCGACGTCGATGGTGAGGGGTCGCCGTACGAGCCCGTCCACGGTCACCGGCCACGGGGAGTCGGGCGGGACGAACGGGATGTCGTAGTGGACGAGGACGTAGTGCAGCCCGGGCGGCGTGGTGTCGTGGAGGAGCGCTTCGAGCGGCATGCCGTGGTTGCGTGCGGCGAGGGCCAACTCCGCGTCGGAAAGGCCCTCCCCGGGTTCTGCCACCCGGGCGGGGCCGCTGGCTTGCGTGATCGGGTCGTCGTGCATTGCTGCCTCGCTCTGCTTCCAGAGTAGGCAGCCGCGCCGCCCCCCGCGCGCCAGGACTTGGCCTCAGCCCGTGCCGCTGAGCATGCTCATGATGACGCCGACCGCGCAGCCCAGGCCGGCAGCCAGCAGCGCCACCACCCAGAACATGCCGTGCAGCACGTTGTCGATCCGGTCCGGCACGTACCAATCCGACGGATTGCCGGGGTTGTACTTCAGGCGGAAGGTGTCGCCGGTGGTGCGAGGGGTGTCCCCGTCGTCGGGGATGTAGCCCACGTACACGCGCTGCACGACACCGCCGCGGCTCATGTAGGTCACGTTGGGGTCCCTGCCGGAACTCTCGACGATCGTCGCGGTGGTCCGGCGCCACCCCCAGTGTTTGACGAAGCCGTCGAACTCTTCCCAGACCATGTCGAGGAGGAGCCCGGCCAGGGGGACCGTCCAACTGGTGATCAGCAGCGCGAAGATGCCCATGGTCGAGTCGGTCAAGAGCCCCACGAGCAGGGCCGCGCCGACCAGCGCGATCGACAGGTATGTGCTGCGGCGCAGGAACGACATGGCCAGGGCGTCCGGTTCGTCGTCCGGCCGGTCCGGGTCAGGCTCGGGAGCGTCGGCCATCCTCGCCTGAATCAGCATGAGGAAGCTCTCGGCCGCTTCGCGACTCGGCGTCGGGACCGGGAACGTGGCCCCCTTGTGCGTCGTGACGCGGAGCGTCCTCCAGCGCGTGCGGGTCACCGAGGCTATGCGGGACAGCGGGATGCGTACCGTCTCATGCCAGTACTCCAGCCGGAGTTCAGTGCTGTCGAGCTTGGCCGTGTTGCCGCGGGCCGCGAGTGCGACCTGTTCCTGATCCGATGGCATGATCCACCCCCGGTCCGGAAAAGTACCCGCACCAGGACGCAGCCGCCAGATGCCGATCTTCTCTCGGGATGGTCGGCCGAACGCCGCGAGGGCGCCCCGTCTTCACGGTCTACCTGGCGTACGCGTCGGCCAGGGCCGCGGCGAGGGCTGCGTCCGCGGCGCGGTCGGCGACCGCTTCGTCCAGCGGGTCGCCGCTGCACAGCACGCGGTAGTAGAGGGGCGCCGAGACCGCGCGGATGACCTCGTGGGTGTCGGTGCCGGGGGGCAGTTCGCCGCGTGCGATGGCGGCGTCGACGCAGCCTGCCCACTCCGCGATACGGATCGCGTAGAACCGGTGCAGCGCCTCCGCGGCACTCTCGTCCCCCGTCGCCGCCGCGATGACGGCCTTGAAGAGCGGGCCCTGGCGCGGGTCGTTGAGCGTACGGACGACCAGGCGTGCATTGGTACGCAGGTCTTCGCGCAGGGAGCCCGTGTCGCTGCGGGAGACCGACTCCTCCGCCATGTGCGCGAGCAGGTCGGCGACCAGGCCGGTGGTGTTCGTCCAGCGCCGGTACACGGTCGTCTTGCCGACGTCCGCGCGGCGGGCGACGTCGGCCAGGTCGAGTCCCTCGAAGCCGTGCTCGGCGAGCGCGTCGCCGGCAGCCCGCATGACTGCTTCGCGTACGCGCGCGGTCCGGCCGCCGGGGCGGGTGGCCGCGGGGGGATCCTGCTCGACGGTCATAACGGGACTCCAGTTCCATTAGCTGGGGTGAGCGTGCTACGTTGATCCTACCTTAACGGGACCACAGAACCATTAATGGATGGGCGGCGTATGCATGGCGGCTTTGCCGCGGCCTGTTGAGTCCCGCTCGTTCTGCTCGTTCAGCGCGTCCCGCTCGTCCGCTCGTTCAGCGCGTCCGGCTCGACATGTTCACGTCGACCCGACGCATCTCGACCCGTCCTGCCCAGAAGGGGAGATCTGCCATGTCCGCAATCACCGAATCCCGCCCGCCGGCGGCCGACGCGGGGGTACCGACGTCGCCCGCCGACCGTGGTCCGGTCCGTATGACCGGCCGTCAGCGCCTCGTCCTCACCCTGCTCCTCGGCGCCCAGTTCATGGTCGCGGTGGACTTCTCGATCCTGAACGTCGCGCTGCCGGTGGTCGGCGCCGGGCTCGGCTTCTCGCTTGCCGACCTGCAGTGGATCGCCACGTCGTTCGCCCTCGCCGCGGCCGGGTTCACGCTGCTCTTCGGCCGGATCGCCGATCTCGTCGGCCGCAAGCGGATGTTCATCGGCGGCATGGCCGTCCTCGGACTCTCCTCCGCGCTCGGCGGGCTCGCCACGTCCCCGGAAATGCTGCTCGTCGCCCGAGTGCTGCAGGGCCTGGCAACGGCCGCCGTCACTCCGGCCGGGCTGGCGCTGTTGACCACCGCGTTCAAGGAAGGCCCTTTGCGCGAACGTGCGTTGGGGCTCAACGGCGCGCTGATGTCGGCCGGCTTCACTGCAGGCGCGATCCTCGGCGGACTGCTGTCCGACCTGCTCTCGTGGCGGTGGGCGTTCTTCATCAACGTCCCGGTCGCCGCGCTCATCGTCGCCCTCGCGCCGTCCGTCATCACCGACTCGCGCCCGGCGCGCCGCCCCAAGCTCGACATCCCCGGCGCGATTGCCGTCACCGGCGGACTTCTCCTGCTCGTCTTCGGCCTGACCCAGGCCGGCGAGCACGGCTGGACCACGCCGACCACGCTCGCATCGCTCGTCGCCGGACTCGTCCTGCTCGTCTCCTTCTGGTTCGTGGAGAAGCGCGCCGCCGAACCGCTGGTGCCGACCCGCGTCCTCAAGCGCCGCAACGTCATCTGGGGCAACTGGGCCGGGCTCGTCGCCTTCGTCACCGAGACGTCGCTCGTCTTCCTGCTGACCCTGTACCTGCAGGAAGTGCTCGGATACTCGCCGCTCGCCACCGGCCTGGCGTTCGGCGTCCTCGGCATCGGCACCGTGATCGGCGGAACGCTCGGCGGCCGCGCGGTCGGACGGTTCGGCACCCGCGCCACGATCATGTACGGCGGCATCGTGCAGGCCGCCGCCACGCTTGCGCTCGTCGCCCTCGGTACGTCCGGCGCCTGGATCTGGCTCCTGCTCGCCGCGACCTTCGTCGGCGGCGTGGGCAACATGCTGGTGATCGTCGGCTTCATGGTCACCGCCACCTCCGGCCTGCCGGACGAGGAGCAGGGCCTGGCCACCGGCCTCGCGACGATGACCCAGCAGGTCGGCATCACCCTCGGCATCCCGGTCATGAGCGCGATTGCCACAGCGCAGATGGGCTCGTCGACCGGCACCGACGCGGTGCTTTCGGGCGTCACGACCGCGATCTTCGTCAACGCGCTGCTGGTGCTCGCGGGGGCGCTGCTGGCGGGGGCGTTCCTGGGGCGGCGTAAGGGCGACGCGGGGGAGCAGGGCGGGGAGTCCTCGCAGTCGTCGCAGCCCGCGGATTCGTCGCCGTCCTCGAAGTCCGCGAAGTCCGCGAAGTCCTCGCGTGCCGACCGGGCGGACCTGGTCGCGTGACGGCCGGGGATGCATGCGGCGGTCCGGAGCGGCAACTGCACCGGACCGCCCCCCCCCCCCCCCCCACCGGGGGGCGCGCCGTGGCCGGCCTCGGCGG
>NZ_JAKFHA010000013.1:64365-234404 GCF_021502675.1 Yinghuangia soli
GGGGGCGGGGGGGGGGGGGGGGGGGGGGGGCGGGGGGGGGGCGGCCCCCCCCCCCCCCCCCCCCCCCCCCCCGCCCCCGCCCCCGCCACCTTGGTTCGCGCCTTTGCCGTCCTCGGCTTCGCCGCTGGACGTACACCAAGGCCCGCGAAGCGCCTTCCCCGTCAGTACGCGTACCTCTACGAACACCCCCGTCCGCGCAGCGGACGCCCAGCCCTGAGGAGACCCCCATGACCGCCCCCGTCACCTGGCAGTCCGCCGCCATCCGCAGCCTCGGCCACGACATCACCGTCCCGGTCCGGATCTACCGGCCGAAGAACGCCGACGCGCACGCAGGTCGCTTGGTCTGGGCCCACGGCGGCAGTTGGCGGTCCGGATCGGTCGCCGACTGGCATCCGGCGCTCGCGGATCTGGCCCGCCGCACCCGGGCCACGGTCGTCGGCGTCGACTACCGGCTGGCCCCTTGCCACCCGCACCCCGCGGCCTTGCGCGACCTCCTCGCTGTCCTCGCCTGGGCCGACGAACAGGCGCCCGGCGAGCCCGTCGCGGTCGGCGGCGACAGTGCGGGCGGCACGCTCGCCGCCTCGGCTGCGCTCGTACGCCGCGACCAAGGCCGCCCGCTGGCCGCGCAGTTGCTCGCGTACCCGCCGCTCGACCCGGCCTGCCGGGCGGCCTCGTACCACCGCGATCCGCGGGCCTTTCCGTCGCGCGTGGTGCTGCGCGAGGCTTGGCGGGACTACCGCGGACCGGGCGCGGTCGAAGCCGTCCGGGCCGGCGAGTACAGCACTCCCACCGAAGCGCACGACCTCGCCGGTGCCGCGCCCGCTGCGCTCGTGGTCGGCGCCCTCGACCCGGTCGTCGACGACGTACGCGCCTACGCCCACGCCCTCAGTCGCGACGAAGTCCCCGTCCGATACGAGGAATTGCCCGGCATCGGCCACGGTGTGTTCCTCGCCTCCACGCACTTCCGCAGCCGCCTCGCCACCGCGTACCGCGACGTACTGGCCGTCCACACAACGCAAGGAGTCCCGCGATGAGCACCGACGACGACGCCTCCACCGCCCGCACGGACCACCACCGCGCGCTCGTACGCCACTTCGCCGACCTGCGCGACGGTACCCACGGGCACGACCCCGCCTCCCCGCAGCGCACCCGGGCCGGAAAGGAGCAGCTCTTCCGGACCGCCGTCGACTTGCTCGACCCCTACGCCCGCCAGGCGCTCGCCGAAATCGACGCCGAACTCCTCCTCGGTACGGGCGAGATCACCGCGACCGGTGTCCGTCCCGCCCCCGCGGGCGGTCTGGTCGCGCACTGGGAACTCGGGTGGCCCGAACAGCGCACCACCGCCCTCGACCCGATCCGGCTGACCGCTTTCTACGGCGCCGGCTTCCACCACCCGCACCTGCAGGGCGGCACGGTCGGCCAATGGCCGCTCAACATCTTCACCCCGCGGGACGCTGCCGCCGAACTCCCGGTCCTGCGTGCCATCGCCGCCGCCGACCTGCACAACCTCGTCTTCCGGCGCGACCACCGCATCATTCCTGCCACGACCCGAGGCGCCGCTCAAGGCACCGCCCAAGACGCCACGAGCGACGCCACCCGAGGAGCATCCTGATGAGCGGCACCACGACCCTCCGCCTCTCCGTCCTCGACCAGTCGCCGGTCGGCACCGGCCAGACCCCCGCGGACGCCCTCGCCGCGACCGCCGCTCTCGCCCAGGAGGCCGACGAACTCGGCTACCACCGCTTCTGGGTGGCCGAGCACCACGACACCGAGGGGTTCGCCGGCACCGCCCCCGAAGTACTCGTCGGCATGCTCCTCGAACGCACCCGGAACCTGCGCATCGGCAGCGGCGGCGTACTGCTGCCGCGCTATCCGGCACGCAAGGTGGCCGAGACCTTCCGCGTCCTGTCCGCACTGCACCCCGGCCGCGTCGACCTCGGCATCGGGCGCGCCGGCGGCCCGGCCCGCGATTTCCCGGACCGGGTACGCGAGCTGCTCCGCCACCTCGCCCCGCAACCCGGCGACCCGGCGTCGACCCCACCCCCAGCCTCACCCCCGGCCCCACCCGTGTGGCTGCTGGGCGCGGGTACGCAGTCCGCGCGCCTCGCCGCCGAACTCGGCACGAGCTTCGCCTTCGCCCACTTCTTCAGCCCGGACCATGGCCCCATCGCGTTCGCCAGGTTCGCCGAAGGGCCCACCGGCCGCGCATCGGAGCATCGCGCGCTGGCCGTACGCGTCATCGCCGCCGACACCACCCGCGACGCGGACGCCCTCGCCGACGCGTACCTGCTGTGGCGCTCCCGCAAGGACCTCGGCCACGACGAACCGCACCCCACCACCACCCACGCCGCGCGCCACCGCTGGACCACCGACGAGTCGGCCCGTGCCGCCGCCAATCGCGCGGCACTGATGCACGGCACCGCCGACGACGTGGGCCCCCGCCTGCTCGAACTCGCCCGCGTCCACGGCGTCGACGAGCTGATCGTCAACACCCTGACCCACGACCCGGAGGCCCGCGCGCACTCGTACCGCCTGCTCGCCAAGGCGCTGCTGTGAACGCCGGGCAGTAGAGTCCGGCAATCGCCATCGTCGACGGGGAAGCGGCCATGAAGCAGTCCGGCACGTTCCTTACCGGCCCCTATGCCGCCTGGCGCATCGACGCGGAGCAGGACGCGGACGGCAATGTGATCGCCGTGGTGGCCGGAGCGGGCGAGGACGGCCGTACGAGGTCCGCCGATTTCTGGTTCGCTTCCTTCGCCGACATGCACGAGGCGTTCGCCGAACAGCGCGCGCAGATCGCGTGGGACATCCAGAGCCTCCTGTGGCACCGGCCCGAGGGCCTGGATGCGCCCGCGGTCTCCTGGGACCCGCTGGTGGAGGACGACGCCCTCCTGGAGGCGCAGATCCTGTGCGTGCAGGCGGACTTGGTGGTCGGCACGGTCGGGATCCTGCTGGAATTCCGCACCGCGCTGCAGTACCGGACCGGCAATACCGCACTCATCGTCGTACGCAGGGCCGAGAGCCTGCAGTACGCGATGCCGGCTCCGTCGGAACGCCCCTACGCGCGCGTCGTGATGGGCTCCGGCATCCAAGGGCCGAAGCAAGCAGGCGAACCGTTCTCGCTGCACCTGTCCTGCTCTCCGGGACCGGACGTGCATGTCACCGGACGAAGCGTCGAGTTCTACCTCCTGGAAGTGCCCGGCCTCGGAGGCACGCCGCCTGATTACGCCGACGGGGCACGCTTCCGGGCAGGCCTGCCCGGATGGGGATCGTCGGCATCCGTCCTCGCGAAGTCCGAGATCGGGCCCGCGGCTGGCTGAGCGGCGTGCCGATCAGGTGCAGAGCCGATGACGTGTACGCCAGGAAAGGGAGACCCATGGGCGAGATCGACTTCTACGTGGCGGCTGTGTGCTCCCGGACCGTGCTCGGGGTGGGAGCCGGCGCGCAGCCTGCCGATGTGGCAGCCGTGCTCGGTGACTCCTACCTGGACGATCGCAGCCGCCGCCGACTACGCCGGGACTACGGCCTCGTGGAGTTCTTCTTCGAGTTCGAGCCGGCGACGGATTGGCGGTGCCGGGGATTCTCGGTGCAGGTCCATCGCCTCGACCACGGTGACGAGTCGATCGTCCCCGAGGCGGTACGGGAGGCCTACGGCGAACTGCACGACCGGGTCGGCGAGCAGCGCCTCGCGGACGCGCTCCGCGCCGCGGGTGCCGAGATCGTCCCGTACGAGGAGCGCAGCGACGGACCCGGATGGTCGCGGTTCCGGGTGGGCTCGGCCTCGGTCATCTCCGAGTCCGAACCGGGCAGCGGAGATCCGGCGTTGGTCTGGTCGATCCACGTCTCGGCGTGACGCCCGCGGCCGTCAGGTCCAGAGGTCGGTGATCGAGGTGCCCAGGTCCGCCAGCAGCGTGCGGAGCAGCGGCAGCGACAGCCCGATCACGTTGCCCGGGTCCCCGTCGATGCCGTCCACGAACGGTGCGGAACGGCCGTCCAGCGTGAACGCGCCTGCGACGTGCAGCGGTTCGCCGGACGCGACGTACGCCTCGATCTCCGCATCACTCGGCGTCCCGAACCGCACCACGGTCGACGCCGTCGCGGAAGCCTCGCGGCCGCTCGCGGTGTCGATCACGCAGTGGCCGGTCTGCAGCACGCCCGCGCGGCCGCGCATCGCGTGCCAGCGGGCGGTGGCCTCCTCGGGCGAGGCGGGCTTGCCGAGGGCCTGGCCGTCCAGCTCCAGGACCGAGTCGCAGCCGATGACCAACTCGCCATCGGTGCACAGCGCCGCGACCGTACGGGCCTTCGCCTCGGCGAGGACCAGGGCCAGTTCGCCGGGGGTGGCCGCGGTGAGCGCGTCCTCGTCGACACCGCTGACCCGGACCTTGGGATCCAGCCCGGCCTGCCGCAGCAGCCCCAGCCGGGCGGGGGACGCGGAGGCGAGGACCAGAAGACGGGCCGGGGTACGGGAGGCAGCGCGCTCGGACATGCGGACCAAAGTAGCCGAGCTCACCGCCCCCGCGAGACCGGCCCCGAACACCCGGCTCCTCCCGAAGCCGCCGCCGACCCGCCCGTCACCGCCTTACCCATCCCCGCCTACCTGCCTCCGCCTACCCGTCTTCCCCGTCGCCGTGCTACCCGACTTCCGCCCTATCCGCTGCCGTCCAAGTACTCCGCCCGCCACGCGGCCAGCCACGTCTCGTAGTCCTCGGGCCCGCCGAAAGTCAGATCCTCGACATGCGTCACCACCAGCGGCGCGGCGGGTTCGGGGCGGGTGACCGTGTACTGCCAGCGGATCCGGAACACGTCGCGGTTCGATGCGGTGATCTCCAGCTGCAGGACGGCCGTGAACGTGACCCCGAGGTCCTCCGCGTGCGGCACGACGTCCGGCGGCCCGGTAAGCCGCCACGCGAGGCTCCCGTCCGGCAGCCCTTGCAGCACCGGGAACGCATGCCCCATCAACTCCGCCGCATCCGCGTCCTCCGGATCGAACGGGGCCAGGAAGGCATCCAGATCCTCGGCGTCGAACTGGTCCTGCAGAAGCTCGGTGAACCGGGCCGGCAGATCGGCGACCTGCCGCGCATGCCGCCACCGGGCCAGGAGTACGCCCGCTTCTTCGTCGTCCATGGCATCGTCCCCGTGCTGCGCCTGTCGCCTGTCGCGGAGCTGTCCACGATTGCGGACCGAAGCTCAAACGCGCGGGACCTGCAGGGCGATTCGCAACCCGTTCACCCGATTGAATGACCAATCCGGCAACCGTGGCGTCGCCTCAGAGCGCCAAGAGCGCGATGACCAGGATCACCACGACCGGCAGCACCATCACGACGCGCCGCAGATGCTCGGCGGCGCGTCGAAGTTCCTCCGGGGGTTCCTCACGGATGCGACGCATGGTGTCCATGGTCCGCGTTGAGTCCGCTGTGCTCTTGAGTACCGATACTCAATTCACATGACCAGCCCGGTCACCCGAAGACTATGCGCCGGCCCCCGCCCACCCACCCGCAGGTAGGCGCGCAGGGGCCGAGGACCGGAGACTCAGTCCCCGTCGTCGCAGATCTCGCGAGCGTGGCCTTTTGAACCGTGGTGGGGCTCAGCGGGCCCAGCCGCTGGCCTGCCAGGCGCCCGGGCCCGGGTGGAGTGGGGTGCGGACCAGGCGGGCGGGGGTGTTCCACTGGGACGGGGGCGCGGGGGACTCCGGGGGGCCGCCGGCGGCGGCCCTGGCGGCGACCACGGCGACGATCGCGGCGAGTTCCTCGGGGGTCGGCTCGCCCCTGACTATCTTGATCATGACTGCTCCTGCTCGCTGATGGCGGCGGGTGCCGTGTACCCGCTGGGGATACGCGGCACCCGCACCGCGCCGGATTACAGCGGGATGTTGCCGTGCTTCTTCGGCGGCAGCGTCTCGCGCTTGCCGCGCAGCGCGCGGAGCGCCTTCACGACGTGGGCGCGGGTGGTCGACGGCATGATGACCGCGTCCACGTAGCCGCGCTCGGCCGCGATGTACGGGTTGCAGAGCGTGTCCTCGTACTCCTGGATCAGCTCGGCGCGCCGCACGTCCGGGTTCTCGGACGCGGCCAGCTCCTTGCGGTACACGATGTTCGCCGCGCCCTGCGCGCCCATGACCGCGATCTGCGCGGTCGGCCACGCCAGGTTCACGTCGGCGCCCAGGTGCTTGGAGCCCATGACGTCGTACGCACCGCCGTAGGCCTTGCGCGTGATGATGGTGACCAGCGGCACGGTCGCCTCGGCGTACGCGTAGATCAGCTTCGCGCCGCGCCGGATGATGCCGTTCCACTCCTGGTCGGTGCCGGGCAGGAAGCCGGGCACGTCGACCAGGGTCAGCACCGGGATGTTGAACGCGTCGCAGGTCCGCACGAAGCGCGCGGCCTTCTCGGACGCGTCGATGTCGAGGGTGCCGGCGAACTGCATCGGCTGGTTCGCCACGATGCCGACGCTGTGCCCCTCGACGCGGCCGAAGCCGACGATGATGTTCGGCGCGAAGAGCGGCTGGACCTCCTGGAACTCCGCGTCGTCGACGACATGCTCGATGACCTTGTGCATGTCGTACGGCTGGTTCGCGGAGTCCGGGATCAGCGTGTCGAGCTCGAGGTCGTACTCGCTGGTCTCCAGGTCGGCGACCTCGGGGAACGCCGGAGCCTCTTCGAGGTTGTTGCTCGGCAGGTACGAGAGCAGGCCCTTGACGTACTCCAGGGCGTCCTTCTCGTCGCCGCCCATGTAGTGGGCGTTGCCGGACTTGGTGTTGTGCGTGCGCGCGCCGCCCAGGTCCTCCATCGAGACGTCCTCGCCGGTGACCGTCTTGATGACGTCCGGGCCGGTGATGAACATCTGCGAGGTCTGGTCGACCATCACGATGAAGTCGGTCAGCGCGGGGGAGTAGACGTGGCCGCCGGCCGCCGCGCCCATGATGAGCGAGATCTGCGGGATCACGCCGGACGCGATGACGTTGCGGCGGAAGATCTCGCCGTACAGGCCGAGCGAGACGACGCCCTCCTGGATGCGCGCGCCGCCGCCCTCGTTGATGCCGATGATCGGGCAGCCGGTCTTGATCGCCAGGTCGAGGACCTTGACGATCTTCTCGCCGTACACCTCGCCGAGCGAGCCGCCGAAGATCGTGACGTCCTGCGAGAACACGCACACCTGGCGGCCGTCGACGGTGCCGTAGCCGGTCACCACGCCGTCGCCGTAGGGGCGGTTCTTCTCCAGGCCGAAGTTGGTCGACCGGTGCCGGGCGAACTCGTCGAGCTCGACGAACGAGCCCTCGTCGAGGAGGTACTCGATGCGCTCGCGCGCGGTCATCTTGCCCTTGGCGTGCTGCTTCTCGACCGCACGGGCCGAGCCCGCGTGCACGGCCTCATCGATGCGGCGACGCAGGTCGGCAAGCTTGCCGGCCGTGGTGTGGATGTCGGGATCGCCCTGTACCGGGTCCATTGCGCGGGCTCCTGTCAAGTCGAACTGCGGCGATCCGTAGCGTAGCCGCGCCCGGAAACACGTTCTCACCGCCCCGGCTCAACGGCATCTCCGCCCCCTTCCGCGCCCTAATGTGGGCGGCATGAACGAGGGCAACACACAAGGCGGCCCGGCCGGCTCGCCGTGGACCGATCTGGACCGACCGCCGCTGCGCGAAGCCGAGTTGCGCCGCGCCTTCGAGGGCGGCGGAGGGCTGTGGCGCGAGGTGCAGGTGGTCGCCGAGACCGGCTCCTCCAACGCCGACCTCGCGGCCCGCGCCGCCGAGGACGAGGGCCTGGTGCTGGTCGCCGAATACCAGAACGCCGGACGCGGGCGCCTGGACCGCCAGTGGACCGCCCCGCCGCGCTCCGGCATCTTCGTGTCCGTGCTGCTCCGTCCGGACGACGTGCCGGTGCAGCACTGGGGCTGGCTGCCGCTGCTGGTGGGCGTCGCCGCGGCGCAGGCCACCAGCCGGGTAGGCGGCGTCGACGTACGCCTCAAGTGGCCCAACGACCTGCTGATCGGCGAGCGGAAACTGGCCGGCATCCTCGCCGAGCGCGCCGGCTCGTCGGTCGTGGTCGGCATGGGCCTGAACGTGTCGCTCCGCGAGGAGGAGCTGCCTGTGCCCGGCGCGGTCTCGCTGAGCCTGGCCGGCTCCATCACCACCGACCGCGACCCGCTGCTGCGGGCGGTTCTGCGCGACCTGGAGACCTGGTACGGGCGCTGGCGCGCGGCCGGCGGCGACGCCCGGGCGAGCGGCCTGCACGCCGCGTACACGCAGGCCTGCGCGACCATCGGCCGCCGCGTCCGCGTCGACCTGCCCGCCGGCCAGGCCCTGGTCGGCACCGCGACGGGCATCGACAACGACGGCCGCCTGATCGTGGCCACCCCGGAGGGTCCGCAGGCGGTCGGCGCGGGCGACGTCGTCCACGTACGCCCCGCCGACGAGGCACCGTACGTCTGACCGGGCATTGGGTGCGGCGGCCGGCCGTCCGGCCTGCGGCCGCACCCGCTCGGCGCCCTGCATACCCACCCGTACGTGGTGGGCGTGTCACCGTGCCGCGCCGACGCGACCGGCGGACAATTTCCGGCAGGGGACGGCGCAGGTACGCGCAGGTACGTGCAGGTACGGAGGTGGGGGCCTTGGCGGTCGGGAAACCCGCGGAGCGGCCCGGCGGGCCGCTGCCCGAAGCCGGCGTCCCGCTCGTCTTCCGCGAGCACTGGCGCGTGCTCGTCCGGCCCGTCGCCGTCCTCTTCCTGGTCGTCGGCGCGGCCGCGTTCCTCGCCTCGATAGCCCCGGACCGGGACGGCCGCATGTGGGCCCGGCTGGCGGTCCTCGTGCTCGCCCTGGCCGCGGTCGCCCGCTGGACCGTGGTGCCCTGGCTGCGCTGGCTCACCGACAAGCACGTCGTCGAGGACGGCCGCCTGGTGGTCCGCAGCGGCCTGGTCACCCAGGAAGGCCGGGCCATAGCGCTCGCCCGCGTCCAGGACGTCACGTTCACCCAGGACTCCCTCCTGGAGCGCGTCCTCGGGATAGGGACCCTCGTGGTGACCCCCGACGACGGCCGCGAGCCGATGGAACTGGTCGGCGTCGGGCACGTCGAGCAGGCCCAGGCGCAGCTGCTGCGCTTGGTGGACCTCGCCCGCGACGCCGCTTACTACGCGGGCCGGGACGGCACCGGCTGACCGGTGTGATGCCCGCCACGTAAGGTGGGCATGACGAGACACCCTGACCCCACGGTGGAGCGCATGCCCGAAGAGAGTGCCGGCGAAGGGCACCCGATCGACGGCCGGACGACCCCGGCCGGCGGCCGCGAGACCCCCCGCCGCAAGGACGCCGAGGCGTCCAATGACAGCCGGGACGGCAAGGACCACATAGTCCTGCCGGACCTCGACGATGCCGAGGCCGTGCAGCACTCGATCTCCGACATGGAGGAGATCGTGCTCGGCGCCCCGCGCCGCTATACCTCCGGTCAGGTCGCGCACATGGTCGGCGTCCCGCTGGAGGAGGCCCGCCGGCTGTGGCGGGCCCTGGGCTTCCCGGACTTCGGTCCGGCCCGCGCCTTCACCGACGCCGACGTCGAGGCCCTCAAACACCTGCTGGAGCTGGTCCGCACGGGGCTGCTCCCGGAGCCGGTGGCCGCGCAGTTCGTGCGCTCGGTTGGCCAGACGATGGCCCGGTTCGCCGAGTGGCAGACGGAGGCCTGGGTCGAGTACATCGGCGGCGAGCTGACCGGGGCGCGCTCCGAGCAGGTCGTCGGCGGTGCCGGGGACGTCATGCCGGAGCTCGAGCCGCTGGTCCTGTACGCGTGGCGCCGCCACCTCGCCGCCGCGACCACCCGCGTGATGGAGTCGCTCACCGACCACAACACCGTCGGGCAGCGGCTCGCCGTCGGGTTCGCCGACCTGGTCGGCTTCACGCGCCTGTCGCGCAACCTCTCCGAGGCCGAACTGGGCCGCCTGGTCCAGACGTTCGAGGACGCAGCTTCGGATGTCATCACCGCGCTGGGCGGCCGTCTCGTCAAGACGCTCGGCGACGAGGTGCTGTTCGTCGCGTTCAAGCCGGAGTCCGCGGTGGAGCTCGGGCTGCGGCTCGTCGAGGCGATGGCCGACGAGCCGATACTGCCCGAACTGCGGGTCGGCATCGCGTACGGCCAGGTCCTGTCCCGGATGGGCGACGTCTTCGGCACCACGGTCAACCTGGCCAGCCGGCTGACCGCGCTGGCGCCCAAGAACACCGTGGTCGTGGACCGCGAACTCGCCGCGGCGCTGGGCGAGGGGCCCGGGTACGACCTGCAGCCCATGTGGCGGCGCCCGGTGCGCGGCCTCGGCCTGGTCGAGCCGTGGACCGTGCAGCGCCTGGGCGTCCGCGACAAGCAGCCCGACGGGCCTGCGCCGGTCTCGGAGGTCGAGATGGTCGTCGACGTGGATGTGGACGTCGACGTCATCGACGAGGTGAACGACGTGAACGGTGTGGACGCGGGCGTGGACGGCACCCCGATACCGGACCAGGCGGGCCCGATCGCCTGACGGCGGGTCAGGGCCAAGTGCCCGGGCCCGCCACGTAGCCGGGCTTGTCCGCCTTCCGTTTGCGGATGTCCGCCAGGAAGGCTGCCGCGTCCGGGACGTCCATCAACTTGGCGAAGGCCCAGGCCAGTTCGGCTTCCGATGTGCCGGCCGGCCAGCATGCGAGGAACGCCGGCCATATACCCACGTTGCGCGACATGAGGCGGAACAGGCTCACCGTCGTGTCCAGGGACAGGGTGAGCAGCGCCCGTACGGCCGGAGCTCCGTACGTGTGCACGGCCTGTTCGAAGATCGGGTGCCCGACGAGGTCCCACTTGACGAAGCGGTCCTTGAACGCGCGGATATTGCCTTCGATCGCCGCGGTCAGCCGGGGCATGTCGGCGACCGTCGCGACCGCGGACGACCGCGCCGCGGCGAGCGGCGCCGCCATCGCCTGGTGCTGCTCCTCCAGGCCCGCGCCCATCGAGGCGCGCAGTGCCCGGTCGGACTCGTCCGCGGCCCGGTGCCCGCCGTTCATCGTGCGACGCGCCGCGTCCCGGGCCGCGAAGTCCGCGGCCAGCAGCGGGAGCAGGGTGTTCCGCAGGGACAGCGAACTGCGCACCTCCGCCTCGATCTCGTCGATGCGGGCGAGCGGCGCGGACAAGGCGGGCGTGATGTGGCCGAGTTCGGCGAGCCGGGCGGTCCGCAGGTCGTCGAGGACCGACGACCGTACGGCACGCTCGACGGCCGCGGCGTCGATCTCCAAGGCGAGTGCGGTCAGTTCGCGGCCGATCGCGGTGGACCCGACGGTGTCCGCGAGCATGCGGAGGATCTCCGGGGTGCGCCGGGACAGTTCCCGTTCGGTGGGCCGCGGGGTCGCGTCGCGCAACCGGGCGTACGTCTGGTCCGCCAGGGCGTGCAGGGCTGCCCGTCCCGCCTCGCGGAACCGGTGGGTGTGCTCGCGGGCGTACGCGCGCACCTGCTCCCGCCACCAGACGCGGCGGTCGTCGGTGGCGATGTTCCCGAACGCCTGCAGCAGCACCTGCGGGCCGTCCCACCTGGCGGGCAGCGCCCGTTCGGTGTCCTCGACCCAGCGGCGGGTCGCCTCCTCGGCAGCCCTGCGCAGGTACGACTCGTCGACCGGAGGGGGGACGGGACGCGGCGTCGGCGTCGGCACAGGATCCGGGCCGGGAGCAGGCCCCGGGCCGGTCGGCGGGCACGGTTCAGACCCCGGGTCCGCGTCCGGGGCCGGCTCCGGCTCGGGTTCGGGCTCCGGGCATGGATCCGACGTCGTTTCCGGCATGCTTCCTCCCCAGGGTCGCGTGACCGCACCGACGCACCCGCTCCCCTGGCTGCGTTCGGCCCTGTCCGGAGTCTCGCAGCTAGTGGCTCAGTCTGCGGCGCAGTTCGCGCAGGGCGGGGCGGAACATGTCGCGTTCCAGGCGGCGTACTTGGTCGCGCGCTGCGTCCGCGCCGTCTTCGGCGTAGTCGTAGCGCACCGACCACACCACCCGGGCCATGGTGCCGCCGATGATCGACTCGACGCGCACGGTGGCCAGGCACGGCCCGGTCAGCTGCAGCCCGCACGGCTGCCGCTCCAGATCGAGCACTTCGTAGGTGTAGCGGCAGCCGGTGTCGTCGTGCTCGACGAGCCGCTCGCGCAGCAGGGCGCCGCCGGGGGCCACGACCCGGCGGATGCCGGCCTGGGCCGGGTCCGGCGGGCTCCCGGTCCCGTCGGCGGCCAAGGCCATCGGGTACCACGCGGACGGGTCGCGGAAGTCGCGGAGCACCGCCCAAACGTGCGGTGCGGGCCGGTCGATCACGGTGGTGACGGAGAGCGTGGGCACAGTTCCTCCCGGCCCGCGCTGTCCGGTGCCGGGTGCGCCGGTCCGGCCGGGCCGCCGCGGACCGTGCACGCGTGACCGTACTCCGTCCGCCCGGCGCCCGGGAGAGGCCGAGCCCGACCCGGGCCGCACTCGACCGGCCACT
Organism: Yinghuangia soli; assembly: GCF_021502675.1. GTDB lineage: Bacteria > Actinomycetota > Actinomycetes > Streptomycetales > Streptomycetaceae > Yinghuangia > Yinghuangia soli. Next base: position 76,822 of record NZ_JAKFHA010000013.1, read on the forward strand.
GGCCCGACCGCTGCCCTGACCGGGCCTGCCCCAAGCGTTCCCAGGCCCCGTCTCCGCCCCCACCCCCGGGCGGCGCATTCCGGCGTTTCGGGATCTCCCCGCGATGTCGGGGCGGTCTGCGACGGTACGGGCACACGGCGTTGCCAAGTCGGGACGGAGGAGTAAGGTGCGAAGGGCGTGGACGGAGGGTCCCGTGGGGTCCGGGCCGAGTGCCGCGCCCGCGGGGAGCTCCCAGGGGGATGACCAACAGCTAGCGACGCATCTGTGACGCTTCGTCGACCGGATGCGACCTTTTTCTGCTGCGAATACCGCAAATAGCGACATACTCTGAGTGGTGTCGGGCGTGGCCGAACGACGGCCGACACGTGACCGGGAAGCCCGTGCTGCGGCGGTCCGCCGGCCGTTTTCCAGGCATCCCGGCGCTCGCGTCGGCACCCGTACGGAGGGCGAGGTGAGGAAAGTCGTAGCGCGCGCTGACCGCCAAGGCCACGGCCGCGACCGGCCCGACTCCGGTGACCCGGGTGCCGCGACCGGTGTCTCCGTACCCCCTGCGCCCGTGCCGCTCCCGCCGCCGGCCGCTCCGGCGGCGTCCGACGCCGCCCGGCGGCTGCATGCCGTGATGGAGCTGGCCCGGGCGCTGGCGACCGCGCACACCCTTATGGACGTGGTGCGCACCTCGGCCCGGCAGGCCCGGCTCGCGATGGATGCCGCGCTCGCCTCGATCTCGGTGTGGGAGCGCGACTCGGGGCACCTGCGGGTGCTGGTGAACGACGGCGACCTGGCCGAAGGGGAGGAGGCGCTGCCGAACGCCGAGACGTACGCGGTCACCGACTTCCCGGAGATCATCGATCACACCGCTTGGCCGAACGCGTGGTCGAATTCGGTCGACGAGCACGACTCCGAGCACGAGCGCGTCGTCGCGCTGCGGCGCCGCGGGCGGCACGGCTGCATGGTCGCGCCGATCATGGTCGAGGGCCGGGTGTGGGGTGAGCTGTATCTCGCCCGGCATGCCGACCAGCCGCGGTTCGATGCGGTGGACGCGGAGTTCGCCGCGGTGCTGGCCGCGCAGATCTCGGCCGGGCTGGCCCAGGCCGAGCACTACCAGCGCATCGAGAAGCTGGCGTTCACCGACCCGCTGACCGGGCTGGCCAACCGGCGTGCGATCGATGCGCGGCTGGATGCGGCGATGAACCGGCACTACCGCGAGGGCACCGTCGTCAGCCTCATCGTGTGCGACGTCAACGGCCTCAAGCGGCTCAACGACGAACGCGGCCACGACGTCGGGGACCGGCTCCTGGAGCGCTTCGCGGACCAGTTGTCGGCGTGCAGCGCGATGCTGCCCGGTTCGATGGCGGCCCGTCTGGGCGGCGACGAATTCTGCGTGCTGGCCGAGGGATTCAGCCCGGACGAGGTCGTCGCGGTGGCCGAGGACCTGTGCCGCCGGGCCTTGCGCATGCACGACGGCGAGGGCGTGGCGTGCGGCGTCGCCTCGACCGGCGACCCGGTCGGGCCGGTGACCAGCGCGGACCGGCTGTTCCGGCTGGCCGACGCCGCGCAGTACCGGGCCAAGGGCAGCCGGGCCATCCACCCGGTGGTCGCGGGCCGCGGGCAGCCGCCGGACCTGACCGTCTCGCTGGCCGGGGACGACGCCCCGGTCGCGGCCGAGCCGGCCGCGGGGCTGCCGCCGCGCGACCGCCGCCGGTTCCGCGGCGCGCTGCACAACGCCGACCCCGGCCGGCTGCTGGCCGCGGTCCTCGGCGCGCTCGACGAACGCGAGCCGGGCCGGGTGCACCGCGCGGACACCCTGGGCCGCCTGGAGATCGTCGCCGACACCTTCGCCCGCATGCTCGACGGGGTCTCGTGGTGGATCTCGTACGTCCCGCCGCAGGGCCGCGCGCTGCGCTCGGTGCGCTACTCGATCCACCGCATGACGGGGACGCCGAGCGCCGCCCGGGCCCGCTACGAGGCGCTGACCACCGAGTACGACCTGGCCGCCTACCCGGCGTCCGCCGAGGCGGTCCAGGGCGGCGGCTTCGTCCAGCAGGTGGGCGACGTGGGCAACGACCCGGCGGAAGAGGACCTGCTGCTGATCGGCGGCTACAAGGCGATGGTCGTCGCGGGCGGCACCAACGCCGCCGGCGGCTGGCTGGTCGAGGTGTTCACGGACGACCTGAGCCTGCCCGTGCAGGGGCTCGGCCCGGTCCTCCGCGCCCTCGTCGCGGTCGCCCTGACCGGCGGCGCCTCGCTCCCGGAGTGACCCGGGCGGCGGGGAGGGCTCGTACCCGGGCAGCGGGGACGGCTTACACGTCGATGCGTTCCGGGTGGGCGTAGACGTTGGCGCCTTCGCCGCGGAGGAAGCCGACGAGGGTGATGCCGGCGTCCTCGGCGAGTTCGACGGCGAGGGACGACGGGGCGGAGACCGCGGCGAGTACCGGGATGCCGGCCATGGCGGTCTTCTGGGTGAGTTCGAACGAGGCGCGGGCGCTGACCGCGAGGACGTGGCCGTGCAGCGGGAGGCGGCCTTCGCGCAGGGCCCAGCCGACGACCTTGTCGACCGCGTTGTGCCGGCCGACGTCCTCGCGGACGCAGACGAGGCGGCCGTCCGGGGTGAACAGGCCCGCGGCGTGCAGGCCGCCGGTGGCGTCGAAGACCTTCTGGGCGGCGCGCAGTTCGCCGGGCAGCCGGTACAGCGCGGCCGGGGTGATCCGCAGGGGGTCGGCGGCGACGTCGTGCCGGGACATGCGGCGCAGGCCCTCGATGCCGGTCGTGCCGCAGATGCCGCAGGCGCTGGACGTCCACACACCACGCTGCAGCCCGGGGTCCAGGGGCGGCACGTGGGCGGCGAGCACGGCCTCGACGACGTTGTAGGTGTTGCGGCCTTCCTCGTCGGTGCCCGCGCAGTAGCGCAGGCCGGCGAGGTCGCGGGTCTCGGCGACGATGCCTTCCGCGACGAGGAATCCGGCGACCAGGTCGAAGTCGTCGCCGGGGGTGCGCATCGTGACGGTGAGGGTCCGGCCGCCGACCCGGATCTCCAGCGGTTCCTCGGCGGCAAGCGTGTCGGTGCGCCGGGAGGTCGCGGCGCCGTCCAGGCGCAGGATCTTGTGGCGGCTGGTCACCCGGCCCACGAGCGGCCCCCTTGCATTCGTCTTGCCTTCGTCCGGCGGTCGATGGTCGTCCGTCCGGCGGCGCCGCGGTCGTCCGTCCGGCCTGCGGTCCAGGCAGGAACCCTACGTGCCGCCCGAGCCGCGGGCGAGGCGGGCCGCGGGACGGATTCCGCATCACCTCTGGTGCTGTCGTCATCTATGCACATAATGAGCTCGTGAATAAGGATCTGCACAACGGCTCCGTCCCTGCCGTCACCGTCGCCGAGGCCGGGCTGACCCCCGCCGACGTCATCGCGGTCGCCCGCGGCGCCGCCCGCGTCGACCTGTCCCCGCGCGCGCTCAAGGCGATGGCCGCGAGCCGGGCCGTCGTCGACGACCTGGCCGCCTCGCCGCGCCCGGTCTACGGCGTCTCGACCGGCTTCGGCGCGCTGGCCACCCGGCACATCAGCGCCGAGCTGCGCACCCGGCTGCAGCACTCGCTGGTCCGCTCGCACGCGGCCGGCATGGGCCCGCACGTCGAGCCCGAGGTGGTCCGCGCGCTGATGCTGCTGCGCCTGAAGACGCTCGCGTCCGGCCGCACCGGCGTACGCCCCGAGGTCGCCCAGGCGATGGCCGCGCTGCTCAACGCGGGCATCACGCCGGTCGTCCACGAGTACGGCTCGCTGGGCTGCTCGGGCGACCTGGCGCCGCTGTCGCACTGCGCGCTGGTGCTCACCGGCGAGGGCGAGGCGCACGGCCCGGACGGCGTGGTCCGCCCGGCCGCCGAACTGCTCGCCGAGCACGGACTCGCGCCGGTCGAGCTGCGCGAGAAGGAGGGCCTGGCCCTCATCAACGGCACCGACGGCATGCTCGGCATGCTGCTCATGGCGCTGGCCGACCTGGCCGCGCTGTTCACCGCGGCCGACATCACCGCCGCGATGACGCTGGAGGCGCTGCTCGGCACCGACCGCGTCCTCGACCCGGCGCTGCACGCCATCCGCCCGCACCCCGGCCAGGCCGCGAGTGCCGGCAACATGCTCCGCATGCTGGCCGGTTCGGGCATGACCGGGCACCACCAGGACCAGAAGCCGCGCGTGCAGGACGCGTACTCGGTGCGCTGCGCTCCGCAGGTCGCCGGCGCCGGCCGCGACACCCTCGCGCACGCCGCACTGGTCGCCGACCGCGAACTGGCCGCCGCGGTCGACAACCCGGTGATCCTGGACGACGGCCGCATCGAGTCGAACGGCAACTTCCACGGCGCGCCGGTCGCGTACGTCCTCGACTTCCTCGCCGTCGCGGTGGCCGACCTCGGCTCCGTCTCCGAGCGCCGCACCGACCGGCTGCTCGACCCGGCGCGCTCGCACGGCCTGCCCGCGTTCCTCGCCGACGACCCGGGCGTCGACTCCGGCCTGATGATCGCCCAGTACACCCAGGCCGCGCTGGTCTCGGAGTGCAAGCGGCTCGCGGTCCCGGCGTCGGTCGACTCGATCCCGTCGTCCGCGATGCAGGAGGACCACGTCTCGATGGGCTGGAGCGCGGCCCGCAAGCTGCGCACCGCGGTCGACAACCTCACCCGCATCCTCGCGGTCGAGCTGGTCGCCGCGGCCCGCGCCACCGACATGCGCACGCAGTCCGGCGACCTGGCCCCGGCGCCCGCCACGGCCGCGGTCATCGCCGCGCTGCGCGGCGCGGGCGTCCCGGGCCCGGACGCGGACCGGTTCCTGTCCCCGGAACTCGCCGCCGCCGAGGAGTTTGTACGCTCGGGCGCGCTGGTCCGCGCGGCCGCCGCGGTCACCGGACCGCTGGCCTGACCCGTCCGGTACGGAACGCGGACCACGCAGACGGGAGAGGGGGAGCCATGGACATGACGGCGGACGCACCGGCGGACACGCCGACCGGCCGGTCGGCGGGCACGCCGGCGGACCCGGGCCGCGAAGCGGCGGAAGGTGCCGGGGAGTTCCCGGCACCCGAGGAACCCGGCGCGGCCGGGGCCGCCGGCACCGCCGACGCCGACGGCGCAGCCGGTACCGGCGGTGCTGCCGGTACCGCGGCCGCGCTCGTCCGGGAAGGCCAGGAGAGCCCGTCCTCGCGTCTGCTCGCCCTGTTCGAGGAGCACCGCCTCACGCCCACCCAGCGGCGCATCGCGCACTGCCTGGTGCGGCATGCGGGGGAGGCCCCGTACCTGTCCAGCGTCGAGGTGGCGCAGCTCGCCGGGGTCAGCCAGCCGTCGGTGACGCGTTTCGCCGTCGCGCTCGGCTTCGACGGCTATCCGGCGCTGCGCGCCCGGCTGCGCACGCTCGGCCTGCCGGTGCGCACCGAGACCGAGGCGGAGGTGCACCGCAACGAGTACGTCGGCGCGGTGCACGCCGAGATCGCCAACCTGACCCGGCTCGCGGAGCAGCTCGCCGATCCCGGGCCGGTCGCCCGGGCCGCCGAACTGCTCGCCGATTCACGGCCGCTGGTGGTGCTGGGGCTGCGCACCGGCATGGCGCCGGCGCGCAGCTTCGGCTACTTCGCCGCCAAGGTGCTGCCGGACGTGCGGGTGCTCGACGAGGGCGGTTCGCTGCTCGGCGACCGGCTCGACCAGGCGCGCGCCGCGGGTGCGACCGGGGTGCTGTGCTTCGCGCTGCCGCGCTATCCGCGCGAGCTGACCGATGCGCTGCGCACCGCGAAGGACCTGGGGCTGCGCATCGTGACGATCGCGGACGGGCCGTTCGCACCGGCCGCGGCGCTGTCCGACGCGGTCCTGGTCGCGGGGGTGAGCGGCCAACTGGTGTTCGACGCGTGCGGGGCGCCGATGCTGCTCGGCCAGGTGCTGCTGCAGGCGATGTGCGACATCACCCCCGGGCGGGCGCAGGCCCGCCTCGAGGAGTTCGACCGGCAGGCGGCGGAACGCGGCCTGTTCGAGGCCTGACCGGCGATTTTGCCGCCCCCGGGCGGCCTCGGCGACCTACTGCCGGGGCCGCCCGGCGCTGTTTCCGGCGCCGTTCCGGGCGTTCTTCGGAGCGTTCTCGGGAGCGTTGCCGGGGGCGTTCTTGGGGGCGCGGCCGTGCTCGGCCTGCCAGGTGCGGTCCTTGGCGCCGGTACGCCCCCACACCAGGCCCACCATGACGCCCACCGCCGCCGCGCCGCCCGCGATCAGCGCGGTGTAGGCGTACCGCGGCGTGCTCAGCAGGAACCCGCCCGCGCAGAACATCAGCCCGGCCAGCAGCACCGCGACCACCACACCGGTCTCCCGCACCCGGGTGCGGGCGAAGGCCAGCAGGGCGAAGGCGGCGCCCGCGGCGAGGGCGCCGAGGGCCGTGACGCCCCAGATCAGCTGCTCGAGTTGCATCGCGTTCCGGCCCGACTCTCTTACGTATCGCTTACATAGTGGAAGAAATCTCCCAAAAGGGTAGCTCTGCCGTCCGGATCCCCTCTGTTCGGCACCCGGAAGACGAGATACATTCACTCTCGAAGGTTCTGAAGATTTCCATGCAAGATGTCCGTGCCGGGCGTCGCGCATGGTCCGGGACAGATACACAGCAGCCGCCCCGCGGACCCCGCCGACCCTCCGGCGCGGGCGGGAGGGGGCGAGATTGGGACGAGCGATGACGGACCCCACCCACGGCGCCCGACCGGTGCGCGCCCCGCGCGGCACCACGCTGAACACCCGCGGCTGGGCCCAGGAGGGCGCCCTGCGGATGCTCATGAACAACCTCGACCCCGAGGTCGCCGAGCACCCCGACAAGCTCGTCGTCTACGGCGGCACCGGCAAGGCGGCCCGCGACTGGCGCTCGTACGACGCCATCGTGCGCACCCTGCAGGACCTCAAGAACGACGAGACCCTCCTCGTGCAGTCCGGCCGCCCGGTCGGCGTCATGCAGACCCACGAGTGGGCGCCGCGCGTCCTGCTCGCGAACTCCAACCTGGTCGGCGACTGGGCCAACTGGGAGGAGTTCCGCCGCCTGGAGGCCCAGGGCCTGACCATGTACGGCCAGATGACCGCCGGTTCGTGGATCTACATCGGCACGCAGGGCATCCTGCAGGGCACCTACGAGACCTTCGCCGCGGTCGCCGCCAAGCGCTTCGGCGGCACCCTCGAAGGCACCATCACGCTCACCGCCGGCCTCGGCGGCATGGGCGGCGCCCAGCCCCTCGCGGTCACCATGAACGGCGGCGTCGCGATCTGCATCGACTGCGACCCGACCCGCATCGACCGCCGCATCGAGCACCGCTACTGCGACGTGCGCTGCGACACCGTCGACGAGGCGCTGCGACTGGCCGTCGAGGCCCGCGACGCGCGCCGCCCGCTGTCCATCGGCCTGCTCGGCAACGCCGCCGAGATCGTCCCGCAGCTGCTCGCGATGGACGCCCCGATCGACATCGTGACCGACCAGACCAGCGCGCACGACCCGCTGGCATACCTGCCGATCGGCGTCGACTTCGACGACATGGCCGAGTACGCCCGCAGCAAGCCCGCCGAGTTCACCAAGGCGGCCCGCGAGGCGATGGCCAAGCACGTCGAGGCCATGGTCGGCTTCCAGGACAAGGGCGCCGAGGTCTTCGACTACGGCAACTCGATCCGCGGCGAGGCCAAGCTGGCCGGCTACGAGCGCGCGTTCGACTTCCCCGGCTTCGTGCCGGCGTACATCCGCCCGCTGTTCTGCGAGGGCAAGGGCCCCTTCCGCTGGGCTGCGCTCTCCGGCGACCCGAAGGACATCGCGGCTACCGACAAGGCCGTGCTCGATCTGTTCCCGGAGAACGAGTCGCTGTCCCGCTGGATCAAGATGGCGCAGGAGAAGGTGCACTTCCAGGGCCTGCCCGCGCGCATCTGCTGGCTGGGCTACGGCGAGCGCGACAAGGCCGGCGAGCGCTTCAACGACATGGTCGCCCGCGGCGACGTGTCCGCGCCGATCGTCATCGGCCGCGACCACCTCGACTGCGGCTCGGTGGCCTCGCCGTACCGCGAGACCGAGGCCATGCTGGACGGCTCGGACGCGATCGCGGACTGGCCGCTGCTCAACGCCATGGTCAATGTCGCGTCCGGCGCCTCGTGGGTCTCGATCCACCACGGCGGCGGCGTCGGCATCGGCCGCTCGATCCACGCCGGCCAGGTGACTGTCGCGGACGGCACCAAGCTGGCCGGCGAGAAGGTCCGCCGGGTGCTGACCAACGACCCCGGCATGGGCGTCATCCGGCACGTCGACTCCGGCTACGACCTGGCCGCGGACGTCGCCGGCGAGCGCGGCGTGCGCATCCCCATGCGGGAAGGCGACGACGCGTCGTGACCTTCGAGCCCATGTGGGCGGACCTGCTGCCGGTCGGGCGCGACGCCCGCACCGGCGGCTACCGCCGCTTCGCGTGGAACGCCGCGGACCTGGAGTGCCGCGCGTGGTTCCGCGAGCAGGCCGAGCGCCGCGGCCTCGTGTACGAGGCCGACCGCAACGGCAACCAGTGGGCCTGGTACGCCGGTCCGGGCGCGGCGGCCGCCGCGCCCCGCCCCCGGGTGTCCCCGGCCCGCGCCCGCCCACCGGTCGTCACCGGCTCGCACCTCGACTCGGTGCCGGACGGCGGCGCGTTCGACGGCCCGCTCGGCGTCATCTCCTCGTTCGCCGCGTTCGACCTGCTGATCGAGCGCGGAGCGGAGTTCCGCCGCCCGCTGGCGATCGTGAACTTCGGCGACGAGGAAGGCGCCCGCTTCGGCGTCGCATGCGTCGGGTCCCGGCTGGCCGCGGGCGTGCTCACCCCCGAGCAGGCCCGCGCGCTGAAGGACGGCGACGGCGTCTGCCTGCCGGACGCCATGGCGGCGGCCGGCTACGACCCCGAGCGCATCGGCGCCGACCCGGAACTGCTGGACCGCATCGGCTGCTTCGTCGAACTGCACGTCGAGCAGGGCCGCAAGCTCGTGGACGTGGACGCCGCGGTCGGCGTGGCATCGGCCATCTGGCCGCACGGCCGCTGGCGGTTCGACTTCCGCGGCGAGGCCAACCATGCGGGCACCACCCGCCTGGAGGACCGCCGCGACCCGATGCTCACGTACGCGACCACCGTGCTGGCGGCCCGCAAGAAGGCCCGCCTCGCGGGTGCGGTGGCGACCTTCGGGAAGGTCGCGGTGGAGCCCAACGGCACCAACGCGATCGCCTCGCTGGTGCGCGGCTGGCTCGACTCGCGGGCGCCCGAGGAGGTCGTCCTCGACGAGGTCGTCGCAGCGATCGCCAAGGCGGCCGCGGACCGGGCCGAGATCGACGGCACCGAGGTCGACGTCGTGCGCGAGTCGTACACGCCGATCGTGGAGTTCGCCGGCGGCCTGCGGGACCGCATCGCGAAGAACCTCGGCGGCGCCCCCGTGCTGCCCACCGGCGCCGGGCACGACGCGGGCATCCTGTCCGCGACGCTGCCCACCGCGATGGTGTTCGTCCGCAACCCGACCGGGGTATCGCACTCCCCGGCCGAATCGGCCGAAATGCCCGACTGCCTGGCCGGTGTGGAAGCCCTTGCGGACGTGCTCGCCGACCTGCTCGTCGACGACAGCGCGGGCCGCGGCGGCACCGGCCACGACAACGACCGCAAGGAAGCGACCACGTGACCACCCAGCTCCTGTGGTGCGAGATCGTGCACACCCGCACCGGGGTCGAACGCGACACCGTCATCGAGATCACCGACGGCGTCATCACCGGCGTACGCCCGGACACCCCCGCCCCGCCGCCCGGCGCGGCCGTGCGGCGCGGGCTGACCCTCCCCGGCTTCGCGAACGCGCACTCGCACGCCTTCCACCGCGTGCTGCGCGGCCGCACCCAGGCCGGCTCGGGGACGTTCTGGACGTGGCGCGAGATGATGTACTCCGCCGCGGCCAAGCTCGACCCGGACACCTACCTCGCGCTCGCGCGGGCGGTGTACGCCGAGATGGCGTTGGCCGGCATCACCTCGGTCGGCGAGTTCCACTACCTGCACCACGGTCCCGGCGGCACCCCGTACGACGACCCCAACGCCATGGGCAACGCGCTGATCGAGGCGGCCCGGCAGGCAGGCATCCGCATCACGCTGCTGGACACCTGCTACCTGACCGGCGGCGTCGGCCAGAAGCCGGCCGGCACGCAACTGCGCTTCGACGACCGCGACGCGGACGGCTGGGCGGCGCGCGCAAGCGAGCTCAAGCCCGCCGAGCACGCCCGCATCGGTGCGGCGGTGCACTCGGTGCGCGCCGTGCCGGCCGACCAGATCCCGGTGGTCGCGGCCTGGGCCGCGGAGCGCGGCGCCCCGCTGCACGCGCACGTCTCCGAGCAGCCCGCGGAGAACCACGCGAGCCTGGAGGCGTACGGCAAGACGCCGGTCGAGGTCTTCGACGCGGCGGACGCGCTGGACCCGCGGTTCATCGCGGTGCACGCCACGCACCTGACCGACCACGACATCGCCCGCCTGGGCTCGACCGGCGCGGGCGTGTGCCTGTGCCCGACCACCGAGCGGGACCTCGCGGACGGCATCGGCCCGGCCGGGGAGCTGTCGCGCGCCGGGGTGCCGCTGTCGCTGGGCACCGACAGCCAGGCGGTCATCGACATGTTCGAGGAGGCCCGCGCGGTCGAGCTCGACGAACGCCTGCGCACCGGCAGCCGCGGCCACTTCACCACCGCCCGCCTCCTCGTGCACGGCACCGTGCTGGGCCAGGCCGCGCTGGGCTGGGAGGGCATCGGCCGCATCGAGGCCGGCATGGCGGCCGACCTCGTCACGGTCGGCCTGGACTCGGTACGCCTCGCCGGCACCGTGCCCCGCCTGGCCTCGGAATCGGCGGTCTTCGCCGCGACCGCGAGCGACATCACGCACGTGATGGTCGCGGGCCGCACGATCGTCGAGGACGGGCAGCACACGCTGGTCGAGAACGTGGCAGGCGAATTGGCGGCGTCGATCGGCGCCCTCGTCGAGTAGCAGCCGAGTGCGCCCGCAGTCACCCACCCCAAGACTGCGGGCGCGCGGCTGCCGAGCCGGACTTCCGAGCCGGACTTCCGAGCCTGACTTCCAAGCCGGACTGCCAAGCCGGACTTCCGCGAGCCGGACTTCCGAGCCTGCTTCCGAGCCTGCTTCCGAGCCCGACTTCCGAGCCCGACTTCCGAGCCCCGCCCGGACCCGGAACCCGCGGAACGCCCCCCTCCCGCCATTCGTTGTGGCTCGCAGGGGGCCCACCCGCTTTGCCTGCGCCAGACCTCGTTTTCCACTTCCCACAACCCGCCCCGCCGCAGCCTCCGGAGCCCGCCCGTGCCGTCGCTTCTCCTCGACAACATCGGTTCCCTCGTCACCAACGACCCCGCGCTCGGCGAAGGCCCCCTCGGCCTCCTCCGCGACGCCGCCGTGGTCGTCGACGGCGGCCGCGTCTCCTGGGTCGGCCCCGCCGCCGCGGCCCCCGACGCCGACGCGCGCCACGACGCCGAGGGCCGCGCCGTCATCCCCGGCTTCGTCGACTCGCACGCGCACCTCGTCTTCGCGGGCGACCGCACCGCCGAGTTCGCCGCCCGCATGGGCGGCCAGGCGTACGCGGCCGGCGGCATCCGCACCACCGTCGCGGCCACCCGCGCCGCGTCCGACGACGCCCTCGCCGCCAACCTCGAACGCCTGGTTGACGAGGCCGCCCGCCAGGGCACCACCCTCATCGAGTGCAAGTCCGGCTACGGCCTGACCGTCGACGACGAAGCCCGTGCGCTCAAGCTCGCACACCGGGTCACCGACGAGGTCACCTACCTCGGCGCCCACGTCGTCGCCCCCGAGTACGCCGACGACCCCGCCGCCTACGTCGACCTCGTCACCGGCCCCATGCTCGACGCCTGCGCCCCGCACGCCCGCTGGGTGGACGTCTTCTGCGAGCGCGGCGCGTTCGACGGCGACCAGGCCCGCGCGATCCTCTCCGCCGGCATGGCCCGCGGCCTGACCCCGCGCGTGCACGCGAACCAGCTCGGCCACGGCCCCGGCGTGCAGCTGGCCGTCGAGCTCGGCGCCGCGTCCGCCGACCACTGCACGCACCTGACGGACGCCGACGTCGACGCGCTCGCCCACGGGCAGACGGTCGCCACCCTGCTCCCCGGCGCCGAGTTCTCCACCCGCGCCGTCTACCCGGACGCCCGCCGCCTGCTCGACGCGGGCGCGACGGTCGCGCTGTCCACCGACTGCAACCCGGGGTCGAGCTTCACCACCTCGATGCCGTTCTGCATCGCGGTCGCGGTCCGCGACATGCGCATGACGCCCGACGAGGCCCTGTGGTCGGCGACCGCCGGCGGCGCGGCCGCCCTGCGCCGCACCGATGTGGGACGCATCACCCCGGGCGCCCGCGCCGACCTGGCCGAGCTGGACGCGCCCTCCCACGTGCACCTGGCCTACCGGCCCGGCGTCCCGCTGGTCCGCACGGTGTGGCGCGAAGGCGCCCTGGTCACGGCCGCCCGCTGACGCAGCGCCGACGCACCGCCGACGCGGGGCCGGAGCCCCGCAGACCGCGGCCCTGGGCTGACAATCCGTCAGACTTTGGGTGACCGGTGTTACGGGGGTCCCCCTTCTCGGGACCCCGCCCGTCGTACATACTCCCGAGTAACCCTCACGACCAAGACGCGTGGCCGGGACCCGCCTGCGAGCAGGCCCGGACATGCGCGTACACGAGAAGGAGGCGCCTGGTGGGCCGCCTTGCGCAGACCGACGGGCTGACCGACGTCCAGCGGGAGATCCTCTCCACCGTCCGCACCTTCGTGGACAAGCAGATCATCCCCGTCGCGACCGAACTCGAGCACCGGGACGAGTACCCGACGGAGATCGTCGAGGGCATGAAGAAGATGGGGCTGTTCGGCCTCATGATCCCGGAGGAGTACGGGGGCCTCGGCGAGTCGCTGCTGACCTACGCGCTCGTGGTCGAGGAGATCGCACGTGGCTGGATGAGCGTGTCCGGCATCATCAACACGCACTTCATCGTCGCGTACATGATCAAGCAGCACGGCACGCAGGAGCAGAAGGACTACTTCCTGCCGAAGATGGCCGAGGGCGAGATCCGCGGCGCCTTCTCGATGTCCGAACCGCAGTGCGGGTCCGATGTGTCGGCGATCCGCACCAAGGCGGTCAAGGACGGCGAGTTCTACGTCATCAACGGCCAGAAGATGTGGCTGACCAACGGCGGCTCCGCCAACCTCGTCGCGGTGCTCACCAAGACCGACGAGGGCGCCGACTCGGTCTACAAGAACATGACCACCTTCCTGATCGAGAAGGAGCCGGGCTTCGGCGAGACCCGTCCGGGGCTGACCGTGCCGGGCAAGATCGAGAAGATGGGCTACAAGGGCGTCGACACGACCGAGCTGGTGCTCGACGGCGTGCGCGTGCCGGCCGACCGCATCCTCGGCGGAGTCCCGGGCAAGGGCTTCTACCAGATGATGGACGGCGTCGAGGTCGGCCGCGTCAACGTCGCCTCGCGCGGCTGCGGTGTCGCGCAGCGCGCGTTTGAACTGGGCGTGCAGTACGCGCAGCAGCGCGAGACATTCGGCAAGCAGCTCGCCGAGCACCAGGCGATCCAGTTCAAGCTCGCCGAGATGGCCACCAAGGTCGAGGCCGCGCACCAGATGATGGTCATGGCGGCCCGCAAGAAGGACGCCGGCGAGCGCAACGACCTCGAGGCCGGCATGGCGAAGTACCTGGCCTCGGAGTACTGCAAGGAGGTCGTCGAGGACTCCTTCCGCATCCACGGCGGCTACGGCTTCTCCAAGGAATATGAGATCGAACGCTTGTACAGGGAAGCCCCGATGCTCCTGATCGGCGAGGGCACGGCCGAGATCCAAAAGATGATCATCGGTCGCCGGCTGCTGGAGAACTACAAGCTCCGCTGAGTCCCGCGGCGCGCCGCGAAGGCCCTGGCACCTTTTAAGGGCCAGGGCCTTCGCGCAGCATCGACGCATCCCGGTACAGGCGCTCGATTTCGTTGCGATCCTCCGCGCGAGCGCGGCCACTACCCCTTCAGCCTGGGGCACCCGTCGGGCTGGCGATGTCGGCCGAACGAGTGACTCGCTGCCGGAAATCAGGCACTTCGGCGGCGTATGACCCGACCCCGCCGTGAGACGCTGAACGGGTCATGACCTTGCTCCGCCCGCACCCCCGCACGCGTCTCCTCCTCGCTGCGATCCTGCTGGCGGTCGCGGCGGTCGCCTACAGCTCCTGGGTGCTGGAGATCCTCCTGCCGACCCGGCTCAGCTCGGTCGACGGCTACGCGAGCGAGCTGTTCGCCGCCGACCAGCCGTACCGCTGGGTGTTCGGCAGCCTCGACATCCTCGCCGGGGTCTGCGCCGTCGCGGCCGCGCTGCTCGTCCTGCCACAGGTCGCAGGCCCGCGGACCGGCAGGCGCCCGGCCCACCTCGGCTGGGCCCGTCTCGGCTGGGTGCATCTCGGCTGGGCAGCCCTCGCCGTCTTCGGCATCGCCACCCTCCTGGACGTGGTGTTCCCCCTCGACTGCGCCCCCTCCCTGCCGGCCTGCGCGGCCTTGGAGGAAGGCGGCCTCGCCTCCTGGCGCCACAACGTGCACCTGGTCACCAGCGTGATCGCGAACGCCGCCGCGATCGCCGCGATCGGCGCGCTCTGGCTCGCCGCCCGGCACCGCGACGCGCAGCCCTCGCACCCCTCCCACCCCTCCCACCCCACCCACCCCGCCGAGCCCGCGCGAGCCGCCCAGCCGGTGCAGCCCGTACCGCCGCGCCGCGCCGGCATGCTGCTCTTCTGGACGGTCCTCGTCCTCGCCCTCGCGACCGCCGCGCTGAGCCTGCACGGCATGCGCATCGCCGTCCCGGACGTGCTCGCGCACGGCGGCCAGGGCGTCCCGCAGCGCCTCGGTGTGGCGATGATCGCCGTATGGCTCGCGGTCGCCGCCGCGTCGCTGCACCGGGCGGCGCGGGCGGCCGGGGATGATGGCCGCACCGGCCCGCAGGACGCGCGGCGCCCGGGAGGATCGGGGAGCGGAACATGGCACGCGGAGTCGGGCGGCCGCCGGGCGAATTCGTCGACGTCGGCGGAGTCGTCCTCCACGTCGTCCGGGACGGGCGGGGCGGCGGACCGTCGGTGATCGTCACCAGCGGACTGGGCGGCGCCTGGTTCGACTGGGACCTCGTCGCACCGGAACTGGCCGCGGCCGCGGACTGCCGGGTGGTGCGCTTCGACCGGCCCGGCCTCGGGTTCAGCGCGCCGGATCCGCGCGCGCCCACGCTGCGCGGCGAGGCGGACCGGATCGCCGCGCTGGCCGCGCGGCTGTCGCTCACCGGCCCGTACGTCCTGGTCGCGCATTCGTTCGCGGCCTTCCACGCCGAGGCGTTCGCGCGGCTGTATCCGGATCTGACCGCGGCCCTCGTGCTGGTGGACCCCAGCGTGGAGTCGGCCCCGCGGCCGCGCCCCGCGCGCGAGGCGCGGCTGGCCGCGAGCCGGGCCGCCGGGGCGGCGTTCCGGGTCTCCGGCCTGAGCCGCCCGGTGGGTCCGGCGCTGCGGCGGCTGACCGTGCTGGCGCAGGCGCGGCGCGGGCGGGACGTGGCCGATCCGCGGTGGATGCGGATGGCGTACGGCTCGGGGAGGTTCCTGACCGCGGCGTTCGTGGAGAACACCACGTACCTGGACGAGGCGGCCGAGCTGATCGACCTGCGCCGCCGGCTGGACCTGCCCGACATCCCGGTACGCGTCCTCGCGGGAGCGGGCGGCCGCGAGACGCTCGCCGCGCGGGCGAAGTGGCTGCGGGCGCAGCGCGCGCTGGCCGCGCTGGCCCCGCGCGGCCGCTGCGACGTCCTGGAGGACGCGGCGCACCTGCTGATGATGGACCGCCCGGACGCGGTGGTGGCGGCGGTGCGCGAGGTGCTGTCCGAGACCAAATGACCTGGTGTCTTTCCCGGCAGGCCGGGTAATCGGGTGGAACGCCGAGCCGACCGAGAGGACACCATGTTCGGACAGGAGAAAATCCCCGCCGCTGCCGGAGGCCGGCCCGCCGGGGGAGAGTCGATCGCCTCGTACACCGACTACGCCGGGGCCCAGCGCGCCGTCGACTACCTGTCCGACAACGAGTTCCCGGTCGAGCACACCTCGATCGTGGGCGCCGACCTGCGCCTCGTCGAGAACGTCCTGGGCCGCCTCGACGCCAAGAAGGCGGCGCTGGCCGGGGCCGCCAGCGGCGTGTGGTTCGGTGCGCTGATCGGCTTGTTCCTGGGCATCTTCGCGGAGCGCGCCACCAGCTGGATCTGGATCGTGCTGATGGGCGTGGTGTGGGGTGCGCTGGCCGGTGCGCTGTTCGGCTGGATCGGCTACCGCAGCATGGGCGGCAAGCGCGACTTCGTGTCCACCAGCCAGCTCGTCGCGGCCCGGTACGACGTGCTCGTGGAGCCGGCCTTCGCCGAGCAGGCCCGCAACATCGTGGGCCGGCTCAGCCTGTAGCCGCGGGCGGCCCCGCTACAGCCACCCGTTGCGCCGGAACCCCCGGTGGATCATGAGGCACACCGACAGCGTCACCGACAGGACGGTCGGATAGCCGTACTTCCACTGGAGTTCGGGCATGTGCTCGAAGTTCATGCCGTAGATGCCGGCCACCATGGTCGGCACCGCGAAGATCGCCACCCAGGCCGAGATGCGGCGCATGTCCTCGTTCTGCGCGACCGTTACCTGGGCGAGGTTGGCCTGCAGGATCGAGGTGAGCAGTTCGTCGAATGCGGCGATCTGCTCGCTGACCCGGGCCAGGTGGTCCTCGACGTCGCGGAAGTACTCGCGGATGTCGGGATGCACCTGCCGCATGGGCCGTTCGGCGAGGATCTGCAGCGGCCGGGCGAGCGGCGTCACGGCCCGCTTGAGTTCGAGGAGCTCGCGCTTGAGCTGGTAGATGCGGCCCGCGTCGCCGTTGCCCTTGCCGCCGAAGACCTCGTTCTCGACGTCGTCGATGTCGTCCTGCAGCAGCTGGGTGACGTCCAGGTAGGTGTCCACCACCCGGTCCGCGACCGCGTGCAGGATCGAGGACGGGCCGGCCGCCAGCAGCTCCGGGTTCTCCTCCAGGCGGTGCCGCAGCTCGCCGAGGCCGCCGTGCAGGCCGTGCCGGACGGTGATGACGAAGTCCCGGCCGAGGAACACCATGATCTCGCCGGTCTCCACGACCTCGCTGGTCGCGGTCAGGTGCTCGTGCTCGACGTACCGCACGGTCTTGAAGACCGCGAAGAGCGTGTCGTCGTACCGCTCCAGCTTGGGCCGCTGATGGGCTTTGACGGCGTCCTCGACGGCCAGCGGGTGCAGGTCGAAGCGCTCCGCGATGCCCGCGAGTTCGTCGGCGCTGGGCTCGTGCAGGCCGATCCACACGAAGCCGTCGCCGCGCGTGTGCACGTCCTGGATCGCCGCGTCGGGCGCGGTGCAGCCGTGCTGCCGGCGGCCGTCCCGGTAGACCGCGCAGTCCACGACGCAGTTGCCCGTCACCGGATCGGGGGCGGCGGTGCGCACCGGGGCGCGGCGCGGCATGACGGGGCGTACGGCGGCACGCAGGTCGCGGATCATCGACATGGCGGGCTCCTTCACAGGAGGGCGCGCGTCAAGGCAGGCGTCGGTCCCGGGCGCACGGATGCGCGGACGGGTACGGCGTTTGCCCCGGTGCGGGCGGCGACAACGGGACAGGCAAATCCGGTCCTGCGGCCTGGCCGGGCAAAGTACGGGAAGGCGTCCGGTGCGCACCGGACGCCGCGGCCGACGGGTCGGCGGACGTCACGCGATACCGGGCGGCATCACGGGTACGGCAGGCAAGGGGCCGGGCTGCGGCGGCTCAGAAGGCGGCGAGGACCTCGGTGGCGGACCGAGGGAGATCGGGCGAACCGCCGGTACTGCAAGAGCTGGTATGCACCACAACCACCTCCCTGGGCCGGTCCCCGCTGGGGGTACGCCTGCGCATGCTCATCTGCTCGCACGACATGTCGTCCGACATGCGGCACAACAGCGCCGACTGCACGGGAATTCCGCGCGATCCGGCAAATCAGGGTAGCAGGCAGCGAGTTGCCGGACGGGGGCGTTGCGGTGAACCGCGTACGATGCGCGCATGTTCGACATGACGCCGCACCACGACCTGCCCGACCCCGTCCCGGCGGTGGAGGCGCATCTGGCGGCGGCGTTCGGCGAGCCGTCCGGCCGCGCGGGCGTCACCTTCGTGGGCGTCGACCCGATCGAACTGCTGCGCTTCGGTCCGGACGAGTCGGGCGTGGTGCGCTACGCCACGCTCGGCATGTCCCGCGCGCCGATGACCGACCCGGCCGCCGCGCTCGCCGATCCGGTCCGCGGCCCGCGCGCCGAACTCGTCCTGTCGGTCCGCGGCGCGCAGGACTCGGTGCTGCGTCCGCTCGCCGTGCTGGCTGCGTCCCCGCAGGTCGAGGGCCTCGTGGTGGCGCCGGGCGCGTCGCTGGACGTGGGCGGGCCGCTGTGGGAGGGCAGCGCGTTCACCGCGGTCCTGGTCGCCGAACCGGGCGGCCTGGTCGCCGACCTCGCCCTCCCGGAGCCGGCCGAGCCGGTCCGCTTCCTGCCGCTCCTGCCGATGACCGCGGCGGAGACCGCGTGGAAGCGCGTGCACGGCGCGGAGGCGCTGCAGGAGCTGTGGCTCAAGCACGGCACCGACCTGCGCGACCCCAAGCGCCGCGCGGTCCCGCTCTCCTGACTGCGCTTCAGCCCCGGCCCGATCCCTGTCCCGGCTTCGGCTCCGGCCCCAGGTCCGGCTCCGCTCCGGGCTTCGGCCCCGGCCTCAGGGGACGAGCATCACCGGGCACGGCGCTCGGTGCACCACCGCGTCGCTGACGCTGCCGAGCATCAGGCGCGCCAGGCCCTTGTGGCGGCGCGCGCCGAGCACCAGCAGGTCGGCGCCGTACTCCTTGGCGTGGTCCACGACGGCGTTGGGCACGTCGGCGCGCAGCGTCTCGCCGGCCCAGCCCTCGACCTCGGCCACCCCGGCCTCGCGCAGCACGGCGACGGCGTCGGTCACGACCTTGGCGGCCTCGGCGTCCGTCTCTTCCTCGACGATCCCGGCGGCGCCGGTGCCGCCCGCGTCCACGACGTCGACGGTCTGGACGTGCAGGACCCGGACGGCCGCACCGAGCGGTCCGGCCAGTCCGGCGGTGCGGGCGAGTACTTCGGCGGTCTCGGGCGTCGCGTCCACCGCGACCAGAATGCGTGCATACATACTTGCAATATACATCTATTCATCCACGGGCCGTGGCGGCGCGCCGTGCCGCGGAGGGGTGCCTACCTGCTGGTAACCCGGGTCGGGGATGATGTGCCGCAGAACCCCACGGGGCTCCCCGAGAGAGGACCGCATAACCATGCAGTTTGGCCGCTACTACGAGGAGTTCGAGGTCGGTGCGATCTACAAGCACTGGCCCGGCAAGACGGTCACCGAGTACGACGACCACCTGTTCTGCCTGCTCACGATGAACCACCACCCGCTCCACATGGACGTCAACTACGCCGAGAAGACGACCGACTTCGGCAAGAACGTCGTGGTGGGCAACTACATCTACTCGCTGCTGCTCGGCATGTCCGTCCCGGACGTGTCCGGCAAGGCGATCGCCAACCTGGAGATCGAGTCGCTGCGGCACGTGGCGCCGACCTTCCACGGCGACACGATCTACGGCCAGACCGAGGTCCTGGACAAGTGGGAGTCCAAGTCCAAGGACGACCGCGGCGTGGTCTACGTCGAGACCAAGGGCTACAAGCAGGACGGCACGCTGGTCTGCATCTTCCGCCGCAAGGTCATGGTCCCCAAGACCTCCTACGGCGAGGCGCGCGGCGGCGAGCAGCCCGGCCGCCCCGAGCTCCGCGAGGCCTGATCCGCGGGCGGCCCACCCGCGCCGCCCCTGGCAGTCCGCACCCCGAGGCCCGTCGACCGCACCCGCGGCGGCGGGCCTCGTCGGCGGGTCTTGCGGGCGGGCCGCGGGGCCGGGCCCTGCGGGCCTTGTGCCGCCGCAGGCCATCCGCCAGTCTGGCCGCCCAAGATCACATCCGGTGCCGGTACCGGGAACCGACAGAGCCACGCCGCGGGGGACGCCATGCAGCGCGCAAGCAGCACACCGATACGCGGACCGCTGGCCGTCGCGGCCGCGCTGACCGGCGCGGTGGCGTTCGCGGTGTTCGCCGGATGCTCCTCCGGCGGCGCCGCGTCGAAGCCGCCGGCGACGGCCCCCGGCACCGGGACGGCCACCCCGACACCAGGGCCTGCCACGGGCACGCCCACCGCAGCCGAGTCCGAGACGCCGGCGCCGTCGTCGACCGGCACGCGTCCCGCGACGGGGACCGCCACGGCCAAGCCGACGACCACCGGCAAACCCGCCACATCGGCCAAGCCGCGGTCGTCGACGCAGGTGCCCACAGCACCCAAGGACCGCCCGACCCCCACGGCAGCGCCGGTGGTCGACTCGGCCGCGCAGGTCATCGAGGACATTCGGAACGGCAAACGCACCGGGGACGTACTCATCGGCCCCGACGACTACCCCACGCCGACGCCGTACACGCCACCGCAGGTGACACCCGCGCCGTGACGCACCTTCGGCGCTTCAGAGCAGCGGGAGGCGGTCCGGTGTCGGGTACGACGGCTGCGCGCCCTCGGCGGTGACCGCCGCGGCGCCCGCGCGTACCGCGTAGCGGACCGCGTCGAGAAGGCTGTCGCCGCAGGCCAGGCGCCAGGCGAGGGCTCCGGTGAAGGCGTCGCCCGCGCCGGTGGTGTCGACCGCTTCGACTGCGGGCGCCGGGACGTGCGCGGGCTCGCCGTCCCCGTCGATGCAGATCGCGCCGGCCGCGCCGAGCGTCAGCACCAGCGACCGCGGGCGGGCGTCGACCGCGTGCGTGCCGCGCATGATGCGCCGGGCGCGGTCGACGGGCGCGAGCGCGGACTCCGCGGTGCCGTCGCCGGGACGGGCCGCCGCGTCGAGCGCCTCGTGCTCGTTGACGACCAGCGGATCGCACAGCCGCCACACGTCGGTCGGCGCGGCCCACGGGCCCGGCGAGAGGTTCAGGACCACGCGGGTGCCCGCGCGGCCGCAGCGCCGCATGATCTCCGCGACGGTCTCGTGCGGGATCTCCAACTGCAGGGACACCACGGCCGCGGCGCGCAGCGCCGGTTCGAGGGCCTCGGCGGCATCGGGGCCGAGCCGCCCGTTGGCGCCGGGGGAGACGGTGATGGCGTTTTCACCGCGCCCGTCGACGGTGATCAGCGCGACGCCGGACGGGCCGGGCTCGGTGCCCACCAGCGAGACGTCGACCCCGTCCCGGCGCAGGCCGTCGACCAGCATGCTGCCGTGCGCGTCCGAGCCGACGCGTCCGGCGAACGCCACCTGCGCGCCGAGCCGCGCGGCCGCCACCGCCTGGTTCGCGCCCTTGCCGCCGGGGTGCACGGCGAGATCGCCGCCGAGCACGGTCTCGCCGGGCCGCGGGTGGCGCGGCACGCGGACGACCAGATCGGCGTTGACCGAGCCGACGACCAAGAGCCCGGCCTCATGCCCGGCGCCATGTCCGGCCTCATGCCCGGCCCCATGTCCGGCCCCCTGGTCAGCGGACACCGGGGACGTTCCACTCGCGCAGCGCGTCCAGCAGCCCGCCGGTGAGCGGGAGCAGCAGCAGTTCCTCGGGGGACGCCCAGCGCACGTCCTCGGCGTCGTCGCCCGCCCGCAAGGTGCCGCCGTGCACGATGCAGGCGTAGTCGCGGATCTCGTACACGCCGCCGTCCGGCGCGGGCCGCAGGACGCTGCCGACCAGCGGGCCGACGGTGGCCTGCAGCCCGGTCTCCTCGGCCAGTTCGCGGGCCAGGGCCTGCGCGTCGGTCTCGCCCTCCTCGACGCGGCCGCCCGGCAGCGACCACAGCCCCTTGCCCGGGGGCGTACCGCGGCGGATGAGGAGGAGGCGCCCCTCGCCGTCCAGGACGATCGCACCGACACAGGGAGTTGCCCGCATATCGCGAGCGTATCCGCCGTTCGGGCGGATGCGCCGCCGTACACCCCGCGTGTCCGCCGCGGAACACGCGGCCCCCAATGGGGTGATCGTCCTTGACGCAGCGCCTCCGGCAAGGGACCGTCGTGCGTATGAAGGGCGAGCCGAGTTGCCCGCGCTGCGGTGGTCGGGTCCGTCCCCCAGGCCTCTTCGCCGAGACCTGGCAATGTGAGCTGCACGGATCCGTGCCGCCCCTGCAACCGGTGGTCCCGCCGAGCGTCGAGGCGCTCGATGTCGTGGTCCGCCGCTCCCGCGTGCCCGTCTGGCTGCCGTGGCCGCTCCCGGTCGGCTGGCTCTTCACCGGCGTCGCGCACGCCGGCGACGACCGCTCCGGTCCGCGCGGCGTCGCGGTGGCCTGCACCGGGCCCGCGCCGCTCGGCGGCCCCGGTGAACTGGTCCTGGTCGCCGAGGAGCTCGGCGTCGGCCTGGGCGCCCGGTTCGCGGGCCTGCCGGGGCCCGACCCCGGGCAGGGCCTCGTCGACAAGAACCTCGCCCCCGCCAAGGTGATGGCCGCCGGCCGCCCGACCGCGCTGTGGTGCGTGCCCGGGACGCCGGACGACCGGGCGGCCTACGCCGGCGAGGCGATGGGCCTGTGGCTGTGGGCGATCCTGTGGCCGGGCAAGGCCGGGCACCTGGTGTACGACGACGTCGTGCTCACCGATCTGCGGGACGCCGGCGCCGAGTTGGACCTGCTGCCCTGCGGCGCGCTCTCCCCGCAACTGCTCACCTGACCCCGGCTGCGCGTCCGCCTGCCGGTCGCCCCGACACATCGCCCACCGCGCGAACTAGGGTTGATCGTCCCGACCGGCCCCGACCCTCGCGAGGTCCGCGTGCGCATCGACCTGCACACCCACAGCACCGCGTCCGACGGCACGGACAGCCCCACCGCGCTCGTGCACGCCGCCCACGCCGCCGGGCTGGACGTCGTCGCGCTCACCGACCACGACACGACGGGCGGCTGGGACGAGGCGGCCGCGGCGCTGCCCGACGGGCTGACGCTGGTCCGCGGCGCGGAGATCAGCTGCATCGACGGCGACGGCATCAGCCTGCACATGCTGGGCTACCTCTTCGACCCGGACGAGCCGGAGTTCGCGCGGGCGCGCGAGCTGGTGCGTACCGACCGGGTGCGCCGGGCGCGCGCGATGGTCGAGCGCTGCATCGAGCTGGGCGCGCCGATCACCTGGGAGCGCGTCGTGGAGATCGCCGGGGCCGGCGCGGTCGGCCGCCCCCACGTGGCGACCGCACTGGTCGAGGCCGGCGTGGTGCCGGACGTGTCCGGCGCGTTCACCCCCGAATGGCTCAAGGACGGCGGCCGGGCCTTCGTCGGCAAGTACGAGATCTCCGCCGCGGACGCGGTCCGGATGATCCGCGCGGCCGGCGGCGTCGCGGTCTTCGCCCACCCGGGCGCCACCAAGCGCGGCCGCACGGTCTCCGACGCCACCATCGAGGAACTGGCCGAGGCCGGCCTCGGCGGCGTCGAGGTCGACCACGCCGACCACGACGACGCCATGCGCACCCACCTGCGCGGACTCGCCCGCGCGCTGGACCTGGTCACCACCGGCTCCAGCGACTACCACGGCACCCGCAAGACCATCGAGATCGGCCGCTACACCACCGGCCCCGAGGCGTTCGAGGCCATCGCCGGCCAGGCCGCCGGAGTGCCGCTGCTGCGCTCCTGACCACCGCAAAGCCTCCGCCGCGCGGGCCGCGCACCCTCCCCGATCCAGACCCGGCGCGTTCGCGTAGTGCGTCCCCCTGACTCGCACTGCGCAACGCCGTTACAGTGCGGAACGTATCCAGAGTTACGTCCGCAGTTACGGAGGG
The DNA here is from genome assembly GCF_021502675.1 of Yinghuangia soli. Taxonomy (GTDB): domain Bacteria; phylum Actinomycetota; class Actinomycetes; order Streptomycetales; family Streptomycetaceae; genus Yinghuangia; species Yinghuangia soli. The sequence goes on from NZ_JAKFHA010000013.1 coordinate 100,677, forward strand.
GAGCGGCAGATGAGCCGACTGGTTCGCGGGGTCGTCGCCCGGGGCAAGGGCGCGCCGGTGAGCGTCGAGACGATCGTCGTCCCGGACCCGGGGCCGGGCGAGGCACGTGTGAAGGTGCAGGCGTGCGGTGTGTGCCACACCGATCTGCACTACCGGGAAGGCGGCATCAACGACGAGTTCCCGTTCCTGCTCGGCCACGAGGCCGCAGGCGTGGTGGAGTCGGTCGGCGAGGGCGTCAGCGGCCTCGCACCCGGCGACTACGTGGTCCTGGCGTGGCGGGCGCCGTGCGGCGAGTGCCGCTCGTGCCTGCGCGGCCGGCCCTGGTACTGCTTCGACTCGCGCAACGCCGTGCAGCCGATGACGCTCGAGGACGGCACGCCGCTCAGCCCTGCGCTCGGCATCGGCGCGTTCGCCGAGATGACGCTGGTCGCGGCCGGGCAGTGCGTCAAGATCGACCCGGCGGCGCGCCCCGAGGCGGCCGGCCTGATCGGCTGCGGCGTGATGGCCGGCTTCGGTGCCGCCGCGAACACCGGCAACGTGCAGCGCGGCGACTCGGTCGCGGTGATCGGCTGCGGCGGCGTCGGCAACGCCGCGATCGCCGCCGCGCACCTGGCCGGCGCCCGCAAGGTCATCGCGGTCGACATCGACGACCGCAAGCTGGAGTGGGCCAAGGGCTTCGGCGCCACCGACACCGTCAACGCGGGCTCCACCGACCCGGTCGAGGCCATCAAGGCGCTGACCGAGGGCAACGGCGCGGACCTGGTCGTGGAGGCGGTCGGCCGCCCCGAGACCTACGAACAGGCCTTCTACGCCCGCGACTTGGCCGGCACTGTGGTCCTGGTCGGGGTGCCCACCCCGGACCTGAAGATCGAGCTGCCGCTGATCGAGGTCTTCGGGCGCGGCGGTTCGCTCAAGTCGTCCTGGTACGGCGACTGCCTGCCCACCCGCGACTTCCCGATGCTCATCGACCTGTACCTGCGCGGCCGCCTGCCGCTGGACAAGTTCGTGTCGGAGACCATCAAGCTGGACGAGGTCGAGGCCGCGTTCACGAAGATGCACCACGGTGAGGTCCTCCGCTCGGTGGTCGTCCTGTGACGATCGAGCACCTCGTCACTTCCGGCGTCTTCTCGCTCGACGGCCAGGACTTCGACGTCGACAACAACGTCTGGCTGGTCGGCGACGCGCACGAGGTCGTGGTGGTGGACGCCGCGCACGACGCGGACGCCATCGCCGCGGCGGTCGGCGACCGCCGGCTCGCCGGGATCATCTGCACGCACGGGCACAACGACCACATCAACGCGGCCGCGGCCCTCGCCGAGCGCTTCGGCGCGCCGGTGCACCTGCACCCGCAGGACCGCATGCTGTGGGACGCCGTCTACCCGGACCGCGCCCCCGACCACGACCTGGCCGACGGCCAGGTGGTGAAGGTCGCGGGCACGGAGCTGCGCGTGGTCCACACGCCGGGGCACGCGCCCGGCGCGGTGTGCCTGTACGCGCCGGAGCTCGGCACGCTGTTCTCCGGCGACACACTGTTCCGCGGCGGCCCGGGTGCGACCGGCCGGTCGTTCTCGTCGTTCCCGGTGATCCTCGACTCGCTGCGCGACCGGATCCTCACGCTGCCCGGCGACACCCGGGTGCTGACCGGGCACGGCGACGAGACGACGGTCGGCGCCGAGGCGAAGGACTACGACGCCTGGGTGGCCCGCGGGCACTGAGCCCGCCGCCGGCAAGCGCGCGGCTCGCTCACGAGCCGCCGGTCGCGTGCCGGGATCGTGCAGGCACGGCAAACGCCGAAGGCGCCTCACCCGTTCGGGTGAGGCGCCTTCGGCGGTTTTGGAATAAGACGGCCGGCGGCACCGGAGGTGCCGCCGCGGCGGTCGCCGCGATCGGCCGGATGTACAGGGACTCGCCGCGGGCCGCGGCGTGCGCCACGGCTTCGTTGACCGCGTCGATGTCGAACGTCGCCGGCTTGGCGTGCGTCCCAGTGGTCTTGCTCGAATCGTCGGTGCGGGTGAGGTTCGTGATTCGGTAGCGCATACGCGCCTCCTCTTCTTCCTCGTCTGCGGAGCCGAGTCCGGGCCGGAAAACGGCCAATCGAACACGACATAGCGTACAAATGACCCGTCGATCGCGCGCGGCGAAACAGGCGAGCCACCCGTGGGCACACGGGAGCCGCGCTGCGCGAATCGGCGAGTGATCTGCACAACACCGGATCCGGCCGAAGCATTCCCGGAACCGAAAAGTCACCGGTTCGCGACCCGCCGCCGCGGTCCCGGCACGCGGTCCGCAGGCCCCCGCGCGGGTGGCGCGTGCGGCGTACGCCCCCCGATACGGCCGCGGCGTAGGACAATACGAATCAATGGACCCGATGGATCAGTCGGCGACGCCGTCCCGCCCCGCGCCCGGGAACGCGTCCGATCCGACCGCCGCAGCCGAGCCGCCGCCGCATGCCCCGGAGCGGGCCCCGGACCGCGCCGCGGACGCCGTCCCGGAGGCTGCCGGGGCACCGGCCGCGGACCCGGCGCCCGAGGCGGCGCGTACCGCCGTGCCGGTGCGCCTGGTCTCCGCGCCCCCGCACGCGGGCACGCACGCGCTCTTCGTCGACGTCGGCTACGTCTATGCCGCGATCGGCCTGCTGGTCGCCGGGACCGCCGAGCGCCGGGCCTTCCGCGTCGATGCGGAGTTCCTCATCAGCTCGCTGATCGACGAGGCCCGCGCGGTCTTCCCGGAAGGCCGCCTGCTGCGCGTCTACTGGTACGACGGGGCCCGCAACCGGGTGCCGACCTTCGAGCAGAAGCAGGTCGCCGAGCTGCCCGACGTCAAGGTCAGGCTCGGCAACCTCAACGCGCACAACCAGCAGAAGGGCGTCGACTCGCTGATCCGCAGCGACCTCGAGTCCTTGGCCCGCAACCGCGCCATCGAGGACGCGGTCGTGGTGAGCGGCGACGAGGACCTCGTGCTGGCCGTCGAGGCCGCGCAGTCGTACGGCGTCCGCGTGCACCTGTGGGGCATCGAACCGGCGTACGGCATGAACCAGGCCGAGCCGCTCGTGTGGGAAGCCGACGTGACCCGCACGCTGCACCACGACTTCTGCGCGCCGTGCGTCTACCAGCCCGCCGGCACCGGCCCGTCGGCCGCAGCGGCGGCCTCGGCGAGCGCCGCGGCCTCGGCCGCCGCTGCGTCCGGTGCGCTGCCGACCGGCGGCACACCGCCGACGTTCGACCAGGTCTGGCGGCTGGGCGGCAAGATCGCCGAACGCTGGCTGGGCGCGCGCGGGCGCGAGGACATGGCCGGGCTGATGCCGGGGCCGCGCCTGCCGGAGAACGTCGACAAGGCCCTGCTCGTCGACGCCGAAGGCGAACTGCAGTTCTCGCTGCGCCCGCACGAGGACCTGCGCCGCGCTTTGCGCAACGGTTTCTGGGACCGCCTGAACCAGGAGTTCGGCCCCCTGCACGGCGACAGCTGAGCCGTCCGTGCCCCGTCAGCCCCGCACGGCTGCCGCTGCGTCCCAGAAGTCGGCGAGCACCTTCGCGGTCGCCTCCGGGCGCTCCGCGTTGGGGGAGTGCGCGGCGCCGTCCACCACCGTGTGCGGGACGCCCAGCCGCGCTGCCGTCTCCGCCTGCCACGGCACCGGCCACGCGTAGTCGCGGGTCCCGGACACCACCGCCACGCGCAGCCCTTCGGCGACGCATCGGGCGAGTTCGTCCGTGCGGTCCGGTTCGGTGCGCAACTGCCGTGCCACCGCGGCCAGTCCGGCCGGGGCGTTGGCGAGCCAGCGGGCCTTCATGTACGCCGCGATCCGCGGATCGGCAGGCGGCAGCACCCCCGCCTCCGCATCCATCTGCCGCATGGCGTCCCAGACTTGCTGCAGCGAAAAGGCGGCGAGCGCGTCCTCCAGCATGACCAGCCGCGGCGTCTCGGTCGCCCGGACCGCCGCCGGGCCGGTGCTCATCAGCGTCAGCGACGCCAGCCGCGCGGGCGCGTCCAACGCCGCGGAACGCCCCACCAGGCCGCCGTACGAATGCCCCACCAGGTGCACCGGCTCCCCGCCGAGCAGCGCATCCTGCACCGCCCACAGGTCCGCGACCGCCTCGGCGCGCTCGTATGCCGCCGGGTCGGACGGCCCCGCCGTCTCGTACTGGCCGCGCTGGTCGAGCGCGACGGTCCGGTAGCCGCGGCGCGCCAGCGGGTCGAGCAGCGCGATGAAGTCCTCTTTGCCGCCGGTGAACCCCGGCACCAGCAGCGCGGTCCCCACCGTCGGCAGGCCGTCCGGCGGCGCGGCGTCGAGGTACGCGAACTCCCCGCGCGGCGTCGCACCCCGGCGTGCGCGCACGGTGCCGGGCAGATCGAGAAAGGGCGGCGTGCTCACCTACCCGAGGGTAACGGCCCATCCGCGGTCCGCCGAGATCCCGCGCCCCCGCCGCCCGGCGGCAGACGCACCGCGGGCGCGTACCGGGACCTCTCGGTCCCCGTACGCGCCCGCGCGGTACTTCAGTCGCTCTTCAGCGGCCCGTCGCTCAGTCCGTGCTCTCGGCGGCCGCACCGGCTGCCGCGTCGGGACGGCGGCGACGGCGGCGGCGGCGCGGCTTGTCGCCGTCCGCAGCGGCGTCGCCCGGCGCACCGGCCTCGCCCGCCGCAGCCGCGGCAGGCTCCACGGCCGCCTCGACGAACGTCGCAGCCGGAATCCCGGCCTTCGAGGCCGCGGACTTGCGGGACCGCGTGGTCTTCTTCGCCGTAGGCGCCTGCGCCTCGGCCGCAGCGGCCTCGACGACCGTCGGAGCGGCCTCGACCGCGGCATCCGCAGCGCCCTCGACCGCGACACCGTCGCTCAGGCGGCGACGGCGGCGGCTGCCCGGGGCCCGGCGGCGGCTCGGCTCGGCGGCCTCGTCGCCCGCACCCGCCTCGGCACCCGCACCCGAGCCCGAACCGCCGCGCCCGCCGGAGCGGCCGCCCGGCCGGGTCGACCCCCCGGAGGACCGGCCGCCGCGGCCGCGGCCGCCCTTGCCGGTCTCGCCCAGGTCCTCGACCTCTTCGGCACCCAGACCCGCACGGGTCCGGTCGGCGCGCGGCAGCACGCCGGTGGCCGACTCGGGGATCTCCAGGTCGGTGTAGAAGTGCGCGGACGTCGAGTAGGTCTCCACCGGCTCCGGGAACGGCAGTTCCAGGGCCTTGTTGATGAGGCCCCAGCGCGGCATGTCCTCCCAGTCGACCAGGGTGACCGCGACGCCCGAGGCACCCGCGCGGCCGGTGCGGCCGATGCGGTGCAGGTACGTCTTCTCGTCCTCCGGGCACTGGTAGTTGACGACGTGCGTGACGCCGTCGACGTCGATGCCGCGCGCTGCGACGTCGGTCGCGACGAGCACGTCCACCTTGCCGTTGCGGAACGCGCGCAGCGCCTGCTCACGGGCGCCCTGGCCCAGGTCGCCGTGCACCGCCGCGGCCGCGAAACCGCGGTCGGTCAGGCCCTCGGCGAGGTCCGCGCAGGTGCGCTTGGTCCGGCAGAACACCATCACCAGGCCGCGGCCCTTGGCCTGCAGGATGCGCGAGAGCATCTCCTGCTTGTCCATGGCGTGCGCGCGGTAGACGTGCTGGCTGACCGAGGCAACCGTGGTGCCCTGGTCGTCCGGCGCGGACGCGCGGATGTGCGTCGGCTTGGTCATGTAGCGGCGGGCCAGCGTGATGATCTGCCCCGGCATGGTGGCCGAGAACAGCATCGTCTGGCGGACCGCGGGCAGCCGGTCGACGATCTTCTCGACGTCCGGCAGGAAGCCGAGGTCGAGCATCTCGTCGGCCTCGTCCAGGACCAGCATGCGGACCTGCGACAGGTCCAGGTGGCCCTGGCCCGCCAGGTCGAGCAGCCGGCCGGGGGTGCCGACGACGACCTCGACGCCCTTCTTGAGCGCCTCGACCTGCGGCTCGTACGCGCGGCCGCCGTACACGGACAGCACGCGCACCGAGCGGACCTTGCCGGCGCCGAGCAGGTCGTTGGTGACCTGGACGCACAGCTCGCGGGTGGGGACGACGACCAGCGCCTGCGGGCTCTTGCCGGGCAGCGCCGCGGCGCGGCCCGCCTCCACGTCGGCAGCGGTCACGACACGCTGCAGGACGGGGATGCCGAAACCGAGGGTCTTGCCGGTGCCGGTCTTCGCCTGGCCGATGACGTCGCTGCCGGCCAGGGCGACCGGGAGAGTCATCTCCTGGACGGGGAATGCTTCGGTGATGCCGAGGCTCTCGAGGGCCTCGGCAGTCTCGGAAAGTACGCCGAGTTCTCTGAATGTGGTCAGGGGTCCAGCCTCTTCTGTGTGTAGGGCCGCTGTTCTCTCTCCGAGGCGGGTCAGGACCGCGTTGCCGTAAACAGGCTTCCGAGCTGGACCTCAATGTCCGCATTTGAGCCTGTGGCACGACACGGGACCTCGGCCTCGGGCAGCAGCCCGAGCGGGGCGGTCGGAGCCGATCGTCCTCCGACCGGGCATCCGCGTTCCCTACCACTGTACCCGCCGGGCTGCTCGAAATGGTGTGAAGAGTGATAGGGGCAACGCGCGCATCGGCTATAGCGGCGGCCCGCGGGCTGGCTACGCTCGGTGCCATGACTGAAGGAACGCAGCCCGAGACCGCCGTCGGAAATGACGCGGGGCCGGCCGCCAGGGCCGCCGTGTTGGAGCTGCTGGGGGTGCTCGCATACGGCGAGATCACTGCCTTCGAGCGGCTGGCCGAGGATGCCAAGATGGCGCCGTCGGTCGACGACAAGGCCGCGCTCGCCAAGATGGCGGTCGCGGAGTTCCACCACTTCGAGCGGCTGCGCGAGCACATCGCCGGGCTGGGCGCCGACCCGGCCGAGGTGATGGCCCCCTTCGTGAAGCCGCTGGACTCGTTCCACCGCCACACCGCGCCGTCGGACTGGCTCGAAGGCCTGGTCAAGGCGTACGTCGGCGACGGCATCGCGGCGGACTTCTACCGCGAGGTGGCCGTGCACCTCGACGCGGACAGCCGGGCGCTGGTCGAGGACGTGCTGCGGGACACCGGGCACGCCGACTTCGTCGTCGAGACGGTCCGCGCCGCGATCGAGCGCGACCCGCGGGTGGCCGGCCGCCTCGCACTGTGGGGCCGCCGGCTGATGGGCGAGGCGCTCAGCCAGGCGCAGCGCGTCGCCGCCGAACGCGACGCCCTCTCCGCACTCCTGGTCGGCGGCCTGGCGGTGCCCGGCTTCGACCTGGCCGCGATCGGCCGCATGTTCACCCGCATCACCGAGGCCCATACGGAGCGCATGGCCGCCCTGGGCCTGGCGTCCTGACGCCCGGCGGCAGAGAAGCGGCAGAGAAGGGGACGTCCGGCCCGGCCGGAGGTCCCGGAAGACGCCCGAGGGGCGCGACCGCAGTTTGCGGGCGCGCCCCTCGGGCGTTGCAGTCTCCGCGGGACGCCGCGGACTGCGGAGAACTCAGACGGCGCCGAAGCCGACGCGGCGGACGCTCGGCTCGCCGATCTCGATGTAGGCGAGCTTGTCGGCGGGGACGATGACCCGGCGGCCCTTTTCGTCCGTCAGCGAGAGCACGCCCGCGGTGCCGGCCAGCGCCTCGGCCACCGCGCGCTCGACGTCCTCGGCACTGTCCGTGCTCTCCAGCACGATCTCTCGTCCGGCGTGCTGCACGCCGATCTTGACCTCCACGGCTGTCCCTCCGATTTCGACGAATGGGAGCGGCCATCGAACTGCGCGCGCCCTTACAGAACTGAAGGCTAATCGAGCCGGAAGGGTGCGAAGCCACACCGCGGGTACGCCGAGCGCGAACGGGGAGCGGGAACAACCGCGGACCGCGGGGGCCGCCGGGCAGGGGCCGGTGCGGGACGCGCGAAGGCCGCCCGCAGCGACGGTGTGATCGTCGTCCTGCGGGCGGCCTGGTGCGGCAGGCGTCAGCCGGCCGGGGTCTCGTCGCGGCGCGGGAAGCGCGAGATGCCGCGCCAGCCGAGCGTCGAGATGAGCTTCGAGGCGGTGTCGCGCGGGATGGCCACGCCCTTGGAGATCCAGTAGCGGGCCGTCACCTGCGCCATCCCGGTCAGGCCGATGGCCAGCAGCATCGCCTCGTCCTGGCCCAGGCCGGTGTCCTCGGCGATCACCTTGCTCACCGCGTCCGCGCACGTCTCCGCGACGCGCTCGACGCGGTCGCGGACCGCCGCCTCGTTGGTGAGGTCGGATTCGAAGACCAGGCGGAACGCGCCGCCGTGGTCGTCGACGAAGGCGAAGTACGCGTCGACCGTGGCGGCCACCCGCAGCTTGTTGTCGTGCGTCGACTCGAGCGCGGTGCGCACCGCGGCCACCAGGGCCTCGCAGTGCTGGTCGAGCAGCGCGAGGTACAGCTCGAGCTTGCCCGGGAAGTGCTGGTACAGGACCGGCTTGCTCACCCCGGCGCGCTCGGCGATGTCGTCCATCGCGGCAGCGTGGTAGCCCTGCGCCACGAACACTTCCTGGGCGGCACCGAGCAACTGGTTCCTACGCGCCAGCCGGGGCAGCCGGGTACCGCGCGGGCGGGAATCCGCATCCTGGATGGCTGTCACGGCGCTCCTCAGACGTTTACGAACCAGATCCTGCATCCCCCTTGACCATCCAGGGGACGGGCAGGTTGTTCCACCACGTCATCCTACTTTCGGGTAACCCGTCGTCGTAAGTTTCGTGGCGCAACGAACAGAGTTCTGGAAACAGTGTGCGCCTTGCAAGGCCCCGACCGGGACAAACCTGACGTTCTGTCAGAAATTCTGGGTCGATCGGCCATCCGGTCGCCTCCGCGTCACCCCCAGGTCAGCGGTATTCCTCCTCGTCCGGAGCCGCCACTCGGCGCTGGTCGGTGCCGTCCGCAGGGTCCACTCCATCGGGTACCGGTGCCCAGACCTGCTCGTCGTCGTCGACCACCGGGGCGCGCTGCTCGGCGACATCCGCCTCGGGCGCCTCCAGGCCGAGGTCGAGGCCCTCCGAGGCCGGGACGTCGGCCGGATCGTCGTGCGTGAGCCCGGCATCCGCCGCCGCATCCGGGTCGGCCGCGGCGAAACCGGGGATCTCGTCGGCTCGGGGGCCGGGTGCGTTCGCCATGTCCATGTCCCGCTCCTTCGCTCCTGCCGGTCTTCCCCATGATCCTGCCGGGGTGCGGAAATCTCGCGCGGTGGGCCGTGACGGCCCTCCACCGGAGTACTACCCGCGAAGTGGACGTTGCGCTCGACCGTCCATCGATATCGAACCGTTGCCTTCGTACGCGGGGGAAGTGCGGCCAAAAATGCGCATTCAAGGGCCAAATCACCCCCGGGTCCGAAGCCGATCACGCCCGCAACCCTTCCGCGCCGGTGACCGTCTCGTAATATTGGCGACCGTGACGACGACTCAGGCGGTATCCGACGCTCCTGCGGCGGCCTGGCCTGCGCGTATGGTCGCGGTGGCAGGCGAGGACACCACGGTGTCCGTGCGCCGGCATCCGGCGTACGACGCCGACCTGCCGCCCGCGGTGCTCGTGCACGGCCTCGGCGGCTCCTCGCTCAACTGGGCCCCGATGGTCGGCGAGCTCTCCGGGGTGCTGGCCGCCGAGATGGTCGACCTGCCGGGCTTCGGCTTCTCGCCGCCGCCGCACGACGGCGACTACTCGGTCTCGGCGCACTGCCGCGCGGTCGAGGGCCTGATCATCGGCATGGGCCGCGGCCCCGTCCACCTGATGGGCAACTCCATGGGCGGCGCGGTCGCCACCCGGCTGGCCGCCCGGCGCCCCGACCTGGTCCGCACGCTGACCCTCGTCTCGCCCGCGCTGCCCGACCTGAAGCCGCAGGCCACCGCACTGCCGACGGCGCTGATGGCGGTCCCCGGCTTCGCCGCCGCGCTGGGCCGCTTCACCCGCAACATGACGCCCGAGCAGCGCACGCGCGTCTCGGTCGGGCTGTGCTTCGGGCACCCCGAGATGCTGAGCACGCAGGAATTCGCCGACTTCGCCGCGGAATACAGGCGGCGCCTGGGGCTGCCGTACATGGTCGACGCCTTCACGCGGTCCGCGCGCGGCGTGGTCACGTCCTACCTCGAACGCGGCCCCCGCTCGCTGTGGCGGCAGGCCGCCGCGGTCCAGGCGCCCACGCTGCTCGTGTACGGGCGCCGCGACAAGCTCGTCGACTCGCGCATCGCGCGGCGTGCGCAGGGCACCTTCCCCGACTCCCGGCTCGTCATGGTCCCCGACTCCGGGCACGTGGCGATGCTGGAGCACCCGCGCGTGGTCGCGCGGGCGGTCCGCGACCTGCTGGCCGAGACCGGCAAACCCGCGAGCCCGGCGGAGGCCGGGTGAGCGGCGCCATGAGCAGGCACCCGGAGACGTCGCCGTACGACGCCTATGCGGCCGCGCCCTATGCGGCCGGCTCCTACGAGGCGTCGTACGCGGATCCGCAGTCCGCTTATGGGGCAGCTGCTTACGAGGCCGGGTACGCGGCCCAGCAGCACATAGCCGAGCAGGTCCCGGCGGCCTACCCGCAGCAGGCCTACCCCTACCCGGAGCCCCCGGACGCGTACGGGTACGACGCCTTGGGCGGCGCCGAGCACGGGTATGCGCAGGAGTACTACGCGCCGCAGCAGCACCCGGTGCAGCCGATGCAGGCGCAGTATCCGCAGGAAGCGCAGCCGCAGTACTCGGAGCACCTCGGGTACGCGCAGTACGGGCATCAGCAGCCCGGCGAGCAGGCCTACTACGCGGCGGAGCAGCAGCCGTACTACGTGGAGCAGCCGTACTACGAGGAGCCGACCGCGTTCCCGGCGGCGGCCGCGCAGCAGCAGATGCCGTACTGGGACGACCCGGCCTACTGGGAGGCCCCGGCCGACCCGGCGTATGCGCTCGACCCGCTGAACCCGGCGTACGGCATCCCGCAGCAGCAACAGCCGCAGCACTACGAGCAGCCGTACCAGCCGCAGCACGAGCAGCAGTTCCAGGAGTACCAGCAGCAGTACTTGGAGCCGTCGGCGTTCCCGCAGCAGGACGCGCAGTACGCCGGCCACCAGCACGAGTACGCGCACGGGTACGCCTACGACCCGGCCCCGGAGACGTACGTGGCGCCCGCGCCCATGTACGTGCCGGTGCCCGAGCCCGAGCCCGAATTCGACCCCGAGCCGGCCGCCTGGGAATCGACCGCGCTCATAGACCCGGTCGAAGACCTGCCGATGGACCTCGGCGTCATCGCGGACGACGTGGACGCGGTCGACCTCGCCGACGACTCGCCCCGCTACGACCCGGTCGGCGCGAGCCCCGCGGCGCCGTCCCGCACGGCCCACCCGCGCCCGATCCAGCCCGGCGGCCGCGCCGCCGCACGCCGGAGCCCGGCGCGCACCCCCGCCCGCAAGAGCCGCCGCCCGCTCATCGCGGCCGGCGGCGCCGTGGTCACCGGTGCCGTGCTGGCCGGTGTCGTCGTGATGCAGATGCCCGACGGCGGCTCGCAGGCGCAGGCCAGCGGCGACAGCACGCACACCGACGACCCGCGGGCCACCGACCAGGCGGCGTCCCGGGATTCCGAGCGGCCGCAGGTGCAGGCCGGACCGGGCGCGCAGGCGTCGCCCAACACCCCGGTGCCCGGCGGCACCGGAGCCCCCGGGCCGAGCACCCTGCCGATGCCGACGCCCGGTGCGCCGCTGACCACCACAGAGCGCATGAAGGTGCGCTTCGAGCTGGACCCGATGCTGGCGCTGTCCGGCAAGTTCGACACCGTCCCGGGCAAGCAGACGCCGGCGTCGACGTCCGGCCGCAAGACCTCGACGTACCGCATCGAGATCGAGCAGGGCCTGAACCTGGACGGCAAGTTGTTCGCGGAGGCCGTGCAGCAGACGCTGAACGACCCGCGCTCGTGGGCGCACGACAACCGGGCCTTCGTGCGCACCGACGGCAAGGCCGACTTCGTGATCCGGCTGGCCAGCCCCGGGACCACGCACAAGGTGTGCTCGGCGGCCGGCCTGGACACCTCGATACAGAACGTGTCGTGCGATGCGGGCGGCACGCCCTGGGTGATGATCAACGCGTGGCGCTGGGCGCAGGGCTCGCCGACGTTCGGCGACGACATGGTGTCCTACCGGCAGATGCTCATCAACCACGAGGTCGGGCACCGGCTGGGCCGGCTGCACGAGACCAAGGAGTGCATGCCGAGCGGGCTGGCGCCGGTCATGATGCAGCAGACCAAGACGCTGGAAGCCGACAACGGGGCGAGCTGCAAGCCGAACGCCTGGCCGTACCCGTCCTGACCCGGCCGTCCGACCGGGCCGTCCCGCCCCGCGCGTCAGCCGCGCCACCGCCGCCCCGCCCGTACCACCGGTACCGGGCCGCCGGCCGCTGCCGCTGAGACGGGTGTCTCAAGCTGCGGACCCCCTGTCCGGGAATCCAAAACGCCATGGCACTGTTGGTCAGGAGAAATGTCGCAGAAGTAGGTCTGACCATCGGAGTTCCCGTGTCGCTACCACCCCTGGTCGAGCCGGCTGCCGAGCTCACCGTCGACGAGGTCCGCCGCTATTCGCGCCACCTGATCATCCCGGACTTCGGGATGAGCGGGCAGAAGCGCCTGAAGAACGCGAAGGTCCTGTGTGTGGGCGCGGGCGGCCTCGGCTCCCCGGCGCTCCTGTACCTGGCCGCGGCCGGCGTGGGCACGCTGGGCATCATCGAGTTCGACACGGTCGACGAGTCGAACCTGCAGCGCCAGATCATCCACGGCCAGTCCGACATCGGTAAGTCGAAGGCGCAGTCCGCCAAGGAGAGCGTCAACGAGGCCAACCCGTACGTGAACGTCGTCCTGCACGAGGAGCGCCTCGAAGCGGACAACGTCATGGAGCTGTTCGCGCAGTACGACCTGATCGTCGACGGCACCGACAACTTCGCGACCCGCTACCTGGTCAACGACGCCTGCGTGCTGCTCAACAAGCCGTACATCTGGGGCTCGATCTACCGCTTCGACGGCCAGGCCTCGGTCTTCTGGGCCGAGCACGGCCCCTGCTACCGCTGCCTCTACCCGGAGCCCCCGCCGCCCGGCATGGTCCCGTCCTGCGCCGAGGGCGGCGTGCTCGGCGTGCTGTGCGCGTCGATCGGGTCGATCCAGGTCAACGAGGCCATCAAGATGCTGGCCGGCATGGGCGAGCCCCTGCTCGGCCGCCTGATGATCTACGACGCGCTGGAGATGACCTACCGCCAGGTCAAGGTCCGCAAGGACCCGGAGTGCGCGGTCTGCGGCAAGAACCCGACCGTCACCGAGCTCATCGACTACGAGGCCTTCTGCGGCGTCGTCTCCGAGGAGGCCCAGGAGGCCGCGCTCGGTTCGACCATCACGCCGCGGCAGCTCAAGGAGTGGATGGACGCGGGCGAGAACATCCACGTGATCGACGTCCGCGAGCCGAACGAGTACGAGATCGTCTCGATCCCGGGCGCGGTCCTCGTCCCGAAGAACGAGTTCCTGATGGGCAACGCCCTCGAGGGCCTGCCGCAGGACAAGCGCATCGTCCTGCACTGCAAGACCGGCGTGCGCTCGGCCGAGGTCCTCGCGGTCCTCAAGGCCGCGGGCTTCGCCGACGCGGTCCACGTGGGCGGCGGCGTCATCGGCTGGGTCAACCAGATCGAGCCGGAGAAGCCCGTCTACTGACGGTCTGTCATATCTCGTACCCCGCAGGCCTCTTCCGGTTTCCCGGAGGGGGCCTGCGGGCGTTTGCGGAGATGTTCGGTACCGACGGTGAAGCGGTCGGAAACTCGCTGGTTTGGGTGAGAGTCGGTCAGTAGCGTTCAGCTGCCATCCACACGAACCAGAGGGGGATTCTTGCGCGTTCAGCCGATCCGCGGCGTGCGCAGACGCACGCTTGGTGTCGCGACGGCCGCACTTGCGCTCGTCGCCGGCCTCGCCGGCACGGGCGTGGCGTCCGCCGACGAGACGCAACTTCCGGTGCCCACCGACCCTGCCACCAATCCGGCGACGGCCTGCACGGCCGCACCGCCGCTGGCCCTGCTCGGCATCAACAACGGTCTGACGCTGAGTGCCAACCTGGCTCCCGCGACCGAAGGCGGCACCGTCTCCGCCCGGTTCCGGGTCACACCGTTCGGCAAGACGGAACCGGTGCTCGCCGAGTACGCGTCCGGCGCGACCCCCGGCGGACCGGTCAATGTGCAGGTCCCGAGCGGCCTCCTGGCCGACGCCACCCGCTACCAGTGGTCGGTGCGTGCGGAACAGGGCACGGCGGCTTCGGAGTGGTCGGCGCCCTGCGGGTTCCGCACCGACTTCACGCCGCCCGGGACCCCGGGCGTCTCGTCCGAGGTCTATCCGGCGGAAGGCGGCGGGGCGACCGCCCGCACGCCCGGCGAGTTCGTCTTCACGCCGAACGGCGCCACGGACGTGGTGGCGTACCGGTATTCGCTGAACGAGCCCATTCCCGTCGGCAGCGCTGCCCAGGTCAAGGCGACCGGCACCGAGCGGATCGGCAAGGTCACGCTCACCCCCACCCAGTGGGGTACCAACATCTTGTACGTCCAGGCCGTGGACCGGGCCGGGAACGTCTCGCAGGCGACGGGCTACGCCTTCTACGTCGCGAGCCAGACCGGTCCGGACGCCGCCCGCGACTACAACGGCGACGGCCGCCTCGACCTGCTGACGACCGAGGCCGACGGCTCCCTCACCTGGCGCGCGGGACAGGGCGGCGGCGCGTTCGCCGCGCCTCAGCCGCTGATCGTGGGCGGGAGTCCCATGCCGCCTGGCTTCTACAAGGAGGCCGTGCCGGGCCTGCTCGGGACAGGCGGCTGGAACCAGGACGTCTTCTTCACGGAAGCAGGCGGTGGCATGCTTTCCCGCGGCTTCGGGAACGGCAGCTTCGACAACGGCGTCAGCGTCGACGCCTACGAGGTGTGGGACGTCGAAGAGCCGGGCCTTCCCTCGCACACGATCGTCGTCGGCCCCGGCAACGAGGATCAGCAGCCCCAGGTGCTGCTGCACTACGGCGATCACCTCTGGTCCTTGGGCGTCCTGCGCTACAGCAGGTACACCCCGACTCCGGTTCTGATCGGCACCTCCGGCTGGGCGAACCGGACCGTGGCCGCCGCGGGTGACGTCACCGGGGACGGCGTGGCCGACCTGTGGATCCGGGACAACACCACCGGGGCGCTGAGCCTTGCGCCCGGCGAAGCCGGGAACTCGGCCGCCTACGTGGACAGTTCGCGCTGGATCCAGGTCGCGGCCAAGGGCTGGACGCCCACCGCGCGGCCGCTGCTGGTCTCGGCCGGTGACGGCAACGGCGACGGCCGCCCCGACCTCTGGGCCACCAACGCGAACGGCGCCCTGCTGATGTACACGACGTCCGCGGACGGAACGCTGTCCGCGCCTACGCGCGTGGGCGGTGGTTGGACCGGGGTCACCGCTGTGGCCTGATCCGAGCCAGGCATGACCGAAGGGCTGCAGGCCCTTCACGTGGGACATGGGCAGGCCCCTCCGGGAATCCGGAGGGGCCTGCGGCATCTGGTCCGGCCTCAGGAATGGCCGGAAACAGGTCATCGAAAAATCTTGCTTGGAGCACAGCTCGCGACCGTGCAGAGTTCTCCGGAACACCCTGGTCGGCGTGCTGGGGATCCGTGGAACGGGGAGATCGACTGCACATGAAGACACGGTATTTGGGGCACATCGCGGTGGTGGCGTCCGCCGCACTGGCCTACGGAATGGCCGGAACCGGTATGGCTGCGGCCGACGAACTGCCGCTGCCGGCACCGACCGAGCCGGCCACGTCTCCCGCGCTGCCCTGCACAGCCGAGAGCCCGCTGCCCTGGCTCGGGCTCACCGACCAGATCCGCCTCGGCGTCAAGGCCCGTGAGGCCGAAGGCGGTTCGATCGGGGTCCGGTTCCGGATCACGCCCTTCGGTGCGGACGCACCGGTACTCGCCGACCGGCTCCAGGAGACGACGAGTGCGCAGGCCTCCGTCTGGGTGCCGACCAGCCTGCTGGCGGACGGGAAGCGCTACCAGTGGTCGGCCCGCGTCGAGCAGGACGGCGCGGTCTCGGACTGGTCGGCCCCGTGCGGCTTCCGTACCGACTTCGTCCGGCCGGCCACCGCCCCCATGGTGTCGTCGGTGCAATTCCCGGCGCAGGGCGACGAGAACGGGACGGTCCGGACCTCCGGCGAGTTCGCGTTCGGTACGTCCGACGCCGATGTCGCCTCCTACGTCTACTGGTTCGGCGGCGGCCCGCAGGGCACGGTGAAGGCGCGCGGAGAAGAGCGCACGGCGAAGATCACGTACACGCCGACGGACACCGGCCCCAACACGCTCAGCGTGTATGCCGTCGACCGGGCCGGAAACCGCTCGGACACCACCCAGTACCTGTTCTTCGTGGCCCCGCCCGCGGAACGCGACAAGGCGGGCGACTACAACGGCGACGGCCTCGTCGACCTGGTGACCGTCGAGGCCGACGGCCAGGTGTCCCTGCGTGCCGGACGGGCCGGCGGCGGGTTCGCGGCGCCCAAGCCGATGGGCGCGGTGGTCGCCGCCCCCGACCCGGCGTACCGCACGCTCACCGCGCGCGGGCTCGGCGTCAGCGAGACGTACGCGCAAGACCTCGTGGTGATCCGCGACTCCGGCGTCACCTTCGGCGGCAACGGCCTGGGCGGCGTGCGGCCGAACCCCACCAACGTGTACACGCCGTGGGACTTCCCCGGGGAGTGGAGCGATGTCGACGCGCTGATCACGATCGGCGACCCGGCCGAGCCCGAGGGCGAAGAGCCCAGGCACCACCCGCAGATGGTCGCCGTCGTGGACGACAAGCTGTGGCTCTTCGGGGAGTTGGGCGGCGGGTTCTTCTGGGGCGACCAGTTCGTCATCGGGGAGTCCGGCTGGGCGAACCGCACGGTGGCCGCCGCGGGCGACGTGACCGGCGACGGCGTCCCGGACCTGTGGGTCCGCGACAACACCACCGGGTCGCTGCACCTGGCACCCGGCGAGGCGGGTAATCCGGCGGCGTACGGCGACCCCGCGAAGTGGGTCCAGGCGGCCGCGAGCGGCTGGCTGCCCGCGGCGCGGCCGCTGCTGGTGTCGGCCGGCGACGGGAACGGCGACGGGCGCCCCGACCTGTGGGCGACCAATGCGAACGGCGCGCTGCTGATGTACACGGCGTCCGCGGACGGGACGCTGTCCGCGCCGACGCGCGTGGGCGGCGGCTGGACCGGGGTCCTCTCGGTCTCCTGACCCGGGCGTGCGGCGGGCCGGTGCTCCACGGGGGTGGGCACCGGCCCGTCGCGCTGCGCGGGAAAGACCGGCTCAGATGGCCTGCTTGCGCTGCAGGTAGGTGAACGCCAGCCAGCCCGGCAGGACCGGGAGCCAGAAGGTCAGGAAGCGGAACAGCAGGACGGCCGCGGTGGCGGTGTCGATCGGCAGTTTCGCGGTGGTCGTCAGGCCCGCGATCAGGGCCGCCTCGATCGCGCCGATGCCGCCGGGGACCGGGGCCGCGGAGCCGATCGCGTTGCCGGCCAGGAACACCACCGCGATCGCGGCGAAGCTCGCCGAGCCGCCGAAGGCGCGCACGCTGGCGTCCAGGCACAGGATGAACGACACCGTGAGCATGACCGTGCCGCCCAGGCCCGCGGCCAGCTTGGTGGGCGTCTGGAGGACGTCCAGCAGGCGCGGCACGATGCCGGAGAAGAGCGCGCCGAGGCGCTTGACGATGAAGCGCCGCAGCGGGCCGATGGCCATGACCAGCAGGCACACCAGGGCGAGGACGAGCAGGCCCGCGATGACCGCTCCCGAGGGCGCGAACGACGGGGTCTGCTCGGTGCCGGCGATGTAGCCGAAGAAGATCAGCAGGCCGATGTGGAAGACCAGGCCGCCCAGCTGCGAGACGCCGATACTGGCCGCCGCGAGCGCCGGGGGCACCCCGGACTTCTGCAGGTAGCGGGCGTTGAGGGCGACACCGCTGACCGCGGCCGGCATGACCAGCTTCACGAAGGATCCGGCCAACTGGACGATGGTCGTCCGCCACACCGAGAGGCGTTCCGGGACGAACCCGAGCAGCATCAGCGCGGCCGCGACGTAGCTGAGCGAGGAGGCCACGAAGCCGATCGCCGCCCAGCCCCAGTTGGCGCGTTCGAAGATGTCGCCGAGGTTGGCGTGGGTCAGCTGGGACAGCAGGAAGTACCCGGCGAACGCGGACGCCACGACCGTGACGAGGGTGCGCGGCCGGATGCGCTCCAGGCGGATCGGCTCGGCCTCGGCACGCGGCCGGAGCTCCAGGATCTGCTCGCGGATCCGGGACAGCAGGTTGGCGTCCTTGCGCAGCGCGGCGCGCGTCGAGCGGTTGAGCGCGACCTTCTGCAGCAGCGGCAGGCAGGCCGCGACCGCGTCGGCGCCCAGGCCGCGGGTCGCGGTGCGGACCGCCCGCTCCTCGCCGACCCGCAGGGCCAGCGCGGTCAGCATCTGCGCGGTGTCGATGCGCAGCGACAGGTCCCCGGACGCGATCTCGCCGGCCCGCAGGTCGGTCAGCCATGGCCGGTTCTCGTCGTCGACCACGAAGCTGTTGGTGCCGAGCCGGCGGTGGGTGAGCCGGTGCGCCTGCATCAGCGCGATCTGCCGCCAGATCTCGACGAGGAGGGCATCGGTGAACTCCTCGTCGTCCAGGCTCTCCAGGCTCCGCCCGGGGATGTGCGCATACGCGAGCAGCGCGGCGTCCGAGCCGACCTCGGTGGTGGCGACCAGCCGCGGGGTGCGGACGCCCGCGTCGGCGGCCGCGTAGGCCATCAGGGACTCCTGCTCCAGCGCCCGGCGCAGCGGCAGGAACGTGCGGCGCGCGGTGGTCACGCGCAGCCGGACGCGGCGGTAGAAGCGGTAGACCGCGCCCGCGGTCTGCTGGTCGCGGTCCAGCACGGTGACGTCGAGGAGCTGGTCGTCGGTCAGCCGGACGGCGTAGCGGCGGGTCTCCTCGGGGCCGTCGTCGGTGCGCACCGCGGAGGCGGCGACCAGGCCGAAGCGGCGCAGTGCGGCGACCACGGCGTCGGCGGGCGGGCGCCGGTTCGGCACCCCGACCGCGTACATCGTGGCGTACGCCATGGTCCGGCCGAGGAGCACGCTGGTGAGCAGCGCGAGCGGCGTCGTGTAGCCGCCGACCAGCACCGTGGCGGCGTTGAGGGCGAGCAGCGTCCAGACCAGGGCCTGCCATTTGGGGCGGCGGACCAGGCCGACGGCAGTGATGTAGCCGACGATCGGCGCGAGGTAGCCGTGCACCGGGTCGGTGAGGCCGCCGCCGGGCAGCGGCCGGGTGAGCGCCGCCTCCAGGGCGTCCGGAGCGGGCCCGGTGACCCACCAGTCCAGGCCGAGCGCGGCGAGGTACGTCAGGGCCGCGGCGATGACGCCGTCGGCGACCCGCAGGCCGTCGCGGCGCAGCAGGCGCTCGACGCCGTAGGCGACCGGGACGACGAGCACCGCGACCGCGAAGACGCCGCCGGACAGGTTGAGCAGCAGGCGGGGCAGGCTGTTCTGCGCGCCCCGCACGATGTCGGACTCCAGGCCCGAGGTGGTCTCGCGGGCGATGCTGCCCAGGAAGAACACGACGGCCAGGCAGAGGATGCCGAACACCACGCGCAGCAGGTCGCTGGTGCGGTGCACGCGCGCCGGCTGCGAGGGCTCGACGACGAGGGCGCGCCCGGTCACGGGGGCACCCGCGTGAGATGTGTCCTCATGGTCTCGAATCACCAGTCACCGCCGCCTTGATGGTGGCATGGAGTGCCGGGATTCCGCGGGTCGGGACAGTGCGGCATGGCACGATGCGGGACGTGACTCTGCCCACGCCGATCGCCGAACGCGTCCTCGACCTCGTCGCCCGCATTCCCGCCGGACGGGTGATGGCGTACGGGGACATCGCCGCCTGGTTCGCCGACGAAGCCGCCGACGGCCCCGAAGCCGGGCCGGATACCGAGCCCGATGCGGTGAAGCTCGGCCCGCGCCAGGTCGGCCGGGTGATGTCGCACTTCGGCGGCGGCGTCCCGTGGTGGCGGGTGCTGCGCTCGGACGGCACGCACGCGCCGGGGCTGGCCGAGGAGGGCCTGCGGCGGCTGCGCGCCGAGGGCACCCCGCTGCGGGCCGGCGGCACGCGCGTGGACATGGCGAAGGCGCGCTGGGACGGCGTGGAACGCGGCGGCCGGGGCCCGGCGTGACCGTGTGTGCGCCGTGGCGCGGGGGTCCCGTGTGATCTGATGGGGCAAGGCCGCGCCCTGCCGACCGGGGCGCGGCCCCCTGCGCACCCCGAATGCCCTGCATGACCTGGAAGATGCCCGGATGGATGCCCGGAAGGTTGCCCGTGCCACGCGGCCGGCCGCTGTGTCGTCCGTCCGCCGTACCGCCTCGATGACCCTCTCCACTTCTCCCCGCTTCTCGGCTTCCCCGTAATCCCCGTCCCCGTCTTTCCCGAACCCCTCGGCTTCCCCGTAAGGCCCCGAGCCATGACGACCGCGACCTCCGCGTACCGCTTGCGGCGTACCGACGTCAGCCCGCAGGCAGTGCTGACGCTGGACGAGCGCCAGCGTGCCGTGGTCGCCCATCCGGGCGGCCCGCTGCTGGTGCTGGCCGGCCCCGGTACGGGAAAGACAACCACTCTTGTGGAGGCGGTCGCCGACCGGGTCGCCCGGGGGATGCTTCCCGAGGAGATCCTGGTTCTCACGTTCAGCCGCAAGGCGGCCGGGGAGCTGCGCGACCGTATCGCGACCCGGCTGCGCGGTGGCGCAGGCGCGCAGGACGGTCCCGCGCGAGGGGGTGCGCTGCCGACCGCGACCACGTTCCACTCGTTCTGCTACGCCCTGGTCCGGCAGCACCAGCCGCCCGAGCTGTTCACGTACCCGCTGCGCCTGCTGTCCGGTCCCGAGCAGGACGTGTTCGTCCGCGAGCTGCTGGCCGGCGAGGCCGAGGACGGCACCGTGCGCTGGCCCGACGAGCTGCGTGCCGCCCTGGGCACGCGCGGGTTCGCCGACGAGGTGCGGGCGGTGACCGCGCGCAGCCGCGAGCTGGGCCTGGACCCGGAGGCGCTGGCCCGGTTCGCCGCCGCGACCGGCCGCCGGGACTGGGCCGCGGCCGCGGAGTTCCTCGGCGAGTACCTGGACGTGCTGGACGCGCAGGGCGTGGTCGACTACGCCGAGCTGGTGCACCGCGCGGTCATACTCGCCGAGCGCCCCGAGGTGTCCGAGGAACTGCGCCGCCGCTACAAGGTGGTGTTCGTCGACGAGTACCAGGACACCGACGCGGCCCAGGTGCGGCTGCTGCGTGCGCTTGCCGGGGACGGGCGCGACCTGGTCGCGGTGGGCGACCCGGACCAGTCGATCTACGCGTTCCGCGGCGCCGACGTGAACGGCATCCTCGACTTCCGCCACCGGTTCCCGGACCGCACCGGGCAGGCCGCGCCGACCATCGTGCTGCGCACCTCGCGGCGCGCCGGGGCCGGACTGCTGCGCGCCTCCCGGGAGATCACCAAGCGCATGCCGCTGTCCCGGCTGCCCGCGGCCGACGCCCTTGCGCACCGCGACCTGACCGCGGACCGGGTGGGGGACGACGACCCGAGCCGCGTGCAGGTCTTCACGTACCCGACGCCGGGCGCCGAGCTGGACAACATCGCCGACATCCTGCGCCGCGCGCACCTGGAGGACGGCGTGCCGTGGGGCGAGATGGCGGTGCTGGTGCGGTCCGGCGCCCGCTCGATCCCGGCGATCCGGCGCGCGCTGTCGGTCGCGGGCGTGCCGCTGGAGATCGCCGGCGACGAACTCCCGCTGGCCGCCGAGCAGGCCGTCAACCCGCTGCTGACCGCGCTGCGGGTGGCCGCGGACCCGGACGCGCTGGACGAGGAGACCGCGCGGCTGCTGCTGCTCTCGCCGATGTGCGGCATGGACTCGGCGGACCTGCGGGTGCTGGGCCGCGCGCTGCGGGCCGAGGAGCGCGCGGCGGCGGTCGCGGACGCGCAGCTCGCCGAGGCCGACGCAGAGGCCGACGCAGAGGCCGACACGGAGGCAGCGGCCGATGCGGAGGCCGGCGCCGACGGCGGGCCGCAGGACGGCGAACCCGAGCAGCTGACCATGTTCGGTTTGCCGGCGGCACCGCTCGAAGCCGCGGATGCCGCCGAAACTGCCGGAGCCCAGGCCGCGGCCCCCGCGGACCCGGGCGCCCCCGCGGAACCTGCCCCGCCCGCCTTCCCCGTCGTCGCCCGCCCCTCCGCCGTTCTCATACGCGACGCCCTCGCGCACCCCGAGCAGCTCGTCGCGGTCGACGCGCAGATCGCCGCGGGTGCGTACCGGCTCGGGATCCTGCTCGCCAAAGCCCGCGCGATCCTGGACGCGGGCGGCACCACCGAGGCCGCACTGTGGGAGCTGTGGCACGGGACCCCCTGGCCGGCCCGCCTGGAGCGCGCGGTGCTGCGCGGCGGCCCGTCCGGCCGCAACGCGGACCGCGATCTGGACGCGGTGGTCGCGCTGTTCGAGGTCGCCGCCCGGGCCGAGGAGCGGGCCGGGCACCGCGGTGCGCTGAACTTCCTGGAGGAGTTGACCGCGCAGCAGATCCCCGGCGACCGGCTGGACGACAAAGCGGTGCGCGGCGAGTCCGTGCGGCTGCTGACCGCGCACCGCTCCAAGGGCCTGCAGTGGCGGCTCGTGGTGGTGGCCGGGGTGCAGGAGGGCCTGTGGCCGGACCTGCGGCGCCGCGGCTCGCTCCTGGAAGCGGACCGCATCGGCGCCGACGGCCTGGCCGAACCGCTCTCGCCCGGTGCGCTGCTGGCCGAGGAGCGCCGGCTGTTCTACGTCGCGGCCACCCGCGCCCGCGAGCGGCTCGTGGTGACCGCGGTGAAGTCCGCGTACGAGGACGGCGACCAGCCCTCGCGGTTCCTCGCCGAACTGGGCGACGAGAAGACCGGGGTGGAGCGGGCCGATGTGACCTCGCGGCCGCGGCGCCCGCTGTCGACGTCGGCGCTGGTCGCCGAGCTGCGGTCGGCGGCGGTCGACCCGAAGGCGCCGCGCAGTGTGCAGCTGGCCGCCGCGCGGCGGCTCGCGAAGCTGGCCGCGCTGCGCGACGAGGACGGCTACCCGATGGTCCCCGCGGCGCATCCCGAGCGCTGGTGGGGGCTGGTGGAGCCGACCGACCCGGGCATCCCGGTACGCGATCCGCGGGCGCCGGTCCGGCTGTCCGGCAGCGCGGTGGAGAAGGTCGACACCTGCTCGCTGAGCTGGTTCCTGGGCCGCGAAGTGCGGGCCGAATCGGCGCGCAGCGCAGCGCTGGGATTCGGCAATGTCGTGCACGCGCTGGCCGACGAGGTGGGCACGGGCGCGACTGCGGCCGAACTCCCGGTGCTGATGGACCGGTTGGACCGGGTATGGGATGCGCTGGCGTTCGATGCGCCATGGCAGTCCGAGCAGCAGAAGGAAGAGGCCCGGGGGGCGTTGGAGCGGTTCCTGGCCTGGCATACCCACGAGCGGCACCGCGTGGTGGCCGCGACCGAGCACGAGTTCGAGGTGAGCCTGACCGCGGGCGAGCACGACATCGTGATCCGCGGGTCGATGGACCGGGTCGAGCGCGGCGCCGACGGCCTGGCGTACGTCGTCGACTTCAAGACCGGCAAGCACAAGCCGACCGCGAAGGAGGTCGACCGGCATCCGCAGCTGGCGGTCTATCAGGCGGCGGTGTCGGGCGGCGCGTTGGACGAGGTCGAGGCGTTCGGCGGGGCCCGCCCGCCGGTCGGCGGTGCGGAGCTGGTGCAGCTGCGGCACCGGGCGGCGGCGAAGGACGCCGGACCGGACGCCGAGCGGCTGCCCGCGGTGCAGGAGCAGGGCCCGCCGGTGCCGGACGAGGACGGCGGTACGTGGGTGTCCGCGCTGCTGGCCGACGTGGCGGGCCGGATCCTGGGCGAGCGCTTCCGGCCGAAGGGCGGTTCGCACTGCGACCGTTGCGAGTTCCGGCGCTGCTGCAGCGCGCGCAGCGAAGGCCGCACCGTCGTCGAGTGACCGCGCCGCGCCGCGCCGAGGACGCCGGACGGGGGCGGTTCGGCGGGACGAATCGGGGCATCGCCATACTGGCGATCAAGACCGGCCGCCCCCGGAACCGATGGAGCTTCTCGTGCACGTGCGCCGTATTGCCCTCTCCGTGTCCGCCGCGTTCCTCGCGGTCGCCGCTCTCGGCGCCTGCAGCGACGACAAGGGCGAGGACAAGACCGACAACACGAAGACCGACGCGAAGACGCTGGCCGACCAGTCCATCGCCGAGATGGACAAGCTCGAATTCGTGCAGGCGGACGGCACCGGCACCGCGGACGACGGGAAGCCGGCGTCGGCGTCCATGTGCGCGGTGATGAAGACCAAGGCGGTGTCCGGCTCGGTCACCATCGACGGGCACAAGCTCGACGTCATCGCCATCGACGGCGCGCAGTACATGCGCGGAGCCGGCGAGGCGTGGGCCTACCTGCTCGGCAAGCCGGACGATGCGCGCATCGTCGCGGCGGCGGGCAAGGTCGCCGGCGACAAGTACATCAAGTCCCCGGCGGAGGACAAGGACGACCAGATCGTCGACTTCTTCGACGGCAAGACCGACACGGTCACCAAGGGCGAAGTCACCGACTTCAAGGGCCAGAAGGTCGTGCCGCTGTCGCAGACCGGCACGGACGGCGAGAAGAAGACGTACTACGTCGCGGCCGAGGGCAAGCCGCTGATCGTCGGCAAGAAGGAAGAGGCGGCCGAGGGGCCGGAGCGCCAGGAGACGGTCTTCACGAAGGCCGGTTCGTGCGTGGTCAAGGCGCCCGGAACCGACCAGGTCATCGACGCGGACACGTTCGACACCGAGCTCAAGGCCGAGCTCACGAGCTGACGCCTGCCCGCCGGCCGATGAACGCAAGTACCGTTGATCATTTTTGACGGTGATTTGACCGCTGCCATACTGGCGCGCACTTGCGATCTTGTGCCGGGGGAGAGCCCGGTGCCGACACCCGGAGTTTTTGTGCGCGTTCGCCGTCTTGCCACTGCCGCCTTTGCCGCCGTCTTCGCCGTCGCCGGCGTCGCCGCCTGCTCCGAGGACGAAGGGGCCGACAACACCAAGACCGAGGCGAAGGCGCTGGCCGACCAGGCGGTCGCCGCGATGAAGAAGGTCCAGTACATCAAGGGTGAGGCCAAGGGGAAGGACGAGGAGGGCAAGGACGTCGCGCTGTCCATGTGCGCCGACATGACCGGCAAGACCTTCTCGGCCAAGGGCACCATGGCCGGCCACGCCGTCGAGATGATCGAGATCGGCGACGACAAGTACATGAAGGGCGACGGCAAGTTCTGGGCATCGGTGACCGGCGGCGGCGAGGACCCGGAGGCCGCGGCCACGTTCGACAAGGTGCTGGGCGGCAAGTACGTCCTGACCAAGGCCGACCCGGGCGACGAGGACGGCGTCACCTTCTTCGAGGGCGGCACCGACGGCGTCACCAAGGGCGAGGTCACCACTTTCCAGGGCAAGAAGGCCGTCCCGCTCGTCAAGACCAAGAGCGGCGACAAGACGACGTACTACGTCGCGGCCAAGGGCGACCCGGTCGTGCTCGGCCAGCTGGAGGAGAACAAGGACGGCTCGCGCAACGAGGTCACGTACAGCAAGAGCTCCAAGTGCGAGGCCCAGGCGCCTGCCAAGGACCAGGTCATGACCGACGACGACGTCGAGGCCGCGCTCGAGGCGGAGAAGGCCGCCTGACCGAGGTCGGCGGCCGGTCGGGTCGCGGGTAGTCGCAAGTAGTAGCAATTAGCAGGGAAGCAAGCAATATCCGGGAAGCGCGCCGGATATTGACCGGATCTTTCCGTGTCATTGGCTGCTGCCATACTTGCGCGCACGTTCGACCTGAGCCCGGTTGCCGGGTGCCGACCCACGGAGACCTCCTGTGCGTGTGCGTCCCTTTGCCATAGCCGCGTCCGCGACGGCCCTTGTGGTCGCCGGCCTTGCCGGGTGTTCCGAGGGCAAGGTGGCCGACAACACCAAGCTCGACGCCAAGGTGCTCGCCGACAAGGCCGTCGCCGAGATGAACAAGATGCGGTACGTCGACGCGGCGGCGAAGGGCAAGACCGCCGAAGGCGTGGAGACGACGAGCGCTCTGTGTGCGGACCTGTCGGCCAAGTCGCTCGCGGGCAAGGGAACGTTCGCCGGGGAAGCCGTCGAGATGGTCCAGGTCGACGACCGGACCTACTCGAAGGGCAACGGCAAGATGTGGGCCGCCGCGGCCGGCTCCGCCGACGACGTGGCCGCGACCGCGGCGTTCGAGAAGGCCCTCGCCGGCAAGTTCGTCCAGGGCAAGGCGGATCCCGACGCCATGGTCGAGTTCTTCTACGGCGACACCAACGGTGTCACCAAGGGCGACGTCATGACGTTCGCGGGACAGCAGGCAGTGCCCCTCACCAAGACCAGCAGCAGCGGCGGCAAGACGACGTACTACATCGCCGCCAAGGGCGCGCCGGTCATCCTCGGCGACGTCGAGGACGACAAGGACGGCGCGCGCGACGAGACCACGTACACCAAGGCCGCCGCCAAGTGCGAGGTGAAGGAGCCGGCCAAGGACCAGGTCATCCCCGAGGACGAGGTCGAGGCGGCGCTCGAGGCCGTGGCCGACAACACGCTGGCCGACCCCAAGGACCTGGCCGACCGGTCGCGTGAGCACGCCCTCAAGCAGAAGTCCGTGGCGCTTTCCGGCACGGGCACGGACGAGGACGGCACCTTCACCATGGAGGGCTGCATCTCGTACAAGGCGGACGGCACGATCACCGGCCTCAAGGCCAGCATGGCGGACACTAAGGGCCGCAAGATGGAGATGATCGAGGTCGACGGCAAGTCGTACATGAAGATCCCGACCTCGGCCTTCATCGACGCCATGGGCTCCGCTGCCACCCCCAAGGCCAAGGAGGTGGTCGAGAAGGCGCTCGGCGACAAGCACCTCGTGGCCGATGCCGAGGACGGCGAGGAGTTCGACAAGGCCGTCGGCAAGGTCACCAAGGGCACGGCCACCACGTACCAGGGCAAGCCGGCCGTCGAGTTGGTCTTCAAGGCTACGGATGGCCTGCAGCACCTCCGCTATGTGGCCGCGGAAGGAGCGCCGGTCATCCTCGGGGATATCGAGGACCCGGACGGCAAGGAGCGCGTGGAGTCGGTCTACAAGGCCTTCGGCGGCGGCTGCGACGTGGTCGCGCCTCCGGCGGCTCAGGTCATCGAGGAGTCGCAGATCGAGAAGGCCTTGGAGGACGCCGCCCGCGGTTGAGCCGAGATACACCGGGCGGCAGGGTGACCGCGCTTCTGAGCCGCCCACGGGCCGGTCCTACCGATCCCCGGGCCGGAGGCCGGCGGCAGTCCACCATCGGTGACTGTCCGTCAGATGCTTGACAGAGTCGGGATACTGGGCGCGCGATGCTCCCACGGCGCCCCGCCATCGCACGGTCCGCGGTGGCGGGGCGCCGTCCGTCCCGAGGAGTACCTGTGCGTCCGACCCGCCCTGTTCCGACCGCGCTGGCCGCCGGTGCCGCCCTGGTGTTCGCGTTCGCGAGCCTGACCGCCTGCTCCGGCGGCGCGGCCGAGAACCCCGAGGCGGTGTCCCGGACCGGTCCGGGCGCCCCCGGCGGTACGGCTCCCGCGCCCGGCTCCATCATCGACGGCACGAAGGGCGCGGTCCCCGACACGCGTCCGCCCGGCGCCCTCAGCGGCCGCGAACTTGCGGACCGCGCGGTGCAGTTGATGGCCGCCACCTCGTACAAGCTGACCGGCAGCTCCGGTGCCGGCGCCGATGCGGTCACGCTCACCATCGAGGTCAGCAAGCAGCGCGACGCGGTGCAGACCGTGGCCGGCGTCGAGGTGAAGCAGGAGCTCATCCGGGTCGGCGGGGTCGTCTACACCAACGTCGAGAGCGTCATCGGCGCGACGCCGGGCGCCCAGATACCCGCGTCACTGCGCGGCATGTACCTCAAGGCGGACGGCCAGCAGCTCGACCCCAAGCTCGTCGACCCGTTCGCCGGAACCTTCGCGGGTGCGGTGGACGTGGCCAAGGGCGCCGAGACGCAGGTCGACGGCAAGAACGTGTGGCCGCTGACGGTGAAGTCCGCGGACGGCTCGACCACCACGATGTTCGTGATGGCCTCGGGCGACCCGTTCCCGATCCGCATGACGGTCGCCGGCGGCGCGCCGCTCGACCTCAAGGTCAGCGACTTCGGCGCCGACGTGCGGGTCGTCGCGCCCCCCGCGGACCGCGTCCTGGACCAGGCGGCCCTGCAGCAGCGCCTCGCGGGGGCGTAGCGCCCGGCGGGTGCCCCGACGTGCGACAAAAACGGACGCTTGCGGACGCGCAGGGTAGCGCTCCCTGCGCGGCCCGTGGGACACAACGCACAGGATGCGGTTCTTGTCCTCAGGTGCGTCTAACGTTGCGCCGGTGCGACCGGCCCACCCCCACCCCATCCGCGACGCGGACGACCTCAAGGAGGTCCTCGGCGTCCCCTACACCGCCGAGCAGATCGCCGCCATCACCGCACCGCTCGAACCCGGCGTGATCGTCGCGGGGGCGGGCTCCGGCAAGACCACGGTGATGACCGCGCGGGTGGTGTGGCTGGTCGGCCGCGGCGACGTGCGCCCCGACGCGGTCCTGGGCCTGACCTTCACCAACAAGGCCGCGGGCGAGCTCGCCGAGCGCGTCCGCACCGCACTGCGCAAGCTGTGGCCCGACCCGGCCGGCCTCGCGCTCGGCGGCGACGAGGACGCCGGCGAGCCGACCATCTCCACGTACCACGCGTTCGCCGGGCGCCTGCTCGCCGAACACGGCCTGCGCATCGGCCTGGAGCCGTCCGCCCGGCTGCTCGCCGACGCCACGCGCTTCCAACTCGCCGCCCGCGCCGCGCGCCGCGCCCCCGGGCCGTTCCCGATGCTCACCAAGTCGCTGTCCGCGATCACCGCCGACGTCCTCGCGCTCGGCGGCGAGATGGCCGAGCACCTCGTCGGCATCGAGCGGCTGCGCGCCCACGACCGCGCCCTGATCGCCGAGGTCGAGGCGGCCGCCAAGCCGTCCGCGGGGGCCCGCGAGGCGGCCGAGGCCGCCCGTACCCGCCTCGACCTGCTGCGCCTGGTCGCCGACTACGCCGACGCGCGCCGGCAGCGCGACCTCCTCGACTTCGGCGACCAGATCGCGTACGCCGCCCGGCTCGCCGAGGAGCGCGCCGAGGTCGGCCGCATCCTGCGCGAGACGTACCGGGTCGTGCTGCTCGACGAGTACCAGGACACGTCCGTCGCGCAACGCCGCCTGCTGTCCGGCCTGTTCGGCGTCCCGGAAGGCACCGACCCGGGCCAGGCCGAAGGCCGCGGCCACCCGGTCACCGCGGTCGGCGACCCCTGCCAGGCCATCTACGGATGGCGCGGCGCCTCGGTCGCCAACCTCGACGAGTTCCCGCACCACTTCCCGCACCTCGACGGCACGCCCGCGCGCCGCTACGCGCTGGCCGAGAACCGGCGCAGCGGCGGCCGCCTGCTCGCCTTCGCCAACGAGCTCGCCGTACCGCTGCGTGCCATGCACGAAGGCGTCGAGGCGCTGCGGCCCGCGGACGGCGCCGAGCACGACGGCTGGGCCCGCTGCGCACTGCTGGCCACCCAGGACGGCGAGATCGCCTGGCTGGCCGACCAGGTCGCGCACGTCATCGGCACCCGCTTCGGACCGGAGGGCGACCTGCTCGGCCCCGGCGACGTCGCGGTGCTGGCGCGGACCGCCGCGGACTTCCCGGAGATCCACAAGGCCCTCGTGGAACGCGACGTGCCGGTCGAGGTCGTGGGCCTGTCCGGGCTGCTCAACCTGCCCGAGGTCGCCGACCTGGTGGCCGCCTGCGAGGTCCTCGACGACCCGACCGCCAACGCCGCCCTGGTCCGCCTGCTGGTCGGGCCGCGCTGGCGCATCGGGCAGCGCGACCTGGCGCTGCTCGGGCGGCGGGCCGGCGACCTCGTGCGCTTCGACCGCGGCCGCGCCGACGGACCCGACGCCCGGCTGGAGGAGGCCGTCGCCGGCGTCGACCCCACCGAGGTCGTGTCGCTGTCCGACGCGCTCGCCGACCCGGGGGAGGAGTACCCGTTCTCCCGGGCCGCCCGGGTCCGGTTCGCCCGGCTGGCCGCCGAGATAAGGGAGTTGCGGCGGCACCTCGGCGAGCCGCTGATGGACATACTTCACCGCGTCCTCTCGGCCACCGGGCTGGAAGTCGAGCTGTCCGCGTCGCCGAACGCGCTGGCCGCGCGCCGCCGCGAGACGCTGCACTCGTTCCTCGACGTCGCGGCCGGGTTCGCGGACCTGGACGGCGACCCGTCGCTGACCGCGTTCCTGGCCTTCCTGCGCACCGCGGCCGAACACGACAAGGGCCTCGACGGCAGCCTGCCCAGCGCGGGCGACTCGGTGAAGGTGCTCACCGCGCACAAGTCCAAGGGCCTGGAATGGGCCGTGGTCGCGGTCCCCGGCCTGGTCAAGGACGCCTTCCCGAGCACCAAGGCGCAGGCCAAGTGGACGAAGAGCGGGCACACCCTCCCGCATCCGCTGCGCGGCGACGCCGACGGGCTCCCCGAGCTGGCCGGCCTGGCCCCCAAGGACTTCAAGGCCTTCGAGGCCGGCATGAAGGACCACAAGGCCACCGAGGAACTGCGCCTGGGCTACGTGACCTTCACCCGCCCCAAGCAGCTCCTCATCGCCTCCGGGCACTGGTGGGGCCGCACCCAGACCAAGAAGCGCGGCCCGTCGGACTTCCTGCTCCGCCTCGAAGAGCACTGCGCGGCCGGGCACGGCGAGGTCGCCAGCTGGGCCGTCGAGCCCGAAGAGGACGCCAACCCGCACCTGGCCGGGCAGGTCGAGCAGCTGTGGCCGCTGCCGCTGGACGCCTTCGCCCTGGAGGAGCGCCGCCGCGCGGCCCGCGACGTCGCCGACGAACTGGCCCGGCTGGAAGGCGCCGCCCGGACCGCGGCGGAGCAGCACCCGGACGTCGGCGCCGCACCGGGCCCCGAGGCGGACGCACCCGGCGCCGACGCGGCGGTGTTCGCCGAGGAAGAGCCGCCGCCGTTCTTCGACGAGCCCCCGCCGGACGACGACGAACTGCCGCCGCCCCCGGACGACGACATGCCCCCGCCGGGCGGCTGGTACGACGACGCAGACGAGGATGAAGCCGCCGAGGACGTAGGCGCCGCGCCTGCCGCGAGCGGCGGCCACGCCGCTTCGTCGGCCGCCGAAGCCGCCGCCGACGCTGCGGGCGCGGTCCCGGCCGGGCACCCGCCGGTGGACGCCGGGCCCGATGTCCTGCCCGATGCCCTGCCCGCCGCCCGGTCCGGGAGCGGGCCCGGCGTCCTGCGCGAGATCCTGCCCGGCGTGCTGCCGGAGGACCCCGAGGACCTCGTCCTGTTCCCCGGCTTCGAGTCCGACGACGAGCACCTCGGCCCGGTGGACCGCGAGCTGATCGAGTCGTGGGACCGCGACCTCGACCGCCTGGTCGAGGAGCTGTCCCGCGGCCGGTCCGGGGTGCGCGAGGTGGAGCTGCCCGCATCGCTGTCCGCCTCGCAGCTGCTCAGGCTGGCCGCGGACCCGGACGGCCTGGCCCGCGAGCTGGCCCGGCCGATGCCGCGCCCACCCGCCCCCGCCGCGCGCCGCGGCACGCGGTTCCACGCGTGGATCGAGGCGCAGTTCGGCGAGCGTCCGCTGCTGGAGCCGGACGACCTGCCGGGCGCCGCGGACGAGGAGATCACCGACGAGGCCGACCTGGTCGAACTGCAGGAGGCGTTCCTGCGCAGCCCCTACGCGCAGCGCGCCCCGCACCGCATAGAGGAGCCGTTCCAGCTGGTCATCGGCGGCCGCGTGGTGCGCGGCCGGATCGACGCGGTCTACCGCGACCGCGACGGCCGCTACGAAGTGGTCGACTGGAAGACCAGCCGCACCCACACCGCCGACCCCTTGCAGCTCGCCGTCTACCGGCTGGCCTGGGCCGAGCTGGCGGGCGTCGACCCGGAAGAGGTCACCGCCTCATTCGTGTACGTGCGGTCCGGCGCGGTGGTCCGCCCGCAGCGGCTGCCGGACCGCGCGGGCATCGAACGCGTGATGGCCGGCGGGCCGGACGGACCTTGATCCGCTCGCTACACGGCGATTCGTATCCTTGCGGTCGCATCGTTTCGGTTCCGACCGCATAAGTCCGTATTAATCTGCATCAATCTGCAACAATCTGCACTGATCCGCATCGGAATGCATCGAACCGCATCGGACCGCCGGAATCGAGGTAGTAGCTCCACCGATGGGATCGCCGCAGCCTGAGCGCCGCACCGCCCCGCCCCCGGCCGAGGGGTCGTCCGGGCACGACGGGCTGCTGCCCGTGGCCGGGTGGACCCTGCGGGTCCTGCCCGTCGCCGTCATCGTCTGCGTCGTCGTGATCGGCTTCGCGACCCCGCCCGAAGTGCACGTCGGCCCGCTGCTTGCGGTCGCGCCCGCGCTGGCCGGCCTCACCCGTGGTTCGGCCCGCACCCCCGTGTGGATCGGTATCCTCGCGGCCGGCGCGATGCTGGTGCTCAGCAATCTGGGCGAGACAAAGGGCGACGGCGAGCCGTTCGTGACGCTGCTCTCGATCTTCCTGGTCTCGATGACCAGCTGGGCCGGCGTCCAGGTCCGGCGCCGCCAGGATCGCAAGCTGGAGGACGTCCGCAGCGTCGCCGAGGCCGCCCAGCACGTCCTGCTCAGCCCCGTGCCGCGGCGGATCGGCCCGGTCCGGGTCGGCGTGCGGTACCGGGCGGCGGCGGCCGAGGCGCGCATCGGCGGCGACCTGTACGAGGTGATCCTCACGCCCTACGGGGTCCGCGCGGTGGTCGGCGACGTCCGCGGCAAGGGCCTCGGCGCGGTGCAGACCGCGGCGGCCGTGCTCGGCGCGTTCCGGGAGGCCGCGTACGAGGAGCCCGGTCTGCCCGGCGTGGTCCAGCGCATCGCGGCGAGCATGAGCCGGCGCCTCGAGGAGAACGTCGAAGAGTTCGTGACGCTCGTGCTGGTCGGCTTCCCGCCGCAGGGCGGCGTCGAGATCGTCAACTGCGGCCACCCGGCCCCGCTGCTCCTCCGGGCGGCCCGCGCCGAGCTGCTCGAACCGCCCTCGCCGGTGCCGCCGCTGGGCATCGTGGACCCGGCGCTGTTCGGGATCCCGGTCCTGGACCTACCGGTCCAGCCCGGCGACCGGTTGCTGCTCTACACGGACGGCATCGTCGAGGCCCGCGACGCGCAAGGCGTCTTCTACCCCCTTCTCGACCGCGCGCCGGACAGCATGCCGGGCGTCGAGGAGACGCTGGACCGGCTCGACGCCGACGTGCAGCGGCACGTCGGGCGGCCGCTCCAGGACGATGCGGCGATGCTCCTGCTCATGTACGCGCCGGGCGTCGGAGGCATCTACGACACGGGCCCGCTGCCGCCCGCCGACCTGCACAAACGGACCTGACGCACGGCCCCTCCCCGGAGCGTCACAGGTCCAGTTCCACGACCAGCGCGCAGTGGTCCGACACGCCCAGCCGCACGACCTCGGTACGCCGCACCGCGTCCGGCCCGAGCCCGTGCCCGAAGACGTGGTCGAACTGCACGCGCGGCCGGTACGACGGATAGGTCGGCACCCGGGCCAGCGACCGCCAGCGCACCCGGTGCCGCCGCGGCCGGGCCGGTGTGCCGCGCTCCGGGCGCCGCCCGACCACCGCCTGCGGGATCCGGCCGGGCAGGTTGAAGTCGCCGAGCAGCAGCTTCGGCTGCGGCAGGTCCGCGGACGACCGGCCGACCCGCGACAACTGCGAGACGTTCCACCCCGGGACGAACGACAAGTGCGCGGCCAGCACGGTCAGCGGCCCGTGCGGGCCGTCCACCACCGCGGCGAGCACCGCGCGCGGCTCGTCCGGCACCCGGGTCAGCCCCGGCCGGCCCTGCACCCGCAGCGGCAGGCTCAGCGGCGCGGCCGGGAAGCGCCGGGCCCGCCAGCGCAGCACCGGCAGCCGGGACACCAGTGCGATGCCGTACGAGGGCCCGCCGGTGCCGTCCTGCGCGGGGCCGTAGACGTGCCGCTCGGGTTCGCCCGGATCCGGCAGCCACCCCGACACCGGCGCCGGGACGCCGTGCACCGACGCCAGGAACCTCCAGTCGGCTGCCCCCAGCGCGCGGGCCGCGACCGCCGCCTGGTCCGCCCCGCCGGACCGCTCCTGATGGCGGTCGACCTCCTGCAGCGCCACGATGTCGGCGTCCAGCGCGGCCAGCGCCTCGGCGAGCCGGTCCGGTCCCGCGGTCCCGTCGTCCAGCGCCATCCCGTGCAGCAGATTGAACGTGGCCACGCGCAGCACAGTCATGAACCGACGGTACGGGCCGCCCCGCGGACCCGCAGCGCATTGCCGCGACCCGCCCGCCGCTCCGGGGCCATCCCGCTTCCCCGGCCCGTGCCGCGATCGTGTAGACCGGAAGCACGCGCCGCGCTCCGGGAATGCCCGGCAGTCGGCTGCGGCTGGGACGAAACGGAACACGGAACGACGTGCGAGAACGAGGGGTGTGTTCGTGGGCGATCGCGATCCGAGACTGCCGCTGACCCGGGCCGGCCACGACCGGGCGGCCGTGCACCGGCTCGACGAGGCCTGGTTGGCGCAGGCGTGGGCCACCCCCGAGACCCGCGTCCTGGTCATCGAGCAGGGCAAGGTGCACTGGACCGACGCGGGCGGTCCGGCGCTGGTCCTCGTGGGACCGGGCGACGCCCCCGAGGGCGAGCGGTACTTCCTCGGCCTGGACCCGGACGGCGTGGCGTTCTTCGCGGTCGCCGCCGCGGCCCTGCCCGAGGGCGTCGACGCCCAGGTCGGCCACCTGTTCACCCTCGGTTCGACGCTCGGCGAGCGCGACGCGGGCCTGCTGGTGCACGCGTACGGGCTGGAGAACTGGCACCGCACGCACACTTTCTGCGCGCGCTGCGGGCAGCCGACCGAGCCGGTCGCCGCCGGGCACGTGCGCAAGTGCACGGTGTGCGCCGCGGAGCACTTCCCGCGGACCGACCCCGCGGTGATCATGCTCGTCGTCGACCCGCAGGACCGGGCGCTGCTGGGCCGCCAGACGAGCTGGCCGGAGAAGCGCTTCTCGACGCTGGCCGGATTCGTCGAGCCGGGCGAGTCGCTGCGCCAGGCGGTGATCCGCGAGGTGGCCGAGGAGGCCGGCGTGCGGGTCGCCGACGTGACCTACATCGACAGCCAGCCGTGGCCGTTCCCGTCCAGCCTCATGCTCGGGTTCCACGCCACCTCGGTGGACGACCGCATCGACGTGGACGGCACCGAGATCGCCGAGGCCCGGTGGTTCTCGCGCGAGGAGCTGCGCGCCGCGGTGGACGCGGGGGAGATCCTGCTGCCCGGCGCGATCTCCATCTCGCGGCACCTGATCGAGCTCTGGTATGGCGAGCCCATCCCGGAGACCAACAAGTGGTGACCGGCCGGCGCTGAGCCGCCGCGCGGTCGTCCGCGGACCCCGGCGGACATGCGAGGGCCCCGGCAGCGGATCCGCTGCCGGGGCCCTTCGCGTTCAAGCTGCGTTCAAGACGCGCTCGAGCTGTCGATCAAGCCGTCGCTCAAGCCGTCACGCGGCGGCAGCCGCGAAGGCGTCCTTCACCTGGGCGAGGCTCGGGTTGGTGGCGACCCACTGGATCTCGCCGCCGACCGTCACGACCACGGTCGGAACGGTCTGGTTGCCGCCGTTGACGCTCATCACGTAGTCGGCCGCCGCGGCGTCCTGCTCGATGTCGACCTCGGTGTAGGCCAGACCCTCGCGCTCCATCTGGCTCTTGAGGCGGCGGCAGTACCCGCACCACGGGGTGCTGTACATCGTCACGGTGGCCGACATCGGCGAGGTCTCCTCTGCTGCGGGTGGACGTACTGACGTCACAACGTACGACGCCGCCGGGTTTCTTCCGCAACCGCACAGCCTGTGGACAACTTCACGTCCGCGACAGTGCGGCCTGAGAGGATGGCCCGGTGTTCGACCAGTACGGGCCCCCGCCCACCGCCGACGAGATCCTCGACGCGCTCGACCCGGAGCAGCGCCGAGTGGCCAAGTCCGTCGACGGTGCCGTCTGCGTGCTCGCCGGTGCCGGCACGGGCAAGACTCGGGCGATCACCCACCGCATCGCGTACGGCGTGCTGACCGGTGTGATGCAGCCCACCCAGACCCTCGCGGTCACCTTCACCGCGCGGGCCGCGGGGGAGATGCGCGGGCGGCTGCGGCAGCTGGGCGTGTCCGGTGTGCAGGCCCGGACCTTCCACTCGGCGGCGCTGCGCCAGCTGCAGTTCTTCTGGCCGCGCACCTACGGCGTGAACGCCCCGCGGCTGGTCGAGCGCAAGGTCCCGCTGGTCGCGGAGGCCGTCGCGGACTGCCGGCTGCGCGCCGACAAGGCCGAGTTGCGCGACCTGACCGGCGAGATCGAGTGGGCCAAGGCCACCCAGACCGCGCCCGACGACTATCCGGGCCAGGTGCTGGCCACCAAGCGCAAGCCGCCGCGGGACGCCGCCGAGGTGGCCCGGGTCTATGCGGCGTACGAGAAGATCAAGGCCGGCCGCGGCCAGATGGACTTCGAGGATGTCCTGCTGCTGACCGTCGGCCTGCTCGACGAGC
This sequence comes from Yinghuangia soli, assembly GCF_021502675.1. Classification (GTDB taxonomy): domain Bacteria; phylum Actinomycetota; class Actinomycetes; order Streptomycetales; family Streptomycetaceae; genus Yinghuangia; species Yinghuangia soli. Next base: position 137,271 of record NZ_JAKFHA010000013.1, read on the forward strand.
GCATCGAGGTGCGCGAGCAGGTCCAGGCGCAGTACAAGCACTTCACCGTCGACGAGTACCAGGACGTCAACCCGCTGCAGCAGCGGCTCCTCGACCTGTGGTCCCAGCAGTCCCGCAGCCTGTGCGTGGTCGGCGACGCGAGCCAGACCATCTACTCGTTCACCGGGGCCACCCCCGGCTTCCTGCTCGGCTTCCGGCACCGGCACCGCAGCGCCGAGGTCGTCGAGCTGGTCCGCGACTACCGCTCCACCCCGCAGGTGGTGCGGCTCGCCAACCGGCTGCTCACGCATGCCACCGGTGAGGCCGCCAAGCACCGCATCGAGCTGATCTCGCAGCGCGCCGACGGCCCGGCGCCGGAGTATGTCGAGTTCGGCGACGAGCCCGGCGAGGCCGAGGGCGTCGCCCGGCGCGTCGCCAAGCTCCTGGAGCAGGGCGTGCGGGCTGCCGAGATCGCGGTGCTCTTCCGCACCAATTCACAGTCCGAGAGCTACGAGCAGGCCCTCGCCGACCTGGGCATCCCGTACGTGCTGCGCGGCGCCGAGCGGTTCTTCGAGCGGCCCGAGGTGCGCCAGGCCGCGGTCCTGCTGCGCGGCGCGGCCCGCTCCGCGGACTCCGGCGCGGGCAGCGGGCTGGCCGCCGAGGTCGGCGCGGTGCTGGTCGCGGGCGGCTGGACCCCCGAGCCGCCGAGCGGATCCGGCCAGGTGCGCGAGCGCTGGGAGTCGCTGAACGCCCTGGTGCGGCTGTCCGAGGACTTCTCCGCGGCCCGCCCCGAGGCCACCCTGGCGGACTTCGTCGAGGAGTTGGCCGAGCGGGCCAACGCGCAGCACGCCCCGACCGTCGAAGGCGTCACGCTGGCCTCCCTGCACGCCGCCAAGGGCCTGGAGTGGGATGCCGTCTTCCTGGTCGGCCTGACCGAGGGCATGATGCCCATCACCTACGCCGACACCGACGAGAAGGTCGAGGAGGAGCGGCGGCTCCTGTACGTCGGGATCACCCGGGCCCGCGAGCACCTGACCTTGTCGTGGGCGCTGTCCCGGTCGCCCGGAGGGCGGCCGAACCGCAGGCCCTCGCGTTTTCTGGATGGTCTGCGCGGCGGCGGTCCGGTCTCGTCGGGCGGCAGTTTCGCGCGCACGGCCGGCGCCGCGGCCCCCGCGTCCGGCGAAGCGCGCGAGCGGGCCGAGCGCCGGACCCGGTCCGGGCCGGTGCGCTGCCGGGTGTGCGGGCGCGGCCTGGCCGAGGCGGCGGCCCGCAAGCTGGGCCGGTGCCTGGAGTGCCCGTCCGACCTGGACGAGGAGCTCTACCAGCGGCTGCTGGACTGGCGGAAGGGCCAGGCCGCGGAGCTGGGGCAGCCTGCGTACTGCGTGTTCACCGACGCCACGCTGACCGCGATCGCCGAGGCCCAGCCGTCGTCGGAGAACCAGCTGGCGGCCATCTCGGGCGTCACCCGTGCCAAGATCGGCAAGTTCGGCGACGATGTGCTCGCCCTGGTCGCAGGGCGGGTGCCGGGTACTTCGGAACCCTTCGTCGAGGCCCCGTGAAGGCCGTTCGACGAGGGACTTCCCTCAAGTGAGCGCAGACACGCGGAAAATAGTTTGCGCTCGTCTTGTTGCCCGATCTAACCTCACGAGCACGGTCAACGTGTTGACCGTGCTCGGCTGTGAAGTCGAGCCGCAGCAGCACGCTGCAGCAGAACCACCAGCACCACCTGTCCGAATCAGCTGATCCGGATCCGCCTCAGGCGGAGCCCCGAACATCCCGTGGAAGGGAGGCGAACGTCGTGTCGATCAACATCAAACTCTCAGTTGACGCCATTGCCGTCGCGCCCTCCGCGATGTCGGTGCGCTCTGCTGGGCTGGGTTCGCTGAAGCCTGCCTCCCTTTCGTCCTTGAACCTCAAGGGTCGGAACCTGCTCCTGGCTGCCTATGCCGGGACCGATGCCCGCATTCTCGCCACCGCCACGCCCGTAGTGGGCCTGGGCAGCGGCGAAGGCATCGGTCTGGCGGCAAGCGCCGAAGCAGGTTGGCAGGGCAGCGAGCGTACGAGTGTCATCACGCGCGATGAGCGACCGTCGGCATCCAGCGTGGCGGCATGCGAGCAGCAGCAGGTCGAGGACATGGCTCAGGCCATGGGCACGACCGGATTTGCCGGAATGCACGGGTACCCGTCCTGGAGGACGCGAACCTGACGATACGTCAGGTCGGCTTACCTCCAGGGCCGCGGAACCCGTACACCGGGATCCGCGGCCCTTGTTCTTTGCCCTGACCCAACCGGCAGGACGCGTCCACCAGGACCGCGAAGACAACCAACTGGCGACAACGCCAAACGAGTTCACTCACGAGGAGCACCACGTGCCGTTCGACAAGCCCCCCACCGCAGCTGCTTTGGCCGTCCCAGTACCGGAGGTAGACCTGATGACTCTGACCGCGTTCGACGACATCGAGACCGTCGAGGGCACCATCCCGTGCCGTTCGTACGACCCGGAGGTGTTCTTCGCCGAGTCGCCGGCCGACGTCGAGTACGCCAAGGCCCTCTGCGGCGAGTGCCCGGTCCGGGCCGCCTGCCTGCAGGGCGCGCTCGAGCGCCGCGAGCCGTGGGGCGTCTGGGGTGGCGAGCTGTTCATCCAGGGTGTCGTCGTGGCCCGCAAGCGGCCGCGTGGGCGTCCGCGCAAGACGGAGGTCGCCGCGTGAACCCCGCCGACCTGCCGCGCGCAGCCACCGTCCGCACCACCTCGAACGCACGCCAGGAACCGATGAGCACCCAGCCCGCACCCGCCGAGACCCACAGCACCCCGATCCTGGACAGGAACCGCGACATGTATCTGCTTCATGAAGCCCTCGCAAGAGCACAGATGGACGAACGACATCGGGAGGCCGAGCTGCACCGCCGTGCGGTGCACGTCCGGGCCGCGCGCAAGATGAAGCGCCGGGCCGAGGTGGCCTCGCTGCGCGCCCGCCGGGCCCTGGCCCTGGCGGTCATGCAGTAACACGGCGCCGACCTGCCGATGCGCACGGAAAACCTGCTGTGAAGACGTGAAGACCTGAAGAAGCGAAAGGGCGGGCACCCGAGAGGGTGCCCGCCCTTTGTGCGTCGATGCTTGCGGTCAGCCGGACTTGCCGGCGCCGGCGGCCCCGTCCGGGCCCCCGGCCCCTTCGGTCCCCGCGGTCTCCTCGAGTTCGTCGAACTCCTCGAACTCGTCCAGCTCGTCGTCGATTTCGTACTCCAGCTCGGCGAAGCCGGGGAGCCAGCACTCCAGTTCCTCGCGGAACGGCACCTCGGCGTCGAGCTGGCACAGCACGCCGATGGTGCTGAGCGTGACGCGGTGGATCAGCAGGTAGTTCGGCGGCAGGTTGAGCTGGCGGGCCATCGCGGACGCCGGGTTGCGCGGGTCGCCGATCCGGGCGCCCTGCAGCCGCAGCCAGGCGCGGGTGAAGCGGAAGCGCTCGACCTGCGCCGGCTCGACCATGGGCAGCAGGTAGTCGAGGACCTCCTGCGCATCGAGCTTGATGGACGGCTTGACGAAGCCCTCCGCGCGCAGCACCTCCATGACGCCCTCGGCCTCGTCGTCCAGGGCCAGCCGCATGGCCACCCCGATCGGTTCGGGCAGGCCGTCCGGCAGCCGGTTGACGGTGCCGAAGTCCAGGACGCCGAGCCGGCCGTCGGGCAGCAGCCGGAAGTTGCCCGGGTGCGAGTCGGCGTGCAGCATCCCGGTGCGCACCGGGCCGGAGAACAGGAACCGGACCAGCAGGTGCCCGGCCTGGTCGCGCTCCTCCGGGGTGCCCTTCTCGATGATCTTGGAGAGCGGGGTGCCGGTCATCCACTCGGTGACCAGCACGCGCTCCGCCTGGAAGACCACGCGCGGCACGAAGATGTCCGGGTCGTCGGCGAACTCGTCGGCGTGCGCCTGCTGGGCCTCGGCCTCCAGCTGATAGTCCAGCTCCTCGGCGACGCGCGCCTTGAGTTCGGCGATCAGCGGCTTGACGTCGATGCCGGGGATCAGCGCACCGGCGAACCGGGCCACATGGCCGAGCTGGTTGAGGTCGGAGATCAGCGCATCGCCGGCTCCCGGGTACTGGATCTTGACGGCCACCTCGCGGCCGTCGTGCCAGACCGCCCGGTGCACCTGCCCGATCGACGCGGCCGCGGCCGGCTTGTCGTCGAACTCCACGAACAGCGAGCGCCAGTCGGTGCCGAGGTTCTCGGCCAGCGCCTTGTGTACGGTGCGCACCGGCATCGGCGGCGCGGCGTCCTGCAGCTTGGTGAGCGCGGCGCGGTACGGCCCGGCGACTTCCTCGGGCAGGGCGGCCTCGAAGACGGACAGCGCCTGCCCGAGCTTCATGGCGCCGCCCTTGAGCTCGCCGAGCACCTTGAACATCTGCTGTGCGGTGCGCTGCTGGAGCTCGGCGGCGACGATCTCGGCCGGGCGGCCTCCTATCCGGCGCCCGAGCCCGATGGTCGCTCTGCCGGCGACGCCGAGCGGCAGCGATGCGAGCTTGGCGGTACGGGTCACCGCCCTGCGCGGAAGATCACTCATGCTTGCCCTTCGCCGGTTCGCTCGCATGGCTGGCTCACGATCCCATTGTGCGGGACGCGGTGCGCTGCCATGCACGATCAAGCGCCGGGCGCGCGGACCGGACCCGACCGTTGCGCGCTGCTTCCGTCCGACAATCGGACCAATCAGCGCACTGAACGCCGCAAAATGGAGGAAAATCACCGGTTGCTGCGATCGAACACGGGTGATTTGCGGACGCGGCGGCGAAGCAGCGGCTCGCGGCGCGCGGCGTTGGGTAACGTCTGGTTGTGGCCGCCGATCCCGGGGCCGGGCGCTCCGCCGTGCCCGGAAACCCGTACGAGAACGCCGTCGAAGTCCGCCGCAGCGCTCGACGGCGACGAACCGTGTCGGCCTACCGCGACGGCGACCGCACGGTCGTCCTGCTGCCCGCGCGGATGTCCGCGGCCGAGGAGCAGCGCTGGGTCGGCATAATGCTCGACCGGCTGGCCGCCCAGGAGAAGCGCCGGCGCCCGAGCGACGAGGCCTTGGCCTTGCGGGCCCGCGAGCTGTCCGACCGCTATCTCGGCGGCCGCGCCGTACCGCTGAGCGTGCGGTGGGTGGACAACCAGAACACCCGCTGGGGCTCGTGCACCCCGCTCGACGCGTCCATCCGGCTGTCCAGCCGCCTGCAGGGCATGCCGACCTATGTCGTCGACTACGTGCTGCTGCACGAGCTGGCCCATCTGCTGGTGCCCGGGCACGGCCCGCGATTCTGGACGCTGCTGGCCGCATACCCGCGGACCGAGCGGGCCCGCGGCTACCTGGAGGGCGTGGCCGCGTCCGGCGGACCCGACCTCTCGGACGAGGACGACGACGTCGACGGCCTCGACGGCATGGCCGATGCCGATGATGCGGACGACGCAGAGGACGACGTGGACGACGAGGACGCCGCCGCAGAGCTCAACGGCTGACCGGCGCGGCCGCCGCCCGGCGGCTGCCCGGTCGGCCCGCCGGCGCATCGCGTGCCGCCGGCGCGTCCGAACGGCTGAATCCGGCATACGGCCGCGCACCGGACCTCGGCGCCCGGCCGAGGTGAGGCATAACCCTCGGATCCCGGGTCCAACCTGCCGAGACCATCGCGGTGGTCCCTGCCTCCGTATTAACGTGATGCCTTGCCCCGCCGGGTGCCGTGCGATACCACGGCACCTCTGACGGAACCGGGAACGGCGTCTTCACGTCGGGATTCCACGGGGACTCGACCGAGTCTCCGCCGGGGGCCTGAACGGGGCCGAGGGGCCCGGCCCGACCCGGGTCGGGATGTTGTAGCGTGCCGTGCGCGGTGGGGGTCAATGCCCGGATGGGCCCCTTCTGACGGGAAGGGAGCCACGAGGTGGTCGAGTTCAGGAAGGGTCAGAAGGCCAAGCTGTCCGATCTGACCCCGGGAACCGATCTGTACGTCGGCCTGCGGCTTGACGCCCCGGGTTTGACGTTCGACATCAGCTGTTTCGGCCTGGACATGCAGGACCGGTTGTCCGACGACCGGTATTTCGTGTTCTTCAACCAGCCGAAGTCGCCCGAGGAGTCGATCCAGCTGCTCGGTGCGCAGGCGGGCGACCAGGAGTCGTTCCGCGTGACGCTGGACCGGGTGCCGCCGCAGATCGGCAAGCTCGCGTTCACCGCGACGATCGACGGCCAGGGCCAGATGTCCCAGGTCGCGTCCGGATACTTGCGCATCGCAGTGGGCGGCCAGGAGGTCGTCCGCTACGCGTTCTCCGGTGTGGAGTTCAGCACCGAGCGCGCCGTGATGATCGCCGACTTGTACCGCAAGGAGCCGTCGGTCTGGCGTTTCGCCGCCGTCGGCCAGGGCTTCGACGGCGGCCTCAAGGCACTCCTTGAGAACTTCGGCGGCGAGGCGGCCGAGGACGAGCCGGCCCAGCAGGCGGCGCCGCAGGCCGCACCCGCGTTCGGTGCGCCGCAGCAGGCCGCCCCGGCGTTCGGTGCGCCCGGCCAGCAGGCGCCCCCGCAGCAGGCTCCCGCGCCGCAGTTCGGCCCGCCGCCGGGTGCGCCGCAGCCGATGGCCGCGCAGCAGACCATGCCGATGCCGCAGCCGCAGCAGACGATGCCCATGCAGCAGCCGCCCGGGCAGTTCCCCGGCCAGCCCGGCATGCCCCCGCAGGGGATGCCGCCGCAAGGGATGCCCCCGCAGGGCATGCCGCCGCAGGGCATGGCCCCGCAGGGCCACATGGCGCCGCCCGCTCCCGGCATGCCGGGGCAGCAGATGCCCGGCCAGTACCCGGGCCAGCCCGGGATGCCGCAGCCCGGCATGCCCCCGCAGGGCATGCCCGGCCAGCCCGGCATGGCGCTGGGCACCGCGCAGGGCGGCATGAACCAGGCCGGCATGGGCCCGGCCGGACTGCCGATGGAGGCCCAGTACGGCTTCGGCCTCGACCAGTTCCGCGAGGTCCAGGGCCAGGGCCGCTGGGTCCAGCAGAACCCGAAGATGATCCGCGCGAGCCTGGCCGGCAGCACCGTCAAGGTGATCGCCAAGCAGGGCTCGATGGTCGCCTACCAGGGCAAGGTCGACTTCAAGTTCCAGGGCCAGAGCCTGCGCGGCCGGTTCGAGAACCGGCAGACCGGCCAGTCCATGGAGCTCATGCGGTGCGAGGGCGACGGCGAGGTGTTCTTCGCCGAGGACGCCGCCAACCTGCACCTGGTCGAGCTGGCCGGGCACCGGCTGTGCGTCAACGCCGCCAACGTCCTGTGCTGGGACGAGGGCCTCACGCTCGAGGTGCAGCGCATCGAGGGCCAGGGCATCCCCGGCGGCGGCCTGTTCGTCCAGACCTTCAGCGGCAACGGCACCGTGGTCGTCAAGACCATGGGCATCCCGATGGTGCTGCCGGTCAACCCGGGCGCCCCCACCTTCGCGGACACCAACGCGATCGTGGCGTGGACGCACGGCATGCAGGTGTCGACCAGCACGGCGGTACGCGTGCGTCGTACGGCGTACCCCGGGCACAGCGGCGAGACGGTTTCGCTGCAGTTCCGGGGCATGCAGGGCCACTTCATCGTCGTCCAGCCGTACGAGGTGTGAGGGGACCATGAACCAGCAGATGATGGCCGCGTACGGCCAGCAGGCGCCGGTCGGGCGGATGAGCCCGCACGGCAACAAGATTTGCCGCGTCGCGATGCAGCAGGGCTACGACCTGTTCGCCAAGCAGGGCTCGATGATCGCCTACAACGGCTTCATCACCTACTCCCCGTACCGCGAGAACCGCGGCGCGCGGATGCGCGGCCGGGCCGCGGGCGAGACGCTCGAGCTCATGCAGTGCTCCGGGCAGGGCGACCTGTACCTCGCCGACTACGGCGCCGACGTGGTGATGCTGCAGCTCCAGGGCAACGGCATCTCGGTCAACGGCTCGAACATCCTCGCCTTCGACGCGCAGCTGACGAAGTCGATCGAGTTCGTCTCCGGCATCGCCAACAAGTTCAGCGGCAACGGGATGACCAACATCACGCTGACCGGGAACGGCTGGGTGGCCATCACCACCCGCGGCACGCCGGTCGTCCTCGACCCCTCGCAGCAGGAGACCTGCGTCGACCCGGACGCCCTGGTGGCCTGGTCGACCGGCCTGCGGATCAAGAGCAAGCGTTCGGCGCGCATGGGTGCGCTGGTCGGCCGCGGCACCGGCGAGGCCATGCAGGTCGCGTTCAGCGGCGCCGGCTTCGTCGTCGTCCAGCCCTCCGAGGACTCCACCGACCGCTTCAAGATCCGCGGCTGAGCGGGGGAGAGACGATGCAGAGTTCACTGTTCGGCTACATGGAGGTCCAGTCGCAGGAGCGCTGGGCCCACCAGAACGCCCAGATGCTGCGGATCATGCTCGGCCAGCAGAACCGCGAGGTGCTGGCCCGCAAGGGCACGATGGTCGCCTTCACCGGCGGCATCGACTTCGACGGCCACCTGCAGTCCGGCGGCGAGCGCCAGGCCGCGCGGCAGACCGGCGAGCAGCTCGACCTGATGCGCTGCTCCGGCAACGGCACCGTGTTCCTCGCGAACATGGCGCAGTCCATCCACGTCATCGACCTCGCCAACGAGGGCCTGACCGTGGACGGCCAGTACGTGCTGGCCCTCGACTCGACGCTCAGCTGGAACGTCGTGCGGATCGAGAGCGAGCAGGGCATCGCCGGCGTCGGCGGCGGCTACAACCTGGAGATCGGCGGCACCGGCAAGCTCGCTGTCATGACCTCGGGCAAGCCGCTGGTCATGCAGGTCACGCCGCAGCAGGAGGTCTTCGCGGACGCCGACGCGGTCATCGCGTGGAGCACCAGCCTGGTGACCCGCATGGAGTCGCAGCTGACCTCGCAGCGCGTGTGGAGCCGCCGCGGCGGCACCGGCGAGGGCTGGAACCTGAGCTTCCAGGGCCAGGGCTACGTCATCGTGCAGCCCAGCGAGATGCTGCCGCCGACGGCCTTCACCTCGGCGGGCGGCTTCATGGCCAACCGCGGCATGGGCCAGCAGGGCATGCGCGGCAACACCTGGGGCAGCTGACCCCGGGACGGATACGCACGGCTGAGGGGCGCACCCGCAAGGGTGCGCCCCTCAGCCGTTTCAGGGGTGTCAGCCCAGCAGCTTGGCGGCGCGCGCGACCAGCGTGCGCACGGCATCGTCGGTCTTGTCGGGCAGCGCGTCGAACGGGAACCAGCGCAGGTCGAGCGACTCCTCGCTGATCGCGGCCTGCGCGTCCGGTGCGGCGACCGCGACGTACTCGACGTCGAAGTGCACGCTGGCCAGGTCCGGGCCGCCGCACTTCACCTCGTGCCGGTCCAGGCACACCGGCTCGGGCAGCAGCTCCAGATCGTCGATGCCGCCCTCCTCGACCGCCTCGCGCAGCGCCGCGGCGGCGAGCGTCGCATCGCCCGGTTCGCAGTGCCCGCCGGTCTGCAGCCACAGCCCGACCTTGGGATGCAGCGTGAGCAGCGCCCGCCCGCCGACCGGGTCCACGATCAGCGCACTTGCGGTCAGATGCCCCTCGCGCCGGGCTTTCCACATGCCGTCGGGGTAGGCGTCGAGGTGCGCGAGATAGCCATCCCGCAACCGGGCCTGCGCATCATCCGGCGCGACCCAACCGGTGAGCACCCGTCGGGCGTCGTCATGGAGCGTCATACCCCCAAGCCTGCCGCAAACGGGCCGCCGCCCGACCACCAGGGCGACGCGGACGGCGACCTGGACCACACGCCAAGGCACGCCAGCCCCCGCTCCGCCGCTTGCCGCCCCCAGGCGAGACGCACTTCGACGCGACGACTCGTGTGCACCGCGACGCCCCCGACGACGACCGGCAGCCGGCACCGCACCTGAGGACGGGGCCCGCGCCGCGCCCGCGCGCAACGAGCCGCCCCAGCGATGGGGGCAGGTCGCGCCCCCACCTGCCACAGATGGCGGCTCGCGCAGCAGGAGCACAGCGGGCCGTCCTGCTTGCCGCCTGTCTCCGGTGACGGGCAGGCGGTGCCACAGGCCGGCGGATGTGCTGCGTGCGCGATGCCTGGAGACGTTCCTCCACCGAGGTATGGGAACGCCGCGGAGTCTGGCGCGGGAGCGACGCGGATCTCGGTCGGAGGTCCAGGGCTTGCGGTGTCACCTCCATCCGGCCTGCCGCTCGTGCTTTTGCCGCCCCGCGGTCCCCGCATGGCGGGACACGGGCTTGGGTGGCTGCTTTGCGGGGCGGATGTGGTGCGTGTGGTGCCCGGACGTGCCCAGTCACGCGTCGGCAGGGCTGTCGGGAAATGCCGCGGCACCCGGCGCGGAAGCGCGCCAGGTGCCGCGGGGGGCCTTGCGGGTGGGTCAGGCGGGCGTGCCCTTGTCGTCTTCGTCCGCCTTGCCCTGGCCGTCCTCGCTCGTGTCGTCCTTGCTGTCGTTCTTGTCCTTTTCGGCCTGGGCGGCCTGGGCGGCCTTGGCGTCCAGGGCCTCCAGGTCGGCGTCCAGCTGGGCGGTCAGGCCGGACAGGTCCAGTTCCTCGCGGTGCACGAAGCCGTCCGGGTCGTCCAGGTCGTCTGCGGTGGGCAGCATGTCCGGGTGCGCCCACAGCGCGTCGCGGCCCTCGATGCCGCGGGCGTCGGCGAGCGAGGCCCACAGGCGCGAGGCGTCGCGGAGGCGGCGCGGGCGCAGCTCCAGGCCGACCAGGGTGGCGAACGTCTGCTCGGCCGGGCCGCCGGTGGCCCGGCGGCGGCGCAGGGTCTCGCGCAGCGCGTCCGCGGAGGGCAGCCGCGGCGCAGCCGCAGCGTGCACGACGGCGTCGACCCAGCCCTCGACCAGCGCCAGCGCGGTCTCCAGGCGGGCCAGTGCGGCCTTCTGCTGCGGGGTCTCCTCCGGTTCGAACAGACCCTGCGTGAAGGCCTCCTGCAGGGCCTCCGGGTTGGTCGGGTCGAGCCGGCCCGCGGCCTCTTCGAGGCGGCTCATGTCGACCTTGATGCCGCGCGCGTACGCGTCGACCGCACCGAAGAGGTGCTGCCGCAGCCACGGCACGTGGGCGAAGAGCCGCTGGTGGGCGGCCTCGCGCAGGGCCAGGTACAGGCGTACTTCGTCCTGCGGCAGGCCGAGGCCCGCGCCGAACGCGGCCAGGTTCGCGGGCAGCAGCGCGGCGCGCCCCGCGGGGCCGATCGGCAGGCCGATGTCGGCCGAGCCGACCACCTCGCCGGCCAGCGCACCGAGCGCCTGGCCGACCTGGGCGCCGAACATCGCGCCGCCCATGCCGCGCATCATGCCGATCAGCGGCCCGGCCATCTGCTGCATCTCGCCGGGCATCATCTCGCCCATGGCGCTGACCACCCGGGTGGCCAGCGGTTCGACCAGGTCCTTCCACTGCGGAAGGGTCGCCTCGATCCACTCCGCGCGGCTCCAGGCCAGCGTGGTGCTCGCCCCGGAGGGCAGCGGGGTGGCCTCGTCGAGCCACAGCTCGGCCAGCCGCACCGCCTCCTCGACCGCACTGCGGTCGACCTGCCCGATGCTCGCGTCGCCGCCCTTCTGGGCCACGGTCTGCCGGGCGATGTCGTGCGCGAGGTCCCAGTTGACCGGGCCGCCCTCGTACGAGAGCAGCTTGCCGAGCTGCTGGAACGCGGCGCCGAGGTCGGCCGGGTTCATGTTGCCGAACAGCGCACCGAAGGGGTTGTCCGGGTCGCCGCCGAACGGGTCGAAGCCGCCCGGCCCGCCCGGGCCCAGCGGTCCGCCCGGACCCTTGCCGCCGCCCGACGACCCGCCCGAGCTGTCGCCGAATCCGAACCCGGGGGAACTCCCGGACCCGCCTGACGCGTCGGAGGAGTCAGGGTCGCGGTCGGGATCGTTGCCGCCCGACGGCTTTCCGAAACCGAAGGGGAAGTCACCCATGACAACCTCCGTGCCGACCCCCGTCGCCGGGGGTATGGCGGCGGCCTGCTGGGCCGGCCGCGCCTCGTTTGAGCTGCCCGGGGGCGTGGGCACGGGACCTGGCGGGGCGCGCTTCGGCGCCTCGCGTCATGGTCATGGCCACACCTCGGGCAGGATGGATTGCGGATGCTGCGTCGCGTGCGGCCGTTCCGGACGCGTACTCCTCGGTAAACGTAGAGCAGCCGCACATACCAAACTAACCACGGGAGGCGGTCAGTGAGTTCCCAGCCTCCGCACGTTCGCTCTGGGCGGAGTGGGCGGGACCGGTCGGCGCAGCCGTCCGACGAGATGCCCCAGGAGGTCGACATCGAGACGCCCCGACGCGGGATGGGCCCGGGTGCGCGCCCGGTCGTCGCGGTCACCGGCGCGGCTTCCGGGATAGGCCACCGAGTGGCGCTGCTGCTGTCCGAGCACGAGCAGATCAAGCGGCTGGTCGCGATCGACGAGCGGCGCGGGGACATCCCCGGCGCGCAGTGGCGGATCATGGACGTCCGCGATCCGGCACTGGCGAGCCGGCTCGACGGCGTCGACGTCGTGGTCCACCTGGCGCTGGACATGTCGCTGGATTCCGAGCCGCGGGCCCGCGGCGCGCGCAACGTCCGCGGCACCCAGACGGTCCTGACCGCCGCCGCGGCGGCCGGGGTGCCACGTGTCGTGCTGTGCACCTCGGCGATGGTCTACGGCGCGCTGCCGGAGAACGAGACGCCGCTGGACGAGGACGCCCCGCTCAAGGCCACCGCGGACGCCTCGCTGGTCGGCGACCTGCTGGAGATCGAGGAGCTGGCCGCCCGCGCGCCGCGTGCGCACCGCGCACTCAACGTCACCGTGGTCCGGCCGGCCACCCTGGTCGGCGGTCCCGAGGCGGACAGCGTCATGACCCGGCACTTCGAGGCGCCGCGCCTGCTGGTGGTGTCCGGCAGCCGCCCGCGCTGGCAGTTCTGCCACGTCGACGACCTGGCCGAGGCGCTGGTGTACGCCGCGCTCGGCAAGGTCGAGGGCGTCGTGACGGTCGCCAGCGAGGGGTGGCTGGAGCAGGAGGAGATCGAGGAGCTGTCCGGTATGCGCCGGATGGAGCTGCCCGCGACCCTCGCGCTGGGCACCGCGGAGCGCTTGCACCGGCTCGGCCTGACCCCGGCGCCGGCCGGCGATCTGGCGTACGCGATGCACGGCTGGGTGGTGCCCTCCACCCGGCTCCGCGCGGCCGGCTGGCGCCCGCTGTGGACCAACGAGCTGGCGTTCGCGGCCCTCCTGGAGGACGTCGCGGGACGTCACGCGCTGGTCGCCCGGCGCCTGGGCCGCAAGGACGCCACGACTCTGGGTGCGGCGGGTGCCACCGTGGCGCTCATCGGCACCGCGGCCATCGTGCGGAAGGTGCGCAAGCGGCGCGGCATCTGAGGGTTGGACCCGCTCCGGGGGACCGGTCGTACCGGTACGGCCCGGGGCGGGGCATACTGCGCCGCATCGGGATGTCGGCATGGATCGGCACGGAGGCAGGAAGGTACGCACGATGAGCACCGATGTGATCCGCTTGCTCGGCATCCGCGAGACGCCGCTCTCGCTGGACGAGGTCTTCGCCGCGGTCGGCGACCGCACCGCGGGCGGCACCGACCTGTTCGTGGGCACGGTGCGGGACCACGACGGCGGCAAGCACGTGACGAAGCTGGAGTACTCCGCGCATCCCAGCGCCGAGGACGAGCTGCGCCGGGTCGCAGAGAAGGTGGCCGCGGACTTCCCGGTCCGGGCGCTGGCCGCGGTGCACCGGATCGGCAGCCTGGAGATCGGCGACATCGCGGTGATCGTCGCGGTGTCCTGCCCGCACCGCGGGGAGGCGTTCGAGGCGTGCCGCCGGCTCATCGACACCCTCAAGCACGAGGTGCCGATCTGGAAGCACCAGCACTTCGCGGACGGCACGACGGAGTGGGTCGGCGCCTGCTGACGGCGGCCCCGGAGACAGCCGCGGACCGACCACGGACCGACCGCGGAGCACCCCCGAGACGGACCGGCACCCGGCGAACTCCCCGTAGGATTGGGCAGGTCGGGTGATTCCGGCGTTTTTCCGAAATGCAGCCCGGGTCACCAAAAGATACGATTAACGCACTAATCCGTTGGTCTTCGGGCGGGGGTGCGTCATGGCGTCGATCGCAGGCTGGTGGGCCATTCCGGCGGTGGCGCTGCTGCTCATCGTGCTGTGGACCACGTGGCGCGGCCGCACCCGGAAGCCCGCCGCGATGTACGACACGGTGGCCCGCTACGAGCAGTTCCAGGCGGTGCTGACCCGGGTCGTCGACGTCGACCTCGAAGCGCACCCGCCGACCGCCCCGCAGGGCAGCGTCCGGACCGCCGCGCCGCAGGTCACAAGGCCGCCCCGCAACCCGAACGCCACCGAGCCCCGCGCTGCCGGGCGCGGCGACGTGCCGTAATGTCGCGCACATGTCGCGACGTGCAGCCACCCTGGTCGTTCCCGGACTGCTGTTCATAGCCCTGACCCTCGCCGCCGCGGTCACTCCGGTGCCGTACGGGGAACTCACCCCCGGCCCGACGGTGAACACCCTGGGCGACTACCGCGGCAAGCCGGTGATCGAGGTCGAGGGCGCGCAGACCTACCCGACGACCGGGCACCTGAACATGACGACCGTGTCGGTCACGAGCAAGGGCTACGACATGCCGCTGCTCGAGGCGTTCGTCGGCTGGTTCCAGGACGACGCCGACATCACCGTGAAGACCGACCTGTATCCGGACGACAAGACCGAGAAGGAAGTCGAGCAGGAGAACGCCGAGGAGTTCACCTCGTCGCAGGAGCACGCCAAGATCGCGGCGTTCAAGGAACTCGGCATCCCGATCGAGGAGCAGGTCGTCGTCGCCAAGGTGGCCAAGGACATGCCGGCCACCGGGCTGCTGCACGCCGGCGACATCATCCGGTCCGTGGACGGCGTCCCGGTCAAGACGCCGGCCGAGGTCGGCGCGGTGATCACCAAGCACAAGGCGGGCGAGACGGTGCAGTTCACCGTCGACCCGGCGGACGCGCGCGGCACCGAGAAGACCATCCCGGTCACCACCGTCGCGGCCGAGGACGACGGGCGCCCGGTGGTCGGCATCACCCCCGGCGAACTGCCCAAGTTCCCCTTCAAGGTGACCATCCACCTGGAGGACGTGGGCGGCCCGAGCGCCGGCCTGATGTTCGCGCTGGGCATCGTCGACACGCTCAGCCCCGGCGACCTGACCGGCGGCAAGTTCGTGGCCGGCACCGGGACCATCACCGACGAGGGCAAGGTCGGCCCGATCGGCGGCGTGCAGATGAAGACCATCGCCGCGCAGCGCGCCGGGGCCAAGTACTTCCTGACCCCGAAGGCCAACTGCGTCGAGGCGGTCAAGAACAAGCCGGGCGGCCTGACGCTCGTCGAGGTCGGCTCGTTGGACGACGCGATGTCCGCGCTCGACGTGATCCGCACCGGTCAGGGCACCCTCAAGGAGTGCCAGGGCTGACCGGCGCGGACCCGCTGCGTCGTCCAGCGCCTGCGGCGGTCCTGCCGCGGTTCTGCCGTGGTTCTGCTGTGGTCCCGCCGTGGTCCGGCGGGGAAGGCGTCAGGCGAACGTCGCCTGGAGCGCCTCGGCGAGGCCGGGCACCAGGTCCGCACCGGACAGCACTTCGAGGTCGGAGTCCTTGTCGCGCAGCCGCACGACCGACTCGCGGGTGCCGTCGCGCAGCACGCCGACCGCGATCCGGACCTCCTGCTTGTCGGGCCGGGCCGCCACCCACGCGGCGATCTCCTCGTCCGACCCCGTGGCCGGCATCTCGGCCTCCGCGGCGGGCGGCAGCATGAGCCGCTCCAGCACCAGCGCGCAGCCGGCCACCGGCTCGGGCCAGGCGATGCCGGCCAGGAACTCGTCGACCGGCGTCTCGGCCGGGATCTCGTCCTGCTCGATCGGGGTCAGCGTCGACGCGCCCTCCTCGGCGGCCAGGCCGAGGTCCTTGGCGAGCTGCGGTTCGGAGCGGATCAGCGCGGCGGTGTCGACGAGCGCGTACAGGCGGGCGGGCTGGTCCCACCCGAATGCCGAGACGTGGCGTTCGATCTCGACGACGGCCTGGGTGAGTGCAACGGTCATGCCCCCCATCATCCCGGACGCACCCGAGCGCGCCGCCCGCGGACCGGCCGCCGGAGACCGCCTGTACCGGGCGCTTGCTCCGAACGTCCGCACCGGGCACCCCGAAGGTCCCGACCTCCCGACAGTTACGCCGTGTCGGTGGGGAACCCTGGCCGGGCTCGGTAAGTTGACGTGTCGAGCGCCGACCGGGCGCAACCAGGTAATGATCGAGGTGCGCACCCTTGGTTTTTCAGATGCCCGAACGCGGCGACGCAGGAGGTCGCCGCATCAGATTGGGAGCCCCTTCCCAAAGACTGCGAACACTCCTGCTCACGCTGGCCGTCATTTTGGTGCTGGCCGTGGCGTGGGTTCTGTTCGCGAATTTCTGGGCGGACTGGCTTTGGTACAAGTCGGTCGGCTACGGCGACGTCTTCACCACCAGGTTGTGGACGCGCCTGGGACTGTTCCTGGTGTTCGGTCTGCTCATGGCGGCCGCCGTCGGTCTCAATATGTACTTCGCGTACCGGCTCCGGCCGGCGTTCCGCGGCATGTCGATGGAGCAGCAGAGCCTCGACCGCTACCGCTCGGCGCTGGCGCCGTTCCGCGTGTGGATCCTCATCGGCCTGTCGGTGATCGTCGGCATCATCGCGGGCACCTCGGCATCCGGGCACTGGGGCACATGGCTCCAGTTCGTCAACGGCGTGTCGTTCGGGATCAAGGACCCGCAGTTCGACAAGGACGTCTCGTTCTTCGCGTTCGACCTGCCGTTCTACCGGTTCCTGGTGAACTTCGGGTTCGTCGCGGTCGTGGTCGGCCTGATCGTCGCGGTGCTCACGCACTACCTGTACGGCGGCCTCCGGGTGCAGAGCCCGGGTGCCCGGGCCACTCCCGCGGCGCAGGCCCACCTGTCGCTGCTGCTCGGCCTGTTCGTGCTGCTCAAGGCGATCGCGTACTGGCTCGACCGCTACTCGCTGGCGGTCCACTCGGGTGACTTCAAGGACGCCAGCCAGTTCACCGGCCTGCGCTACACGGACGCCAATGCCGTGCTGCCCGCGAAAACGATCCTGTTCATCGTCGCGCTCATCTGCGCGGTGCTGTTCTTCGTGAACGTCTTCCGGCGCACGTGGGCGCTGCCCATCGTCGGCTTCGGCCTGATGGTGCTCTCCGCGGTGCTGATCGGCGGCCTGTACCCGTTCATCGTCGAGCGCTTCCAGGTCAAGCCGAACGCGCAGGCCAAGGAAGCCAAGTACATCGACCGGAACATCGCCGCGACCCGGGACGCGTACGGAATAGCGGATGTGAAGGCCGAGGGCTACGCCGGCTCGGTCGACACCCGGGCCGGACTCGCCGACGAGGCCGCGGGCGCGGCCAGCGTGCGTCTGCTGGACCCGAACATCGTCAGCCCGACGTTCCAGCAGCTGCAGCAGCTGAAGCAGTTCTACGGCTTCAACCGCACGCTGGACGTCGACCGCTACGCGATCGACAACAAGACGCAGGACACCGTCATCGCGCTGCGGGAGCTGAACCCGAACGGGATCCCGAACCGCAACTGGGTCAACGACCACACCAAGTACACCCACGGGTACGGCGTGGTCGCGGCCGACGGCAACCGGCTCACCGCGGACGGCAAGCCGGAGTTCATCGTCCAGAACATCACCCCGGACGGTGCGGACAGCCCGCTCGGCAAGTACGAGCAGCGCATCTACTTCGGTGAGACCACGACGACGTACTCCATCGTCGGCGCCCCGTCGGGCACCGCTCCCACCGAGATCGACTACCCGGACGAGAAGCTCCCGGGCGGTCAGGCGGTCTACACGTACGACGGCTCCGGCGGCGTCCCGATCGGGTCGACGTTCAACAAGCTGCTGTACGCGACCAAGTTCGGCGACGGCAACATCCTGCTGTCGGACTCGCTGAACTCGAAGTCGAAGATCCTGTACAACCGCACGCCGAAGGAGCGGGTCGAGGCCGTCGCGCCGTGGCTCACCATCGACGGCGACCCGTACCCGGCGGTGGTCGACGGCCGCATCCTGTGGATCGTCGACGCGTACACGACGACGAACGGCTACCCGTACTCGACGCGCACCACGGTGGGCGACGCGACCACGGACTCCGCGGTCCGCGCCGACCAGAAGCGCGGCACGGTCGGCAACACCGGCAACGTCAACTACATCCGCAACTCGGTCAAGGCCACGGTCGACGCCTACTCCGGCAAGGTCGTGCTCTACCAGTGGGACGAGCAGGACCCGGTCCTCAAGACCTGGATGAAGGCGTTCAAGGGATCGGTCGAGCCGAAGAGCAAGATCTCGCCGGCCCTGATGAACCACCTGCGCTACCCGCAGGACCTGTTCAAGGTGCAGCGCGAGATGCTCACCCGCTACCACGTGACCGACGCGCGGACGTTCTTCAACGGCTCGGACTTCTGGAAGGTCCCGCAGGACCCGACGACGGCCAAGCAGGCCGGCGGCGAGCAGCCGCCGTACTACCTGTCGATGAAGATGCCGGCCGCGGAAGGACAGCCCGCCGAATCGGCGCAGTCGTTCCGGCTGACAAGTGCATTCGTGCCGAACCAGCGGCAGAACATGGCGGCCTTCCTGGCCGTGAATGCGCAACCGGGACCGGACTACGGCAAGTTCAGATTGCTGAGCCTGCCGTCGACGACCGCGATCAACGGGCCTGAACAGATGCAGAACGTCTTCGCGTCCAATACGGAAGTCGGCGCGCAGCTCAACGTCCTGCAGCTGAACAACTCGCAAGTGGTCTACGGCAACCTGCTGAGCCTCCCGGTGGGCGGCGGCATGCTGTACGTCGAGCCGGTGTACGTCAGAGCCTCGGCGGCGAACTCCTATCCGCTGATGCGGAAGGTGCTGGCCGCGTACGGCAACAACGTCGCCTTCGAGGACACCTTCGAGAAGGCACTCGCGGTGCTGTTCAAGGGCGCGCCGCCGAGCAAGACCACCGACCCGACGGTGCCGGGCACCGGTACGCCGACGCCCGGGGCCACCCCGACGCCGGGGGCGACCACCCCCGCGCCGGGCGGCACAACGCCGCCACCGGTCACCGGCCAGCCGACCGACCCGTCGGTGAAGGCGGCGCTGAACGACGCCCAGAAGGCCGCGCAAAAGGCGGACGCCGCCATGAAGGCCGGCGACTGGGCGACGTACGGCCAGGCCCAGAAGGAACTGATCGAAGCGCTCAACCGGGCGATCCAGGCCGAGGCCGCGGCAGCCGCGAAGCAAGGCACCCCGGCACCGACCGGAAGCCCTGCTCCGTAGCGGTTCCCGGCGGACCGCCCTGGTCCGCAGCAGTGCGCCCGACCGGGTTGTCCCGGGCCCTCCGCTCCGTGCGGCGGGCCCCGGGGCAACCCGGTTGGCGTTCGCGGAGGCGATCGCGTATGGTTAAGGCATACCGACGCGGGGTGGAGCAGCTCGGTAGCTCGCTGGGCTCATAACCCAGAGGTCGCAGGTTCAAATCCTGTCCCCGCTACCACGTCGAAAGACCCGGTCCTCATGGACCGGGTCTTTCGCTTTGTCCCGGCGGAATCCGGACGTGAGGTCCGGGTCGGCACCGCGGGCCGGGTGCATTCTGCAGAGGCCCCGGCGCGGCCGCCTGCAGGTCCGGGAAACGCGGCGCCGACCGGTCCCGAAAGATTCCGGTCGGCGCGGGCGTCGTACGTGCTGCGGGCCTCTGGGGTGCGGTGGCGCGGTTCCTAGAGCGACACGCGGCGGCGCAGGCCGCGCAGCGGTGCGGTGAGCACCGCGCGGGCCAGGCGGTGGCCGGCCCGGCTGGGGCGCGGAGTCAGGTCCTGGATGAGCATGGCGGACTCGCGTGCGGCGACCGCGGACGCTTCGGGGACCGCGGCCGGAGCCGGGGCATGCCCGAAGAGGGCGAGATGCCGTTCGAGTCGTTCGCCGGTGCCGCCGCGCAAGGCGTCGACCGCGGGGATCGGAACCCGCCGCGGCCTGCTCGAATGGTCCATTCCTGATATGACCACGACGCAGACCGTACCCCATCGGAGGCCCTCTGTGACCGGCCATTCCGGCATGTCGCGGGGGCAAAAACCAGGCGGTGTACCCGAGTCGGAAGGTCGATTTCACGCCGTGCCGCGAAGGGTGACGCCGGCCCTGCGGCGAGTCGTGCCAAAACGGGGCCAATCGTGCGGTCATATATCGATTCGGAGATTAGCCGAGTAGCCCTCGCCGGTGCCCGGCGATGTCATTGGCCCTTGATTTCTTTTCGGCACGCCCCGACGATGTGACGAACATCATGGCGAAACTCATTTCGAGATATCGAAACCGCAGGTCCTGTCGAAAGGCGCGGCATGAGTGGTCGGGACGAGATCGTCGGGAGCCGCCGCCCGTACGTCGGCGGGGAGTTCCTGGACCCTGACGCCGCCGGATGCGGGCGGCTCGACGTGCACGATCCGTCCACCGGAGACCTGCTCGCCACGGTCGGCACCACCGGCCCCGGGCAGATCGAGCGGGCCGTGCTCGCCGCCCGGGCCGCCTTCGACACCGGGCCCTGGCCGTGCATGGCCCGCGAGGAGCGCCTCGCCGCCCTCGGCCGCATGACCGCGTACCTCGAGGAGCGGCGCGGCCGGCTTGTCGGGACCCTGATCGCCGAGGCGGGTGCGCCGCGCTTCCTGGCCGAGTCGGCGCAGGTCGGCCTGGCCCTCGACCACGCCCGCGAACTCCCGGCGCTGGCCGCCGCGCTGCCCGAGTGGGAGCACAACGAACTCCCGCTCGCGCAGCACGCGTACGCCCCGGGCAGGCTGCGGCTCAGCATCCGCAGGTACGAGCCGACCGGCGTCGTGGCGGCCATCACGGCGTACAACTTCCCGTTGGTCACCACCATCGTCAAGGTCTATCCGGCGCTTGCCGCGGGCTGCACGGTGGTGCTCCGGCCCAGCCCGCTGACCCCGCTGACCGCCCTCGTGCTGGGCGAGGCCGCGGCGGCCGCGGGGCTGCCGCCCGGGGTGCTCAACGTCGTGGTCGAGGCCGGTGCCGAGGGCGGCGTGCTGCTGTCCACCCACCCGGCCGTGGACCTGGTCAGCTTCACCGGCTCCACCGGGGTCGGCCGCAGCATCGCCGCGCAGGCGGCCGGCACCGTCAAGAACCTCGTCCTCGAACTCGGCGGGAAGAGCGCCGGGTTGTACCTGCCGGATGCGCTGGCCGACGGCCCGGACAAGGCCGTCGCGGGCGCGGTGGCGATGTTCGCGAGCCATTCCGGTCAGGCCTGCGCCGCACAGACCCGCATGCTGGTCCCGCACGACCGCAAGGCCGAGGTGCTGGACGCGCTGCACGCCGCCGCGAAGGGCGTCGCGGTCGGCGACCCGCGCGAACCGGGCGTGCTGATGGGCCCGTTGATCAGCGCGGCGCAGCGCGACCGGGTGGCCGGGATCGTCGCCGCGGCGCAGTCCGCGGGCGGGCGCCTGGTCGCGGGCGGCGGCATTCCGGCGGGCCTGGACCGCGGCTGGTTCTTCGCGCCGACCGTGCTCGACATCGACGACAACGCGAATCCGGCGGCCCGCGAGGAGATTTTCGGGCCTGTCCTGACCGTTCAGGGGTACGCGGATGTGGACGAGGCGGTCGCCATCGCCAACGATTCGCCGTACGGACTGTCCGGCGGTGTCTACACCGGCGACCTCCTCGCGGGCATCGCCGTCGCGGAGCGGCTGCGTACCGGCTCGGTGCAGGTGAACACCGGCTGTGCGACCAGCTTCACGCCCGCGGGCGGCTATCGGAGCAGCGGCGTGGGAAGGGAGCGGGGCGTGGCGGGGATCCGGGCGTTCCAGGAGGTCAAGCACATATCGGTGGGGTCCGTATGAACGGGGGCGACGCCGCGGACCTGCGGCAGGAGACGCTGGAGATGGAGATGGTGCCGCTGCCCGGCGCGGGCGGCACCCGCCGGACCGTGATCGCGGGCGGCCTGGTCGTCGACGGCACCGGGGCGGAGCCGTACCGGGCGGACGTCGCCGTGGTGGGCGGCCGGATAGCCGAGATCGGCGACGGTGTCATCGCCGCACCCGGCGACGAAGTGCTGGACGCGGGCGGCTGCGTGGTCGCCCCCGGCTTCATCGACGTGCACACGCACTACGACGCCCAGGTGTTCTGGGATCCGGCCTGCACGCCCTCGAGCTTCCACGGCGTCACGACCGCGGTGCTGGGCAACTGCGGCTTCTCGCTGGCCCCGTGCCGCCCCGAGCGGCGTGCGCTGATGGTGCAGATGCTGCACGACCTGGAGGACATGCGCACCGACACGCTCGAAGCCGGTATCGGCTGGGGCTTCGCCACCTTCGGCGAGTACCTGGACACCGTGGAGCGGCTCGGCCCCGGCATCAACGTGGCCGCGTACGTGGGGCATTCGGCGGTACGGATCGACATCATGGGCGAGGACGCCTACGAGCGCGAGGCGACCGTCACCGAGATCGTCGAGATGCGCCAGGTGGTCCGCGACGCACTCGCGGCCGGCGCGATCGGGTTCGCGACCAGCGCGTCGCCGACCGGGCGGCGCTGCCCGTCGCGCTTCGCGGGGTACGACGAGACCGCGGGCCTGCTCGCCGAACTCCGGGACGCCGGGCGCGGCGTGGCGTCCTTCGTGCCGGGCGGCGCGTTCGACCACGCCGCGCTGTACGAGCTGCAGCCGGAGATCGGGCGGCCGTTCACCTGGACCGCGCTGCTGGCGCTCGCGGACGGCCGGCACCGCGACTGGGCCGCACTGCACCGGGCCGGGACCGCCGCGGGGGCGGCCGTGCACCCGCAGGTCAGCTGCCGCCCGCTGGTCGCCCAGACCACGCTTTTGGCGCCGTTCGCGCTGCGCGCCCCGAGCCTGGCCGAACTCGAAGGCCGTTCGCTGCTGCTGCGGTCCGCCGCCTACCGGGACCAGGAGTGGCGCGAACGGCTGGCCGGGGAGCTCTCCGAGGGGCTGCTCGCGCCGCGCTGGGACCGCTGGATCGTCTCCGAGTCGGCGGCCGAGGGCCTGGTCGGCCGCAGCGTCGCCGAGGTGGCCGAGGAGCGCGGCGCGGCGCCGCTCGACACCGCCCTCGACATCGCCCTCGCGGACGGTCTCGCGACCCGGTTCACCGTGGTCCTGGCCAACGACGACGAAGCCGAGGTCGCCGAACTGCTGCGGCTGGACGGGGCGGTGCTCGGCCTGTCCGACGCAGGCGCGCATCCGGACCAGATCTGCGATGCGGTGGCGCCGACCGACCTGCTGGGCGGCTGGGTGCGCGAGCGCGCCGTGCTGACCCTGGAAGGGGCGGTCCGCAAGCTGACCGGCGAACCGGCCGACCTGTTCGGCCTGGTCGACCGCGGCTACGTGCGGGTCGGCGCGGCCGCCGACCTGGCGGTCTTCGAACCGGACGCGGTCGGCCCCGGGCCGGTGCGCCGCGTCGCGGACTTCCCGGCGGGCGCGGACCGGCTGACCGCCGACGCGCCGACCGGGATGCGGCACGTGCTGGTCGGCGGTGTGCCGATCCGGCGCGACGGAGCGCAGGTGGACAAGCCGGTGGACGCCGAAGGGCGGGCGCCGGGACGGGTGCTGCGGCACGGAGTGTGAGCGCGGACGGCCACGGGGGCATGGCCGTCCGCGACCCGCAGCACGGCACGGCAAGGCACGGATTCGTGTGGGTATGGAGCGCAGCGGACCAGGAAGAGGTACGTACGTGAGCCAGTCGCACAGCCCCCAGAGCACCGACGGCGCGGCCCCGGCGTTCGACGCGTTCGCCGCGAAGGACGCGCTCAACGGGGTCGGCATCATGAAGGACCCCTATCCGCGGCTGGCCGAACTGCGCGCCGAATGCCCGGTCCACCAGGGCTCCGTGTCGGCGAAGTTCGGCATGCCCGGCGCGGACCGCATCATCGCCGCCGAGGACGAGCAGGCCGCGGTCTACACGTACAAGGGCGTGGACGCGGTGCTGCGCGACGCGGCGACCTTCTCGTCGAGCTGGTACCACATCTCGCTCGGCGAGGTGATCGGCCGGACCATCCTGGAGATGGACCCGCCCGAGCACCGGCGCTTCCGGTCGCTCATCTCGCCCGCTTTCACGCGCCGCGAAATGGACCGCTGGGAGCGCGAGTTCGTCCGCGGCATCGTCGACTCCTACATCGACCGCTTCGCCGCCGCGGGCCGGGCCGACCTGGGCGCGGACTTCGCGTTCCACTACCCGATCCACGTCATCGCGGTGGCCGCCGGGCTGCCGGTCGACGACCTGCCCGCGTTCTACACGCACACCGCGCTGCTCACGAACGTCGCGGTGTCGCAGGAGGAACGTTTGGCCGCCTCGCGCGATCTCGGCGCGATGGTGCAGCAGTTGATCGAGGCGCGCCGCAAGGACCCGTCCGACGACCTCATCGGCGTGCTCGTGCGGGCCCGGCTCGACGACGCCGACTGGGACGGCGCCAGCGACCGGCACCTGACCGACGAGGAGATCATCTCGTTCCTGCGGCTGCTGGTCCCGGCCGGCGCGCAGACGACGTACCGGGCCATCACCACGGTCCTGTACGGCCTGCTCAGCCACCCTGAGCAACTCGCCGCGGTACGCGCCGACCCGGGGCTGATCCCGCAGGCCATCGAGGAGGGGCTGCGCTGGGAGGTGCCGCTGCTGTCGGCGGGCCGCACCGCGGTGCGCGACACGGTCGTCGAGGGCTGCCCGGTCCGGGCCGGGCAGCACCTCAACACCCCGATCGGGGCGGCCAACCACGACCCGGCGCGCTGGGACCGCCCCGACGACTTCGACATCTTCCGCACTCCGCAGCCGCACCTCGGCTTCGGCGTCGGCCCGCACGTGTGCCTGGGCATCCATGCGGCCCGGATGGAGATGCGGGTGGCGCTGGAGCAGCTGCTGGTCCGGCTGCCCGGGCTGCGGCTCGATCCGGACGTCCCGACCGACGGGGTGACCGGCCTCGGGCTGCGCACCGCGGTGCACCTGCCCGTGGTGTTCGACACGCTCTGACCGACGCTCTGTCGATCTCCGCTCCGACGCGTTAGCGTGCCGCCGCACCGGCCGAGCCCGGCCGGTGCGGCGCAAGCCATGCTGTCTCCCAAGGGATCGGGGCCGCACGATGACGGACGACAAGCTCGGTGTGGTGATCGTCGGGACCGGGTTCGGGTGCCTCACCCACCTGCCCGCGTTCCGGGACGCCGGATTCGAGGTACGCGCGCTCGTCGGGCGCGATCCGGCCAAGACCGCGGCGCGCGCCGAGCGCTTCGGCGTCCCGCACGCCTGCACCTCGCTCACCGAGGCGCTCGCGCTGGACGGCGTGCACGCGGTGAGCGTCGTCACCCCGCCGCACACGCACGCCGACATCGTCGTCGAGTCGGTCGAGGCCGGGAAGCACGTGGTGTGCGAGAAGCCGTTCGCGGCGGACCTCGCCGAGGCGCGGCGCATGCACGAGGCCGCCGAGAAGGCCGGCGTGGTGCACATGCTGGGCACCGAGTTCCGCTGGGGCACCGGCCAGGCGCTGCTGGCCCGGCAGATAGCCGCGGGCGCGGTCGGCACCCCCAAGCTGGCCACCTGGCTGCTGCACATCCCGGTGCTCGCCGGTCCGGACGCGGGCATCCCCGACTGGTGGGGCCGCGCCGAGGACGGCGGCGGCTGGCTGGGCGCGCTGGCCACCCACTGGATCGACCAGATCCGCTACACCCTGGGCGAGTTCGAAGGCGTCAGCGCCGGCCTGCCGGTCGTGTCCGACCGCCCCGGCCAGACCGCCGAGGACACCTTCAACATCCGCTTCCGCACCGTCACCGGCGTCGAGGGCGTCCTGCAGAGCTCCGGCGGCATCTACGGCCCGCCGCAGATGGTGACCCGGGTGGCCGGCACGCACGGCACCGCGTGGCTGGAGTTCGACGACGTGTGGGTCGGCGACGCCGAGGGCGACCGCAAGATCCCGGTGCCCGACGACCTGGCGAACCCGGCGCCCGAGCCGCCGCCCGGCGACCTGCTGCACACCGCGTACGACCTGCTGCACTGCATGGGCATCGACCGGGCCCCGTACGCGAAGCTCGCCGGGGTGTTCCGGGACCGCATCCTCGGCCGCGAGGTCCCGGCCGACCCGCCGTTCGCCACGTTCGCCGACGGGGTCGCGAACCAGGCCGTGATGGACGCGGTCCGCAAGTCCGCCGCCGAGTCGGTGTGGGCGCCCGTCGAGCAGGTCTGACCCCGCGGCAGGCGGGCCGGGAGACGGCTCGCGGGCCCGGTGCGGGACGCGCTGCAAAACCGATTTGGCCTTCCGGCCCGACTGCCGTAGTGTTCTACCTACCGACGCGGGGTGGAGCAGCTCGGTAGCTCGCTGGGCTCATAACCCAGAGGTCGCAGGTTCAAATCCTGTCCCCGCTACCACGTATGAAGGTCCGGTCACCAACTGGTGACCGGGCCTTCGTCGTTGCCGACACCGCATTGTCATCTTTCTATCGAGAAATCGACCCTGACGGGTGGGTCCGATGATGCGACCATGGACTCATGGGGGTACGGCGGGGACGAGGTGAGCGGAGCGCGCCTGCGCAACCGCCGTCGGACCCTGCCCGCGCACCGGAGGAACCGGACCCGGCCGGGCGCGCCGACCGCTCCGGTCGTGCCGACTACGCCGCGGGCGACGCGTATTCCGGATACTCCGATGCGCATGCGGACTCGGGCACCTACGACACCTCCAGCGGTTCGTGGCCGGCGTCCGGCGGGCCCGACACCGTGGTCCTGGACCGCGGCCGGGCCGAGCCGTTCGCCCCGCCGCGCGCCAAACGCCCGGACGACTACGCGGTGTTGGTGCCGTTCCGCCCGCGCCGCAGGGCCGAGGGCGGCGACCCGGACCTCGCGGGTGCCGCGGCCGGCTCCGGCGAGGCGCTCGACCGCCGCGAACTGGCCGAGCTGGAACGCCGCTACCGGGACCGCGCGGGCCGCGACGCGACCGCCGCCAGCCGCCTGGGCCTGATGCTGCTGCGCCGCGGCGAGGACGACGAGGCCGAGACCTGGCTGCGCCGGGCCGCGGAGGCCGGGCACCGGGGCGCGGCCACCAACCTCGGCGTGCTCATGCACCGCCAGGACCGCATCGACGAGGCCCGCCGCTGGTGGTTCCGGGCCGCCGAGGCGGGCAGCCGCATCGCCGCGTTCTCGCTCGGGGCGCTGCTGCTCGACTGCGCGGAGGCCGAGGAGTACGTCTCGCGCAGCCGTCCCGGCGGCGAGCACGAGAACGAAGACCTCGTCCAGGCCCTGTACTGGCTGCGCAATGCCGCCGAGGCCGGGCATGTGCGCGCCGCCCTGGTGCTGGGCGAGTTCCACGAGCAGCAGGGCAACGAGGGCTGCGAGCGCTGGTACCGGCGCGCTGCCGAGGCCGGGCATCCGGAGGCGGCGTACCGGCTCGGCCGCCTCGGGCACGAGCGCGGCGACGAACGCGCGGCGTCCGCCTGGTACTTGCGGGCGGCTTCGTGCGGCCATATCCGTGCTGCGGTCCGCCTTGCGCGCCTGCTGCACCGGGCCGGCGACACCGGCGAGGCGGAGAGCTGGTTCCGGCTCGCCGCGGAGGAGGGCGACCCGGGCGCCGCCCGCGCACTCGGATTCCTGCTCCAGGACGAAGGCGACAAGGACGGCGCCGCGCACTGGTGGCGCCGCGCCGCCGAGGCCGGCGACGGCACCGCGGCCAACGCGCTCGGTGCGTTGCTGGCCGCCGAGGGCCGCGACCCGGAGGCCGCGCACTGGTACGAACGGGCCGCCGCCACCGGCGAGTCCAACGGCGCGTTCAACCTGGGCCTGCTGCACTCCGCGCGCGACGACGACGGCGCGGCCGAGCGCTGGTACCGGATGGCCGCGTACGCCGGGCACGCCGAGGCCGCCAACGCGCTGGCCGGGCTGCTTCTGTCGCGTGACGACGAGGACGAGGCCGAGGTGTGGTTCGCCCGCGCGAGCGAAGCGGGCAGCATCGACGGCGCCTACAACCTCGGCATTCTCTACGCGCGGCGGCCCGACGCGGACAGCCAGGCCGCCGCCGAGCGCTGTTGGTCGCGTGCCGCGGAGGACGGACACGCGGACGCCGCACTGCAGTTCGCGCTGATCCTGGAACGCCGCGGCGATGCCCGCGAGGCGGTCCGCGCCTACCGGGTCGCCGCCGGGGCCGGGCGCACCGTGGCGGCCGTCCGCCTCGCGGGCCTGCTCGCCGCGCTCGGCGACGACGAGGGTGCCGAGGACTGGTACGGCACCGCCGCGGACGCCGGCCACGTCCCCGCCATGCTCCGCTGCGGCATCCTGCTGGCCCGCCGCGGTGCGGAAGGCTCCGCCGCACGGCGCTTCCGCGCGGCCGCCGACACCGGCAGCGTCGCCGGCGCCTGGAACCTCGCCCTGATCCACCTCCGCCGCGGCGACCCCAAGTGCGCCGAGCCCTGGCTCCGCCGGGCCGCCGAACAAGGCCACGGCCGCGCCGCCATGCGTCTTGTCGTCCTGGCCCTGAAAGCCGGCGACGCCGCAACCGCCGAGCATTGGTGCACCACGGTCATCGCCCACGGCCCGCCCCACCTCGCCGAACGCGCCCGCCGCCTTTCGCAGGCCCTCCGCGCCGAACTGGCGTCCTGAGTCGGATCCGGATCCGGACCGCGCCGCGACACCGTGTGGCGTCCATATGGTGATACGACGAACGAGTGAACCGCAGGAGTCCCGAACGCCGCCCGCCTGCCCGTCGGTCCGGCCCGCGACGGGGGGCTGACCAGGGCAGACGGCCGCGCGGCAGGATGCCCGACGCGGCGCGGCGGTGCCGCGGGGCGGCCGTTCTTCCTGTTGAGGCGGCTCGCGGGGGTGCGGAGACTGAGCCGGGCGGGCTCTGCGCCCGCACGACCTTGGCACCGTGAACGGCACCCGCGTCGGGGACCGGCCGGTGGCCCGGTGGCTGAAAGGAACCGGCATGTCCTCGACGCGTGGTCCGTTCCCGCCCGGATACCCGCCGCCGCAAGAGCCTCCCGCGGGGCCGCCCGGCGGGGGGTACGTCCCGCCTCCTGGCGGACCCCCGGCAGGTCCGCCTCCCGGACCGCCGCCCGGCCCGTCCTCGGGCCCGCCGCCGGGCGGTGGACCGCCCCGGCCCTGGTGGCGCCGCGCGGGAATCGTCCTCCCCGTCATCGCCGGCGTGGTCGCGCTCGCGGTCGTCGTCGCGCTGATCGTCAGCGGAGGCGGCGGCGGGGGCAAGAAGGAGCAGGCGGCCGGCGAGGTGCTGCTGGAGAACGCGGCCTCCACCGGGCCCGACCCGTTCACCGCGAGTGTCGCGTCGCCGGTGCCGACGATTTCCGCCGCACCGCCGACGTTCCCACCCGCGCCCATCCCCACGGAGGCCGGCGCAGCCGCCCCCCTGCGCGTCGCGAACGGCGGCACGGTGGGGCTGTACGGCGGTACGCAGGACAACACCCAGTGCGACCCGGCGCAGATGACCAGGTACTTGGGGGAGAACCCGCCCAAGGCCGCGGCGTGGGTGGATGCCGTCAACGTCGACACCTCGCTGCGGTGGAGCGGCGGAAACTCGGTGACCACCGCACAGATCCCGGAGTACCTCGCCCAGTTGACGCCGGTCCTCCTCCGGGCCGACACGCGGGTGACCAACAACGGCTTTTCGAACAGCACGTTCACCTCGCGGCAGACGATCCTGCAGACCGGCTCGGCCGTGCTGGTCGACACCTACGGCGTGCCCCGCGCGCGCTGCGCGTGCGGCAACCCGCTCAGCCCGCCCAAGCCCGCCGCGGGCAAGGTGACCTACAAGGGCACGCAGTGGCCCGGCTTCTCGCCGACCACGGTGGTCGTGGTCAGCCAGTCGGTGACCGTGATCAACCAGTTCACCCTGGTCAACATCTACACCGGGACGACGTACCCGCAGCCGCCGGGATACCGGCCCGGCACGCCGACACCGACCGGCACCAGCGAGACCCGGACCGAGACCGTCACGGTCACACCGGGGCAGACCGTGCCGCCGCCGCCCCCGCGGGCCGCGACGCCGACCGCGACGCCGACCACGACGCTGACCGTGACCCCGACCGCGCCCACGACGCAGCCGCCCGCGCCGAGCACGTCCGCCACCACGCAGAGCGTGCCTCCGCCGGATCAGCTGACGGTTCCGCCGACGATCCAGCTCGGCACCGGCGACATCCAGGTCACGTTGCTGTTCACCGGCGACTCCGACATGGACCTGCACGTCGTGGACCCGTCCGGCCAGGAGATCTACTTCCGGAACAGGACGTCCAGCAGCGGCGGCAGGCTCGACCGCGACGAGATCCCCGGCTGCGGCGCCGCACCGGCGACGCACGCCGAGAACGTCTTCTGGCCGCAGGGCGGATCACCGAGCGGTGCCTACAGCGCCTTCGTGGTGAACTACGCGGCCTGCCCCGACAAGCCGCCGGCGACCTACCAGCTCACCGTCAAGGTCGGCGGCCGCGTGGTCTCCGAGACGACCGGATCTCTGCCGCAGACCCGCGGAGCGAAGTCCACCCCGGTGAACTTCACCAAGTAGCCGCACAGCGGCCGTCACGAGGACCTTCGCGCGTGACGGCGAGAGCCGCCGGGGCACATGCCCCGGCGGCTCTCGGTGTTCGTCGGATCCGGCTATTTGCCGGTGTGGCCTACTGCTTCCGAGTAGAAGGAGCGGTCGACCAGCTTGTCCTCGGTCAAGGCCGGGGCCTCGACGACCTTGCCCTCGATGAACATCTTCTGGGCCTTGTCGGTCGTCCCGGTGCGGATCTCCCAGTCGGTGACCAGGGACGGAACCGCGGAGAGCAGTTCGACCTTGCTGCCGAGGACCGTGGCCAGTTCCTGGGTGAAGGCCGGGTCGGCCTTGTAGTCGCCCGCGAAGTACGTGTTGACCGTGCGGATCAGCGCGCGGGCGAAGGCGGTGCCCACCTCGCGGTTCTTCTCCAGCAGGTTCGGGCCGTACAGCATGCCGCCGATCGGCTCGCCGGCCGGCTGGCCGCCGAGGAACACGTACCCGGGCTTGTTCTCGAACTGCTTCCACACCGGGTCCAGCAGCCAGGCCGCCTCGACGCCGCCGTTCTCCAGCGCCTGCGCGACGCCCTGCGCGTCGAGCTGCTTGAAGTCGACGTCCGTCACCTTGGCGTTGTGCTTCGAGAGGACCCGCTCGATCGGGTACATGATGATCGAGGTCTTGCCGACCAGCGAGGCGAACCGGGCGCCCTTGAGGTCGACCTGCTCGGCGGTCTGGCCTTCCTTGACCTTCGCCCACACGCCGGTCTTGGACTTGGGGTCGGACGAGTAGTTGCCGAACACCCACTTCACGTTGAAGCCCTGCTTGGCGGCGTTGACCATGCCCGCCTCGGGGGCCGAGTAGAGCGCGTCGATCTCGCCCTTGGCGAGCAGCGTGATGGCGTCCGTGGACGGCATCTGCTTGAGCTCGACGTCCAGGTTCTCCTTGGCGAACTCGCCCTTGGCGATGCCGAGCCGCAGCGGGCCGAGGTACTCCGCGGACAGCGTGCCCGCGGTCACCACGATCTTGGTCTTCGCGGCCAGCGGCTTCGCGGCCGGGGTGTTCGGCGCGCAGCGCGCCGGGGCGCGGGTGGGGGAGAGGTCGGACGGGTCGGTCCAGCCCTTCTCGCAGCCCGCCACCGCCTGGACCGGAGTGGTCTGCGAGGGGGCCGACTTGGCGCCTTCGGCGTTGTCGTCGGACGACACGCACGAGGTGGCGAGCAGGGCGGTGCAGGCGAGCAGGACGGACGCCATGCCGGCGCGGCGGCGACGTGCCATGAGGGTTCCTCCGGGGGACGGGAGCGGACGTGCAAGGGCGTGCCGGGGCAGGACGGCGCCGAGCCGGGGTGGGAGGGCGCGTCCGGGGGGGCGGGGCCGGTCAGGCGCCGCCGGGTCCGCGGCGGTCCGGGGCCCACGGGGTCAGCAGGCGGCCGATGTAGCGGACGAGTTCGGAGAACAGCACACCGACGATGGCGACCACGATGATGCCGACGTACATCGCCCGGTTGTCGAAGATGTTCTTGGCGTTGAAGATCAGGTAGCCCAGGCCGTCGTTGTTCGGCGAGGCCAGGCCCTCGGACGCCACGATGACCAGCACCGCCATGCCGGACGCCAGCCGCAGGCCGACCACGACCGGCGGCAGCGAGGCCGGGATGAGGATGTGCCGGTACATCTGCCACCGGTTGGCGCCGAACACGGTCGCCGCCTCGCGGTACCCCTCGGGGACGGCGAGCACCGCGGCCATGGTCTGGATCCAGATCAGGAAGAAGACCGTCACCGCGACCAGCACGATCTGCGGGGTCTCGCCGAGCCCGAAGATCAGCAGGAAGATCGGCAGCAGGGCCAGCTTGGGCACCACGTACAGCGCGTCCAGCATCGGTTCGAGGGCGGCGCGCACCAGCGGCATCGAGCCGGTGAGCAGGCCGACCACGTACCCGGCGAGGGAGCCGAGCAGGAAGCCGGGGACGACGCGCTTGAGGGTCGCCCAGATGTCCGGCCACAGCTTGCCGTCCACCAGGCGCTGCCAGCCGTCCTCGAGGATCGTCTGCGGCGCGGGGTAGATGCGCGCGTCGATCCACTTCTGCTGGACGGCGAGCTGCCACCACAGGATCAGCACGAGCGGCACCGCGATGCCGAGCACGATCTCCAGCGTGCGGCGGCGGGCGCGGGCCTTGCCCGGGTCGAGCTCGGCCGACCCGGGGCGGCGGACCAGCAGCATCTCGGCGGGCGGCGCTCCCTCGGCGGCGGGGGCGGCGCCGTTTTCGGCCGTCTTCGGGGTGGTCACCTGATCGCTCACTTCTGCGCTCCGGCGCTCTCGGCGGCGGTCTCGACCTCGCCGCGCAGCAGGGCCCACAACTCGCCCTGCATCTCCGCGAATTCGGGGGACGTGCGGACCGCGCCGGTACGCGGGCGCGGGAACGGCGGCACGCGCTCGGCGATCACCCGGCCCGGCCGGGACGACATGACCAGCACGCGGTCGCCGAGCAGCAGGGCCTCTTCCAGGCTGTGCGTCACGAAGAGCACGGTCCGGCGGTCCGCCTGGCAGATCTCCAGGAGCTCGTCCTGCAGGATCGTGCGCAGTTGCGCGTCGAGGGCCGCGAACGGCTCGTCCATGAGCAGGATCTCCGGCTCGACGGCGAGCGCGCGGGCGATCGAGACGCGCTGCCGCATGCCGCCGGACAGCGCGGCCGGGTAGGCGTCCGCGAAGTCGGCGAGCTTGAGGCGCTTGAGCCAGTCGCGGGCCCGGGCGTCGGCCTCCTTGCGCGGGACGCCCTGGATGTCGAGGCCGAACCGCACGTTGGCCAGCACCGATTTCCAGGGGCTGATGCCGTAGTCCTGGAAGACCATCGCGGCCGGGTGCGCGGACCGCGCGGCGATCTCGACGCGTCCCGCGGTCGGCTTGACCAGCCCCGCGACGATGCGCAGGAAGGTGGACTTGCCGCAGCCGGACGGGCCGACGATGCAGCAG
Organism: Yinghuangia soli; assembly: GCF_021502675.1. Taxonomy (GTDB): domain Bacteria; phylum Actinomycetota; class Actinomycetes; order Streptomycetales; family Streptomycetaceae; genus Yinghuangia; species Yinghuangia soli. The sequence goes on from NZ_JAKFHA010000013.1 coordinate 170,659, forward strand.
AACTCGCCGGTGCGAATGTCCAGGTCCAGCGGCCCGAGGGCGTCGACGCGCTTGGCGCCGCGCCCGAAGTGGCGCTCCACGTCGACCGCATGGATCTTGATGCCGGACGCGGCATGCGCGGCGTCCGGTGCGGCGGGCGCAGGGAGCACCGAACTGCCTGGCGGGGCAGGGGGGTCGGTGTCCGGAACGGATGATTCCGCTTCCGCTGGCGATTCGGTCACGTGCATCCATTCCCGAACGGCCGCGCCGGCGCTGGGCGGTCGTCGCGTGGTCGGTTTTTGCAATGCCAAAGAGATCAGGGTTCCCCCGGACGGCGAGACGATATGACGGGTCGTCAGGTGAGGCAAGGGTGATCGGCGTTTAGTCGACAAACGCACGGTGGTGGGACGCCGGTCCGGGGCGAGTACGCGGTTCGTGCCGCGGTGCGGCACGCTGGGGCCGGACCGGGAGTTTCGGTCTGCACGTCGAGGTGCCCGGGGCCGGAAGGCCGGGGCGGGCGCGGCGGACGGGGCAGTACCGTCGAGGCAGGCCGTACGGCATCGGCTGCGGGGACACGTCGGGGCAGGGGAGGGATCGAGATGCGGGGATTCGGACGGGGAGCCGGACGCGGCACGGGTGCGGCGCGCGGCGCGCGCGGTACGCAGGCGCAGGCGGCGGTGCAGCCGGGCCCGGTGGCCTCCGCGGCTGCCTCCGGGCCGCTGGGCCCCGACCCCGAGCAGGTCCGCTCGGTGATCGACGCGCTGGCCGCCACCGGATTCCCGCGCGACGAGGCGGCACCCCTGCTGGGCCTGCTGCGCGAGGCCGTGCCCGGGCCGGACGCCGCCCGCGACGCGGCCGCCGACGTGCTGGCCGCGCTGCCCGCCGCGCTGCTCGTCGAGCTGGATGCCCTGGCCCGCCCCGCGGACGCCGTCGGCACGCTCGGCACCCTCAAGGAGCGCCGCGCGCTGCTCCGCACCTCCGGAGCCCACCCCGCGGTCGCGGCCCTGCTGTCCCTGGACGAGAACGGCGGCCTGCGCGAAGAGGCCGTGGTCCGGCTGGCCTCGATGCCCGGGCCGGTCCCCGCCGCGATGCTGGCGCTGCGCACCGACGACTGGGCCGGCCAGGTCCGGCACCGGGCCCGCGTCGCGCTGATGTGGCGGCTGGACCCGGACGAGGCGGCCGTGGTGGTGCCGATGCTGGACCTGCGCCGCGGCCGGGCCCGCGCCGAGGGCATCCTCGACGTCTACCGCGACGCGTACCGCGCCGAGCACCTGCCCACCCGGCGCCACGGGCACGCCCGCGACCTGGCCGCTTCGCGCACCCCGCAGCTCCGCCGCTTCGGCCACGAACTCGCACGCGGCCTGGGCATCGCCGACGAGAAGGCGCTGCTGCGGATCGCCCTGAAGGACCCGGACCACTCGTGCCGGGCCGCGGCCGGGCACGAATTGCTTCGCCGGGCCCGCGGGCGGCATCGCGACCGCACGGCGCTGGCCCTGCTCAAGGTCGCCGACCCGATGGTCCGGGAGCGCGCGGTGGAGGCGCTGCCGCCCTGCAGCGACCCCTTCCCGCTGGCCGGCGCACTCGCCGACCGCTCGCCGAACGTCCGCGCGGCGGCCCGCCGCCGCCTGGTCGCGGGCGGCACGGACCCGGCGGGCGCGTACCGCTCACTCCTCGAACTGCCGCCCTCGGCAGGACTGGTGCCCGGACTGCTGATCGGCCTGGGGGAGTGCGGCGGCGAGGAAGACCTGGCCGAACTGCACGAGCGCTTCGACGCCGAGCACCAGGCCCAGCGCCGCGCCGCCCGCGCCGGCGCCGTACTCCTCACCCGCGCCTGGCTGCCTGCGCAGGGCGACGGGCGGTACGGCACGCGCTGACGCGCAGGCCGCGGCGCCGGGTTCAGGCGCCGGACTGGCAGTCCGGGCAGAGGCCGCGGTAGGTGATCTCGACCCCGGAGATCGCGAAGCCGAAGCGGTCGTCCTCCGGCAGGGTGCCGTCGCCTGCCCCGGCCGGGACGTCCCGGATGGTGAGGCAGCGGGTGCACACCAGGTGGTGGTGCGCCTTGCGGGCGTTGGGGTCGTAGCGCTTGGCGCGGCCGTCGGTGGTGACCTCGATGACCTCGCCGAGGGCCACGAGCTCGCCGAGCGTGTTGTAGACGGTGGCCCGGCTGATCTCGGGCAGCAGGCGGCCCGCGCGGGCGTGCACTTCGTCCGCGGTCAGGTGCACGTGCTCGCCGTTCAGGACCTCGGCGACGACGCGGCGCTGCGCGGTGAGCCGCCAGCCGCGGTCGCGGAGCCGTTCCAGGAGGTCGCTCATGCCGTTGAGACTACACCTCACCCAGATTTAGACCTAGTCCAAATTCAGAACTAGACAAGTTCTAAGTTCGGACCTAGGTTGGTGATCGTTCGCAGGCCGGGACGGCCGATGTCCCGGGGTCCGAAGGGGAGAACGAACCATGTCCGACACCACCTCGCGCGCCGTCCTCACCACCGAGTCGGGCGCCCCGGTCGCCGACAACCAGAACAGCGCCACGGCAGGCCCGGGCGGGCCGCTGCTCATCCAGGACCAGTACCTGTTCGAGAAGCTCGCGCGGTTCAACCGGGAGCGCATCCCGGAGCGCGTGGTGCATGCCCGCGGGTCCGGCGCGTACGGCTCCTTCGAGGTGACCGCCGACGTGAGCCGCTACACCAAGGCCCACTTCCTGGCCGAACCCGGGCGCCGCACCGAGGTGTTCGCGCGCTTCTCGACGGTGGCCGGCAACCTGGGCGCGGCGGACGCGGTGCGCGACCCGCGCGGCTTCGCGCTGAAGTTCTACACCGAGCAGGGCAACTACGACCTGGTCGGCAACAACACCCCGGTGTTCTTCATCAAGGACCCGAGCAAGTTCCCGGACTTCATCCACACCCAGAAGCGCGACCCGTACACCGGCATCCAGGAAGCCGACAACGTCTGGGACTTCTGGTCCCTGTCGCCCGAGGTCACCCACCAGGTGACGTGGCTCTTCGGGGACCGCGGCATCCCGGCCTCGTACCGGCACATGGACGGCTTCTCCTCGCACACCTACCAGTGGGTCAACGCCCAGGGCGAGGCGTTCTGGGTGAAGTACCACTTCAAGACCGACCAGGGCATCCGCAACCTGAGCGCCGACGAGGCCGCCGCCATCGCGGGCGTCGACCCCGACTCGCACCAGCGCGACCTGCGCGAGGCGATCGACGCCGGGCGCTTCCCGTCCTGGACGCTCAAGGTGCAGGTCATGCCGGTGGCCGAGGCGGCGCAGTACCGCTTCAACCCGTTCGACCTCACCAAGGTGTGGCCGCACGAGGACTACCCGCTGATCGAGGTCGGCCGGCTCACGCTGGACCGCAACCCGGAGAACGTCTTCGCCGAGGTCGAGCAGTCGGCCTTCAGCCCCGCGAACTTCGTGCCGGGCATCGGTCCTTCGCCCGACAAGATGCTCCAGGGCCGGCTCTTCGCGTACGCCGACGCACACCGCTACCGCCTGGGTGTGAACCACACGCAGCTCGCGGTCAACGCCCCGCACGCCACCACGGCCAGCAACCACGGCCGCGACGGCGCCATGGCGTCGAACGCCGGCGGCCGCGCGAAGAACTACGAGCCGAACAGCTTCGGCGGCCCGTACGAGACCGGCGAGCCGCTCTGGGCCCCGACCGAGGTGTCCGGCCCGACCGGGACGCACGCCGCGGCCGTGCACGCCGAGGACAACGACTTCGTGCAGGCCGGCAACCTCTACCGGCTCATGTCCGAGGACGAGAAGGAGCGCCTGGTGGCGGGCCTCGCGGGCGGTCTCGCGCAGGTGACGCGCGACGACATCGTCGAGCGCGCGCTGGGCAACTTCCGGGCCGCGGACGCGGATTACGGCGCCCGCCTGGAGGCCGCGGTCAAGGCTCTGCGCAACGGCTGATCCGGTGCCCGGCCCCTGGGGGCCGGCTCGCCAGAACCGTCCGGTCGGGTGCGGGGGCGCGCCCGGCCGGACGTACCACCCGGTGCCCGGCCGAGCCGCCCTGCGCGGCCCGGCCGGGCACCTTGGTCATCCCACCAGTTCGGCCGCCGACTCCCTGGCCAGGCGGGCCTGTTCCTGCAGCGTGCAGCGCACGATGTCGCGCACCGAGATGATGCCCGCGACGTCCCCGCGGTCCAGCACCACGAGGTGCCGGAAGTTCCCGCGGTTCATCGCGACGGCTGCGTCGGCGAGGCTCCAGTGCGGAGTGGCGAACACGACGTTCGCGGTCAGATGGTCCCCGGCGATCTCCTGGTCCGGGTCTTGGTCGGCACCGAGCGAGAGCAGGATGTCCCGCTCGGTGAGGATGCCGATCCCGCTGGTATCGGGATCGATGACGACGGCGGCACCGATCTGCCGGGCGGCCATGAGCCGGGCAGCGGCGCGCAGTGTGTGGGTCGGGCCGATGGTCAGGACGACCGTGCTCATGCCGTCGCGGACGAGCATGACGCACCACCTCCGATGGGGGTCGGGCCGGTAGTCGCGGGGCCGCGGCGGCACTTGAGAAGCAATTCACAAGTGCACAAGCGGTCCCATGCTCATAGTCACACGGCCCTCGCGGCAAACGAAAGCTTTGTCGGGATTTACCGAGAATTTCTTGCTTTCCGGAGGAAGTGCGAGCGCGGCCGGGCCGACCGGTCGCGGAAACCGACCGGTCGGCGGCGCGCGGCGGGCCCGCGCCGGATCAGAAGCGCTGGTTGAGGTACCCGAGCAGGTCTTCGTGCAGCAGCCCGTTGGACGCGGCGGCGTGGCCCTCGGCGGCGCTCGGCACGCCGTCCAGCGAGGTGAACTGCCCGCCCGCCTCGGTCACGATCACCGAAAGCGCGGCCAGGTCCCACAGGTTGACCTCGGGCTCCGCGCAGATGTCCACCGCGCCCTCGGCGACCAGCATGTACGACCAGAAGTCGCCGTACGCCCGGCTGCGCCACACCGCGCGCGTCAGGTCCAGCATGCCGTCGAGCGCGCCGCGGTCCTCCCAGCCGCCCAGGCTGGAGTAGGCGAACGAGGCGTCCTCGATGCGCGCGACCTTCGAGACGTGCAGCCGGGACGCCTGCGACAGGCTGCGGCCGGTGAACGCGCCGGCGCCCTTCGAGGCCCACCAGCGGCGGCCCAGCGCGGGCGCGGAGACCAGGCCGACGACGACCTCGTCGCCGTCCATGAGGGCGATCAGGGTGGCCCAGACCGGCACGCCGCGCACGAAGTTCTTGGTGCCGTCGATCGGGTCGATGACCCAGCGGCGCGGCCCGTGCCCGGTGGGGCCGTACTCCTCGCCCAGCACCGCGTCGCGCGGCCGGGCGCGGCCCAGCTGGCCCCGGATGAGCTCCTCGGCGGCCTTGTCGGCATCGCTCACGGGCGTCATGTCCGGCTTCGTCTCGATCTTCAGGTCGAGCGCCTTGAACCGGTCGAGGGTGGTCGCGTCGGCGGCGTCCGCGAGGACGTGGGCGAGGCGCAGGTCGTCGTCGTAGCCGGGCATGGCGCGAACACTAGTCGTTCCGGGGGTCGCGGTGCCACGCGGGATCGGCGGCGCGACGGGGTCGCGGGCCCGGCGTTCATGATTCCCTTTCGCGCGCTCCGGGGCGCCTCGTACGCTTCGTCGTGCACAGGGGCGGCGCCGGCGCGCCGCGGGAGGCATCCCGCGCTGCCGGCGGTCCGTTCGGACGGACACGACCACCGGCAGGTGGAGGGGTTGCGGGGGCCGAAATGGCACTGTTCGGCGTCGGGCGCGGCAAGGCGCGCGACAAGCAGGCGGTCCCGGGACCCGCGGTGCTCGCACCGCGGCGGAGCCTGGACGGCTGGACCCTGGAAGGCACACCGCTCGCGGCCCGCTTCGGCCGCGACGAGCTGCGCGAGCTGGCCACGCTCATGCACGGCGTGAGCGCCGGCATGGACACGCCGTGGACCTACGAGCGGGCCGCGGACATGCTCGAGGAGAACGGCGAACGCCCGCAGGCGCTGGCGGTGTTGGACGCCTACTTCCTGCTGCCCGACCGCATACGCGAGGCGAACTCCGTCCAGACCCGCACCCTCGGCCGCCGCCGCCACCGCCTCCGCAAGCGCCTCGGGGCTCCGCCCCCCGCCACCGCCGACACCCCAGCCCTCGCCGAGCTCGCCGGCCCCCACACGCCCGCGCTCCCCGCCGCCCCGGCACCCACACCGCTCCCGGCCGGCCGCGAACCCCTGGCCCTCCCCGCAGCCCCGCCTGCGCCCCCGGCACCCCCGGCCTTGGTCATCCCACCCAAGCCCACCGCCCCACCCCCGCTCCCGCCAAAGACGACCGAGGACGCTGGAGACACCGAGGACTGACCCGCGGCGCCGCGAGGAATGGCCTGCGGCGAGCTCGCGCCGTAGGTGACCGGCCGCGCCCGCCGGTGGGCGGATGGCACGCGCGGCGGGGGCGTCCTACACGTCGGAGCCCAGCACCTCGGCCAACGTGTCGATCCGCACGCGCAGCGCGGCGTCGACGGCCCCGGAGACGATCACCTCGACCAGCTCGCCGTCGTGGCCCACGTTCGCGACGCGGACCCGAAGTGTCGTGAGCGAGCTTTCGATTGTGTGGGTGTCCCAGGTGCCGACTTCATCCTCAGCAGAGCTCGACACGTGGGCGGCGGCCTCCCAGTCGGTCTCGTCCACGTCGTCGCTGCTACCGCCGGCGTAGCCGGCGAGCAGGCGCAGGAACCGTCCGAGGTTGCGCCGCAACACCCGGCAGCCGAGGTCGTAGTCCGGCGGCGCGGTGTCCGAAGGTCCCGGGCGCAGGGCTCCGCTGACGGGGTGCGGGTCGTCCAGCAGGCTCATGCGCAGGCGCACCGAAAGGTCGAGCCACTGGCACGCGGCCTCGGGGCGGTACGCCGCATAGGGCAGCCGGCGCACGCGCTTGCGGCCGGTTTCGTCCGCCCGGTACGGCTCCTCGAACGCGCGATGCCAACTGTCGATGGCGGGGGTGAAGCGCTCCCGGGCGCTCGCCGGGTCGGTGCCGAGGTAGCGCGCGATGTCCTCCCATGAACTACCGCGCTCGTGCTCGAAGATCACCGCACGTGCGAGCAGCTGTCCGGCGGCCTCCAGCACGGACGCAGCCTCGCTCGCCCGTCCGCCCGGCCCGGTCTGGTCGTCGAAGCGCGTCACCGCGAGGGCCGTGGCCGCCTCCGCGAGGCCGTGGCTCGCGCTGCTCATGACCAGGCGGGCCAGGGCCGCGCGCGTGAATGCGCTGCGCTCGGCGTCGTGCGGAGTCGACTGCGTCAAGACCTGGTGCTCCCTCGGATCGTGGCCCCGTGTACGGGATCGCTGCGCCACTGTGGCGGCCAATGGGCTTGGCGTCCAACGGTTTTGGTGGGGTGGGGTGCTTCGGGGCGGGCTCTTGACGGTGTGCGGGTGCTGGGTGATGCTGCTTTTACACGGGGGCTGTTCGTGTAAAGCCTCCTACGTCGGCCGGCTGCCCGAGGGAGTGCACCGTTGTCCGTACGCGAAGCGCTGCTCGATGCTGCCCGGGATGCCGCGGTGGCCGGTCTGTGGGCCACTACGCGCATGGCCGATGTGGCCGCGGCCGCCGGGGTTTCCCGGCAGACGCTCTACAACGAATTCGGCAGCAAGGAAGCGCTTGCCGAGGCGCTGACCCGGCGTGAGGCCGACCGGTTCCTGGCCGGGACGGCCGAGGCGTGCCGGAACTCGCCCGGGGACGCCGGGGACTGCGTACGGGCCTCGACCGTATGGGCGCTGACCGAGGCCCGGCAGAACCTGCTGGTCAAGGCCGCGCTGACCGACGAGGCGGCCGGGCTGCTGCCGACCCTGACCACGCGGTCCGCCGGGCTGCTCGTGCTGTTCCGGGACGCCGCCGCGGCGGTGATCCTCGAACGCTGGCCGCATCTGGACTCCGACGAGGTGGCGTGGGTGGCCGAGTTGGCCGTCCGGCTCACCGTCTCGCACCTGGTGGTCCCCACCGAGGCGGTCGAGGTGACCGCCGACCACATCGCGCTCATGGTCAGACGGCTGCTCGCGCCCGCCGCCTGACCATCCGCCCCGTACCGGCCCCGCACTGCCGCACCGCCCGAACCTCCGCCCTCCGAAGGAGTTCGCACGTGTCGACGCATGAGCTGTACGCCCTCCCGGCCGACATGACGGTCTGGGAAGTCCCCGCCACCGGCGCCGCCCGCTTCAACTGGGAGTACGACGACGGCCGCGACCGCCTCCTCGCGCTCTACGCCAAGGGCAAGGACAAGCAGTGGGACGCGGCCCGCCGCATCGACTGGGACCTCCCGGTCGACCCCGTCAAGCCGCTCGGCCTCCCCGAGGAGACCCACGCGCTGTACGGCACACCCAGCTGGAACAAGATGTCCCAGAAGGAGCGCGACGAACTGGGCCGGCACAGCACGGCCTGGCAGTTCAGCCAGTTCCTGCACGGCGAGCAGGGCGCGCTCATCTGCAGTGCGCGGATCGCCGAGTCCGTGCCCGATCTGGACGCCAAGTTCTACGCCGCGACCCAGGTCATGGACGAGGCCCGGCACGCCGAGACGTACGCGCGCTTCCTCAAGGAGAAGGTCGGGCTCTACTACCCGATCAACCCGCAGCTGAAGGAACTCCTCGACGACACCCTGTCGGACTCCCGCTGGGACATGCCCTACCTCGGCATGCAGGTGCTCATCGAGGGCCTCGCCCTGGCCGCGTTCGGCATGCTGCGCGACCTGACCCCGGTCGAACTGCCCAAGCAGATCCTCGCGTACGTCATGCAGGACGAGGCCCGGCACGTCGCCTTCGGCCGCCTCGCGCTGCGCGACTACTACCGCGAGCTGAGCGACGCGGAGCTGGCCGAACGCGAGGAATTCGTCGTGCACGGCTGCTACTTGATGCGCGACCGGCTCCGCGGCGAGGAGGTCTGGCAGAACTTCGAGATCGACAAGAGGGAAGCCACCGAGGCCACCGCGAACTCCGAGTACCTGCGCGCCTTCCGCAAGCTGCTGTTCAGCCGCATCGCGCCGACCATCAAGGACGTCGGCCTGTGGGGACCCAAGGTGCGCGCTGCGTTCGAGGACATGGGCGTCCTGGACATGGCCGGCACCGACGTCGAGGTCATGATGCGCCAGGACGAGGACATCGCCGAGAACATCGACCGCGAACGCCGGTTCGCGGCCGAGGAGGCCGCCCGTGCGGCCGAGGTGGACGCGATGGTGAAGCTCGGCGCCGACACGTGACGGGTACGCGGGCCGGGCGGCGGCCTGCCGCCGGTGCCGGGGTTAGATTCGGGGCATGAGCGATCTTATGCCGGGCTCGGCAGCCCTCCCGAGGCCTCCCGCGCCCGCGTTCGTCTTCGACCTCGACGGGACCCTCGTCGACAGCGTCTACCAGCACGTCGTGTCGTGGCAGGAAGCGCTGGCCGAGGCCGGGATCCCGCTCGCCACCTGGCGGATCCACCGCAAGATCGGGATGAGCGGCGGACTGTTCGTCAAGGGCGTCCAGCGCGAGACCGGCATCGCGCTCGACGCCGAGCAGGTCGAGCGGCTGCAGGACGCGCACGGCCGGCACTACGCGGCCCGGGTCGCCGAGGTGCAGCCGCTGCCCGGCGCCCCCGAACTCCTGCGCCACCTCACCGCCGTCGGCATCAAGTGGACGATCGCGACCAGCGGCCGCCGGACCGGCGCCGAGCCGATGCTCGCCAAGCTCGGCGCCCCCGCCGACCTGCCGATGGTCACGCGCGACGAAGTGGCCCGCGCCAAGCCCGACCCCGACCTGTTCCTGGCCGGGGCCGCCAAGCTCGGCGTCGACCCGAGCAACGTCGTGGTGGTCGGCGACAGCATCTGGGACCTGCTCGCCGCGCGGCGCGCCGGCTCGCTCGGCGTCGGGCTGCTGTCCGGCGGCTACGGCCAGGACGAACTCGAACGCGCGCACGCCTTCCGGGTGTACGAAGAGCCCGGCGACCTGCTCACGCACATCGACGAACTGGGTGTACGGGGCGCCTGACGCCGCGGGGCCGCGGCGCCGCGGGTCACGACGGCTGACGCGGCGCCTCGGTCACCCCGAACGGCCCGTAGTTCACCCGCACCGAACCGTTGTCGGACGAGACGTCGAGGAGGAAGTTCGACGCCGCGCTGTCCTTGATGCCCGAGGTGTTCTTGGAGCCGTTGTCGGTGTCGACCTTCAGCTTGTAGACGCGGTCGCCCTGCGGCAGCGTGAGGCGCGCGCTGCCGTTGTCGGACGAGGCCTTCACCCAGGACGGCTCGTTGTTCAGGGTGATCTTGAGGCTGCCGTTGTCCGACGAGGCCTCGATGCGGTCCGCCCACGTGCGGTCCACGTTGATCGAGCCGTTGTCGCTGTCCATCTTCAGGTTGCCGACCGAATCGCGGACGGTGATGGACCCGTTGTCGCTGGTCAGGTTGAGGTCCTTGTGCATGCCCTCGGCCCGGATCGCCCCGTTGTTGTTGCGCACCGTGACCACCTTCACGGCAGCCGGCACCGTCACCGTGTAGTTGCCGTCGCAGTTCACCGAGAAGAACATCGGGCAGTTGGTGTCCAGCTTCAGCTTGTCGCCGGCCATCGACCACTTCGGCTTGGCGCCGCGGATGGCGTGCGTGGTGGTGCGGTCCACATTGACCACGCCCGGCTCGCCCGGCACCAGCTTCACACCGCCGCCGTCGCTCTCGATGACCAGCGTGTCGGCGGTGAGCGTGAACTGCGTGTGCGCCTTGTCGTCGTGCGCGGACAGGAGCACGATCCCGGTGAACGCGGCCGAGCCGATCGCGCCGGCGAGCACCACACCGCCGACGGTGAACAGGGCGACGCGCGACGGGCTGGGCATGGTGGCTCCTGAGGTCGGTGCGGGGGACGCGGCTTGATCCGGTGCGACGAGCCTATGAGCAGCCCCCGGGCGGGCGGCATGCGGCACTCTCCCGGATACGGGGTAGGGACAACCCCCCTACGCCGGGCCGCCTTCGTCCCGCCGTCCCGCCGCCTGGCCGCCGGCTGCGCCGACCGGCCGCAGCGGCTTCGGCCGCTTGTTCGGGACGCGTCGAACCGGGGAAGTCTCCGGCACGTGCAGAACGTGCCGGGGGAGTGGCCCGGTCGTCCGCCCGGAGGTCTCGACGGCCTCGAAGGTCTCTAAGGAGTGTCCGCGCATGTTCGACACAGTGTTCGGTCTGCCCGTACACGTCCTGATCCTGCACGCCGCCGTCATCGGCGTCCCGGTCGCCGCGCTGGCCACCGCGGCGGTCGCGGTACGGCCCGTCTGGCTGCCCAAGTTCGGCTGGTGGGTGGTGGGCCTGGACGCGGTGATCCTGCTGGTCGTGTTCGTGACCCGCGAGAGCGGACAGGAGTTCGCCGAGCGCTTGTTCCCGGACCCGGCGAGCCGCTCCCCGCAGCTGCGCACCCACATCGCCCGCGGCGAGGACATGCTCTGGTACGCGATCGCGCTGTTCGTCGTGGCACTCGCGCTCGTCTTCGTGGCCCGCCAGCGGGACCGCGGCGACATGTTCCGCCCCGGCGGCAACTTCCCGGCGTTCCTGGTCCCGACCGTCGCCGTGCTGGCCGTGGCGGCCGCGGTCCTGGCCACCATCCAGGTGATCCGGGTGGGCCATTCGGGTTCTTCCGCGGTGTGGGAAGACGTCGTCAAGTCCACCGACTCCGCGGCGGCGAGCACCCGCTGAGTACCCGCTGAGCACCCGCTGAGCAGACGACGGCCGCGGGCCGGCCGGGGGCCGGCTCCGGTCAGTCGCCCTCGGCCTGCTCGCGGGTGGCCAGCAGGCGCCGCAGCGACGTGAGGCGGGCCGGGTCGGCGTGCCCCGCGGCGACCCATGCGTCCAGCGCGCAGTCCGGCTCGTCGTGCGAGCAGGCGCGCGGGCAGTCGGCCGTGCCCGGCTCCAGATCCGGGAACGCGCCGATGATGCGGCCCAGGTCGACGTGGTTGAGGCCGAACGAGCGCACGCCCGGGGTGTCCACCACCCAGCCCGACTCGCGGTCCTCGCCGTAGTGCGGCAGCCGCAGGGTCAGTGCGGACGTCGTGGTGTGCCGGCCGCGCCCGGTCACCTCGTTGACGTGGCCGGTGGCCCGCTGCCGGTCCGGCACCAGCGCGTTGACCAGGGTCGTCTTGCCGACCCCGGAGTGGCCCACGAACACCGTGGTCTGCCCGGCGAGATGCGCGCGGATCGGGTCGAGGTCCCAGTCGTCGTACGCATCGCCGCCGCGGGTGACCACGTACGGCACGCCGAGCGCGCCGTACAGCTCGAGCAGCGACTCGGGGCCCTTCAGGTCGGCCTTGGTGAGCACCAGCAGCGGCTCCAGGCCCGCGTCGTACGCGGCGACCAGGCAGCGGTCGATGAGCCGCGGCCGCGGCTCGGGGTCGGCCAGCGCGGTGACGATGGCCAGCTGGTCGGCGTTCGCCACGATGATGCGCTCGAACGGGTCGTCGTCGTCCGCGGTACGCCGCAGCACCGACTCGCGCGGCTCGACCCGGACGATGCGGGCCAGCGCCCCCCGGTCGCCGCTCACGTCGCCGACGATCGCCACCCGGTCGCCCACCACCACGCCCTTGCGGCCCAGCTCGCGGGCCTTCATCGCGGTGACCTCGTGCTCGCGCTTGGTGTCCTCGTCGACCAGGCACGTGTAGCGGCCGCGGTCCACGGTCAGCACCCGGCCCGACTCGGCGTCCTCGTGCTTGGGCCGGATCCGGGTCCGCGGGCGCGAACCGCGCCGGGAGGGGCGGATCCGGACGTCGTCCTCGTCGAAGTCGGTGCGGCGCGTGGAGCGGGCGTTCGCCATGACCCGTCAGCTCGCCGGCCTGGCGGAGCCCAGGAGCCCGGCCCACAACCCGGGGAAGTCCGGCAGCGTCTTGCCGGTCGTCGCGATGTTCTCCACCTGCACACCCGGCACCACCAGGCCGATCACCGCCGCGGCGGTGGCGATGCGGTGGTCGTCGTAGGTTTGGAACTCGCCGCCGTGCAGCGGGCGCGGGCGGATCTCCAGGCCGTCGGCGGTGTCCGAGACGTCGCCGCCCAGCGCGTTGATCTCCTTGGCCAGCGCGGCCAGCCGGTCCGTCTCGTGCAGGCGCAGGTGGGCGATGCCGGACAGCGAGCTGGGCGAGTCCGCCAGCGCCGCGACCGCGGCGATGACCGGGGTCAGCTCGCCGACATCGTGCAGGTCCGCATCGATGCCGTGCACCGTGCCGGTCCCGGTGAACGCCAGGCCCTCGTCGGTGAATTCGCACGAACCGCCCATGCGCGTGAACAGGTCGCGCAGCCAGTCGCCGGGCTGCGTGGTCTCGCGCGGCCAGTCCCGGATGGTCACGGTGCCGCCGACGACCAGCGCGGCGGCCATGAACGGCGCGGCGTTGGACAGGTCCGGCTCGACGACCATGTCGCGGGCCGCCAGTGGGCCGGGCGCGACGCGCCACACGTCCGGCTCGGAGTCGTCGACCTCGGCCCCCGCGGCGCGCAGCATCGCGACGGTCATCTCGATGTGCGGCATGGACGGCACCGAGGTGCCCACGTGCCGGACCTCGACGCCCTCCGCGAAGCGCGGCCCGGACAGCAGCAGCGCGCTGACGAACTGCGAGGACGACGACGCGTCGATCTCCACGATCCCGCCGCGCAGGCCGCCCTTGCCGCGGACGGTCATCGGCAGCCGCCCGGTGCCCTGGTCGTCGATGTCCGCGCCCAGGTCGCGCAGCCCGAGGATGACGCCGTCCAGCGGACGTTCGTACGCCCGCGGGTCGCCCTCGAAGCGGACCTCGCCCTCGGCCAGCGCGGCCACCGGCGGCAGGAAGCGCATCACCGTGCCGGCGTTGCCGACGTCGACGTGCGCGGGACCGCGCAGTTGCGCGGGTACCACGTGCAGGTCGCCCTCGGGGGTCTCCTCGATGCCGACGCCCATCGCGCGCAGCCCGGCCGTCATCAGCGCGCTGTCCCGGCTGACCAGCGGACGCCGCACATAGCCCGGGCCGTCCGCGAGCGCCGCGAGCACGAGGGCGCGGTTGGTGACCGACTTGGAGCCGGGCAGCGCGACGACGGCGTCCACGGGAGCGGACGCGACAGGGGCGGGCCAGAGCGGAGACGTCATGCCCCACAGCCTATCCGGGGGGCCGCGGCCCACCTGCGGGTATTTGGCCCGGGCTAGCCCGGACGTGCGACGGATGTGTGAGGGTGGATCTCATGTGCGGTCGCTACGCCTCAAGCCGGCAGCCCGACGATCTGATCGAGCTGTTCGAGATCGAGAAGTTCACAGCGTCGGAACCGGAGCAGTTGCTGCCCCCGGACTGGAACATCGCGCCCACCAAGCAGGTGTACGCGGTGCTCGAACGCGCGGCCGAGCGCGAGGGGCCGCCGGTCCGGCAGCTGCGCACGCTGCGCTGGGGCCTCGTGCCGTCCTGGGCGAAGTCGCCCGAGACCGGCGCCAAGATGATCAACGCGCGGTCCGAGACCGTGTCCGAGAAGCCCGCGTACCGCAAGGCCTTCTCCACGCGGCGCTGCATCCTGCCCGCCGACGGCTACTACGAGTGGTACACCCCCGAGACGGCCCCCGACGGGCCGAAGGGCAAGGTCCGCAAGCAGCCGTTCTGGATCCACGCCGCGGACGGCTCGCCGCTGGCCTTCGCGGGCCTGTACGAGTGGTGGCGGGACCGGACCCGCCCCGACGACGACCCGCTCGCGTGGCTGTGGACCTGCACGATCATCACCACCGACGCCGAGCCGGACCTCGCCAGGATCCACCCGCGGATGCCCCTGGTGCTGCCCCCGGACCGCTGGGACGCCTGGCTGGACCCGCGCCTGAGCCACAGCGACGACGCCCGCGAACTCCTCGCCCCGCCGCCGCCCGGGCACATGGCCGCGTACCCGGTGTCGGTCGAGGTCAACAGCGTCCGCAACAACAGCCCGCACCTGACCGACCCGCTGCCGCCCGAGGACGTGCTGAGCCCCGACGCCACTCTCTTCTGACGCCGACCCCGACACGGGGGAGCCCGACGGGTCCTGCCCCGTCGTCGCGCCGCCGCCCCGGACGGGCCACGCCTCCACCCGCGCTGCGTGCCTGATGACCCGCTCCCTGCCCCCGCTGTGCCTGGCTGCCGGTCTCGCCTCGTCGTCTGCCCGCCACGCCTTGCGGCGCGCGGCCGGCGGCCCCGGTTCTCGTGCCCGCTTCCGGCTCTCTCGTCAGGCCCGGCACGGGGCCGGGCGGCCGCGGAGTGCGGCGTGGCGGGTGGCGGGCGGGGAGGCGGTGCGGCCAGGATGCGGCGGTGACCAGCGCCAAGGCGAAGAACCCCGAGACCGTGCTCGTCCCCACGCCCTTGGGCGATGCGCGGGCGACCGTGCACGCTGCCCGTGAGCCGCGCGGCTGGCTGGTGACCAGCCACGGTGCGGGCGGCGGGATCGAGGCGCGGGACCTGGTCGCGCTGGCGGCCGCGCTGCCGCCGCTCGGGGTCACCGTCGCGCTCGTGGAGCAGCCGTGGCGAGTCGCGGGCAAGAAGCTCGCGCCCGCCCCCAAGCGCCTCGACGAAGGCTGGATCCCGGTGGTCGAGGCGCTCGGCAAGCGCATGGCCGGGCTGCCGTTCGCCGCCTCCGGGCGCAGCGCCGGAGCCCGGGTGGCCTGCCGCACAGCGGCCGCGACGGGGGCGGCCGGGGTGGTCGCGCTGGCCTTCCCGCTGCATCCGCCGGGCAAGCCGGAGTCCTCGCGCGCCGCGGAACTCCTCGGCGCCGGCGTGCCGACCCTGGTCGTGCAGGGCGGCAACGACCCGTTCGGCGGACCGGACGAATTCCCGGAGCTGCCCGCCGACTGCACCCTCGTGCCGGTGCCGCACGGCGACCACGGCTTCGCGGTGGCCAAACGCGCGCCGGTGTCGCAGGACGAGGCGATCGCGGTCGTGACCGAGGCCGCCGGCGACTGGCTGACCTCGCTGTTCGCCTGATCCCCGGGAGTCGAACGCACGTGCCGGGGGCGGCCGGGCCGGGGAATGATCCCGCGCGGAGCCGCGTTGTGGCCGGTACATCTTCGACCCGCGGAGGCGCTCCATGCTCACTGCCACGTCATCGGTCGGCCGTTCCGAGGCCGCCCCCGACGCATCTGTGCTGCAGTGGCCGGAGTGGGTGCCGGGCGGTGATCGTCCGCGACCGATATCGTCGACGTCGAGCGGGTCCGTCAGGATCCGCGAAGATCATCAGGTCGAGGAGGTGGGTCCGGTCGCGGAGACAGAGACCCTGGAGCAGCGGGATGCGCGGTTCGAACGCGACGCGCTGCCGTTTTTGGACCAGCTGTATTCGGCCGCGCTGCGCATGACGCGCAACCCCGCGGACGCCGAGGACCTGGTCCAGGAGACGTTCGCCAAGGCGTACGGGTCGTTCCACCAGTTCCGCGAGGGCACCAACCTGAAGGCCTGGCTCTACCGGATCCTCACCAACACGTTCATCAACAGCTACCGCAAGAAGCAGCGGGAGCCGCAGCAGAGCGCCACCGAGGAGATCGAGGACTGGCAGCTGGCGCGCGCCGAGTCGCACATGTCGACCGGGCTGCGCTCGGCCGAGGCGCAGGCGCTCGACCGGCTGCCGGACTCCGACGTCAAGGAGGCCCTGCAGGCGATCCCCGAGGAGTTCCGCATCGCGGTGTACCTCGCGGACGTCGAGGGATTCCCGTACAAGGAGATCGCGGACATCATGGGTACCCCCATCGGTACGGTGATGTCCCGGCTCCACCGCGGACGCCGCCAGTTGCGGACCCTGCTGGAGGACTACGCCCGTGAGCGCGGGCTGGTCCCGGCGGGTTCGGATCGGAAGGATTCGGTCTCATGAGCTGCGGCGATCACCACGAAGTCGACTGCTCGCAAATTCTCGACCGGCTCTACGAGTACATCGACAACGAGCTGGCGGATGCGGACTGCGGCGACATTCGCACCCACCTCGACGAATGTTCTCCCTGCCTGGAGAAGTACGGCCTCGAACAGCACGTGAAGGCGCTCGTGCAGCGCTGCTGCGGCTGCGACGACGTGCCCGTCGACCTGCGCAGCAAGGTGCTGGCCCGGATCCGCGAGGTGAAGGTGCAGGTCGAGACGGACGGCTCCGGCACGCATGTGCGGGTCGAAGAGGTCACCGTCGAGCAGGTCGCGGTCGAGCGCCCCGGCGCATAGCGGCGTTCTCCGGACGGCTTTTCGGCTCCGGCGTTTCCGGCAGTGCCGATTCCCGATGACGCGGTGCATGGCGACGATGCATTGCGGCTGGAAGTCGGCAGAGAGTCGGCAGGAGTTGCGGCAGAGGGGCACGCGCGGGGCGCGTGATACGGCGAATGGCCTATTGCGCGCCCCCCGTTCGGGTTAATCCGGCGGCGCTGGACGGAGTAAAACGGACAGAAGGCGCTCAGCGCCCTTAGCCCGTCCTATCCTCGGTTGGCGGTTCAATTCGCGACCGGAGCCGAGGAGGCAGTCGCATGGCAACGCTGCCGAGCCCCCCGTATGGCCGGTCCGCCGCCCGCACCCTGCGCATCGGGGTGGGGGTCGCGCTGCAGGGCGCCCTCGTGGCGACCGCAGCCTTGTTCTACCTGCGCCGGAACCTGGTGCGGGCGCGCGGCGAGGCGGCCCGCGACGCGTCGGTGCGCAGTCTGCTGCGCGCCGTCGAGGTCAAGGACGGCTACACCCGCGCGCACAGCGAACGCGTGGCGTACGCCGCGGTGTTGATCGCCCGCGAGATCGGCATGCCGGAGCACCGCGTGACGCTGCTGCGCTACGCGGCGCTGCTGCACGACGTCGGCAAGCTCGGCGTCCCGACCCGGCTGCTCACCAAGTCCGGGCCGCTCGACGCGGACGAGCGCGAGACCATCCAGCGGCATCCGCAGTGCGGCGCCGACCTGGTCCGCGACCTGGACTTCCTGGGCGAGGGCCGGGACGGCATCCTGCACCACCACGAGCGCATGGACGGCCGGGGCTACCCGTCCGGCCTGTCCGGCACCGACATCCCGGAGTTCGCCCGGGTGATCGCGGTCGCGGACGCCTTCGACGCGATGACCTCGACCCGGTCGTACCGCAGGTCGCGCCCCATCGAGGCGGCCCTGGACGAGCTGCAGCGGTGCAGCGGCGCGCAGTTCGACCCGCGGATGGTGGCCGCCCTGGAGACCGCGCTGCGCCGGCACGGCTGGCCGCTCGCGGAGCGCCCGGTGCCGGTCCCGCCGGGCATGCCGCCGGTCCCGGTGCCGCGCCTCGGCCCCCACGACACCCACAGTGTGGCGGGTGCGCTGGCCGCCGACCGCGGCGGCGAGGCGGGCTGAGAGTGCCGCCGGGCACGCGGCACCCGCGGCCCGGCCTTCGCCTCCCGGCCAGTCGCCTCTCAGCCAGTCGTCTCCCGGCCAGTCGTCTCCCGGTCAGTTCTTGAACCACCGCAGATCGCTGGCGGTCTGGGCCAACTGCTCGGCGGTGAGCGGAGGTTGCGCCATCCCCGGGAGGTAGCCCGGGACGTTGTCGAAGCCCGCGTCCGACCGCATCTGGATGGACCGCCCGTCCGCATAGGCGACCAGCACGCTGAAGGACGGCCCGCGCTTGGTGGTCGTGTTCGGGGTGTCGCGGGTGCCCGCCTGCGTCCAGGACTTGAACAGCCCGCCGGCCGGCAGGTCGCTGATCCGGCAGTCGGTGGCGCGCGGCCCTTCGCTGTTGTCGCAGTGGTCGTACGCGCGCATCTCGGCGAGCGTCATCGTGGCGGCGTCCGGATTGACCTTCGGGTCCTTCACGTAGATGTCGACGAAGCCCATCTTGCCGTTCTTGGTCACCAGGTAGCGGCCGGTCAGCGGGTGGGCCGCCGGCCCGTCCGGCTCCTCGACCTTCTTGGTGATCTCGCCGATGCCGGTCGGCAGCAGCGCCTTCACCGTGTCCAGCGCGGTCTTCGCGGGCGGCGGGGCGCTCGGCTTGGTGGCCGTGCCGGTCTTCGACGTGCTGGGCGTGCCGCTCGGCTTGGGGGTGCCGGACGAGGTGCCGCGCGAGACGTTCGGCCCGCTGGTCGGCGCGGTCGAGGTCGAGCCGACCGACGGGGCGCCGTCGGCGTACTGCGAGGGGTCCGACCCGGTCAGCCCCGCCGTGGGACCGGGGTCGCCGGTCTCCGGCGGGGCCGGGTCCGTCCAGGGCGCGGTGGCGGCGCTGTCGTGCGGTGCCGCGGAGCCCGAGGCGGGCAGCCGGGCGGTGCCGACCCCGACCGCCACCATCGCGGCCGCGGAGGCCACCGCGACGGCGATGCGGCGCCGGCGGCGTACCCGGTCCGCCTGCTGCAGGATGTCGTCCACTCCCGGATCGGCGGGCAGCGCGACTCCTCGGGCGGCGAGCCCCAGGAGTTCCTTCACGCGCATCTCCTCGTTCAAAGCCGTGCCTCCTCGGGCGCGGGTCGGGCGGCCGCGGCGTTCGGCAGCGCGTCGCCGAGCGCGGTCCGCAACGTGGCCAGGCCGCGTGCGCTCTGGCTCTTGACCGTCCCGGGGCTGACCCCGAGTATCTGCGCGGTCTCGTCCACGCTGAGGTCCTCCCAGAAACGCAGCACCAGTACGGCGCGCTGCCGGGGCGGCACCTGGGTCAGCGCGGTGCGGACCGCGAGGCCCATGTCGATGTCGCTGCCGGGGGCGGCAGCGGTGTCGGGGGGTGCGGCGTGCGGGTGCTCACGCCGCCAGAGCCGGCGCCGGGACGAGATGAACACGCTCATCAGCGTGCGGCGCGTGTACGCCTCGATGTTGTCGATGCGGTCCAGCCGGCGGCCCGCGAGGACCACCTTGACCAGCGTCGACTGCACCAGGTCCTCGGCCTCGTGGACGTCTCCGCACAGCAGGAATGCGCTGCGCAGCAGCGGCCCGCGCCGGGCGGCGATGAACTCGAGAAGTGCTTCGTCGTGACCCGCCAACGCCACACCCCCCTACGAGGGCTCGATCGTGGCCCTCATATCGGAAGAGACGCGGGATGCCCCGGCGGTTGCCAGGTCAGCGCGGGAAAATACGAAAACCTCAGCGCGGTCGGGCGGTTCGGCGCCGCAGCGCGCCGAACACCGGGGTGCCGCGGTCGCGCAGCATGCCGTCCACCACCAGCAGGCCCACGCCGGCCGCCACCATCAGGTCGCCCGGGCTGTCCACTTCGGGGCGCAGCGGCAGCGGCACCGGGACGGATTCGCCGAACGCGTCGAGCACGGTGTCCGGTCCGGCCGCGATCCGGCCCGCCTCGCCCGGCCGGTCGAGCGGCACCCCGGCGCGCGCGGCCGCGTGCTCGGACAGCGGCATGCCGCCGTTGACCGCGATGACCAGCGCATTGAGCAGCAGCCCCGCGGCGGCCAGCGGGATGCCCGCGATGTGCAGGTTCCCGGCCGCGAACCGCACGGCGAGGCCGGCCGAGGCGAGCAGGGCGAGCTGGTGCAGCGCCGGCGCGGAGATCAGGGCGCCCAGCAGCTGCAGCGCGAACGCGCCGCCCAGCCAGGGGAGATGGCGTACCGGCAGCCGGGAGAGCCCGGAGACGCGGCCGCCGAGGAGCGCACCCGCACCGAGCGCGAGCAGAAGGACGAGCACGGCCAGACCCATGATCCGAGTCTGCCCACCCGATCGGCCGAAGGGCGTTGCCCGACACGGCGCGACCGGGTGATCCGCGGACGCGTCCCGCCGTGCGCGGCGCCCCGGTCGCCTCGGCTGCTCGGTGCTGCTCCGGCTGCCCTGGCGGCCCCGACAAAGATCCGCGGTGCGTGTTGTCGCGCACACCACCGGCCGCAGGCGCCCGCCGTGGTTGGATTTTTCCGCGGGCCGCCACCGCGGCCCCGGCACGAGCCGTGCGTACCCGCGCACTTGGCCGCGACCCACAGAAGGAGCACCGTGATGGCCGAGGAGGTCCGCGCGGAAATGGTGGCCAATGTCGCCCAGATCGTGGTCGCGGAAGGCGACGCGGTCGAGGCGGGCGCGACCCTGGTGATCCTGGAGTCGATGAAGATGGAGATCCCGGTGCTCACCGAGGGACCGGGCACCGTCTCGGCGATCAAGGTCTCCGAGGGCGACAACATCCAGGAAGGCGACCTGATCGCGGTCATCGACTAGCGGTGCCCAGGGGCTGCGCCGCCGTGCCGTACGGCGGGTGACGCGGCGTCAGCCCGTGCGCACGCCGTGCTCGACGCACTTGGCGGTCCAGCCGCGCGGCGTCACCTGCACCACCATGCGGCGCCGGCAGTCGGCGCAGTAGCGCGGCGGCTCCAGCGTGCGGCGCCGCGCACAGGCCGCGTGCGTGCCGGCGTCGGCCGCGGCCCCGGTCGGCTCGCCGCACTGGTCGCAGTACGGGGCGGACAGGGCCGAGGCGGTGGCGGGCGTGTCGGATGCGTTCACGCACGTAGAGTACGGCCCCATGGCCGACCAGCCCCTTCCGGTGTCGCCCGGAACACACGCCGAGCTTGTCCACGTCGTCACGGACGCCGACACCGCCGCCGCCCTCGGCAGCGGCGACCTCCCCGTGCTCGGGACGCCGCGGCTGCTGGCGCTCGCCGAGGCGGCCACGGTCCGGGCGCTCGACGGGCTGCTGCCCGACGGCCGCACCTCGGTCGGTACGCGCGTGGCGCTCGAGCACCTGCTGGCCGCACCGGTCGGCGGGACCGTCACGGTCCGCGCCGAAGTGGTCTACGTCGACGGGCGGTTGGTGCGCTTCTCGGTGATCGCCGAGGACGCCGCGCGGCGGCTGCTCGGGCAGGGCGAGGTGACCCGCGTGATCGTGGACCGCGAGCGGTTCATGGCCCGGGTGCCCGCCGCGGACGCGTAGCCCCGGGTCACACCCCGTTGGTGCTGCGCGGGTACACCGCCTGCGGGTCGGTCAGCACGTTGACCAGGTACGGGACGCCGGACGCGAAGCCGCGCGCGAGCGCCGCGCCGATGTCGTCCGCACGTTCGACCGTCTCGCCGGCCCCGCCCAGCGCCCGGACGACGTCGTCGTAGCGGGTCGCCGGGGACAGGTCGGCGGCCACGTCGTAGCCGTACAGCATGCGCATCGGGTGCTTCTCCAGCCCCCAGATGCCGTTGTTGCCGACCACCATGACGACCGGCAGTTTGTGCCGCACGAGCGTGTCCACGTCCATCAGCGAGAAGCCCGCCGCGCCGTCGCCGAGCAGCACCACGATCTGCGCGCCGGGGCGGGCCAGCCGGGCGCCGATCGCGTAGCCGAGTCCGGTGCCCAGGCAGCCGTACGGGCCCGGGTCGAGCCAGCTGCCCGGCCGGCCCGGCTCGACGTACTTGCCGGCGAACGACACGAAGTCGCCGCCGTCCCCGACCACCACCGCGTCGTCGTCCAGCACCCGCAGCAACTCGCCGTACACGCGCACCGGGTGGATGCTCGCGCCGCTGCCGCGCAGCAGCGCCCGGTCGGACTGCGCGGCGGTGCGCACCGCGGCCTGCAGGTGTTCGCACCAGCGCTGGTACGCCGCCGGGCGGCCCTTCTGCGTCCACGCCTCGACCAGGCCGTCCAGCACCAGCGTCAGATCGCCGGACGCGGACGCCGCCACCGGGCCCGCCGCGCTGACCTGCTCCGGTGCGTCGACCAGGTGCACGACGCGCGCCGGGGCTGACCCGTCGCGGCCGCCGAACACCCCGTACCCGAGCCGGAAGTCGAGCGGTGCGCCGACCACCACGACCAGGTCCGCGCCGCCCAGCGCGGCCGCGCGGGCCCGGGTGACCAGGAGTTCGTGGCCGTTGGGCAGGACGCCGCGGCCCATGCCGTTGGCGACGACCGGGACCCCCATGGTCTCCGCGGCGCGGCGCGCGGCCTCGTCGGCGCCGTCCATCCACACGTCCTGCCCGAACACCAGCACGGGCCGCTGCGCGTCGCCCAGCAGCGCGGCCGCCGCGGCCAGTCCGACCGGGTCGGGGGCGGCGGGCAGGCGCTCCTCGGCGACCGGCGCGGGTACCGCCGCGCGGTCGAAGAGCACGTCCATCGGCACGTCCAGGAACACCGGTCCGCGGTGCGGCCGGGCCGCCAGGGCCAGCGCATCGGCCACGTCGGCGGCGATCCGGTCGGTCTCGTGCACGGTCGCGGCGCGCTTGGTGACCGGGGCGAGCAGCGGGGGGTGGTCGAGTTCCTGCAGCGCGCCCGAACCCCAGCGGAACGCGGGGGCGCGGCCGCCGAGGACCAGCAGCGGCGAACCGTTCATGTGCGCGGTGGTCACCGCGCTGATCCCGTTCGTGACGCCGGGGCCCGCGGTGAGCACCGCGAGGCCGGGGCGGCGGGTCAGCTTCGCGGTCGCCTCGGCGGCGAACACCGCGGTCTGCTCGTGCCGCACGTCCACGATGCGCAGCGGCTCGGCGGCCTTGACCGCGCCGTCGTACACCGGGAAGACGTGGCCGCCGGAGAGGGTGAAGAGCGTGTCGATGCCGTGCGCCCGGAACGCCGCCACCGCGAGGTCGCCGCCGTGTCCTTCGACGTGCCCGCCCGGTTCGGGCGGCTGCCCCGAGGCGGGGCTGCTGTCGTGGTCCTTGTCGTGCGCGTCCGAGTCCGTGCTTGTGCCCGTGTCCGACATGCCGACACCTCCGAACAAGAACGGTAGCGGCGCGGCCACGCTGCGACGTGGATTCCCCGATTCCGGACGCCCGCACCGGGCGAAACGTTCGTGCGCGGGCCGGGGAACGCACCGGGCCCGGGGGGGGGCCCCCCCGGCGGCCGCGGGCCCGGCCCCGCCCCGACGGGGGGGTGCGGCTTGCCCGTTGCCCCGGATACCGACGGCCGGGGCACCCGGCTACAGCGTCTGGTTCAGCGCCTTGACCGGCATCTGCAGGTCGGCGAGCAGCTCCAGGTCGCTCTCCGGCTTGCGGCCCAGCGTGGTGAGGTAGTTGCCGACGATCACCGCGTTGATGCCGCCCAGCAGGCCCTGCTGGGTGCCCAGGTCGCCGAGCGCGATCTCGCGGCCGCCCGCGTACCGCAGGATGGTGCGCGGCAGCGCGAGCCGGAAGGCACCGATGATCTTGAGCGCCTCGCGCGGCTCGATGACCGTCTGCTCCTCGAACGGCGTGCCGGGGCGCGGGTTGAGGAAGTTCAGCGGCACCTCGTCCGGCTCCAGCTCGGCCAGCTGCCCGGCGAACTCGGCACGCTGCTCGGGCGTCTCGCCCATGCCGACGATGCCGCCGCAGCACACCTCCATGCCGGCCGCGCGGACCATGCGCAGGGTGTCCCAGCGCTCTTCCCAGCTGTGCGTGGTGACCACGTTCGGGAAGTAGGAGCGCGCGGTCTCCAGGTTGTGGTTGTAGCGGTGGATGCCCATCTCGGCCAGCTCGTCGACCTGCTCCTGGGTGAGCATGCCGAGCGAGGCGGCGATGTTGATGTCGACGGCCTCGCGGATCGCCTTCACGCCGTCGCGCATCTGGTCCATGAGCCGCTTGTCGGGCCCGCGCACGGCGGCCACGATGCAGAACTCGGTGGCACCCGTCGCCGCGGTCTCCTCGGCGGCCTTGACCAGCGAGGGGATGTCCAGCCACGCGGCCCGGACCGGCGACGGGAACAGCCCGGACTGCGAGCAGAAGTGGCAGTCCTCGGGGCAGCCGCCGGTCTTGACCGACACGATGCCCTCGACCTCGACCTCGGGACCGCAGTGCCGCATGCGGACCTCGTGGGCCAGCTGCAGCAGCTCCTCGAGCCGCTCGTCGGGCAGGTTCAGCACCGCGAGCACCTGCTCCGCGGTCAGCCCGCGCCCCTGCTCCAGGACCTGCTCACGCGCCACGGCGAGGATGTCGCCCTCGGCCGCAGGCCCCTGCCCGGTCGTCACATCGAGCGTTTCCGTCACCAGTACCTCCGAAGGATGCCGCGGCTGTCGGGCCGCGGGGAAATTCGAACGCCTGCGGAGCAGGGCGGGGAAAAACGAACCGCCTGAGGGCGGCCCGATGCCGGCATGCCCCCCGAAGGGGCCTGCCGATGTCGGTGGGCGGGGCTACCGTCGCGCGAGTGACGGCGACACGACCAGCCGACGAGGGTGCCGGGTACGCCCGGTACACCTATCGGCTGCGTGTGTCCGCAACCGCGCGCGCCGCGCTGCTGGCCGAGTGCGCGCGGTGCCGGTGGGTGTGGAACGAGTGCGTGGCCCGGTCCAGGAAGGCCTACGCCGACGGGGAGAAGATCGGCCCCGCCGCACTGGACCGGATGCTGACCGGAGCACGCGCGGTCACTCCCTGGCTGCGGGAGGGCAGTACGGTTCCCCAGCAGCAGGTCATCCGGGATTTCGGCCGGGCGCGGGCCAAAGCGCTCAAGGACATCCGCGACCGATTGCCGCAGCACCTGCGGGCGGGGTTGCCGCGCTGGAAGAAGCGGCGCGGGTCGGCGCCGAGTCTGAATTACACCCGTCGCGGCTTCCGCCTGGTGAACGGGCGCCTTTACCTGGCGGGCGGGATCGTGCTGTCGGTGGTCTGGTCGCG
The DNA here is from genome assembly GCF_021502675.1 of Yinghuangia soli. GTDB lineage: Bacteria > Actinomycetota > Actinomycetes > Streptomycetales > Streptomycetaceae > Yinghuangia > Yinghuangia soli. Next base: position 195,977 of record NZ_JAKFHA010000013.1, read on the forward strand.
CGATCTGCCGGCCGATCCGTCGTCGGTGCGGGTGTACCGGGATGCTCTCGGGCACTGGTACGCCTCGTTCGTGGTTCCGGCGCAGGTCGAGCCGCTGCCCGTCACCGGCCGGGTGCTCGGCGTCGACTGGGGCGTCACCGAGACCGCGACGACCACGGACGATGCGTACGACCTGCCGCATCCCGAACACGGCCGCAGGGCCGCCGCACGGCTGGCCCGGTACCAGCGGATGATGGCCCGCCGCCTTCCCGCGAAGGGCAATCCCGGCTCCGACGGCTACCGGGAAGCGCAACGCCAGGCTGCGAAGCTCCATGCCAAGGTCGTGCGGCAGCGGCAGGACACCGCCCGGAAATGGGCCAAGCGCGTCGTGGCCGACCACGACGCGATCGCCGTGGAGGACTTCCGCCCGAGGTTCCTGGCCAGGTCCACCATGGCCCGCAAGGCGGCCGACGCGGCGATCGGCGCCACGAAGAGGGCCCTGCTGGAGATGGGGCGCAAGCATGCACGGGACATCCGTCTCGTGCACCCCGCGCACACCACCATGGACTGCGCGAAGTGCGGCGCGAGAGCCAAGCACGCACTTCCCCTTTCCGAACGTCACTACGAGTGCACCGCGTGCGGAGCCTCGTCCCCCGGGACAAGAACTCCGCACACGTCATGCTGAACCGGGCAGGTCTGAACCCGGCTGGTGCCGAAGGCAGAGGACCTGGCTGTCCGCCGGACAGCCAGGCAGCCTGAGCCAGGAATTCCTCGGCGGGTGCCGAGGAAGCAGTCAACTCGCGCTGGATCGTGGATCGTGGGCGGCACGGAACGCGCCCGGGTCGAAGGTACCCCCCAGTGCCGGGGCGAGTGCCGAGCGGGCTGCTCCGAGGAACTCGGCGGGGTGCAGGGTGCCGGCGCCGGCGCCCATCACGCCGGCCAGCGGGCGGGCGGCGAGCGTCTCCAGGTCGCGGACGTTGGAGCGCATCGCCAGGTCGGGCTCGGTCGGCCAGGAGCCGATGACCACGCCGGCCAGGTCGATGCCGCGGTGCGCCATCGCCTCCAGGGTGAGGGCGGTGTGGTTGAGCGTGCCCAGGTCGGGGCGGGCCACCAGGAGCACCTGGGCGCCGAGCGTGTGGGCGAGGTCGGCGAGGGTGGTGCCCTCGTCGTCGAAGCGCACCAGCAGGCCGCCGGCGCCCTCCACGACCACCAGGCGCCGCGTCTCGGCGAGCTCGCGGACGGTGCCGGCCACCTCGTACAGGTCCACCGGGGTACGCCCGGCCAGCCGGGCGGCCGCGGCAGGGGACAGTGCGGCCGGGAAGCGGGCGCATTCGTGCAGGTCGGTGATGCCGGCCAGGCGGCCGACGTCGTCGGCGTCGCCCGGCTCGCCGGGCCCGATGCCGGTCTGGGCGGCTTTCACGACGGCGACGGACGAGCCGCGCGCGGCGGCCAGGGCGGCGACTGCGGCGGTGACGACGGTCTTGCCGACGCCGGTGTCGGTCCCGCTTACGACGAGGATGCTCACGGAAGCCGAGCCTAGGCCGTCCCCGCGGCCGCTCCCGACGCCCCTCCTTGCCGGGGGCGCGGGACCAAGGTCCCGGTGATCACGGACCAGCGGCCCCGCTGCGGGGCCCGCGGTCCGGGGGAGGATCGGGGTGTGGGCGTGGAGCCCGCGCCGGACGGCCTCCGGTGCGGGCACGCGACCTGCGGCCTCTCTGCACAGGCACAGGAGTGAACGGCAATTCCTCCGCAATGTGGCCGGGACCGGCGGACGACCTCCGCCTGTCCCGGCCGCCTGCGTTTCCGGGCCGGACGAGGGTCCGCCGGGGGCTCGGGGTGTGACGGAGAGCACCCGGGCCGGCGCCGCCCGGGCCGGGAGCCCGGGCGGGGAGCGGGTGGCGGGAGGGGAGTCGAACGTCCCTTAAGGAAGGCTTATGTCCGTTTGATCCGCCGGTATGTCACCCTTGGGGGCGCTGCAGGCGCGCCACGAACTTGTACCGGTCGCCGCGGTAGACCGAGCGGACCCACTCCACGGGCTCGCCGGACGTGTCGAAGCTGTGCCGGGACAGGAGCAGCAGCGGCATGCCCACGTCGGTGCTCAGCAGGCCTGCCTCGCGCGGGTTGGCGAGCGCCGTCTCGATGGTCTCCTCGGCCTCGGCCAGGTGCACGTCGTACGCCTCGCGCAGCGCCGTGTAGAGCGAGGTGTACCGGTCCAGGGTGCGCCGCAGCGACGGGAACCGCTTGGTGGACAGGTGGGTGGTCTCGATCGCCATCGGCTCGGCGTTGGCGAGCCGGAGGCGCTCGATGCGCAGCACCCGGTTGCCGGGCTTGATGGCGAGCCGTTCGGCGAGCTGGTCGTCCGCGGCCATGTAGCCGATGTCGATGAGACGGGAGGTGGGTTCCAGGCCCTGGGCCCGCATGTCCTCGGTGTACGAGGTCAGCTGCAGGCTCTGCGCGACCTTGGGCTTGGCCACGAACGTGCCGCGGCCCTGCACGCGTTCGAGCCGGCCCTCGATCACCAGCTCCTGAAGCGCCTGCCGGACCGTGGTCCGCGAGATGTCGAACTCCCCGGCCAGCGTGCGCTCCGGCGGCACGGGCGTGCCGGGCGGCTTGGTCTGGGTCAGTTCCAGCAAGTGCTTCTTGAGCCGGTAGTACTTCGGCTCGCGCGCCGCGCTGTCGGCGGCCGGGTCCCCGCCCATGCCGTCCGCGGGCGTGTCCGCGCCTTGTTCGTTCGACACGGCCGCCATTGCGGCCGCCCCTGTTTCCGCCGTCACCGGTGCCCTCCTGACACGTTCGGTCCCCATCGTGGCACGACCGTCCGCACCGGGGTGCCGAGCCGTGTGGAGAGCGGCTCAGATGTCGGTCGGGTAACGGCTGACGCAGGTCTTCTGCGGAACCTTGACACCCCAATTGGTCTATGCCAACCTCCGGAATGGTCTAAACCATTGGTGGTCACCGCGCAACCCTCGTCCAGGTTCGCAAGGCAACTCCCCCCAGGAAAGATCCTGAAGGCCCGGTCGCACACCGGACCCCAAGCGGGGACGCGAAACCCACGGCAGCGGTACCAAGCATCCTGAGGAGGATGGTGTGAAGCGTCGTCTCTTCGTCGCGGCAGGTGTCGCGGCGGCGCTCACCGGCGTCGCTGCCTGCGGCAGCTCGGACAGCGGTGACAAGGACAAGCCGGCCGCGTCCGGCGCCCAGAGCAACGCCCCCGCGGACGGCAAGGGCAAGAAGGTCACGATCTGGGTCATGAAGGGGTCGACGAACGACGAGTTCAACGCCGCCTTCAAGGCCAAGTTCGAGGCCGACCACCCGGGCTCCACGGTGGACATCCAGGTCCAGCAGTGGAACGGCATCGGCGAGAAGATCACCGCCGCGCTGGCGAGCAACGACGCGCCGGACATCGTCGAGGCGGGCAACACCCAGATCGCGGGCTACGCGGCCTCGGGCGGCGTCTACGACCTGTCGAGCAAGGTCACCGAGCTCGGCGGCAAGGACTGGATCCCCGGCCTGGCCGGCCCGGGCAAGGTCGACGGCAAGCAGTACGGCGTGCCGTTCTACGCCGCGAACCGCGTCGTCATCTACAACAAGGAAGCCTTCGCGAAGGCCGGCGTCCAGCCGCCGAAGACCCGCGCCGAGTGGCTCGAGACCACCAAGAAGCTGAACAGCGGCGACCAGCAGGGCATCTACCTGCCGGGCCAGAACTGGTACTTCTACTCCGGTCTTCTCAAGGACGAGGGCATCGACCTCACCACGAAGAACGGCGACAAGTGGAAGGCCAACGTCGGCACGCCGCAGGGCGCCGCCGCCGCGACCTTCTACAAGGACCTCGCCGCCAACGGCAAGGGCCCGAAGGACCAGGACGAGAAGACCCAGCCGGAGACCGTCGCGGCGGCCAACGGCAACATCGCGCAGTTCATCGCGGTGCCGGGTGAGCTCGACACTGTCCTGAAGAACAACCCGGCGCTCAAGGGCAAGTACGACTTCTTCCCGATCCCGGGCAAGGAGGCCGGCAAGCCCGGCGCCAACCTGACCGGCGGCTCGGACCTGTTCATCCCGGAGAAGTCCAAGAACAAGGACCTCGCCTACGACGCCATCAAGCTGTTCAACAGCGACGAGATGCAGGTCAAGCTCGCCAAGGCGCTGACCTACGTGCCGAGCAAGACCACCCAGGTCGCCGCGCTCGAGGGCGTTCCGGGTGCGCAGGCCCAGGCGCTCGGTGCGCAGAACGGCTTCGTCATCCCGGCCACCGTCTCCACCAACTGGGGCGCGGTCGAGGAGACCAACCCGCTGAAGCCGTTCCTGACCTCTGTCCTGACCGGTGGAAACCCGGAGTCGGAGGGCAAGAAGGCGGACGAGGCGATCGAGAAGGTGCTCAACACCAAGTCCTGACGACCGGCGGCCCGGTCCCCCCGGACCGGGCCGCTGATCCGATCGACTGATTCGCCGTCGCGACGCTCGGGCCGCTCCCGCCGCAGGGTATTCCCCCTGACCGGCGGGAGCGGCCCGCACGACGACCGCGCCGGCTCCTGACAACACCGACTCCGAGACGACGGGAAGGCACCTGTGTCAGCCTCCAAGGCAGACGCGGTGGTCGCGACGCCCACGCAGCCCCCGCGGAACGACGCACCGGCAGGTGGGTCGAGCTCCCACAAGCGCCCACGCCGCAGAGGCGGCCCGCTCCGGCTGGTCAGCCCCTACCTGATGGTCGCCCCGGCGATCCTCGGCATCGCCTTTCTGCTGTTCTACCCGGTGGTCAAGAACGCCATTTTGGCGTTCAAGAACTACGGGCGCCGCGACTTCACCCTGGGCCTGTCCGGCGAGTGGATCGGGCTCGACAACTTCAAGGAGATCTTCCAGGACAGCGAGTTCTGGGAGGTCCTGCGCCGCTCCTTCTGGTTCACCGCGATCAACGTGGTGTCCATCATGGTCATCTCCACGCTCATCGCGCTGATGATCATGAAGCTCGGCAAGAGCATGCGCATCCTGGTGCTGATCAGCCTGGTCGCCGCCTGGGCCATGCCGGTCATCGCCGCCACCACCGTCTTCAAGTGGCTGTTCCGCTCGGACAACGGCGTCGTCAACTGGCTGCTCGTGCAGCTGGGCTTCGAGTCGTACGACGGCTACACGTGGTTCGCGCACGGCGGCTCGACGATGTTCGTGATCATCCTGCTGATCGTCTGGCAGTCGATCCCGTTCGCGACGCTCACCATCTACGCCGGCCTGACCACCGTCCCCGACGAGGTCTACGAATCGGCGCGGCTCGACGGCGCCGGCCCGGTGCGGATCTTCCGGTCCATCACCTTCCCGATGCTGCGGCCTATCTTCCTCCTGGTCACCTCGCTCGAAGTGATCTGGATCTTCAAGTGCTTCGCGCAGATCTGGGCCATCGCCGGCCAGAACGGCCCGCTCAACGAGGTCTCCACGCTGCCGGTGTACGCGTACCAGATCGGTATGCAGCTCAAGCGCTTCGGCATGGCCGGTGCGGTGTCGACGATCACCGTCGTGATCCTCGCGGCGATGATGGTCGTCTACTTCCGTCAGTTGTTCAAGCAGGAGCGGGAGGCCGAGAAGGCATGAAGGCGAAGACGCTGAAGCGGATCCCGCTCAACATCGCCGCGCTCGTCACCTTCGTGGTGATGATCTTCCCGGTCTACTGGATGGTTCTCACCGCCATCAAGCCGGCCAAGGACATCGGCGCCGAGACCCCGAAGTTCATCCCCAGTTCGGTCACGTTCCAGAACTTCAAGACCGCCACCGACGTCGACGGCTTCTGGGACTTCTGGCGCAACAGCCTGATGGTCGCGGTCGGCGGCGTCGGCCTGGCGCTGATCATCGCGTGCTTCTCGGCCTTCGCGGTGGCGCGCATGCAGTGGAAGGGCCGCGCGCCCTTCATCCTCATGGTGTTCATCGCGCAGATGGCCCCGTGGGAAGCGCTGATGATCCCGATGTTCCTGATCGCCCGCGACCAGGACCTGCTCAACTCGCTGCCGATGCTGACCGCGATCTACTTCGTGATGACGCTGCCGTTCGCGATCGTGACGCTGCGCGGCTTCCTGGCCGGCATCCCGGTCGAACTCGAAGAGGCCGCCCGGGTCGACGGCTGCACCCGCTTCGGCGCGTTCCGCAAGGTCGTCTTCCCGCTGCTCGCGCCCGGCCTGCTGTCCACCTCGCTGTTCGGCTTCATCACCGCGTGGAACGAGTTCGCGTTCGCCAACGTGCTGCTCTTCTCCGACCCGAAGCAGGACACGCTGCCGGTCTGGCTCAACGAGTTCAGCAACGGGCTCACCGTGGACTGGGGCGCCACCATGGCCGCCGCGACGGTGTTCATGCTGCCCGTGCTGCTGATCTTCATGGTCCTGCAGGGCAAGGTCACCGGGGGTCTGACCTCCGGCGCGGTCAAGGGCTGATCCGCCATGTCGGACGAGCTGCACCGCCTCGCACTGACGGTCCTCCAGCCCGGTTTCGAGGGGCTCACCCCGCCGGACTGGGTGCGCCGGCACCTCGCCGACGGGCTCGGCGCCGTCGGCCTGTTCGGGCGCAACATCCGCACCCCCGAGCAGGTCGCGGCGCTCACCGCGGCGCTGCGCAAGGAGAAGGACGACGTCCTCGTCGCGATCGACGAGGAGGGCGGCGACGTCACCCGCCTCGAGGTCAACGAGGGCAGCTCCTGGCCCGGCAACCTCGCGCTGGGCACGGTCGACGACGTCGGTCTGACCCGCGCGGTGGCCACCGGCCTGGGCCGCGATCTGGCCCGCTGCGGCGTCGACTTCAACTGGGCGCCGGACGCCGACGTCAACTCGAACCAGGACAACCCGGTCATCGGGGTGCGGTCCTTCGGGTCCGACCCGCACCTGGTGGCCCGGCACACCGTGGCGTACGTCGAGGGACTGCAGTCCACCGGCGTGGTGGCGTGCGTGAAGCACTTCCCGGGGCACGGCGACACGTCCGTCGACTCGCACCTGGGGCTGCCGCGCGTCGACGCGTCGCGCGAACTCCTCGCCGAGCGCGAGCTGGTGCCGTTCCGGGCCGCGATCGCGGCGGGCGCCAAGGCGGTCATGTCGGCGCACATGGTGCTCCCCGCGTACGACGCCGAATACCCGGCCACGCTCAGCCGCGCCATCCTCACCGGCCTGCTCCGCGAGGAACTCGGCTTCCAGGGGCTGATCGTCACCGACGGCATCGAGATGGGCGCCATCGCCGACACGTACGGCGTCGCGGACGGCAGCGTGCGCGCGCTCGCGGCCGGCGCCGACGCGGTGTGCATCGGCGGCGGGCTGTGCGACGAGGCCACGCTGCTGATGATCCGGGACGCCATCGTGACCGCGGTCCGCGAGGGCCGGCTCTCCGCGGAGCGGCTCGCCGACGCCGCAGCCCGGGTCGCCGCCCTCGCAAGCTGGACCCGTGCCGCCGCCGCGGCCGGGTCCGGCGCGCCCGGTCCGGACGGCGGCCTGGCCGCCCCCGGCGACCACGCCCCGGGCCTCGACGCGGCCCGCCGCGCGGTGCGCGTCGAGGGCGTCCTGCGCCCGGTCGAGTCCGCGGCGCACGTCCTCGAACTCACCTCGCAGGCCAACATCGCCGTCGGCGACGCCACGCCGTGGGGCGTCGGCGCGTACCTGGCCGAGGCGCTGCCCGGCACCACCGTCGCGCGGGCCGGCGTGACCACCTTCGGGCTGGTCGACACCCAGCTCGCGGCCGCCGCCGGACGCCCGTTCGTGGTCGTGGTGCGCGACTTGCACCGCAACGTCGCGGCCGCGGACCTGCTGGCCGGTCTGGTGGCCGCCCGCCCGGACACCGTCGTGGTCGAGATGGGCCTGCCGTACGGCGACGCCCAGGGCCTGACCCGCATCTCGACGCACGGCGCGGCGCGCGTGTGCGGCATAGCGGCGGCCGAGACGCTGACCGGGCGCACGCTGCGCTGACCCGCACGACGCACACCCCGCACGACGCACCGACGCACCGACGCACGACGCTCCACAGGAACCAACGGAAGGCATGACGACGATGTCTGCGAGCACCGAAGCCGTAACGCCGCGCGGCGGGATCATGTCCGCCGAGATGGCGGAGCAGCCCGCGGTACTGCGCCGGATCCTGACCGAGGGCGCGCCGCGCATCCGCGAGGTGGCGGCCGCGATCGCCGCCCGCAACCCGCGCTTCGTGCTGCTCACCGCGCGCGGCACCAGCGACAACGCGGCGCTGTACGCGAAGTACCTGGTCGAGGTCCTGCTCGGCAAGCCGGCCGGGCTGACGTCGATGTCCACCACCACCGCGTACGGCGCCGAACCCGACCTGAGCGACTGCCTGGTGGTCACGGTCAGCCAGTCCGGCGGCTCGCCGGACCTGGTGGCCTCCACCGAGGCGGCCCGCAAGGCCGGCGCGATCACCCTGTCGGTGACCAACAACGCCGACTCGGCGCTCGCCGCGGTCTCCGAGTTCCACATCGACGTGCTGGCCGGCCCCGAGAAGGCGCTGCCCGCGACCAAGACGTACACCGCCGAACTCCTGGCGCTGTACCTGCTGGTCGAGGGCCTGCGCGGGGGCGGCGGCGCGGACGCCGCGGGGCTGCCGGAGTACGCCGAGGGCATCCTGGCCCGGCAGTCCGAGGTCGCCGCGCTCGCGCAGCGCTACCGCTTCGCGCAGCGCCTGGTCATCACCTCGCGCGGCTACGGCTACCCGACCGCCCGCGAGGCCGCGCTGAAGATCATGGAGACCAGCTACATCCCCGCCCACCCGTTCTCCGGCGCCGACCTCCTGCACGGCCCGCTGGCCATGGTCGACAACGTCAGCCCGGTCATCGCGGTCGTCCCGGACGGCCGCGGCGGCGAGGCCCTGCAGCCGGTCCTCGAACGGCTCCGCGGCCGCGGAGCCGACCTCATGGTGGTCGGCCAGGCCGACCAGGTCGCCCAGGCCAGCGCGGGCTTCGCGATGCCCGCCGGGGTGCCCGAGGAGGTGCAGCCGATCCTGGAGATCCTCCCGCTGCAGCTGCTCGCCTACGAGATCACCATGGCCCGCGGCCTCGACCCGGACGCCCCGCGCGCCCTCGCCAAGGTCACCGAGACGCACTGACGCACTGACGTACTGACGCACGGCACGCCCACGACCTGCCGCCGGCCGCGTACCGCCGGCGGCAGCCGGACACCGGCCCGGCCCGGCCGGCCGCCGCACCGCCCGTCCCGCGGTCGGCGGCCGACCGCCGTCCTCCGGTCCCGGCGGGCCCGGACCGGCCCCCGACCGGCCCGGCCCCACGGACACCCGTCCGCGTTCCACCGCCCGGCCCCGCCCTCGCCTCCCGAGGGCGGGGCCGGACGCCTTTTCAATACGCGGCCGCGGCGGCCATCGCCTCGACGAGGTCGCGGACCACCGGCCGGTGGTCGCCGGCCGCCCAGGCCAGGGCGAGTTCGCACGGAGGCAGGCCGCTGACCGGCATCGCCGCGATGCCCGGGCGGCGGTAGATGGCCGCGTTGCCCTCGGCCAGCAGGACGATGCCGCTGCCCTCCTCTACCGCGGTGAACGCCTCGTCGGCGTTGGCCACCGTCGCGCCGATCCGCGGGGCGCGGCCGCCCCGGTGGTCCAGCGCGAGCCAGAAGTCGCGCAGCGGCCCCGCGGTCGCCGGCAAAGCCAGGAAAGGCTCGTCGAGCAGCTCGCCGAAGGCCACCTCCGAGCGGTGCGCGAGCCGGTGGTCGGCGCGCATCGCCACCCAGCGCGGCTCGGTGGCCAGCACCTGGACGCGCAGCGACTCCTGGCCGGCGAACGGCAGCCACAGCAGCGCGACGTCCACGCCGCCGCCCGCCAGGCCCGCGGTGGCGTCGTCCCAGTCGATCTGACGCAGCTTCAGGGTCCACTGCGGGCGCCGCTCGGCGAACCGCTCGCGGGCGCGCGGCAGCAGCCCGCGGCCGACGCTGGTGGACAGCCCCACGGTGAGCACCGCGGCTTCCGCGGCCGCCGCGTCGGCGACCGCCCGCTGCGCCTCGTCCCAGGACCGCAGCAGCTCCCGCGCGGCAGGCAGCAAGGCCTCGCCCGGTGCAGTCAGCGCGACCGAGCGCTTGTCCCGGTCGAACAGGCGGACCCGCAAGTGGTCTTCCAGTTGGCGGATCTGCTTGCTGAGGGCGGGCTGCGAGACGAAGAGCCGTTCGGCGGCGCGGGTGAAGTTCAGCTCTTCCGCGGTGGCCACGAAGTAGCGCAGGTCGCGCAGGTGGACGTCCATAGCCGATGGCTATCACGCCACGTCTTGGACGCGCTGCGGGGATCCGCCGCATGATCGCCGGAGACGGTCGGCACGAGGAGGCGCGGCATGGCAGCGGTGGCGTTGGTGACGGGCGCGAACCGGGGGATCGGCCGCGAGACGGCCGGGCAACTGGCCGCCCGGGGCTGCACGGTACTGGTCTCGGCGCGGGACACGGACGCCGCCGCGGAGGCCGCGTCGGGGCTGTCCCGGGGCGGCGCCGACGCGCACCCGCTGGTGCTGGACGTCGCGTCCGGCACCGACCCGCGCCGGGCCGCGGCCGAAGTGGCGGAGCGCTTCGGGCGGCTGGACATCCTCGTCAACAACGCCGCGATCCACTACGACACCTGGCAGCGGGCGGCCGGCGCCGACCTCGACGTGGTGCGCGAGGCCATGGAGACCAATCTGTACGGCCCGTGGCGGGTCGTCCAGGCCTTCCTGCCGCTTCTCCGGGGCAGCGGGCACGGGCGTATCGTCAATGTGTCCAGCGAGGCCGCCTCGCTCACCAACATGGGCGGCGGGACGCCCGCGTACAACACGTCCAAGGCCGGCCTCAACGCCCTCACCCGCATGCTCGCCGCGGAACTGCGGCCGCACCGGATCCTGGTCAACGCGGTGTGCCCCGGCTGGGTCGCCACCGACATGGGCGGTCCGGGCGGCCGCCCGGTCACGGACGGCGCCGCGGGCATCGTGTGGGCCGCGACGCTCCCCGACGACGGCCCGACCGGCGGCTTCTTCCGCGACGCCCGCCCGCTGCCCTGGTAGTTCCGAGTAATTCCGGGGCTTGCCTTTTTCTCCCGGTTCGCGGGCATACTGCGGAAGATTTCAGCACCGCCACACTCGGCCGCACTTCCGCCGCCATGCCGCCGCAAGCCGCGTCCGGGATGAAGGACGTGCGGCGCCGCATCCGCGACCCGCCACGCCCCGGCCGGACCGCCGGGTTCGGGAGACCCCCATGACCGCGCCCGCGTCACTGTCGCCCCAGCCCTCGTACGCCTTGCCCGGTACCGCCTACGAAGTCCCCGCCGATTCCGGCGCCGCGCAGGTCCTCGCCGCCCGCGCCTCGGCCTCCGCCGTGGTGTCCGCGGCCGCCGCGCGCATCGTGCCCGGCAGCTCGTTCACCCCGCATCCTCCGGCCACCGCCCAGAAGTTCCGCTACTCCGTCGGCTTGGCCCGCGACGCCGCCGAAGTGCGGGCCGCCCAACAGCTGCGCCACCTGGTCTTCGCCGAGGAGCTCGGCGCCCGCCTGCACGGCGGCGAACCCGGGCTCGACACCGACGAGTTCGACCCCTACTGCGACCACCTCGTGGTACGCGAGGACCGCACCGGCATGATCGTCGGCACCTACCGCCTGCTCCCGCCGGGCCGTGCGGCAGCCGCCGGCGGCCTCTACGCGGCCGGCGAGTTCGAGATCGGCAACCACCAGGCGCTGCACGGCGACCTGGTCGAGGTCGGCCGCTCGTGCGTGCACCCCGACCACCGCGAAGGCGCGGTCATCGGCCTCATGTGGGCCGGCATCGCGCGCTACCTGACCGACGCCGGGCACAACTGGCTTGCCGGCTGCTGCTCGATCCCGCTTTCGGACGGCGGCGTGCTGGCCGCCGACGTCCGCGACGCGGTGAACCGCAAGTACCTGGCCCCGCAGGAGTACCGGGTCGCGCCCCGGCGGCCGTGGGAGGTCCCGGCCGAGGTGCGCGACGCCGAGCGCGGCCGCTCGGCCCTGCCGCCGCTGCTGCGCGGCTACCTGCGCCTCGGCGCATGGGTGTGCGGCGAGCCCGCCTACGACCCCGACTTCGGGGTCGCCGACTTCTACGTCCTGCTGTCGCTGCGCCGCACCGACGCCCGCTACCTGCGCAGGTTCCTGAGCCTGGAAGCCGCGTGAGCCACCCCGGGCCGAGACCCGGGTGGGTGCCCGGATCGCCATGCACGCCGGAGCGTTGCGCCGACACCCCCGAGGCCAGGTACCAAGTCGCGCGGAGCCGACGGAGGGTGCGGGACAGCCTGTCCGCCGCGGCGCCGCACCCCCGGCAGGCCGAGGCAGGCGCAGACGCGGGCCGGCACCGCGGCCGGGACCTGGACCGGCCGGCCGGCCAGGGGCGGGAGGGCCGTCCGGGCCCTGCCGCGCGCTTCTCCCGCAGGGACCGGCACGTGGGCGCGGTCCGCCGCGTCGTCCGATGCGTGGCGTGTGCGGTGGTCGCCCTTCCCGGCATAGCGCTGTCGCCTCTCGTGGGCAAGCTGCCTGCAGGCGTGCGCGACCGGCTGGTCCGCAGGTGGGCGCGGGCGGTCGCGGCGAGTCTCGGGGTGCGGGTGCGGGTGGTGTACGACCCGGGTGCGCGGCCGTTGCCCGGTGTGCGGGCGGAGCGGGGCGAACTCATCGTCGCCAACCACATTTCGTGGCTGGACATCCCCGTTCTCGCGATGGTCCGCCCGGCCCGCATGGTCGCCAAGCGCGAGGTGGGGGAGTGGCCGGTGGCCGGCTGGCTCGTGGCGCGCGCCGGCACGCTGTTCGTGTCCCGGGACCGTCCGCGCGCGCTGCCCGGGGACGTGGCCGCGATCGCCGCGGCCCTGCGCTCCGGATCGGCGGTCGGCGCCTTCCCGGAGGGCAGCACCTGGTGCGGGGCCCGGCAAGGCCCTTTCCGGCGTGCGGTGTTCCAGGCAGCGCTCGATGCGGACGCCCTGGTGCGACCGGTCGCGATCGCCTACCGGCACGGGAAGGACGGCCCGCGCGCCCAAGCGGCCGCGTTCGTCGGCGACGACACCCTGGGCGCCTCGGTCTGGCGGCTGGCCGGCGCCCGGGGAGTCGTCGCGGAGGTACGCGTGAAGCCGCCGTTCAGCGCCCGTGCGCACCCGGACCGCCGCGCCGCGGCGACTGCCGCCGAACACGCATGCTGCGAGGGCAAGAGCCGGCCGGAAGCCCTCACGACCCCGAACCCGCCTACCGCCGCGACCGGGCCGCCCCGAATCCGCCCCGCACTCGAGCTGCCGCGAACCGCCGCCCGCCCCGCCGAATCCGTGCGCACCTGACTCCGTGCTCCGCAGTACTGCCGGTCGTGCAGGCCCGAGCAGGGCGGCACTGCCTCGCGCCCTATTGGCGAATCCGTCCGCAGCGGGCGGGGTGGCCTGCGCGCTCTGCCTGCCGCGGTCGTCCTCGTCGCCCCCGCCCAAAGGGAAAGGCGGCGCCGGTCCACCAATAGCCGGCGCCGCCTTGGGCCCCTCCTGAGTCGGTGGCAGCCGCTCCGGAAGGAAGTGGCGGGCGGCCCACAGTGCGGCTGCGGCCCCTCGCCACGTCTTGGCGTACCGCGGGACCGGGGGCGACCGGTCCCGCAGCATCGTGCTCGCCGCGCGGCCCGGAAAGGCGGTCCGCGTCGCGTCGTGCGTCGTGCGCGGCGGTCCCGGCTACCGACCGGTCCCGCCTCGTGGTGCTTCCGGCCCGGGGCCACAGCCGCCCCGCTCCGTCTTGCCGCGGCGGAGGTCCGGCAGTGCGCCTACCGGACTCCCGCCACGTCTCACGCGGTGTACGCGGCCGCTCCCGCGACCCAGGTACGCCGCACGTTCAACTCGTCGTCCCACCACACCAGGTCGGCCAGTGCCCCCGCGTCGATGCGCCCGAGGTCCTTGCGGCCCAGCGCGTCGGCCGGGACGGTCGAACCGCAGGTCACCACCTCGGCGAAGTCGTGCCCGAGCGCGGTCAGGTTGCGGACCGCCTGGTCCATGGTCAGCGCGGAGCCGGCGATGGTGCCGTCCGGGTTGCGCGGCACGTCGCCCTCGGTGAGCGTCACTTCGACGTCGCCGAGCCGGTAGTGCCCCGGCGGCATGCCGGCCGCGGCCATCGCGTCGGTGACCAGCGCGGTCCGGCTGCCCGCGATGCGCAGCACCAGCGAGCACACCGCGGGGACGACGTGGTGCAGGTCGGCGATCAGCCCGGGGGTCAGGCGCGGGTCGGTCAGCGCCGCGCCTACCACGCCCGGTTCGCGGTGGCCGAGCCCGCGCATGGCGTTGAACAGGTGGGTGACCAGCGTGGCGCCCGCGTCGGCGGCCTCGGAGACCTGGGCCGCGGTGGCATCGCTGTGCCCGATGGACACCTTGATGCCGGCCGCGACCAGGCGGCGTACCGCCGCGATGCCGCCGGGGAGTTCGGGGGCCAGGGTGACCAGTGCGAGGACGTCGCGGACCGCGTCGTCGCCGAGCAGCCGGTCGACCAGCTCGGGCTCGGGCTCGCGCAGGTGCTCGGCGGGGTGGGTGCCGACCTTGGCGGGGGACAGGAACGGGCCTTCGAGGTGGACGCCGAGCACCCGGGCGACGGGTTCGGCGGCCAGCGTCGCCCGGGTGGTGTGCGCCTGGGCCAGCGCGGCGACCAGGGTGTCCAGCGCACCGGTGATGAAGGTGGGCAGGAACGACGTGACGCCGGTGCCGGCCAGGCGCGCCGCGACGGTGTGCCACTCGGCGGGGGAGGCGGCCACGAAGTCGGCGCCGAACGCGCCGTTGACCTGCAGGTCGATCAGTCCGGGAGTGAGCACGCCGTCGGGGAGCGCGAGGTGGTCCGGGCCGGCCGGCGGCACGGTGTCCTCGATGCGCACGATGCGGCCGTTCTCGACCACGAGCGCGGCGGGCCCGACGATGCGGCCGCCGACGAGCACTCGGGGAGCCGAGATGGTGGCCACGCGCGGTCCTTCCCTCAAAGGTGCCTCTACCCCGGCGGGTGCGACGTCCGCCGGGGTAGAGCCTCCTGGATCAGAGCAACGCGGCCTATTGTGGTTCAGACCAATCGCAAATGTCTAGACCAATGCGCGGCGGGTTGCGCAGAGCGCACCGTACGGTGCCGTCCGGATACCCCGAAGCCGGGCGAATCACCCCTGATCCAGTAGCGGAAGGCCAGCTCAGAGGCCCTTTGTGGCCTCCGCGAGGACATCCAGGGCACGCGCCACATCCGCATCCGTGAGGTCGGCCCGGGCCGCCAACCGCAGCCGCGAGATGCCGTCGGGGACCGACGGAGGCCGGAAGCAGCCCACCCGGACGCCCGCCTCGGCACTGCGCCGGGCCGCCTCGAACGCCGCATCCGGGGCGCCGATCAGCACCGACGCCACCGCCCCCGCGGGCACCGTCGCGCGCAGCCCCAGTCCGCGGGCGCCGTCCGCGATCTGCCTGGCCCGGGCCCGCACCGCACCGGCCAGCGCCGGTTCCTCGCGCAGCAT
Organism: Yinghuangia soli; assembly: GCF_021502675.1. GTDB lineage: Bacteria > Actinomycetota > Actinomycetes > Streptomycetales > Streptomycetaceae > Yinghuangia > Yinghuangia soli. The sequence goes on from NZ_JAKFHA010000013.1 coordinate 211,370, forward strand.
CCGCAGGCTCTCCAGCGCCGCCGCCGCGCACACCGGGGCCAGCCCGGTGTCGAAGATGAACGGCCGCGCGGTGTCGACCAGGTGGTCGACGACGCGCTGCGGGCCGACCACAGCGCCGCCCTGCGAGCCCATCGCCTTCGACAGCGTCACGGTCTGCACCACGTGATCCGCCCCCGCCAGCCCCGCCGCGTGCACCGCACCGCGCCCCGCCTCGCCGACCACGCCCAGCCCGTGCGCCTCGTCGACCAGCAGCACCGCGTTGTACCGGCGCACCACGGCCGCGATCTCGGCGAGCGGGGCCAGGTCGCCGTCCACCGAGAACACCGCGTCCACGACGACCAGCGCGCGCTCCTCGGTGCGCTGCGCGAGCACCTCGGCCAGCGCGGCCACGTCGCAGTGCGGCGTGATGGCCACCCGGGCCCGGGAGAGGCGGCACGCGTCGACGATCGAGGCGTGGTTGATCGCGTCCGACACCACCAGGTCGCCGCGGCCGGCCAGCGAGGTGATCGCGCCGATGTTGGCCAGGTAGCCGGACGAGAAGACCAGCGCCGCCTCCGACTCCAGGTGCGCGGCCAGCTCGGCCTCCAGCTCGGCATGCAGGTCCGTGGACCCGGTCACCAGCCGCGAACCGGTCGAGCCCGCACCCCACACCCGCACCGCGTCGGCGGCCGCGGCCAGCACGCGCGGATGCCGGGCCAGCCCGAGGTAGTCGTTGCCGGCCAGGTCCAGGACCCCCGGCTCGTCCGCCGGGCGCGGCCGCAGGCGGCGGCGCAGCCCCGCGGCCACCCGCTCCTTCTCGCGGATCTCCAGCCAGTCCAGCGGATGGCCGCCGGACGGCGCGGGCTGCGGACGGTTTTCGGACACGGCGTCGACCTCCGAACGGCGGCGCCGGACCGAGCGGGCCTGCCGGGTTGCGGAACCGGGCGCCGAAGACGCGCCCGGGGTGTCCGGACAGCTTCTCACCCCGCTGCACGCCCCCGGCCCGCACTGTGCGCAGCGTCCCACTCCCGGCCCCCGGGGGCCCGCGCCGGCGGTCGTTCGGCCACCCGGCGCGAAGCGCGGCCGGGGCGGAGTTACTCTCTCGCTGTGCGCTCCATGAACAACCTCGTCCGCAACTACGGGGACCTGCCGCCGGCCGACCTCGAGTGGCTGCACCTGCTGGTCTCCGAGTGGCAGCTGCTCGCGGACCTGTCGTTCGCCGACCTGGTGCTCTGGGTGCCGACCAGCGACGGCCGATATGTCGCGGTCGCCCAGATGCGTCCCAACACCGGCGCGACCTCGCACCAGGACGACCTGGTCGGCGACTTCGTCGAGCGCGGCGAGCGCCCGATGCTCGACGCCGCCTACGACGAGGGCCGCATCGTGCGCGAGGGCGACCCCGAGTGGCGCGACGACGTGCCGGTCCGGGTGGAGGCCATCCCGGTACGCCGCGACGGCCGCGTCATCGGCGTCATCGCGCGCAACACCAACCTGCTCACCGCGCGCACCCCGAGCCGCCTCGAACTCACCTACCTGCAGAGCGCGGCCGACCTCGCGCAGATGATCGCGTCCGGCTTCTTCCCGTACAAGGGCGAGCAGGTCGACATGGACGCCTCGCCGCGCGTCGGCGACGGCCTGATCCGCCTGGACGCCGAGGGCTTCGTGCAATACGCCAGCCCCAACGCGCTGTCCGCGTACCACCGGCTCGGCCTGACCAGCGACCTGGTCGGCTGCCACCTCGGCCGCACCACCGCCGAACTCGCGCCCAGCGAGGGCCCGGTGGACGAGTCGATCTCCGCGGTGGCGAGCGGCTGGGCGCCGCGCGAGACCGAAGTGGAGACCGCCGCCGCGGTGGTCCAGGTCCGGGCCATCCCGCTCAAGCCGCGCGGCGCCCGGATCGGCGCCATCGTGCTGCTCCGCGACGTGACCGAACTGCGCCGCCGGGAACGTGAGCTCATCACCAAGGACGCCACCATCCGGGAGATCCACCACCGGGTGAAGAACAACCTGCAGACCGTCGCGGCACTGCTCCGCCTGCAGGCCAGGCGAATGGATTCTCCGCAGGCCAGGGCGGCCCTGGAGGAAGCGGTCCGGCGCGTCGGCTCGATCGCGATCGTGCACGAGACGCTGTCCCAGACGCTGGACGAGCGGGTCGACTTCGACGAGATCGCGGACCAGGTGCTCAGCATGGTCACCGAGGTCGCGGCGTCCGCGTCCCGGGTGCGCACCGCGCGGCACGGCAGTTTCGGCGAGCTCATCGCGGAGACCGCGACGCCGCTCGCGATGGTGCTGACCGAACTCCTGCAGAACGCCCTGGAGCACGCGTTCGACACGCACTCCGGAAGCCTGGAGATCACCGCGGCCCGGGACCACGAGCGCCAGCGCCTGGTGATCACCGTGGCCGACGACGGAGCCGGCCTGCCGGCCGGCTTCGACCCTCAGGAGTCCGGCAACCTCGGCCTGCAGATCGTCCGCACGCTGGTGGGCAGCGAGTTGGGCGGCCGCTTCGACATGACCGCCCGCGACGGCGGCGGCACCGTGGTCACCCTGGACTTCCCGGTCCGCCGCAAGGCCCGCGGCTGACCGCCGCCCCGGCCGGCTCGACCGGGCCGTCCGGAAGACGACGCAGAAACGGCAACACCCCGGTGCGGTCGCGATGACCACCGGGGCGTTGCCGAGGTTCTGTGTTGGTGCCGTGGAGATCCGGATGCAGGGGGATCAGGCAGAGGCGCGTGCGCGGTTGCGCGCGGCACGGCGCTTGAGCGCGCGGCGCTCGTCTTCGCTCATCCCACCCCAGACGCCCGCGTCCTGACCGGACTCGAGGGCCCACTGCAGGCACGCCTCCATCTCGGGGCAGCGACGGCACACGGCCTTCGCCTCCTCGATCTGCAGCAGCGCCGGACCGGTGTTACCGATCGGGAAGAACAGCTCCGGGTCTTCGTCACGGCAGGCGGCACGGTGGCGCCAGTCCATGCGGTCCAACTCCTCGTAAGCGGGCGAAGCTTGTGGCCTCGCCTAGTGACGGCTTGTGAATGTGAACGCTTTCACGAATCCTCCAACAACGTAAGGGCCGACAAAGTCGGTCCCCAGGTTTGGTGGTGGAGTCGGGCGGAGAGGATTGGCCTTTGGGCCGTTCCTGCTGGCCGCCACGTAGAGCCTGACAAAACTGGGCCGTGGACACAACCCCTCTTGCGAAGGATTTTTTGAATCATCGGTGTCGGGTAGGTCACACCGCTACTTCGAAGGAGTGAACGGGCTTCTACGTTCGACTGAAAGGCGTAGCGGCCCTTCTACTCACACAATCACACGCAGTGCCCGGGGGACGCCCCGGAACGTCACACTGCGATGTTCCCCCAGGTGGTCGCCGTCCACCTGAAGCGACACGGCCTCCTCAGCCCCAAGAGTGAACGTCGCGCAGTCGTGCAGCGACACCACGTGACGTCCGTGCGGTGCATTCCCCGAAGAGCCCAGCATGCGGCTGAGATGCCGCAACGTGGGCAGAGTGGACATCCTGGTCAGCCCGAACAGGTCGAGACCTCGGTCGAACGACGCGTCGGGACACGCGTTCACGGGGCGATTGCCCAGGAAAGTCCAGGGATTCGTGTTCTGGACTATGCCCAGGCACAGTCCCTCCACCGGTTCCTGGCCCGGTACGTCCAGTGTGAGGGGACCGGACCGCCTCGTGCCACCGCTTCGGTAAAACCGGTGCAGAGCGGACCGCACATAGAGGCCGTGCGTCGACTTGCGGCCCTTGGCCCGGTGCTCCTCGACGCGGCCGACCACGTCGGCGTCGAAGCCGAGGCCCGCGCAGAACAGGAACCACCGGTCGCCGGCCATGCCCAGGCCGATCTCGCGGTCCCGCCGGGTGCGCAGCGCGTCCAGCAGCACACCGGTCGCCTCGACCGGGTCGTTCGGCATGCCCAGCGCGCGGGCGAAGACGTTGGTGCTGCCGCCGGGGACGACGGCGACGGCCGGCAGGTCCGGCGACGGGCCCTCGGCGAGCACGCCGTTGGCGACTTCGTTGACCGTTCCGTCGCCGCCCAGGGCGATGACCAGGTCGATGTTGTCGGAGACCGCGTCCCGGGCCAGTTCGGCGGCGTGCCCGCGGTGCGTGGTGGTCGCGACGTCGAGCTTGAGGTCGCTGGCGAGTGCGTGCGCCAGGACGTCGCGGGTCCGCTCGCTGGTGGTCGTCGCCTTGGGGTTCACGACGAGAAGGGCACGCATGTACGACAGAGTAACCGCGCGTGCCGGCCGGCGGGCGGCCGAGGCCGCCTCGGCAATCTCCTCGGCAAACCCCGGGTGACCTGCGCGGACGCCGCTGCCTGCCGGGGCACGGGGGCGGGCCGTCCCGCGCCGCCGCGCGGCCCGTCTACCCTCGTGGGGTGATGACTGACGCCGCTCCCGCACCCACCGCCTTCGGGGCCTTGCGGTCCCTGCCGCCGAGTTTCCGGATCGCGACCGGGATCGTCGCCGCGGAGACCGTGATCGGTCTCGGCTTCTCCCTCTACATCCTGCTGGCGAGCCTCTTCGGGGACCCGGTCGACGAGGGCAAGGGCATCAGCGAGGGCATCTACCTGCTGCTGCTCGGCCTCGGCATGCTCGCCACCACGGTCGGCTTGGTCCGCGGCCGGCGCTGGAGCCGGTCGCCCGCGATCACCATCAACCTCGTGGTGCTCGGTATCGGCTACTGGATGGGCAGCGGCAGCGGCCGCTGGGTCTTCGGCATCGCGATCATCGCGGTCGGCCTCGCCGCGATCGTCATCCTGGGACGCCCGAGCCTCTACCAGGCGCTCGAGAACCTGCACGAGGAGCGCACCGCCGAACGCCGCGCCGCGGAGCAGCCCGCCGAGGAGAAGCCCGCCGCGAAGCCGGCCGCGGCCCGGCCCGGCGGCCAGGCGCGCACCGGCGACAAGCGCAAGAAGCGCAAGAAGTAGCGCCCCGCAGCGGCTCACCCGGACAGCATCCGGACGCCGAGCGAGCGGCGCCCGCAAGGTCATCCGAGGCATGCGCCGAGGGCCCGGAGGAACGTATTCCTCCGGGCCCTCGGCGCATGCCTTCTGCGGTCTACTCCTCGACCAGCAGGCGCTCGCGCAGCTGCGCCAGCGTGCGGGCCAGCAGCCGGGAGACGTGCATCTGCGAGATGCCGACCTCCTGCGCGATCTGGGACTGCGTCATGTTGCCGAAGAACCGGAGCAGCAGGATGCGCTTCTCGCGCGGCGGCAGCTGCTCGAGCAGCGGCTTGAGCGACTCGCGGTACTCGACGCCTTCCAGCGCCTCGTCCTCCGAGCCGAGCGTGTCGGCGACCGCGGGCGACTCGTCGTCGGTGTCCGGCACGTCCAGCGACAGCGTGCTGTACGCGTTCGCGGACTCCAGGCCCTCCAGCACCTCTTCTTCGGAGATGCCCAACTGCACGGCCAGTTCGCCGACCGTGGGGGAGCGGCCGTTGCGCTGCGACAGCTCGGCGGTCGCGGCGGTCAGGGCGAGCCGCAGCTCCTGCAGCCGGCGCGGCACGCGCACCGCCCAGCCCTTGTCGCGGAAGTGCCGCTTGATCTCGCCGACGATGGTCGGGGTGGCGTACGTGGAGAACTCCACGCCGCGGTCCGGGTCGAACCGGTCCACCGACTTGATCAGCCCGATGGTGGCGACCTGCACCAGGTCGTCGAGCGGCTCGCCGCGGTTGCGGAACCGCCGCGCCAGATGCTCGACCAGCGGCAGGTGCATCTCGACCAGCCGGTCGCGGATGGCCCGGCGGTCCGGGTCCTCCGGGGCGAGCTTCGCCAGCTGGGCGAACATGCCCTTGGCCAGCTCGCGGTCGTGCTGCGAATGGCTCGAGGACCGGCGCCTGCCGGGCACGGGAGTCTCGGGGATGCCCGGGGCCGCCCGGCCGGCGGTCTCGGTGTCCTCGTCGGCCGCGACGGTGTCGACAGTGCTGTCCACGTCGTCGGCTTCCGAAGACCCGGGGGCGTCGGAGCTGTCGTGCGGCGGGGCGGTCTCGTCCGCCGTCACGCTCGTGTCACTGACCATGTCCTCGGCCTCCCGGGCCCCGTCCGCCGGGGGATCTTCGCCCTGGCGGTCACTCGCGTGCTCGGTGCTCACGGCGCCCCCGGCCCGCCACCGCGCTTCTTGTGGAGGCTGATGCTCACGACGGAGTTCTCGTCCACGGTCGCGTCGACCTCGCCCGCCAGGGCGGACAGCACGGTCCACGCGAACGTGTCGCGCGCCGGCGTGTGCCCGTCGGTCGTCGGGGCGGACACCGTGATCTGCAGGGCGTCGCCGACGAGGTGGAACACGCAGGACAGGACGCTCCCCGGGACGGCCTGGCCCAGGAGCATCGCGCACGCCTCGTCGACGGCGATGCGGAGATCCTCGATCTCGTCCAGGGTGAAATCCAGCCGGGCCGCGAGGCCGGCCGTCGCGGTACGAAGAACCGAGAGGTACGCCCCCGCGGCGGGCAACCGGACCTCGACGAAGTCCTGCTGGCCGGCGCCGGCTTCGTCCGCCGTGTGTGCGGATCGCTGGGACACCCTCACCTCCAAGGTGCTGCGTAGGTGGCCACGACTGTGACCACGACCGATGACGGGGACCTTGTCGACGCTATCGCGCGGACCCCCGACCCGTCTCCGCCACCACTCTTCCAGGGAGCTCGATCGTGATCTCCTCTGGCATCCCGTCCCGGCCCGCAGGCCCGTCGCCGCATCGCCTACGCGTACGACAGTACGTCACCGCATGTGATTTGGCGAGTACGCAGTGTACCTGCTTATTCGCCGTCTGCACGGTGAGCGACCCGAACGGGCGAAAGTCCCCCACACGAGAGAAACCAGGCAAGGGGTGGTGATGTCAAGGGTGTTGACCCGATAGGGGGACATTGAGGTGCAGGCGCAGCGTGCCGGAAACGCAGACGCACCCGGCCGCACGGCCTCCGTTGCCGGAGGCGTGCGGACCGGGTGCGCTCGGTCGGCAGGCCGGGGACTCGCCCCGGGACGGCCGGCCCGGTGGATCAGGCAGCCTTCTTGGTCTCCCAGAAGATGGCGTCGATCTGGGCGATCAGGTCCAGCAGCGCCTGGCCGGTGGCCGGGTCGTTCGAGCCCTTGGTGCCACCCGCGCCGGCCGCCTTGATGGCGTCGTTGAACAGGGTGTGCAGGTTCGGGTAGGCCTCGAAGTGCGGGGCCTTGAAGTAGTCGCTCCACAGCACCGACAGGTGGTGCTTGACCAGCTCGGAGCGCTGCTCCTTGATCTCGATCGCACGCGCGCGGAACGCGGTGTCCTCGTTCGCCTGGTACTTCTCCTGGATGGCCTTGACCGACTCGGCCTCGATGCGGGCCTGCGCCGGGTCGTAGACACCGCAGGGGAGGTCGCAGTGCGCCTCGGCGGTCACCGTGCTCGCGAACAGTCGAGAGAACATGGGGGTCCTTTCTGTGATCGTCTTCCCACGGGGGACCCTACTCCCGGCGGACCGCGATTTCCCGGTGACCCCGGCCTACCGGCCGGTGTGTTCACACCGGGTTCACGCGGGCCGGGCGCGGCAGTTGGGCGGAAACGGTCATACCGGATGAGAGGTGTCATGGCGGGCGGCAAGGCGGTGTCCCGATGGCGGCTGCCCTGGGGGATGGCCGACGTGAGCGGGGGCTCGATGCTGCCCAATCTCGCGGACGGGGAAAGGGTGTTGGTCCGCTACCGCGCCCGGGTCCGGCCGGGTGACGTCGTCCTTGCGGTGCGCCCGGACCGCCCGGACGTCCTCATGTTCAAGAGGGCCGTGCGCCGCGATCCGGAGGGCTGGTGGGTGCTCGGCGACCAGCCGTACCGCAGCACCGACAGCAGGGAGTTCGGCCCGGTGCCCGACGGACTGGTCCTGGCCCGCGCGCTCCTGGTCCGGCGCCGAAAGCGCTGGTCGAGGATCGGGACGGATAACCCGTTCGAGGGATGACGGGGCGTCAGTCGGTGGTGGCGCGCGCCTTGCGGCGGGCGCGATATTGCGCCACGTTCGCCCGCGTCGAGCAGCGGTCCGAGCAGTAGCGCCGCGACCGGTTCGCCGAGGCGTCGACGAAAACGTTTCGGCACGGCGCCGCATCGCACACGCCCAGCCGGTCGGCGCCGAGCGAGGTCAGCTGCACCGCGAGCCCCATCCCGGCCACCGCCGCATACGACTCGGCCGCGCCCGCCTGGTCGCCGGCGAGGTGGATGTGCCAGGGCCGCCCGTCGTGCCCGGTGATCCGCGGGTGCACGGGGTACTCGGCGAGCAGCCCGTTGAGCGTCGCGACCGCATCGGCCGGCCGGCCTTCGGCCGCATCCGTGAAGACCGCGCGCAGCCGGGTCCGCACCGCGCGCAGCCGCGGCACGTCGGATTCCGCGACCCGGGACGGCGGCCTGCCCACCGCGTCGAGCAGCCGGGCGATGTCGCCGGTGGTCCGCAGGTCGTCGGTGCCCCGTCCGGGCGCCTCGGTATTGACCAACCGGACCGCGTAGTCGGCGTACGCGGCGAGCTCCACGGTGGCGGTCCTCCCGGGGGCTCGTGCCCGGGCCCAGGGGCCACCGGACATTTGGGGTCGCCGGGTGTGGCGGCGGTTACACCAAGCGTACTGGCCGTGGCAGTACCTTTGGCGGCCAAGGGCGGTGTGCGTACACCAACGATTCCTCCCGCCTTTTGGGCAGCGTCATCGCCCCGACGTACCACCGCTCGGGGGCTGTGAAAAGCTAGATGTCACGGGTGACCCCCGTACCCTCGTCGGATCGATTGCGCGGACAGCAGCGCCGGCGCCGGCGAGGCAGGCAGCATCCAGCCGTGCTCGATGTAGGACCACCCCCGGGCATCTACCCCTGGTCGTGGCGTACATCGCCAAAGGAGCTGCACCACTCACTCATGACGGTTGACAAAGGGGTCACTGTGGCAGCGGAGATCATCCCCACCGAAAGCACCACACCGGGCGAGACCGACCCGGCGTTCGTCCTGCACCAGGGCGGCAAGCTGGAGATCCGCTCGACGGTCCCGGTCCGCAACAAGGACGACCTTTCGCTGGCCTATACGCCGGGTGTGGCACGTGTCTGCACCGCGATCGCCGAGAACCCGGACCTGGTGAACGACTACACCTGGGTCGCCAACACCGTCGCGGTCGTCACCGACGGCACCGCGGTGCTGGGCCTGGGCGACATCGGCCCGAAGGCCTCCCTCCCGGTCATGGAGGGCAAGGCGCTGCTCTTCAAGCAGTTCGGCGGCGTGGACGCGGTGCCGATCGCGCTGGACTGCACCGACGTCGACGAGATCGTCGAGACCGTCGTGCGCCTGGCCCCGTCGTTCGGCGGCATCAACCTGGAGGACATCTCCGCGCCGCGCTGCTTCGAGGTGGAGCGCCGGCTGCAGGAGCGCCTGGACATCCCGGTCTTCCACGACGACCAGCACGGCACCGCGATCGTCGCGCTCGCCGCGCTGCGCAACGCCGCGATCGTCACCGGGCGCGAGCTGAAGGACCTGCGCGCGGTCATCTCGGGTGCGGGCGCGGCCGGCATCGCGATCGCCAAGATCCTCATCGAGGCCGGCATCGGCGACATCCAGGTCGTCGACTCGCGCGGCATCGTGCACGAGGGCCGCGACGACCTGACCGCGATCAAGCGGCTGATCGCCGAACTGACCAACAAGGCCAAGCTCAAGGGCGGCATCGAGGTCGCGATGGAAGGCGCGGACGTCTTCCTGGGCGTCTCCGCGGGCAAGGTCCCCGAGGACGTCGTGGCGACCATGGCGCCGAACGCGATCATCTTCGCGATGGCCAACCCGGACCCGGAGATCATGCCGGAGGTCGCGCACAAGTACGCCGCGGTCGTGGCGACCGGGCGCAGCGACTACCCGAACCAGATCAACAACGTGCTGGCGTTCCCGGGCGTCTTCGCGGGCGCCCTGTCGGTGCGCGCGACCCGGATCACCGAGGGCATGAAGGTGGCCGCCGCCGAGGCGCTGGCCGCGGTCGTGGCCGACGAGCTGTCCGCGGACAAGGTCATCCCGAGCCCGTTCGACGAGCGGGTGGCCCCGGCGGTGACCCTCGCGGTCGCCGAGGCGGCCCGCCGCGACGGCGTCGCGCGCCGCTGACGATCGGCTGAACCGGCAGTACTTCACCACCGCAGCACCGCAGGACCAGCACAGAACGTCCCCGACCCCGGCGGGGGGGCCCGACAGCGGGTGGGGGCCGCCCCCCGGGGGGGGTGGGCCCCCGGGGCGCCCCGGCGCCGCCGGTCGGCGGCCCCGGCCCTCTCGATAAGGTCGCAGCCATGTTCGCCGTGAGCGCCGTGCGCATCAGCCCCGAGGACCCGCTGTCCGGACTCGAGCTCGGGGAGCGCGCCGAACCCGGCGCGGACGCCCCGCTGCCGCCCGGCTGGACCACCGTCCGGGTCAAGGCCGCCTCCCTCAACCACCACGACCTGTGGACCCTCAAGGGCGTCGGGATCACCGACAAGCAGCTGCCGATGGTGCTCGGCTGCGACGCCGCGGGCATCGACGAGGACGGCAACGAGGTCGTCGTGCACTCGGTGATCGGCGGCCTCGGCACCGACGAGCCGCGCTCGATCCTGACCGAGAAGTACGACGGCACCTTCGCCGAGAAGGTCGCGGTGCCGCGCTGGAACCTCCTGCCCAAGCCGAAGGAGCTGTCCTTCGAGGAGGCCTGCTGCCTGCCCACCGCGTGGCTGACCGCGTACCGCATGCTCTTCACCAATTCGGGTGTACGGCCCGGCGGGACGATCCTCGTGCAGGGGGCCGGCGGCGGTGTCGCGACCGCGCTCGTGGTGCTCGGCAAGGCGGCCGGCTACCGCATGTGGGTGACCAGCCGGGACGCCGCCAAGGGCGAGCGCGCCGTGGCGCTGGGCGCGGACCGGGCGTTCGCGTCCGGCGAGCGGCTGCCCGAGCGCGTCGACTCGGTCATGGAGACCGTGGGCGCGGCCACCTGGAGCCACTCGGTGCGCAGCCTCAAGGCCGGTGGCAGCGTGGTCATTTCGGGTGCCACCAGCGGCTCGAACCCGCCCGCCGGTGAGCTGACCCGGATCTTCTTCCAGGAGATGCGCGTGGTCGGCTCCACGATGGGCGACAAGGACGAACTGGCCGGGCTGCTCGCGCTGTGCGCCAACTCCGGGGTGCGGCCGGTGATCGACACCGTGCTGCCGCTGGACCGGGCCCGCGAGGGCTTCGCCCGGATGGCCGAGGGCGACCAGTTCGGCAAGATCGTCTTCACCGTCTGAGCCGCTCGCGCATGCACGTTCCCGCCCTGCCGCAGCCCTAGGCTTGGCACCGACCAAGCCCGGCAGGGAGGGAACGCACATGCAACTGGGCCGACGCCGCTTCCTGGCCCTCGGCACCGGATCGGCATTGGCGGCCGCGGCCGGCGGCCTGCTGTCCGGCTGCGGCGACGGCGGCCCCAAGCTGCGCAGCGGCGGCACGCTCGCCGTCGCGCTGCCCGCGTTCCCGGCGGTGCTCAACCCGGTGCACGGCACCGCCGAGGAGACCCGCTGGATCTCCGATCCGGTGGTCGAGGCGCTGTACCGGTACCGCGACGACACCACGCTGGAGCCGGTGCTCGCCGCCGCCGACCCGGTGGTCTCAGCGGACGGCCTGGTGTGGACCCTGCGGCTGCGCGACGGCATCACCAACTCCGACGGCAGCGCCTTCGACGCCGAGCAGGTCGCGGCCTGCCTGCGCCGCGTCGCCGACCCGGCGACGGCCGCGGCCTGGGGCCCGTACCTGGCCGGCCGGATCCGCACCGCCACCGCCGTCGACGCGGGCACCGTGCGCCTCGAACTGCCGCGCCCGTTCGGCGTGCTGCGCCAGTTCCTGGCCTGCCTGCCGATCCCCGCGCGCAGCTCGCTGGACGACCCGCAGGCGCTCGTCGGCACCGGCCCGTACCGGCTCGACGCGGCCGTGCCGGGGGAGTCCGTCCGGTTGCGCCGCAACGAGGCCTACCGGGGCCCGGAGACGCCGCTCGACGTCCTGGAGTTCCGGACCGTCGCGGAACCGGCGGCCCGGACGGCCGAGTTGAAGGCCGGCCGGATCGGCGTCGACCCGCGCATCGCGCCCGCCCAGGTGCGCCCGGTGCAGAGCGGCGGCCTGCAGGCGCACGCGGTGTCCTCGCCGCTGGACCTGGTGACCGCTCTCAACCTGCGCCGCGCGCCCTTCGACGACATCGCGGTACGCCGAGCGCTGGCCGCCGGGACGGCCCGCAAGGCGGTTGCCGACGAGCTCTACAAGGGCTTCGCGGTGCCCGGCCGCGGACCCGTCGGACCGGCCACCGAGGGCTGGGACGACGACTTCACGCCCTATGCGGCCGCCGTCGACCCGGACCGGGTCCGGGTGCTCCTGGGCGAGTCCGGGCGTACCGGCCAGCTCCGGTTCGCCGTGCTCGTGGCGACGGGCGACGGCCTGGCACCGGTGGCCGAAAAGCTGGCCGCGCAATGGACCACGGTCGGCTTCCAGGCCGGCGTCGAGGAGGTCGCCCCGGACGTGTGGCGGCAGCGCCGCGCCGCGGGCGACTTCGACCTGGCGCTGTCGGTGCGGCGCCCTGCTTACGCGGTCGGCCGGACCGCGTTCGACGTGCTCGGGCCCGCGGCGTCCGACCACCCGGACAACACCGGCTACCGCAACCCCGAGTTCGACCGGCTGCTGGCCGAGGCCTGGGCAGCCTGGGATGCCTCGCAGCGCGCCAAACTGTGCGCGCTGGCCAACGAGATCCTGGTGCGCGACGCGGTCATGATGCCGCCGGTCTACCCGCGCTTCCTGACCGCGCAGAGCCGCCGCGTGGAGTCGCTCGACGAAAAGCAGATGGCACTGGGCCGGTTGGACCTCGCATCCCTGCACCGGCGTTCGTGACCGCCGCGGGCGGGTACTGCGACGACCATGGCGCATGATCAGGACGACCCGCCCCGCGCTGCCGCGCCGCCCCGCGGCCATGCGCCGGCCCGCCGCGCACTCCTCGGCGCGGCCGCGGCCGCGGCGGGGGCCGGCTTCGCACTGCTCGGCCGCTGCACCCCGCATGCGGCCCGGGACATCGCGGGTGCCGCGCGGCCGGGCCCGCCCGGTCTGGTGCTGCCCGCCCAGCCGGACCTGGTGGCCGTCGAGAACACCCGGGCCGGGGACGCGGGTTGGCGGCCCGGCGGGAAGACCGCCGGGGACGCCGCCGGGCAGATCAAGGGGTATGCCGCCGAGGCCGGGGTGCAGGCCGGCGGCCGGCTGCGCCTGAAGGTCTCGGTGGACCGCGACCAGCCGTTCACCGTCGAGGTCTTCCGCCTCGGGCACTACGGCGGCACGGGCGGCCGCCTCATGCTGCGCGCCGACGGCGTGCCCGGCCGCCGCCAGGAGCCCGCGCGGCTCGACCCGGAGACCGGGACCGTGGTGTGCGACTGGGCCGACACCTGGGAGACCGAGGTGCCCGCGGACTGGCCCGGGGGCATGTACACCGCGGTCCTCACGAATGCGGACGGCTTCCGCAACCACGTGCCGTTCGCGGTCACCGAGCCGGCCCGGGCCGCCGACTTCCTGGTCGTGCTGCCGACCACCACGTACCAGGCGTACAACGAGTACCCGGTCGACGGCAGTACCGGCCGCAGCCTCTACTACGGCCAGGATCCGTCGACCCGCAAGGCGAGCGCCCGGCTGAAGGCCCGCGTGGTCTCTTTTGACCGGCCGTACGCGGGCACCGGCCTGCCGCAGTCCTTCGAACTCGATCACGCCTTCGTGCGCTGGGCCGAGGAACGCGGCTACGACATGGTCTACGCGACGTCGCTCGACCTGCACGCGGGCCGCATCGACCCGTTCCGCTACCGCGCGATGGTCTTCCCCGGCCACGACGAGTACTGGTCCGCGGAGATGCGCGAGGTCCTGGAGACCGCGCTCGCGGGCGGCGTCGGCGCCGCGTTCCTGACCGCGAACAACGTGTACTGGCATGTGCGCGTGCTGCCCTCCGCGTCGGGCACGCCGCACCGCCTTGTGCGCTGCCACAAGGACGCCAAGGCCGCAGCCGACCGGGACGCGCCCGGGCCGACCGTGCGCTGGCGCGACCTGCGCCGGCCCGAGCAGGAACTGCTCGGCATCCAGTACGTCAGCGTCATCAAGGGCGAGCACCCCCTGGTGGTCCGGGGGACCGATCACTGGTTCTGGTCGGGCACCGGCCTCCGCGACGGCGATGCGCTGCCCGGGCTGCTGTGGGGCGAGGCGGACCGGCGCTTCCCGGGATCGGCCGCGCCGCGCGCCACGGAGTCGGTGCTGCTCGCCGAATCGCCGTACCCGGACGGCAAGGGGCGCCCCGAGACGCAGCAGAGCATGCTGCACCGGACCGCTGCGGGCGGGTGGGTGTTCACCGCCGGGACTTTCCGCTGGCCGCAGGCGCTGGGCGACCCGCGGTTCGCGGAGCCCCGGATCGCCCGGGCCACCGCGAATCTGTTCGCGCGCTTTCTGGATACTCGACCGTCCGGTCACCTCTGAGGGGCTTTGTCGGCCGAATCGTTACATCAGCAGACCCTCCGCACGGCACGGTTGCGGTGGCAGGCTGATCCCCGCTGCATCCCGCACGGCGTCCCGTCCACGACCGGTGGAGGCACGATGCACGTGGCACCACCCCCCGGCACCACCTCGAACGGCATGGCCGCCACCGGCAAGGCCGACCTCGGAAGAACCGACCTCGGAAGAGCCGAACCCGGGAAAACCGACCCGGGAAAGACCGATCCGGGCAAAGCCGACACCGCAAAGACCGAACCGCCGCACCTCCCCGCATTCGGGGCCGACCCGCACGCCGCCGACACCGGACCGCACGTACGGCTGCTGCGCAAGGCCGCGCGCGTGCTGCTCGAACGCCTGCCGCAGTTGTCCGACCGGCTGGTGGCCTCGCTGTACGAGCACGAGGCCTCCTACCGCGACGGCCCCGTGCCGCCGGACGACCTGTGGCAGGGCTGCCACGAGTCGCTGCGCAGCGCGCTGCTGGCGCTGCTCGCCCCGGCCGAGGCCGGCGACGCCAACCCGCAGACCTGGCGGCTCGGCCGGCGCCGCGCCGAACAGGGCCTGCCGCTGGAGGCGCTGCTGCACGCGTACCGGATCGGCGGCGTCATCGTGTGGCAGTCGCTGGTCGAGATCACCGTGGAGCGCGAGCCGCAGGACGTCCACGAACTGGTCCACGCCGCAACCACGGTGTGGAACGCGGTCGACCACCATTCGACGATCGTCGCGGACGCCTACCGGAGCCTGGCGAACGATCTTTCCAGCCACCACCACGAGCGCACCCGGGCCCTGCTCGACTCGCTGCTCGACGGCCGCGCCGAGCCCGCCGACATCAGCGCCGCGGCCACGGTGCTCGACCTGCCCGAGGACGGCCGGTACGCGGTCGGCATGCTGCGGCACGCCCGCCCCGGGACCGGCCAGCACGACGGCCCGCGCCCGTCCGGCACCGAGTCCGCACACCTGCTGTGGCGGTCCCGGGCGGACGCCGAGTTCGCGGTGGCCCTGCTGCACAACGGCGCCGCGGAGGGCGAGGTGCTCGACGGCCTCGCCAAGGCGCTGCGCCCGTCGGCCGGCTCCCGGGTCGGCATCGGCCTGGTCGTGGACGGCCTGGCCGAATTGGGCCGGGCCCGGCGGTTCGCCGAGGTCGCCCTGCGCACCTGCGCGGCGGACGGCGAAGTGGCCCGGCTGGACCAGCGGCTGCCGGCCGCGATGGTCGCCTGCCAGGCCGACCTGTCCGGTGCGCTGGCCACCCGCACCTTCGGTGCCGTGCTGGCCCTGGACCCCGGCGACCGGGACGTCCTGCTGGGCACCCTCGCGGCGTGGTTCGACGCGGGCGGCTCGGCGGCCCGCGCCGGAGCCCGCTTGTTCTGCCACCGCAACACCGTGCTCAACCGGCTGCGCCGGCTCGAACAGCTGACCGGCCGGGATCTCGGACTGCCCCGCGACCTTGTCGAACTGGGGCTCGCGCTGGACGCCTACCGGCTGTCCGGCGGCTGACCGATTGCACAGCCGCCCGGTTGTCCGCACCGTCGGCCGGGCGGCGCGCCGGGTCCCGGCACTCGTGCCGCGGACCCAAAAACCGCGGCCGGACACCGCAGTTCGGGGCCGTCCGGTTGTGGCTGCTCACAAGCATGGCAGCGGCACGGAACCGGTCGCTGTGCGGCTGCACAAGCGTGCGGAGTCGCAGTTGGTCCGGTGCCCCGTCCTGCGCCATGCGTCTGGACGATGCCCATCGCCACGTGTTGTGGTGTCCGTCACTCCGAGGACTCCGAGGACATCGAGGACTTCAGGCGTTCGCGGACTCCACAGGAAGGGAGGCCGGATGGCACGGGCGGAGCACCAACCTCCGCAGGGGAACGAACCCGCGCCCGCGGAGCATCCGGGCGGGGCCCACCCCCGACTCCGGCAGGCCGGCGGCGCACTGGTCGTCGACGGGCTGCACGTCGCCTATGGCAGGTCCGTGCAGGCCCTGCGCGGCGTGAGCATCACGGTGCCGCCGAGCGGCATCGTCACCGTGCTCGGCTCCAACGGCGCCGGCAAGAGCACACTCCTGCGCGCGATATCCGGCACGCTCTTCCTGCACCACGGTGCGGTGGAGGGCGGCACGATCACCTACAACGGGCAGAACCTGCGCGGCCGCGACGCGGCTGCCGCGGTACGTGCCGGGATCGTGCAAGTACCGGAAGGCCGAAGGGTGTTCGCGGGGCTCTCGGTGGCCGAGAACCTGCAGGCCGGGCTCCTGGGGACGGGCGACCGCCGCTCGGCGCGCGCCAAGCAGGCCCGCGAGCGGGTCCTGGAACTGTTCCCGGTGCTGGCCGAGCGCGAGACCCAGCACGCCGGACTCCTGTCCGGCGGCGAGCAGCAGATGCTCGCGATCGGGCGGGCGCTCATGGCCGGTCCCAAACTCCTGCTCCTGGACGAGCCTTCGCTCGGCCTCGCACCCATGATGGTCGGCCGGATCGCCCAGGTGATCCGGGAGATCGCCGAGCAGGGCACCGCGGTGCTCCTGGTCGAGCAGAACGCCGCCGTCGCGCTCGGCCTGGCGGAGACCGCGTACGTGCTCGACGTCGGCGAGGTCCGGCTCACCGGTCCGGCCGCCGAACTCGCCCGCACCGACGAGGTCCGGCGGCTTTACCTCGGCGACCACGACGAGAGCGGGCACGCCGGCACCCCGGCCGAGGGCACGCCCCACGAGACCCCGGCCGCCGCGACGTCCGCGCCCCGGGCCACGCTGCGGAGGTGGCGAGGATGACGCAGTCCGTACCGCTCGCCGAGACCTCCGGCGCGGACGCCGACTTCGCGATCCCCGAGCTGAACGTCCGGGCCGTCACGGTGCGGTTCGCCGGCCTGGTGGCCCTGGACGCGGTCAGCTTCACGGTCGCACCGGGCAGCATCCACGCGGTCATCGGCCCCAACGGGGCCGGCAAGTCCACGTGCTTCAACGTGCTGTCCGGGGTGTACAAGGCGACCCGCGGCACCGTGCACCTCGGCGAGCACGAACTGACCGGGCTGGCCCCGCACAAGATCGCCGAACTGGGCATCGCGCGCACCTTCCAGAACATCGTGCTCACCCAGGGCACGGTCGCCGACAACCTCATGCTCGGCCGGCACGGGCTGACCAAGGCGGGCTTCACGGCCACCGCGCTGCATCTGCCCAGCGCCGTGCGCGAGCAGCGCCGGCACCGGGAACGCGCGCGGGAGATCGCCGAGTTCATGGACCTCGGTGCGGTCTTCGATGCACCGGTCGGGCTGCTGCCGTACGGCGTGCGCAAGCGCGTCGAGATGGCGCGCGCCTTGTGCATGGAGCCCAAGGTGCTGCTGCTCGACGAGCCGGTGGCCGGCATGAACGGCGCCGAACGGGTGCGCACCGCCGAGGCGATCGCCTCGGTCCGGGACGGCCTGGGCATCTCGATCGTGCTGGTCGAGCACGACATGGGCCTCATCATGCGGCTGGCCGACGAGGTCACCGTGCTCGACTTCGGCCGCCGCATCGCGAGCGGCCATCCGGATGCGATCCGGCGGGACCCCGAGGTGATCCGCGCGTACCTGGGCGCGGGCGAAGAGGAAGGCGCGGCCGGCGAACCGGTCGCCGCGGGACTGGCCGGCCTGGTCGGGGCGGCGGACGAGGCACCGGCCGCGGCCGACGCAACTCCCGTGCACGTACGGCAAGAGAACGAGGAGCGGCAATGACCAAGCTCTCCGAGATCGTCCTCAACGGGCTCGCTCTCGGATCGGTGTACGCCCTCATCGCCCTGGGCTTCGTGGTGATCTTCAAGGCCTCCGGGGTGATGAACTTCGCGCATGCGTCGCTGCTGCTGCTCGGCGGCTACGTGATCGCCCAGCTGCACGACGAACTGGGCTTCGCCGGCGCACTCCTGGTCGGAGTGGTGGTCACGGCGGCGGGGGCGGGACTGATCGAGATGCTGTTCATCCGGGGGCTCGGCAAAGTCGAACTCCATGTGCTGACCATCTTGACCATCGGCATCGACATCCTGCTCACCACCGAACTGGTGCGCCGGATCGGCTCCGACAAGCTCTCGCTGGGCGACCCGTGGGGTGCCAAGTCGGTCGAGGTCTTCGGGGCCAACGTGGCGCAGGCCCGGATCGCCGCGATCGTCGTCGCGGTGGTCCTGATCACGCTGTTCTTCATGGCCTTCCGGTACACCGCGTGGGGCCTTTCGATGCGCGCCGCGTCCGAGGACCGCGAGGCGGCCGCGCTGATGGGCGTCCGGATGAAGCGCGTGCAGCTGGTCGCGTGGTGCGTGGCCGGTGCGCTGGCCGCGGTGGCGGCGGTGTTCCTGACCGCCTCGCCCACCCCGGGCCTGGACCGGACCACCGGGTTCGTGGCCCTCAAGGCCTTCCCGGCCGCGGTGCTGGGCGGCATGGACTCCGCGCTGGGCGCGCTGATCGGGGCCATGATGATCGGCCTCACCGAGGCCCTCGCGGCGGGCTACCAAAGCGACTTGGACGCGCTCGGCGGCGGTGCCTCGGGCATCGCACCGTACGTCGTCATGATCCTCATCCTGCTGTGGCGGCCGACCGGGCTGCTCGGGTCGAAGGAACTGAGCCGTGTCTGAGCCGGAACCGAAGCCGGGCGCGGCACTGCGCCCCGCGGCCCCCGGGCCCGCGAAATCGTCCGTGCTGAACCTGCGCGTCGCCGCGGCGGTGATCGCCGTCGTGGTGATGGCCCTGATGCCCTACTACCTCACCGACTTCTGGCTGCTCACCGGGTTGTTCGCGATGGCCGCGGCACTCGGCGCGATCGGGCTGAACATCCTGTCCGGGACCACCGGGCAGCTCTCACTGGGGCACGCGTTCTTCCTCGCGGTCGGCGCGTACGGCTACATGTACTTCTCCGGCGACTCGGGCCGCAGCGGCACGCACGACATCTCCGGGCTCGGCCTGCCGCCGTTCATCGCGCTGATCCTGGCGGTGCTGCTGGCCGGCGCCGTGGGCGGCCTGTTCAGCCCGATCTCCGGGCGGCTGCGCGGCATGTACCTCGGCATCGCGACGCTGGCGCTGGTCTTCATCGGCGAGCACGTCATGATCAACGCGCACAGCGTGACCGGCGGCTACAACGGCCGGGCCGCGGAGCCGATGGAGTTCTTCGGCTTCACGCTGGCCGACGAGGACCCCTATCTGGAGGTCGCGGGCGTCGAGTTCGCCAAGTACGAACGCCTCTGGTACCTGGCGCTGGCACTGCTGGTGATCGGCATCATCGTGGCCCGCAACCTGCTGCGCGGCCGCCCCGGGCGCGCGCTGGGCGCGGTGCGCGACAGCGAGATCGCGGCGGCCGTCATGGGCGTGCCGGTGGCCCGCTTCCGGTCGATGGCGTTCGTGGTGTCGTCGATGTACGCCGGACTGGCCGGCGTGATCCTGGCCTTGGTGTTCGGCCGCATGATCCCGGAGTACTTCGGTCTGGCGCTGTCCATCGACTATCTCGCGATGATCGTGATCGGCGGCCTCGGCTCGGTCGGCGGCGCGGTCGCGGGCGCGGTGTTCGTCACCGTGCTGCCGCAGCTCTTCGCGCACTATGCGGCGTCGCTTCCGCTGGTGGTGGAGTCCGGCGGCGACGGCGTGGGCCCGACCGAGGCGGCGCGCTACCTGTACGGCGCGGCGATCGTGCTGGTGCTGCTGTTCTCGCCCGGCGGACTGGCCGGCCTCGTCCGGCGCGTCCGCACCCCGCGCACCACTCCGCGCACCCCTGCCCGTTCCCGGTCCGCCCACTCGAAGGAACCCCAAGGAGCTGCCTCGTGAAGCCACGCAAGGGCACCAGAGCCGCGGCCGCGGTCATCGCCATCCTCGCGCTGTCCGCAACCGCGTGCAGCACGAAGGAGAAGGACAAGGACCCCGCCCCCAACGGGTCGGGGAACGCCGGCCAGCTGAAGACCGGCGCCGGAGTCTCCGACACCGAGATCAAGGTCGGTGAACTCTCGGACCTCAGCGGCCCGTTCGCCCCGCTCGGCAAGAGCGTCACGAACGCCGAGGCGCTCTACTACGAGCAGCTGAACGCGGCCGGCGGCGTCTGCAACCGGCAGGTCAAGGTCGAGGTCAAGGACCACGGGTACGACCCGCAGAAGGCCGGCACCGCGTACACCGAGCTGTCCGGCAAGGTGGTCGGCATCTCGCAGCTGGTCGGCTCGGCGATCGTCACGCAGCTGAAGGACCAGATCGAGAAGGACGGCATCCTCACGCTGCCGCAGGCCTGGCCCTCCACGCTGCTCGGCAAGAAGGTCATCCAGGTGACCGCCACGACGTACGACGTCGAGATCATCAACGGCATCTCGTACCTGGCCAAGAACGTCGGCCTGGTGTCCGGCGACAAGGTCGGCCACATCTTCAGCGACGACGAGTTCGGGGCGAACAGCAACGCCGGTGCGAAGTACGCCGCGCAGCAGGCGGGCTTCTCGCTGGTCGAGCAGAAGATCAAGCCGACCGACGCGGACATGACCGCGGCGATCAGCGCGATGAAGTCGGCCGGCGTCAAGGCCATCATCGTCAGCGCCAGCCCGCGCCAGGTGGGCCCGATCATGGGCGGCACCGAGACGGCCGGCTTCAAGGTCCCGGTGCTCGCGCACTCGGTGGGCTTCCACCCGCAGCTGCTCGCGCTGGTGGGGGCGCCGATGGAGGCCCGGCTGTACGTCGCCAGCCCGGTGCCGTCCATCAACACCGACATGCCGCTGCTCACCAAGCTGGTGGCCGACTACAAGGCCAAGTACCCCGACCAGCCGATCGACCAGGGCGTGCTGTCCGGGTACACCACTGCGGCCATGTTCGGCGAGGCGCTGAAGGCGGCCTGCAAGGCCGGCGACCTGACGCCGGCCGGCGTCATGGCGGCGCACCGCGCCCAGACCTCGCTGGACCTCGGCTACGGGGCGAAGCTGGACTTCTCCTCGCCGGACAAGCCGCCGACGTACCAGACGTACATCCTGCGCGTGGACAAGACGGTGCCCAGCGGTCTGAAGACCGTCGAGCAGGCCTTCGAGTCGCCGGGCGCCCGGACGTACACGCTGCCGAAGCCGAGCTGATCCCGGCCCGAGCCGAGCGCACGCCGCCGCGCGGCAGGCCGGCCCCGGGAGGCGGGGCCGGCCGCCTGGCGGACCGGCAGAAGAGAACGGGCCCGGGGGGGGGGGGGGGGGGGGCCCCCCGGCCCGGCGGCCCGGGCACGCGCCCCCCCGCGGGCGCGCGTCCGGCTGCGCCCCCCCCCCCCCCCCCGGGCCCGTTCCCATGTCCCGTTCCCACGTCCCGGTCCAAGTGCTCCCGCGTGCCGCGGGGAGCGGTCATTCGGGGCGCAGGTGGACGAGCCCGATCGGCCGGTGCGCCGAACCGGCGCGCAGCTCGGCGGCTCTGATGTATGCCAACAGGCCGTGCGCGCCGGTCTCTTCGAGCATGCGCACGGTGTCGGACCACGGCATGTCCGGCAGCGAGCGGGCCGCGCCGCCGTTGAGCAGCACCAGGGTGTGCACGTCGCGGCACGGCGAACTCCCGGTCGCGGCATCGGCCGCGGCGGACGGCCGGGCACCCGCGGCATGCGCGCGTCCCGCGGGGTCGCGGATCGCGCGGACCGATGTGTCGCGCCGGATCAGCACCGCACCGGGGCCCAGCACCAGGTGGTCCAGGCGGTCTCCGGTGAGGCGTACGGCGACCACGGATGCGGTCGGCGTGCCGTGCAGCGCGAGGTCGCAGCGGCCGCCGTGCAGTGCCGCGGTCTCCGCGATGGCGTCGGACAGGCAGTCCGCGACGCGGCGTTCGGGCCGGTCCACGAGCCGGGTGAGCAGGTGCGCACCCAGCCGCCGCAGATACCAGCCGGTGCCGTGCCCGCAGCCTTCCACCGCGCCGCGGTGCGCGAGCGCGGTGGTGGCGATCACCGCCGCCTCGGGGGTGGCCAGCGCGAACACCCGGTCGCGCGGCCGGTGTTCGGCATCGAAAAGGCCGCCGGTGCCGCGCGCGGCCGGTTCGTCTTCCGCAGAATCGCCGGCCGCGCCGAAAGCGCCCGAGCCCGGGTCCGTCACCACCTCGAGATGCACGGTGATCAGTCTCGGGGAGGCACCCGTTCCGGGTCAGGTGCACGGGACGGATTGGCTCGAACGTGTCACCCGGATGTGACCTGGTGCCGTACGAGGCGCCGATCAGGCCATCGTGTCGAGGATTTCGTGGACCATGTCCATGGTGGTGTGGGGGTGGAGGAAGGCGAAGCGGGCGACGGTTTCGCCTTCCCAGCCGGTGGGGGTGACGAAGCCGACCTGTCCGGCGAGGAGCCGGTCGGACCAGGCGGTGTAGTCCTCGGCGGTCCAGCCGGTGCGGCGGAAGACGACCGCGGACAGCTCGGGGTCGCGGATCAGTTCCAGGTGCGGCGTCGCCCGGATGACCTCCGCGGTCTCGCGGGCCAGGGTCAGCGCGGTCTCGACGGCGTCGGTGTAGGCCTGGACGCCGTGGACGGCGAGGGAGAACCACAGCGGCAGGCCGCGGGCGCGGCGGGTGAGGTGGTAGGCGTAGTCGGTGGGGTTCCACTCGTACTTGTCGCCGGTGTGCAGGACGTCGAGGTAGGAGGCGTCCTGGGTGTGCACGGCCTTGGCCAGGTGCGGGTCCCGGTAGATG
>NZ_JAKFHA010000014.1:0-8494 GCF_021502675.1 Yinghuangia soli
GGCCCGGCCTTCCGCTGTTTCTGCCGTTGGTGCCGCCGTTGTTGCCGCCCTGGGGCTGCGCCTGCTTGGCCTGGGCTTCTGCCTTGGCTTCTGCCTTGCGCCTGTCGCCTCGGGTCAGGCCGCGCCGCCCACATCGGACTTCTTGTCCTTCACCGTGCGGCGCAGCGCGGCCGGCACCGGGCCGAGCCGCGGCTCCAGTTCGGCGATCCTGGGGCGGGCCGCGCGGCGCTCCGCCCGGGACATGACCGGGCGCATCTCGCCGATGTGCGCGAACACCGCGGCCGCCGCGTCGCCGTGCGGCACCCGGGACGCCGGCTGCGCCGGACGCAGCGCGTCCCGCACCCCGCCCAGAACCGCGGTCCGCAGCCGCGGCTGCCGCAACTGCACGCTCTCGAACCGCAGGACGAGTAGAACCCGGCGGTGCTGCACGCGGATCAGCCGCTCGCCGAGCAGTTCGTCGCGCACTGTGCCGACCGCGGCTCGTTCGGCCTTCTTGACCCAGTAGCGCCACGGGCGCGGCTTCGGGTCCTCGGCGATCCGCCGGTGCACGGCCGCGGCGAGGGCGCTGCGCGGGGCGGCGCCGCGGGCCCCGGAGGTCCGGGGCCGCCCGTCGTCGTCGGCGAGGAGGCCGTCGTCGTACAGCTCTTGCAGGGCAGCGGCGTTCAGGACCAAGCCGAGGTACTCGCGGCCCGCGAGGCGCTGCCGCTCCGGGTCACAGGCCAGGAGGAACATCCGCCGAGTGAGCGGCACATCGTCCGTTGCAGGCATCGCGCGTGGTCCCTTCCCGTCCGGTCGGCCGGTTCCCGGCCTCCTCGTTCTCGCGCCGGTCCTTACGTGTCGGTGCCGAGAGCGCCACTGTCGCCAGTCCCGCCGTCAGCGTCGCCAGTACCGCGTATGCGGTGTCGAGCGGCATCGTCGCCCCCGTGGTCGTCCGCTTGGTGGTCCGCCTCGTCCGCCTCGTCCGGCGGCGCCGGCGGGTCGGCCTGGTCCGCCGGCTCGGCGGGCTCCGCCGGGTCGGCCCGGTCCGCGGCGGCCGCGCGTTTCGGCGGCCGGCCCCGCCGGGCGGGCTGTCCCGCGCCGCCCGGCATCCGGCCCGCTTCGCCCAGCGCCCGCCGCAGCAGGAACTCGATCTGCGCGTTCGTACTGCGCAGTTCGTCGGCCGCCCAGCGGGCCACCGCGTCGTGGACCGCCGGGTCCAGACGGAGGAGGATCTTCTTGCGCTCGGTCATCAGCGCGAACGCTATTGGTACAGGGAACCGGTGTTGACGACCGGCTGCGTGGCCTGTTCGCTGCACAGCACCACGAGCAGGTTGCTCACCATGGCCGCGCGGCGCTCGTCGTCGAGTTCGACGAGGTCCCCTTCTTCGAGCCGGCTCAAGGCCATCTCGACCATGCCCACGGCCCCTTCGACGATCCGAGTGCGGGCCGCGACGACCGCGCCGGCCTGCTGGCGGCGCAGCATCGCCTGGGCGATCTCCGGGGCGTACGCGAGCCGGGTGATGCGCGACTCGATCACCCGTACGCCTGCCGACTCGACCCGCACGCCGATCTCGGCGGACAGCTTGGCGGTGATCTCGTCGGCGTTGTCGCGCAGCGAGAGGCCGTCGGTGTTGTGGTTGTCGTACGGGTAGCTGTTCGCGATGTGCCGGACCGCGGTCTCGGTCTGGATCGCCACGAACTCCTCGAAGTCGTCGACCTCGAACATCGCCTGCGCGGTGTCCTGGACCTGCCACACCACCACCGCGGCGATCTCGATCGGGTTGCCGTCGAAGTCGTTGACCTTGGCGGTCTGGGTCTCCAGGTTGCGGATCCGGGTGGAGATCCGGGTGCGGTCGGTCAGCGGGTTCACGTAGCGCAGGCCCTCGTGCCGCAGCGTCCCCTTGTAGTGCCCGAAGAGCTGGATGACGCGGGCCTGGCCGGGGGCGATGGTGGTCAGCCCGCAGAGCCCGAGCAGGGCGCCGAGGACGATGACCACGCCGAGCGCGATCACGCCGGCCCGGGCGCCGCCCTGCACGGTGCCCGCGGCGAAGAAGACCGCGGTCGCGATGAGCAGGAAGAGCAGCCCGATGAACAGCGCGGGCACTCCCCCGACGCCCTGGATCAGGCGCTCGCGGACCTGCGGGGCCGGCATCTCCACCGCGGTGGGCTCGGCATTGTCGGCTGCCATGGGGTCCTCCCTGGTATTCGGCCCTGACACCATGAGAGTAGCAAACTGATATCACTTTTTGCGCGAGGGAAGCCCCTCGACCTGACGGGGTGGTGCGGGCGGGCGGGCCGGAGCGCGACGGAACATGCCGAGACATGCCTCGGCTTGCCTGGACATGCCGAGGCCCCCGGGTTTCCGGCCGGCAGCCGGAAGCCCGGGGGCCTCGGTCGTTCGTCGTACCGCTACTTGCCGGCCGCGATCGGCTCCAGGATCACCGCGTCGACCAGGTCGCGCGCCCAGTCCAGGAGCGCCACGTCGCGCACCGGCTGCCCGCCGATCCGCGCGGTCATCGGCTTCGGCACCAGGATCTGGTGCACCGCCGACTTGACCAGCGTCTTCGGGTACAGCCGCTGCAGCCGCAGCTGCTGCGACTCGCGCAGGTCCACCGGCCCGAAGCGGACGAAGTTGCCCTGCATCGTCACATCGCTCAGCCCCGCCTTGCGCACATGCGCGCGGAACTTCGCGACCGCCAGGAGGTTCTCCACGGGCAGCGGCAACGGGCCGTAGCGGTCCGTCAGTTCCTCGCGTACCGCGGCGATGTCCTCCTCGCACGTGATCGCCGCGATGCGCTTGTACGCCTCCAGCCGCAGCCGCTCCCCCGGCACGTAGTCGTGCGGGACGTGCGCGTCGACCGGGAGTTCGACCTTGACCTCGGGCACTTCCTCGGCCTGGTCGCCCTTGTACTCCGCGACCGCCTCGCCGACCAGCCGGACGTACAGGTCGAACCCGACGCCCTGGATGTGCCCGGACTGCTCGCCGCCGAGCAGGTTGCCCGCGCCGCGGATCTCCAGGTCCTTCATCGCCACGAACATGCCCGCACCCATCTCGGTGTGCTGCGCGATGGTGGCGAGCCGCTCGTGCGCGGTCTCGGTCAGCGGCTTCTCCGGCGGGTACAGGAAGTACGCGTACGCCCGCTCGCGCCCGCGGCCCACCCGGCCGCGCAGCTGGTGCAGCTGGGAGAGGCCGAAGTTGTCCGCGCGCTCCACGATGAGCGTGTTGGCGTTGGAGATGTCGATGCCGGACTCGACGATGGTCGTGCAGACCAGGACGTCGAACTCCTTCTCCCAGAAGTCGACCACGACCTGTTCGAGGGCGTTCTCGTTCATCTGGCCGTGCGCGGTCGCCACCCGCGCCTCGGGCACCAGCTCGCGGATCTTCGCGGCCGCCTTGTCGATCGACTCCACCCGGTTGTGGATGTAGAAGACCTGGCCCTCGCGCAGGAGTTCGCGGCGCACCGCGGCGGCGATCTGCTTGTCGTCGTACGGCCCGACGAAGGTCAGCACCGGGTGCCGCTCCTCGGGCGGCGTGGTGATCGTGGACATCTCGCGGATGCCGGTGACCGCCATCTCCAGGGTGCGCGGGATCGGGGTGGCCGACATGGTCAGCACGTCCACGTTCGCGCGCAGCTTCTTCAACTGCTCCTTGTGCTCGACGCCGAAGCGCTGCTCCTCGTCGACGATGACCAGGCCGAGGTCCTTGAACCGGGTCTCGCTGGAGAACAGCCGGTGCGTGCCGATGACCAGGTCGACGCTGCCGTCCGCCAGGCCCTCCAGGGTGGCCTTGGCCTCCGAGTCGGTCTGGAAGCGGGACAGCGCCCGGACGTTCACCGGGAACTGCGCGTACCGCTCGGCGAACGTCGAGAAGTGCTGCTGCACGAGCAGCGTGGTGGGCACCAGGACGGCGACCTGCTTGCCGTCCTGCACCGCCTTGAACGCCGCGCGCACCGCGATCTCGGTCTTGCCGTAGCCGACGTCGCCGCAGATCAGCCGGTCCATCGGGACCGTCTTCTCCATGTCCGCCTTGACCTCCTCGATCGAGGAGAGCTGGTCGGGGGTCTCGGCGTACGGGAAGGCGTCCTCCAACTCGCGCTGCCACGGCGTGTCCGGGCCGAACGCGTGCCCGGGCGCGGCCATGCGCGCGGAGTAGAGCTGGATCAGCTCGCCGGCGATCTGCTTGACCGCCTTCTTCGCCTTGGACTTGGTCTTCTGCCAGTCCGCGCCGCCCAGCCGGTGCAGCGAAGGCGCTTCGCCGCCCACGTACTTGGTGACCTGCTCCAGCTGGTCGGTGGGCACGAACAGCCGGTCGCCGGGCTGGCCGCGCTTGGCGGGCGCGTACTCGACCACCAGGTACTCGCGCTGCGCGCCGCCGACGGTGCGCTGCACCATCTCGATGTAGCGGCCCACGCCGTGCTGCTCGTGCACCACGAAGTCGCCGGTACGCAGCTGCAGCGGGTCCACGACGTTGCGGCGGCGGCTGGGCAGCCGGCGCATGTCCTTGGTCGAACTGCGCTGCCCGGACACGTCGGTCTCGGTCAGCACCAGCAGCTTGAGGCTGTCGGAGACGAAGCCGTTCTCGATGCGCCCGGTGGTGACGTGCACGAGGCCCGGCTCGGGGGCGCCCGGCAGGTCCGGGTCCAGGCGGGCCGCCACCCCTTCCCCGGACAGCATCTCGACGTAGCGCTGCGCCGGGCCGTGCCCCTCGGTGACGAACACGATCCGCCAGTCCTCGGCGAGCCGGCCCTTCACGTCGGCGAGCACGCGCGCCGAGTCGCCGCGGTACGACTCGACCGCGTGCGCGCCGATCGCGGCGGTGTTCGCGTCCAGCCGGATGTCGAGCTCGACGTCCGCGCTGAAGGGGCTGGTGGTCCACCACGGCAGGCCGATCTCGCGGGCGTGCTCGCGCACGTCCGCGAGGCTGCGCAGCGACGCGGCACCCAGGTCGATCGGGCTCTCGCCGCCGCCCGCGGCGGCCGCCCAGGACGCGTCCAGGAACTCCTGGCTGGTGGCCACCAGGTCGGCGGCCCGGGTCCGCACCCGCTCGGGGTCGCAGACCAGGATGTGGCTGCCCGCGGGGAGGACGTCGAGCAGCAGCTCCATGTCGTCCACCAGCGCGGGGGCCAGCGACTCCATGCCCTCGACCGCGATGCCCTCGCTGATCTTGCCGAGCATGTCGGCCAGGTTCGGGTGGTCGGCCAGCAGCGCCGCGGCGCGCTCGCGCACCTCGGCGGTGAGCAGCAGCTCGCGGCACGGCGGCGCCCACAGGCCGCCTTCGGCGACCTCCAGCGAGCGCTGGTCGGCGACCTTGAAGTAGCGGATCTCCTCGACCTGGTCGCCCCAGAACTCCACCCGGACGGGGTGCTCCTCGGTGGGCGGGAAGACGTCGAGGATGCCGCCGCGCACCGCGAACTCGCCGCGCTTCTCGACCAGGTCGACACGCGAGTAGGCGGCCGCGGCGAGCCGCTCGACCACATCGTCCAGCTCGGCTTCGGCACCGGCCGTCAGGCTGACCGGGACCAGGTCGCCGAGGCCGCGCACCTGCGGCTGCAGCACGCTGCGCACCGGCGCGACGACGACCTTGACCGGCCCGCCCGCGGTATCGGCGGCACCGGGGTGCGCCAACCTGCGCAGCACCGCCAGCCGGCGGCCGACGGTGTCGGAACGGGGCGACAGGCGCTCGTGCGGCAGCGTCTCCCAGGCGGGGAACTCGACGACCGAGTCCGGCGGGAGCAGCGACCCGAGCGCGCTGACCAGGTCCTCGCTCTCCCGCCCGGTGGCGGTGACAGCAAGCACGGGACGCCCGGCGCGCGCCGCGATCGCGGCGATCGCGAACGGCCGCAGGGCGGGGGGACCGACCAGGTCGAGATGGGGGCGGCCGCCTGCCGCGGCGGCCTCGGTGGCCTCGGCGACGGCGGGATCGGTGACGACGACATCAAGCAGACCGGTAAGGCTCATGACTTGCGCGGATCCTCCGGACGGCGCGCGGGCAAGACGATGCGCGGCCGAGTGGGGGGCACCCGGACCGGCACGGACGAGCCCCGGCGGGGCTCGGACAAACGCGGAACGCCCCGATCCTGCGAGGGACCGGGGTTCCCCACCAGACTACGCACCCCGACCGACGATCGGCCGATCGCCATGCGGCACGCGCTCCGCGCCGGACGGGGGCGCACACCACCTTTCCTGCGCTACCCGCCGCGCGCCGCACTCCCTTATCGCACTTCTTCACCCCATACACCCGAACGGGGGACCCTCACCCAATCGCGGGAAGCGCACGCCACCCGTTCCCCAGCGTCGCGCCATGGTCACTGAAGGACATGTATCGAAACGCGGGCTCCGCACCGGACCGACGTCGCCGGAGAGTGGCAGCAATGACACAGCAACCCGTCCCTGGCGACCTACGGGACTACCTTGCCCAGTTCGTCGAGGTAGGACTGGGCGGGGCCCCGCGCGCGAGCACTGGAGGAATCTGATGCGCGTCTACTTCCCCGGACGGGGAACGCTGGCCGAGGAATGGATGCAGCAGGCCGAAGCCGACGGCAAGGCCCTGCTCGAGGCCCGCGCCAAGGCCGGCGAGCGGGCGGCGATGGTGATCCACCTCCTTGGGAGCCGCGGCATCACGCTCTCCGAGGGTGACGCTGCCCGCGTGCGGGAATGCACCGACCTGGACACGTTGGGACGCTGGTTCGACCGGGCCATCCACGCCGAGAGCGCCCTCGACGTCTTCGCCGAGGACGCCCAAGCTGCCGCAGAGGACCGCGGCTGACCGTTCGTCCCGTACTCCGCACCGCCCGTCGCCGACTCCGGCGGCGGGCGGTGTGACGTTTGACGCTTGGGTGGGCCGCGCTTGCCTCTTGGCAATGCTCGGCGTAAGGGATCAAATGAGACCGGAGAAATCTGACGACGCGTCGGATTACTCTGCGTGACTACAGGTCGTGCGGGCGTACCGCGGCGTACAGGGCGAGGGAGACGACGCAGTTATGAGTGGCGAGGCGCAGAAGCTCTTCATCGGTGGCGAGTGGGTCGAGCCGGCTCGCGGCCACTACGAGGTCATCAACCCCGCGACCGAAGCGGTCATCGGCCTGGCCCCCGAGGCGTCGGTCGAGCAGGCGTACGCCGCCGCGGAGGCCGCCTCGCAGGCGTTCGACTCGTGGTCGCAGACCCCGCCGGAGCAGCGTGCCGCGATCCTGGACCGGGCCGCCGACCTGCTGTGGAAGGGCGGGGACCTCCCCGGTCTGGCCGCCGCCGAGGCCGGTGCCACGCCCGCGACCGGCATGATGATGCACGTCGGTACCGCGTACTCGCGCCTCAAGCGCTACGCGAAGGGCGCCCTCGAGCCCACCGAGTTCGCGATCAACCCGCAGATCACCCCGGCCACGCCGCTGAGCAAGGCGGGCGTGTTCGGTGCGCTGGAGGTGCGCCAGCCGGTCGGCGTGGTCACCTGCATCACCTCGTACAACAACCCGCTCGCCAACACCGCGGGCAAGATCGCCCCGGCGCTCGCGATGGGCAACACCTGCGTCGTGAAGCCCGCGCCGCAGGACCCGCTGGCCGTCTACCGCATGGCCGCGGCGCTGGAGGAGGCCGGCCTGCCCGCCGGTGTGCTCAACGTCGTGACCGGCTCGGCGCCGGACGTCGGCGAGGCGACCGTGGACTCGCCGTTCGTGGACATGGTCAGCTTCACCGGTTCGACCGTCATCGGCCAGAAGATCGCCGAGGTCGCGGGCCGCGGCATGAAGCGCCAGCTCATGGAGCTGGGCGGCAAGGGCGCGTGTGTCGTGTTCGACGACGCGGACATCGCCGCCGCGGTGGCCGGCATCGGCACCGTGTGGAGCTTCTACTCGGGCCAGATCTGCACCGCGCCGACCCGCGTGATCGTGCAGCGCGGCGTCTACCAGCAGCTGGTCGCGGGCCTGGAGCAGTACGCCAAGGCGCTGACCGTCGGCAACCCGGCGGACGAGGGCGTCACCGTCGGCCCCGTCATCTCCGCCGTGCAGCGCGGCCGCGTCGAGGCGCTCATCGCGCAGGGCAAGGCCGAGGGCGCGCAC
Organism: Yinghuangia soli; assembly: GCF_021502675.1. Classification (GTDB taxonomy): domain Bacteria; phylum Actinomycetota; class Actinomycetes; order Streptomycetales; family Streptomycetaceae; genus Yinghuangia; species Yinghuangia soli. Next base: position 8,028 of record NZ_JAKFHA010000014.1, read on the forward strand.
TGCGTGGTGGGCGGCGAGCGCCCCGGCCTGGAGAAGGGCTTCTTCGTCGCGCCGACGCTGTTCGCCGAGGCGACGAACCAGATGACCATCGCCCGCGAGGAGTTCTTCGGCCCCGTCGTCACGGTCATCCCGTTCGACGACGAGGAAGAGGCCACCAAGATCGCGAACGACTCGGACTACGGCCTGATCAGCTACGTCTTCTCCGGCGACGTCGAGCGCGCCTTCCGGGTCGCGCGCCGCATCCGCTCGGGCGGCGTCAGCATCAACACCGTCGGCCGCAACATGGAGGCCCCGTTCGGCGGCTTCAAGAAGTCCGGCGTCGGCCGCGACTGCGGTTCGTACGCGCTGGCCGCGTACAGCGAGATCCAGTCGCTGGTGTGGCAGGGCTGATCGACGCCCTGGTCTGCGTGTGAGCGGTGGGCGGCGCCGCAATACCCGGGGGGGCCCCCCCCGTGGGGGGGGGGGGG
>NZ_JAKFHA010000014.1:8504-60203 GCF_021502675.1 Yinghuangia soli
GGCGGGGCTGAGCTACCCCTTGGTGTGTGTGTCTGCGGGGGCGGCCCGGTATGGCGGGGGCGGCCACCGGCATTTCGGGCGGTCGGGCATGCGCGGTCACGTGAAGGGGACGGTGCAGCCCTCGCGCTGCGCGTAGGCGGTGACCAGACTGCGGAAGAAGGCCTCGAGTGTGTCGCCCGCGTAGCCTCTGGCGGATGGCACGAAGTCCAGGCGGAACACGGCAGGCCCGTCGGGGCAGGTGCCGGCCAGCTGGGCGCGCAGCGGCGAGATGACGCCCGGGCGTGCAGGCGGACCGAAGTCGCGCTCTTGGGCGTTGCCGAGGGCCTGCTCCGGCGTGCGCCACGCCGGGTCGGCGTACGGTGCGACGGCGCCGCGCAGGACGGTGAAGTCGAAGGTGCGGCCGTGGTCCACCTTGACCGAGCAGGCGAACTGCGGACCGCCGAGCGGCGTGATGCTCTGCTGGAACACCGATTTGTCGAGGCCGCCGCCCCAGTCCGCGCCGATCGCTGCCAGACCGCAGACCTCGGTGTAGGTGTAGGTCCACGAGGTGCCGCCCCGCTGCCAGTCCAGTTCGGCGTCGCGGCGCTCGCTCTGCAGGCTGTGCTCCGTACGCTGCGGCACGGCAAGTGCGAGCGGCGGCAACGTGGTTCCGCAGGCGCCGCGGGCCAGGACTCCGGCACCGACCGCATGCACCCACCGGGCCAGGCGCCCGCGGCTGTCGTCCGCAGGAAGCTCCGGGCGCAGTTCCTCGCTGCCGACCGTGACCAGCACGGGATCCGGGCAGCGGACGACCAGCCAGGCCAGGACCGGGGACGCCATGCCTTCAAGGCCGGCCCCCAGCGGCAGCGCGCTGTTGCCGTTCGCCCAGATCAGCGGACGGACCCGGGCGGGGTCGCGGGCGAGCAGCTGGGCCCGGACCTCGATGCTGCCCAACCGGCAGTCGGCGTACGGCATCCCGGGGGCCGGCAGCTGGCGTTCGTCGACGGCGAGGCGGCTGCGGTCGTCCTGGTCGCGCAGCGCTTCGGCGTCGATCATTCCGGCGCAGAACGCGTCCGGGGCGTCGGCGTCGCGGGCGCGGTCGACGAACTGCTGGACGGCGAGCAGCGCCAAGGCGGCGACGGCGGCGATCAGGGAGACCCGCAGGCGCGCGGCACGGCTGCGGGGGACGAACGACCGCACGCCTCCGGCCTGCTGGGCAGGGGCGGTGGCGGGTGCCTCGGCGTCGGCGTTGGCGTTGGAGTTGGCATCGGTGTTGGCGTTGGCGTTGGCGTCGGTCATGCCGGCACCGCCGTACATCCCGAAGCCACCGCGGCGGCCACGAACCGCTCGTGGGCCTGGCGGGCCCCCTCGGGCGGCGCTGCCGTGTCCCCCAGGCCGTATCGGGCCATGCGCGTCATCCATACCATCGGTTCGCCCCCGCATTGCCCGGATGTGCGCGCAACCTGCAATTCGACGCGCCCGACTCCGGGTACGCCGGGCTCGTCGGGCGGGTCGGCCTGCGGCAGCAGCCGCGCCGCCGGTCCGCGGAAGGCCATGAAGCGCAACTCCCGCTCGTCGGCCACCCAGCGGCACTGCTCGACAAGGGCGGGACGCAGCGAAGTCGACGCCACCTCGACCCGTCTGCCTCCGGTGTCGCCCGCGGCCGCCGGTGCGCAGACCGGGGCGGCGCCGAGAGCCACCGGACCGCGCGGGCCCTCCGGGTAGGGCACCGGCCCCGGGTCCGGGAGTTCGGGAGCCGCGCAGCCGGCCTTCCGGGCGGCGGCGTTGCCGACGCGCACGGCGGCGCGGGCGAGGGCCGCGCGTTCGTCGGGGTCGTCCGCGCCCCACGGCGGCAGCCATGTGCCGCCGATGCTCGTGACTGCGGCAGTGGCGACGAGTGCGTCGGAGGGCTGACCGGGGCAAGGCACGAGCACCCAGGCCCGCCGCGAACCGGCCATACCGGTGAGGTCGGCGGGTCCGGACGGCCCGGACGGCCGCGTTCCCAGGGGTACGGCGTCCGCGTCGGTGCCCAGCAGCCAGGGGTAGGTGCCGCGCCCGGCCGGAGCCACCGCGAAGGTCAGGTCGACGGCATCTATGGTGCGGATCGCGCAGAAGCCCTCGGAATCGCCGGGGGTGGGCTCCCGGCCGGCCACGACGTCGAACGTCCAGGCCCGTGCCAGGAGATCGAAGGCGGCGAGGTCCGCGGTGCCGAGCGCACCCCCGCAGAGGCTTTCCGGCAGCGGCTTGATGCCCAGCGTGCCGCGGTCCGCGCTGATGCGGGCGTCCTCGCGCCGGTCGTGGTCCGCCGCGGCGAAGCCGAGCGCAGCGACAACCACCAGCGCGGCAGCCGCGTGCCGCAGGCGCCCGGCCCGTCTGCCGCGCTCCGGTTCACGATGCGCCAGGGCCGCGCCTGCCGCCGCTTCCGCTTCGGACATGGCCGGCAGCGCCCTCGGCGCATGCCGCTCCCCGTCTCCGTCCATCAGGCCCCCGTCGCCTACCGTTCGGATGGCCCGGACAGTAGCAGCAAAGGTCCGGGGCGGTGCACCCGGAACCGCCCGGGGAGGCACATCCTCGGGGCGACTATCTCCCTTGCCGGGACGGGGTGTTCTTCGCGTTCTTCGTGTTCTCCGTGTTCTTCGGTGCCGCGGCTACGCGGAGGGCATCCACGCAGGCAGTGGCTCGCGCTGTGCCGCCCACGCGGCCGGAATCGCCGCGGTGCCGTGGAACGCGGCGATGATGCCGCCTGCCATCGCCGCCGTGGTGTCCATGTCGCCGCCCGCCTCCGCGCAGGTGCGTACGGCCGCCTCGAAGTCGTCGAAGCGGGTGGCCGCGGCCCACAGCGCGAACGGCACGGTGTCCGGCGCGGAGATCCGCGCGCCGTTGCCCAGCTTCGCGGCGACCTCGGCGGCCGGACGGTCGAGGAGCTGCAGCGACTTCTCCATGCCGGTGCGGGTGTCGCCCTTCGGGGTGAAAGCCACCGCGACGCTGATGAGTTCGTCCGCTTCCATGGGCTTGTCGCGGCCGCGCTGCGAGGCCGCGTACGCCGCCGCCACGCCGATCGCGATACCGCCCGCGACGCCCTCCGGGTGCGCGTGCGTCACCTCCGAGGACGCCGCCGACTCGGCGGCCGCGCGCGAGAGGTCGTCCGCGAAGTACGCCCCCAGCGGGGCCACGCGCATCGCACCGCCGTTCCCCCACGACCCGACGCCGTGGAACAGCTCGCGGCACACCTCGCGCCAGTAGCCGCCCTCCTTGACGCGGGCGATGAACCGCAATGCGCCCTGCCCGTAGTCGCGTTCCGTCTCGGCGCGCTCGGCGAAGCGCTGGGCCAGGTCCGCTTGGTCCACGGTGCCGTGCCGGAGCAGCACGTCCAGGACCGAGCAGGCCATCTGCGTGTCGTCGGTCCAGGCCCACTCCCCCGCGGGCCGCCCCGGCCCGCGGACGACGACGCGCTCCGGGAACGCCTGATTGCCGAACGCGTCCCCGGTCGACAGCCCGGCCAGCGCGTCGAACGCCAGCGCGCGCCGCGCCTCCGTGCCCATCCCGCCGTGTTGTTCCCTCATCGAACTCCCCTTCTTCGTGAGGTTTATCCGCGCCCCCGGACACGGATCGCACTCCCCAGTGTGGAACGAGTGACCACCCCCGCGGGTTCCGATTCGCTTATCCGACCCCTGGCCACGTACCTCCGTACGCACAAGATTTCGCGGTGCTTCCTGTGCGAACGATCATTGAGCGCGGCCCGGGGCGGTCCGTTGGATGGACGTCATGACCCGACCTGATCTGCACGTCCTGCTCGACCACCTGGCGGACAAGGCCCTGCGGCGGGAGACCCCGGAGCGCACCGAACTCCTCGATCTGCTGTCCTCCGACGACGCCGACATCCTCGACGTCGTGGCCGCGGCATCGCGCGTACGGCGCCGCTACTTCGGCCACCGCGTCAAGCTGAACCATCTCGTCAACATGAAGTCCGGGCTGTGCCCGGAGGACTGCACGTACTGCTCGCAGCGCCTCGGCTCGTCCACCGACATCCTCAAGTACTCCTGGATCAGCGCGGACGAGGCCGCGGGCGCCGCCGCGAAGGCCATCGGTGCGGGCGCCAAGCGCGTCTGCCTGGTCGCCAGCGGCCGCGGCCCGGGCGAACGCGATATCGCCCGCGTCGCCGACACCATCGGCGCGATCAAGGGCGCGGCACCCGACGTCGAGGTCTGCGTCTGCCTGGGCCTCCTGCAGCCCGGGCAGGCCGAGCAGCTCCGCGAGGCGGGTGCCGACGCGTACAACCACAACCTGAACACGAGCGCGGAGAACTACCGCGAGATCTGCTCCACGCACACGTTCGACGACCGCGTGCAGACCGTCGGCGCGGCCAAGACCGCGGGCCTGTCGCCTTGTTCGGGCGCGATCTTCGGCATGGGCGAGTCGGACGACGACGTCGTCGACATCGCCTTCGCGCTGAAGGCCATGGACCCGGACTCCGTCCCGGTCAACTTCCTGATCCCGTTCGAGGGCACCCCGCTCGGCACCCGCTGGGACCTGACGCCGCACCGCTGCCTGCGCATCCTGGCGCTGTTCCGCTTCGTGTTCCCCGACGTGGAGGTCCGCCTCGCCGGCGGCCGCGAGATCCACCTGCGCACGCTGCAGCCGCTGGCCCTGCACCTCGCGAACTCGATGTTCCTGGGCGACTACCTGACCAGCGAGGGGCAGCCCGGCGCGGACGACCTCGCGATGATCGCCGACGCCGGCTTCACCGTCGAGGGCACTGCCGAGCAGACCCTCCCCGCCGCGCGCCACGACCTGGTGGCGACCCGCAAACGCGGCGCGGGCACCACCCTGCCGACCAACACCTGACCTGTTTCCGGACGCGGTGAACCCGGGGCTCGGGGGACGGTCCCTTGCCCCGGGTTCGTCAGAGGGGGCGGCGCTTGCCGGCCCCGGCACCTCCGCTGGTCGAGGACGTTGCCCTTCGGCGGCGCTTCCTGTCCGAGGACGCTGCCCAGTCGAGAACGCTGCCTACTTGAGCGCGTTGCCTACTTGAGGGCGTTGTCCAGGGCGGTGACCAACTCGCCGTTGGCGGTATCGCCGCTGAACTCCCAGAAGAACGCGCCGCCGAGGCCCTGGTTCTTGGCGTACGCCATCTTGGAGGCGACGGTGGCGGGGGTGTCGTAGCTCCACCAGTTCGACCCGCAGTGCGCGTACGCGGTCCCGGCGATCGTGCCGTTCGACGGGCAGCTGTTGCGGAGCACCTTGTAGTCCTCGTTGCCCTGCTCGTACGTGCCCGGCGCCGGTCCGGTGGCGGTGCCGCCGGGGGCGCTCTGCGTGACGCCGGTCCAACCGCGGCCGTAGAAGCCGATGCCGAGGTTGAGCTTGGCGGCCGGGATGCCCTTGGCCTTGTACTTCTGGATCGCGGAGTCGCTGTCGAATCCGGGGGTCGGGATGCCGGCGTACGACGTCAGCGGGGAGTGCGGGGCCGTCGGACCGGTCCTCGCCCACGTTCCGAAGAAGTCGTACGTCATGACGTTGAGGAAGTCCATGTACTGCGCGGCGCCCGCGTAGTCCGCGGCGTCGATCTTGCCGCCGGGCGTGGCGTCGGCCGTGACCGCGGCCGTGACCAGGTTGCCCGCCCCGAACCGTGCGCGCAGCGCCGACATCATGTTGCGCAGGCTCGCCGACCCGCTGCTGTCGCAGCTCAGGCCGCAGGCGTTGGGGTACTCCCAGTCGATGTCGATGCCGTCGAACACGTCTGCCCAGCGCGGGTCTTCGACCAGCCGGTAGCACGACTCGGCGAACGCCGCCGGATTCTGCGCGGCCTGGCCGAAGCCGCCGGACCAGGTCCAGCCGCCGAACGACCACAGGATCTTGAGGTTCGGGTACAGCTTCTTGAGCTTGCGGAGCTGGTTGAAGTTGCCCGCGATCGGCTGGTCCCAGGTGTCCGCCACGCCGTCGACCGACGAGGCCGCGTCGTACGTCTTCTGGTAGTCCGCGTACGCGTCGCCGATCTGGCAGGCGCCGCCGGTGACGTTGCCGAAGGCGTAGTTGATGTGGGTGACCTTGCCCGCGGAGCCCGACGTGACCAGGTTCTTCACGTGGTAGTTCCGCTGGTACACACCCCAGTTGGTGAAGTACCCGAGCCGGATCTTGTCCCCGCCGGGCCCGCCGCCACCGGTCGTGGTCACGGACACCTCCGGCGACGGCGGGCCGGTCTGGCCTGCGGTGTCTCGCGCGGTGACGCTGTAGAGATACGTAGTGCCTGCGGCCAGCCCCGAGTCCGGGAAGGAAGTCCCGGTCACCGTCGCGACCTTGCTTCCGTTCCGGAAGACGTCGTAGCCCTGCACACCGTTGTCGTCGGTGGCAGCAGGCCAGGTCAACGTCAGCGAGTGGTCCTGGATGTTGCCTGCCACCGGGGTGCCGGGGGCGGACGGCGGGTTGTCGCCGGGCGTACTCCCGTCACAGGACGCCCCGTTGACCTTGCACCCGGACGGAGCGCCGGGCCCGGCGCCGTTGTAGCCGAACGAGACACTCGCTCCCGGGGCCAGCGTCCCGTTCCACGACTTGTTCTTGGCCGTCCAGTGGTTGCCCGACGAGGTGATGTCGGCGTCCCAGAACCCGGTGACGCGGGTGCCGGCCGGGTAGTCCCATTCGACGGTCCACGAAGTGAGCGTCGTGGTCCCGGTGTTCTTGACGACCCACTGGCCACCGAAGCCGGTGCCCCAGTCCTGGGTCTTGGTGTAGGTGGCGGTGGCCGACGTGGCCGCGGCTGCCGGGTTCGACAGGCCGATCAACACTCCGAGGGGAAGGATGAAGGCGATGAGCATGGCCGTGATTCCCGACCGCCGCGATCGGCGGGCACGGGTGCGCGTTGCACTGCTCAAAACTGCTCCCGAGTGAGGTCCGACGTGCAGAGAGGTGGGACCTGCTCCGTCCGGCGAACCCGCGGCAACCGCACGCGTTCACCAAGCAGTGCCGCGATACTAGAAAGGTCTGGACCACTCGGTCAATGGTCCAGACCAAATCTGCGGGAGTCGCGCCCCAGGGCTCGATCAGGTGGTCGGACCCACCGCCCTTCGGGTGTCAGCGAGCCCTGTCACGCTCGGAAGATGCTGATCAAGGGGTATGGGGCGGGACCACTGGTTGCCGGAGAGGACTTGGTGGACCGGGCCGGGTTCTGGGCCAACCATCTGCTCTCCATGTGCCGGTACACCGCCGGGGGCGAACGGCCGATACCCGAGTGGTTCGGGGACGACGGCGCCGACACTGATGCGCTGTCGGACGTGCTCATGGACGACGCTGCCTGGCCGGTATTTCGGGTGCCCTTTCAAGCAGGCCATTGCGCTGTGGTCGTCTACCGAAATCTCGTGGGCGACTTCGGGGTGGACTACTTGTTGACCCATCCGGACTGGAGTCGGGCGGAGAGCGTCTACGTCGACGAGGGTGACGGGTACGGCCCCGGACTGTCGTGGCGGGACATCGACCGCATTGCCCGGACGCCCGACCTGGACGCCCCCGGCGTACATGATCCTGCGCAACGGCTTCTGCTCCTGCTGCCACTGCTCGCCGACGACGACTTGCCGGACGAAGCCGAAGCGGCAGTTGCGGACGCACTGACGGAGATCGGGGCCCCGGCGGAGACGGTCTGGGAAACGGCAGACCATCTGCTCGGAAACCGAAACTGGGCGGACGCGCGCTGCAGGCGCCCGTCAGTCGTTCGGCTGGGCGAGTACGTCTTCGACCAGTAGCCGTGCCCTCGGCGGCGGAGGCTCGTCCGGGAAGACTTCGGTGCACACTGCGAACACCTCGTCGACGGTCGCCAAGCCCAGGTGTTCAGCCAGGAACCGGATATCGCCGGCGTCTCTGCGTCGCGCGGCGATGACTTTCATGGCCAGCAGATGCCGGGGCGAGGCCGCGGACAGTCGCAAGCCAGGGTGGTCGAAGACGCGGGCCGCCTCAGGGTCACCGCCTGGCGCGACGTACACGCTCCCCTGCTCGTTGAGCCACCAATCAGGCAGTCCCAGCTCTCTGGCGACATTACGAGCCTCATCGAGGACGACACCGTGCGGCTCGAACACCGCGTCGATGTCGCGCGTCGACCGCCGTGCGTCATACGCGAGGGCGAGGGCGGCTCCGCCGAAGATGTACACGTCGGCGACCACGCCCCGCGATGCGAGCTTGTCGCCCAACCGGCGCAGAGCGTCCTCAATCTCGTCCCGCCCCAGCAGGGGCCCCTCGCTCACGCGACGTCCAGCTCGGACGCAGCGACGAAGACGCCGCGGCGACGGAACGCCGCAGGCGCATGGACGAATGCGTCGACACGCGCCGCAGGGGTGTTGAACGGGAACCAAAACCGGGGCAGGACATGCCCTTCGGACCACGGCGGCCCTGCACGTCCGTCCTTGGCTGCAAGATGCTCCGCAAGGCCGGCCAGGAATGCGTCCCAGTTGGGATCGCCGATGGGCGGAGGCTCTTCCCGAAGGAGGGCCAGTCTCGTCACCGGTTCCTCGTGGCGGAATTCCTCCAGGAACTCGGCCACCAGTCGCCAGCGCTCGTCTTCGTCGCTGCTTCGGATCCAACTGGCCAGCTCTACCAGCCGGGCTGCCCGGTAGGGCTGCCGCGCATCGGTCATGACGGACATCCTATCGCCCGGCCCCGAAATCATCGGAGTCCGCGCGGCGGCCGGGGAGCCTGACTCCGGTGTCCGAAACGCCGCGGTGGTTGCCTCTTGTCGCATAGCCTGGCGGGGCGGCCGGGGGTGGTCGTGTCGGGTTGTGGGGGCTGGGGGTTCGGGTGCGTTCGGTGGGCGGGAAGGTGCGTGGGGCGGTTGCGGCCGTTTCCAGGCAGTTTGTCGCGCAGTTCGATGCGGCTACGCGGGCTCGGCGGTGGGAGTTGTTCCGGGAGGCGTTCCCGGACATAGGCGCGTTGCGGGTCGTCGACTTGGGGGGATCTGCGGAGTTTTGGCTGCATGCGCCGGTGCGGCCGGCGCATGTGGACGTGGTGGCTCAGGGTGTGCAGGCGCGGCGGGTGTTGCCGTGGCTGGACGTGGTGGCCGGGGATCCGGTGGGCCATGAGGGGAAGTACGACCTGGCGGTCTGCGACGGGCTGCTGGATGCGTCGCGGGGGGTCGTGGACGAGCGGGCCTCGGTGGCGTGGGTGGTGCGGAATGCCGCGCCGCGGTACTGGGTGCGGGCGGGGTCCGCATCGGGGCGGCAGTTGGGGCAGTGGTTTCCGGATGCGGTGTTCCGGCGGGAGCGCCGGGCCGGTGTGACGGTGTCGTGGATTGCGGCGAAGCCGCGGTGAATGCGGGCGCGCGCGGGGAGCGGGCGGGTCGCACAGCAGGTCAGGGCTGGTTCTTGGGGAGGGAACAGGTCATGCGGGTGGTCATTGCAGGGCAGGGGTACGTGGGGCTGCCGCTGGCCGTGCGTGCCGCGCAGGTGGGGCACGAGGTCGTCGGGTACGACACCGACGAGCGGCGCGTGAAGCAGCTTGCCGCGGGCGAGTCGTACGTCGAGGACATCCCGAGCGAACAGGTCCGGGAGATTCTGGACGCGGGTAGGTACAAGGCGACCGCGGAGCCACGGGACTTGGGCGGTTTCGATATTGCGGTGATCACGGTGCCGACTCCCCTGCGGGAGGGCGTGCCGGATCTGACGTACATCGAGGACTGCGCGAAGACGCTGGCCCGGTACCTGCGGCCGGGGGCGACGGTCGTCCTGGAGTCGACGACCTATCCGGGGACGACGGAGGAGCTCGTCGGGCCGCTGCTGGAGGAAGGGTCCGGGCTCACGGCCGGGCGGGACTTCCATCTGGGGTACAGCCCGGAGCGGATCGACCCGGGGAACCCGACGTGGAATCTCGTGAATACGCCGAAGATCGTGTCGGGGATAGACGCAGCGTCGCTCGACGTCGTGGATGCGTTCTACGGGTCGCTGATCGAGCGGACCGTGCCGGTGTCCTCGCCGAAGGAAGCCGAGCTGGTCAAGCTCATCGAGAACACCTTCCGGCACGTCAACATCGCGCTGGTCAACGAGGTCGCGATGTTCGCGCATGATCTCGGCATCGATGTGTGGGAAGCGATCGACGCGTGCTCGACCAAGCCGTTCGGGTTCATGCGCTTCACGCCGGGGCCAGGGGTGGGCGGGCATTGCCTGCCGATCGATCCTTCGTACTTGTCGTGGCGGGTGCAGCGGGCGCTGGGGCAGAGCTTCCGGTTCGTGGAGCTGGCGAACGACGTCAACAACCACATGCCGGATTACGTGGTGCGGCGGCTGACCGCGGCGTTCAATACGCGCAAGCGGTCGGTCAACGGGTCGAACGTGCTGCTGCTCGGGCTGGCGTACAAGAAGAACACCGGGGACGCGCGGGAGTCGCCGTCGACGCAGGTCGCGCGGCTGCTGCTCGACCTCGGTGCCGAGGTCACCGCGGTGGATCCGCACGTCGGCCTGGAGCAGCGGGTGGACTCCCGGCTGCAGCGCGCCGAGCTGACCGTGGAGACGGTCAAGGCCGCGGACGCCGTGGTGCTGCTGGTCGACCACGACGACGTGGACCTGCAGCTCGTGCGCGAGCACGCGTCGTACATCCTGGACTGCCGGCGCTCGCTGGGCCGTGCCGACAATGTGGAAGTGCTGTGAGCGGTAAGCCTGACGGGGAGGCGCGTCCGGGGTTCAGCCCGGAGCGCCTGGCAAGGCTGGCGGTGCGGGCGGTCGCCGACATGAAGTTGGACCTGACCGGGCGGACGGTGCTGACCGAGGCGGCGACGGGCGCGTACGCGGTGACGCCGGTGCTGGCGTCGCTGGCCGGCGCCCGGGTGATCGCGAAGACCCGGGACAGCCGCTACGGCACCGCGGAGGAAGTGAAGTTCCTGACGGAGATGATCGGGCTGTTCGCGGGCAGCCGGCATCCCGTGGACATCGTCACCGAGCTGACCCCGGCGCACATCGCCGCGGCCGATGTGGTCACCAACAGCGGCCATCTGCGCCCCATCGATGCGGACTTCGCGGCGCACATGAAGCCGACCGCGGTCGTCCCGCTGATGTTCGAGGCCTGGGAGATCGGGCTGGGCCGGGACGATGTGGACCTGGCGGCGCTGCGGGCCCGCGGCATCGCGCATGCCGGGACGAACGAACACCACAAGGCCGTCGGGGTGTTCGAACACCACCGCGCGATGGTCATGCGGCTCCTTTCGGACTGCGGCATCGCGGTGTACGGCGCGAACTGCGTGGTGCTGTGCGACAACCCGTTCGAGCCGGAGATCGTGGACGGACTGGTGCGCGCAGGCGCCCAAGTGCACTGTGCGGGCTCGCTCGACCTGGTGAACACGCCCGAGGACGTGGACGCCGTCATCGTCGCGCTGCGGCCCGGCGGCGAGCCGGTGATCGGTGCGGCCGAGGCGCGGAGGATCGCCGAACGCTGGCCCGGTGCCGTGCTCGTGCAGGTGTGGGGCGACGTCGACCGCGACGCGCTCACCGGCTGCGGCGTGCCGTTCTGGCCGCTCGCCGCACCGGCGGCCGGGCACATGGCGATCCTGCCGTCCGCGGTCGGCCCCGAGCCGATCGTCCGGCTGCAGGCCGGGGGGCTCAAGGTTGCCCAGATCCTGCTCACCCGCCCCGAACTGCGCTCCGACGAGGACCGGGAGTACGTCGATGAGCTCTGAACGCGCAGCCGCGCCGACCGTCCCGGCCCGCGTGGTCCTGGTCGGCATCGGCCCCACCGCCGCGGACGCGCTCGAGTCGCTGGCCGCCCGCTTCGACGTGGTCGCACTGGTCCGCCCCGGCGACGACGAGACGACCGCGTACGCCGGGAAGCTCGGCGTCCCGGTCGAGCCGGGCACCCGCATCGCGGACATCGAGGCGCTGGTCGAACGGCTGGCCCCGGACGCGGTCGTGGTGTCGTCGTACGACCGGATCCTCCCCGACCGGCTGCTCGCCCGCTGCCCGTTCGTGAACGTGCACTACTCGCCGCTGCCGCGCGGCCGCGGGCGTGCGAACGTCAACTGGGCGATCATCAACGGCGACACCGAGACGGCGATCTCGGTGCACACGATGGCCCCCGGCCTGGACGCGGGCGGCATCCTGCACCAGGAGGCGGTGCCGATCGGGCCGCGCGACACGGTGACGGACCTGTACGACCGGCTCAACGCGCGGCAGCGCGCGGTGCTGGCCGATGCCGTCGCCCGCCGCCTGTCCGGCGACGAAGGCGAGCCGCAGGACCACGGCCAGGCGACGTACGGCTGCACGCGGCTGCCCGACGACGGCGAGATCGACTGGACGGCAGGGACGCTCGCCGCGGACCGCCTGATCCGCTCGCTGACGCCGCCCTACCCCGGCGCGTTCACCTACCTGGGGCTGGATCGGCTGCGCATCCTGCGGGCCGAACCCGCCCCGGACGCACCGGAGTACACCGGCCGCGTACCGGGCCGCGTCGTTCTGGTGGACCGCACGACCCGGACCACCGGCGACAGCGGCACGGGCACGGGCACCGGCACCGGCACCGGCACCGGCACCGGCACCGCGGACGACGGCGGCTGGGTGGACGTCCTGACCGGCGACGGCGTCCTGCGCGTCCACACCGTGGCCACCGAGGACGGCCCGCCGGTGCCCGCGAACGCGGTCATCCGCTCGGTGAAGACCACCCTGGGCCTGCGTACTGCGGACCTGCTCCGCCTCGTCCGCGAACTCCGCGACGCACGCGACCACGCCGCAGCGAACGAACTGCCTTAGAACTGCGTGGGAACCGAGAAGTACGCTGCCGACCCCCGCCGGACGACGAGAGCAACTGCGTCCCGCGGATCCCATCCGCCCGGCCTCCTGCCTCACCATGCGGAGGGCCCCTCCCCGGGCCCGTCCCTCCCCGGACGCAACCAGGGGGCCACATGTCCGGGGCACGTCTGGGGCACGTCCGGGGCACGTCCGCAGCCACCCCCTAGGCTCGGAGACCTCACGACGAGAGGGGCGGGTGAGCCGGGTGGGCAGGTGGGATCGGGCCCTGGATGCGGCAGGGGTGCGGGATCCTGAGCTGCGGGCGGCCTACGGGCGCCGGCGGCGCCAAGTGGCCCAGTACAAAAAGGAAGCCGCGCTGGCCACCGGTCTGCTGCTGCCGGCGGCGCTGGTCCCGCATGTCCTCGCGGCGACGGCCTTCATGCACGGCACCGACACCTTGGTCGACGGCGGCGGCCCTGTCACCGCGCGCCGGACGGCGTTTGCCCAGTGGCGCCAGGCCGTCACCGAGGCGCTGCGCAGTGGCCGTACCGACGACCCGGAGCTCCGCCCGCTGCTGCACAGCGTCCAAGCGCATCCGGTCCTGGGCGAACGGGTGTTGGACTACCTCGCCGTGGCAGACGCGGACCTGGACTTCGCGGGCTTCGCGACCGAGGACGACTACCAGGCCTATCTCGATGCGTACTCGCTGCCCGCCTTCATGGTCGTCGCCGCGCTGCTGGGGCCGGACGGCGACCAGACGGCCTACCGGGCCGCCTGCCGGACGTTCATCGACTCCAGCCAGCGGCTCGACTTCGTGAACGACCTTGCCGAGGACCTGGCGGACGGCCGGCTCGCCATCCCGGAGCAGACCCTGGCCGAGCACGGCGTCACACGGGGCGACCTGGAGCAGGCCCGGCCGACCCCGGCCGTGCGTGCCCTGCTGGGCGACCTGCTGGACCAGGTGGCCCGCACCCAGGCCGAGGCCGCTGCGGTCATCGGCCTAGTGCCGACCGCTCACCAGCCGATGGTCCGCTGCATCGTCGGCATCGACCGGCTCACCCGCACCGCGGCCCGAGCCGATGTCGACGCTCTCCTCCGCCGCTCGGCAGGCCCACCGAAGTTCGCCGCACTGCGCCTGCTCGGCCGCGAGTATCTCCGGACCCGCCGGCGCCCCCCGGCGAGGCCCTGACCATCCTCAGCCGACCCGCTCCGACGGATCCACCCGCAGCGGCACCGTCCCGCCCGCCACGCACTCGCCCGTCTTCAGGTCCCACTTCCAGTGGTGCCGCGGGCATTCCACGACGTCGCCCTCGATGTCCGCATGCGCAAGGTCCTCGCCCGCGTGCGGGCAGAACCGCTGGAACGCGTACCCGCAGCGCTCGATCGTCTCCCCCGCGGCCGCGTCGTCGCGTTCGCGGACCATCTGCATGGTCTGGGCCGGCTGGTTGCCGTAGCGCAGCAGGCTCATCAGCGTCAGGTCGAAGACGTCCGGGTCGCGGTGCAGGCTCAGCCGCAGCGACAGCAGCGCCTCCTCCCAGCCGATCCGCCCTTCCACGATCGCGCGCAGCGCCCGCGGCGGGACGTGGATGGTGTACCCGGCGTCCACCGGGTCCTCCTCCAGCACCCCGCCGACGCGCCCCAGCCGGACCGCCCAGGTGCTGCCGTCCGCGACCAGCCGCACGTCGCGCTGGTAGTCGGCCAGGAAGCGCTTGTTCCAGTTCGTCAGCTTGGCGAAGTACGCGTCCAACTCGGCGGCGCCGACCGGCTGGAACGGCTCCTCGTGGTACGCGGACCACTCGTCCTCGCGCCGCGCCCGGTACGCCGCGAGGTACGCCTCCGGCTCGGTCCGCCACCGCCCGCGCTCAGGGTCGGCGCTCTCCTCCACCCCGTCCGCGGTCAGCACGTCGCCCGGCTCCAGGCACACCGTGCCGACCTCGGGGCAGTCCGCCGCGAAATCCGCGGCCAGGTCGTCCCACACCGGGAAGATGGTGGCCGAACGGTCGTTGAAGCGCTCCAGCTCCGGGTCCAGGAAGCACGGCGGCCCGGCGGCCGGCAGGTACGTCGACGCACCCGTCAGCCGCACTTTCCGCACCAGCGTGTCGTACAGGTCGCCGCGGATCTCCGCGGTCTTGCGGCGCTGCACTTCGTCCGGGTACGCGTAGCAGTTCGGGTACCACATCGCGCCCGAGTACTGCGCGGACAGCACGTCGACGTCCGTGGGCAGTTCGGACAGCGGCGTGTTGCAGTCGTTCAGGTCCAGAAAGCGGAAGCCGTCGAGGTCGACGATGAGCCCGCTGTCCTCCTTGTGGCTGGTGTCGAGCAGCATCGTGAGCACGAACCCCGGTGCCGCCTCGTGCACTTCCTTGTGGCCGAGCGCGACCACGGACCGGAAGCCGAGCCCCTCCAACCGGCGCACGACCGACTTGGAGCGGAACCGCGGCACGACCACCGTGGTCGCGTCGCGGTCCAGCAGTGCCAGCGCCCGCTCGTCGAAGTGGTCCTCGTGCGCGTGCGACAGGTACAGCAGGTCGTACGAGCCGGCCGCCACATGGTCGAGCAGCGGCCGGTTGTCCGGGAACGGGAACCACGCGCCGAGGAACGCCGGGTGGAACCACGGGTCGATCAGCAGGCGCACGCCCGCGTGCTCGATCTCGTACCCGGCGTGCCCGAGCGAGCGGATCCGGGCGCCCGCGGGCAGCGTGCGTCCGGTCACGAGACGCTCCGCAGCGCCTTCGCCAGCGCCTCGGCGACCCGCACCTGCTGCTCCTCGGTGATCTGCGGGAACAGCGGCAGCGTCAGGATCTCGGACGCGGCCCGCTCGGCGACCGGGAAGTCGCCCGGGGCATGGCCCAGTTCCAGGAACGCCGGCTGCAGGTGCACCGGCACCGGGTAGTGCACCCCGGCACCGATCCCGGCGGCATTCAGCTCCGCCAGCACCGCGTCGCGCATCGGCACGCGGACCGCGTACAGGTGCCACACGTGCTCGTTGCCGGGGGCGGTACGCGGCAGCCGCACACCGTCCACGTCGGCGAGCAGCGCGTCGTAGCGGGCCGCGGCGGCCCGGCGGGCGGTGTTCCAGTCCGCAAGGCGCCGCAGCTTGGCGCGCAGCACCACGGCCTGCAGGGTGTCCAGACGCGAGTTGAAGCCGAGCCGGTCGTGCACGTACTTGCGGGACGAGCCGTGGTCGCCCAGTTCGCGGATCGCCGCGTCCAGCCCGGCATCGTCCGTGAGGACCGCCCCGGCATCGCCGTACGCGCCGAGGTTCTTGCCCGGGTAGAAGCTGGTGCCCGCGGCCCGGCCCCACGAGCCCGCACCGCGGCCGACCTGGGTGGCGCCCTGGCACTGCGCGGCGTCCTCGAAGAGGCGCAGCCCGTGCTCCTCGGCCGCCGCGGCCAGGGCGGCCATCGGCGCCAGCTGGCCGTTCAGGTGCACCGGGAGCAGGCCCCACACGTCCGAACCGCCCGCCGCCGAAGCGGCCGCAGCCGGGTCGAGCAGCAGGTACTCGTCGTCCACGTCCGCGAACACCGGGCGGCCGCCCGCCCGCACGACCGCCTCGGCGGACGCCACGAACGTGTTCGCGGGCATCAGCACCCCGGCACCCGCGGGCATCTCGTCGGCGCGCAGCATCAGCTCCAGCGCGTCCGTGCCGTTCGCCACCCCGATGCAGTGCGCGACACCGCTGAACACGGCGAACTCCTGCTCGAAGGCGCCGACATCGGGGCCCTTGATGAACGCCCCGGTGGCCAGCACCCGGGCGAATCCCTCCTCGACCTCGGCCGCCACTTCGGCGTGCCCGGCCAGCAGGTCGACCAATGGAACGTTGCTCACGCGCCCGCCTCCGCCATCGCGGCCGCGGTACCCGCCGCCGGTCCCCCTGCTGCAGCGACCAGTTCCGCCACCACGCGGTCCTGCTGCGCCTCGGTCATCTCGTGGAACAGCGGCAGGATCAGCGAGTCGCGGGTGAGCCGCTCGGTGACCGGCAGCGGGACGTGCTTGGTGTCCGCGTACGCCGGTTCCAGATGCGCCGCCATGATGCCGCGGCGCCCGGAGATCCCGGCCGCCGACAGCTTCCCGAGCAACTCGTCGCGCCCGTACGGGAAGTCCTCGTCGAGGAGCACCCAGCACGCCTGGAAGTTCGTCTCGCCGTACGCCGGATCGCCGACCAGCCGCAGGCCCGCCACCCCGGCCAGCAACGTGCGGTAGCGGGCGGCCAGTTCACGCCGCCGCGCGACCATGGCGTCGAGCCGGCCGAGCTGCACCAGCGCGATCGCGGCCTGCACGTCGGTCATCCGGTAGTTGAAGCCCAGCTCGTCGTACGTCTCGATGACCGGTGCCGCTCCCCCGCGGTCCGCCGCATCCCGGTCCGCCGCACTGACGCTCATGCCGTGCTCGCGCAGCCGCCGCAACCGGGCCCCGACCTCGGGCCGGTCGACCGTCACCATGCCGCCCTCGCCGCAGGTGAGCAGCTTCCGCGGATGGAACGAGTACGTCGCGAACGCCGCCCCCGCACCCACCGGGCGGCCGCGCAGCAGCGAACCCGCCCCGCACGCCGCGTCCTCGACCACCACGATGCCCAGCGGATCGCACAGCTCCCGCACCGCGTCCAGGTCGGCGGGCACACCGCCCTGGTCGACCAGGACGACCGCGCGCGTCGCCGCGGTCCGCACCGCGTCGACCGTCTCCGCGGTCAGGTTGCCGGTCGCGGCGTCCACGTCCGCGAACACCGGCCGGGCCCCCACGTACCGGACCGCGTTCGCGGTCGCGATGAACGAGAAGGACGGCACCACCACTTCGTCGCCCGGCCCGACCCCGGCACCGATCAGCGCCAGATGCAGCGCGGTCGTGCAGGACGACACCGCGACCGCGTCCGCGACCCCGATGCGCGCCGCGAACGCCGCCTCGAACTCCGCCACGCGCGGCCCCTGCGCGACCCACCCGGAGGCGACCGCCGCAGCCGCGGCCTCCGCCTCCTCGGGCCCGAACCACGGCTTCATGACGGGTATGCGCTCAGTCACTTGTCCCCCCACCGAACCACCACTTGGACTCCCCCCACAGACGGTTCACTTGCTGTCCGACCACCATGCGACGAGCTTGCGCAGCCCCTCGTCCAGGCCGATCTCGGCCCGGAAACCCAGGTCGCGTTCGGCCTTGGAGGTGTCCGCGAGCCGCCGCGTCACGCCGTTGACGGCACGCTCCGGGCCGTGCTCGACGTCCAGGTCGGAGTCCATGGCGCCCAGCAGGCCCTCGGCCAGCTCCTTGAGCGAGGTCTCCACCCCGCACGCGATGTTGTAGACCTCGCCGGTCACCGGGGCAGCGGCGGCCAGCAGGTTGGCGCGGGCGATGTCCTCGGTGAAGACGAAGTCCATGGTCTGCAGGCCGTCGCCGAAGATCAGCGGGGGCTTGCCCTCGCCGATCCGGTCCATCCAGCGGATCAGCACCTCGGTGTAGAGGCCGTGGATGTCCATGCGCGGGCCGTACACGTTGAAGTAGCGCAGCGCCACGTAGTCGATGCCGTACATCGCCCGGAAGCTGCGCAGCAGGCCCTCGTTGAAGAGCTTCGCGGCACCGTAGATGGTGTCGTTGTCGTACGGGTGGTGCTGCTCGGTGGTCGGGAACTCCTCGGCCAGCCCGTAGACGGATGCCGACGACGAGGCCACGATCTTGCGCACCCCGGCGCGCTGCGCCGCCTCCAGTACGTCGAACGTGCCGTCCACCAGCACTTCGAGGGCCAGCCGCGGGTCCTCCACGCACTGCGTGATGCGGATCGCGGCCAGGTGGAACACCACGTCGGTGCCGGGCATCAGTTCGGCCAGCAGCGCCCGGTCGCGGATGTCGCCCTCGACCAGCCGGCAGCGGCCGCCCTGGGCCGGGTCGAGTGCCGCGGCCAGGTTCTCGCGGCGGCCGCGCGTGAGGTCGTCCAGCACGACCACCTCGCGCGCCCCGGCCGCCAGCAGCTGGTCCACGATCGCCGAACCGATGGTCCCCGCACCGCCGGTGACCAGGCACTTGGTGCCGGCCAGGGCGACCGCGGGGCCGCCGGACGGGTTTTCCGGAGACTCCGGAGCCGTGCTCATAGGTCGCTCAACCCTCTCGTCCGGACGCCGGCCCTGCGCCGGACGCCGCAACCGAACGCGCCGCCGGGACGCCCGGACCGACCGGGACCGCGAGGCCTCCGGTCTCCAGGCTGCGCGACGCGGCCTCCAGCAGCTCCAACACCCGCAGCCCGGACCGCCCGTCGGTCAGCGCGGGCCGCGACTCCGCGATCGCCGCGGCGAACTCGGCCATCACCCCGCGCAGCGCCTCGGTCTCCGGCAGCGCGGGCGCGACGACGTCGCCGGTCCGGTACGAGATCAGCTTGCGGTGCCGGTCCTCGCGGCCCATCGCGGCGTCCTCGGCAAGGTCGATGCCCTTGTCGTAGACGTGCAGGCGGGCCGCCGGGTTCGTGTCGTCCCACACCAGCGTCTTGCGCGAGCCGCCGATGATCGTGGTGCGCACCTTGGTCGGCGACAGCCAGTTCACGTGCACGTGCGCCATGGCCCCGGTGTTGAGCCGCAGCACCAGGTACGCGAGGCAGGCCCGGCCGGTGCCTATCGGGTCGGCGCCCTGCGCGGACACCGAGATCGGGTGCACCCCGGGCGGCAGGATGAAGTCCAGGATGGACAGGTCGTGCGGGGCGAGGTCCCACAGCACGTCGACGTCCGGCTGCACCAGCCCGAGGTTGATGCGCACCGAGTCGAAGAACTGGATGTCGCCCAGTTCGCCGCCGTGGATCATCTCCTGGATGCGGCGTACCACCGGCATGTAGCAGAAGGTATGGTCGCACATCAGCGTGAGGCCGCTGCGCTCGGCCAGCTCGACCAGCTTGACGGCGTCCGCACGCGACGACGTGATGGGCTTCTCGACCAGCACGTGCTTGCCGGACTCCAGCGCGGCGCGCACGAGTTCGAAGTGCGTCGCGGCGGGGGTCGCGATGGCGACCGCCTGCACCGCGTCGTCCTTCAGGACCTCCTCGTACGAGGTGGTCACCCGGACCGTGCTGTACGCGCCCAGGACCGCGCGGGCCCGCTCCTCGTCGAGGTCGCACAGCGACTCGACGCGCAGGCCCGGTGTGGCCTGCGCATTGCGCACCAGGTTCGGCCCCCAGTAACCGGCGCCGATCACCGCCAACCCCACGGATGACATGACGAAACGTCAACTCCTCGGCTCCCCCTGCCGCACGCCCCCCTGGCCTGCGGCATCCCCACCCGCGCCGAACGCGGCCGACTGCGCCCCGCAGCGCTCCCGGCATGGACCCCCCACCCCGGGCGCCGCTGTACCGATTGCGGACCGCCACCCCGACGCTAGCGCCCGTACGCCGCTCAGACTGCCCAACCGGCGAAAAATCGGGGCGACCGGTGCAATGAGCTGCCTTCCGACCCGCCCGCGACTGTGTCGGTGCACACGTTGGGTGACCCTGATTGTGTGGCACGGCCTTCCATTTGGCACTCTGTGACCAGGGCGTGAACGCCCGTGGAACACCGATGCCGAACACGGCGTCCCGGCCACCGGGCCGCGAGCACCGACGCACAGCCGACGCACAGCGCCACAGAAAGGGAAGCACCGTGCCCCCGCCTCACCCGACGACCAGCCGGGCACCGCAGGAGAACACGGCCCATCCCCCTCTGCTCGCAGTACCCGTGCCGCGCGACAGCATCCTGCCCGCCGTCGCGGCCGCGCTGTTCGTCGGCAAGAAGGTACGGACTCGGGCCGGTGGCAAGGGAGATGCCCCGCCGCCGGCGCACCCGCTGGTGCGCGACTTCCTGGCCGCGCTGCCGGCCGACGCGCGCGAGCGCTGGGCCGGGCGGTGCCCCGAAGTCGAGTTGGTGTCCGCGCATCTGGCCGAGACCGAGGAAGACCGCAAAGGCCGCGCCGCGAAGAAGCCCTTCACGCTGTCCGATGCCCGGCGCTCGCTCAAAGGCGCGCGCATCACGCTGCGGCGCATCCGCGAAGAAGGCGATCCGCTGCACGGGAGCCCGCAGCTCCCGTGCCGCTCGTGTGCCGCGCTCCTCGAGCACTTCGGCGTGACGGCGACGGAAGGCTGAACCGGGCGTGTCGCGATTCCCCACCGAGGTGGTGTACGAACTCGGCCGGGCCGGCTGGCGGGTCGGCCGCCGGCGGCTCGAACAGGCGGAGTCCTGGGCCAAGGAGGTCTCCGACCACACGTCGCCGGACGGGCACCGGCACAGCGTGTTCCCGGCCGCACTGGAGGCCTGGTCGGAGTTCGGCGGGCTGCGCATCGCGGTGGAGGGACCGGGCGCCGCAGTGGCCCGGCGGCCGTTCCGCATCGACCCGACCACCGGCCTGCACCTCACCCGCACCCTGGCCGACGTGGGCCGCAGTATCGGCACCAACCTGTGCCCGCTGGGCGAGGAGGACGACGGGGTCGGCTATCTGGCCATCGACCCGTCCGGCCGGGTGTTCGGGATCGACCACACCGGCGAGTGGTTCCTCGGCGACGGCGTCGACGCCGGGCTCACCACGCTCATCCTCGGCACCGCGCCGGCCCGGATCCGCGAGGACGGCACGTGGTGACCTGCGCCTGAGCACCCGTTCGGCACCACGCGGCAGCGTGCGGCACCGGCGGGCCCCGGGACGCACGACGGCCCCGGACCGTCTCCGGTCCGGGGCCGTACCCGTGCAGCAGCCGAGCAGCCCGGCAGGGCGGCACTCGGCGCGGTCAGGAGTTGTAGCGCCCCTGCGCGGCCTCCAGGCCCTCGCCCATGAGCGATTCGACGGCGTCCGCGGCGCGGTCGACCTCGACGTCCAGGCCCTTGCGCTCGGTGGACGAGAAGTCCTTGAGCACGAAGTCCGCGACGTCCATGCGCCCGGGCGGGCGGCCGATGCCGAAACGCACCCGGAAGTAGTCCGGGCCCATCGCCTTGGTGAGCGACTTCAGGCCGTTGTGGCCGTTGTCGCCGCCGCCGCGCTTGAGGCGCAGCACCGCGAAGTCGATGTCCAACTCGTCGTGCACCACCACGATGCGGTCGAGCGGCACCTTGTAGAAGTCGCGCAGCGCGGTGACCGGACCGCCCGACAGGTTCATGTACGTCATCGGCTTCGCCAGCACGACCCGCAGCCCGGAAAGCCGGCCCTCCACCACCTGGGAGCGCGACTTGTGGGCCTTGAACCGGCCGCCCATGCGGTCGGCGAGCAGGTCGGCGACCATGAACCCGATGTTGTGCCGGTTGCCGGCGTACTCGGGTCCGGGATTGCCGAGGCCCACGACCAGCCACGGACCGGAGTCCGGGCCGACGTGGGCCTGCGACGCAACCATGTTCGGTTCCCCGTGTGTTCGTGTGTTCCGCTACCGCGAGGCTCAGGCCTCGGCGGCGACCTCGGCGGGCTCCTCGGCGGCCTCGTCCTCGTTCGCCTCGGCCTCGGCGGCAGCCGGGACCATGACGTGCAGGACGACGGTGTCGCCGTCGACCGCGAGGGTCGAGCCGGCGGGCAGCTTGATGTCCTCGGCCTTGACGGACTGGCCGGCCTCCAGGCCCTCGACCGAGACCTCGATGGTCTCGGGGAGGTGGGTGGCCTCGGCCTCGATCGGCAGCGCGACCAGGACGGTCTCGAGCAGGCCGCCCGGGGCGACGGTGCCGGTCGGGACGACCGGGACGTCGACGGTGACCTTCTCGCCGCGCTTGACCAGGATCAGGTCGACGTGCTCGAGGTGGCGCTTGATCGGGTGGCGCTGCACGTCCTTGGGGAGCGCGAGCTCCTTCTTGCCGTCGACCTCGAGGGACAGCAGGACGTTCGGGGTCTTGAGCGCGAGCATCAGGTCGTGGCCCGGCAGCGACAGGTGCACGGGAGCGGTGCCGTGACCGTAGAGGACGGCGGGAACCTTGCCCTCGCGACGCGCACGCCGCGCGGCGCCCTTGCCGAATTCGGAACGCGACTCGGCGGCGATACGGACCTCGGACACGACGGGTACTCCTCGAAAACGACGCGGTGGCGGATGTGCGGGGTGGGATCCCCATGGATGAAGCCCGACCGGAGCGACGCTGGGGAGCGGACGAACTCGATCGGACCCCGTGGTGCCCGAGTGGCACCGGGTTCCCTGCACCCGAGAGGAGCGTGCAAGCCGTCAGCTACCGCGTCGATCACGGAGCAGATCTCGCATCCCTCGCCGGGCAACCCCGTAAGCCTACCCGCAACATCGCGCGACCCTGAAATCGGGTACCCCGGACGGCCCCCGGCAAGCCGTCCGCCGACCCGGGGCCGGGACACGAACAAGGGGCGCCGCCCGGTCGTACGACCAGGCGGCGCCCCATAGTTCGCTCAGGTGACCGAGCCGGGCCGGTCGGCTCAGCCGTGGCCCTCGAACAGGCTGGTGACCGAACCGTCCTCGAACACCTCGGTGATCGCGCGCGCGAGCGTCGGGGCGATGGACAGGGTGGTCAGCTTGTCGAACTGCCGCTCCTGCGGGATCGGCAGCGAGTTGGTGACGATGACCTCGCTGATGCGCGAGTTCTTCAGGCGGTCCACCGCGGGGCCGGACAGCACCGCGTGGGTGGCCGCCACGATGACGTCCGCGGCACCGTTGGCGAACAGCGCCTCGGCGGCCGCGCAGATCGTGCCGCCGGTGTCGATCATGTCGTCGACCAGCACGCAGGTGCGGCCCTTGACCTCGCCGACGACCTCGTGGACCGAGACCTCGTTGGCGACGTTCGGGTCGCGGCGCTTGTGGATGATGGCCAGCGGGGCGCCCAGGCGGTCGGTCCACTGGTCGGCCACGCGCACCCGGCCGGCGTCCGGCGACACCACGGTCAGGCGCTCGCGGTCCACCCGGTTGCCCACGTGGTCGGCCAGCAGCGGCAGCGCGAACAGGTGGTCGACCGGGCCGTCGAAGAAGCCCTGGATCTGCGAGGTGTGCAGGTCCACGCACATGAGGCGGTCGGCGCCCGCGGTCTTGAACAGGTCGGCCATCAGGCGCGCCGAGATCGGCTCGCGGCCGCGGTGCTTCTTGTCCTGCCGGGCGTAGCCGTAGAACGGGATGATCACGGTGATGCGCTTCGCGGAGGCCCGCTTGAGCGCATCGATCATGATCAGCTGTTCCATGATCCACGTGTTGATCGGCGCCGCGTGGCTCTGGATCACGAACGCGTCGGAGCCGCGGACGGACTCCTCGAAGCGCACGTAGATCTCGCCGTTGGCGAAGTCGAACGCCTTGGTCGGAACGAGAGTGGCGCCCAGCTCGTTCGCCACTTCCTTTGCCAGCTCGGGGTGGGCCCTGCCACTGAAAAGCATGAGCTTGCGCTCGGGCGCCAGCTTGATCCCGGTCACTGATCCGTCTCCTTGTTGCTCGCCTCGACCTGGCCGGCGATCGGCCCTGCCGTGTCCTGCACGCCCCCGGCCGCGCCCTGCTCCGCGGCGCTCTGCTGCGCCGCTTCCGCGGCTGCAGCCGCGGGGGAACCCGCCCGCCGACGGGCCACCCAACCGGTGATGTTGCGCTGGCGTCCTCGGGCCACCGCCATCGCACCGGGCGGGACATCCTCGGTGACCACCGATCCGGCCGCCGTGTAGGCACCGTCACCGATAGTGAGCGGTGCCACCAGCATCGAATCGCTGCCCACACGTACATGGTCGCCGACGACCGTGTGGTGTTTCGCCACACCGTCGTAGTTCACGAAAATCGTAGCGGCACCGATATTCGCGCCCGCACCGATGGTGGCATCGCCGACGTACGACAGGTGCGGGACCTTGGAACCCTCGCCGACCTGCGCGTTCTTCATCTCGACGAAGCCGCCGGCCTTGGCCTTGGCGGCCAGTACGGTGCCCGGGCGCAGGTAGGTGTACGGCCCGACGGTGGCCTGCGGACCGATCACCGCGCGGTCGCACGTCGCGTTCGTCACGTGCGCACCCGCCTCGACGCGGGTGTCACGCAGCGTGCAGTTCGGGCCCACCTCGGCGCCGGCCGCGACGAACGTCCGGCCGTGCAGCTGGGTGTTCGGCAGCAGCTCGGCGTCGGCCTCCAGGACCGCGTCGACGTCGATCCAGGTGGTCGCCGGGTCGACCACGGTGACCCCGGCGCGCATCCAGCCCTCGACGATGCGCTGGTTGAACAGGCGGCGCGCCTCGGCCAGCTGCACGCGGTCGTTGATGCCGAGGATCTCGCGGTGGTCGGCGGCGGCGACCGCGCCGACCCGGTGCCCGGCCTCGCGCAGCAGCGTCAGGGTGTCGGTGAGGTACTCCTCGCCCTGGCTGTTGTCGGTGGTCAGGCCGCCGAGCGCCTCGCGCAGCAGCTTGCCGTCGAAGGCGTACACGCCCGAGTTGATCTCGGTGATGGCGCGCTGCGCCTCGTTGGCGTCCTTGTGCTCGACGATGCCGCTGACCGCGTTGTCGCCGGAGACCCGGACGATGCGGCCGTAGCCGGTGGGGTCGGGCACGATCGCGGACAGCACGGTGACCGCGTTGCCTTCGTTCTGGTGCGTGTCGACCAGCGCGGCGAGCGTCTCGGTGGTCAGCAGCGGGGTGTCCCCGCAGACCACGAGGACCGTGCCGGACGGTTCGCGGCCCTGGTCCGCGAGTGCGTCGACGGCGACCCGGACCGCGTGCCCGGTGCCGTTCTGCTGCTCCTGGACGACGGTGACGGCCTGCGGGTCGATCTCGGCGAGGTACGCGACGACCTGGTCGCGGCCGTGGCCGACGACCACGGCGAGTTCCTCGGGATCGAGCCGGCGGGCGGCCTCGACCACATGCCCCACGAGGCTCCGCCCGGCGAGGGCGTGCAGCACCTTGGGGGTGGTCGCGGACTTCATGCGGGTGCCCTCACCCGCAGCGAGTACGACAACGGCAGCGGGGCGGACGGGGCTCACGCAGGTGGCTCCTCGGCTCTACTTGCGGGGGGACCGCCCGGTAACGGCGTGCCGACGGCAGCGCGAACACACCGGAAAGACCGGACACTCACGAGGATACCGGTGCGCCCCCGAGGGGCCGCCACCCGGGAGAGCCGACCGGATTGCCGGCCCCGAGGGGCGGCCGGTCGGCGGACGATGGCTCCGCTGCCAGGACTCGAACCTGGACATAGGGCTCCAAAGGCCCCAGTGCTGCCAATTACACCACAGCGGATCGCTGCGCCAGGCAGCCCGCACCGCTGTTCCGGAGGGCCTGCCGACGTCGGCTCCTACTATGCCAGTTCGCCGCCCCCGGATGCCCGGGCATATAGGCGGGCCGCCGCGCGTCGCGGCGCAGGAAATCCGGTTGACGCCGGGACTCCTCACATTCGGCACACCTGATGCAATACTGACGACGAACCTACGGACCCGTAGGTTACGCATCCGTATGTCCGGCTGCCCCGGGCTCCGGCCCGCGTCCCCGCCGCCTGTCGCCAGCCGACTTGCCCGCCGACCCCCGTCCTCCGACGTGCGAGGGAACTCCATGACACCTCCGTCCGGCACCGCCGTGCTCGAAACCGAGACCCCGACGCCGGCCCCGATAAGGGGCACGCTGGGCGGGGAGCAGAAGAACTGGGCCGAACAAGTGGCCCTCGCGCTGTTCATCGGGATCCCGTTCCTCGCGCTGATCGCCGCGGTCCCGGCGATGTGGGGCTGGGGCCTGACGTGGGTCGACGTGGCCCTCATGTTCGTCATGTACGGGATCACCGGGCACGGCATCACCATCGGGTTCCACCGCTACTTCACGCACGGCTCGTTCAAGGCCGGCCGCAAGGTGCGCATCGCGCTGGCGATCGCCGGGAACATGGCCGTGCAGGGCCCGCTGGTCCGCTGGGTCGCGGACCACCGCAAGCACCACAAGTTCTCCGACCAGGAGGGCGACCCGCACTCGCCGTGGAAGTACGGCAGCGGCGTGCGCGCGCTGTCCAAGGGCATGTGGTGGGCGCACATGGGCTGGCTCTTCGACGTCGAGCAGACGCCGCAGGACAAGTACGCGCCGGACCTGCTCAAGGACGACGACATGGTCCGCGTCTCGCGCCAGTTCCCGTTCTGGGTGGCCGTCTCGCTGCTGTTCCCCGCGCTGGCCGGCGGTCTGATCACGTGGTCCTGGCAGGGCGCGGTCACCGCGTTCTTCTGGGCCGGCCTGGTCCGGGTCGGCCTGCTGCACCACGTCACGTGGTCGATCAATTCGATCTGCCACGCGGTGGGCAACCAGCCTTTCCGGTCCCGCGACAAGTCCGGCAACGTGTGGTGGCTGGCCATCCCGTCGATGGGCGAGTCGTGGCACAACCTGCACCACGCCGACCAGACCGCGGCCCGGCACGGCGTGCTGCGCGGGCAGATCGACTCCAGTGCCCGGATCATCCGCATCATGGAGAAATTGGGCTGGGTTTCGGATGTGCGTTGGCCGGACCGTGCGCGGATCGAGTCGCGGCGCGCGGCATGATGGGGCGATGACCGAAAGCAGCAGACGCGGCGGGGCCCCGCGCGGCGGCGGTCGTGTGCGCATGACCGGCAAGGAACGGCGCGAGCAGCTGATCGACATCGGTCGCACCCTGTTCGCGGAGCGCGGGTTCGACGCGACGAGCGTGGAGGAGATCGCCGCCAAGGCGGGCGTCTCCAAGCCGGTGGTGTACGAGCACTTCGGCGGCAAGGAAGGCCTCTACGCGGTGGTCGTGGACCGCGAGATGCGCATCCTGCTGGACGGGGTGACCAGTGCGCTGACCGGCGGCCACCCGCGGGAGTTGTTGGAGCAGGCCGCTTTCGGCCTGCTCGACTACATCGAGCACTCCACCGACGGCTTCCAGATCCTGGTGCGGGACTCGCCGGTGGCCCAGTCCACCGGCACCTTCGCCTCGCTGATCA
Organism: Yinghuangia soli; assembly: GCF_021502675.1. Classification (GTDB taxonomy): domain Bacteria; phylum Actinomycetota; class Actinomycetes; order Streptomycetales; family Streptomycetaceae; genus Yinghuangia; species Yinghuangia soli. Next base: position 35,962 of record NZ_JAKFHA010000014.1, read on the forward strand.
GCGACATCGCCTCGCAGGTCGAGCACATCCTGGGCCTGGAGTTCGCCTCGCGCGGCTACGACCCCAAGTTCGCCCCGATGTACGCGCAGATGCTCGTCGGCATGGTCGCGCTCACCGGCCAGTGGTGGCTGGACGTGCGCTCGCCGGCCAAGTCGGAAGTGGCCGCGCACCTGGTGAACCTGGCCTGGAACGGGCTGTCCGGGCTGGAGCAGAACCCGCGCCTGGTGACCCGGCGCAAGTACGACCGCACCGACGGGCGCGGCATCGCCGACGTCCCGGGGGCGGATCCCGGGAAGCACGGCAAACCCGCGGTCTGAGCACTCGTGCAGGGGGCTCACCGCGGACCCGCCTGTGGCGGCAGCGCACCTACGGCTTCGGCCCCCCCCGGGCACGGGGGGGGCCCAAGCCGTGTGAGGGGGGGGAGCCGCCGCGGCGGCCGTCTGCGGGCGGTCAGCCGACGAGGCTGCCGGTGTCCACCCAGTCGGGGACCGGCTCGGCCGCGGCCAGCCACGCATCGGGGACGCCGCCGAGGCCGGTGCGGGCGGCCACCACGCCGCCGGTGATGGCGCAGGTGGTGTCCACGTCGCCCAGGCCGAACGCCGTTGTCCACAGCGCCTCGACGAGGTCGTCCTGGTGGCGGGCCGCGGACCACAGCGCGAACGGCACGGTGTCCGGGCACGACATGCGCCGGCCGGTGCCGAGCACCTCGGCGGCGTGCCGCCAGGTGGTCATCTCGCCGAACGAGGCGGCCTTGCGCAGGCCGCCGCGCACCTCGCTGTAGGGCGTCCGGTCCGCGACCGCGCCGAGGAACGCCTCGGGGGCGGTCGCCGGTTCGTCCCGTCCGGCGGCCATCAGCGCGGCCGCGACGGCGACCGCCACCGCACCCGCGGCGGCCTCCGGATGCGCATGGCTGGCCTCCGCGCTGAGCGCGGCCTGCTCGGCCACGAGGTCGAGGTCGCCGGCGAACCACGCGCCCAGCGGCGCGACCCGCATCGCGGAGCCGTTGCCCCACGAGCCCATGCCCTCGAACTGCGCCTGCGTGACGTCGCGCCAGTCCTCGCCCGCGTGGATCGCGCGCAGCACACCGTGCATCGACCCGCCGTAGCCGCGGTACGGGTCGGCCATGTACGTGTGCGCGAAGTGGTCGGCGAGAGCGTCCTGGTCGATGTGTCCGTGCAGGTGCAGGATGCGGACGACGGACAGCGCCATGGCGGTGTCGTCGGTCCAGTTCCAGGGGCTCTCCTCGGGGGTGGTGCGGTGCACGAGTGCGTCGACGCGTTCCGCCCCCTTCCGGAAGAACCAGCGCTGTCCGAAGGCGTCTCCGAGGGCGAGGCCGCGCAGTGAAGCCGCGGCGTTGTGGATGCGGTCCATGGGCGCATCCTCCTCTTGCCGCGCGGGCCCCGGCCAGGCCTTTAAATGCGCAACGTCGGGCGTGGGACGTCAGTGCGCGGCGATGAGCTCGAGGCGGTTGCCGACCGGGTCCTCGGTGTGGAAGCGGCGGACGCCCGGGATCTCGTCGCTCCACCGCACCGGGGCGCCCGCCGCGGCGAGCCGCTCGGCCAGTACGTCCAGGTCGTCGACGACGAACGCGGGATGCGCCTTCCCGGCCGGGTGGAAGTCGGGGTCCACGCCGAGGTGGAGCTGCACCGCGCCCGCGGTGAACCAGCAGCCGCCGCGGACCGCGAGGGCGGGCGGCTTGGGCACTTCGGCCATGCCCAGCGGCCCGGTGTAGAAGGCGCGCAGCAGGTCCTCGGCGCCGGACGGGATGGCGAGTTGCACGTGGTCGAGCGAGCGCAGCATCGGATCTCTCTTCGGCCGGATCGGGTCGTTCGGGGCGGGTCGGGGTCAGGTCGGGGGGCGGTGCGGTCAGGCGTCGCGTACCGCGACCGCGAAGATGCGGCGGAACGGCAGCACCGTGCCGTACGGCCGCGCCGGGTAGGCCTCGGCCAGCAGCGCGCCGTACCGGGCGAGGAACTCGCACTGCTCGCCCGGCTCCAGCGCGTCGAGCACCGGCCGGAGCGCGGTGCCCTTGGTCCACTCCAGGACCGGGTCCGGGCCGTGCAGGACGTGCCGGTACGTGGTCTCCCAGGCGTCGACCCGGAAGCCGGGCCGGGCCAGCGCCTCCAGGTACTGGTCCGCGGAGGTCACCTCGGAGCGCAGCAGCGGCACGTCGGCGAGCCGGTCCTTCCAGCGGGCCGAGGCGGCCAGTTCGCCGATCAGGACGTGCGTCGGCTCGGCGAAGTTGCCGGGCACCTGGACCGCGAAGGCCCCGCCCGGAGCGAGTGCATCGCACCAGCGGGCGAGCTTGGCCACGTGGCCGGGCACCCAGTGCAGTGCGGCGTTGGCGACGATGACGTCGGGGGTGTCCGCGGGGGCCCAGTCGGCGAGTTCGGCGAGCGCGAAGCCGAGGCGCCCGGGACGCTCATGGGCGCGTGCCGCCTCGACCATCTCGGCGGAGTTGTCGAGTCCGGTGACGTGCGCGTCCGGCCAGCGGTCGGAGAGGACGGCGGTGACGTTGCCCGGACCGCACCCCAGGTCGTACACGCGCGCCGGCGCCGCGACCGGGATGCGGGCGACGAGCTCGTGGAACGGGCGGGCCCGCTCGTCGGCGTAGTGCAGGTACTGGCCGGGGTCCCACATGGCTTCCTCCTGGGTGGCGGGGGCGGTGCCGGGGCAGGCGATTTATCTTGACATCAAGATAGTACGCGGTCCGCCGCTTTTTGTCTTGACGTCAAGAGGCTCGGCGTCGAAAGACTCGCTAGACTGATCCCATGAAGGACGAGGTCGACCGACTGATCGAGGCGTGGCAGCGCGAGCGCCCCGACCTCGATGTCGAGCCCCTTGAGGTGCTCAGCCGGGTCACCCGGCTGGCCCGGCACCTGGACCGTGCGCGCCGCCTCGCCTTCTCCGCCCGCGACCTGGAGCCGTGGGAGTTCGACGTGCTCTCCGCACTGCGCCGCGCGGGGGCGCCGTACCAGCTCTCCCCCGGACAGTTGCTCACCCAGACGCTGGTGACGTCCGGCACGATGACCAACCGCATCGACCGGCTCGCCGCGAAGGACCTCGTGCAGCGGCTGCCCGATCCGGGCGACCGGCGCGGCGTGCTGGTCCGGCTCACCGACCGCGGGCGCGACCGGGTGGACGCGGCGATGGCCGAACTCCTCGAACACGAACGCGACATCCTGGCCGGGCTCGACTCCGGCCAGCGCGCGGCGCTCGCCGGGCTGCTGCGCTCGGTCGTCGCGCCGTTCGACAACCACGCGTCCTCGCACTGAGCTTCCGCTCTCCCCTCCCCATTTCGGTGCCGCGTCTGGTGCCGACTGCACAGGCACGCCCAATATGGCGGCACGCGACCGCCGATCGGCGGTCCCAGCGGGAGGGATCACGGCATGCGCACCAGACCAGGCACGCTGCTCGCCGCACTCCTCAGCGCCGTCCTGCTTGTTGCGGGCGGCGCTTCGTCGGCGGTGGCCGGCACCGGTGCCGGCAGCGGCGCGACGTACTACGTCTCGCTCGGCGATTCATTGGCCAAGGGCTACATGCCCGGCCAGGGCGACACCGACCAGGGCTACACCGACCGGCTGCACACCGCGCTCAAGGCGGGCGACGCCGGAATCGAGCACATCAAGCTGGGGTGCAGCGGCGCCACCACGACCACCCTGCTCAACGGGGGCGGGGGCTGTACGTACGCCGAGGGCAGCCAGCTCGCGGCCGCCGAGAAGTTCCTGCGCGCGCACCGCGGCAAGGTGCGCGTCCTGACGATCGACATCGGCGCGAACGACGTGCAGCGCTGCGCGCGCGGCATGAGCCTGGACTTCCCGTGCGTGGCGGAGGGGATGTCCACGGTCGGCAAGAACCTGCCGGTCATCCTCAAGCGGCTGCGCGCCGCGGGCGGTCCGCAGGTGAAGTTCGCCGGCATGACGTACTACAACCCGTCGCTCGCCGCATGGCTGGCCGGTGACCAGGGGCGGCAGTTCGCGTACCTGACCTCGGTGCTGCAGGAGGTGCTGAACGGCATCATCGGCAGCAGCCTGCGTGTCAAGGACTTCCGGGTGGCCGACGTCGCCGGGGCGTTCTCCAGCCGGTCGTATACGCCGCTGGTCCCGCTGCCCGGCGTCGGGCAGGTGCCGCTGAACGTGGCGAAGATCTGCCAACTGACGTTCATGTGCACGCGGCAGGACATCCACGCGAACCCGGCCGGGTACCAGGTGCTGGCCGACTCGTTCGCGGCCGTGCTGAAGAAGTGATCCGCAGCCGTGCGGCCCGGGAGGGTACGCCCGTCCCGGGCCGCATGGCACCGCCTGCGTCGCAGGGGTGCGGTCAGATGACGCCCTGCGCGAGCATGGCCTCGGCCACGCGCTCGAAGCCGGCGATGTTCGCGCCGACGACGTAGTCGCCCGGGTGCCCGTAGCGCTCCGCGGTGGCGAAGCAGGTGTCGTGGATGTCCCGCATGATGCCCGCGAGTTCGGCCTCGACGGTGGCGAAGGGCCACGATTCGCGGCCGGCGTTCTGGCGCATCTCCAGTGCGCTGGTGGCCACCCCGCCCGCGTTGGCCGCCTTGCCCGGGCCGAAGGCGACGCCGGCCTCCTGGAAGATGCGCACCGCGTCGGGGGTGGTCGGCATGTTGGCGCCTTCCGAGACGGCTTTCACGCCGTTGCCCACCAGGATCCGGGCGGCGTCCGCGCCGAGTTCGTTCTGCGTCGCGGACGGCAGGGCCACGTCGGCCGGGACGTCCCAGACGCTGCCGCCCTCGATGTAGCGCGCGGAGGGCCGGCGGGCCGCGTAGTCGGCGATCCGGCCGCGCTCGATCTCCTTGATCTGCTTGAGGAGTTCGAGGTCGATGCCCTTCTCGTCGACGACGTAGCCGGCGGAGTCCGAGGCGGTCAGCACGTTCGCGCCGAGCGCCTGGGCCTTCTCGATGGAGTAGATCGCCACGTTGCCCGAGCCGGACACGACGACCTGCTGCCCGGCCAGCTCCTCGCCGCGCTGCGCCAGCATCGCCGCGGTGAACATGACGTTGCCGTAGCCGGTGGCCTCGGGACGGGCCGCCGAGCCGCCCCAGCCCGCGCCCTTGCCGGTCAGCACGCCGGCCTCCCAGCGGTTGGTGATGCGCCGGTACTGGCCGAAGAGGTAGCCGATCTCGCGGCCGCCCACCCCGATGTCGCCGGCCGGGACGTCGGTGTGCTCGCCCAGGTGCCGGTACAGCTCGGTCATGAACGACTGGCAGAAACGCATGACCTCGGCATTCGAGCGGCCCCGCGGGTCGAAGTCGCTGCCGCCCTTCCCGCCGCCGATTCCCAGCCCGGTGAGGGCATTCTTGAAAATCTGTTCGAAGCCCAGGAACTTGACGATCCCCAGGTTCACGGACGGGTGGAAACGCAGTCCGCCCTTGTACGGGCCGAGTGCGCTGTTGAACTCCACCCGGAATCCGCGGTTGACCTGGACCCGCCCCGCGTCGTCCGTCCACGGCACCCGGAACATGACCTGGCGCTCCGGCTCGCAGATGCGTTCCAGCAGGCGGGCGTCCACGAAGTCGGGGCGGGCGGCGAGGATCGGGCCGAGCGACTCCAGGACCTCGCGTACCGCCTGGTGGAATTCCGGCTCGCCGGGGTTGCGGCGCAGCACCTCGTCGTACAAGCCGTCCGAAACGGGCTGCGGCGTACCGGATTCGACACCCGGGCGGGAAAGCGGCATCGGTTCAATTCCCCTTCTGGCGGGCCTGCATGAAGTGGCGGGCCGGGGGAACTTCCGGTGCTTCTTCCGGTGGTTCGTTTCCTGCCCGGACGACGCGAAAACCCTATCGCGGCAATCGTGGTGCCAAATCACCCCTCGCGGGCAAATATTCCCGTCATCCATTGTGCGCGTTCCGCCACGCGCTGTAGAAAAGTTCCGGCGCCGCAAGGTGCCGGCGGGGGGCGGGGCGCCGGGGAAGCGTCGCGTTCGGGGGAACGGGGTGGGGGGTGGTGCGGGCCCGCCGGATCTCGGGGATCCGGCGGCCCGTACCGGTCACTTCGCCGGGGCGGGCGGTGTCGGCTCCGGCCCGGGCTTTGCGGCCGGTTCCGGTGTGAAGCGCACCGGAAGGCGCTGCAGGCCGCGCATGATCAGGCCGCCGCGCCAGCGCAATTCGGCATCCGGATCGGCGAGTTCGAGGTCGGGCAGGCGGCGCAGGAGTGTCGTGATGGCGATCTGGCCTTCGAGCCGGGCCAGCGGCGCACCGATGCAGTAGTGGATGCCGTGGCCGAACGCGAGATGCGGGTTGTCGGCGCGCGAAAGATCCAGTTTGTCGGGTTCGGCGAACCGCTCTGCATCGCGGTCTGCGGACGCCAGAACCACCAGAACGGGCTCGCCCGCGGGGATGACGACGCCCCCGATCGGCGTAGCGCAGGTCGTGAAGCGCCAGGTGGCCAACTCGACCGGACCGTCGTAGCGCAGGAGTTCCTCGACCGCCGGGCCGATCCGCTCGTCCGGTTCGCGCTGCAGCGCGGCCCGGGCCCCGGGGTGGGCCAGCAGGGTGCGCAGGCCGTTCCCGATGAGGTTGACCGTGGTCTCGAATCCGGCGAACAGCAGGATGAAGGCCATCGCGGCGGCTTCGTCCTCGGTGAGGTGCTCGCCGTGGTCGCTCGCCCGGATCAAGCCGGAGATCAGGTCGTCGCCGAGGTCGCCGCGCTTGCGGTGGATCAGCTCGCGCAGGTACGTGCGCATGTGCCGCACCGCCCGGGCCACTCCCCCGCGCGGCCCGGAGCCGTGCCGGATCATCATCCCGGCCCAGGTGCGGAAGTCGTCCTGGTCCTCCTCGGGCACCCCGAGCAGGTCGCAGATCGCGTAAATGGGCAGCGGGAACGCGAAGTCGTGGATCAGGTCGGCCTCGCCGGACGCCGCGAAGCCGTCGATGAACCGGTCGGTCAGCTCCTGCACGCGCGGTCGGAAGTCCTCCGCGCGGCGCGGCGTGAAGGCCTTGGAGACCAGGCGGCGCAGCCGGGTGTGGTCCGGCGGGTCGAGGTTGAGCAGGTGCGCGCCGACGCCGGAGCGCTGCTCGCCGGGCACCCCGACCTTGCCCTGCTTCCAGGCTGCCTCGGAGTGCCGCGGGTCCTTGCTGAGCCGCTGGTCGGCGAGTGCCTGGCGGGCGTCCGCGTACCGGGTGACCAGCCAGGCCTCGACGCCGCTGGGCAGGGTGGTGCGGTGCACGGGGGCGTGCGCGCGCAGGTGCGCGTACGCCGGATAGGGGTCGGCGACGAACTCGCGGGTGAACAGCTCCGGCCCGGGCGGGATCCCGCCGCCGGTCACAGGGCAGGTCATGCCGGGTTCGGGCCGCCTTGGCGGGCCGCGCGCAGGCCCTTGACGCCGAGCCAGCCGATCGCGTTGCCGGCCGCGAAGGAGACGACGGTCAGTGCGAGATGGACCAGGAAGAACGCGGTCGGGCCGTCGTTCCAGGAGCGGTCGTCGCGCCAGATGTTCTTGAGGAAGTTCGGCCAGAGGATCCAGGTCCAGACGCCGAACAGGACGAGCAAGAGGGAGATCGTGCGGCCGATCCGCATGGCGGTGTACCTGTTCCTTCGGGGGCTTTCGCGCACGCGGACCGGACCGGGATTAGGCCGTTCGGTCACAGTCGCGTCCGGGTCCAGTATGCGGCGTGTACGTCCCTCATCCGCAGGCGGGGGCCGCGGTTACTCTCATCTGCATGTCATATAGGTCTGGACCGGCGACGCGCTTCGCCGCCGTCGGTGCGGTGCTGATCACGGGTGTGCTCGGGGGAGCTCCGGCCTCGGCTGGAGCGGCTCCCGCGGCACCCCGGGCCACGCCGACACCGACGGCCACCACCACTCCCGAACCGCCCCCTCCCACCGACATGTCCGGGCTCGGCGGCGACCGCCTGGCGCAGCCCGGCGTCCAGTCCGACCTGCCCGCGGGGACCCCTCCGCCGCCGGTCGTCGAGGCATACTCCTGGCTCGTCGCGGACGCCGGCACCGGGCAGATCCTGGCCGCCAAGAACCCGCACTGGAAGCTCGCCCCGGCCAGCACGCTGAAGATGCTGTTCGCGGACACCGTGCTGCCCAAGCTCGACCGCAACGCGACCCACACCGTGGGCGACGAGGAACTGCTGGGCATGGGCGCGGGCAGCAGTGCGGTCGGGATAAAGGAGAAGCTGACCTACAAGGTCGAGGACCTGTGGAACGGCGTGTTCCTGCACTCCGGCAACGACGCGGTGCGGGTGCTGTGCCACATGAACGGCGGCATCGACGCCACCGTCGCGCAGATGAACGAGCGCGCCAAGGGGCTGCAGGCGAACGACACCCATGTGGTCTCGCCGGACGGGTACGACGCACCCGGCCAGGTGTCGTCGGCGTACGACCTCGCGCTGTTCGCCCGCGAGGGGCTGAAGAACGCCGACTTCCGCACCTACGCGGCGACCAAAGAGGCGAAGTTCCCGGGCAAGGACAACACGACCTTCCCGATCTCCAACACCAACACGATGCTCGGCACGTACCCCGGGATGATCGGGGTCAAGAACGGCTTCACCACCAACGCCAAGAACACCTTCGTGGGTGCCGCGACGCGCGACGGCCGGACGCTGCTGGTGAGCATCCTGCACGTCGAAGGCAAGGGGAAGACCTACGAGTTCACCAAGCAGCTGCTGGACTGGGGCTTCGGCACGGCGGCCGCGGCCAAGCCGGTCGGGCGCCTGGTGGACCCGCTCGGCAGCCCGGGCGAGGCGTCGCCCGGCGGCGGTGCGCCCGGCGCGGACGCCAAGCCCGGCCAGACGCCGTCGGGCCCCGGGGTCGCGAAGGCGGGCGCCGCATCCGACGAGGGCGTGGACTGGGCGGTGTGGGCCGGCTTCGGCATCCCCGCGGTGCTCTTGGTCGGCGGCGCCACGTTGTTCCTCGTCCGGCGCCGCGGCTGGGCCCGGAGCACGGTGCACTTCGAGGACGACCTACTCCCCTGACGCCGCGGACAGCCGGGGCGCACAAGCGAGAGGAGCCGGACCGCCGCAAGGCCGGTCCGGCTCCTTCGCGTTGCGGGGTCTGCGTCAGGTGGTGCCGCGAGGGCGGCGGGTGAAGCGTTCGAGGGCCATGCCCGCCCCGGCGGTGCCGAGCATGCCGAGGGCGTAATTGCGCACGGTGTGCGGAGGCTTGGCCGGATCGGCGTCCGCGCCGCGCTCCGCGGCGCCGGGAGCGGTACGCGTCCGGTCCGGCGCCTCCGTGGCCCGCCACTCGACGGTGGCGTCGTCGTCGGCCTTCGCGGACTGCTCCGAGGTCCGGCCCTCGTCGTCGTGCAGGTGTTCGGCGCGCTTGTCGGTGGCCTGCCAGGCGGCGCAGAAGATGAGCAGGCGCGTGACGAAGTAGATCCACAGCAGCAGCGCGACCGGCACGCCGAACGCGCCGTACATGCTCTTGCTCGCGACCCCCGAAATGTAGGCCGCGACCAGGAACTTGAGCACCTCGAACCCGATCGCGCCGATCAGCGCGCCGATGAGCGCGGTAGGCCGCGGCATCGACAGCCGCGGCATGCCGACCAGCAGGTAGAGGAACAGCACCACGCCCGCGAAGACCGCCACCGCGAACGCGGCGATCTGCAGCAGCACCCGCCCGACCGGCTGGTCCTCAAGGCCGATCGAGTCGGAGATCCGCCCGATCACGCTGGTGGCGAAGGCCGACGCGCCGACCGTCAGGGCCATCGCCAGACCGAGGCCGATCAGCACCCCGACGTCCTTGAGCTTGGCCGAGACGGTCGCCTTGAAGCCCTCCGGCTTGGGCTCGTCGGCGATCCACATCTTGCGGATGGACGGCCGCAGCGCCTCGACCCAGCCGAGACCCGAGATGAGCAGCAGCACACCGCCGATGACGCCGACGGTGCCCGCGTTGTCGGCGAGCGCGCCCAGGTTGAGCCGGTCGGCGATGCCCGGGACGTTCTCGGAGATCTTGTCCTGCATCTCCTGCACGCGCGACGGGCTGAGCGCAGCGGCCACCACGGCGGCCGCGAGGGCGAGCAGCGGGAACAGCGAGAGGAAACCGTAGAAGGTCACCGCCGCGGAACCGAAGTTGCCGTCCCGCTCGGTGTACCGGTCGTACGCACGCATGGTGCGGCCGATACCGCGCATGGAGTACAGCTTGTCCTTGATCGCCACGCCTGAGCGTTTGCCCGATTCCCGGGAATCCACACCCGCGCGCGGCGTCACCGCAGGTCAGCCGCCGAAGGGGAAGGCCCGTCGGGGGCGCCAGACCTCGTCGTCGCCGTGCTCGTACAGGCTGAAGCCGCGCACCTCGAAGCTCGCCTCGTAGCCGGACAGCTTGTCGAACGCGCGGTCCAGGACCGGGTCCGGCAGGTGGTGCGCCACGGTCACGTGCGGGTGGTACGGGAAGTGCAGCCCGCGCAGCAGGGGCCCGGAGCGCACCGCCTGCTCCAGCCGCTCGCAGTCCGGGATGCCGCGCGCCACCTGGATGAAGACCACCGGCGAGGTGGGCCGGAACGTCCCGGTGCCGCGCAGGATCATCGGGAACGCGCGCTCCCGCGCGGCGACGCCGAGCAGGTGCGCCTCGATCGCGTCGAGCGAGGCGTCCTCCACCTCGGTCGGCGGCAGGAGCGTCACATGCGTGGGGATGGCCCGGGCCAGCGGGTCGCCGAAGCTCGCCCGCCAGGCCTGGAGCTGCCCGCCCCAGGGTTCGGGGATCGCGAGGGAGACGCCGATGGTGCGCATGGTTCGTCCGATCCTGCCGCTACCCGTGCCTCAGGCCCCGGCCGGCGGCAGCAGGCCGATCCGGTCGTAGGCCCGGGCCAGCGTCTCGGACGCCACCTCGCGGGCCTTCGCGGCCCCCTTGGCGAGCGTGCGGTCCAGCTCGGCGGGGTCGTCGTGGTAGAGGTGGAAGCGCTCCTGGAAGGGCGTCACGAAGTCGACCAGCACCTCGGCCACCTCCTTCTTGAAGTCGCCGTACATGCGCCCGGCGAACCGCTCCTCCAGCTCCGCGACCGGCACGCCGGAGATCGCCGAGTGGATGGACAGCAGGTTGCTGACGCCCGGCTTCTCCTTCTCGTCGAAGCGCACCTCGGTGCCGGTGTCGGTGACCGCGCTCTTGATCTTCTTGGCGGTCTGGTTCGGCGGGTCGAGCAGGTTGACGATGCCCTTGGGCGAGGACGCCGACTTGCTCATCTTGATCGCCGGGTCCTGCAGGTCGACGATCTTGGCGGTCTCCTTGACGATGTACGCCTCGGGCACCGTGAAGGTCGCGCCGAAGCGCGTGTTGAAGCGCTGCGCGAGGTCGCGGGTCAGCTCCAGGTGCTGGCGCTGGTCCTCGCCGACCGGCACCGCGTTGGCCTGGTAGAGCAGGATGTCGGCGACCTGCAGGATCGGGTAGGTGAACAGGCCGACGGTCGCGGCGTCGCTGCCCTGCTTGGCGGCCTTGTCCTTGAACTGCGTCATGCGGGAGGCCTCGCCGAACCCGGTCAGGCAGTTCATCACCCAGCCCAGCTGGGCGTGCTCCGGCACGTGGCTCTGCACGAACAGCGCGCAGCGGTCCGGGTCCAGTCCGGCGGCGAGCAGCTGGGCCGCCGACACCCGGGTGTTGGCGCGCAGCTCGGCCGGGTCCTGCGGCACCGTGATGGCGTGCAGGTCGACGACCATGTAGAAGGCGTCGTTGTCCTCCTGCAGCGCGACGTACTGCCGCACTGCGCCGAGGTAATTGCCCAGGTGGAACGAGCCGGCGGTGGGCTGGATGCCGGACAGCACACGGGGGCGCGTCGAGACCGTCGAGACCATGCCGCCATTCTCGCAGGCTCCGGCCGCTACTCCATCCCGGGTACGTGTGTACACGCCGCAGCGGGTCCGCAACCGGTGTGCGGCGGCGTGCGGGGGGCGCGAAGGCGCACCCGTGCGCCGCAACGATGCGCCGTGGGGCGCGGCGCAGCCGCAACGAAAGCCCGCGGGTGCGCAACGTTCGCGCATTTACCGGCCTGGGCTCCGCGGCCTAGGCTTTCCTCGGCCGACACTCAGGGTCGCGGGCCGGGCATCCAGGGTGACGATCCGAGTCGGCCGCATCGGCAAATCGACGTCGGGCGCCGGAGATCCCGGGCGCCCCCGCATTCATGCTGCCGTCCGCGAGTAAGGGGAGATCGCGTGCGCCTGAGCTTCCCCCCGCCCGGCGGCGGGTCCGGATTGCTGTGGCTTCCGGCACCGCCCCGCGCGTCCCGGGGCCAGGTCCGGCTGCCGCGGCCGCGCCGCCGCCGTGAGGCGACCGGGCGCCGGGCCTCGGTCCGGCACTACGTGATGTGCCCGCCCACGCACCTGGGCGGTCCCGGGACGATCGGCGCGGATGCGGCGTCCGGCTTCCCGTATCCGCTGCACCCGCTGCCGGCGGGCCTGCCAGACGGCGCCGGGCCGGCGGCGTCCACCGAAGCGGGCGCTGCAGCGGGTGCTGTTGCGCGCCCGGGGGCGGACGCGGCGCTGGAGCAGTGGGAGCGGCTGCGCGAGACGCTGCTGCGGCTCGGCCACCGGGTGAGCCTGATCCCGCCGCGCAGCGGACTGCCGGGCATGGTGTTCGCGGCGCATGCCGCGACGGTGGTGGACGGCCGGGTGCTCGGCGCCCGGTTCCGCAGCACCGCGCGGCAGCCGGAGGCTCCGGCGTACCTGCGCTGGTTCGCCGAACGCGGCTTCCGGACCCGGCTGGAGCCGGTCTTCGCGCACGAGGGCGAGATCGACCTGGTGCCGGCCGGTCGGCATCTGCTCGCCGCTTCCGGACCGCACACCGAGCTGCACGCGCACGTGGAGGCAGGCGAGTTCCTGGGCCTGCCGATCGTGCCGCTGGAGCTCACCGATCCGCGGTTCACCCGGCTCGGCAGCGCGATAGCCGTGCTGACCGACCGGACCATCGCGTACCACCCGGGGGCCTTCTCGGTCACCGCGCGCGAGCGGCTCGCCCGGCTCTTCCCGGAGCGGATCCCGGTCGGCGAGGCCGACGCGCTGGTCGGCGGCCTCGACGCGATCTGCGACGGCCGCACAGTGGTGCTCACCGATCGCGCGCCGGGACTGGCACTGCAGTTGGCGCGGCACGGCTTCCGCACGGTGGCGCTGGACATGTCGCGCTTTGCCGGTTTCGGGGTCGGCGTCCGCAGTTGCGTGCTCGAACTGCGCGACAATCGGTAGGAGTCCGGAATTTCCGGAATCACTCGATGTCGGGCGGAAGGACGTCATGATCAAGCACGACCAGGAACTGATCGCGCTCGCCGACACGTACAGCGCACACAATTACCACCCGCTGCCCGTCGTCATCGCGCATGCCGAAGGCGCGTGGATGACCGACGTCGAAGGCCGCCGGTATCTGGACATGCTGGCGGGCTACTCGGCGCTCAACTTCGGGCACCGCAACCAGCGCCTGATCGATGCCGCCAAGAAGCAGCTCGACCGGGTCACGCTGACCAGCCGGGCGTTCCACAACGACCAGTTCGCTCCGTTCTGCGAGCAGCTGGCCGCGCTGTGCGGCATGGACATGGTGCTGGCGATGAACACCGGTGCGGAGGCCGTGGAGACCGCGGTCAAGACGGCGCGCAAATGGGGGTACGAGGTCAAGGGCGTCCCCGACGGCAAGGCGAAGATCGTCGTCGGCACCGACAACTTCCACGGCCGTACGACGACCATCGTCAGCTTCTCGACGGATGAAGAGGCCCGCCGCCACTTCGGCCCGTACACCCCGGGCTTCGAGGTGCTGCCGTACGGCGACATCGAGACGCTGCGCAACGTGGTCGAGGCCGATCCGAACATCGTCGCGGTGCTGCTGGAGCCGATCCAGGGCGAGGCGGGCGTGCTCGTGCCGCCGCCCGGCTACCTCGCCGAGGTGCGGCGCATCTGCACCGAGCAGAACGTGCTGTTCATCGCGGACGAGATCCAGTCCGGACTGGGCCGCACCGGCCGCACGTTCGCGTGCGAGCACGAGGGTGTGGTGCCGGACATGTACGTGCTCGGCAAGGCGCTGGGCGGCGGCGTGCTGCCGGTGTCCGCGGTGGTGTCCTCGCGCGAGGTGCTCGGCGTCTTCAAGCCGGGCGAGCACGGTTCGACGTTCGGCGGGAACCCGCTGGCCTGCGCGGTCGCGCTGGAGGTGCTGGCGATGCTGCGCACCGGCGAGTTCCAGCAGCGCTCCGCGGAGCTCGGCGAGCACCTGCACCAGGAGCTGAACGCGATGGTCGGCGGCCCGGTCACCGCGGTGCGCGGGCGCGGCCTGTGGGCGGGCGTGGACATCGACCCGGCGCACGGCACCGGGCGGGACGTCTCGAAGGCGCTGATGGAGCGCGGCGTGCTGGTGAAGGACACGCACGGCGCGACGATCCGCATCGCACCGCCGCTGGTGATCGAGAAGGACGACCTGGACTGGTCGCTGGAACAACTCCGCGCGGTCCTGGCGAGCTGAGCACCGGCAAACGCGAACGGGGTGGGGGCGCGCCCCCCCCCCGGGGGGGCCCCCCCCCCCCCCCCACCCGGCCCCCCGGGCCCACGGCGGGGTGCCCCCGGCACCGGGCGGCGGGGGGGGGCGCGCGCCGCCCCGGGCCGCGCCCCCACCCCGTCAATTACGGTGCCAGCCTTCGCACTTGCGGCGCTTGCCGGCCGCCACGGCGATGGCGACAGCGCCCAGGCCCAGGAAGGTCAGGCCAGTGGCCGCCATCGCGATGTTGTCCGCGCCGGGCACGACCGGCAGGAGAAGCAGGGCGACGAGCAGGGCGGCGGCGAGTATGCCGAGCTTGCGGGCGAGGCGGAGGGAGATCAAAGTGCAGTACTTCCGGTCGGCGTGCAGTGCTGCCGGGGGCCGGCCGGAAGGCAGCCCCTGGGGCGCTTGGCGCGAAGCCGCGGCGCTCCCCCGAGATTGACCACCCTAAACGTACAGATACGTACATTTGCCCTGAGTCCGACTATGTGTGACGGATCTCATCAGCCTGGATCCGCGCGCCGGGACAGGATCGGCCACGGGTCGCACATGCGGGTGGGAAAAGGCCGAATCACTCCACTGCCGCGTACCGAGGGCGCACCATGGGTCCGTGCCCCTGGACGACCTCGACGAGAAGATCGTCGCGCATCTGCTCCGGGACGCCCGCGCCAGCTACGCCGAGATAGGGACCGGGGTGGGCCTCTCGGCCCCTGCCGTGAAGCGGCGCGTGGACCGGCTGCGCGGCACCGGCGTGATCCGGGGCTTCACCGTGAAGGTCGACCCGCACGCTCTCGGCTGGACCACCGAGGCCCTGGTCGAGGTCTTCTGCGAGCCGCGCACCTCCCCCGCCGCACTGCTCGCCTGCCTGGAGCGGCATCCCGAGGTGGTCCGCGCCGACCTGGTCACCGGAAAGGCGGACGCGGTGGTCCGGCTGCTGGCCGCCGACGTCCGGCATCTGGAGACGGTGCTCGAGCGGATCCGCCAGGACCCCGTCGTGCTGACCACGCACAGCACCGTGGTGCTCAGCCGGCTCCTGGACCGCCCGGCCGCCGACAGCTGACCGCTCGCGCGCTCGCAGGAACGCCGACGGGCGCCGGACGGACCGCGTGGAGCGGTCCGACCGGCGCCCGTCGGGACGCTGCGCATCCGGCCGCGGGCCGGACGACCGGGTCGGGTCAGATGAGGCCCAGCTCGCGGACCGCGTCGCGCTCCTCGGCCAGCTCGTTCACCGACGCGTCGATGCGGCCGCGCGAGAACTCGTTGATCTCCAGGCCCTGGACGATCTCCCACTTGCCGTCCTGGCAGGTGACCGGGAAGGACGAGATGAGGCCGGCCGGCACGCCGTACGAGCCGTCCGAGACGACGCCCATCGAGGTCCAGTCGCCCGGCTTGGTGCCGTTGACCCAGGTGTACACGTGGTCGATCGCCGCGTTCGCCGCGGAGGCCGCCGAGGACGCGCCGCGCGCCTCGATGATGGCCGCGCCGCGCTTGGCGACGGTCGGGATGAAGGTGTCGGCGAGCCAGGCCTCGTCGTTCACCGTCTCGGCGGCGTTCTTGCCGGCGATCTCCGCGTGGAAGATGTCCGGGTACTGGGTCGCCGAGTGGTTGCCCCAGATCGTCAGCTTGGCGATGTCCGACACCGCGGCGCCGGTCTTCTGCGCGAGCTGCGAAATGGCGCGGTTGTGGT
Source organism: Yinghuangia soli (assembly GCF_021502675.1). GTDB lineage: Bacteria > Actinomycetota > Actinomycetes > Streptomycetales > Streptomycetaceae > Yinghuangia > Yinghuangia soli. Next base: position 52,051 of record NZ_JAKFHA010000014.1, read on the forward strand.
CCAGGCGGGTCATCGCGGTGAAGCGCTCGGCCGGGACGTCCGGCGCGTGCTGCTGCGCGATGAGCGCGTTGGTGTTGGCCGGGTTGCCGACCACGAGGACCTTGATGTCGTCCGCGGCACCGGCGTTGATCGCCTCGCCCTGCGGCTTGAAGATGCCGCCGTTGGCGGACAGCAGGTCGCCGCGCTCCATGCCCTGGGTGCGCGGACGGGCGCCGACCAGCAGCGCGACGTTGGCGCCCGCGAAGCCGTCGGTCGGGTTGTCGAAGATGTCGATGCCCTTGAGCAGCGGGAACGCGCAGTCGTCGAGCTCCATGGCGGTGCCCTCGGCGGCCTTGACGGCCTGCGGGATCTCCAGGAGACGCAGCTTGACCGGAACGTCCGGGCCGAGCAGGTGGCCCGAGGCGATACGGAACAGCAGCGCGTAGCCGATCTGGCCGGCCGCGCCGGTGACGGTGACGTTGACGGGCGTGCGGGTCATCGAAGATCTCCTGCTACCTGGCGGGTGAGGGTTCCCGGAAAGGGGATATCTCGTGATCGAGATACTTCCGCAGCCACCCTACTCCGCCCGGGCAGCCCCGAGGACCGGTCCGGGGCGCTTGTGGGAAACACCACCGGAATCGCCCGTCCGGGGCCACCCTCCGGCGCTCCGCTACCCGGTGCGCCGCGGCACCCAGGGCAGTTCGACCACCGGCGGCGGGATCATCAGCCCGAGCATCACGACCGCGCCGCCGAGCACGAGCATCACGGTGACGTCCGTGAAGCGGCTGCGCACCGCGAGGATGCCCACGTCGCGGACGAAGACCCGGAGCACCGCGGCGACCGCGAAGGTCACTCCGATGAGCACCGTGGCGGGCCGGAAGCCGGCCATCGCGGCGGTCAGAAGGGCGGCGGTCAGCAGTCCGAACACCAGCATCGCGGGCCACTCGCGCAGTCCGCCCGGACCGGCCGGCGAGGCACCGCCCTCGGGCAGGTGCGTCCCGCCGCCGCGGGTACCCGCCCGCCGCGTCGCCGCACGTCCCGGCCCCGCGGGCGGGCCCGAGCCCGGGCTGCGCCTGCCGGACGCCTCGGAGGCCACCGCCGTCACCGGGCGCGGCCGGCGGGGACGCAGGTCGCCGCGATGCTGCCCGCACCGCGATCCGGCTTGTCGGCCATGCCCGTTGCCTCCCTGCTGGTCGAGCCTTCCACTCTAGTGGGGACGGCCGCCGCGACGCAGTCCGCGCGGAGCGCCCGGGTGGGCCGGCCGCATCGGGTGCGGCCGGCTTCGCCGGTTCGGGTCAGCGGGCGGCGAGCTGCCGTTCGGCGGCCTCGACCACGTTGGAGAGCAGCATCGCGCGGGTCATCGGGCCGACGCCGCCGGGCATCGGGGCGACCCAGGCGGCCTTCTCGAAGACCTCCGGGTGCACGTCGCCGACCAGGCCCTGCTCGGTGCGGGTGATGCCCACGTCCAGGACGACCGCGCCCGGCTTGACGATGTCGGCGCTGACCAGGCCCGCGACCCCGGCCGCGGCGACCACGATGTCGGCCTCCATGACGTGCCGGGTCAGGTCCTTCGTGCCGGTGTGGCACAGCGTCACGGTGGCGTTCTCGGTGCGGCGGGTCAGCAGCAGGCCGATCGGGCGGCCGACCGTGACACCGCGGCCGATGACGCACACGTCGGCGCCGTTGAGCGGGATGTCGTGCCGGTGCAGCAGCTCGACGATGCCCCGCGGGGTGCACGGCAGCGGGGCGTCCTGGCCCAGGACCAGGCGGCCCAGGTTGGTCGGGTGCAGGCCGTCCGCGTCCTTCTCCGGGTCCATCAGCTCCAGCACGCGGTTGGCGTCCAGGCCGCGCGGCAGCGGCAGCTGGACGATGTAGCCGGTGCAGGTCGGGTCCTCGTTGAGCTCGCGGACGACCGCCTCGACCTCTTCCTGCGTGGCGTCCGCGGGCAGGTTGCGCTGGATGCTGGCGATGCCGACCTGCGCGCAGTCGCGGTGCTTGCCCGCGACGTACGAGTGGCTGCCCGGGTCGTCGCCGACGAGGACGGTCCCGAGGCCCGGGTGGATGCCCTGCGCCTTGAGTGCCTCGACCCGGACCGCGAGTTCGGACTTGATCTGGGCGGCGGTCGCCTTGCCGTCGAGCTTCTGCGCCTTCAAGGGGGTCTCCTGATCCACGGGTGCCGGCCGGTCCCGGGGCCCGGGCGCCTGGCGGCGGGGATCGCCGGCGGCGGCGCGGGTCGCGGGGGTCACCGCAATTGTCCCGCACCCGGCTGGTCGGCCTCACGCACCCTGCGCGGCGGCTCGCTGAGGTGGCTCAGGAACTGCGTCGCCAGGCTCGGCGCGACCGGTTCGGCGGCCTCGCCGAGGGCCCGGGTCAGGCGCTTGAGGTGCTGCCGCAGGACCGGGTGGCCCCACATCTCGGGCAGCTCGGGCGGGGCGGGGGTGCGGCGGTCCTCGGCGGCGGAGGCGAGTTCCTGGATGTACGCGTCGAGCTTCTCGAGTTCCTCGGCGAGCTCTTGGACGTAGGCGGCGAGTTCGTCGAGTTCCTCGGGCGGCGGGGGTTCGGCGAGCGCCGGGGCGGGCTTGAAGGGGGCCGCCATGAGCCGGAAGCCCAAGCGCTGGGCGACGACCACCGCGGGCCACAGGCGCTGCACGCCGACCCGGCGGCCGGCCAGTTCGCCGAGCGACGACTCGTAGACGTTCCACAGCTGGATCAGTTCGCGGCGGGCCGCGGTACGGGTGCGCAGCCAGCCGGCGGCGTCCTCCTCGGCCCGCCCGGCGACGACCGAGCGCAGCAGCAGGCCCTCGGCGCGGATCGCCCGGCCCAAGGCCGCGGGCAGCCGGGCGGTGGACGCGCGCCGCCACAGGAAGAAGCTGATGAAGAGGCCGATGGCCAGGCCGAGCAGCATGTCGAGGAGCCGGGTGAAGGCCAGGTCGCCGACCTCGCTGCCCGGCACCCCGGCGCCGACCAGCAGCAGCGGCACCGGGGTGATGAAGGCGGTGCCGGCCACCAGGTTGCGGCGGATGACGGTCTGCGCGGCGCCGTACAGCAGGGCCACCGCGACCACGGTCTCCCATGGCCCCGGTGACAGGTCGTGCAGGAAGACGGTCACCACGAAGACGCCGATCGCGGTGCCGATCGCGCGCTGCAGGGCACTGCCCAGGTCGAGGACGGCATTGCCGCCCTGCAGTGCGGCGGCGGCGCCGATGGCGACCCAGGACGGGTGCACGATCGGCAGGATCTCGGCGTCTCCGGTGGCGGCGCCGACCGCGAGGCCGGTGCGGATCGCCACGGGCGGGAGGAGCGAGGCGCGGCCGGCCGCGGTCTCCAGGAGTTCGAGGGCGCCGGGCCGCTCGCCCTTGAGCGCCTCGCCTTTGCCGAGGGTCGGCTCGGCGGCGGCCCGGACCGCGTCGCGCAGCGCGGTGCGCAGCCGGCGCTGCCCATTGGTCTCGGGGCCGGCCAGGAATTCCGGGAGGGGGACGAGCGCGGGCCGGCCGACGGCGTCGGCGAGGCCGCGGACGACGTCGCCGATCTCGGGGGGCAGCGGCTTGGAGCGCTCCTCGGCGAGGAGCTCGCCGGCGTGGAAGACGTCGTGCGCGCGGCGGACCAGGACCTGGAGGCGCCGGGCCTCGCCGGACATGCGGGCATGCCGGTCCGCGGCGCCGGTCAGGGTGACCCAGGCCTGGTAGACGCCGTGCGAGGCGCGGTGCCGGGCAGCGTCCACCTGCGGGCTGCCGATGGCGTCCAGGAAGCCGGCCACGGCCCGGAACGCGTCGGCGGTGACGACGTGTTCGGGGTGGTGCGGGCGGAAGAGCCAGCCGGACATCGACACCAGCCAGCCGCCCGCGCAGCCGACCAGCAGCCAGCCGAGGTTGGTGGGCAGCAGGCCGAGGTCAGGCGGCACGAACGTGCCGAGCGCGCAGACGAGCGTGAAGATGTAGCCGCCCGGGCGGCCGACGCGCAGCGCCCCGCACAGGAACGTCGCGGCGGCGGCCACCACGGCGATCACCAGCGCGGTGAACCAGCGGTGTCCGGCGACCAGGGCGCCCGCGGTGTACGCGGCGGCGAGGCCCAGGCCGACGGCGGCCAGCACGCGGGCGCGGCGGCGGTACGGTTCGCGGCTCGCGTACAGGACCGCGTAGCCGCCGATCGCGGCAGTGGCGCCGTGCTCGACGCCGGCGGTCGCCGTGACGAGCGCAAAGGGGAGGCCGACGCCGAGTGCGGCGCGCACGCCGTTGGACCACGCGAAGCGTTCGTCGGTGAGCGTGACGATGGGCCGCAGCGTGCTGCCGACCGGGCTGGGCGCGAGGCCGGGCGGGTGGGCCTCGGGGAACGGCAGCAGGGGTCCGGTGTCCGCGACGCCGGGCGGCGCGGGGGCCTCGGAAGCGGACGGGCCGGGCGGGAGGGCGCGGCGGGGCTCGGCGGCAGGGAGCTCCGGCTTGGCGTCCTCGGGCATGCGGCTCACTCACAGTCGACTCGGACAAAACGAACCAATGCCATCAAATGATAGTGAACTACGCGCGGTTCCGAGGGATCGACCCGGCGTATGCCCTGAGAGTCTCCAAAACGCCCAAAAATGCCATCAATACCTTGATCGACAACAAAAGTTTCCACGCGCTATTCAATTGACGCAGAATCCGGCACTCCCGAATTGACTAGTGATCCGTTCGGCGACGATTCTTGATTCCGGCGGTCCTGGGGGGCAGTGAACCGGTGACACACCCGGGCTGGCAGCGGGCCGTCTTCTTCCGCGAGGGGACACTCTTCTTCATGTTTCGGGCACTGCGGGGCATATCCCGCGTGACTTCGGTCGGAGCAGTCGCCGGGGCGACCGCCGCTGCACTGCTGTTCGCGTCCGGCACGGCGACCGCCGACACGCTGACCGCGAAGTACGACGGGTACGTCGACGGGACCGGCGGCCACGTCCAGGTCAAGGTCGAAAAAGACGGCAAGTCGAAGTGGCGCAAGTACAGCACCGCGCTGATGAAGCTGAAGGCCGACGGCAACGTCATCAAGGTCTACTGCATCGACCTGGCCACCGGCATCGACACCGCTGCCGAGTACCGCGAGGGCTCGTGGAGCGACTCGTGGCTGAGCGACTCCGAGAAGACCCGCCGCATCAACTGGGTGCTCAACAACTCGTACCCGAAGATCGAGAACCTGGACCAGCTCGCCACCGCCGCGGGCATCACCCAGTCCGCCGAGAACAAGCTGACCGTGCAGGACGCGGTCGCGGCCACGCAGGCGGCGATCTGGCACTACAGCAACGGGGTCCAGCTCCCGAACCAGCCCCGCAAGGGCCAGGACCGCGACATCCCCAAGCTGTACGCGTACCTCACCGGTGCCGCGAACGCCGGTATCGCCGAGCCGAAGCCGGGCCTGGCGCTGACCCCCGCGTCCGCGCAGGGCGTGGCGGGCGACAAGATCGGCCCGCTCAAGGTCGAGACCAACGCGAAGGGCGCGGTCACCGTCAAGGTCGAGGGCGCCACTCCGGACGGCGTCACGCTGGTGGACGGCGCCGGCAAGCCCGCCACGTCGGCCGCCGACGGCACCGAGCTGTTCGCCAAGGTCCCGGCCGGCACCGCGCCGGGCAAGCTGGACATCAGCGCCGAGACGACCTCCTCGGTGAGCATCGGCCGCGTCTTCATCGGCAAGAGCCGCACCGAGACGCAGACGCTGATCAGCGCCGGTGCGTCGCAGGTCAAGGCGTCGGCGAAGGGCTCCTTCTCGTGGGCGAAGACCCCGAAGGCCGTGCCCGCCGCGGACAGCGCGATCGACTGCGCCAAGAAGGGCCTCGTCGTCACGCTCACCAACACCGGTGACGCGGCCGGCGACTTCAAGGTCGGCGACACCGCGGTCAACGTGCCCGCCAACGGCAGCAAGACGCACGTCGTCCCGGTCGCCGAGGACGCCGACTTCACCATCAAGGTGACCGGCCCCGAGGGCTACGAGAAGACCTTCTCCGGCAAGCTCGACTGCGTGACGCCGCCGCCGGTCGTGGACGAGGAGCCCCCCGTCGACGACACCCCGGCCGAGCCGATCGTGAAGCAGCCGACCCCGGCCCCCTCCACCCCGGCCCCCGCGGTCGAGGGCAAGGACCTGGCCGAGACCGGCGGCAGCGACTCGAACAACGGCCTGATGGCCGGTATCGCGGGCGCCCTGCTGCTGGCCGGCGGCGGCGCGGTCTTCCTCGCCAAGCGCCGCGGCCGCACCCAGGCCTGACGGCCGGGGCGACGCTGCCCGGGTGATGCACGGCTGAACCGGTCGGCCTGAGCCGGCCCGCACCACCCGTACGACCATCGAGGGCCCCGCCATTGCGGCGGGGCCCTCGATGCGTTCGCGGCGGAGATACCCAGGGGCATATGCCGCATCACCGAGCAATTCCCCTGCAACGGAGTATTCCTCATCAAGCAGCATGCGGAAATTGTCGACAGCCCGATTAATTTCCGTCTTCTCTTTACCCGTTCCCCGGGAAAGGTAAAGGCCTTGGAACAAGGCTGTGACAATTGCCCATCGGGAATATCGGCCCGACCTAGGCTGCAACGGTCATTCCAGGGGTCGCCGTCCTTGCAACGGGGGGTTGTCCGGCTCGGCCACTTCGCCCACACCTGAATCGAGGGAAGCGCGAGATGCTCCGAACGCAACGACGCAGGACTGCAAGGCTGGCCGCGATAACCACCGCGACCGCGCTCGCCGTCGGCGCCGGCCTGGTCACGGCGTTGCCCGCCGCAGCCGACGGCATCGACGCCGATTACGTGGGTCCGGTCGCCGACCAGGGCATGGGCATCCACGTCGTGGACCCGAAGGGCAAGAACCCCACCCCCTACGCGGGTGTGCTGAGCCTCAAGGTCAAGCCCGGCGGCGAGCTCCTCTCGGTCTACTGCATCGACTACCACAACCCGGTCGGCGCCAAGGACAGCTACACCGAGGGCGAGTGGGCCAGCGTCTGGCTTGGCCAGCCGGGCCGCGAGGCCGACGGCGCCAAGGTCAAGTGGATCCTCATCAACTCGTTCCCGGCGCTGTCGCTGACCGACCTGAAGGCCAAGTCGGGTGTCGCGGGCCTGGACGAGAAGGAAGCCGGCGCCGCCACCCAGGCCGCCATCTGGCACTTCAGCGACAAGGTCGAGCTCGACAAGGCGAAGGAGCCGAACGAGGACGTCGAGAAGCTCTACGACTACCTCGTCGGCAAGGCCGATGCGAACACCGACACCGGCAGCAAGTTCTCCCTCACGCTGACCCCGGACAACATCGCGGGCAAGCCGTCCGACAAGCCCGGTGTCGGTCCGCTGACGGTCAACACCAGCGGCAAGGGCAAGGACATCACCGCCAAGCTCAAGAACGCCCCGGCGGGCACCAAGCTGGTCGACAAGGACGGCAAGGAAGTCACGCCGGCCACGAAGCTCGGCGACAAGGACACGCTGTTCATCCAGCCGCCCGCAGGCAGCACCGCGGGCGAGGCGACCGTCGAGGTGTCCGGCACGTCGACCGTCGACATCGGCCGGGTCTTCAAGGGCGTCGCCAACGTCAAGTCCGCCGACAAGACGGACAGCACGCAGCTCCTCATCCTGGCCGGCGTCAAGCCGGTGAAGGTGGACGCCGCGGCGGCGGTCAAGTGGGCGGCCGACGGCGCGCTGCCGGCGTTCGCCGCCAAGGAATCCTGCGTCGACGGCGGCGTCGAGGTCACCGCGACCAACAACGGCGACGTGGACTTCAAGTTCACCCTGGACGGCAAGGAATCGGTCGTGAAGCCGGGCGCCCCGGTGAAGCAGCTGATCAAGGTCGCCGAGGACCAGGCGTACGAGATCACCATCCTGGGCGCGGACAACAAGCCGCTGAAGGTCTTCAAGGGCGTCCTGGACTGCAAGACCGAGTCCACCACCGGTGGCGGCGGCAGCACCCCGGCGCCCTCGACGCCGGCCACGCCGGTCCCCGCGCCGAGCGGCCCGCAGCTGGCCGAGACTGGTGCGTCCGGCAGCGACAACACCGCGCTGTACCTGAGCGGCGCCGCGGTGCTGCTGCTCGGCGGCGGCCTGGTGTTCTTCGTGGTGCGGCGCCGGTCCGCGGCGTGATGCCGCGGCGGTAGCCGGCCGTGCACGTACGAGGGCCCGGACACGCAGTGCGTGTCCGGGGCCACCGTGCTCAACCCGGGGCCCCGGGCGCCCCGCCGCGGGTCAGGT
>NZ_JAKFHA010000014.1:60213-106737 GCF_021502675.1 Yinghuangia soli
CGGGGGGTGCGCCGGCGGGCCGCGCCGCGCGGCCCGCCCCGGGGGGGGGGCCCCGGGCCCTCGGTGCTCACCCCGGTCCGCGGCCGGACCGGCCGCGGATCAGGACCTCCGAGACCGGAGATTCACAGGTCAGTGGAAGAAGTGGCGCGTCCCCGTGAAGTACATGGTGACCCCGGCCGCCTTGGCGGCCTCGACCACCAGCTCGTCGCGCACCGAACCGCCCGGCTGCACCACGGCCTTGACGCCGGCCGCGGTGAGCACCTCCAGGCCGTCCGGGAACGGGAAGAAGGCGTCCGACGCGGCGACCGAGCCGAGCGCCCGCTCGCCGGCCCGCTGCACCGCCAGGCGCGCCGAGTCCACCCGGTTGACCTGGCCCATGCCGACGCCGACGGTCGCGCCGCCGGAGGCCAGCAGGATCGCGTTCGACTTGACCGCGCGCACCGAGCGCCAGGCGAAGACGAGGTCGCGCAGGGTGGCCTCGTCGGCGGCTTCGCCGGTGGCCAGCGTCCAGTTCGCCGGGTCGTCCCCGTCGGCCTGGAAGCGGTCCGGCTGCTGCAGCAGCAGGCCGCCGTCGATCTGCCGGAACTCGGCCGGGGCGGACGGCGCTTCGGGCGCGCGCAGCACACGGATGTTCTTCTTCGTGGCGAGCGCCTCCAGAGCGCCCTCCTCGTAGTCCGGGGCCACGATGACCTCGGTGAAGATCTCCGCGACCTGCTCGGCCATCGCCTTGGAGACCGGGCGGTTGACCGCGATGACGCCGCCGAACGCGGAGACCGGGTCGCACTCGTGCGCGAGGCGGTGCGCCTCCGCGACGTCCGCGCCGACCGCGATGCCGCACGGGTTGGCGTGCTTGATGATCGCCACGCAGGGCGCCTCGTGGTCGTACGCGGCGCGGCGGGCCGCGTCGGTGTCCACGTAGTTGTTGTACGACATCTCCTTGCCGTGCAGCTGCTCGGCACCGGCCAGGCCGCCGCCGCCGGGCGCCGCGTAGAGCGCGGCCGCCTGGTGCGGGTTCTCGCCGTAGCGCAGCACCGCCTGGCGCTCCCGGGCGGAGCCGAGGAAGGCCGGGAACTGCTCGTCGTCGGCGGGCGCGTAGCCGCTGGAGAACCACGAGGCGACCGCGACGTCGTAGGCGGCGGTGTGCGCGAACGCCTCGCCGGCCAGGCGCTTGCGGGCGGCCAGCTCGAAGCCGCCGTCGGCAGTCGCCGCGAGCACATCGGCGTACCGGTCCGGGCTGGTGACCACGGCGACCGACGGGTGGTTCTTGGCGGCCGCGCGGACCATCGACGGGCCGCCGATGTCGATCTGCTCGACGCACTCGTCGGGGGTCGCGCCGGAGGCGACGGTGGCCTCGAACGGGTAGAGGTTGACCACCACCAGGTCGAACGGCGCCACGTCGAGCTCGGCGAGCTGCGCGCGGTGCGATTCGAGGCGCAGGTCGGCGAGGATGCCCGCGTGCACGCGCGGGTGCAGCGTCTTGACGCGGCCGTCGAGGCACTCCGGGAAGCCGGTCAGCTCCTCGACCTTGGTCACCGGCACCCCGGCGGCGGCGATCTTCGCCGCGGTGGAGCCGGTCGAGACGAGTTCGACCCCGGCGGCGTGCAGCCCCTGGGCGAGCTCCTCAAGCCCGGTCTTGTCGTACACGCTGACCAGCGCGCGGCGGATCGGACGCTTGTTCGGGGAGCTCTCGGGGCTGCTCATGATCCGAAGAAGACCTTTCTTCCCTCAATGCGGTATCCCTCGCGGGCGAGGCGGCCCACGATGTCGACGAGCAAAGTGCGCTCGACAGTCTTGATGCGCTCGTGCAGCGCGTCGCCGCCGTCCGCCGCGTCGGCGTCCTCGACCGCGACCGCGCCCTGCGCGATGATCGGCCCGGTGTCGACGCCCGCGTCGACGAAGTGGACCGTGCAGCCGGTGATCTTCGCGCCGTACGCGAGCGCGTCGCGCACGCCGTGCGCGCCGGGGAAGGACGGCAGCAGTGCCGGGTGGGTGTTGACGGTGCGGCCCTCGAAGCGGCCCAGGAACTGCGGCCCGAGGATCTTCATGAAGCCGGCCGAGACCACCAGGTCGGGGTCGTGCGCGGCGACCGCGTCGGCCAGCGCGCGGTCCCAGTCGGCCCGGTCGGCGTACTCCGACACCCTGACGACGAAGGTCGGCAGCCCGGCCTTCTCGGCCCGGGTCAGGCCAGCGATGTCGCCGCGGTCCGCGCCGACGGCCACGATCTCGGCGCCGTACGCGGGGTCCTCGGCGGCGTCGAGCAGCGCCTGCAGATTGGTCCCGGAGCCGGAGACGAGTACGACGAGCCGCGCGGGCCCGGGGGTGCGCGGGGCGTGAACGGCCACTGCGGGGCTCTTTCCGAACGTGGGGCGCGAACGGTGGATCGGACCGGGGCGCGGCGGCGCCGCGCGGCTCCTTCTTCTCCCGTCCGGGGATTCCGGCGGGACATACGGGGAACACGCGGGCAGCGCCCGATCGTCAGCAACGATAGCGTCAGGTGGTGTACGGCACCGAACCCGGGCAGTGCCCCGGACCGGAGCCGGCCCGGCCCGGCGCCGCCGGTTCCGGTGCGGAGCCGCCACCGCCCGGAGCGGCGCGGGTGCGCACACGTACGATCCGGGGTACGAAACGCGCCCGGTGAGTGGTACACCGGCACGGCTACACCCCCGGGGTTCCGCCCCGGGTCCATGATTCGCATCGGCCGGCCCGCGGAGGTCCGGCCCGGGGCACGGAGGTTGGGCGCTCTGCTGGACGACGCCAGGCACGGCGACGCGGGAGGCCGCGGGACGCGCGCGCACAAGGCTTTGGGAGCGGGTGCCCTTTGGGGATCCGGCACGATGAGGGCAGGCGGCAGATACATGAGCACGGGCAACGAGACCGACGAGCGGGACCCGTACGCCCCGCCGCCGGAAGACGCGCCCGACCGCCCGCCGGCCGCCCCGTGGAACCTGCCGGGTTCCGGCGGGGGCCAGGGCTCGGGCGGTTCCGGCTCGGGCGGCTCCGGGGAGTCCGGGGGTTCGGGCGGCGGCTCCGGCGGCGGTCCGTGGGGCGACCCGCGGTCGAACGACCGGCGGGACCGCGAGCGGGACCGCCGCGACGACGAGGAGCGCACGCCCGCCGACCCGCGCAAGCGCAACGCGCGGATCGCCCTGTGGCTCGGCGTCTGGGGCCTGTTCTTCGCGCTGTTCTTCTGGGAGGAAGCCGGGCTCGTGATGGGCATCGCGGCTGCCGTGCTCGGTTTCCGCGCGATGCGCGGCACCACGGCGCCCGAGGTCGGCCCGCGCGTCGAGGAGGGCCCGGGCGGCACCGCCCGCACGCCGGGCCGCAGCCGCCGGCGCGCGCGTCCCGCACCCGCCTCGGCGGCACCGGGCGCAGCCGCCGCGAACCGCGGCACCCCGCGTCCCGCGGGCGCGATGGTGGGCCTGGTGACGGGCGCGATCGCGGTGGTCTGGGTGCTGGGCGTGTGGAGCATGCGCTGGGCGAACCAGGACTACTACGACTGCATGGACGCGGGCCTGACGAAGGTCGCCCAGGACCAGTGCAAGCAGGAACTGCCCAGCTACCTGCGCGACATCATCGACGAGATCGACCGCACCACGATCTGAGCGAACTCGGCGGCCGGCCCGGGCTGTCCACGGCAACGCGTCCGAACGACGCGCCGTGGGCAGCCCGTTCCGCGTTCCGCGGGCTTCTGGCGCCACGCGAACCGGCGTGGCAGATTTCGAACTCCAGTACAGTGCTGGCCGATATCCGACACCGAACGGGGTCACAGACTGTGAGCGGATACGAAGTCCAGATACGTCAACTGCAATCGGCCGCCAAGGCAGCGGACTCCGCTGCGGACCAGGCCAGAGTGGTCAACCCGGGCGACGGCCTGGAGGCGGTCGCGACGGCGATACCGGGCGGTGACTCGGCTGCGGCAGCGCCGGCCCTGTCCACGGCGTTCGACCAGCGTGCGAAGACGTGGGCCGGCGAGATCGACCGGTGGAGCGAATCGGTCGCCGCCTCGGCGAAGTCGTACGCGGAGAACGAGGACGCGGCGAAAAGGGCGTTCGGGCCATGAGCATCGGCTACCACGACGTCCGCGCCTGGGACGCGAAGGCACTCGACACCGCAGCCAAGAACCTGCGGGGGCGGCGCGACAAGCTCACCGGGCTGCAGGACGAACTCGACGACGCACGGCGCCTGCCCGACTGGAAGGGCGCCGCAGGCGAGGGGGCCCGCAACTCGCTGGGCACCACGCGGAACAAGGCCGAGATCATGGTCGCCGAACTGTCCGCCGTGGAACGCGCCCTGCAGCACGCGTCGGACGATGTCACCACCCTCAAGACCCGGGTCGCCAACAACGATTCCCTCGCCGCCACCTACCAGTTCCGGATAGCCGACAACGGCTCGCTGGTGGACGACAAGCCCGCCGACCCCCCGCCGACGTCGCGGTACGAGGCGGAGGACCGCGCCGAGACCGCGCGGCACCGGGCCACGATCAAGACGCAGGTGGAGCAGGAGACCGCGGCGATACTCACCGCGGCGAAGAACATCGACACCGCGCTGGCCCTGGTCATGAAACTGGCGCAGGACAGCAAGATCAGCGACCACGGAGCGACCACGCTGGCAGCCGCCGAGAAGGGCGGCGTGCTCGACGCCAAGGTGGCCGAGATGGAGCAGTCGCTGCGCGATGCCGGACTGCTCACCGGGCCGCCTGTGTCCGGCAAGTACCGGCAGTGGCTCGAGAATGCCGTCAACCGGGGCGTGTCGATCGACACGATCAAGAAGATGGTCTCCGACCACAAGATCAAGCCCGAGGACTTCGCGATCCTCGACCGGCTGGAAGAGATCCGCGAGGACAAGGACGGCGACGGGATCTACAAGTCGTTCTTCCTGCTGCCGACCGACCTCAGCGGCGCCGACGCGGCCAAGGCGGTGCAGATGACGTACGTCTTGAACGCGGGCACCGACTACGGCCCCGGCGGCGACTTCGCGCCCACCCCGTACGGATCCGACGAACTGCGGCGGATCATCGAGCGGCAGGGCAAGAACGACTGGAGCTACAAGGAAGACGTGTCGTTCGTGCACGGCAACGGCGGCCGGCTGGTGACCACCCCGAACGGCATGTTGATGGGCCTGGGCGGCAACTTCATCCAGGACCAGTTCAGCCAGAACGGCGGCACCGCCTGGGGCGACATATTCATGCTGAACATCGACGACCCGAAGGATCCGGCGCAGCAGCTCCGCGACGTGGCGAAGTCGGGCAGTGCCTGGTACGACGGCGACAAGGGCCCGTACGAGGGCAACTTGGACCTGGACCGGCTCCTGCACCACGAAGAGCGCCATTCCCAGCAATGGGCGCGCGAGGGCTACACGAAGTTCCTCGCCTCGTACCTGTGGGAGCAGGCCACCGGCGGAAACGAGACCGAGGAAGACGCGGGACTCTCCGACGGCGGTTACTAGACGGCGAAGCAGGACCCGGTGTCCGCCCCCCCCCCCGGCCGGGGCGGGGGGGGGGCCCCCGGCGGCGTGTCCCCGGCGGCCCCCCCCCCCCCGGGGCCCCCCCCCCCCCCCCCCGGGGGGGGGGCCCCCCCCCCGGGTCCGGCCCGCCGCTGCCGAGGTGCTTCCCGCCCCGGCGTGCCTCAGCGCGTCGCCTGCTCGGGGACCGGGACGGCGACCGTCTCCAGGCAGGCCGCGGCGCGGACTCCGCGCCAGCGCCACCAGCCCGCCGCCGCGGCGGTCAGCATCGCGGCCACCGCCACCTCCGCGGCCACCGCCCCCGCGGTCGCCGCCACGTGCGGGCCGATGCGGGTCAGGCGGTTCGCGCCCGCCGCACCGGTCGCCATCCAGGCCGCGACTCCGGCCAGTAGGCCGGTCACCGCACCTGCGCCGGCGGCCGAACCGACCGCCGTCCACAACCGTCCGGCCTGGCCGCCGCGCGCCGCGAGCAGACCCGCAGCGATCCCGGCGGCGGCCGGAACGGCAAGTGCGGCCCAGCCATAGGCCGGAGCCGCCGCGGGGAGCGCACCGAACAGCGGCAGTGCGGGGACCGCGCCGAGAGTCACCTCGGCAGGGGCCACCGTCGTACCGACTCCCACCATGAACCCGGCGCACGAGGCGTACGCGACGGCGCACATCACCGCGTTGGGCATCAGTGCGACGCAGAGCAGCGCCACCGCCAGTGCGTCCGGTGTCCCGGTGGCGACCCGGTCCAGCAGCGCGCCCACTTCGCCCGCGTGCACGACCAGCGCCGCGCAGACGATCACCGCACCGCCGGCCGCGAGCACGCACGCCCCGGCTGCTCCGGCGCGCAGCGCCGTCCGCGCCGGAGCGGCGAACGGGCGGAGGCGGTCCGCCCACTGACGGGGCATCCGGTCCGGCAGCTCGCGGTACGCCCCGGCCCGCAGCGCTCCGTACGCCGCGAAGACGAGCGCGAACAGCCCGGCCGCCACCGGCGCGCGCTCGCGCACCGGCTGGATCGCGGGCGTGCCGGAGACCACCGCGATCCCGTACGCGAGCGCCGCGTACACCGCCGTGCAGGCCGCGAGCGCGATGGTGACCGAACGCGCGCCCCCGGCAGGCCCCGGGCGGCCGTCCGCCGCGGCCGCCGCGGCCGCGCAGCGCCGGCCCGCGCGTACCAGCACGAGGACCAGCAGGACCGTCACCCCGAGCGGCACGATGCCCAGCCGGACCGCGGCGCCGGGCGCCTCGCCCGCGACGTCGAGGCCGACGCGCTGCGCCGCGCACCACACTTGCCCGGCGGTGCGCAGGATGTCGCCGGGATCGGTGAAGCCGCCGCCGAACGCGTCCGCGAGCACCGCGGCGAGCACCGGCGCGACGGCGATGCCGAGACCGAGGCCCGCGGCGGTCAGGCCGGCAAAGGCTCCGTCGAGCGTCGCGCGGAGGTCCGCGTTGCGCTCGGCGCGGGCCGGATCGGGGACTTCGCCCGGGATCTCGTCGGGCTCCTCGGCCCGGGCTTCCGGCGAGGCGTCCACGGGGGCCTCGGGCGGGGTCTGGGACGCCGCCTCGGGCGAGGCGTCCGAGGCGGCGGCGGCCGGGCCGATGCGGTCGTGCAGCTGCACCGGTTCGGCCGCTGCGGGATGGGCGGGCAGCGCGGGTACGGGGGTGTCGCTCACGATCACTCATGCTGCCAACGAATGGGCGATCCGCCCGGTATATGGCCTTCGCTCCGCCCGTGTCGGCCGATTCCCAACGCTATTGATCATCTTTGATGCGAAATATTGCATTACTAATCGCCCGATGGGGTATCCGATCGCGCAGGCGGATGCTCCACCCGTCCCGTTCCGCACGGTCCGGCACGCGAGCAACCGCACGACGGGACCGGCGGATCGAGAGACGGGGAGTGCGGCAGGCATGGACAACGCGACCTTCGACGCCTTCTACGACAGGACGGCACCGGACGTCGCCAGACACGTGTACCTGCTGACCGCGAGCCCGCACCGGGCCGCACACGTCACCCACAAGGCGTACGCACGGGCCTACGCGGACTGGGACACCGTCTCGCAACTGCCGCAGCCGGAGTCGTGGGTGCGGATGGTCGCCGCGGACCTGGCCCTGGACCACCTGCACCGCGCGCAGCACAAGATCGCCGGATGGATACCTCCCATCGACCGCATCGCGAAAAAGGTGCGCCGCGATGCCCCGGCCGAGACGGCCGCGGACAAGAAGCCGCCGGTGCCCGCAGCCGAGAACGCTGACCCCGCCGAACCCGCCGCGCCGGTCGAGGCCTTCGAGCAGGTCGAGCCGGTCGAGGCGACCCAGCCCGACGAACCGGCCCCGTCCGACGTGCCGGTCCAGGCCGCCGAAGCCACCGAAGCCACCGACTCCGCCGCCGCACCGACGCCGCAGGCCAAGAAGCCCACCAAGGACAACCGCAGCAAGAAGAAGGGCCGCAAGCGCCGCGTCGAGCGTCCGGCGGCCGCGAAGGCCGACGGCACCGCCGTGCCGGCCAAGGCGAACGGCACCGCCGTCCCCAAGCTCAGCGCTGCAGCCGCGACACCCCCGGCCGAACCCGCGGACTCCCCCGCCGCAGAGCCCGCCGCGGAGCCGTCCGTCGGCACCGGGCCCGCTCCCGGCTCCGACTCCGAGAACGCCTCCGCTCCCGCGCCCGCCCCCGCCCCGGACGCCGACGTCCCCGCGGCCGACGCCCCCGCACATTCCGCCGTCCCCGACCTCAGCACCGACAAGGGCGGCGACGACCGCATCTGGTCCGCCGACGTCGCGCTCCTGCGCGCACTGCGCCGCCTGCCCGCGCACCGCCGCCGGGTCATCGTGCTGCATCACCACCTCGGGCTGCCGCCCGAGGAGATCGCCGCGGAGACCGAGGCGACGACCAGTTCGACGGTCGACCGCATCGAGACCGCGAACTACCAGCTCTCCCGCCGGGTCGGCGAGCTCACCGGCCCGAATCCGTACGGCCCCGAGGCCCACGAGCGGCTCTCCGAGGTCATGGACGACCTGACCCGGCGCTACCGGCCCCACCTGCACGCCGCATCGACCGTGCGGGCCGGGGCGCGGGTGCGCACCGGCGTCCTGGTCGGCCTCGTGGCCGCCGCGGCGGTGGCGCTGGGCGGTTTCGCGATCGCCGAGATGGCCACCCCGAGCGAACTCCCGGACAAGCGCGCCGAGGTCCAGGCGTCCATCAAGGCCCGCCAGGAGGCCGGCATCCCGGTGGCCGTCGCCCAGGTCCCGAAGGCGGAATTCAAGATCGGTCGGACGAAGGCGAAGGCCGCGCAGATCCCGGACGGCCGCCGCGAACTGGTCTATCTGAAGGGCACCACGAACCGCGAAGGCGGCACCTTCCTGTCCGTGGACAGCGCACGCGTCGGTCCGGGGACCGAGTCGGTCCCGCCGCTGCGCGACGTCCCGCTGGCGCCCGACGTGCGGATCCGCGGCGAGGATGCGTTCGGGCTGACCGAGGAAAAGGTCATCGGTGCCAAGGAGTTCCTCGCCAAGGTCGCCGACGGGACGCTGGCCAAGGCGGCGTTCGAATTGAGCTACAACGACGACGACCAGGTCGACCGCATCACCGAGTACAGGCGCTGACGCCTGCGCGGCAGGACCGGCCTCCGGGCCGCGTCGGGCAGGGGCTCAGCAGGTCGAATGCACCAGCGCTCCGACCGCCCGCCCCGCGGCGGCCAGTTCGTTGTACGCGGCGACCGCTTCCCGGGTCTCCAGCGCCCGCCACTCGATGCCCTTGGCATCGAGGAAATCCGTGGTCTCCGCGGGCACTTCCAGCCGCAGGTCCATACCGCGGCTCAGCACCACGATGTCGCAGCCGTGCTCCAGGAGCTCCTCGACGTCGGCAATCTGCACGCCCGGCGAGTGCCGGGTGCCGGTCTCGTCCCAGTCCCACGCGCGCCCGCCGCCCGGATACGCCTTCAAGTCCTTGTGCCGCCCCAGCCCTTCGGCGTCGAGCTCGTCCCAAGCCAGGTGCGTGATGCGCGGCGACCGCGCGGATATTTCAGTCACGCGGCCATCATGCCCCACCCGGCCACGTCCAACTCCAGAGTTATCCACAGTCGTACGCAAGTTGTGGATAACTCTGGCGCCGGAACCGCCCCCGGTTCACTGGGCCCAGGGCAGCGGCATGGTGTCGCCGCCGACCACTCCGGCGCGCGAGGCACCGGATCCCATGCAGACGGCGGCGAAGCCGCTGTCCGGGTCGGCGGTGACCTGCCGCGGGATGTCGGCCGGGACGACCAGGGTGTCGCCGGCGGCCAGTTCGTGCCGGGTGCCGTCGATCTCGACGGTCGCCCCGCCGGCGATGAAGGTCCACACCTGCGCGCAGCTGATGGTGTGCAGCGGACCGGCGCTGCCGGCCGCGGCGTCGACGCGCCACATGGCCTGGTCGCTGTCGCCCTGGCTCGGCGAGACCAGGGTGGTCATGACTGCGGAAGGGGTCTCGGTGCGGCGGGCTTCGGCGGCGCGGATGACGGTCATACGGTTTCTCGCTCTCCTGCAGATGGACAACTCTGTTGTCGAAATAGTGAACCAGGTTGTCCATCTCGTCAAGCGTCAATTCCTCGGCCGTCGTGCTCAGACCACGGTCAGCGCCAGGAAATCCTCATTGGCCTTCGGCATGATCCCGCCGTCGTTCCCGCTCCCGCCGCCGAGCGAAGGTAGGCCGACCACCAGGACATTGCTGCCTGCCGCAGCCCCGCTGCCGGCGCCCAACCGGCACCGTACGCCGCGGACGATGTCCGACTCGCCGACCGCGAACTCCCAGCCTGCCAGGGCGGTTCCGGCCCTGGTCACGGCCACCGCCGGCACATTTCGCCAGGCCCCGGACTCCGCATCGAAGCGCTCCAGCACCAACCCGCCACCGCCGCCCGCAGGGCGGCCCTGAAGCGTGACGGACACTCCGAACCGGTCGTACCGACCGCTCAGGACGTTGTACGCCCGCACCGTGAACTCCGCGGGAGGACCGCCGCGCACCAGATCGATCCGGCCGCCGGGCGCGTCCGCATCGATGTCGAACATGGTGAACCCGCCCGGGGGCTGCACGACCACGGAACCCCGCGTAATGCGCGACGCGACCGGAGCCGGCGGCGAACCCCCGGCCCCCTGGGCCGACGACGAGGCCGAGGACGGAGTCCCGGCGGGCACACCGCCACCCGAAGGACTCCGCGACGGCACCGGCGACCCGCTCGGCAGCGCTGCACCGGCGGACGGCGAACTCCCCTGCGCTACCGATCCGGAAGGCGAGGCCGACTTCCCCTTCCCACCCCCGGGCGAGCATCCGGCGAGCATCAGGACGGCACCCACCGCCGCAGCCGCGACGACCCTGCCCGCGCGATTGCCCGCCATCGAGCTCCCGCTTTCCCCGTCGGTCCGACCTCCGCACTGGCACGCCGCCCAAGGACGCGGACGCCAGTGTGCTCCCGCACCCGCCACCCGCACCAGACTTCACGGTACGCGGGGCAGCAGCAGGCACCGGAAAGTTATCCACACCTTTGCGCGACCTGTGGACAACTGCGCGCGTGCGGCAGGCGCTGCCGGTCAGCCCTCCGCGTCGAGGTCGAGCCAGCCGCGCTGCGCGGCCAGCACGCCGGCCTGGAAGCGGCTGCGGGCGCCGAGGTGTTCCATGAGATCGGCGGCGATCCGCCGGGCGGTGCGCGGCGAGACGCCGAGCCGCTTGGAGATCGCCTCGTCGGTCAGCCCCTGGCCGAGCAGGCGCAGGGTCTCGCGCTCCGGCGCGGTGAGGCCGCGGGTGTCGCGCTGTTCGACCTCGCCCAGCGGACGGGCCGACGACCAGATGCCCTCGAACAGCGCGCACAGCGCGGTGAGGGTGCCGTGGCCGTGCAGCACCAGCGCGCCGTGCGCGGTGTCGTCCCCGTTCACCGGGATCATCGCGACCCGGCGGTCCACGATGATCATGCGGACCGGCAGCGACGGCGCAGTACGCACCTGCCCGCCGTTCTCGGCAAGCCAGTTCGCGTACGCGATGCTCGGCGGGCTGTTCCGCACGCTGTCGAGGTACAGGCTGCGCATCCGGACGCCGCGGCCCAGCACATCGAGGTCGAGCGGCTTGGACGCCTCCATGTTCTCCATGGTCTGCGCACCGTCGGGCGAGAACGACATCGCCTCGAACTGCACGCTC
This sequence comes from Yinghuangia soli, assembly GCF_021502675.1. Lineage (GTDB taxonomy): Bacteria > Actinomycetota > Actinomycetes > Streptomycetales > Streptomycetaceae > Yinghuangia > Yinghuangia soli. The sequence goes on from NZ_JAKFHA010000014.1 coordinate 71,819, forward strand.
GCGGCGAGTTCGGCCACCCGGTCGCGGATCCGGTCCAGCCCGAGCACCTGCTCGACGTCCGGCTGCGCGGAACTGGGCCGCAGGTCCGCGTATTCGGCGATCATCTGCGCGGCCGCCGCGCGGGATTCGGCGACCCGCTGCTGCTGGGCCGCGAGTTCGGCCTGCTGGCGGGCCAGCAGCACCTCCATGCCGGCCTCGGGGCTGACCGCCCGGAGTTCGCCCGGATATTCGAACGACTCGCGCAGCAGGGCGAGTTCGCTCAACCGGTCAAGCGCCGAGCGGACCTCTTTGTCGGCGAGCCCGGTCCGGCTGACCAGGTCGGCCACCCCGCCTTGCGGGGCCACCAGCATGGCCTTGTAGACGCGCTCGCTGTCGCCGTCCAATCCCAGTAATTGCAGCACTGCTCCCCCAGCCGTACGACGTTCACGGGCTGTCGGATTATGACAGTGAGTCCCGGCACATATACCGAAGCTGACTGTCCGTGAGCATTCAAGGACACAACCGGCCAAGGACACAAACGTCCAGCTTGCCTGGATATGACAAGTGTCCCGGTACCCGCACGCTCGTGTCATGTATCTGATCCACGCGCAGCTCGCGCCTTGCCCTGGTGGTGCGTTGCCGACCGGCACCGCCGCCCTCATCAGCGCCGCGGCGGAAACCGACGACGGCCTTGAACACACCATCCTGCACCCGCAAGCGCTGCCGCACCCGGTACTCGGACTATTCGTCGCCGCAGAATCCTTGCTCGCCGCCGAGGAAGCCGCGTTGCGGCTGTGCCGGCGGGCCGCTCGCGTGGTGCCTTCTTTGGCCGGAATTACCGTCGTCTCGTGCGGAGCGCCACTGGTTCCGGACTACTACGAGCGTTTACTGGCCGCCACACCGGGCGCCTGAGGCACCGGATCCCTGCGCACCACCTGACCTGCGACCCGACGCACCCGGAAGGGGCCGGCTCGGACGAGCCGGCCCCTCCGTGCGTCCGGCACCCGCGCGCTGTCCCGAAGCGGCCTTCATGGCCTGCTTAGGTCAGGGCCGCTTCCGGCCACTCCGGATTGCTGACATGCCCCCTGACCTGCGGCAAAGCTGAACACAAGCCGGAGGGGAGCACCCCCGGCAGGCACCGGGACGACACCGCGGATCGCCCCGACGCACGGCCCGCACCCACCCCAAGCCATCCTTCAGGGAGCTTCGCCATGCCCGCATACATCCTCAAGGCCGCCGCGGTCACCACCTCCGCCACCGACAACGGCAACTTCGGCTGGCAGTTCACCGACAACGGGAACTTCGGCTGGCAGCGGCACGTCACGTCCGCGCGGTGAGGTCGTAGCCCTTGTAGCCGGGCCGGGCCGCGTCGATGTCCTCGCTCTTCGAGAGGGGATCGACGACCTCGACCATGAAGTCCGCCGTGCCGACCGGCCCTTCCTTCTTCGCGCTGACGCGGTAGCGCTCGACACGCACCTCGTCCTTGGCGAGCGGCGAACCGCCCGGCACCATGGAGAACGGGAACGCGTCGTTCGCCACCCGCAGCGGCACGTTGCGCCACACCCCGGCCTTCGCGTCGTACCGCTCCACGACGATCCCCTCCTGGTCGTCGGCGCCCTTCACGTGGCTGATCATGAACTCCATCTGGAACATCACCGCCAGGCGCGGATAGGCGACCGTGTTGCCGTTGCGCATCGTGATGGTGATCTCCTGGGCCGGCCCGCCCCGCCGCAGGTCGATCCGCGTGCCGGCCGGCGCAATGGTGACGGCCAGCTTGGTGGGCACGCGCGGCTTGGACGTCGAAGGGGCGGGAGGCGCAGGAGACTTCGACGGCGCGGCGGTCGTCGGTGCCGGGGTCGCGGACGCTGTGGCCGCCGCAGACGTGGCGGGCGCAGGAGATTCCGGGTCCTTCTGCGATGCGGAAGGCTCCGGCGCGGCCGACGACGCCGGCGCCGAGCTGCTCGGGGCCGCTCGCACCGCACTCTTCGGGTCGTCGTCCCCGCATCCTGCCAGCACCGTCGCGAGCAGGACGACCGCCGCCGCCCCGCCCGCTGCCCGGCCGCCTATGCCGCCACGTCTCCGCATCGCCGTCTCCCGTCCGCCCGGTGGCCCCCGTATACGAGCCCACCCGGTAAACGCCGGCCTGCGCCGCGGGGTTGCCCGGGCGCGGCGGTCCGCGGAAAAGCACGACGCCCCCGCCGGAACCCGAAGGTCCGGCGGGGGCGTACGCGTTCACGCGGTGGGGGCTGGTCAGCCCTCCATGATGGCGCGCATCAGGCGGGCCGTCTCGGACGGCGTCTTGCCGACCTTGACGCCCACGGCCTCGAGCGCGTCCTTCTTCGCCTGCGCGGTGCCGGCCGAGCCGGACACGATCGCACCGGCGTGGCCCATCGTCTTGCCCTCGGGGGCGGTGAAGCCCGCGACGTAGCCGACGACCGGCTTGGTGATGTGCTCGGCGATGTACGCCGCGGCACGCTCCTCGGCGTCGCCGCCGATCTCGCCGATCATCACGATCGCGTCGGTGTCCGGGTCGTCCTGGAACGCCTGGAGGCAGTCGATGTGCGTGGTGCCGATGATCGGGTCGCCGCCGATGCCGACCGCGGTCGAGAAGCCGATGTCGCGCAGCTCGTACATCATCTGGTACGTCAGCGTGCCCGACTTCGACACCAGGCCGATGCGGCCCGGCTTGGTGATGTCGGCCGGGATGATGCCGGCGTTCGACTGGCCCGGGGTGATGAGACCGGGGCAGTTCGGGCCGATGATGCGGGTCTTGTTGCCCTTCTGGCCCGCCAGCGCCCAGAACTGGGCGGTGTCGTGCACCGGGACGCCCTCGGTGATGACGACCGCGAGGCCGATCTCGGCCTCGATGGCCTCGACCACCGCGTCCTTGGTGAACTTCGGCGGTACGAAGATCACCGTGACGTCCGCGCCGGTGGCCTCGATGGCCTCGGCCACCGTGCCGAACACCGAGATCTCGGTGCCGTCGACGTCGACCTTCTCGCCGGCCTTGCGCGGGTTCACGCCGCCGACGATGTTGGTCCCGGAGGCCAGCATGCGGCGGGTGTGCTTCATACCCTCCGAGCCGGTCATGCCCTGGACGATGACCTTGCTGTCCTTGGTCAGGAAGATAGCCATGGCTGGTTCAGGCTCCCTTACTTCGCAGCCGCGAGCTCGGCGGCACGGTCGGCCGCGCCGTCCATGGTGTCCACCTGCTCGACCAGCGGGTGGTTCGCGTCGGTCAGGATCTGACGACCCAGCTCCGCGTTGTTGCCGTCGAGGCGCACGACGAGCGGCTTGGTGACCGCCTCGCCCTTGCTCTCGAGCAGCGCGAGGGCCTGCACGATGCCGTTGGCGACCGCGTCGCACGCGGTGATGCCGCCGAAGACGTTGACGAAGACCGACTTGACCGCCGGGTCGCCCAGGATGATCTCCAGGCCGTTCGCCATGACCTCGGCCGACGCGCCGCCGCCGATGTCGAGGAAGTTGGCGGGCTTGACGTTGCTGTGGTTCTCACCGGCGTACGCGACGACGTCCAGGGTGCTCATGACGAGACCCGCGCCGTTGCCGATGATGCCGACCTCGCCGTCGAGCTTGACGTAGTTGAGGCCCTTGGCCTTGGCCGCCGCCTCCAGCGGGTCGGCCGAGTCCTTGTCCTCGAGCGCGGCGTGGTCCGCGTGGCGGAAGTCCGCGTTCTCGTCGAGGGTGACCTTGCCGTCGAGCGCGATGATCTTGCCCTCGCCGGACTTGATCAGCGGGTTGACCTCGACCAGCGTGGCGTCCTCGGCGACGAAGACGGTCCACAGCCGCTGCAGCACGTCGACCAGCTGGTCGTGCAGCTCGGCCGGGAACTTCGCGGCCTCGACGATCTCGCGGGCCTTGGCCTCGGTGACGCCCTCGATGGCGTCGACCGCGATCTTGGCGAGCGCGTCCGGGTTCTCCTCGGCCACGACCTCGATCTCCACGCCGCCCTCGACGGACGCCATGGCGAGGAAGGTGCGGTTGGTCCGGTCGAGCAGGAAGGAGACGTAGTACTCCTCCGCGATCTCGCCCAGGCCCGCCAGCATGACCTTGTGGACCGTGTGGCCCTTGATGTCCATGCCCAGGATGTCGGTGGCGCGCTCGACGGCCTCGTCCGGCGAGAACGCCAGCTTGACGCCGCCGGCCTTGCCGCGGCCGCCGACCTTCACCTGGGCCTTGACGACAGCCTTGCCGCCCAGGCGCTCGGTCGCCGCACGGGCGGCTTCCGGGGTGTCGACGACTTCACCGGGAAGAACCGGCACCTCATGCTTGGCGAAGAGGTCCCTCGCCTGGTACTCGAACAGGTCCACGCGCGTCCGTCCTTGTGATCGCGGTTTTTGTCGGAAGACATTCGCGCCACGTTCGTCGACCACGAGGGTCCCGCGGAGGCCAGGAAGGCTCGCCCCCAGAACCCTGGTGGACGGCGTCCGTACGCGCAGCTGATCCGCCTTGCAGATTAACCGGCACAGCGGCCCGCGCTGAACCGGGGGCTTGATCACACCCCCGGACGTGTCGCGCCGCCGTTCCGGGACGGCCCCGCACCAGGCCGGGTACGTCCCGTTTCCACCCGATCCATGGTTGCGCACCCCGCACGCTCGCGCACGCTCCGCCCCAAAATGCGGCCGGGCGATGTGGCACAGGCCACGTCGCTCACCACCCGGGCGGCGCACTGTGAGGTCACCCGCCCGGGTCCTGTCCCCGTCCCGCCCCCGTCTCGCCCTTGTCCAAGAGCCGCCGGGCGCTACTCCGGGACCGGGATCGGCAGCCCCTGGATCGCCGCGGCCATCACCTCGGGGAACAGGTCGGGAGTGCAGGCGAAGGCCGGGCTGCCCAGCGCGGCCAGGGCCGCGGCGTTCTGGTGGTCGTACGCCGGGGCGCCCTCGTCGGACAGCGCGAGCAGCGTCACGACCTGCACGCCGGACCGCTGCATGGCGGCCACCCGGCGCAGCATCTCCTGCCGTACGCCGCCCTCGTACAGGTCGCTGACCAGCACGACCACGGTGTCCGCGGGCCGCGTGATCAGCGACTGGCAGTACGCCAGCGCCCGGTTGATGTCGGTGCCGCCGCCCAATTGAGTGCCGAACAGCACGTCGACCGGGTCGCTCAGCCGGTCGGTCAGGTCGGCGACCGCGGTGTCGAAGACCACGAGCGAGGTGTCGAGCGTGCGCATCGAGGCCAGCACCGCGCCGAACACCGACGCGTACACCACCGAGGCGGCCATCGAGCCGGACTGGTCGATGCACAGCACGACGTCCTTCTGCACGCCGTGCCGCTGCCGCCCGTAGCCGACCAGGCGCTCGGGCACGACCGTGCGGAACTCGGCCTGGTAGTGCTTGAGGTTGGCGCGGATCGTGGCGTTCCAGTCGATGTCGCGGTGCCGCGGCCGGTGCACGCGCGACGTGCGGTCCAGGGCGCCCTGCACAAGGCTGCGGGTGCGCTGCGCGATGCGGCGCTCCAGGTCCTCGACCACGCGGCGGACCACGGACCGCGCGACGTCCTTGGTGGCCTCCGGCATGAGCCGGTTGAGGGACAGCAGGGTGCCGACGAGGTGCACGTCCGGCTCGACCGCGGCGAGCATCTCGGGTTCGAGGAGCAGCCGGGTCAGGTCCAGGCGCTCGATGGCGTCCTGCTGCAGGATCTGCACGACGCCGCTGGGGAAGTACTCGCGGATGTCGCCGAGCCAGCGCGCCACCGAGGGTGCGGACGCCCCGAGGCCCGCGCTGCGCTGCCCGCTCCCGCCGCTGCCGCGCCCCTCGCTCGGCGCCGGGCGGTACAGCGCGGCCAGCGCCTCGTCCATGCGGCGGTCCTGCCCGGCCAGGGCGCAGCCGGTGCCGTCGGCGTCGCCGCCGAGGACCAGGCGCCAGCGGCGCAGCCGCTCGCCGTCGGGGAGGGCGGCCGGTCCGGCGGGCGATTCGGCGGCGGGGTGGGCTGCGGGTCCGGTGGCGAGGTCGGTGGCGGGGTCAGGGCCGAGGCTGCTCACGGTCGTCCTCCCGGCTTTTCCGCGGCGGCGCCCGGCGCCGGACCGCCCAACAGGAACGCCACCAGCGGCAGCGCGGCATCGGCGCGTCCGAGGTCGAACGGCGCCGCACCGCGGCCGGACCGCCCGGCCGCCGCGCCGCGCGCCGGGCTGCGCAGCCGCTCGCCCAGCGTGCGCCGCTCCGGGGCGGCGAAGCCGGAGAAGGTACGCCGCAGCAAAGGCAGCACGTCGGTGAAGTCCTCCGCGGGGATCTGCGCGACCCACGCATCGACCAGTCCGAGCAGGACGTCGTCGTGGACGAGCAGCAGCCCGCCGCCCGACAAGAACCCCTCGATCCAGGCGGCCGCGTCCCGGTACGGCGTCCCGCGGGACAGTGCCCGGGACATGCGCGGGCCGGCGTCTTCCGCAGTGAGCCGCCCGCTGTCCAGGAGCAGCCGGACGGCCCGGCCGGTGAGCAGGCCGGGCAGGTCGGCCCGGTCGGCGAGGCGCAGCAGGGCGGCGAACCAGTACGCGCGCAGATCGTCGGGGCTGCCTTCGCCCGATGCCAACAACCCGGTGCAGTCGTGGACTTCGTCGAGGTGCCGGAGCATCTCGCGGGCCCCGTCCGCGTCCAGGCCGGCGCACGCCGGGACCAGCCCGATGCAGATGCGGAGCAGCAGCCCGTCCACGACCGCGGCCAGGGCCGCGGTGTCGGTGCCGCGCACGTCGCCGTAGCGCAGCGCGCGGACGAGCGCGGGCAGCGCCTCGGCGAGCCCGGCGACGTCGGAGTCGAGCGCCGCGCGGTCCTCCAGGACCTGCATCACGGTCGGCAGCGCGTCGGGCAGATCGGCCCGCAGGCAGCATTCGGCGACCTCGGTCACCTCGGCCAGCGACTCGGCGCGCAAGGCCAGTTCGGCGGCCCGGTTGGTGGCCGCGGACAGCACCGTGGTGCCCCACACCCCGGCCTCGGCGACCCGGATGGCCAGCTCGGGCTGCCAGGTCAGCGACCACGCCTCGCGGAACGTGCCGGTGCCGCGCCGCGCCCGGGACGGCACGCCCCAGGGCACGTCGAGGAGTTCGAGGCGGGTGAGCAGGCGGCTCTTCTCGGCGTGCGAGGGCTTGCGCAGGTCGAGTTCGAGTTCGCGGGTGGCCGCCTCGGGGTGCAGCTTCAGGGTCTTCTGCAGCCGGGCGAGGTCGCGCTGCAGCGGCACCGCGGGCACGCTGCCGGGCACCGTGCCGATGCGGTCGCCGACCACGATGTCGTCGTGGACGAGGGCGAGCGGGCCGTCCTCGCCGTCGCACATGACCGCGCGGACGGCTTCCAGGGTCTCGTCGAGGCCGGGCAGCGGCCGGTCGCGCAGCGCGGCGAGCGCCTCGGCATGCCGGACCGCCTCGATGACGTGCGCGGGCGACACCGGCCGCCCGGCGGCCCGGAAGAGGTCGGCGATGCGCACGAACCAGTGCGGCAGCATGCCCGCGGCGTCGTGGCCGGCGAACAGGTGGTGGTACCAGCCGGGCGAGGCGACGCCCGCGCCGTAGCCGGAGGAGTGCGCCAGGCGCCGGTACGTCCACGGCACCCACGTCGTCTCGACCTTCACGCGCGGCAGCACCCCGCCGCGCCCGAAGGCCGCGAACGGCGCCAGTACGGCCCGGTCTTCGGCGGCCGGCCGGACCGCGGCGAGCGCCGGCACGTGCCAGGCCCCGCAGACCACGGCGACGTTCCGGAACCCTTGCCGGTACGCGGTGCCCACCGCCAGCCGCATGTGCGCCTCGCGGGCCGCCTCCAGGTCGGGGAACACGCTTGGCGGCGCGGCGGCTTCGTCGAGGGCGGGCGAGGCCGCCGCACCGCCGCCCGCGCCCTCGCGCAGCGCGGTCATGGCCTCGGCGAGCAGCGCGAAGAGCGTGGTCGGGTCGCGGTGGTCGGCGCGGTGCTCGACGGCGTCCTCCCACCACCGCTCGGGGTCGTCGTGCCCGGCGACGCGGGCGAGCATGGCGATCGGGTCGGTGCGGACCGCGGGGCCGGTGTCGTCCGGGGTCTCCGCCGGATCCGGTCCGCCGCCCGGCCGCGGGACGGACAGCGCCGCCCGGGCCCGGTCCAGCGCGAACGAGCAGGCGGCCGGCAGGTCGATGAAGCGCACCGGGACGCCCCGGTCCAGCGCGTACCGGACCGCGACCCACTCGGGGCTGAACTCGGCGTACGGCCAGAACCCGGCCTGCGCCGGGTCGTCCACCGCGTGCACCAGCAGGGCGACCGGCGGCTGCATCTCCGGGTCGGCGGCGTACGACAGCAGCAGGTCGGCTTCGGGCGGCCCTTCGACCAGCACGATGTCCGGGGCGAGTGCGTCGAGCGCGGCGCCGACCGCGCGCGCCGAGCCCGGTCCGTGGTGCCGGACGCCCAGCAGGTGCGGCACCGGCCGGGCGCGCCCGGCGGCGGGCATCAGGCGGCACCCGCCTCGCGGCACGCCCGGTAGAAGTCCTGCCATCCCTCGCGCCCGCGGACCACGGTCTCCAGGTACTCCTGCCACACGACGCCGTCCGCGGCCGGGTCCTTGACCACCGCGCCGAGGATGCCGGCCGCGGTGTCCGCGGGGCGCAGCACGCCGTCCCCGAAGTGCGCGGCGAGCGCGAGGCCGCCGGTGACCACCGAGATCGCCTCGGCGGTGGACAGGGTCCCGGACGGCGACTTCAGCTTGGTGCGGCCGTCCTCGGTCAGCCCGCTGCGCAGCTCGCGGAACACCGTGACCACGCGTCGCAGTTCGGCCTCGGCGGCGTCGATCTTCGGGAGCTGCAGCGAGCTGCCGAGCTGCTCGACGCGGCGGGTGACGATGTCCACCTCGGCGTCCGCGGTGGCCGGCAGCGGCAGGACGACGGTGTTGAAGCGGCGGCGCAGCGCACTGGACAGGTCGTTGACGCCGCGGTCCCGGTCGTTCGCGGTGGCGATCAGGTTGAACCCGCGCACCGCCTGGATCTCGTCGGCCAGTTCGGGCACCGGGAGGGTCTTCTCGGACAGGATCGTGATGAGGCTGTCCTGCACGTCGGCGGGGATGCGGGTGAGCTCCTCGACGCGTGCGATGCGGCCTTCGGCCATCGCGCGCATGACCGGACCGGCGACGAGGGCCTCGCGGCTCGGCCCGTGGGCGAGCAGCTGCGCGTAGTTCCAGCCGTACCGGATGGCCTCCTCGGGAGTGCCCGAGGTGCCCTGCACGAGCAGCGTCGAATCGCCGCAGATCGCCGCCGCGAGGTGCTCGGACACCCACGTCTTCGCGGTCCCCGGCACGCCGAGCAGCAGCAGGGCCCGGTCGGTGACCAGGGTGGTGACCGCGACCTCGACGATGCGGCGCGGGCCGACGTACTTCGGGCTGATCACGGTGCCGTCCGGCAGTGTCCCGCCGAGCAGGTACGTGGCCACCGCCCACGGCGACAGCTTCCACTGCGGCGGACGCGGCCGGTCGTCGGCCCCGCCCAGCGCGGCGAGCTCGGCCGCGAACGCATCCTCGGCATGCGGCCGCAGCGCGGCATCGGAAGGGGAAGCGGGAAAGGTCACGAACAGCCCCCGGAGTCGACGTGATGGCACGGGTCGGCCGGGCGGACCGCCCACCCCCGCACCCCCAAGAATGCCGGTCCGCTCCGACATCCCCGCAGCCCGGGCCGGATCCCCGGCGAAGTCAACGCCGCCTCAGCCCCCTCTTAAATGGCCCCTAAGGACTCCGCCGGACACGCCTTTTCCGCAGGTCGGCGCGACTTCCGCGGCTAGCGTCGCAGGCATGCCAGGCGACCCTCCTCCCCGCGTCCCGCCCGAGGCCCTCCGCCTCGGAATGCTGTTCGGCGGCGGGGCCGTCGTGGGGCTCTGGGCGGTGCAGGCGAACGCCTCCGCCGATGCGGACGTGCTTCTGGCGACCGCCGCCCACCTGGCCGGGCTGCTTGCCGGGTACGGGATCCTCGTCCTGCTGCTCCTGATGGCCCGCGTCCCGGCCGTCGAACACGGCGTGGGCGCCGACCGCTTGGCGCGCTGGCACGCGCGGGGCGGGCGGTTCGTCGTCGGGGGCGTCGCGGCGCATGCGCTGCTTGCCTGGGGGGCGTACCTCGCGCACACCGGCCGCGGACCGCTCGGCGGTGCCGCGGACTTGCTCGGCTATCCGGCGCTCGCCGCCGCAACCGCGGGCACCGTGCTGCTCCTCGCGGCGGGCGCGGTCTCGGCGCGTGCCGTGCGTGCCCGGGTCAGCCACGAGACGTGGCGCGGCGTGCACTTGCTGACGTACGCAGGCGCGGCGGCGGCGTTCTTCCACCAGCCCGCCGGGCCGGACCTCGCCGGCATCCCGGTGCTGGCGTGGCTGTGGTCGCTGCTGCACGCCCAGGTCGCGGTACTGCTCCTCTGGTACCGGGCCGCGGTCCCGCTGCGCGCGGCGCTGCGGCACCGGATCCGGGTGGTCGACGTCCGGTCGGAAAGCCCGGACACGGTCTCGGTGGTGATGCGCGGACGCGCACTCGCCGCACTGCAGGCCGAGCCCGGGCAGTTCTTCCGGTGGCGGTTCCTGACCCGGCGGCTGTGGCGTACCGCGCTGCCGTTCTCGCTGTCGGCACCGCCGGTCGGCGACACACTGCGCATCACGGTGAAGGTGGTCGGCGGCCACACGCGGCGCGTCAAGCGGCTGCGGCCGGGCGTGCGGGTCGCAGCGGCCGGGCCGTTCGGGGCGATGACGGCGCGGGTGCGGACGCGCCGCAAGGTGCTGCTGATCGCGGGCGGCGCGGGCATCACGCCGCTGCGGGCGCTCTTCGAGACGCTGCCGGGCGGGCCCGGCGATCTGACGCTGCTTTACCGGGCGCGCACCAGCGACCAGTTGCTCCTGCACGCGGAGTTGGAGCAGATCGCCGCCGGGCGGCAGTGCCGGCTGCACTATCTGCTGGGTTCCTCGCGCGGCCCGGACGATCCGCTGACCGCGGCGAACCTGCGCCGGTTGGTCCCGGACATCGCCGAGCACGACGTCTACCTGTGCGGGTCGCCCGGCATGGCCGATGCGGCCTCCCGGGCCTTGCGCCGCGCCGGCGTACCGCCCGACCGGGTGCACGCCGAAGTCTTCGCCTTCTGATGCCTGCCCCGAGGAGATACCCCGTGCCCACCCGCTTCCGCCGCGCCGTCACCGCCGCCGCGCTCGTCTGCGCGGCCTTCGGCACCGTCGCCGTCCTCGGCGTCGCCACGCCGAAAGCGCCCGAGGCGCCGGACAGGCCGGCGACCTCGGGCGCGGACGCGCGCTGAACGGGGAATCAGCACGCGGGCTCGGGGTGGGGCGGGGTGCCCGCGCGCAGGTTCAGCGCGTGACCGTGCTCTTCCCGAACGCGAGTCCGGAGAAGACGACGATCATCCAGATCGGCGCGGTGAGCGCCGACAGCCCCGGCACCGGGCTGATCAGGAACCAGCCGACGGGTGCGGCGACCGTCACCACGCTGACCCAGCCGATCCAGCGCGAGACGGTGCGCTCGCGCAAGGCCATCCAGCACACGCCGCCGGCCGCCACCAGCACACCGAACCAGCCGATGAAGCCGCCGAAGTCGTTCAGGACGTAGTAGACGTAGCGGCCCTGCTGGTCGAAGGCGCCGAACTCGTCGCCGCCCTCGCCGTAGATGGACATGGCGCCCTTCCAGCCGTAGCCGAGGATCAGCGCGCCCGCGGCCGCGGTCAGCCCGGTGCTCACCACCCCGGCCGCGGTACTGCCCGGCACCCGCGGCTCCACCCGGCGCCGCCATGCCGCCGAGGTGACCAGCAGCAGGGCGACCGTGGCGAAACCGGTCAGGAAGCCCAGCCTGGCGGCCATCACGCTGACGTCGTCGACGCGGTCGATGGTCATGTTGTCGACCTCGCCGCCCGACATCCCGGCCCGCACGTCGAAACCGACGGTCGCCACCACGCCCAGCAGGCCTGCCGCGACACCGACCAGCGGCCACAGTGTGCGGCGCGCCGGGACCTCCCCCGTCCCGGCGCGCCCACCGACCGGGTCCTGTTCCGTATACGTCATGTGGATTTCTCCCCCCACACATGTCCGCCGCCCAGCGAAACCGCCCCCCAGCGGCGCGTATTCGGACCCAGTGCCCGGTGCGGCTGACCGCAAGATTCGCCGGGGACGTGTCCCGGGCACCAGGGACATGCGCACCGTCCGTCCGGGATTCCCCCGAGGCCGGGTGCCCGGCGCGGGCGGCCTGCGGCAGCATGACTGCCGTGACCGCACCGCTTCCGCCCCCGGGACCCGCTGCCGCCGACGCCGTGCCGCCGGCGGCCGGCGCCGGGCTGCCCCGTCCCGCGGCGGAGCCCTCCCCGGAAGGGGGCGCGGCTCCGCCCGCGGCAGCCGGACCTCCGCACCGGAGCGGTCGGCGGCGCGCGCGGGTGCGGGCGTTCGCCCGGCGGATACCCGACGCGCGGCTGCGCATGATCGCGGCCGTGCTGGCCTGCACGGCGGTCGTCGGCACCGCCGTGTATGTGCCGTACCACTATTGGCTCGCGCAGCGTGCCGAGCTGTTCGAGATGATCTGGTCCGACGTCGCGCTCGGCGCGGCCTGGCCGGTGGTCGGGGCATTCGTGGTGCGCGTCCGGCCCCGCAATCCGGTGGGCTGGCTGCTGCTGATCCCGGCCGCGCTGTCGCCGTACCTGATCATGGGCCTGTACGCGGCGCAATCCGAGCTGGTCGCGGACGATCCGCTGCCGCTCGCGGACTTCGCCGGGTGGATCGGCGCCTGGGGATTCGGGCAGTACTTCGTGGTCATCCCCCTACTGCTGCTCTACTTCCCGGACGGGCATCTGCCGTCCCCGCGCTGGCGGTTCGCGACCTACTACATCTTGACGGCGGCCGGCGTCGCCATCGTCGCGGCCATGTTCCGCGACGGCTCCCTGGACGTGTCGCCGGCCGTGGACAACCCTTGGGGGATCCCCGGGGCAGGCTGGCTCCGGTACGTCCTGCTCGCCGGTTCCTTCGCCGCGCTGATCCCCGGCACCGTGATCGGTGTGGCCGCGCTCGTGGTCCGCAGCCGCCGGGTCGTCGGCGTGCAGCGCACCCAGCTGCAATGGCTGGTCCTCGCAGGCCTGGTGCTGATGGTCTGCTTCGCGGTCCCGATCGGTGCGACAGGCCGGGTCACCGACGTCTTCTTCGCCATCGGCCTGCTGGCCCCGCCCGCCGGGATCGCGGTGGCGATGCTGCGGCACCGGATGTTCGACGTCGTGGTGGTGCTCAACCGGACCATCGTCTCGGTCGTGATGACCGTGCTGCTGGTCGGCCTGTACGCGGCACTGGTCCTGGGCGTCGGGCGGATCGCGCCGACCTCGACGATGCGGGTCGCCGCGGTCGCGGTCGTGGCGCTGCTGGCCGCGTACGGGCGGGGCGTGGTGCAGAAGCTCGTCGACCGCTGGCTGTTCGGGCACCGGCACGACCCCTACGCGGTGGTCGCGCGCGTCGGCCGCCACGTGGCGCCCGCGTCCGAGCCGGTCGAGGCGCTGCAGCGGCTGGTGGACGCGCTGCGCCGGGCGCTGCGGCTGCCCTACGTCGCGTTCCGGAGCACCGGCGGCAAGGACGGCGCCGACGCCCTGGAAGTGGTCAGCGGGAGCCCGGTCGCGGGCTGGCGTACCGTCCCCGCGCAGGCGCTGGGGCAGGACCTCGGCGAACTGCACGTGGGGCTGCGGTCCGGCGACGAGCGCTGGACCCCGGAGGAGCAGGCCGCGGTCGAGGAGGTCGCCGCGCGGGCCGCGACGCTCGCGTACGCGGCCGGCCTGGTCGCCGATGTGGCCCGCAGCCGGGCCCGCATCGTCGTGGCCCGCGAGGAGGAGCGCCGCCGCCTGCGCGCCGACCTGCACGACGGCGTCGGCCCCGCACTGGCCGGCACCGCGCACCAGCTCGACGCCCTGGCCCGCCGCATCGAGGCCGCCGGGCAGCCGGAACTCGCCGGGCGGGCCCGCTCGGTGCGCGACCGGCTCCGCCAGACGGTCACCGACCTGCGGTCCGTCGTGCACGGGCTGCGGCCGCCGATACTCGACCAGCTCGGGCTCGCGGGCGCGCTGCGCGACCTGCTGGCGGGGTACGAGACGCCGCACTGCACGGTCGACCTGGGGCCGGGCCTCGACACGCTGCCGGCCGCGGTCGAGGTCGCCGCGTACGCGATCGCCGCGGAGGCGGTCGCCAACGCGGTACGGCACAGCGGGGCCGGCGAACTCACCCTGCACGCCCGCATCCGGACCGGTTCGCTGGTCCTCGAAGTACACGACAACGGCTGCGGCATGCCGGTCCATCCGCACGCCGGAGTGGGCCTGCGCAGCATGGGCGAACGGGCGGGCGAGGTCGGCGGCCGGGTCGACATCCTGCCGCACTCCAGCGGCGGCACGATCGTGCAGGCGACGCTGCCGGGCGGACCGGCATGACGCACGCATGAAGAACGAGCGACACGACGAGCGAGTGGGCGAAAACGTGGGCGAACAGCAGGTCGAACAGCCGGGCGGCACCGTCCGCGTCCTGGTCGTCGACGACCATCCCGTCTTCCGGGCCGGCATGGTCACCGTGCTCGACGACCTCGACGACCTCGACGTGGTCGGCCAGGCCGGCGACGGCGTGCAGGCGGTCGCCGAAGTCGCCCGACTCGCCCCGGACGTGGTGCTCATGGACCTGCGCATGCCGGTCATGGGCGGCCTGGAGGCGACCGCGCGCATCGGCACCGCGCACCCGTCCACCGCGGTCATCGTGCTGACCATGGACGAGGACGACGACTCCGTCTTCGCCGCGCTGCGCGCCGGGGCCCGCGGCTACCTGCTCAAGGAGGCGGACGGCGACGACATCCGCCGGGCCATCCTGGGCGTGGCGCGCGGCGAGGCGGTCTTCGGGCCGCGCATCGCGCAGCGCGTCCTGGCGTTCTTCTCCGGTGCCCCGGCACACACCCGCGGGGCCACCCCGTTCCCGCAGCTCACCGACCGCGAACGCGAAGTCCTCGACCTGCTCGCGCACGGCCTGGACAACGCCTCGATAGCCCGGCGCCTGGTGCTCTCCGAGAAGACCGTACGCAACCGGGTGAGCGACGTCCTCGCCAAGCTCCGCGCGCGCAGCCGCGCCGAGGCGGTGGCCATCGCCCGCGACGCCGGGCTCGGCCCGGCCCCGAGCGCGGGCTGACCCGGCGCGCGGCGGTTCACATGTCGAACTCGGCGCGCATCGCGGCGCGTTCCCGGAGCGTGGCGGCGAGCTCGGCGAACGCACGCCCCCAGTAGCCGTCCTCGCCGGACGTCTTCGCGAGCCGCTCGACCTCGGCGGCCAGGGCCGGATCCAGGGAGCGGGCGGCCAGGCCGGTGACGCCGCTGAAGCTCCACGGGTACGCGGACTCGCGGGATGCCCGGGTCAGCGCGTCCACGACCGACCGGCCGAGCGGCCGCGGCCACACCGCCGGGCAGCCGGCCAGCAGTTGGAACGCCTCGGACAGGCCGTGCTCGCGGACGTGGGCGGCGACGTGCCGGGCCCGCTCGTCGTCCGGGAGCACCGAGAGCAGCCGGGTCGGGGCGCCGCGGCCGGCCTGCGCGCGGGCCCATTCGGCGTTGTGCTGGGTGACCGCGGCCCGGGCCCAGCCGTCGCGTACGTCCTCGGCCCAGCGGCGCGGAAGCCGGCGGCGCAGGATGTCCGCGGGCGGTTCGCCGAACACCGCGGTCCAGACCCCGAGCGGTGTCGCGGCCACGATCTCGCCCAGCCACCAGGCGCGTTCCTCGCGTCCGGTGGGCGACTGGGCGGCTATCCCGTCGCGGCGCATCGCCTCGTCGCAGACCTCGGGCGGTTCGACCGCGACCGCGTTCGGTCCGTCGGGGCGCAGGCAGGCGCGGGCCCGGTCCGCCATGCGGGCGGCGAACGCCGAGCCCGGCAGCGCGCTGAGCAGGGCCGCGGCGCCGGCCCGGACCGCCTTGCCGCGGTCGTCCAGCGCAGCCTCCAGGAACTCCTCGTCGGCGGCGCTCAGGCCGGTGCGCAGGGCGGCGAGGAACTGGGCCCGGTCCTCCGCGGGTTCGCTGCGCCAGGTGGCTTCGAGGAGGTGCCGGGCGGCGTCCGCGTCGTGCTCGCGCAAGCCGGCGAGGTGCCCGAGGCGCTCGCCGAACAGGCCGTGCTGCCAGATGTCCGGGCCGCCCGGATCGGCACCGCCCGGATCCGCGGCGGCGATCCGGGCCGCCCAGGACCAGTCCGGGTTCAGCCGGGCCAGCCAGCGCCCGCGGGGACCGGCCAGGACGGCCACGTCGGACCGCAGTTCGCTGTGCGTGCGGGCGGCGTCGAGCAGGGCGGGCAGCTCCGCTTCGGGGGCGCGGCAACCGCGGGCGCGGGCCTCCGCCAGCCATTCGGGGAGCAGTTCGGCGACCGCGGTGCGGCGTTCGCCCATGCCGCTGCCGAGCAGGATCCGCAGCCGGCCGCGGGCCCGGTCGGACACCGGGGGGCGCGGGTCGTCCGCGCATCGGGCGGGCGCCTGGGCGCCGGTTCCCGGGCGGCGTCCGGCGCGCCGGTGCACGAGGGCCAACGCGGCCAGGTCCAGGAGGTGTTCGGCGGCGTCCTCGCGCGCCACCGCCACCGCTGCGGCGCCCAGGGCGGTCGCCGGGTCGACGCCGGGCACCGGGCGCTTGGCGGTGCCGACCAGTGCGGTGGAGACCAGGTCGTCCCAGAGTGCGTCGCTGTCCGCCGTCATCGCGATCCCCCTTCGTTCGGCCCGCTGTGCTCTGCCCTGCCGCCGTGCTGCAAACAGCTCCAAATCGCAGTAAATCGCCTACGTCCAGGACAACTTGAGAGTACGTCGCCGAGGATTTCCCCGGCTGCCCGGTCCGGTTGGTGTGCCTGCCGCGTGGGCCGCGCAGGCCGTGCATGCGGGACGTCGCGCCGCGCTACAAGGGGATCGCCCGGCCCTCGTGCCATCCGGTGACCGGCGCGAAGCCGCGGGCGCCGTACTCGCCGAAGACGGTCATGCCGGCCCCGCCGGACATCGCGGCGAGCCGCCACAGCGCGTCCTCGCGGGCCCGCGACCGGTCGACCGGCAGCCAGAAGCCGCCCGGGCCTTCGCTTCCGGACCCGCCGCCGATGCCGACGATGCGCCAGCCGAGCGCGTCGGGCACCGCCACGACGTCGGCGAGCACCACCGGCCAGGTGTCCAGCCAGGGTTCGCCGTGCAGGGCCTCGGCGTACGCGAGTGCCGCACTCTCCGCATCGCAGCCCGCGGGCTCGCCGGCCGGCTCGGGCGGGCCGTGGCGCTCGGCGAGGTGCGCGCGCAGCGGCGCGGCCGCGTCGTGGAAGACGAGGTCGGCCTCCAGGCGCTCGCCGACCGGCAGGGCCAGCGCGGGCGCTTGGCCCGGCGAGCCGATCGCGCGGACCAGCGCCGTGCGGCCGGACTGCTCGCCGCGCAGCCATATCTCGCGGACCGTCAGCTTGTCCTCGTCGCTGTCCCGGCTGCCCAGCACGGTCCAGTGGTCGCGGACCGCGGTGCCCTGGTCGGCGGCGCGCTGCAGCAGTTCGGCGGAGTCGACGTGCCAGCCGATCCGGGTCCGCAGCGCGGCGGCCAGCGGCCCGTCGAGCCGGTCCATGCGGTCATGGGCGCGCAGCATCAGCCACAGCACCGCGTAGTCCTCCAGCAGGCGTTCCGGCCAGCCGTCGCCGGAGCCCGGCCGGGTGCCGGCCGTACGCAGCCGGTCCGCGAGACCCTTCGCCTGCGCGTCGACCATCTTGGCGGCCATCGTCTCGAACGGCGGGTAGCCCGCCCGGTCGGCGCCCGCCATGCCGTGCCGCACCTGGTCGGCCAGCCAGCGGCCGAGCGTGTCCACGCCGTCCGCGACCCGGGCGGCCCGCTGCTCGGCGCGGCGGCGTGCCGCCGCGGGGTCGGCCGGTCCCGCGGGCCGGCGCTCGGGGCGCGGCTGCGCCTGGTCCTGACGGCCGGTCAGCCAGGCCTCGGCCCAGTCCGGCACCGCCGCAGGGTCCTCCGGGACGCTGCCCGCGGACCAGAGCAGCAGAAGTCCGAGGGCGTGCTTGCACGGCAGTTTGCGGCTCGGACACGTGCACGACCACGCCGGCCCGTCGAGATCGACGGCCGTGCGGTACGCCTGGTCCCCACTCCCCTTGCACAGCCCCCACACACCGCTTTTGGCGGTCGTCCCACCCTCGTCTTCCCGGTCCTGCGGAGGCATCTCCCCTGCCCCCAGACCAGTCCACGGCCCCGGAGCCGCAAGTCTCGATCCGGCCTTCTGCGACGCGGCGTCGGGTGCCAAAGCCAACACCCGGTCCGCGGTCCAGCGTTCCAGCATGACGGTCACGGTACGGCGTCGGACCGACACCTGCACCGGGGGATCACAGAATCCGCCCGGATCAGCCGGGCGACCACCGCACCTGCCGCGGCCTGCGCGAATTCCCGCGGTGCGGCCCGGGACACGATCGGGACATCTGCGGAACGGCGTTGTCACAACGGCGAAATACCCTACAAGGAACGGCGATTCACCGACAACTGCATGTTAACGGTTTGTTTCGGCTGATCCCGGTCGGGCATACCGGCCAGTAGGGATCCGCGTCAGCGTCCGGCCAGCGGCATCGCCACCACGGGGGCCCTTCTCCTCATTCCGGTACGGAGGTGGGTCATGGGCGCGCTCCCGAGCGTCGACGTGCTGCGCGGAACGGTCCGCGAAGTCGTCTGGACCGTCGGCCACCTCGCGCTCTACCCGACCGGTCTCCTCCAGCTCGGCCTGGACAACCTGCGCGCCGGCCCCGCGGACGGCGCGGACCCGGCGGACGCGCCCGAACTCCCGCCGCCGCCCGGTTCCGCCGCCCTGCCGGTCGTACTCGTACACGGGCTCGCCGACAACCGCTCGATCTTCGCGGTGCTGGGCCGCGCGCTGCGCCGCGACGGCATGAGCAGCGTCCACTTGTTCGACCACCACCCGCTCGGCGGCGACATCCGCAGCAAGGCCGAGCTGCTCGACCGGCACATCGCGCAGGTGTGCGCCCGTACCGGAGCGCCCGGCGTGCACGTGGTCGGGCACAGCCTTGGCGGCCTGGTGGCCCGCTACCACGCCCAGTTCGTCGACCGGGGCGCCCGGGTGCGGACCGTCGTCACGCTCGGCACCCCGCACCGCGGCACCGCGGCCGCGCAGCTGCTGCGCGCCCACCCCCTGGTCCGCGAGCTCTGCCCGGACAGTCCCGTAATCGCGGAACTCGCCGGGCCCGCACCCGGATGCACGACCCGATTCGTGGCTTACTGGGGCGACTTGGACCCGTTTGTCGTCCCGTGCTCGTCGGGTGCGCTGGTGCATCCCGACCTCGACGCGGCCAGCGTGCTCGTCCGGGGCGCGGGGCACCTGACACTCCCGGCCTGCCGCACCGTGGTGGCGGACGTATGCGCACTCTTCAGGAGCAGTGCCGAGATGCTCCGGACGGCGGCATCCGCCCCGGGCCGGCCGACTGCCCTGGCCGCCTGAGGCGGCGTCACCGGACCGCTGCGGCAACGCCGGAGCGGCCCAGCGCCACCCCCGAGCGCCCGGCACCGAAGGCCGATGATTGACGCAACCGGACCCGCATTCGGTTGCCCTATTTCCCTGCCTTCATCCGTACGAGTGAGCCGGGAATCGGCTCGCGGGTCGACCGGAACGGATTGTCCCGGCCGCATTCGGGCGGCTAGAGTCCCCCATTGATTGGTGGAAGGACGTGCCGAGCGAGAAGCCCACCGCCCCGTGCGGAGGGTCGAACCAGCCCCCGAGACAAAGGCGAATCAGGTGACGGACGGCCAATATCCGGACGGCGACCCCTACGGTCGCGGCGTCCCGGACGAGGTCTACGGCACTGGTGGCCCGCACGCGTACCCCGCCTATGAGGCCGGCGCGTACAGCAACGCACCGGGCACCGGGTACGCCGAAGGAAGCTACGACTCGGGCGCGTGGCAGACCCCCGCCTACGACGGCGCGGCCTACACCCAGGACTCCTATTCGGGAACGTCCGGCGCGCACCAGGCCTACCAGGGCTACGAGACCCCGGCGTACGACACCTCCGGCTACAGCACTCCTGTGTACGACAGCGGCGCGACCGCGGTCTACGACAGCGGCGCCTACGCGGCCTACGGCAGCTACCAGTCCTACGACGCCGCCCCGGACAACAGCGGCGCGCACCAGGCCTACGACCCGTCCGCCTACGACACGTCGTACGGCCAGACCGCGTCGATCCCGCAGCAGCCCGCCGAGTCCGCGTACGACACCGCCGCTTGGTCCGGCGACGTCATGACCGCCGCGCCCGGCCAGGCCGCGGCCTGGTCCGCCGACCCGTGGGGCACCGACGCCACCGCCTCCGGCACGTGGTCGGCTCCGGCCGCCGACATGTGGAGCGGCGACAACCGCCTGGGCGCCGAGGCCTACACCGACGACTACCGCAACGACGCGGCCGCCACCGGCTGGTACGACGCGGCCGCGGTCCAGGAGACGGCCCCCGCGTACGACGGCACGGCCTGGCAGGAGACCTCCGCCTGGCACAACGCCGACGCCGAGCCGGCCCAGTCGGGCTCGCCGGCCTTTGTGTCGTTCGGCGCCGACTCCGCAACGCTCTTCCGCCCGTCCGCCGAGGCCTACGGCGACGACGAGGCGACCGCCGCCTTCTCCGCGGACTTCGCCGCGGCGGCCGGCAGCGCCGCCGAGCCGGATGCGGACTACGCCGACGACGCGGACGGGTACGACGACTCCGCCGGCTCCCCCGACGACGAGGCGACCGCGCTCTTCCCGGCGCAGGCGGCCGGCGCCGCGGCAGCGGGTGCGGCCGCGGGCACCGTCAAGCGCGCCGCGGGCGGCAGCGGCACGGGCAGCCGCGCCGCACGCCGCAAGACCACCAAGCGCACCCGCCCGATGGCCCGCGTCGCGGGCGGCTCGCTGGGCGTGCTCGGTGCCGCCGCCATGGCGGTCGCCGCCGCGGGCGGGATCCAGGCCGCCGACACGCAGGGCACCGGCGACGACACGGTGACCCTCGGCGCGGACGTACCGCTCTCCTCGCCGCTCGACCAGCAGTTCACCGATCTGCGGGACGGCGCCGAGGACTTCGCGGACCGCGCCAGCCGCGCGCAGACCCGCATCGCGCTGCAGGAGCGGGCCGAGGAGCTGGCCCGCCAGCAGGAGGCCGAGCGCAAGAAGCGCGAGGAACTGCGCCCCAAGTACGCGCTGCCGGTGAAGCCGGGCCTGTCGGCCTACTTCGGCCAGGCCGGCGGCCGCTGGTCGAACCTGCACACCGGGATCGACTTCCCCGTCGACCGGGGTACCCCGGTCCGCGCGGTCACCGACGGCGTCGTGCGCACCGAGTTCAACCGGGCGTACGGCAACATGGTCATCCTGACCGCGCCGGACGGCACCGAGACCTGGTACTGCCACCTGACCCGCGCGAAGGTCGTCTCCGGGCCGGTCAAGGCCGGCGACGTCATCGCGTACTCGGGCAACAGCGGCAACAGCTCCGGCCCCCACCTGCACCTCGAAGTGCGGCCGGGCGGCGGCGCGCCGATAAATCCGATCCCGTGGCTGCGCGCCAAGGGCCTGGACCCGGTCGGCTGACCCGCAGCACACACGGCATGCGAAAGGCCCGGCGACGGAATCCCGTCGCCGGGCCTTTCGGCGTTCCCGCGCCTGCTACAGCTTCTCGACCGGCGCGTAGCGCAGCAGCAGCTGCTTGGTGCCGGTGGCGCCGAAGTCGATGGTGGCCTGCGCCTTGTCGCCCTCGCCCTGGGTCGCCACGACGGTGCCCAGCCCGAACTTGTCGTGCGTGACCCGGTCGCCGGCCTTGAGCGCGACCACCTTGCGGTCCACGATGCTGCTCGGGCCGCTGAGCCGGCCCTTGGGCGCGGACATCGTGGTCCTGGTCGCGGACATCGCCTTGCCCTGCGACGGCGGCTTGCTGCGCCAGTCCACGAGGCTCTCCGGCAGCTCCCCGAGGAACCGGGACTGCGGGTTGTAGGACGGGGCACCCCAGGCGCTGCGCAGCTTCGCCAGCGTCACGTAGAGCCGCTCGCGGGCGCGCGTGATGCCGACGTACGCCAGGCGCCGCTCCTCCTCCAGCTCCTTGGTGTTGCCGAGCGCCCGCATGTGCGGGAAGACGCCGTCCTCGAGGCCGGTCAGGAACACCACCGGGAACTCCAGGCCCTTGGCGGTGTGCAGCGTCATGAGGGTGACCACGCCGCCGTCGTCGTCCGGGATCTGGTCGGAGTCGGCGACCAGCGCCACCTGCTCCAGGAAGTCCGCCAGCGTGCCTTCCGGCTGCGCCTGCTCGAACTCCAGAGCCACCGCCGCCAGTTCCTGGAGGTTCTCGATGCGCGTCTCGTCCTGCGGGTCCGTGGAGGCCTGCAGCTCGGCCAGGTAGCCGCTCTGCTCCAGGACCGCCTCCAGGACCGTGGCGGGCCCGGCACCGCCGTCCACGACGCTGCGCAGCTGGTCCAGCAGCGTCACGAAGCCCGCGATGGCGTTGGCCGACCGGGTCGCCATGCCCGGCGCCTCCTTGGCACGGCGCAGCGCGTCGGCGAACGGGATGCGGTCGCGGGCGGCGAGCACCTCCACGCACGCCTCGGCGCGGTCGCCGATGCCGCGCTTGGGCACGTTGAGGATGCGGCGCAGCGAGACGACGTCGTCCTTGTTGGCGAGCAGGCGCAGGTACGCGAGCGCGTCGCGGACCTCCTTGCGCTCGTAGAAGCGCACGCCGCCGACGACCTTGTAGGGCAGGCCGACCCGGATGAAGACCTCTTCGAACACGCGGGACTGCGCGTTGGTGCGGTAGAACACCGCGACCTGGCTGGGCACGACCTTCTCGTTGTCGGTCAGCCGGTCGATCTCGTCCGCGACGAACTGCGCCTCGGCGTGCTCGTCGTCCGCGACATACCCGGTGATCTTGGTGCCCTGGCCGGAGTCGGTCCACAGGTTCTTGGCGCGGCGGTTGCTGTTGCGCTCGATGACCGCGTTGGCCGCCGCGAGGATGGTCTGCGTGGAGCGGTAGTTCTGCTCCAGCAGGATCGTCTTGGCGTTCGGGTAGTCCTCTTCGAAGTCGAGGATGTTGCGGATGGTCGCGCCGCGGAAGGCGTAGATGGACTGGTCCGCGTCACCCACCACGCACAGCTCGGCGGGCGGGACCTCGGCGAGGCCTTCCTCGGCCGGGTTGACCAGGTCGCCCTCGACGGTCCGCTTGGGGGCCTGCCCGGCGGCGCCGCCGACCAGTTCGCGGACCAGGACGTACTGCGCGTGGTTGGTGTCCTGGTACTCGTCGACGAGCACGTGCCGGAAGCGGCGCCGGTAGTGCTCGGCGACGTCCGGGAACGCCTGCAGCAGGTTGACCGTGGTCATGATGAGGTCGTCGAAGTCGAGCGCGTTGGCCTGCCGCAGCCGGGCCTGGTAGAGCGTGTAGGCCTCGGCGAGCTTGCGCTCGGTGTCGTTCTGCGCCTGCCCGGCGTACGTCTCGGGGTCGATGAGCTCGTTCTTGAGGTTCGACACCTGGGCGTTGAACTTCCGCGGCGGGTACTGCTTGGCGTCCAGGTCGAGATCCCGGCACACCATGGCCATCAGGCGCTGCGAGTCGGCGGCGTCGTAGATGGAGAAGGTCGAGCTGAGCCCGAGCTTCTTGTACTGCTGGCGCAGGATGCGCACGCAGGACGAGTGGAAGGTGGACACCCACATCGCCTTGGCGCGCGGGCCGACCAGGGCCTCGACGCGCTCCTTCATCTCGCCGGCGGCCTTGTTGGTGAAGGTGATCGCCAGGATCTCGCCGGGGTGCACGCCGCGGGCGCCCAGCAGGTACGCGATGCGGTGGGTGAGCACGCGGGTCTTGCCGGAGCCGGCGCCCGCGACGATGAGCAGCGGGGAGCCCTCGTGCACGACCGCGGCGCGCTGCTGCGGGTTCATCCCGTCGAGCAGCTGCGCGGGGTCGACGGCCGGCTTGGCGGCGCCGTTGCGGTAGTACCCCTCGTACGGCTCGGCGGGCGGCGCGTAGTCGCCGTCGAACAGGTCGTCGGGCGCGGGGTCGTACTCGGGCGGCGGCGGGACGTCGTCCGGCGAGGGTTCGGCGGGCAGCGGGATGTCGGCGTCGAACCCGGGCAGCGGCATGTCGTCGAAGAGTTTGCTCATCGTCTGCCGAGTCTAAGTGGCCGCCGGGCGGCCGCGGTCCGCGCGGGGCGAACTCAGGTCCACATGACGGCGATCGCGATGTTCGCCACGGTCAGCAGGCCGATCGCGCCGAAGATCCGCACGTCCACCCGGTCCTTGGCGCGGTTGGTCCACACCATGAGCAGGATGCCGACCAGGATGGCGAGCTTCACGCCGATCTTGGTGTTGTCCACCGGCAGGTCGAGCGCGCCCTGCCGGACGCCGACCAGGGCCACGCCGGTGACCAGCATGGTCAGGGCGCCGTGCGTCATGGCCGGCACGATCCGGACGTCGCCGGTCTTGAAGCCCTTGACCTGGGTGAGGAAGCCGCCGAGCAGGGAACCGATCCCGACGATGTGCAGGACCAGAAGCAGTTGACGGACGACGTCCACGGGGTGGCTCCTCAGGGGGTGTCGGTGCGACGCCCGCATCGTAGCGACACGGCGTCGGGAACTGGCGGGCGGGTCCAACGAGCGAGGGCGCCCGGACGACACGCATAAAAAGGACAATCAAACGAGCCCTAGGGTAAAGACTTGGCAATACGCGGCAGAACACTGGGGGTCGTGACACTCCTGTGACTAATGTTCTCGGCCAGGCGACCGCACGTCCGCGCCCCGACCGGAGCGCACGGCCGCCTCCGCCGAGTTCGGCGACGTTCCGCAGCCGCCCCCACGGCCGCGGTTCCGGACCGGAGCCGGGGACCCAGGTCCTTCGAGGCGAATCGCGAACCGGGGCAGGTGCCCGGGGAGCGTAGGGCGTCTTCTTCCGCCCGAGCCTGTCAGCTAACCCGGTAGGCGGCCGAGGAAGGAGTGACGCTTTCGTGGCGTCCCATCGCCGTCCTGCGCAGCACCGCCGGATGAAGCCGCGCACCGCTCCTCGCGGTGCCGCCATCCTGGCCACCGCTGCCGCCACCGCGACCGGTGTCATAGCCCTCGCGGCCCCGTCGAACGCCGACCCGGCGCCCACCGCAGCCCAGGTCCAGGAGCAGGTCAACCAGCTCCACCGCGAGGTCGTCAAGGCGACCGACCTGTTCAACGGTGTGCAGGAGAAGGCCGACACCCTGCAGAAGGAAGCCAACGCGACGCAGACCCGCGTCGCCGAGGAGCAGGCCGCGATGAACCTGCTGCGCGAGCAGATCGGCGCGATCGCCGCCGAGCAGTACCGCACCGGCGGCCTGCCGCCCGAGCTCCAGCTCGCGCTGAGCGGCGACCCGGCGCAGTACCTGCAGAAGGCGCAGATGCTGGACCAGCTGGACAGCCAGCAGGCCAGCCGCCTGGAGCAGATCGCCGCGCAGGCCCGGATGCTGCAGCAGGACCGCGCCGAGGCGTCCGCGCAGCTCGCCGAGCTCGACGAGCTGCGCAAGAGCCTGGGCTCCCAGAAGACCGAGATCCAGGCGAAGCTCAACAAGGCCCAGACGCTGCTGAACACCCTCAGCGCGGCCGAGCGCCAGGCGATCCTCGACTCGAACGACCACGCCACCAACAACGACCGCGCCTCGCGCGACGAGCCGCGCGAGGACGTGCAGCTGCCGGACGTGCCGGCCTCCGAGCGCGCCGCGAAGGCCATCGCGTTCGCCCGCGCGCAGATCGGCAAGCCGTACGGCTGGGGCAAGGCCGGACCGTCGTCGTTCGACTGCTCGGGCCTGACCCAGCAGGCGTGGGCGGCCGCCAACGTCAAGCTGCCGCGCACCACGTGGGACCAGGTCAAGGTCGGCACCCGGGTGTCGAAGTCCCAGCTCCAGCCGGGCGACCTGATCTTCTTCTACTCGGACAACAGCCACGTCGGCCTGTACATCGGCGGCGGCCAGATGATCCACGCGCCGCGTCCCGGCAGCACGATCCGGGTGGCCCCGATCAACGAGATGCCGTTCTACGCCGCGACCCGCCCGGCCTGACCCGGACGATCCGCACCCTCTCGGCCGACCGGCGGCCGTCGCCACACCACAGCCGCCGGTCGGCCGTCGGCATGTCCGGCCCGGAAACCGGGCCCTTCACCGGTCCGCCGCCGACCCCGCGCGGCTTCGGGGTCAGACCAGGCGGCGGTCGGTGGCCCAGCGGGTCAACTCGTGGCGGTTGGACAGCTGCAGCTTGCGCAGGACCGCCGACACATGCGTCTCGACCGTCTTCACCGAGATCACCAGGCGCCGGGCGATCTCCTTGTACGCGTAGCCGCGCGCGATCAGCCGCAGCACCTCGCGCTCGCGCTGCGTGAGGCGGTCCAGGTCCTCGTCCAGCGGCGGTACGTCGGTGGCCGCGAAGGCGTCCAGAACGAAGCCGGCCAGGCGCGGCGAGAACACCGCATCGCCGTCGGCCACCCGGCCCACCGCTCGCACCAGTTCGTCGCCGGTGATGGACTTCGTGACGTAGCCGCGCGCACCGCCGCGGATCACCCCGATGACGTCCTCGGCGGCATCGGAGACCGACAGCGCCAGGAACCGGACGCCGGGCCCGGCGGCCCTCCCAGGGCCCTGCAGGTCCGCGCACTGCTTCAGCACCTCGACCCCGCCGCCGCCGGGCAGGTGCACGTCCAGCAGCACGACCTCGGGCAGGGTCTCGCGCACCACGGCGACCGCGGAGGCGACGTCCTCGGCCTCGCCGACGACCTCCACCGCCTCGCCGATCTCGGCGCGCACGCCGGTCCGGAACATCCGGTGGTCGTCGACCAGGACGACCCGCACGCGGCGCGCCTCGTCCGTGCCGCCCGCACCGGAGAGGGCCCCGGTGCCGCCGTCCCCGCTGCTGCCCGTACCGCCCGTGCCGCCGATGCCGCTCCCGCTGCTCACGACTTATCGCTCCTGTTCGCCTCGCTGCGAGCCATCTCCAGCTCGACTTCGGTGCCCTCGCCCGGCTCGCTGCGGATGACCGCGGTGCCGCCGTTGCGGCGCATGCGCCCGACGATCGACTCTCGCACACCCATCCGGTCCTCGGGCAGCATGTCGGGGTCGAAACCGGGGCCGCTGTCGCGCACGAAAACGGTCACCATGGTGTCCTCCACCTCGGCGAACACCTGGATCGGCGCGCCCGGCGCGTACTTGGCGGCGTTGACCATCGCCTCGCGGGCCGCGGCCAGTTGCGCGGCGAGCTTCTCGTCCACCAGGCAGTCGCCGACCGACACGATCTCGATCGTCGCGTGGTGCATGTCCTCGACCTCCGCGGCCTGCTGGCGCAGTGCCGCGGCGAACTGCCGGTCCGGCTCCTCGCCTTCGGGCCGGTACAGCCAGGCCCGCAGCTCGCGCTCCTGGGCCCGGGCCAGCTTGGCCACCTCGCGCGGGTCGTCCACATGCCGCTGGATGAGGGTGAGCGTGTGCAGCACCGAGTCGTGCACGTGCGCGGCCACTTCGGCGCGCTCCTGGGCCCGGATGCGGGCCCGGCGCTCGGCGCTGAGGTCGCGGGTCTGGCGCAGCAGGTACGGCCCGAAGATGACGAGCAGGCCGAAGAGCAGCAGCATCGCGCCGCGCAGCGCGGCGAACGCATCGCCGACGCCGCCCCGGTAGGCCACGAAGAAGCCGATGCCGACCGCGAAGACGACCAGCCCGATGGCGGTGCGCACGATGCCGAAGACGCGGCTGCGGCCGTCCAGCGAAAGCCAGCGGGTGCGCTGGCTGTCGTCGGCCTGCCGCCACACCAGCGCGGCACCGGCCGCGGCCAGCAGCAGCGGCCACACCCACACGCCGCGGTCGCTGCTGGAGCTGCCCATCATGAGGACCACGGCGAAGCCGAGCAGCCCGGTGATGATGATCATCGCGGCGTGCCGCGACTTGCGCTCGCGCGGCTCCAGTTCCTCCGGCTCGGCCGGGCCCCCCTCGGGGACGTTGAGCCAGAACAGCGCGTACAGCACGATGCCGAGGCCGCCGAGGCTCAGCACCGAGAAGCCGACCCGCAGCCACACCACGTCCACGGCCAGGTGGTCGGCCAGGCCGCGGGCGACGCCCGCGACCATGCGGCGCGACGGATTGCGGTAGAGCACGGGCGCAGGCCGCCCTCCCGGACGCTCGCCGGCGGAGCGCGCCGGGAACGCCGGGGGTGTGGGAGGGAGTGCGGTAGTCACGCAACCGATCGTCACACGGCCCGGCCGTCCGCCACATCAGGGCGCGACCCTGATTCCCCCTCAGGGTCGGACCAGGGTGCGACCCGGGCTCCTCCTGATAGGCGCGCACGCGTGGGGCCAGCACGATGGATCCCATGACCGATTCATCCGGCAACACGATGCAGACTCCGCCGCCGGCGCCGCCGGGCGACCGCGGCAACCCGCCGCTGATCCGCACTGTGGACGATCGTGTCGTCGCGGGTGTGGCCGGCGGCCTCGGCCGGCACTTCGGCGTCGACCCGGTGATCTTCCGGGTGGTGCTCGCGGTGCTCACCCTGTTCGGCGGCCTGGGCGTCCTGCTGTACGGCCTGGGCTGGCTGCTCATGCCCTCCGACGACCATCCGTCCCCGCTCGCCCGCGACGTGCTCAGCGGCCGGAACATCGGCAAGGCGATCCTGCCGGGCGTACTGACCGCCTTCGGCGTCGCCGTCTTCGTCAGCTATATGGACCGGGGCTTCGACGAGGCGTTCCCGTACTTGGTCGTCTCCGCGATCCTGCTCTACGTCGGGCGCAACAAGAAGAACGGCGACATCAAGTCGCACGCGGCCTGGGCCGGGCATCGGATCATGACGGAGTCCGCCAAGGCCGGGGACCTGGGGACGACAAAGGCGCCGGGCGCCGAGGCGGGCGCCGCGCCGCAGGCCGCAGGCACGGAGGCCGGCGGCCCCGGCGCAGTCGGCGGACCGCAGCTCGCCCCCGGCCCTGCGCCGTGGTGGGCCGCCCCGGGGCCGGAGGGCCAGGCACCGACCCCGCCGCGGCAGCGCAAGCCCCGTTCGTACCTGACCGCGGCGACCGTGTCGCTGGCCACCGTCGCCGCAGGCGTCATGTGGTGGCTGGACACCGGTACTTCGGCGGACATCTCGCTGCAGGCCGGGCTCGCGGTGGTGCTCGCGGTGCTGGCCGCGGGCCTCCTGGTCGGCACCTTCGTCCGGGGCAGCCGCTGGCTGATCGTGCCGGCCCTGGCCGTCGCCGCCCTGCTGAGCGCGGTCGCCGCGATCACCGTGCCGTTCACCGGCGCGAGCGGCGAGCGGACCGTCACCCCGGTCAGCGCCGCGCAGGTGGAGTCGCCGTACCGGATGAAGGTCGGCGAGATGAAGCTGGACCTCAACGACATCGACCTGAGCGGGCGCGACCCCGCCGACCCGGTGCGCATCGAGGCCACCATCGGCATGGGGAACCTGCAGGTGTTCATCCCGTCCGACCTGCGCGTGGTGATCGACGCGGAGGTGGACTTGGGCAACATCGACCTGCCGAACGGCAACAGCAACGGCTGGAAGCCGGAGCGCGAGGCGGTCGTCGAGCCGACCGCATCCGGGCCGTCCCGCGGCACGGTCGTCCTCGACCTGGGCGTCGGAGTCGGAAACGTGGAGGTGCGGCATGGACAGCCGTGAACCGGAAGGCACGCCCGAGCACAGCACCGAGCACAGCACCGAGCAGATGCCCCCGCACACGCCCGAGCGCACGGCCGCGCCGGATCCGGCCGCCACGCACCGCAGTTCCGCCGGGAGGACCTCCGTGGACCGCCGTACCTTCGACCCGATGGCCATGATCGCCGGGATCTTCTTCATGGCGATCGCGGTGATGTACATGCTCGACGCGGGCGGTTCGGTGGACGCCCGGCCCGGGCTGATGCTGGCGCTCGCGGTGATCGGCGTCGGGGCCTCCGGCTTCGTCGGCGCCGCGTGGGCCATGCTGTCCGGCCGCCGCGCCAAGGAGGCCGCGCTGCGCGATGCCGCCGCCTCCGGCCCGATGTTCGCCGCCACTCCGGCCGACGCGACCCCGGTGGACCTGAGCAAGTGAGCAACTGAGCCGGTGAGCACGTGAGCCGCCGAGCCTGGCTTCCGCCCCGACCGGGCCGAGGCAGCCGACTCCCCTGGCACGTCGGAGGGGCCCGTACCGGATCGTCCGGTGCGGGCCCCTCCGACGTGCCAGGTGTGCCAGATGTGCCAAGTGCGCCAGACCTGCCAGGCGTTTCAGGCGGTCTTCGCGTGACCTTGCCTCGTCCTCACTCCGCGATCTCTATCTCGTAGGTGTTCGACTCGATGCCGGACGCCGTGACCACGCACAGTTCGACGCGGCCCGGGTCCACGTCGACGGGGATCGGCACCACGACGATGGCGTCGCACGGGTTGGCGAAGCCGGTCTCCGTGGGCACCAGCGGCGCGTACACGTGTACCGCTCCGAAGCGGACCACCACGCGCGCGAGTTGGTCGGGTTCGTGCACCCCGGCCGCGGCCAGGTTGGTGCCGCGGATCTCGATGTCGTCGCCCTGGCGTACCGCGGTGTCCAGGTTGCCGGGCACGTGCACGCGGACCACGGACAGGATGACCGGCCGGTTGTTCTCGACCAGCTTGGCCACCACGTAGACCGCGACCGACACCATGGCGAGGGCGACCAGCGTGGCCGGTATGTCCGGCAGCACCTCGGGGTCGCGGGCCAGGCCGACCACCACGAAGCCCACCGCCACCAGGTTGACCAGCACGTACTGCGCATCGGCGAGGGCGGCGCGGCCACCGTCGTCGGTGACCAGGTCGCGCAGCCGGGCCCGGTCGGAGTACGGCTTTTGCAGCACCCGGCGGCCGACCTTGTCGCCCACGATGCGGCGGACCAGGACGGCGGCCAGCAGCGGCGCGGCGAACAGCGCGATCTGGTCGGCGGAGACCGAGCCGAGGCTGTCCAGCAGATCGCTGCGGTCGTCGCCGTCCGACGCCGCGGCCAGCCGGACCGCGAAGAAGACGAAGGTGTAGGTCAGCGCGACCGCCCACAGCCCGGCAATCGCCTTGGAGGTGGACAGGCGGCCGTCGAGGCCGCGGACCGGTGCGTACAGTCCGGCGCTCGCCCGGGCCCAGTACGCGACGCCGGCCAGCGCGCCCACCGCCACGACCGCGGCGGCCAGCGCCGCGGTGCGGGTGACCGTCCAGCCGGTGCCGATCGCGGTCAGGGCCTGCACGACCAGCAGCACGACCACCGCTGCGGCGAACACCGCGAGGGTGCGGGTGCCCAGAAGACGCAGTGCGGTACGTCCGTGCGC
This sequence comes from Yinghuangia soli, assembly GCF_021502675.1. GTDB lineage: Bacteria > Actinomycetota > Actinomycetes > Streptomycetales > Streptomycetaceae > Yinghuangia > Yinghuangia soli. Next base: position 102,992 of record NZ_JAKFHA010000014.1, read on the forward strand.
CCGGCGCTTGGCAGCCAAGTCCACCGACTTGGCCCGAAGTTCGTCGTCTATCCACTGCCGGGTGGCGAGCTCGGAGGGAGCCACGACGGCCGGCACTCCCTCGCGGCGGGCCAGCGCGCGCCGCGCCTCGGCGAAGCCGTCGTGGGCCCGCCGGTACTCCTCCCGGACCACGCAGTGGCAGTCCGGTCCGTGCACGCTGACGCCGTGCGCCATCAGGAACCCTCCCCTAGGCCGGCCGGGCCGATCCGGGCCACCGCCGGCTCGCGCACCACACCTGCCAGCGCGCATTCTGCCGCATACCCGTGGTGCCCATGGTGCCGGTGGGGTACGGGACTTCCCGGTTCGCACGGCCCGTCCGAAAGATGCGGTTCACCCGTCTCCCGGCATGCTTAACCTGGGCAATAGTCGGACTTCCTAGTATCTTGGGAGGAGACCTGCCCAGCGCGTCACCGGAGGCTTCCGTGGCCCTGTACGTCCCGACCCGTCCCGTGCGGTTCGTGACCGCGTCCGCCCTGTTCGACGGGCATGACGCGGCCATCAACATCATGCGGCGCATCCTGCAGGCGCAGGGCGCGGAGGTCATCCACCTCGGCCACAACCGGTCGGTGAGCGAGGTCGTCGACGCGGCCCTGGAGGAGGACGTCCAGGGGGTCGCGGTCAGCTCGTACCAGGGCGGCCACGTCGAGTACTTCGAGTACCTGGTCGAACGGCTGCGGGAGCGCGGCGCCGGCCACGTGCGGGTTTTCGGGGGCGGCGGCGGCGTCATCATCCCTGAGGAAATCACCCGTCTGGCGCAGTCCGGCGTCACCGTGTTCTCCCCCGAGGACGGCCAGCGCCTCGGCCTCGCCGGGATGATCAACACGCTGATCGAGGCCTGCGACACCGACCTCGCCGAGCAGCCCGCCGCGCTGGACGCCCTGCTGTCCGGCGACCGCGCCGCGCTGGCCCGCACCCTGACCGTGGTGGAGAACCGCGGCCTGGACGCCGAGACGCTCGCCGCCGTCGAGGCCGCCGCCGCGGGCCGCCGCGTCCCCGTCCTGGGCATCACCGGCACCGGCGGCTCGGGCAAGTCCTCGCTGACCGACGAGCTGGTCCGCCGGCTGCGCACCGACCAGCAGGACAAGCTGCGCGTCGCCGTCCTGGCCGTCGATCCGACCCGCCGGCGCGGCGGCGGCGCCCTGCTCGGCGACCGCATCCGCATGAACGCCCTCGACGGCGAGCGCGTCTTCTTCCGCTCCCTGGCCACCCGCGGCGCCGGGCGCGAGCTGCCCGAGCGCATCGAGCAGTTGCTCGCGGTCTGCAAGGCCGCCGGGTACGACCTGGTCATCCTGGAGACGCCGGGCATCGGCCAGGGCGACGCCGCGGTCACCACGCACGCCGACACGTCCCTCTATGTCATGACCCCCGAGTTCGGCGCCGCATCCCAGCTCGAGAAGATCGACATGCTGGACTTCGCCGACGTCGTGGCCATCAACAAGTTCGAGCGCCGCGGCGCCGAGGACGCGCTGCGCGACGTGTCACGCCAACTGGTGCGCAACCGCGAGGCGTTCTCGTCCCGTCCGGAGGACATGCCGGTCTTCGGCACCAGCGCCGCCACCTTCAACGACGACGGCGTCACCGCGCTCTACCAGCACCTCGCCGCGCGCCTGGCCGAGCAGGGGCTGCCCCTCGAACCCGGTGCCCTGCCCGCCGTGACCGTCCGCAAGTCGACCGGCGCCGCGCACATCGTGCCGTCCTCCCGGGTCCGCTACCTCGCCGAAGTAGCCGAAACCGTCCGCGGCTACCACGCGGACACCCGTACCCAGTCCGCCGCAGCGGCCCGCCTGCAGCGCATCGACCTGGTCCGCGGCGAACTGGCCGAGCCGACCCCGTCGGTCGAGGCCCTGCACGCCGACGCCGCGACCGACGTCGCTCCGGACAGCCAGGCGCTCCTCGCCTCCTGGCCGGCCACCGTCGAGTCGTACTCGGGCGACGAGCAGGTCGTGAAGATCCGCGACCGCGAACTGCACACCGCGCTCACCCGCGAATCCCTCTCCGGCAACCGCATCCGCCGCGTCGCGCTGCCCCGCTATACCGACCACGGCGAACTGCTGCGCTTCCTGCGCGAGGAGAACCTGCCCGGCTACTTCCCCTTCACCGCCGGGGTGTTCCCCTTCAAGCGGGACGGCGAGGACCCGGCGCGCATGTTCGCGGGCGAGGGCGACCCGTTCCGCACCAACCGCCGCTTCAAGCTGCTCTCCTCCGGCGGCGACGCGACCCGCCTGTCCACCGCGTTCGACTCGGTCACGCTCTACGGCCGCGACCCCGACGAGCGCCCGGACATCTACGGCAAGGTCGGCACCTCGGGCGTCTCCGTCGCGACCCTCGACGACATGAAGGCCCTGTACGACGGGTTCGACCTGACCGCGCCTTCCACGTCGGTCTCGATGACCATCAACGGTCCGGCGCCCACGATCCTGGCGTTCTTCCTCAACACGGTCGTCGACGCCGAACTCGACAAGTTCCGCGCCGCCGAAGGGCGCGAGCCCTCGGCGTCCGAAACGGCGGATCTCCGCGCCACCGCCCTCGCCACCGTGCGCGGCACCGTCCAGGCGGACATCCTCAAGGAGGACCAGGGCCAGAACACCTGCCTGTTCTCCACCGAGTTCAGCCTGCGGATGATGGCCGACATCCAGGAGTGGTTCATCCGCAACAAGGTGCGGAACTTCTACTCCGTCTCGATCTCCGGGTACCACATCGCCGAAGCCGGCGCGAACCCCGTGAGCCAGCTGGCCTTCACCCTCGCCAACGGCTTCACCTACGTCGAGTCGTACCTCGCCCGCGGCATGGACATCGACGACTTCGCGCCCAACCTGTCCTTCTTCTTCTCCAACGGCATGGACCCGGAGTACTCGGTCCTCGGCCGCGTCGCCCGCCGCATCTGGGCGGTCGCCATGCGGGACCGCTACGGCGCGAACGAGCGCAGCCAGAAGCTCAAGTACCACGTCCAGACGTCCGGGCGCTCCCTGCACGCGCAGGAGATGGACTTCAACGACATCCGCACCACCCTGCAGGCGCTCATCGCGATCTACGACAACTGCAACAGCCTGCACACCAACGCCTTCGACGAGGCGGTGACGACCCCCACCGAGGAGTCCGTCCGCCGCGCGCTCGCCATCCAGCTCATCATCAACCACGAGTGGGGCCTCGCGATGAACGAGAACCCCCTGCAGGGCTCGTACATCATCGACGAGCTCACCGACCTGGTCGAAGAAGCGGTCCTCACCGAGTTCGACCGCATCTCCGAACGCGGCGGCGTCCTCGGCGCGATGGAGACCGGCTACCAGCGCGGCCGCATCCAGGACGAGTCGATGCTGTACGAGCAGCGCAAGCACGACGGCACGCTGCCCATCATCGGCGTCAACACCTTCCGCGCGCCGAACGCCGACGAAGCAGCCCACGGCCCCGTCGAACTCGCCCGCGCCACCGAGACCGAGAAGGAATCCCAGCTGCACCGCGTCCGCGACTTCCGCACCCGCCACCACTCCGCCGCGGACGCCGCCCTGGCCGCCCTGAAGCACGCCGCCACCCACGACGAGAACGTCTTCGACGTCCTCATGGACGCGGCGCGCGTATGCACCCTCCAGCAGGTGACCGAGGCGTTCTTCGAAGTAGGCGGCCAATACCGCCGCAACGTCTGACGCCGGACGTGGGGGGGGGGGGGGGGGGGGGGGGGGGGCCCCGGGCCCCCCCCCGGGGGCGGGGGG
>NZ_JAKFHA010000014.1:106747-219246 GCF_021502675.1 Yinghuangia soli
CGCCCCCACCCCCCCCCCCGGGCGGGCCGGGGGGGGGGCGCCCCCCCGGGGGGGGGGCCCCCCCCACACCCGCCCATCGACGGTGGCTTGGCGCACGGCGGCGGCGCACTAGTGTGGGGGCCGCAATCAGGGCCGCAGCCGAGGCGGCCGTGTCCCGGTACCGCTTGGAGCACCTGTGACCAGCCGCGAGCCCCTGCGCACCTTCGGAGAATCCGGTCGGGCTTTCCGGATCCTTGTCACCGGTGGCGGGACCGGCGGCCACACGTACCCTGCGCTGACCGCCGTCCGGACGCTGCAGGCCCGGTTGGCCGCGTCGGGCCGGTCGGTGGACGTGCTGTGGGTGGGCACCGAGGCCGGACTGGAGTCGCGGGTCGCCGCGGCCGAGGGCATCGAGTTCGCGGCCGTGGCCACCGGCAAGATCCGGCGTTCCTCGAACCCGTTGAAGATGGTGTCGCCGGCGAACGTGAAGGACATGGGCCGGGTGCCCCTCGGCGTCGCCCAGGCGCGGTCGATCGTGGCGAAGTTCGGGCCGGACGTGGTGCTGTCGACCGGCGGGTACGTCGCCGTGCCGGTGGGCCTCGCGGCGCGGATGTGCCGACGGCCCTTGGTCGTTCACGAGCAGACCGTACGGCTGGGACTGGCGAACAAGGTCCTGGCCCGCGGGGCCGCGTGCGTCGCGGTGTCCGCGGAGTCGACGCTGGCGCTGCTGCCGGATTCGGCGCGGGCCACGGCCGTGGTGACGGGCAATCCGGTGCGTCCGGAGGTGCTCGCCGGCCGGCCGGACAAGGCGGTGCAGGCGCTCGGCCTGCACGGCTTCGACCTGCGCCTGCCGACCGTGTACGTCACCGGCGGCGCCCAGGGCGCGCAGCAGATCAACGCGGTGGTGCGCGACAACCTGCCGTGGCTCCTCAAGCAGGCGAACGTCATCCACCAGTGCGGCCCGGCGAACGTGGACGCACTGCGCGAGGCTGCCGCCTCCCTGCCCGCCGAGTCGGCCGCGCGCTACCTGCTGACCGGCTTCGTCGGCCCCGAACTCCCCGACGTACTGGCGCTTGCGGACGTAGTGGTCTCGCGCAGCGGAGCCGGGACACTCGCCGAGCTGACGGCCCTGGGCAAGGCGGCAGTGTTCGTGCCGCTGGCGTCGTCCGCGGGCAACGAACAGGCGCACAACGCGCGGCACTTGGCCGAGGCAGGGGCTGCCGTGGCGCTGCTCGGCGAGGTGTCGGCGCAGACGCTGCAGGACGCCCTGGGCCCGCTGCTGGCCGACGGGCACCGTCGGGCGGAAATGGCAGGACGCGCCCGGTCCCACGGCCGCCCCGACGCCGCCGACCAGCTCGTGGACGTCCTGCTCGCGGCTGCCGCCGGCGGCCGCAGCCACTAGAGCTGCGGGGCTGACGTACCGCAAAGCCCCGCGCAACCGCACGCAAGCGCCTCCGCAGCGGCTCCAAGTCGTTTCCAAGTGGCCTCCATGAAGCCCCGGCCAAGCTTCAGCACATGGAAACCGCGAGCAACACCCAGAGCCCCGCAGCCGCCCGCCCCGACACCCACGGCATGGTGGTCGTCCACCGCGGCATACGCCGCGAATCCCGGATGCTGGCGCAGCTGATCGCCGAGGTCGCCCCCGGCGACACCGCCCGGGCCCGGGTCCTCGCGGACCACTTCCGCGACTACCGGCTCGGCCTGCACAACCACCACCACGGCGAGGACGAGCACCTGTGGCCCGTCCTCCTGGGCCGCGTCGACCTCGAAGCCGACCTGGTCCTGCGCATGGAGGCGCAGCACGAGCGCGTCGCCGCGACCCTGGCCGGCGCCGAAGCGGCGCTCCCGGCCTGGGAGGCGACCGCCGGCGAGGCCGAGCGCGACACCCTGGTCGCCGTACTCACCGACCACTACGCCGTCCTCGTCGAGCACCTCGACGACGAGGAGAACGAGCTGCTCCCGGTCGCCGCCCGGCACCTGACGGTGCGTGAGTGGGACGCGATGGGCGATCACTTCCTCGCCGCGACGCCCAAGCCCAAGCTGCTCTTCTTCCTCGGCATGGCCCTGGAGGACGCCGACCCCGCCGAGCGCGCCGCGATGCTCGGCGCACTGCCCGGGTTCGCCAAGGTCCTCTGGTACGTCGTCGGCCGCCCGGCGTACGCCCGCCGCATGCGCGCCGTGCGCGGCACCGTCTAAGCCTCAGCTCACCCCAGTTCGACCCATCCCCCTGCCACCCCCGCGACACCCCTGGAGACTTGCCATGACCACGAAGCGCATCACCACCGTCCTCGCCGTCCTCGGCGGCCTGTTCCTCCTCTACATCGGCATCGGCTACCTGGCAGCCCCGCAGTCGATGGCCGAGGGGTTCGGCCTGACGACCATCACGGGCGACGAAGGGACCGGCTTCCTGAGGGTCAAGGGGGACCGCGACGTCACCCTCGGCCTGGTGATCTTCGCGCTGCTGTTCGCCGGGCAGCGCAAGGCCCTGGGCTGGGCCATGGCGGCGATGACGGTCGCCCCGCTGAGCGACATGCTGCTCGTGCTCGACGAAGGCTCGGCTGCGACCGCGTTCAGCGTCCACGGCTCGGCGGCCGTCGTGGTGGCCCTCACCGCAGGCCTCCTCCTCCGCGAGCGCGCCGACGCGCCGCAGACCGCCGCCCCGCAGACCGCCGCGGCCTAGGCTCCGGCACGCGATCCGCACCATGGGAAGACGTCGTCCTGACGTACCGCCAAGCGCCCCGCCGACAGGAAGTCGGAGGGGCGCTTTGTCGGTTCCGGGCCTCAGGCGGCGAAGCTCAGACCGAGCGTCACGGCGACCGGGGCCAGGTAGAGCACCGGGAACAGGACGGTCTTGTAGGACCGGGCTCGCAGGACCGTGATCACCGCGCCCAGGAAGTACAGGATCAGCCCCACCGCAGCCGCGATGCCGATGGCCGGCACCGCCAGACCGGCCAGCAGACCCGCCGCACCGGCGAGCTTCGCCGCCGCGAGCGGCGTCCACCACGCCTTCGGCACCCCGTACTCGACCAGCGGCTCGGTGACGAACTCCGCGCGGCGGGCGAGCGAGACACCGGAGAACCCGACCCACAGGGCGCTGATGACGGCGAGGACGATGTAAGCGACAGACATGGCTTTTCCCCGGATTCGACGTGGTCGGCAGACTGTTCTTCACGTCCGCTGCCTGCGCGTTTCCGTCAGGCTCGGACACAGCACTGACGGAGCCCGGCGATCATGTGTGACAGCCCGGGGCGGGGATTTTTCGACCGGAGCGGCCGTACGCCCGGCCTCAGCCGCGCGGCGTACCCCTGAGACGCTCCGCCTGGGCCCGCCCCACCTCGCCCGCGCGTTCCAAGTAGGCGGCCACGGTGCGGAGTTCGTCTTCCGAGAAGCCTTCCAGCACCTCCGCGAACGCCTTGCCCGGCTCCTCCCACGCCGCCCCGATGCGCTGCCGGGCCTCGGGGACGAGAGCGACGAGTTGCCGCCGGCGGTCCTGCGGGTCGGCGTGCCGCTCGACGATTCCGGCCTTGACCATGCGGTCCACCAGGCGCGTCGCCGAGCCCGAGGTCAGACCTGTCATGCGGGCGATGTCCCCGGTGCTCACCGGCCCGTCCTGGAGGTCGAGGAGGGCGATGCACTGCAGGTCGGTGGCGTGCAGGCCGAGGTGGTCGGCCATCGCCTGGTTGAACGCCATGTAGTCGGCGTAGTGCCGCTGGCTGTCGTCGGCGATGCGCGCCAAGAGCTCTGCACGGGTTGACACCGGCACCTCCATGCCCCAGATTTATCTGCGTGACGCAGAGATTGCGCGACGCAGAATCTTCTTCACGCACTCATCCTAACTCGTCCCCGTCCCGAAAGGCCTCTGCCATGACCACGCTCATCACCGGCGCCCGCGGCGCCGTCGCCCGCCACCTCATGAATCTCCACGACGACGCGGGCCTTCCGTACCGCGCCGCCACCGCCGACCCCGCGACCGCGGCCGCCACGCCGGGCACCGTGCACCTGGACCTCGCCGCCCCCGGGACCTTCGCCCCCGCACTCACCGGCATCAAGCAGGTGTTCCTGTACGCGTCCGCCGAGCACATCGACGTGTTCATCAAGGAGGCGGCGGCCGCCGGGGTCCGGCATGTCGTCCTGCTGTCCTCGTCGGCCGTGCTCGCCGAGGACGCCGAGAACAACCTCATGGCCAAGGCGCACCTCGACGTCGAGAACGCGCTGCTCGCCTCGCCGCTGCCGACCACGGTCCTGCGTCCCGGCTCCTTCGCCGGCAACGCGCGCGGCTGGGCGTGGGCCATCAAGTCCGGCTCGCCGGTCAACCTGCCGTTCCCGGGCGCGCACAACGACCCGATCCACGAACTCGACGTCGCCGAATGCGCGTTCTCGGTACTGGCCGACCGCAGCAAGGCCGGGCAGGTCTACCACCTGACCGGCCCCGCCTCGATGGACTTCCGCACCCAGATCGCCGAACTCTCCGCCGCGCTGGGCCGTACCGTCGAGATCGCCCAGGTCACGCCCGACGCCTGGAAAGCCGAGGTCGCCGCGTACGTCCCCGCCCCGTACGCGGACGCCCTGATCGATTGGTGGCGCAGCAACGACGGCAAGCCCGTCGACACCACCGGCACCGTCGCCACCCTGACCGGCCACCCGGCCCGCCCCTTCACCACCTGGGCCGAGGACAACGCCGCCGACTTCGCCTGACCGGCCGCCTACTCGACGGCCGACTTCGGGCGGGGCTCCGGGACCGCGCCGGAGGCGACCCGAACAGTCCCCGTCCGGTTCGGGTTCAGCAGGCCCGCGCCGAAGATCAGGCCGGACGCCAGGGCTGTCACCAGGATGAACGACCCCACCAGCGACGTCGCGTCCGCGATGCCGCCGATCAGGCTGGGGGCGATCAGGCCCGAGGTGTACGTGACGGTCGCGACGCCCGCGATGGCCTGGCTCGGGTTGGGGCCGCTGCGTCCGGCGGCCGCGAAGGCCAGCGGTACGACGACCGCCACGCCGAGGCCGATCAGCGCGAAGCCGGCCATCGCCATCGCCGGGTGCGGCGCCAAGACCACGAGCAGGCCGCCCAGGGTGGCCAGGATGCCGCCGGAGCGCACCGCGGGAACCGCGCCGAAGCGGTCGACCAGGCGGTCGCCGAGCAGGCGGGCGATGGCCATCGTCAGGGCGAAGCCGGTGGTGGACGCGGCGGCCACCGCGGCCGAGGAGTCCAGGACGTCCTCCAGGTAGACCGCCGACCAGTCCAGGCTGGCGCCCTCCGCGAAGACCGCGCAGAACGCGATGCCGCCGATCAGCAGCGCGGACTTGGGCGGCAGCGCGAAGTGCGGCGGCGCCTCTTCCTCTTCTTGACCCGGCTCGGGCCGGACGTCCAGCACCCACTGCGTGACAACCAGGCCGATGACCGTCAGCACCACGGCAGCGACGCTGAATTGCACGCGCGCGTCGATGTCCGCGTGCGCGCAGATCGTGCCCACGCCGGACCCGATCAGGACGCCGACACTCCACATCCCGTGCAGGCCGGACATGATCGACCGGCCCATCCGGTTCTCGGTCTCGACGCTGAGCGCGTTCATGCCGACGTCCGAGGTGCCGGCCGTGGCGCCGTACAGGAAGAGCGCCGCGCACAGGGCCCACACGTTGGGCGCCCAGCCCGGCAGCAGAAGGACCAGGGTCCACAGCGCGAGCATGACGCGCAGGGTCGGCTTCACCCCGAAGCGGTGGCTCAGCCGGGCCGCCATCGGCATGGCCAGTGCCGCACCGATCGCCGGGAAGGCGAGGGCGAAGCCGAGCTGGCCCGCGCTGACCCCGGCGTGGTCCTGGACCCACGGGACGCGGGCGACGAAGGTGCCGGTCACCGCGCCGTGCACGGTGAACACCCCGGCGATCGCGTACCGCGCCCGGAGCAGCTCGCGGCTCGGCCGGGGCCGGCCGCCCTGAGCCGCGCCCGGCAGCGTGCCGGACGGCGAATCCGCCGACATGGCGTTGCTCATGTCGTCTCCCTCTCTCCCCTGGGCCTGTGCTGTGCGTTAAATTATCAGGAACCCTGCCTGATAAAAAGATCTGGAAGGATCTGCGTCATGGCCCCCGCTTCACCGAGCACCGCCCGCGCCCTCAACGACCGGCTGGCCCTGCGCCTGCTGCAGAGCGAGGGCCCGCTCACCGCAGGACAGCTGAAGACCCTCACCGGGCTGTCCCGGCCGACCGTCGCCGACCTGGTCGAACGCCTCCAGGGCTCGGGCCTCATCCACGTCGTCGGCGAGGCGGGCGCGGCCCGCCGCGGCCCCAACGCCCGGGTGTACGGGATCGTCGCGGAGCAGGCCTATCTGGCCGGGCTGGACGTGCGGATGGACAGCGTCGAGGTCGTCGTGACCGACCTCCTCGGCACCCGGCTCGCCGAGGCGTCCGCCCCCGTCGCCGCGGCCGCCGACACCGAGACCGCCGCGCACGAGGCCGTGGCCCTGGTCGAACGCGCCGCCCGCGAAGCCGGCGTGACCCGCCTGCACAGCATCGGCATCGGTGCGCCCGGGCTCATCGACCCGGCCACCGGCGACCTGCGCGACTCCAGCAGCCTGCCCGCCTGGCACCGCCGCCTGGTCACCGTGCTCCAGGAACGCCTGCCCGCCGCCATACAGGTGGAGAACGAGACCAACCTCGCCGCACTCGCCGAGCAACGCCTCGGCGCGGCACGCGGGTTCGAGACGTTCGTGATGATCTGGCTGAGCTTCGGCATCGGCGCGGCCGTCGTCCTCGACGGCAAGATCCGCCGCGGCGCCTCGGGCGGGGCCGGCGAACTCGGCTTCCTGCCGGTGCCGGGCACGGGCGGACTGCCGTCCAAGGACTCCTGCGACGGCGGCTTCAACTCCCTGGCCTGGAGCCCCGGCGCCGTCCGGCTCGCCGCCGAATACGGCCTGTCCCCCGCCCCCGACGACGGCGAACTCCCCGGCGCCGCCCTGATCCGCACCGCGGTCGCCGCGGTCGCCGCGGGCGCCGACGGCACTCCCGAGGACGCCTTCCTGGACGCCTACGCCGACCGCGTCGCCCTCGGCGCCGCGGCCGTCGCCGCGGTCCTCGACCCCGGCTGCGTCGTCCTCGGCGGCGAGATCGGCCGCGCGGGCGGCGCGGAACTCGCCCGCCGCGTCCAAGACCGGCTGACCCGCCTCTCCCCGCTGCACACCGAGGTACGCGCCACCGAACTGGGCGGCCAAGCGGTCCTGCGCGGCGCACTCCTGGCCGCCCAGCAGTCCGCCCAGGACGCCCTGTTCCCGACCGGAACCTGACGCGGGGTACGCGCCGGGAACGACCCGAGAGCTCAGCCGGTACGAAGCAAGGAATCAGCCCGCAAGCCGCTGCCCCGCCCGCACGTACTGGTCCGTCACCCGCTTCTGCATCATCTTCGCGACCGGCGCCCCGAGCTTCGCCCACCACGGCCCGGGACGGCTGAACGCCCGCACCACGAACCACACTTCACCATCGGCACCCATCTCGGCGAGGAACGCCTCCTCGCCGCGCTCCGGATGCCCCGGCAACGTCCCGTACGCAAACCCGGCCCGCGCGGCCTCGTCGACGACCGCGACCACCCGGCACGGCACCGGCACCCGCACCGGCCCGACACGCGTCACACACGTGATGTCGACGTCCACCGCCGCGCGATCAGCGGCCGCCCGCACCTCGAGCCCGGCCCCGCGCTGGATCTCCCAGCGCATGATCCCCTCCGCCAACGCCCGAAACGCCCGCTCCCCACTCCCGACACACACCCGCCGCTCCACGTGGTGATACCCGGGCGGCATCGCCGACCCCAGAGTCGCCCCGATCTCGGTGTACGTCAGTCGCGCAGTAGCCATGACGGAGATTGTCCCGCACCCCGGATTCCACTCATCCGATCGGGTGATCGCCGACGACCCTAGGCTGAAGTCATGGCGTCGACACACCATCCCAATGCCATCCCCGACCTCCTCGAAGAGGTACCGGTGCCCGACCGCCGCTGGCGTGCGGAGTATGTCGAAGGCGGAATCGCGATCACGCCTCCCGCCGACTTGGAGCACCTGGATATCGAGCGCGATCTTCTGTTCCAAATGCACCGCGGGAACGTCGAGTCGGCCCGGTTGCGAGGGCTCGGCTACTGCCACTCGGCACGCTGCACGGACGAAGCGACCGGCAACCACGTCGTCCCGGACCTTGCCGTGCTCACTCGCACCTACACACCCGCCGAAGTCTCTTCGGCCGCCGGACATCTGAACTGGCTTCCCAGCGATCCGCTCGACTTGGTCGCCGAAGTCACCGGCAACGACCTCATTGCGGACATGCTCGTCAAGGTCAGGGCCTACGGACGCATGGCGATCCCGTACTACCTGATCGTCGACCGCAGCGTCCGGACGGTCACGCTGCTCTGCACGCCCACAGGCGACGTGGACGAACCCGGCTACGCCGACAAGCACGAATTCCGTTTCGGCAAGGACGTCGATCTTCCCGCGCCCTACCCCGCCCTCACAACCAAGAACTGGCGGTAGCACCGCTGCCCCGCAACGGCGAAGTGGCCTGCTGCGCCCGTGAATTCAGCGGGGCGGCAGGCCACTTCGTTTACCAGTGCTCCGTGGGGACTACTCCCACTCGATGGTGCCCGGGGGCTTGCTGGTCACGTCGAGGACGACGCGGTTGATCTCGCGGACCTCGTTGGTGATGCGGTTCGAGATACGGGCCAGCAGGTCGTACGGGAGGCGCGACCAGTCCGCGGTCATGGCGTCCTCGGACGAGACCGGGCGCAGGACGACCGGGTGGCCGTAAGTGCGGCCGTCGCCCTGCACGCCCACCGAGCGGACGTCGGCCAGCAGCACCACCGGGCACTGCCAGATCTCGCGGTCCAGGCCGGCCTTGGAGAGCTCGTCGCGGGCGATCGCGTCGGCGTCGCGGAGGATCTCCAGGCGGTCGGCGGTCACCTCGCCGATGATGCGGATGCCGAGGCCGGGGCCCGGGAACGGCTGGCGCCACACGATCTCGGAGGGCAGGCCCAGCTCTTCGCCGACCGCGCGGACCTCGTCCTTGAAGAGCTTGCGCAGCGGCTCGATGAGCTTGAACTGCAGGTCCTCGGGGAGGCCGCCGACGTTGTGGTGCGACTTGATGTTCGCGGTGCCGGTGCCGCCGCCGGACTCCACGACGTCCGGGTAGAGCGTGCCCTGGACCAGGAACTCGACCTGCTCGCCGTGCGCGCCGGCCTCGGCGACGACCTCGGCCGCGGCGTGCTCGAAGACCCGGATGAACTCGCGGCCGATGATCTTGCGCTTCTCCTCGGGGTCGGTGACCCCGGCCAGCGCGTTCAGGAAGCGCTCCTGCGCGTCCACGACCTTCAGCGAGACGCCGGTGGCCGCGACGTAGTCGCGCTCGACCTGCTCGGCCTCGCCCTTGCGCAGCAGGCCGTGGTCGACGAAGACGCAGGTCAGCTTGTCGCCGACGGCCTTCTGCACGAGCGCCGCGGCGACCGCGGAGTCGACGCCGCCGGACAGGCCGCAGATGACGTGCTTGTCGCCGACGGTCTCGCGGATGTGGTCGACCTGCTCGTCGATGACGTTGGCCATCGTCCAGTCCGCGCGCAGCCCGGCGCCCACGTGCAGGAAGCGCTCCATGACCTGCTGGCCGTACTTCGAGTGCAGAACCTCGGGGTGGTACTGGACGCCGTACAGCCGGCGCTCGTTGTCCTCGATCGCGGCGACCGGGGCGCCCGCGGAGGTCGCGGTGACCGCGAAGCCCTCCGGGGCGCGGTCGACGGCATCGCCGTGCGACATCCACACCGACTGGTCGGCGGGCTGGCCGTCGAACAGGGTGGAGGCGGTGTCGGTGACCGTCAGCTCGGTGGCGCCGAACTCGGCGAGGCCGGTCTCGGCGACGTTGCCGCCCATCGCGCGCGCCATCGCCTGGAAGCCGTAGCAGATGCCGAGGACCGGGACGCCGGCCTGGAACAGCGCCGGGTCGACGCTCGGCGCGCCGTCCGCGTACACCGACGACGGGCCGCCGGAGAGCACGATGGCCGCGGGCTTCTTCGCCAGCATCTCGTCGACCGGCATGGTGTGCGGGACGATCTCGCTGTAGACGCGGGCCTCGCGGACCCGTCGGGCGATCAGCTGCGCGTACTGGGCACCGAAGTCGACGACGAGAACGGTTTCGGTACCGCTCGCGTCCGGACTGGTCGAGGTCACGGAAGGCCTTCCGAGGAGTGCGGGGGTCCCTTGATTCTACGGGCTCGTGATCGGACGCCCGTCTCGGCATCCGGAAGGTGCGCCCGGGGCGGCGTGGTACAGGGCATACTGTGCGCCATGTTCAGTGCGGCGTACGTCTTTACCTATGGCTCCGGGGATCCCGGCGCCATCGCTGTTGCCTGAACGACCACAGGCTTCAACGGCGCCCCGGGTTCTCGGAACCCGGGGCGCCGTTCCGTTTCCCGGGTATGCGAGACACCGGTCCGCCCGACCCGAGGAGAACTCCCGTGACCAGCACCACGCCTTCCGCCTCCGCCGCCTCCGCCGCGGGCGCCGACCCGCAGGCCTCCCCCGAGCAGGTCATCGCGGACACCCGGACCCGCATCGACGATCTGGACCGGCGCATCATCGCGCTGATCGCGGAACGCGTGGCGCTGTCCCAGGAAGTGCAGCGCACCCGGATCGCCGCGGGCGGCCGCCGCGTGCAGCTGACCCGCGAGATGGAGGTCATCAACCGCTACCGCGAGGCGCTCGACAAGCCGGGCACCGAGGTCGCGATGGCCCTGCTGGAACTGTGCCGCGGCCGCATCTGACGTGTCCTCAGGCCGCCGTCCGGCAGGCGTTTCCCGGGCACATCACTCGAAAGGGGACGCCTGCCGACCCGACGGCGTAACCTCCCCGCGCCGACCGTCGTTGTGCCTGCTGACCAGCCGCCCACCGGCGGCCCTGGTCGCCGAGATCGTCGGCGCGATGAGGCATGTCGTATGCGGCTGCCGTGGGACCTCGCGCCGGCGCCGTGACCGGGACGCAGGGGACAGCAATCCGGTCACGACCCCGCCGGCGGCCGGTGTCGGGGACGCCCGATATCGGCCGCCGAGCCTCAGGCGGACACCACGGCGACGCGGTGAAAGGCACGCCTGCAGACGCCGGCATCGACAATCGTCACGCTGCGCCTGGAGATCACACACTATCTGTAATCGGGGCGACTGCGAGCGGTACGGCACACCGGACCGGCCGGAAGCCCGCACGGGACCCCGGCCGACCTGCGCAAAGACCGATGCGGACATCGGCCCCGCGGCCGCGCCTCAGCGCACGCCGAACGTCTTCATGATGCGCAGCGACAGCGTCAGCGACCGCGCCCACTGCTCGTCGGTCATGCCGAACGGCGCCGCGATCGGGATCACCCGCTGCGTGGCGACGGTCTGCGCCTCGGTGAACTTCGTGATGCCCTCGACGCCGTGCCGCCGCCCGAGGCCGGAGTCGCCCATGCCGCCCATCGGCGCCCCCGCGCTGCCGTACGACGCGGCGTAGCCCTCGTTGACGTTCACGCTGCCCGCGTGCAGCCGCCGCGCGAGGCGCGCGCCGCGCGCGGTGTCGCGGGTCCACACGCTCGCGTTGAGGCCGTACGCCGTGGCGTTGGCCCGCTCGACAACCTCGTCGACGTCGGTGAACGGGTAGACCGAGACGACCGGCCCGAAGGTCTCCTCGGCGCACACCGCCATGCCGGGAGTGACGTCCTGCAGCACGGTCGGCTCGTAGAACAGCGGGCCGATGTCGGGGCGCGCCCGGCCGCCGGTAAGCACCTTGGCGCCGTTCTCACGGGCCTGGTCGACGTGCCGGGAGACGTTCTCCAGCTGGCGGCGCGAGGTGAGCGAGCCCATGTCGGCGTCCCAGCCGTAGCCGGCCGCGAGGCGCATGCCCTCGACCCGGGCCAGGAAGCGCTCCAGGAACTGGTCGTGCACGTCGGCGTGCACGAACATGCGCTCGATCGACACGCACAGCTGCCCGGCCGACGAGAAGCACGCCCGCACGGCGCCTTCCGCGGCCCGGTCCAGGTCGGCGTCCGGGAGCACGATCATGGCGTTCTTGCCGCCGAGTTCGAGTGATGCGCCGACCAGCCGGGCGGCAGCCTGCTGCGCGACCTGCCGGCCGGTGCGGGTCGAGCCGGTGAAGCACACGTAGTCGGCGTGCGCGACGACCGCCGGGCCGACGACCGGGCCGTCGCCGATGACGATCTGCCACAGGTCCTCGGGCAGGCCGCACTCGGTGGCGACGTCGAGCGCCCACAGCGCGGTCAGCGCGGTCTGGGTGTCCGGCTTCATGACCACCGCGTTGCCCGCGATCATCGCCGGGATCGCGTCGCCGATGGACAGCGCCAGCGGGTAGTTCCACGGCGAGACCAGGCCTACGACCCCCTTGGGGTGCCGGACCTCGACGGCCTTGGTGAGCACCGGCAGCGCGCCGGCGCGGCGCCGGGTGCGCAGGTAGCCGCGGGCCCGGCGGCCGTAGTGCCGGCAGGTGAGCGCGACGTCGAGGACCTCTTCGAAGGCGTGCTTGCGGACCTTGCCGGTCTCGGTCTGGATGATGTCCAGGATCTCGTCCTGGCGGGCCAGCAGGCGGTCGTGGAAGCGCAGGAACACCGCGGCGCGCTCGCCGACCGGGCGCTCGGCCCAGCGCTGCTGCGCGACCCGGGCCCGCTCGTACGCCGTCGCGACGTCCTCCGGGGTGGACTCCGGCAGGTCGGCCACCGCGGCGCCGGTGAACGGCGCGCGGGTGGTGACCCGGGTCGGGACGGCGCCGGCCACGACGCGCCGCACCAGGCGGTCGACCGGGAGCTCGGGGTGGGCAGCGGGGGCCGCGGCGCGGGCAATGTCCGTCATGCGGCCAGCCTAAGCCGGGCTACTTCGCAGTAACAAGGCTTCGGCAAGCTTCCGGGACGCGTGCCCGGGTGCCGGTCAGCCCTCGCGGAAGTTGGCGAGGACCGTGTCGAAGACCTTGCGGGAGCTCGACCAGTCGGGGTCGAACGAGGCGACATAGACCGAGAAGTCGGTGCCCTTGTCGGTCCGCATGCCCACGTCGATCGCGTGGCTGGGCTTGAGGTTGCCGCCCTGCGGGTCGAACGGGTTGCCGAGCCACGTGAACTCCCACACCGCGGCCTCCCAGCCGGGCCGGCCGATGGGGTACGAGGCGAGCTGCAGCGTGCGGTAGTCCTGCTTCTTCTTCTTGAAGTCCGCATCGATCGCGGTCAGGTTGTCCAGCGGGCGCACGCCGCCGTTGTCGATGCCGATCCGCAGGAACGTCTTGCTGCGCGGGTCGACGTAGTCGATCTGCGCGCCGCTCTGCGAGCGCGTCCAGCCGTTCGGCACGAACAGCGAGAAGCCGGCCGGGTCGCGGGTCCAGGTGTAGCCGGGCACCGGCGCGGGCGCACCGGTCGTCGCGGGCGGCGTGGTGGCACCGGGCGGCGGGACGATCGCGCTCGGGCCGCCGCTCGCGCTCGGCGAGCCGCTCGGCCGGTCGCCGGGCTGCCCGCTGACCTGCACACCGTCGGTGGCGGCGGCGTTCACCGGCGGATTCGCCTTGTCGTCGTCGCCGCCCCGCAGCACGAACGTGACCGCGACGCCGGCCGCGATCAGCGCGATGACCAGAGCCGTGATGCCGAGCGCCATCGGCTTGCGGGACGCCCGGGCGGGCGGCGCGGCCGGGCCCGATGCCTGCAGGGTGTGCGGACCGGTCGGGTACGGGCCCGCGGGCGCGGCGGGTCCCGCCGGGTAGCCCTGGCCGTACGTCGGGCCGTACCCCGCCGCGGGCCACGGCGTTCCGGCCGAGTGCGAACCGGGATGCGACCCGGGACCCGACCCCGGATTCGACCCTGGATTCGATCCCGGATACGTCCCCGCGTAGGACCCCGGTCCCGAGTCGGAGCCGGCCGAAGGACCGGTCACCGTGGGCGAGTTGCCGACCGCGAATGCGGCGCCGTGCACGGTGGCCGTACCCGCGCCCACGCCCGGCGCCATCCCGTGCGCCGACTCCGCAGCGGGTATGGAACCCGCTGGCGGCACTGCCGAGTTGGCCTCGGTCGGCGGGACCGCTCCGCGGTGCGCCTGGGTCTGGTCGCCGCGCACGATCCCGGTCAGGAGGCGCTCGACCTCCTTGGCGGGCAGGCGCTGCGCCGGGTCCTTCTGCAGCAGGCCGTGGATCACCGGGAGCAGGACGCCCGCCCGGCGCGGCGGGTCGGGCTCTTCGAGCAGGATCGAGTTGAGCGTGCTGATCATCGTCGGCCGGTCGAAGGGGTTGCGCCCCTCGACCGCCATGTACATGACCAGGCCGAGCGACCACAGGTCGGCGGCGAGGTTCGGGCGCAGGCCCTGGGCCCGCTCCGGGGCCAGGAAGTTGGGCGAGCCGATGAGCATGCCGGTCGCGGTCAGCGTCTGCGCGCCGGTCTCGGTCGCGATGCCGAAGTCGGTGAGCACGACCCGGCCTTGCAGCGTCACCAGGATGTTGGCCGGTTTGACGTCCCGGTGCAGGACGCCTTTCTCCTCGGCGGCCATGAGCGCGCCGAGGACCTTGAGGCCGACCTCGGCGGCCTCGGCGGGCGCCAGCGTGCCGCGGTTCTTGAGCACGTCGGCAAGCGACTCGGCCTCGACGAGTTCCATGACGATCCACGGGATGCCGCCGTCCTCGACGACGTCGTGGATGGTGACGACGTTCTCGTGGGTGATCCGCGCGGCGGTGCGCGCCTCGCGCAGCGTGCGCTGCTGCTGGATCTCGCGCTCTTCGTCGTCGAGGTGCTCGGGGAGCCGCAGTTCCTTGATCGCGACGTCCCGGTGCAGCATCTCGTCGACGGCCCGCCAGACCGTGCCCATGCCGCCGCGGCCGAGCACCCCGGCCAGCCGGTAGCGGCCCGCCACGATGCGTGCGGCACCGGCCGGACGCGCCGGCCCGCCCGCGTCCGCGCGTGCCGCATCCCCGGACACGCCGCCGGCCGGCCCGCCGTCCGCCATGATTTCCTCCCGCTGTGCCGGTGGTCCGGCCTCCCCCGCCGGGACTCCACCGGATGTGTGCCGTTAGCCCGGTCAGCCTAAAGCCTCCGGGGCCGCGCGACCGGCGCCCGCCCCCGTCCGGCCGCCCGCGCACGGCCGTTCCCGCGGCATCCGGGCAAGCCGGAGGCCCGGATGCGGCAGGAACGGTCCGCCTCGTATGTACGCGTCCGCCTCGGTCAGCCGGCGACCTCGGCCGCCGGGGCCACCACCACCGGTCCGCTGCTCGGCGGCGTGGTGGTGGGCGGCTTCGTCGTGGTCGGCTTGGTGGTCGTCGGCGCCGTCGTGGTCGGCTTGGTGGTCGTGTTGGTCGGCCGGTGCGTGGTCGTCGGACGCGTGGTCGGCGACGTCTTCTTCGTCGCCGGGGAGTCGTCCTTCGTCTCGGATCCGCCCGCCCCGGCATTGCCGTTCGAGTCGTCGGTCGCCGGGCTCAGCACGCCGCCCACACCCGCATCGGAGCTGTCGCCGGTGGCCCCGGCGCTGTTGCCGCTGTCGTTCCCGGTGCCGCCGCCTCCGCCGCCGTCCTTGTCCATCGCCGCCGGGATGGCCCAGATCGCCGCGGCCACCGCTGCCGCGGCCAGTCCGCCCATCAGGACGTACTTCGACCGCGAGCGCTGCCGCGGCGGGAAGGCCTCGCCGGTCATCCGCTGCGTACCGCCGGGGCCGACCGGCGCCTCGGCGCCGTGCATGGCCGGGCCCGGGAACGGCGGCGGGGTGTCCGGGTTGCGCGGGTGGCCGGCACCCGCGGTCCGCGTCTCGTCGGCCTGCTCGTGCGCCACCGGAACCCAGCCGGACGACTCGCCGGCCGCGCCGTACGCACCCGCGCCCAGCGCCCCGGCCGCCGCACCCTCGCCCGCCGTGCGGGCGAAGCCGGGCCCCTGGGTGAGCCCGTGCGGTCCGCGCGGGTCCTCGACGGTGGCCTGGCCGCCGAACGACGAGGGCTCCGGCGGCGCCGGGATGCCCAGCGCCGCGGCGCCCGCGCCGGTGGCCAGTGCCGTCTCGGCGCTCGCGTGGCCGCCCGCCGCGAGGGCCTGCCCGGTGCCGTGCTGCTTCCCCTTCAGCGCAGCACCGAGCAGGAGTTCGGTCTCGGCCTCGTCGGGCCGGTCGTCCGGTTCCTTGCGCATGAGCGCGGCGATCGCCGGGCCGAGCGCGCCTGCGTACCGGGTGGCCGCAGGCTCGTCCTGCAGCACCGCGGTCAGCGTCTCGATGGCGCCGCCCCGGGCGAACGGGGAGCGCCCCTCGACCGCCTGGTAGAGCGTCACGCCCAGCGACCACAGGTCGGACGCGGCCCCGGGCCGCCGGCCCAGGACGCGCTCCGGCGCCAGGTATTCGGGCGAGCCGATCAGCATGCCGGTCGCGGTCAGCGTCGCGGAGCCGAGCACAGTGGCGATGCCGAAGTCGGTGAGCACGACCCGGCCGCCGCTGCCGATCAGGATGTTGCTGGGCTTCACGTCGCGGTGCAGCACGTCGGCATCGCGCGCCGCGCGCAGCGCGGACAGCACCTTGATGCCGATCTCGGCGGCCTCGGACGGGCCGAGCCGGCCCTCGTGCTCGATCACGTCGTCGAGCGAGCGGGCCCGCACCAACTCCATGACGATCCACGGGCGGCCGCCGTCCTCGACGACGTCGTAGATGGTCACCACGTTCGGATGCACCACGCGTGCGGCCGCCCTGGCCTCGCGCATGGCGCGCTCGCGCCGGGTCTCCTGCTCCGCGGGGTCGAGGTCGTCCGGTATACGGACTTCCTTGACCGCCACCTCGCGGCGCAGCAGTTCGTCGACGGCGAGCCAGACCGTGCCCATCCCCCCGCGGCCCAGCGATTCGCCGAGCCGGTACCTGCCATTGACCAGGCGGCTTTCGCGGCCGCCACTTGCCTCCGTCACGGGTCCCTCCCCATCGGACCGTGCTGTACATCGTCCCCCCGAGACAACGTATGGAGGCCCATGCCCGTTCGGAGCTGCCGCAATCGGATCCGGACGTGCCCGTGACGGAACCGGCACAGTACTCGCCCGCATCGGGCGCCCTGATCAACTACGGGGCGTGAAGGTGGACTTCGCCGCCTCGAAAACCGACCTTATGGTCGGTGTGCCGGCCTCCGGACCGGACACCCAGAAGTCGTACGTAAGGCCGTTGGCGACGTACCGCAGGTTGACGGACCGGCGCAGCGTGCCCTGGTCGTTCCAGGTGAACTCCCAGATCCCGGCCGGGCCGCCGCCGAACGTGGTCTTCTCCAGGCGCACCCGCGTGTACCCGGGATAGGTCGCGGTGGCCGAGCTGCCGCTGCCGTTCGCGTCCTGGGCGGCCAGGTCGGAGTACGGGTCGCCGGAGGCGTCGGCCGCGTTCATCCGCACGCCGAGGCGCATCGTGCCGTCCGGCGACCGGTAGAACACCCGGCCGCCCTCCGCGGAACGCTGCCAGCCGTCGAGCACCGCGACCCGGAAGCCGCCCGGGTCGTCGACGTAGTGGTAGCCGGCCGGGGCAGGGACCGGGGCCGAGGACGGCGGCGCGGACGTGGCCGGCGGGCCCGGCGGAGGTGCGGGCACCCCGGCGGTCGACGTCGCGGACGGACCGGGCTTCGACGTCGCGGACGGGCCGGTGCTCGGCGGCGCGGACGCGCCCGGTGCCGTCCCCGGGGCGCTCGTGGCGTTCGGCGGGGTCGTGGCCGATGCGGGCTTCGCGGCGCTTCCGCCGCCGTCGCGCCCGGCGACATACGCCCACACCCCCGCGCCCGAGGCGACCAGGACCAGGGCGAGCACCGGCACGAGGACCCGCACGCGCCGGCTCGGCACGGGCAACGTGTCCGAGCCGGGCCCGAGTTCGCCGCCGGAGGAGCGCGGGTCCACCGCGTACAGCGGCGCGGACCAGTTGTCGGCCGTCGGCCATTCGGGCGTGTCGGGTGCCTGCGGGCCCACACGCGGCGGCGCGGCGGGCATCGGCGGGGGCGGCGGTATGGCCGCGGCCGGCGCGGCGCCGAGCTCGGTCTCGGGCACGGCTGCCGGCGGAGGTGGCAGAGGCGACGGAGGTACAGGCGCGGTCACCGCCGCAGCACCCGCGGCGGAGGACTGCGCCAGCAGCCGCAGTCCCTGGTCCGCGGTCAGCCGCAGCAGCGGGTCCACGGTGAGCAGCCCGGCCAGCACTTCGCCCAACTCGCCCGCATGCCGCGGCGGGTCGTACACGCCGTCCAACACGGCCTGCAGCGTGGCGAATTCGCCGTTGCGCCGGAACGGCGAGCGGCCTTCGAGCATCTCGTACAGCGTCGCGCCGAGCGACCACAGGTCCGACGCCGGTCCGGGGCGCATGCCCTGGGCGCGCTCCGGGGCCATGTATTCGAGCGTGCCGATGGTCGTGCCGGTGACCGTGATCGTCGACGAGCCGACCAGGGTCGCGATGCCGAAGTCGGTGAGCACCGCGCGCCCGTCGAGCGCCATCAGGACGTTGCCGGGCTTGATGTCGCGGTGCACCACGCCCGCGGCGTGCACGGCGGCGAGCGCCGCCAGCAGGCTGCGGGTGACGCGGGCCGCCTCGGAGACCGGCAGTCGGCCCTCGGAGAGGTCGTCGGCGAGCGTCCGGCCCGGCACCAGTTCCATGATGATCCAGGGGCGTTCGCCGTCCTCGACGACGTCGTAGACGGCCACCACGCCGGGATGCGTCACGAGTGCGGCGGCCCGCACCTCGCGCATCGCCCGGGCCGCGCGCCGGGCGCGCTCGTCGTCCGGAAGGTCGTCCGGCACCCGGACTTCCTTGACCGCCACGGTCCGGTCCAGCACGGTGTCGTACGCGCGCCACACCGTGCCCATGCCGCCCCGGCCCAGCATGTCCGCCAGCCGGTAGCGCCCGGCCACCATGCGCTCCCCGGTCGGATCCGTCACCCGACTCCCCGCTCCCGCCCGATGTGCAGCTCGTCCGCTTGCCTGCTTGCCCGCGTGCCTGCCTGCCCGCGTGCCTGCCCGCCCCTGTCACGGCCACCGTACCCACCGGGCGGCCGCGGCCCTCCGCGCGGCCGGGTTCACCGCCTGATGGCCATGTTCTCCTTCGCGTGGTCGAAGTACGCGGCGGCGGTGGGCCACAGCTCCTCGCGGCACCGGACGGTCATCCAGTACCGCACGCCGTCCCCGGTGCGCACGACAAGGTCCTTGCCGTGGAACGCGGCCCCCTCCGGGCCGCGCCACACGTACTCCCACTCGGCGGCGTCGTGCCCGCGGTAGTCCATGGACTCCAGCTCCACGCGCCGGTACCCCTCGCTGTCGCGGTAGTCGCGCGATGCCAGCGTGCCGTGCTCGCGGTGCAGCACGGACTCCTCCGGCGGCATCACGATGCCGCGGTCCACACTGACGGTCACCGAGATCAGCCGGTCCGGGTCGTACACCGCGAGGCCGCTGTCGGTGGTCGTGCAGCTCCAGCCCTCCGGCACGGGCAGCGCGAACCCGAGCCCCGACCCGGTGCGCAGCCGGCGCAGCACCGCGCCGTCGATCAGCGGACCGAGCGCCAGGCAGCCGCCGACCAGACCGAGCACCCACACCAAATCCGGGTCGATGTCCCGGAGTTCGAGGGCGCCGCCGCCGATCACGCCGATCAGCATCGCGGCCGGCACCGAGCGCGAGAGTCTGCGGTGCGGCAGCACGAGCCATACGCCGAGCGCCGCGGCGAGCAGGGAGATCGTGTACATCCCGGCCCAGGAACCGTAGTTCGCGAGCCACTTGGCCATCGCGGCGCTGATGATCGCGACGATCACCAGCACGGTCGCCCAGTGCCGGATGTACCAGCGCGGCCAGCGCCGGTAGCGCGCCCGGAACCCGCCGCCGCGGCGGGCCCGCGCACGGTCGCGGCGGCCGAGCTTGCCGGACCCGGCGGACGAGCCGGGGTCGCCGGCCCGGGTTCCGGCGCCGGTGGCGGTGGCGGTGGCTGCGCCGCTGCCGGATGCGGAGCCGGCGCCCCGGCCGAAGCGCTTGCGGGCCCGTTTGCCGGTGTCCGCGCCGGAGCCGCCGGGCGGCACGGTCTCGCCCGCGCGCGTGCCCTGCACACGCAAGTTGGTCTGGGTGACGCCGGTGGGCGGCGCCGCGACGTCCTCGGCGGGGGCTGCGGCTGACTTCTCGGCTCCCCGGCCTGTGCCTGTGGCCCCCGCGGAACCGGCGCCCGCGGAGTCGCGATCGGCGGCAGGCCTACGGGCCCCCGCGCTCGTACCGGTGGCGGCGCCGGCGCCGGTGCTTGCGGCCGCCCCCAGCGCTCCGCGTCCGGTCCGGCCGGTCGCGTGCCCGCGCGCGCCGCTCCCGGCGAGGACACCGGATCCGCGGCTGCCCGGGTCGCCGACGTAGTGCCGTCCGCCGCCCGACGCCCCCGCGGCGGTCCCGGAGCCGCCGTGCCAGGCATGCCGGCGGGCCGCCGCGGGGCGGGCCCGTCCGGAAAACGTCCGGGCCGGCCCCGGCGGCGCGGGCGCCGCCTCCGCGGCCTCGACCAGCCGCTCACGCAGCAGCACCGCGTCGGCGCGCGCGGTCGGGTCCTGGACCAGCACGGACCGCAGCACGGGCATCAGGGCGCCGGCGTGCTCCAGTTCCGGGAACCGCGCGGCAGCGACCGCGGCAAGGGTGGCGGCGTGCGTGGCGCGCCGGTACGCCGGGCGGCCCTCGACCGCCTCGTACAGCGTCACGCCGAGCGACCACAGGTCCGCGGGCGGGCCGGGCATCTGGCCGTCCACCTGCTCGGGCGCGAGGTACTCCGGCGAGCCGACGAGCGCGCCGAGCTGGGTGAGGGTGGCGCTGTCCTCCACGGAGGCGACGCCGAAGTCGGTGAGCACCACGCGCCCGTTGCGGGCCAGCAGGACGTTGGCGGGCTTCACGTCGCGGTGCAGGACCCCCGCGTCGTGCGCCGCCTCCAGCGCGGAGAGCAGCCGCAGGCCCATCTCGGCGACCTGCCCGGGGGCCATCGGGCCGTCCTTCTCGATCTCCTGCGCGAGCGAGAGGCCGCGGACGAGCTCCATGACGATCCACGGCCGGCCGTCCTCGGCGACCACGTCGAAGATGGTCACGACGTTCGGGTGGTCGATCCGCGCGGCGGCGCGCGCCTCGCGGAGCATGCGGGCGCACAGAGTGCCGCGCTCTTCGTCGTCCACGTGGCCCGGCACCCGGAGTTCCTTGACCGCGACCTGCCGGTCGAGCACTTCGTCGAGGGCGCTCCAGACGGTGCCCATGCCGCCGCGCCCCAGGCGTTCCCGCAGCCGGTACCGGCCCGCGAGCAGGCGCCCGTCGGACTCCGGGTCGGTCATGCGCGTCTCCTGTGCTGGGGTTCGCGGCCCTTCCAGTCAACCACCCCGGCCCGGGGTTGGGCGGGTCGTCCGGCCGTCATTTCCCGCCAAATGGCCTGACACTTCGTCAGATCAGGGCATCGCGGGACAACGGCCGGGACGACGCGCGGGGCAGTCGGGCGGCAGTCGGGCGGCCGGTCAGGCGAGCGGGACGACCTCCTCGGCGCCCATCCGGACCGCATCCGCGGTCCGGTCGTCCGGCTGCTCCTGCGACTCGCGCTCGGCCTCCACCCGCTTGAGGTAGTAGTCGACCTCGCGGCGCACCTGCTCGTCGGTCCAGCCCAGCACCGGGGCCATCAGCCGCGCGCACTCCTCGGCGACCCGCACACCGCGGTCGAACGTCTCGATCGAGATGCGGGTACGCCGGTCCAGCACGTCGTCCAGGTGCAGCGCGCCCTCGTGGGTGCAGGCGTAGACGACCTCGGCGCGCAGGTAGTCGTCGGCGCCATCCAGCGGCTGGCCGAGCCCGGCGTCCGCATCCACGAGGGCCAGCACCTCGTCGACCAGCGACCCGTAGCGGTTGAGCAGGTGCTCCACCCGGACGACGTGCAGGCCGCTGCGCGCGGCGATGGCCGCCCGGGCGTTCCAGAGCGCGTGGTAGCCCTCCGCGCCGGCCAGCGGGACCGTGTCGGTGCAGCTCGCCGCGACCTTGCGGTCCAGGCCGTGCACCGCGGCGTCGACCGCGTCGGCGGCCATCACCCGGTACGTCGTGTACTTGCCGCCGGCCACCACCACCAGGCCGGGCACCGGGTGCGCGACCGTGTGCTCGCGGGACAGCTGGCTGGTCGCGTCCGACTCGCCGCGCAGCAGCGGGCGCAGCCCGGCGTACACGCCCTCGACGTCCTCGCGGCTGAGCGGCACCGCGAGCACCGCGTTCACCCGTTCGAGCAGGTACTCGATGTCGGTGCGGCTGGCCGCCGGATGCGTCTTGTCCAGGTCCCAGTCGGTGTCCGTGGTCCCGATGATCCAGTGCCGGCCCCACGGGATCACGAACAGCACCGACTTCTCGGTGCGCAGGATCAGCCCGGTGGACGAATGGATGCGGTCCTTCGGCACCACCAGGTGGATGCCCTTGGACGCGCGCACGTGGAACTGCCCGCGCTCGCCGACCATCGCCTGGGTCTCGTCGGTCCACACGCCGGTCGCGTTGACGACCTGCCGGGCCCGGATGTCGTACGTGCGGTCCTGTTCGAGGTCGCGCACCTGCACCCCGACCACGCGCTCGCCCTCGCGCAGGAAGCCGGTCACCGAGGCCCGGGAGGCGACGTGCGCGCCGTAGCCGGCCGCGGTGCGCACCAGGGTCATGGTGTGCCGCGCGTCGTCCACCTGCGCGTCGTAGTACTGCACCGCGCCGACCAGCGCGTCCTTGCGCAGCGCGGGCGCCAGGCGCAGCGCGCGGCGGCGCGACAGGTGCCGGTGCGCGGGCAGGCCGCGGGCGTAGCCGGACGACACGCCCATGGTGTCGTACAGCGCCACCCCCGAGCCGACGTACAGCCGCTCCCAGCCGTGGTGCTGCAGCGGGTACAGGAACGGCACCGGCTTGACCAGGTGCGGAGCCAGTCGCTGGACCATCAGGCCGCGCTCCCGCAGGGCCTCCCGGACCAGCGCGAAGTCCAGCATCTCCAGGTACCGCAGCCCGCCGTGGATCAGCTTGCTGGACCGGCTGGAGGTGCCCGACGCCCAGTCCTTGGCCTCGACCAGGCCCACGCTCAGGCCGCGGGTGACCGCGTCCAGGGCCGTCCCCGCGCCGACCACGCCGCCGCCGACCACGACGACGTCCAACTCCCGCTCGGCCATCCGGTCCAGTGCGTCTTCGCGTGCCCGCAACCCCAACGCCGTGGTCCTCAACGCGCCGTCACCCGCTCCCGTTCGTGCCTGCCCGGTCCCTCCTGATCATCACCTGTGCACCGGCCCTCGGCGCGCAGGCGACACGGATCGAGCCCCGCACGGCAGCCGAGCGGAGCCCTGTCCCCGGTCCTCTATACCCCTGCCGGGTGAACTTCCCGTGTGCGGCCGCGTACCGTCGGAACACGGTCCGCCACTCGGCGTACCGCGCCGATCCCGAAGGCGCCTTCCGCGAGAGCGAGGACCGGATGCCGACGACGCCCGCCGCCGCACCGCTGATCGTGTGCGACCTCGACGGGACGCTGCTGCGCCCCGACGCGACCGCATCGGACTACACCCGTGCCGCACTCGGCCGCCTGATCGCGGCCGGCACCGCGCTGACCATCGCCACCGCACGCGGCGTACCGTCCATCCGCGCCCTGCTCGCGGGCGTCGAACTGCCGCTTCCGGTCATCGAGTTGAACGGTGCCTACATCTCCGATCCGGGCACCGGGGCGCACCTCGACCACCATACGCTCGACGCCGCGACCGCGAGCGCCGTGGTGGACTGCCTGGTTGCCGCGGGCATCGAGCCCACCCTCACCACCTGGGACGGGACCGCCGACCACGTGGACTTCGGCGCGCTGTCGAACGAGTCGGCACGCTGGTTCCACGACGAGAAGGCCGCGGCCGGCGACCCCCGACTCCGGTACTGCACCGACTTCGCCGCGCTGGCCCGCACCTCGACCGTGGCGCTCATCCGCCTCGCGGTCCCGCACGACGACGCCGAGCGCACCGCCAAGCTCCTGGACGGCGTCTGCGGCGACCGCGCGACGGTCCTCGGCATCCGCAACGACTACATCCCGGGCTGGACCGAGTTCAGCGTGCACGGCCCCACCGCCGACAAGGGCAGCGCGCTGCGCGGCCTGCGGGCCCGGATCGGCCACACCGGGCCGCTCGTGGTGTGCGGCGACCACCTCAACGACCTGCCGATGTTCGACGCCGCGGACGGCCCGGACGACCGGCGCGTGGCCCCCGCGACCGCCCACCCGGACGTCCTGGCCCGGGCGACGGATGTGGCCGGGCCGAACCACGAGGACGGAATCGCCCGTTTTCTCCTGGCCTCTTTCCTCGGCAGCGGAGAAGACCTGGCATCGTGACCGTGCGAGGGCACGGTGCGCAGCAGCCGCGGGGATGTGCCGGACGCGTCGGGATCTGTCGGTACTTGTCGGGAGAGGCACGGAGAAGCACATGGACGACGTACCGGCGGGATCGGGCAGACGCGTCTGCGACGGCCGGTTCGAGCTGCGCGAACGCCTCGGCAGCGGGGCGATGGGCACCGTGTGGCGCGCCCTGGACACCACGCTGCACCGCGAGGTCGCACTCAAGGAGGTCCGCGCCCCCGAGGGCGCGTCCGCCGAGGAGGCCGAGACCATCCGGGCCCGCGCGCTGCGCGAGGCCCGGGCCCTCGCCCGGCTGCGCAACCCGCACGTGGTGGCGATCCACCAGGTCGCCGACGACGAGCCGTTCCCGTGGATCGTCATGGAGCTGGTCCCGGGCCGCACCCTCGCCGCGGTGCTCGCCGACGGCCCGCTGGACCCGCGGACCGCGGCCGGGCTCGGCGCGGACCTCCTCGACGCCCTCACCGCCGCGCACGGCGCGGGCGTGCTGCACCGCGACGTGAAGCCCGCGAACGTGCTGGTCCGGCCGGACGGACGGGCGGTCCTGGTGGACTTCGGCATCGCCGCGGTCGAGGGCACCGCGGCGGTCACCACCACCGGGTCGTTCATCGGCACCCTGGAGTACGCGGCCCCGGAGCGCACCGCGGGCGGCGAGCCCTCGCCGGCCACCGACCTGTGGTCGCTGGGCGTCCTGCTCTGCACCGCCGTCGAAGGCCGCAACCCGTTCCGCCGGGCCAACGAGTGGGCCACGCTCGGCGCGATCGTCAACGAACCGCACCCGCCGCCGCAGCACGCGGGCGCCCTCACCCCGGTCATCGACGCGCTGCTCACCAAGGACCCGGCGCAGCGCCCGGACGCCGCGACCGTCGCCGCGGGGCTGGCGGCGGCCAGGCAGCAGGCCGATGTCCCGACGCTGCACGCCGCCCTGAGCACCGCGCCCGCGGCACACGCCTCGACCACCGGGCCCGAACCGTCCACCGACGCCGACCTGCCCACGGTCCCGGCCCGGCCCGCACCCGCCGCCCCGTCGCCGTCCGGCCGGGCACCGCGCCGCAAGCGCGCGCTGCTCGTCGGCGCCCTGGTCGCGGCGCTCCTCGCCGGCGGCGGCGTCGCGGCGTGGACGCTCACGGACGGAAGCGGCGACGGCGGCAAGAAGACCCCCCAGGCCGGCCCGACGACCCCGGCCGCCCCGGGCAGCACCGCGCCCTCGGCCCCCGCGCTGCCGGCCGGCTACGAACTGCGCACCCACGGCACGGGCTTCCAGGTCGCGGTCCCGGCCGGGTGGACGGAGGCCGCCGACAAGTCGGGCAGCCCCGTCTACGAATCCCCGGACCGCACCGCACGCCTCACGGTCCGCGTCCTGCCCGGCAACAGCGCCGACCCGTACGCGGAGCAGCAGAAGTCCCAGCGCGAGACCGCCGCTTCGCCGTCGTACCCCGGCTACGTCAACGTCGGCCTGACCCAGGGCATCCAGTCCGGGGGCACCTCGGCGACCTGGGAGTACACGTACACCCCCGCGGACGGCAAACGCCGTATCAAAGACGTCCGCTGGCGCATCGGCACGACCGGCTACAACCTGTGGATGTCCGCCCCGGACGGCAGGTCCTGGCCGCAGCACGCGCAGCACCTGGACGTCGCCCTGGCGCACTTCAAGGACACCGCCCGGCGCTGAACCCGGGGCGGCCGCACCGCCGGCGGCCCGGACCTGGCATCGTGACCGTGGGACAGTCGTGCGGCCTTGGGGAGAGGCACATGTACGAGGAAGCGCCAGGGCCCGGCAGACGCGTCTGCGACGGCCGGTTCGAACTGCGCGAACGCCTCGGCAGCGGGGCCATGGGCACGGTGTGGCGGGCCGTCGACACCATGCTGCACCGCGAGGTCGCCCTCAAAGAGGTCCGCGCGCCGCTGGACGCCTCCGCCGAAGAAGCCGCGGTCATGCACGCCCGCGCGCTGCGCGAGGCCCGCGCCCTCGCCCGGCTGCGCAACCCGCACGTGGTGACGGTCCACCAGGTGGTGGACGAAGAACCGTTCCCGTGGATCGTCATGGAACTCGTGCCGGGCCGCACCCTCGCGGCCGTACTCGCCGCGGGCCCGCTGCCCCCGCACACCGCGGCCGCGATCGGTGCCGACATCCTCGACGCACTGGCCAACGCACACGCGGCCGGTGTCCTGCACCGCGACGTCAAACCCGCGAACGTCCTGATCCAGCCGGACGGCCGGGCCGTGCTCGTCGACTTCGGCATCGCCGCCGTCGAAGGCGCGTCGTCGGTCACCGCGACCGGCTCTTTCATCGGCACTCTCGAGTACCTCGCCCCCGAACGCGCCGCCGGCCTGCAGCCCACCGCGGCGACCGACCTGTGGTCGCTCGGCGTGCTGCTGTACGTCGCGGTCGAAGGACGCAGCCCCTTCCGGCGTGCCAACCAGTGGGCCGTCATATCCGCGATCGTCAACGAGCCGCACGCGCCCGCGACCCAGGCCGGGCCGCTCGCCGGGCTGATCGACGCCCTGCTCGCCAAGGACCCGGCAGCCCGACCGGACGCCGCAGCGGTCGCCCGCGCGCTCGACGCCGCCAAACAGCCTGGCCCTGCTCCCGGCGCTGCTCCCGGCCCGGCCGCCGACCCCGGCCCGCCCGGAGCCTCGGCTGTGGCGAACGCTCCGACCACCCTGAACGCCGCGGCCGGTCCGCCCGCCCCGCCGATACCGCCCGCGGCCCCGGACCTCTCCACGGTCACCTCGGGACCGCCGCCGCGCCCCGCCTCGGCTCCGCGTATCCCGGCACCGGCACCGGTAGTGCCAGTGGTACCGGCGCCGCCGGGACGAAGACGTACGCGCAACGTCGTCGTCGCCATCGCGGCCGCCGTCCTGCTCGTCGGCGGCGGTGTCGCCGGAACGTTGGTGCTCACCTCCGGCGGCAACGGCTCCGAGGGCCGGAAGACCGGCGCCGCGGAACCCCCGTCGGCATCCACCACCGCCCCGGCGAACAGCCCCGCTCCCGGCCCCGGCGTGACGACCGGCCCACCGCCCGCAACCGCCTCGACCACGCCGGCCGGCACTCCCGCGCCCGCCACCACTCCCCCGGTGTCGACGCCTCCCGCAGGGCCGCCGACCGGCTACGAACTCCGCACCCACAGCGCCGGATTCACCGTCGCCGTACCCAAGGGCTGGAAGGAGACCCGGGACAAGTCCGGCAACCCGGCCTACGAGTCGCCGGACGGCAGTTCCCGCCTCGTGGTGCGCGTCCTGCGCGGCGACACGGCCGACCCCTACGCGGAGCAACTCCGGTCCGCGAACGAGACGCGCGCGTCGGCGTCGTACCCGGGCTACCGGCAACTCGCCCTGAACCAAGGCACCCGGGACGGCGGCCCATCGGCCACCTGGGAGTACACGTACACGGCTCCCGAGGGCAGTCGCCACCTCAAGGACATCCGCTGGCGCGTCGGCACGACGAGCTACAACCTCTGGATAGCCGCCCCCGACGGCCCCGCCTGGCCGCAGTACGCCGAGCAACTCGACATCGCCTTGGCCCACTTCCAGGACACCCGCGCCTGACACCCCCGCGATCCGCCGCCCCCGGACCCGGCACCCGCCACGGCGGCTCGCGCCCCGGTGCGTGACGCCCCGCGATCCGCCGCAGCCGCCCCGGAACCGGCGCCCGCCTCGCCCCCGGCACCCACTCCTGCCGTTCACGCCCTCGGCGGCCAGGCCCGCCGCCACGCAACAGCGGCGGGCGCGAGACTTCACGCCGGGTCGGCACACCCACGCGACGCGGGCGGAACCGGCGGACGCGCCTCGGCTCCTGCGGACCTTCCGCCCCCACTACGGCGGCTGGCGTTCCGCTGCCACCCGTCCTGCCGCCACGCGGCAGCGGCCGAACGGTGTCTCCCATCCGGGCGGCGCACGCCGACGAGCCGCAGGTCGAACCCAGGACGCTTCCAGCCCTCGTCGCTCTCTCCCCCGCCCGTCCGAAACGCGACGGCGGCCCGGTCCCCCCGCAGGGGGCCGGGCCGCCGTGGTGTGTCGTCCGACTCAGTGGGCCGGGGAGACCGTCACCTCGACCTGCTGGAACTTCTTCAGCTCGGTGTAGCCGGTCGTCGCCATCGCCCGGCGCAGGGCGCCGAAGAGGTTCATCGAGCCGTCCGAGACGTGCGACGGCCCGTTGAGCACCTCCTCCAGCGTGCCGACCGCGCCCAGGTTCATACGGCGCCCGCGCGGCAGTTCGGGGTGGTGGGCCTCGGAGCCCCAGTGCACGCCGCCGCCCGGCGCGTCCGTGGCGCGGGCCAGCGCGGAGCCGATCATGACGGCGTCCGCACCGCACGCGACCGCCTTGGCGATGTCGCCGCTGCGGCCGACGCTGCCGTCCGCGATGACGTGCACGTAGCGGCCGCCCGACTCGTCGAGGTAGTCGCGGCGGGCCTCGGCCACGTCCGCGACGGCCGTCGCCATCGGCACCGCGACGCCCAGCACGCCGCGCGTGGTGTGCGCCGCGCCGCCGCCGAAGCCGACCAGCACGCCGGCCGCGCCGGTGCGCATGAGGTGCAGCGCGCCCTGGTAGGTCGCGCAGCCGCCGACGATGACCGGCACGTCGAGGTCGTAGATGAACTGCTTGAGGTTCAGCGGCTCGGCGCGCCCGGAGACGTGCTCGGCGGACACCGTGGTGCCGCGGATCACGAAGATGTCCACGCCCGCGTCGATCACGGCCTTGTGGTACTGCGCGGTGCGCTGCGGCGAGAGCGCCGCCGCGGTCACCACACCCGCGTCGCGGATCTGCTTGATGCGCTCGCCGATCAGCTCGGCCTTGATCGGCTCCGCGTAGATCTCCTGCATGCGCCGGGTGGCGGAGGCCTCGTCGAGCGTGCCGATCTCCTGGAGCAGCGCGGTCGGGTCCTCGTAGCGGGTCCACAGGCCTTCGAGGTTGAGCACCCCGAGGCCGCCCATCCGGCCCACCGCGATCGCCGTCTCCGGCGAGACCACACTGTCCATCGGCGCGGTCAGGAACGGCAGCTCGAACCGGTACGCATCGATCTGCCAGGCGATCGAGACCTCTTCGGGGTCCCGGGTGCGCCGGCTCGGGACGATGGCGACGTCGTCGAAGTGGAAGGCACGCCGTCCGCGCTTGCCTCGACCGATCTCGACCTCAGTCACGTTGCGCCTCTCCTGCCGTTCTCGGGTGCTCGGCGTCCGGTCGGACCGCCGAGCGGACGTACCGCCGGTCCGCGCGGGCCTGTCGTGGGGACAGCCGCCCGTGCGGTGCGCGGTTTCGGGCCGCCGTTCATACGACAGGCCCGCGGACAAGCGTACGGGGCGGCCCGGAACCTCAGGTTCCCGACCGCCCCGGACGGAAAACTCCGGTCAGCGCGACGAGTAGTTCGGCGCCTCGACCGTCATGTTGATGTCGTGCGGGTGCGACTCGCGCAGGCCGGCCGAGGTGATCCGGACGAAACGCCCGCGCACCTTGAGCTCGGGGACCGTCGGCGCGCCCGCGTACCCCATCGAGGCCCGCAGGCCGCCGATGAGCTGGTGCGCGACCGCGGACAGCGGGCCGCGGTACGGCACCTGGCCCTCGATGCCCTCGGGGACGAGCTTGTCCTCGGAGAGCACGTCGTCCTGGAAGTAGCGGTCCTTGGAGAACGACTTGGCCTGGCCGCGCGACTGCATGGCGCCCAGCGAGCCCATGCCGCGGTAGCTCTTGAACTGCTTGCCGTTGATGAAGATCAGCTCGCCGGGGCTCTCCTCGCAGCCCGCGAGCAGGCTGCCCAGCATGACCGTGTCGGCGCCCGCGGCGATCGCCTTGGCGATGTCGCCGGAGTACTGCAGGCCGCCGTCGCCGATGACCGGGACGCCCGCCGGGCCGCATGCGAGCGAGGCCTCGTAGATGGCGGTGACCTGCGGCGCGCCGACGCCGGCGATGACGCGGGTGGTGCAGATCGAGCCGGGGCCGACGCCGACCTTGACGCCGTCCACGCCCGCGTCGATCAGCGCCTGGGCGCCGTCCCGGGTGGCGACGTTGCCGCCGATGACGTCGACCTTGGTGTTGGCCTTGACCTTGGCGATCATGTCCAGCACGCCGCGCGAGTGGCCGTGCGCGCTGTCCACCACGATGAAGTCGACGCCCGCCTCGACCAGCGCCTGCACGCGGCGGAAGCTGTCCTCGCCGGTGCCGACCGCGGCACCGACGACCAGGCGACCGTCCGCGTCCTTGGTGGCGTTGGGGTACTTCTCGCTCTTGACGAAGTCCTTGACGGTGATCAGGCCCTTGAGCCGGCCCGCGTCGTCGATCAGCGGCAGCTTCTCGACCTTGTGGCGGCGCAGGAGCTCCATCGCCTCCTCGCCGGCGATCCCCACCGGTCCGGTGACCAGCGGCATCGGCGTCATGACCTCGCGGACCTTGCGCGCGTGGTCGACCTCGAAGCGCAGGTCGCGGTTGGTGACGATGCCGAGCAGGCGGCCGTTCTCGTCGGTGACCGGGACGCCGCTGATGCGGTAGCGCCCGCACAGCTCGTCGGCCTCGCGCAGCGTGGCGTCCGGACCGATGGTGATCGGGTCGATGACCATGCCGGCCTCGGACCGCTTGACCAGGTCGACCTGGCCGGCCTGGTCCTCGATCGACAGGTTGCGGTGCAGCACGCCGACGCCGCCCTGGCGGGCCATCGCGATGGCCATGCGGGACTCGGTGACGGTGTCCATCGCGGACGACAGCAGCGGGATGCGCACGGTGATGTTGCGCGTGACCCGCGACGCGGTGTCGACCTCGCTCGGCACGACGTCCGACGCACCCGGCAGCAGCAGGACGTCGTCGTAGGTCAGCCCGAGCATCGCGAACTTCTCGGGTACGCCGTCGGCCGTGAGACTCATGACACCTTCCGGTTCCGGTTCGAAGTCATCGCCGCTGCCGGTCCCGCACGGGATCCGGTCGGCGAGCCGGCCGAGTGGTTCGGCCGGTTCGACACTTTCGACACTGCGGCCGCCCTCCGCCGCACGGGCGAGGGAAAACGACGACTCCGCCGGTGAGCCCGCCGTCCATGCCGGAACAGCGGCCCCGGTGGTGTGCCAAAGGGATGGCCCCCCATGCTACTCGGCTCCGACGGGCCTTGGACCCAGGACCGCCCGGCCGCCGGGACCCGCCGCCCCGGACCGGGTCAGCAGCGCTCGCCGACCGGGCGGCGGCCCGCCGGATTCGCGTCCACCTCGGCGAGCAGCGCCTGGAAGAGCCGGGACACCCGGTCCCCGGAAGTACGCGCGGACCGGCGGCGCAGCGTCTCCACGAACTCGTCGTCGCGGCGCAGGAGCCCCAGATCGGCGAGCGCCCGCGGGGTCGGCGGGCCGACCCGCAACTTCCGCATCCCGGGGATCCCTGCGTTCACGCGGTCATCTCCTCCTCGGCCAGCGCGCGGAGCCGGGACAGCGCCCGGTGCTGCGCGACCCGCACGGCGCCCGGCGACATGCCCATGGCGCGGCCGGTCTCCTCCGCGGACAGGCCCACGGCGACCCGCAGGACGAGGAGTTCACGCAGGTTGTCGGGCAGCCGGCCGAGCAGCGCGCGGGCCTGGGCGGCGTCGCTGCGCCGCACCACCTGGTCCTCGGGACCCGGGTAGTCGTCGATGGCCTCGGGCAGATCGCAGGTCGGCACCGCGGCGCGGACCGCGGCCCGCTGCACGTCGACCACCTTGTGCGCGGCGATGCCGAAGACGAACGCCTCGAACGGGCGCCCCTCGTCGCGGTAGCGCGGCAGTGCGGACAGCACCGCGAGGCACACTTCCTGGGCCGCGTCGTCCGCGGCATGCTCGGCGCCGGGCACCCGGCCGAGCCTCGCCCGGCAGTACCGCAGCACCAGCGGGCGCACGTATGCCAGGAGTTCGTCGGTGGCCTGCAGGTCCCCCTGGACAGCCCGGACGACCACGGCACGCATGCCGTCGTCTGCCCGGCTGTCGGCCCTGTCCGGTCTGTCCGGCATGCGCTCGGCGATCCCGCCCATGAGATTCAGTATGCCGGGCCGCGGACCCTGCGGTTCGCCCCGGTCGTCCCGGAGGCCTCCCGCAGGGCCGTGATCCCTCGGCGAATCAGCGCACGAGGCCCCATCGGAAGCCCAGTGCGACCGCGTGCGCGCGGTCCGAGGCGCCGAGCTTCTTGAACAGCCGGCGCGCGTGCGTCTTGACGGTGTCCTCGGACAGGAACAGCTCGCGGCCGATCTCCGCGTTGCTCCGGCCGTGGCTCATGCCCTCGAGGACCTGGATCTCCCGGGCCGTGAGGGTCGGCGCGACGCCCATGTCCGCGGAGCGGAGCCGGCGCGGGGCCAGCCGCCACGTCGGGTCGGCGAGCGCCTGCGAGACGGTGGCGCGCAGTTCCGCGCGCGACGCGTCCTTGTGCAGGTAGCCGCGGGCACCCGCGGCGACCGCGAGGGCCACGCCGTCGAGGTCCTCGGCCATCGTCAGCATGATCACCCGGGCCCCCGGGTCGCCGGCCAGCAGCCGCCGTACGGCCTCCACACCGCCGAGCCCGGGCATGCGCACGTCCATGAGCACGAGGTCGGAGCGCTCGGCGCCCCAGCGGCGCAGCACCTCCTCGCCGCTCGTGGCGGTCGTCACCCGCTCGACGCCGGGCACCGTGGCCACCGCGCGCCGCAGCGTCTCCCGAACCAGCGGGGAATCGTCGCAGACCAGGACGGTCGTCATCGCCGGCCTCCGCAGCAGATCCGCGTCACGTTGAGCCTCCACGCCTGTACGTTCCGTTGCCTTCGCGATCGGTGATCAAAAAGTGTGGCCCGCCCGCCCTGTGCACGGGAGCCGAACCGCCGACCGCCTCATTCATCACCAACGACCGTCACCCGAAAGGGTTACGGGGTCGAGTCGCGGGTAGTTCGGGGACCTTCGGCCCGCCGCTACCACAACGAGCCGACCCCATCGGAGGGCACGCCGACGCGGTGACCTTTCCGAGCGACACGCGCTCACCCGCCAGAGGCACATATTTTTTACTGGTTTTCGCGCATAAGACCGATATATGCATGGAACTGATCATTCTGTGGCACTTTCGCACCATCGTTTGATCGCATGGTCATGCCACCTCTTGCGGAGCGATCCGCACAGTGACCGTGACGGCACAGGTACGACCCTGCAATTGCCCCTGAACCCGAGGGACGACTCATGGCTGATTTCTCACGGCTCCCCGGCCCGAACGCCGACCTGTGGGACTGGCAGTTGTCCGCCGCCTGCCGAGGTGTCGACAGCGCGCTGTTCTTCCACCCGGAGGGCGAACGCGGCGCGGCGAGGGTCGCGCGGGAGGCTGCGGCCAAGGAGGTGTGCCAGCGCTGCCCGGTCCGCATGCAGTGCGCGCAACACGCGCTCGCGGTACGCGAACCTTACGGCGTCTGGGGCGGCCTCACCGAGGACGACCGCGTCGAAATGGACGGCAGGCGCCGGATGCTCAACAGGACCGATGTGACCACCGCGGGGTGACCCGCAGATGACGGTGCCCCCGTCCCGAGGATTCGGGACGGGGGCACCGTCATCCTGCGCGGAGCGGGGGCCGGGGCCGGCACGACACGTGTCGTACGCGGCCGCGGCACCGGGCCGCCGGCCTCACATGCCGAAGGCGGACAGGTCCAGCTCCCACATCGCGGGCCAGTCCTTGCCGCGCAGCAGCGCGTCGGTGCCGCCGTCCGAGAAGACCACCGAGCCGACGAAGAACGTCGACTCCGGGCCGAGCAGGAACGCGGTGAGCGCCGCGATCTCCTCCGGGCGGCCGCCGCGGCCGATCGGCAGCGGGAACATCTTCATGCCCTCGGCGGTCAGCGGGTCGACCTTGCCCGCCGCGGTCATCGGGGTCTCGATGAGGCCCGGGGCGATCGCGTTGAGGCGGATGCCCGCGCCGATCCACTCCTCCGAGACGCCCTTCGTGCGCACGTAGTACGCCAGCGCCGCCTTGGCCGCCGGGTACGAGCCCAGCGGATCCTTGTCGGCCGCCTCGCGCGCCGCTGCCTCGTCGCCGGCCAGGCACAGCTCGGCCAGCTCCACCGGCCAGTTCGGCTGGCACGTCGTGGAGTTCGAGCTCACCAGCACGACCGACGGCTTCTCGGCCTTGGCCAGCAGCGGGCGCAGGCCTTCGAGCAGCACGATCGCGCCGAAGTAGTTCACCGACACCATCAGCGAACCGGGGCGGCCGGTCGCCGCGGCCAGGCCCGCGAACGGCGCGAAGCCGTCCAGGGAGTCCCCGGCGAGCTCGGTGATCCGCTCGACCGCCTCGGCGCGCCCCTCGGCCGTGGACAGGTCCACGTTCACGTCGCTGCCCTGCAGGTCGACGCCGATGACCCGGTGCCCGTCCGCCTCCAGACGGGCCTTGGTGGCCGCCCCGAGGCCCGAAGCCGCACCAGTGATCGCGTACGTACCCATGGTTCTCCCTTGTTCTTGGCCGTTGGCCGCCGAACCCTGCCGCAGCGGTGTTCTGACGCAACGTCAGGCGCGGCACTGCCTGCACTTTCGCAGAACGCGTCCGCACCTGGAAGGACCCCGCGCTGTGACGCTCACCAGGTACGCGAACGGGCCCGGCCCCCGAAGGGGACCGGGCCCGCAAGCTCGGTGCAGACGTACCACGCGCCCGCGGCCGGCCGGGCCGACCACTGCGCCGCGACCGCCGGGCGGACCCGGCAGCTACGTACGTCCGAACCTATCTACGCCAGTACCGATGCGATGTCCGCGTCAGTGGCTGTGGCCGTGGCCGCCGTGGCTGTGGCCGTGCGAGGCCTCGGCCTCGGCCGGCTTCTCGACGACCAGCGACTCGGTGGTGAGCAGCAGCGACGCGATCGACGCGGCGTTCTGCAGCGCGGAGCGGGTGACCTTGACCGGGTCGATGACGCCGGCCTTCAGCAGGTCGCCGTACTCGCCGGAGGCCGCGTTGAAGCCGTGGCCGACCTCGAGCTCCTGCACCTTGTTGACGATGACGTAGCCCTCGAGGCCCGCGTTCTCGGCGATCCAGCGCAGCGGCTCGACCATCGCGCGGCGCACCACGGAGACGCCGGTGGCGACGTCGCCGGACAGGCCGAGGTTGCCCTCCAGCACCGAGGAGGCGTGCACGAGAGCGGCGCCGCCGCCCGCGACGATGCCCTCCTCGATGGCCGCACGGGTCGCGGAGACCGCGTCCTCCAGACGGTGCTTCTTCTCCTTGAGCTCGACCTCGGTGGCCGCACCCACGCGGATCACGCACACGCCGCCGGCCAGCTTCGCGAGGCGCTCCTGGAGCTTCTCGCGGTCCCAGTCGGAGTCGGTGTTCTCGATCTCGGCCTTGATCTGGCGCACCCGGTCGGCGATCTTGTCCGACTCGCCGGCCCCGTCCACGACCGTGGTCGCGTCCTTGGTGATGGTCACGCGGCGCGCGGTGCCGAGCACCTCGAGACCGGCCTGGTCCAGCTTGAGGCCGACCTCGGGGGCGATGACCTGGCCGCCGGTCAGGATGGCCATGTCCTCCAGCATCGCCTTGCGGCGGTCGCCGAAGCCCGGGGCCTTGACCGCGACGGCGTTGAACGTGCCGCGGATCTTGTTGACCACCAGGGTGGAGAGCGCCTCGCCCTCGATGTCCTCGGCGACGATCAGCAGCGGCTTGTTGCCACCCGCCTGGATGATCTTCTCGAGGATCGGGAGGAGCTCGGAGATCGCCGAGATCTTGCCCTGGTTGATGAGGATGTAGGGCTCCTCCAGGACCGCTTCCATGCGCTCCTGGTCGGTCACCATGTACGGCGACAGGTAGCCCTTGTCGAACTGCAGGCCCTCGGTGAACTCCAGCTCCAGGCCCATGGTGTTCGACTCTTCGACGGTGATGACACCGTCCTTGCCGACCTTGTCCATGGCCTCGGCGATGAGCTCGCCGATCTGGCGGTCCTGGGCGGACAGCGCGGCGACGTTGGCGATGTCCTCCTTGCCGTCGATCGCGCGGGCGGTGCCGAGCAGCTCGTCCGACACGGCCTTGACCGCGGCGTCGATGCCCTTCTTGAGGTCCATCGGCGCGGCGCCGGCCGCGACGTTGCGCAGGCCCTCGCGTACCAGGGCCTGGGCCAGCACGGTCGCGGTGGTGGTGCCGTCACCCGCGATGTCGTTGGTCTTGGTCGCCACCTCCTTCGCGAGCTGCGCGCCGAGGTTCTCGTACGGGTCGTCGAGCTCGACCTCGCGGGCGATGGTCACGCCGTCGTTGGTGATGGTCGGCGCGCCGAACTTCTTGTCGATGACGACGTTGCGGCCCTTGGGGCCGATCGTCACCTTGACCGCGTCCGCGAGCGCGTTGACGCCGCGCTCCAGCGAACGGCGGGCGTGCTCGTCGAACTGCAGAATCTTGGGCATGGGATGTGAGTCCTCTGTTCCTGGTCCTCTACGGCTGTGCGTGGCGCACGCAACGACACCGCCCCGGGCGCCCCAGTCGGGGTGCCCGGGGCGGGTCGCTGAATCAGCGGCCCGGGTTCATCCCCGGGCCGCGATGTCACTTCTCGATGATCGCGAGAACGTCGCGCGCCGAGAGGACGAGGTACTCCTCGCCGTTGTACTTCACCTCGGTGCCGCCGTACTTGCTGTACAGGACAACGTCGCCGACCTTCACGTCGAGCGGCAGGCGCTGCCCGTCCTCGAAGCGGCCCGGGCCGACGGCCAGGACGACGCCCTCCTGGGGCTTCTCCTTCGCCGTGTCCGGAATGACCAGGCCCGAGGCCGTGGTCTGCTCGGCTTCGAGCGTCTGGACCACGATGCGGTCCTCAAGCGGCTTGATGGCAACCTTGGTGCTGGCGGTCGTCACGATCCGACCTCCCCCTTCGGAGATCTCAC
This sequence comes from Yinghuangia soli, assembly GCF_021502675.1. Taxonomy (GTDB): domain Bacteria; phylum Actinomycetota; class Actinomycetes; order Streptomycetales; family Streptomycetaceae; genus Yinghuangia; species Yinghuangia soli. Next base: position 143,825 of record NZ_JAKFHA010000014.1, read on the forward strand.
GGGGTAATTGTCAGGTGGCGACCAGGTAAGCCCGTCGTCGCGGGTGCCGGACCTGCCCGTCGCGTGTTGGCACACTCATAGGGAGAGTGCCAATCACAGACCCTAAGGTCCGCTTAGCACTCCGTCAACTAGAGTGCCAATCATCGGGGCCTCGGTCCCACCTGCGGGGGAACGCGGAGCCCTTTCAGGGGGCGATTCCGTGGAGCTCTCGCCGGGCCGTGATCACGCCGGACGACTGCGGCAAAGCGGCCTCCCTGTCCCCTGATTTGGAGCCCCGCCACCGGGTCGTGGCGTCGGCGTGTGCGCCGGGGGGCGTGGGGCGAGTCCGGCAACTTCCTGGTGTTCATGCGGAGTTCATCGGGGCGCAGTGGCCTGCCGGCCAGGCCGGGCGATCATGGGAGGTCCAGCAGAATCGGGGAGGTCCTGTGGACGTGTCGGTGCTGGTCTTTGCCGGGGTTGTCGCGGTCGCCGCGGTCGCCGTGCTCGTGGTGTGGGCGGTCAGGTCGCCCGAGCGGGCCGCGGCCGGAGACTCCGGGCTGCAGCGTGTCGGAGACGCGCCGGTCGGCAGCGGGGAGGCTGCGGAGCGGGCGGCGGGGGCCACCGCCTGGATGCGCGGCGGCGGGGGCGGCGGGGGAATTTAGGCCGGGGCGGGATCTGCCGGAGTCGGCTCGGGGGTGGTGGGAGTCCCCCGCGCCGCGACCGGGGCGGCCGGCCTCGGGCCGTCCGGTGCGGGGTGCGGGGTCCGCGCAGCGAGAATGGGGGCGTGGACTCCGAGATCTTTGTGCGGCTGCTGGGGGATGAGGGCCGGGACCTGCTGGCCGTGCTGGCCGATCATGCGGCGGCGGACGAGTTGGCGTGGGCGACGCGGCTGCGCAAGGAGCATGACGCGGAGCTGGTCGCGGCGGCGCTGACGCAGGCGCGGTTGCGGCAGCGGGCGCGGGTGAAGTTCGGGGCCGATGCGGACCGGATGTTCTTCACGCCGAACGGGGTGGAGCAGTCGACGCGCGCCGAAGTGGCCGCGCATCGGGCGGCGCGGATCGCGGCGGCCGGGGTGCGGCGGGCGGCGGACCTGTGCTGCGGGATCGGCGGCGACGCGCTGGCCCTGGCCCGGGCGGGCATCTCGGTGGTGGCGGTGGACCTGGACCGGCTGACCTGTGCGGTGGCGGCGGCCAATGCCGAGGCGCTGGGGCTGGGCGGGCTGGTCGAGGTCCGGCAGGGGGACGTGACCGAGATGGAGCTCGGCGGGTTCGATGCGGCGTTCCTGGATCCGGCGCGGCGGACCGCGCGGGGGCGGGTGTTCGACCCGGAGGCTTATTCGCCGCCGTTCTCGTTCGTGGGCACGCTGGCGGAGAAGGTGCCGTGCGGGGCGGTCAAGGTGGCCCCGGGCATTCCGCACGAGGTGGTGCCGGCCGGCATGGAGGCCGAGTGGGTCTCGTACGGCGGGGATGTGAAGGAAGCCGTGGTGTGGTGGGGCCGGCTCGCGGGTGAGCGGCTGCGGGCCACCTTGCTGCCGTCCGGGGCGGAGCTGACCGCGGCGGCGGAACGGCAGGCGCCGGACGGGCCGGTGGGGCGGTATCTGTACGAGCCGGACGGGGCGGTCATCCGGGCGCACTTGGTCGCCGAGGTCGCGGAGGAGGTCGGCGGCGTGCTGGTGGATCCGTCGATCGCGTACATCACCGGGGATGCGCTGGTGGGCAGTGCCTACGCCACGGCGTACGAGCTGACGGACGTGCTGCCGTTCAACCTGAAGAAGCTCAAGGCACTCGTGCGCGAGCGCGGCATCGGGACGCTGACCGTGAAGAAGCGCGGCTCGGCAGTCGAGCCCGAGGAAGTGCGCAAGCGGGTGAAGCCGAGCGGCCCCGCGTCCGCGACGGTGTTCCTCACGCGCGTCGCCGGGCAGCCCGCGATGCTCATCGGCCGACCGGTGCGCGCGGCCGGTCAGACGTAGTCCTCCAGGCGCGCGACGGCGAAACCCTGCGCCTGGATCTTGCGGAGCAGGTTGGCCATCATCTGCGTCATCGTCTTGCCCTTGAGGTCGGACGGCCCGCGGAAGTGCGCCAGGATCACGTCGCCGGGCTTGAGCGTCTTGTCGGCGTCCACATATTGCATGTCGCCGATCTGCATGGCCTCGCGCCACAGGATGATAGCGCCGACGCCGCACCCGCCCGCGGCCTGCACAGTGGTGGAGTTGTAGTTCCCGAAGGGCGGGCGGAAGAGGTACGGGCGCGTGCCGTACTCCGCCTCGATCCGGTCGGAGTTGCCGCAGATCTCGCGCTTCTGCGCGTCCGGGCCGAGCTTGACCATGTTGGGGTGGTCGAGCGTGTGGTTCTGGACGCTGTTGCCGAGCTCCTGCAACTTCCGGAAGTAGCCGGGGTCCTGGCGTACGTACGTGTCGTTCAGGAACATCGTGAACGGCACCTTCAGGTCGCGCATCATCTCGACGAACTTCGGGTCCTTCTCGGCGCCGTCGTCGATGGTCACGAACACGATCTTCTGGTCGGTGGGGATCCGCTTGACCACCGGCGGCGCGGCCGGGTCCGCCTTGACCGGCTTGACCGCCGGGGCGGGCGGTGCGGCGCGCAGCGGTTCGAGGCCCCAGCGGGCCGCCGCGGCAGCCGCGTCGCCCGGCGCGGGAGCACCCGAACCGCCTTGGCTTCCGGCGCCGTTCGGGTTCTCCGCGGAGGCGGTGCCCGGTACGTCCAGGCCGTGCGGCGTCCCGCTGCCGAACGGGCCCGGCTCGTCCGCCCCCCCGCACGCCGACACGGCGAGCGCCAGGACCACCGCCGCCACGACCCCGAGCCGGCTCCGAACTGCTGTACGCACCGCCACCGTTCCTGATGCCTTTCCGTCGGCCGCCGCCCCCACGCTAGGCGACGCGCATACACCATCCCGGCCGCGACAGGCACGGGAATGCGGTTACGTGTGTAAACCACAGGGTGACCGGGGCACACTCAAGACCTGAAGGCATGGCTCGTGCGGCGGCGCGATGCCATGAGCGCGGCCCGTCTCGCCCCCGGCTTGTGAATCAGGCCTCCTCGCCGGGGGCGGGCCGGATGTCCCGGCCCTGCTCCGGCGGCCGGTCAGCGCTGGATCTGCTCGAAGTCCCAGGCGTGCGGCGGCCGGGCGACCAGCCGCGCCGGCGGGTCGGGCAGCCAGGCCGGCTCTCCCGTCCACAGGCTGATGACGACCACGCGGCTCTCCTCACCGCTGCGGAACACCTCGACGCGCCCGAGCCCGGGCAGGCCTTCCAGGGTCGGCAGCGCCGTCGCATAGACCCAGTCGACGAGCGCGTCCCCGCAGCCCGGGTTGGCCTTCGCCTCCCACATGGCGGCCGTGATGCGTGCAGTCATGGCGGGTCCTCCGTCTTCTGTGGACGCACGCTAGGCCTGCGTCACGGTGACCGGCATGGACGAGTCCGCCGGGATGTCGAGCAGCGACGGCGCCCTGTCGCGCCACACCATCTCGGCGCCGAGCGCCGCGACCATGGCCCCGTTGTCGGTGCACAGTGCAGGACGCGGCACGCGCAAGGTGATGCCGGCCGCCGCGCAGCGTTCCTCGGCCAGCGCGCGCAGCCGCGAGTTGGCCGCGACGCCGCCGCCGAGGAGGAGGTGCTCCACGCCGTTCTCGCGGCAGGCCCGGACCGCCTTGCGGGTCAGCACATCCACCACGGCTTCCTGGAAGGACGCCGCGACGTCCGCGACCGGCACCGCCTGCCCTTCGCGCTGCCGCGTCTCGATCCAGCGGGCCACCGCGGTCTTCAGGCCGGAGAACGAGAAGTCGTACGCCGCATCGCGCGGCCCGGTGAGCCCGCGCGGGAACGCGATCGCCGCCGGGTCCCCCTCGCGCGCGTGCCGGTCGATGGCCGGCCCGCCCGGGAACCCGAGCCCGAGGACGCGGGCCACCTTGTCGAACGCCTCGCCCGCCGCGTCGTCGATGGTCGCGCCGAGCGGCCGCACATCCGAGGTGACGTCCGGGACCATCAGCAGCGACGAGTGCCCGCCGGACACGAGCAGGGCCATGCACGGCTCCGGCAGCCGGCCGTGCTCGAGCTGGTCGACGCACACGTGCGCGGCGAGGTGGTTGACGCCGTAGACCGGCTTGTCGAGGGCCATCGCGTAGCCCTTGGCGGCAGCTACGCCGACCAGCAGCGCGCCGGCCAGCCCCGGGCCCGCGGTGACCGCGATGGCGTCGATGTCGGACATCGTGACGCCCGCGTCCTTCAGCGCGCGGTGCACCGTGGGGAGCATCGCCTCCAGGTGCGCGCGGCTGGCGACTTCGGGGACCACGCCGCCGTAGCGGGCGTGTTCGTCGACGCTGGAGGCGACGGCGTCGGCGAGCAGCGTGGTGCCGCGCACGATGCCGACGCCGGTCTCGTCGCACGAGGTCTCGATGCCCAGGACCAGCGGTTCGTCAGCGGCCACCGGTGTCCACTCCCTCGTTCGGCGCAGGCTGCTCGGACGCCCCGAGGTCGCAGCGCATCACCAGCGCGTCGACGTTCGCCGGCTGGTAGTACCCGCGCCGCACCCCGAGCGGGACGAACCCGAAGCGCTCGTAGAGCCGTTGCGCCCGCGTGTTGTCGACGCGCACTTCCAGCAGCACGTGGTGGCAGCCGCGCGCCCGGGCCTCGGCCAGCAGGTCGGCGAGCAGCGTCGCGCCCAGCCCGGTCCCCCACTGGTCGCGGCGTACGCCGATGGTCTGCACATCGCCTTCGCCGCCCGCGGTGGCCAGCCCGGCGTACCCGGCGATCTCGCCGGACTCGTCCTCGGCGATCACGTAGTGCCGCGTCTCGGGGTCGGCGAGCTCGGACCAGAACATCCCCGGCGACCAGGCGTCCTCGGGGAAAAGGTCGTGTTCGAGCGCCAGCAGCGGCGCGATGTCCCACCAGCGCAGAGGGCGCAGTGTCGGAGCGGACGTCATGGACGCGAGTCTACGGCCGCGCCCGCCGCCGCCCGTCCGCCCGCCGCGCGGGCTACGCGCGTCGACTCCGGCATCTTCCGCAGGCCCCCGCCCACGCCCTAATGTCGGCCCCACAGTTCTACGCGCGAAGAGTCGGGGGAGCGACTTGTCCGCATTCCCGACCGTTGTTCCGCCGCCCACGCACCTCGCGTCGCCCGCGCGACGGACGGCGTTCACCGGCACTCCCGAGGATTCGCGGGAGCGCCGGATTCCCCGGGCCACGCACATCCGTTCCGCTTTTCGCCCCCGAGCAGAACCCAGCCAGACCCAGGAGGATTCGGGTGACATCACGTCAGTTGTCGTCGCGTGCGCGGCGGCGACGTACGTCCGGAGCGGTGGCGACCGCACTGGCCGGCGCGCTTGCCGCCACTCCCGTGCTGTTCGTGCCGTCGGCCGCGGTCGCGGCCCCGTCCGCCGACGCGGTCGTCGCCGAGGTGTACGGCGGCGGCGGGAACGCCGGCGCCACGCTGAACCAGGACTTCGTCGAACTGGCCAACCGAGGCGGCACCGCACTCGCCCTGGACGGCTGGAGCGTGCAGTACCTGCCCGCCGCGCCCAGCCCGACCAGCAAGTGGCAGGCGATCGCGCTGACCGGCTCGCTCGCCCCCAACGGCCGCTACCTCGTGGCCGCGGCTAAGGGCTCCGGCGGCACGGTGCCGCTGCCCGCGCCCGACGCGTCCGGCGGCTTCAACATGTCCGGTACCGCGGGCACCGTCGCCCTCGTGCAGGGCACCACGCCGCTGACCTGCCTGACCGCCGCCGACTGCCTCGCCGACGCGAGCGTGCGCGACCTCGTCGGCTACGGCACCGCCGTGGTGCGCGAAGGCGCCCCGGCGCCGGCCACCGCCAATGCCACCTCGGCGGCTCGCGGCGCGGCCCTGGCCGACACCGACGACAACGCCGCGGACTTCGCCGCCGGCGCGCCGACCCCGCTCAACTCGCGCGGCGAAGGCCCGGTCGACCCGGGCCCCGGCCCCGGCGGCCCGTCCGCGCGCATCCACGAGATCCAGGGCACCGGGCGCGTCTCGCCGAAGAACAACACCCAGGTCACCGCGGTGCCCGGAGTGGTCACCGCGATCCGGGCGTTCGGCTCGGCCCGCGGCTTCTGGTTCCAGGACACCGCACCGGACGCCGACCCGCGCACCTCCGAAGGCCTGTTCGTCTTCACCGGCTCGGCCACCCCGCAGGTCGCGGTCGGCGACCTGGTCGCGGTCGACGGCAAGGTCACCGAGTTCTACCCGGGCTCCGCGTCGTCCAACGGCCAGTCGATGACGCAGGTCACCGGCGCCACGTGGAAGGTCACGTCGTCCGGCAACGCGCTGCCCGCTGCGGTGGTCGTGGACGCGGCTTCGGTGCCCGACGCGTACACCGCCGACGGCGACCTGGAGGCCCGCCCGCTCGAGCCGACCGCGTACGCCCTCGACTTCTACGAGTCGCTCGAAGGCCAGCGCGTGCAGGTCTCCGACACCCGGATCACCGGCGCCACCACCGAGTTCAACGAGCTGTGGGCGACCGTCGAGCCGACGCAGAACCCGACCGCCGCGGGCGGCACGCTCTACAACTCGTACGCGGCGCAGAACGGCGGCCGGATCAAGGTCACCTCGCTGATCCCGTTCGCCGAGAGGCCGTTCCCCAAGGCCAATGTCGGGGACACGCTGTCCGGCGTGACCGCCGGGCCGCTGAACTACGACAGCTTCGGCGGATACGTCATCGCCGCGACCACGCTCGGCACGGTGACCTCCGCGGGTCGCACCCCCGAGGTCACCCGCGACCAGCGCAACACCGAGCTGGCGATCGCGACCTACAACGTCGAGAACCTCTCGCCGGTGGACGCCCAGGCCAAGTTCGACCGCCTCGCGCGCGGCATCGTCACCAACCTGTCGACGCCGGACATCGTGGCCCTGGAGGAGATCCAGGACAACACCGGGCCGGTCAACGACGGTGTGGTGGCCGCGAACCAGACCCTCGACAAGCTGGTCGAGGCGATCGTGGCGGCCGGCGGCCCGCGCTACGAGTGGCGCACCATCGACCCGCAGGACGGCAAGGACGGCGGCCAGCCGGGCGGCAACATCCGCAACGCCTTCCTGTTCGACGCCAAGCGCGTGCAGTTCGTCGACCGCGCGGGCGGCGACGCGACCACCGCGGTCGGGGTCCGCAAGAACTGGCTCGGCCAGACCCAGCTGACGCTCTCCCCCGGGCGCGTGGCCCCGGCCGACGAGGCGTGGACGAGCAGCCGCAAGCCGCTCGCCGCGGAGTTCAAGTTCCGCGGCCGCACGGTCTTCGTGGTGGCGAACCACTTCGCGTCCAAGGGCGGCGACCAGACGCTCGACTCGCGCACGCAGCCGCCGGTGCGCAGCTCCGAGGTGCAGCGGATCAAGCAGGCCCAGGTCCTGCACGGCTTCGTGGGCGAGATCCTCAAGGCCGACCCGCGCGCCAACATCGTGGTGCTCGGCGACCTGAACGACTTCGCCTTCTCGCCGTCCGTCCAGGCGCTGACCGGCGACGGCTCGCTCAAGGCGCTGGTCGAGACCCTGCCCGCGAACGAGCAGTACGGGTACGTCTTCAACGGCAACAGCCAGGTCCTGGACCACATCCTGGCGAGCCCGCGGGTGACCCGGTTCGAGTACGACATCGTGCACGTGAACGCGGAGTTCGCGGACCAGGCGAGCGACCACGACCCGCAGGTGCTGCGGGTCCGGCCGAGCACCGGGAACGACTTCCTGGACACCGTGGACCAGTGGTTCGAGGGGTGGCTGGACAGCCTCCCGGCGAGCTGAGGACGGCCTGCCGGCCGCAGCCGCTCAAGCCCCCCGCCCGGGGGTATCGCTTCCGTGAGTGAACGACCAAGGCGGCCTCCCCACTAAGGGGAGGTCGCCTTGTGTTCTGCCACGCGCACCGAGAAGTGGAACGCCTCCATGGCCCCGTCGATGAGCACCGTCCAGTGCCCCTCGTCGTACCGGAAAGCGTTGCGGCTCTGCGGCCTCCTTGGGTGCCGCGGCTCATAGGTATGGGCGTAGTGAGCCGCCACCGCGCATGCCCCGGCACGGTCGGCGGCCCAGGCCACGACCCGCACCGTGGTGCGGCGGTTCGTGCTCATCTGCTCCTCGATGAGCACCGCCCAGTTGCCCGGCTTCGGCAACCCGGCGGGCACCGATCCGGCCTCGTACTGCGGCGGAGGCGGCGGCACCGCAGGCGGCGGCGGGTACGGCGGTCCGTTCATGACAGTCCTCCCCCAGGACGGTTGTCTCAGGACGGAACCCTCAGGTCGAGGCCCTCAAGACGGTACGACAGGCTTGTAGTTGGCCGGCACCTTCGCGTCCGGCCGCCGCAGGTAAAGCGGTTCGGGCAGCAGGATCTCCCCGCCGTCCTTCAGGCGCTCGACCGCGAGTGCGGCCAGCGCCGCGGCGTCCACGTGCTCGGGGCCGTCCACCGACGCGAACGCGTCGGCGTACAGCGCAGCCCCCGCGCCGACCGCGGGCAGGCCCGCGACGGACTCCGCAAGATCGGCGGCGCGGCCCACGGACGGGCCCTCGACGCGCGTGCGGGAGTTCTCGTAGCGCGCCCAGTAGACCTCTTTGCGGCGCGCGTCGGTCGCGGCGACGAAAGGCGTGTCGCGGCCGGTGGCGTACGCAAGGGCGTCCAGGGTGCAGATGCCGTGCACCGGGATGCCGAGCGCGTCGCCCAGCGCGCGGGCGGTCATCAGGCCGACCCGCAGGCCGGTGTACGGGCCCGGGCCCACGCCGACCGCGATGCCGGTCAGCTCGGCGCGGTCGCGGCCGGCCTCGGCCAGCGCCGCGACGATGCCGGGGACCAGCAGCTCGCCGTGGCGGCGGGCGTCGACCTGGGTGCAACCGGACACGACGCCGGATCCGTCGTGCAGAGCGACGGTCACTGCGGGGGTGGCGGTATCGAAAGCGAGCAGAAGCACCGGCCCAGGCTATCCCGGGAGCGCCGCCGACCTGGCCGGGTCAGGGCGGGGTGGGGCGGGTCCAGAGCACTCCGCCGCGCGGGTGACACTGGATGGATGTGCCTGAAACGGCGCAAAGCACACCAAATCCTCCCGCATCTCTCCCGTCCCTCCCCCGCACCGCCGAGAGCAAGCAGCAGCAAGGAGCACGCACCCATGGGTCCTGCCGGTACGCCGTTCATGTGGCTGACCGTCCTGCTCCTGCTCGCGGTGATCGCGGTGACCGTCGCCGTGTGGCCCCGGCTCGCGCAGCGCAAGGCGAGCCACATAGCCGGGCGTACCGGCCTCGTCGTCACCGGCCAGGTCGTCGCCGCGCTGTGCGCGCTGATCATCACCAACAAGACCCTCGGGCCGTTCTACGTGACCTGGGCCGACCTGTTCGGGCAGGACGTGGGCGACGTGACGGCCGGCCAGGCCTCCGCGCCGGGCACCCCGCACCCCGGAGGCGCCGGGCATGCCGGGCCGGGCGGCGCGGCGCCGGGCACGACTCCCGCGAGCGGCGTGCCGCACAACGGCACCCAGCAGTTCAAGCCGTACTCGGGACGCTTCGTGAAGACCGACTTCACCGGGCCCAAGTCCGGCGTCACCGGCGAGGTCGACGTGTACACCCCGCCGCAGTACGACGACCCGGCGAACAAGGACCGCGAGTTCCCGGTCGTGATGCTGCTGCATGGCATCCCGGGCACCAACTCGGGCTGGGTGGGCGGCGGGGCGATGAACGTGCAGAAACAGGTCGAGCCGCTGTTCGCGGACGGCCGCGTGCAGCCGTTCGTCCTCGTCGTCGCCGACATCGGCAACAACACCACGAACACCCAGTGCAGCGACGTGCCCGGCAAGGGCAACCGGGCGACCTGGCTGGCCGACGACGTCCGGACGATGGTGATCAGCAACTTCCGGGTGGCGAGCGACCCCAAGAAGTGGGCGGCGCTCGGTTATTCGACGGGCGGCACGTGCGCCGCGAAGCTGGCCGTGCAGTTCCCGCAGGCGTTCCACTACGGCATGAGCATCGCGGGCGACGACTTCAAGGGCGACGCGTCGGCCTTCGGCGGCGACAAGGACCTGCGCGACCGCAACAGCGCGCTGTGGCTGCTGGGCCACCACAAGCCCGCGCCGGACGCCTCGCTGTGGCTGATGACCAGCAAGGAGGACGAGGTGGGCCTGTCGCGCTACAGCGACGAACTCGTGGCGGCTGCGCAGCAGGCCGGCGTGCCCGCCGAGGCGTACACCGTGCCGCGGGGCGGGCACGTGACGGCGACGTGGCGGCAGCTGATCGAGCCCGCGTTCCTGTGGCTGAACGGCAAGATGCAGACCCACTGACGGATTTTCCACAGCTGCGGGCCGCCCGGCCACGGCAGGCCCCGCCCTGCTGGCACGATGTGTGCCAGGAAATCCTGTCCCGGCCTCCGACTCGGGACCGGGCAGGGCAGAAGGTTCGGCGGTTCTCCGAGAGGCACGGCAATGGCGAATCCGGGTACGACGGTCGCGGGCATCACGGTCGCGGCGCTGATCGGCGTGGGCGCACTGGCCTGGCAGGCCTCGGACAGCGCACCCAAGGACCGCAGGGCGGCGATAACGTCGTCCACCGCCCCTCCGCCCAGCGGCGGCGCGCCGCAGGAACCGCAGCCGCCGACCACGGCACCGGACCCGGGCGTGCCGAACGGCTCGGGCAGCGGTAAGCGCGTCGTCTACTCGGTCGGGCAGAACCGCGTGTGGCTGGTCGGCCTGGAAGAAGGCAAGGACAAGGTGCTGCGCACATACAGCGTGGCCCCTGGCACGGCACTCACCCCGGTGGGCAACTACCGGGTCGAGGGCAAGACGACCGGCCCGCAGTCGGGCGGCGACGGCCTGAAGATCGTCAACACCGTGGTGATCAAGCGGGCGGGCAACCTCGTCTACGGCTTCAGCGGCACCGAGACCCCGCTCGCCGAGATAATCGCGGCGAACGCGCCCACCCCGATCGCCCCGTCCACCAGCCCGTCGGGGACCGCGACGCGCAAGGCGACCGGCAAGGCCACCGCGAAGCCGACCGCGTCCAACAAGGCCAAGAACGCGGGCGTGCGCGAGACGGTCCCGGACAGCCTCGCGATGTACCAGTTCGTGGACATCGGAACCCTCGTGGTCGTGGTCGCGTAGCGGCAGCCCCTGAGGCCGCCCCCGAGGCTGCCGCCGAGGCCGCCTTCAAAGCCGCTCCCGCGGCGTAGCCGGAGGCCGGCCGGCCGTCGCAGCGCACGTCCGCCGCCCCGGCGGCCGTGGCCTAACTCTCATTTCCCGGCCTGGTACTCCCGGGCCCGGGTACCGGGCGCACCGCCGCAATCCCCGGTCCGACCTGCCTCGTTCGGCTCGGACGCCGCGGCCGGGCGCGTCCGCGGCACGCCCGGCAAACCAGCAGCAACATCACTTTTTCCGATTTATCGACATACCATCGCCTTCAAGATCGGGGAGGCATGTCGGTACGGCGGAAGTGGTGACGGAGTGGCGAAGCAGACCCCGGGTCCCGGCGCACCCGCGGGCGGCCGCCCTCCGGCCGCGCCTGCCGTGAGCGCCGTCCGGCGGCGCCGCCTCGTCGACTACCCGCGGTCCGGCCGGACCGGCGTCCGGCGCTGGATCCCGTCGTTCAAGCACGTGGCCACCACAGTGCTGCTCGGCCTCGGGCTGCTCTTCCTCGGCGTGGGCGTGGTGTACGCCATCACCCCGATCCCCTCGCACGCGAACGCCACGGCCACCAAGCAGAGCAACATCTGGCAGTGGAGCGACGGCAGCGAGATCGTCCGGACCGGCTCCACGAACCGGCAGAACGTGCCGCTGTCGACCGTCCCCAAGCCGGTCCAGCAGGCGTTCCTGGCCGCCGAGAACCGCAGCTTCTACACCGACTCCGGCATCTCCCTGACCGGCACGCTGCGCGGCCTGGCCAAGTCGGTCACCAGCGGCGGATCGTCGCTGCAGGGCGGCTCCACCATCACGCAGCAGTACGTGAAGAACCTCTACCTGACGCAGGAACAGACGCTGTCGCGGAAGTTCAAGGAAGCGGTCATCGCAATCAAGATGGACCGCACCGAGTCCAAGGACGACATCCTCGAGGGCTACCTGAACACGGTGTACTTCGGGCGCGGCGCGTACGGCATCCAGGCCGCCGCGCAGGCCTACTACGGCGTGGACGCTTCGCAGTTGACCGTCGAGCAGGGCGCGTACCTGGCCGCACTGGTCAACGCGCCGAGCGCCTACGACGTCAAGAACACGACCGCCCGCGGCCGCGCGAACGCCATCGCGCGCTGGAACTACGTCCTGGACGGCATGGTCAAGTCCAAGTGGCTGACCGCCGAGCAGCGCGCCGCAATGGTCTTCCCCGAACCGCTCGACCCGCAGACCCAGCCCGGTCTGGAGGGCATGAACGGCTACCTCGTCGAGACCGCCAAGCAGTACCTGCTGGAGAACAACATCGTCGACGAGCAGCTGCTCGCGGCCGGCGGCTACACGATCAAGACGACGTTCGACAAGGCCAAGACCCAGGCCATGTACGACACCGTGCAGAACTCCCTGGCGGACAACCTGGATCCGGAGGCGCGCGCGAAGGATGTCGGGGTCCGGGTCGGCGGCGCTTCGGTCGAGGTCGGCACCGGCAAGATCGTGGCCATCTACGGCGGGCCCAACTACGTGAAGCAGTACGTCAACAGCGCGACGCGCCGCGATGTGCAGGTCGGCTCGACGTTCAAGCCGTATGTGCTGGCCTCGGGCCTGCGCGAAGGCGCGCAGAAGGGCAAGAAGCGCGTGCCGGTCACGCCGCAGACGCGGTACGACGGCGACGACGACGTGGTCATCACGTACCCCAACGGCAAGCCCGTGATGGAGGGCGGCAAGCCCTGGCAGCCGGGCAACGAGGACGGGCGCGACTACGGCATGGTCACGCTGTCCCGGGCCATGGACGTCTCGGCGAACACCGTCTACGCGCAGCTCGGCGTGGACGTCGGCACCGACCGGGTGGTCGAGGACGCGGTACGGGCCGGTCTGCCGGAGAACACCCCGGGTCTGAACACGAACCCCGCGGTGTCGCTCGGCACCGCGTCGCCCAGCGCGCTGGACATGGCCGGCTCGTACGCCACGTTCGCCGGGCAGGGCACGCGCGTCGACGCGTACTCGGTCGAGCAGCTGACCCGCAACGGCAACGAGATCGGGCTGCCGGACCACGACAAGAAGTCCGCGTACAGCGAGGACGAGGCCAACAGCGTCAACGAGGTGCTGCAGTCCGTCGTGCAGACCGGTACCGGCGCACGGGCCCGCGCGCTGGGCCGCCCGGCGGCCGGCAAGACCGGCACCACGGACGAGAACAAGTCGGCCTGGTTCGTCGGCTACACGCCGCAGCTGTCCACCGCGATCGGGATGTTCCGGCAGAACCCGACCACGAACGAGTTCGAGTCCATGAACGGCACCGCGGGCCTGGCCCGCGTGGACGGCGGCAACCTGCCCACCCGGATGTGGACCGACTACATGAAGGCCGCGCTGGCCGGCGAGCCGGTCGTGGACTTCGAGGTCCCGGCGGACAACAGCAACGACAACCGCGTCCCGGAGACCACCGCGCCGCCCGCCACGACGGCACCGCCGACGACGGCCCCGCCCACGACCACGGCACCGCCGGAGACCTCCGGTCCCCCGACGTCGGGCCCGCCCACGTCGGCACCGCCGACGGGCTCCACAGGAGGCTCGAACGGCGGCTCGACGGGCGGCTCCACGGGCGGATCCAGCGGCGGCTCGACCGGCGGCAGCACGGGCGGATCCAACGGCGGCAGCAGCGGAGGCTCCGGCGGCAACGCAGGCAGCTCGGGCGGCAGCACCCCGACCGGCCCACCCCCGCCCACGAACCGCATCGTCGTCCCGCCCCCGCCCACGGAGTGACCCGGCAGACGACGCCGATGTGATCATCCGACCGCACCATGCGCCCCCGCTTCAGGGACTTACCAAGAGTGGGAGCAGTCGCGCGGAGGTCTGTCCACAGGCTGTGCAGAGCGCGCCAGAGCGGCCGCCGTCAGATACCCGCCTTGCGGGCCGGGACGGGGGTCAGCCGCGGGTCAAGGCCTCGGCCACGACGACTCCGTCCCGGCCCGTCCACAGACTGTGCGGAGCCCGCGAGAGCGGATGCCCGCCTTGCGGGCCGGCACCGGGCTCAGTCGCGCGTCAGCGCCTCGGCCACGTCGACTCCGGCCCAGCGGGGGCCGTGGCCGCGCAGGATCACGGTGCGCGGGTCGGACGGCGGGTCGACGTCGGCATCGGCGTCCGTGCCGCCGCCGTCGGCGGCGTCCTCGCCCTCGGCGCGCTCGATGACGACCGTGAGGCGGTCCTCGTTGAGGTCCTCGACCTTGCCCTCGCCCCACTCGACGACCGTCACCGACTCGTCCAGCGACGCGTCCAGGTCCAGGTCGTCGACCTCGCCCGCGACGTCGCTCGTGGCGCCGAGGCGGTACGCGTCCACATGCACCAGCGCGGGGCCGCCCACCAGCGAAGGGTGCACGCGGGCGATGACGAAGGTCGGCGACGTCACCGCTCCCCGCACCCCGAGCCCCGCGCCCAGCCCCTGCGTCATCGTCGTCTTGCCGGCCCCGAGCCCGCCGGACAGCACCAGCAGGTCACCGCCGCGCAGCAGTCCCGCAAGGCGGCGGCCGAGGTCCCGCATCTCCTCGCCGGTCGCGACCGTCACGCGGACTTCCTGCACCGTCTCGTTCACCGCCACAGCTTCCTGTCCCTGCCCATGCTCGGGCCCGGGCTCATACCCGGGCCGTGGTCCTGCACCTATGCCGCGCACCGCCTAGCCGGCGTCACGATCGCCGCCGCTGCGAGGGGAGCCAAACGATCCGTTTCGCCGCGGCCCACCTCCGGTGCCGGCGTGCCGGCCCGGTTCGCGCGCGGCGCGCGCAAGGAGCCCGCGCAGCGCCGCATTGACCACCTCCGGATGCTCGAGAGGGGTCAGGTGCCCGGATTCGGGCACCACGACCAGCTCGGAGTCCGGCAGTGCGTCGTGGATCGCCTCGCTGTGCGACGCGGGCGTCATCAGGTCGCCCGCTCCCCCGACCACGAGCGTCGGCACGCGGCCCAGCACCGGCAGCGCGGCCAGCTTGTCGTGTGTCTCGAACGCCGGGAAGAACTCCGCGATCACGTCGATCGGCGTCGCCGAGATCATCCGGTCGGTGAACCGCACGACCGTCGGGTCCACGTCCGAGTCGAACGCGTACCGCTCGGTGAACACGTACACCAGGTCACGGGCTGCCCGGCGGCCCGCCTCGACCAGCGCCGCGCGGCGCCCGAGCGTCCGCATCACGCCGGGCGCCACCCGGTGCAGCAGCCGCGCGCCGGCCGCCGGGATGCCGAGCGTCACGGTCGCCCATTTGCCCGCCGACGTGTTGAGCAGCGCGACGCCGACGATCCGGCGCCCGAACAGCTCCGGGTGCTGGTCCGCCAGCGCCATGATCGTCATGCCGCCCATGGAGTGCCCGACCAGCACCATCGGGCCGCGCGGCACCAGCTCCTGCAGCACCGCGTACAGGTCCTCGCCGAGTTGGTCGATCGTGGACGTCTCCGGCGCGCCCCGACCGGAGCGCCCGTGGCTGCGCTGGTCGAACAGCACCAGCCGGTAGTCGTCCTGGAGTTCGGCGCGCTGGAAGTGCCAGCAGTCCATGTTGAGCGTGTAGCCGTGGCACAGGACCACGGTGAGCGGGGCCCGCGGGTCGCCGTCGACCTCGGCGTACAGCTCGACGCCGTCCTCCGCCGCGACGATGTGCGGTTCACCGCGCAGGGTGCCGAACTCCGCGATGGCGTCCAGCTCTTCCTCGGCCCGGCGGCGCACCCGGCCGACCGTCATCCGCTCGATGGCGACCCCGGCCGCGGCGCCGACCGCGAGCACGCCGACGGCCGCCCCGAGGATCCCGGCGCGGCGTCCGACATTGCTCCCGGCATCGCTCACCGGGCCCCCAGGTACACCCGCGGCACGCGCGACCCGATCCGCGTGACGACCTCGTACGCGATGGTGCCGGCCGCCTGCGCCCAGTCCTCGGCGGTCGGCTCGCCCCGGTCCCCGGGGCCGAACAGGATCACCTCGTCGCCCGGCTCGGCGGTGCCGTCGCCCAGGTCGACCACGAACTGGTCCATCGCCACCCGGCCCACGAGCGTGCGGCGCTGCCCGCCGATCAGCACCGGACCGGCGCTGCTGGCGTGCCGCGGGATGCCGTCCGCGTAGCCGACCGGCACCAGCGCGAGCGTCGATTCCGCTTCGGCGTGCCAGGTGTGCCCGTAGCTCACTCCGTGCCCGGCCGGGACCCGCTTGACGGACGCCACCGACGCGGCCAGCGTCATCGCCGGCCGCAGGCCCAGCTCGGCGGGCGTGTGCAGGTCGGGGACCGGCGAGACGCCGTACGTGGCAAGGCCGCTGCGGACCAGGTCGAAATGCGATTCGGGGAGCAGCAGCGTGGCCGGCGAGTTCGCCATGTGCCGCACCTCGGGGGTGACGCCGCGCTGCTCGGCGTAGTCCACCGCATCGCGGAACGCGGCCAGTTGCAGGGCGATCGACGGGTGCCCGGGCTCGTCCGCGCACGCGAAGTGCGACCACAGCCCGACCACCTGGACCAGCCCGTCGGCCTCCGCCTTGAGCGCGGACTCGACCAGCGCCGCCCAGTCGTGCGGCTGGCAGCCGTTGCGGCCCAGACCGGTGTCCGCCTTGAGGTGCACGCGCGCGGTACGGCCGGTCGCGCGCGCCGCGTCCTCGACCTCGCGCAGCGCCCACAGCGCGCTCACCGAGATGTCGACGTCGGCCTCGACCGCCTCGGCGAACGGGTCGCCGGGCACCCACAGCCAGGTCAGGATCCGGCCGTCCAGCCCGGCCCGGCGCAGTCGGAGCGCCTCACCCGGGATAGCAGTGCCCAGCCACGAGGCGCCGGCCTGCTGCGCGGCACGGGCGCAGGCCACCATGCCGTGCCCGTAAGCGTCGGCCTTCACCACCGCCATGACCTCGGCCGATCCGGCCCGGCCGCGCACCGCGGCGATGTTGTGCCGGACCGCGTCGAGATCGATCCGGGCTTCGGCACGCATAGGGCGGTGGATCCCCTCATTCGGCGGTCGTACGGTCGTGCGGGCCGCGCTGTCGGGCCCGATCGGGTCTCCCAGTGTGGCAGGCCCGCGCCCGCGACGCTGGCGCGGACGCGGCAGCCAAACAGTGCGGTGACGCTCTTGTGACGGTCCACACCTGTGCGGCCGTGGTCCGCGGATGTCCGTTTCTCCGGGGACGACCGCACGCGGCGTACCCGCGGTGCGTCGTCCTCACTCCTCGTCACTCCTCGTCCGGCGCGCCCGCCTCGCGCACCGCGCGCCACGCCGCAGGCAACGCCGCCGACACGTCCGAAGCCGCGCACGGGACGTCTCCGTCCGAGGCGATCCGGCCTGCCAGACCGTGCAGGTACGCGCCCGCGACGGCCGCCTCGGCCGGGGTCAGGCCGGCCGCCAGCAGCGCGCCCGCGACGCCGGTGAGCACGTCGCCGCTGCCCGCGGTCGCCAGATACGGCGTGCCCGTCGGGTTCACCCACACCTCGCCGCGCGGGTCGGCCACCACGGTCGTGCTGCCTTTGAGGAGCACGGTGGCGTCGTATCCGGCCGCCAGCCGGACCGCCCACGTCAGCCGCTCGGCCTCGACATCCGCCCGGGTCGGCGACTCCCCCAGTCCGGCCAGCAGGCGGACGGCCTCCCCCGCATGCGGGGTCAGCAGCGCGCCGGGCACGCCTTCGAGCGCCTTGGGGCCGGCCTCGGCGAGGAGCGTGAGCGCATCGGCGTCGACCAGCACGGGGACGCCGCCGTCCAGCGCCGCGGCGAACCGGCCGCGCGCCTCTTCGCCCGTGTCGAGCCCCGGACCGACCGCGTACGCCTGCACGCGCCCGGAGCCCGCCATCACTTCGGGGTGCGCCGAGACCACCGCATCGGCGACCGCGCGCGGTCCCAGATAGCGGAGCGCCCCTACGCCTGCCCGCAGCGCGGACCCGGCGGCCAGTACCGCGGCGCCCGGGTAGCGCTCCGAGCCGGCCGCGAGCCCGAGCACTCCGCGTGCGTACTTGTCGGTCTCGCGTGCCGGGGTCGGCAGCAGGGCGGCGATGTCGACGTGTTGGGGGGCCCGCAGGACGGGCGCGGGCGGCTGCAGGCCGATGTCGACGAGCTCGACGGCTCCCGCGTACGAGGCTCCGGGGTCGACCAGGAGCCCGGGCTTCCAGGTCCCGAAGGTGACCGTGACGTCCGCCCGGACGGCTTCCGCCGCGACCGCGCCGGTGTCCGCGTCGACGCCGCTGGGCAGGTCGACCGCGACGACGACCGCGCGCGACTGCGCGGCGGCGCGGGCCAAGTCGTCCGCGGGGGCGCGCAGTCCGCCCCGGCCGCCGATGCCGACGATGCCGTCCACCACGAGGTCCGCGGCGGCGACGAGGTCGTGTGCGGCTGCGGGAAAGCCCAGGGCGTCGGCCGGGAGGATCCGCCCGCCCGCACCGCGCAAGGCCGCCAGACCGCCCGCGTGGGCCCGCTGCGGGGCCAGCAGGAGCGCGTCGACGCGTGC
Source organism: Yinghuangia soli (assembly GCF_021502675.1). GTDB lineage: Bacteria > Actinomycetota > Actinomycetes > Streptomycetales > Streptomycetaceae > Yinghuangia > Yinghuangia soli. The sequence goes on from NZ_JAKFHA010000014.1 coordinate 162,316, forward strand.
GCCGCGCCGGGCCAGCCGGGCACCCGCGATCAGGGCGTCGCCGCCGTTGTCACCGCTGCCGACGAGCAGCACGACGCGGCTGCCGTGGACGCGGCCGAGAAGTCCCGCGCAGGTCGCCGCGAGACCCGCGGCGGCACGCTCCATGAGCGCGCCGTCCGGCAGCAGGGCCATCAGCGCGGCCTCGGCCGCCCGGACCTGCCAGACATCATGAGCCTCGCGCACGCTTGCCCCTTCCGAAGACCGCTCCGCGACCGGAGACCTCCACCGGAGACCGTCCTGCCCGGTCTCGCGGCGAATCATCCGGGCGCCCCGGACAGGCCGAGAGCCCACCCGCCGCGTACCGCGAGAACCGCGGCCCGGCCGGGCTCAGCCCTCGGCGATGACCACCGCGGAGGCGATGCCCGCGTCGTGGCTCAGCGACACATGCCAGGTCGTGACGCCCAGTTCCGCGGCCCGCGCCGCGACCGTGCCGCGCACGGTGAGCACCGGGCGGCCGGAGTCCTCGGTACCGATCTCCGCGTCCTGCCACTGGAGTCCGCGCGGGGCGCCGAGCGCCTTGGCGAGGGCCTCCTTGGCCGCGAACCGGGCGGCCAAGGAGGCGACGCCGCGCTCCTGCCCGGGGCGCACGTAGCGCTCCGCCTCGGTGAACAGCCGGTCGGCGAGCCCCGGGGTCCGCTCCAGCGACTGCCCGAAGCGCCCGATGTCCGCCACGTCGATGCCCACGCCCACGATCACGCGGGCCAGCATGGCACGCCGCCGCGGGGGGGGGGGGGGGGGGGGGCCGGGGGGGGGGGGGCCGGGGCGGGGCGCCCGGGGGCGGGCCGCGGCCGAACGGTCGCCCGTCCGGTCCGCGGCGCGGCGGCATCCGGCCTGTGCCGGGAAGGAGTCACCCAGGGACTCAGAATCCGCCCTTGTGCCACGGCCCCCAGACCGCGATTGACATGCCCTTCCGCGACTGGATGTTCACGTACAACGTGTGCCCGTCCGGGCCGAACGTCGAGCCCGCGAACTCCGCGCCCGCGTCGCCGGCCACCGGCTCCATGCGCGCCAGGTCGAAGATGCGCCCGTCGACCGTCAGGCCGCGCAGGAAGTTGTCGCCGTCGCCGTCCTCGCACAGCACGAGGGTGCCGCGCGGGCTGACCGTGACGTTGTCCGGCAGGTCGAGCTTGGCCGAGCCCGGCGACTCGAAGACAAGCCGCAGCCGCCGTGTGACGGTGTTGTACGCCCACACCTGGCCGCGGCCGTCGCCGAAGCCGTCCGGTGCGGTGTCGCCGGCCGGGGTCGCGCCGCCCTGCGTCGAGACGAAGTACACGACGCCGCGCTGGTAGTAAGCGCCTTCGAGCCGCGAGAACAGCGCCGCGCCCTTGGCCCGCCCCTGGTTGCCGACCGCCTGGATCGCCTGGTCGTTGGTCGTGCCGGGGGCGAACGCCGGGTCCGGGTCGTCGATGTCGACCCAGGTGATGTCGTACGCCGCGCCCGGCTGCTGGCCGGCCGACAGGTCGAGGTTGGGACGCTTCTTGACCGCGAGCATCTGCAGGCGTCCGCCGTCGCGGAGCTTGCCGCCGATCCACGGGGTCACCGGCGGCAGGTAGCGGTAGAAGCCGGATGCGAAGCCGAAGTTGTCCTCGGTCATGTAGACCGCGCCGGTGATCGGGTCGAACACCGCCGACTCGTGGGCGAAGCGGCCCGCGCTGCGGATCGGCACACGCGACGACGTCCCGTCGGACGGCACCTCGAACAGGTAGCCGTGCTTCTGCGTCAGCTTGGTGTTGGGCTGCCCGGTGAAGTCGGGGCCGACGTCCGGGCCGTTGACGGTCTCCTCGCAGGTGACCCACGAGCCCCACGGCATCGGGCCGCCCGAGCAGTTCATCTGGGTGCCGTTGAGGCTCACGCCGGACCACTCGACGTTGCCGTAGCGGTCGACGATCGCGGTGGTCGTGCCGCCGCCGCAGGCCGGGTCGTACGCCTCGGCGGCGTTGCCGAACGCCCCGACCGGCCCGTTCACCTCGTGGTTGCGGACCAGGACGGTCTTGCCGCGGCGGCCGCGGAACGAGGCCATGCCGTCGTGCTTGCCCGGCGTCGGGGTGCCGTCCGACATCGGCGAGCCGGCCTCGTTGAAGGACCGGTAGCGGAAGCCCTCGGGCAGGTGCAGGCGGACCGCGCCGTCGCGCTCGTCCGGGGTGGGCAGCAGCGGGCCGTAGCCGCCCGCGCCGGGACGGCCCCGCGCGGCGTCCGCGCCGGGGGCGCGGTTCGTGCCGGCGTGCGCGGTACCGGCCGCAAGGCCCTGGAACGGTCCGCCGACGACGGCGGTGCCGGCCGCGACGGCGGCGCTGCGGGACAGGAATCGGCGACGGTCCACAGGCGTACGTCCTCCCTCGGGGTCCGGCGCGGCCGGACGCGGATGCGTGGAAACCGCTGAGACGCTACTCGCGTAGAGGTCTCATGGCCATAGCCAACAGGAACGTTTTTGTTAACCGCCGCGCACAGTGCCGTTCAGACCCTCGCAACTCCGGGGAACCGGCCCGCACATGCGGAACGGCGGGGCCGAAGAGGCCCCGCCGTCCACGTACTTGCCCGTTCAGATCCGCTCAGATCCGCTCGGATCCGCTGCTCAGCGCCCGACCGCGAGCACCTCCCGCCGGCCCTCGGCCTCGGTGCCCTCCGCCGCCTCGGCGTGCGGAGCCGGCCCGGTGCCCGCGGCGTCCGCGGCCGGCTCGCCCTCGACGGGGGCCGGGCCGCCCTTGCCGCCGCCCTCCGCGACCACGGTCGTCTTGGGCTTGGCCGGCGCCTGGCCGGCGAACATCGCGCCGAGCGCCAGCGCCAGGCCGAGCACCTGCCAGGCGGTCAGCGTCTGGCCCAGGACCACGATGCCGCCGATGGTGGCCACCGCGGGGTTGATCAGACCGAGGAAGGAGACCGGGCCGGCGCCGAGGCGCTCGATACCGCGGAACCACAGGACGTAGACCAGCGCGGTGCCGAACAGGCCGAGGTACGCGAAGCCGATCCAGTTCTGCGCGGTGAACGCGGGCGGCGCGCCTTCGGTGACCAGGGCCAGCGGGGCCAGGAACAGGCCGCCCGCGACCAGCTGCCAGGCGGTCAGGTCGACCATGGTGACGCCCTCGGGCTTGCCCCACTTGCGGGTCAGGACGGTACCCAGCGCCATGATCAGGATGGCCACCAGCATCGCGGCGATGCCCAGGCCGTCCAGCTTCGCGCTGCCCTTGAGGACCAGCAGCGCCACGCCCGCCACGCCGACGAGGCCGGCGATCACCGCACGGCGGGTCGGCCGCGCTCCCAGGATCATCGCGGAGAACCCGATGACCAGCAGGGGCTGGATGGCCCCGATGGTGGCCGCGACGCCGCCCGGCAGGTGGTAGGCGCCCAGGAAGATCAGCGGGAAGAAGAAGCCGATGTTCAGCATGCCGAGGATCGCGGCCCGCCCCAACCACTTGCCCTTCGGCAGCTTGCGGCCGAGCAGCAGGAGCAGCAGGCCGGCGGGCAGCGCGCGCATCGCGGCCAGCAGCATCGGGCGGCCGTCCGGCAGGAGCTCCGTGGTCACCAGGTACGTCGTGCCCCAGGCGGCCGGCGCCAGCGCCGCAGCCGCCGCGACGCCGAACCGCCCGGCCGATCCCTTGCCTGCACCCAAGACGCCCATGACCCGATCCCCTCAGCGCTTACTATCTGAACGTTGAGATAAGTTTTACGCAAGAGACCTACGAACGTCAAGTATCTGAGCATTGAGATAATGAATGATGGGCGAACAGCCCGCGACGGTCCGGCAGACGAGAGAGGCGGAACCATGCAGGAGCAGACCCCAGAGCAGCCCCAGGCGCAGGTCCAGGCGCGCGACGCCGTGGACGACATCGTCGACCAGTGGGCCCGGGAGCGCCCCGACCTCGACCTGTGGGCCATGGCCCTGGTCGGCCGCTACAACCGCTTCCAGTCCCATGTGGAAAGCGCGCTGCGCGAGTACTTCTCCCTGCACGGCCTGGACTTCTCCGAGTTCGACGTGCTGGCCACGCTCCGCCGGTCCGGCGAGCCGTACGAGCTCAACGCCCGGGCCCTGCTCAAGTCCGCGATGGTCACCTCGGGAGCCATCACCAACCGGGTCGACAAGCTCTCCGCCAAGGGCCTGGTGGAACGCCGCCCGTGTGCGACCGACCGCCGCGCGGTCCTCATCCGGCTGACCCCGGCCGGCAAGGAGCTCATCGACCGCACCGTGGCGGGGCACGTCCGCAACGAGGAGAACGTCATGAGTGCGCTGACCCCCGAGGAACGCGTCACGCTCGACGGCCTGCTGCGCAAGCTGCTCATCGCCAAGGAAGGCTCGCCGCAGACCTGAGCCGCACCGAGTCGTCCTGAGTCGTACGCCGCACGCGGGGCACGCGCCCCTCAGCCGCACGCGCCTGCCTGACGCGCCCGCCTCACACCGAGGCGAGCTCCCGGCGCAGTATGTGCTGCGGCCCCGCGTCGCCGCCCAGATACAGGTCCCCGTCGTCCACGAAGCCGCCGGCCAGATAGGCCCGCACCGCGCCGGCGTTGCGCACATTCACGGTCAGCAGCAGCACATCCGCGTCCGCCCGCACCTTGCGGGCCGCCTCGGGCAGCGCCCGGATCGCCGCACCGCCGAAACCGCGCCCCTGGTACGCCGCCCCCACGTAGAAGCCGCGCAGCAGCACCGCAGGCCGCGGTTCGCGGGCCAGTTCGTCCAGATACCCCTGCACGTCGAGCACCCCGAAGCCGACCGCCTCGCCGTCGTGCACGATCGCGAACGGCGTACGGAACGGGTCCTGGTCGGCCACCGGCAGCGTCTCGCGGGCCCGCCCGCAGAACTCCTCCTGGTCGGCCCGCGGCGCCAGACCGAGCACCGCGGTCCGCAGCGCGCGCACCCGGGGTTCGGCGTCCGCCTCGGCCACCCCGTCGGGAACCGCCAGATCGACCAGCTCGACGCCGGGCTGTATGCGTGCCATGCCCGCGATCTTGCCACCCCGGCCGGCCGGGCGCGCCGCCTCGCACTGCGGGCCGGACGCCACCCGGCGCCCGGCCCGCACATGCACATCCCGCAGCGACTGCGCGGGAACTACTCGACCGTGACCGACTTCGCCAGGTTGCGCGGCTGGTCCACCTCGTGGCCCTTGGCCGTGGCCAGCTCGCACGCGAACACCTGCAGCGGCACCGTGGCGACCAGCGGCTGCAGCAGCACCGGGGTGGCCGGGATGCGGATCAGGTGGTCGGCGTACGGCTCGACCGCGGTGTCGCCCTCTTCGGCGATCACGATGGTCCGCGCACCGCGCGCCCGGACCTCCTGGATGTTCGACACGATCTTGTCGTGCAGCACGCTGCGCCCGCGCGGCGACGGCACCACGACGACGACCGGCAGGCCCTCTTCGATCAGCGCGATCGGCCCGTGCTTGAGCTCGCCCGCCGCGAAGCCCTCGGCGTGCATGTACGCCAGCTCCTTGAGCTTGAGCGCACCCTCCAGGGCGACCGGGAAGCCCACGTGCCGGCCCAGGAACAGCACCGAATTGGCGTCCTTGAGCGAGTGCGCCAGCTCGCGCACCGGCTCCATCGTGTCGAGGACCTTCTCGACCTGCTCCGGCATCGCGGCCAGCTGCTCGATCACCTCGGTGATCTCGTCGCCCCACTTGGTGCCGCGCACCTGGCCCAGGTACAGCGCCACCAGGTAGCACGCCACCAGCTGGGTCAGGAACGCCTTGGTCGAGGCGACCGCGACCTCGGGGCCGGCGTGCGTGTACAGCACGGCGTCGGCCTCGCGCGGCATCGTCGAACCGTTGGTGTTGCAGATCGCCAGCACCTTGGCGCCCTGCTCGCGCGCGTGCCGCTGCGCCATCAGGGTGTCCATCGTCTCGCCGGACTGCGAGATGGTGACGACCAGCGACTGCTTGTCGAGGATCGGGTCGCGGTAGCGGAACTCGCTGGCGAGCTCGACCTCGCAGGGCACCCGGGTCCAGTGCTCGATCGCGTACTTGGCGATCATCGCGGCGTGGAACGAGGTGCCGCACGCGATGATGACGACCTTGTCGACCTCGCGCAGCACCTGGTCCGGGATGCGCACCTCGTCCAGGTGCAGGCGCCCGTCGGTGCCGATGCGGCCCAGCAGGGTGTCGGCGACCGCCTTGGGCTGCTCGGCGATCTCCTTGAGCATGAAGTAGTCGTAGCCGTCCTTCTCGGCGGCCGACGCGTCCCAGTCCACGTGGTACTCGCGGAACGTGCCCGGGTTGCCCAGGAAGTCGGTGATCGTCACGCCGTCCCGGCGCAGCTCCACGACCTGGTCCTGGCCCAGCTCGATGGCCTCGCGGGTGTGCGCGATGAACGCCGCCACGTCCGAGGCCAGGAAGTTCTCGCCCTCGCCGCGGCCGACCACCAGGGGCGAGTTGCGGCGCGCCGCGACCACCACGTCCGGGGCATCCGCGTGCACGGCGACCAGGGTGAACGCGCCTTCCAGCAGGCGGCACACGCGGCGCATCGCCTCGGCGAGGTCGCCGCCGGCCGGCTCGTAGTGCTCGGCGAGCAGGTGGCCGACCACCTCGGTGTCCGTCTCGGACAGCAGGGTGTGGCCGCGCTCGGTCAGCTCGGCGCGCAGTGCCGCGAAGTTCTCGATGATGCCGTTGTGCACCACCGCGACCTTGGCCGCGTTGTCCAGGTGCGGGTGGGCGTTGGCGTCCGTCGGCGCGCCGTGCGTGGCCCACCGGGTGTGGCCGATACCGGTCGTGCCGACCGTCAGGGGGTTCTCGTTCAGCGACTTCTCGAGGTTGGCGAGCTTGCCCGCCTTCTTGTCGCTGACCAGGGCACCGTCGGCGAGCACTGCCACGCCTGCCGAGTCGTACCCGCGGTATTCCAACCGCCGCAGCCCCTCGATCACCACGTCGAGGGCCGACTTCTCACCTACGTATCCGACAATCCCACACACAGACTGGATCCCTTCCGTGGGAGCTGTCCCACGATGCCGCACTGGACGGCCAGCCTAAAGGGTTCGCCGGTCCGCGGCGGCCCGGGGAGCTCCGGGTACGTCACGGCCGGGCTCCAGGTGCGCTCCGCGGGGGCTTGAGGGCATCCCGGCGGGCGGCGGCGCAGCACCGCCGGAGAGAATGTGTGCTGTGCACACCATCGTCACTCCTGGCGCGGCACGCGACCTCTCCCGGTACGTGGAACTGGACCGTGAGGCGTGGAGCCGGCTCCGGGCAAGTACGCCGCTGCCGCTGACCGCCGACGAGCTCGAGCGGCTGCGGGGCCTCGGCGACGTCGTGGACCTCGACGAGGTCAGCGACGTCTACCTGCCGCTGTCCCGGCTGCTCAACCTCTATGTCGCGGCGACACGCGGCCTCAACTCGGCGCTGACCACCTTCCTCGGCAACGACGAGCGCCGCACCACGCCGTTCGTCATAGGCATCGCGGGCAGCGTCGCGGTCGGCAAGAGCACCACGGCCCGCATCCTGCGCGAACTCCTGGCCCGCTGGCCGGACCACCCGCACGTGGCGCTGCTGACCACCGACGGCTTCCTCTATCCCAACGCCGAGCTGGAACGCCGCGGCATCATGCACCGCAAGGGCTTCCCGGAGTCGTACGACCAGCGCGCCCTGGTGCGCTTCGTCGCCGACGTCAAAGCCGGGAAACCCGAGGTGAGCGCGCCGGTCTACTCGCACCTGAGCTACGACATCGTGCCCGACGAGCGCCTCGTCGTCCGGCAGCCCGACATCCTCATCGTGGAGGGCCTCAACGTCCTGCAGCCGGCCCGCATCGGCCCGGACGGCCGCCCCCGCCTTGCGGTTTCGGACTTCTTCGACTTCAGCGTGTACGTCGACGCCCGCACCTCGGACATCCGGCACTGGTACCTGGAACGCTTCCTGAAGCTGCGTCAGACCGCATTCCGGGACCCCGCCTCGTACTTCCGGCGCTACGCCGCGATGACCGAGGAGGAAGCGGTGGCCTACGCCCAGGGCGTGTGGCGCGACATCAACGAGCTGAACCTCGTGCAGAACGTGCTGCCCACCCGCGGCCGCGCGACGCTGGTCCTGCGCAAGGGCGCGGACCACACGGTGAGTCGTCTGCGTTTGCGGAAGCTGTGACCGCGTAGCGTCCGAAGCATGCTGCATCTGAGGGTCATCGTGCCGCGCGAGAAGTCGGACGCCGTGCGGCGCTTGCTGGAGGCCGAGGCGGGGGTCACGCATCTGGTCGTGTGGCCGGGCGCCGCGGTCTCGCCGCCCGGCGACGTCATGTCCTGCGACGTCGCCCGCGAAGCCGCCAACACCGTGCTGGAGGACCTGCGCCACCTCGGCATCGACGACGACGGCGCCATCGTCCTGGAGGACCTCGACGTCGTGCTGTCCCGCTCGGCCCGCGAGGCCGAGCTGGCGGCACCGGGCGAAGGCGCCGACGCGGTGGTGTGGGAGCAGATCACCGAGGTGACCTCCGAGGAGTCCACCATCTCGGTGACCTTCCTGGCGTTCCTGACACTGGCCACCATGATCGCCGCCTGCGGCGTGCTCCTCGACAACCCGATCCTCATCGTCGGCGCCATGGTCGTCGGCCCCGAGTTCGGCCCGCTGGCCGGCCTGTGCGTCGCGGTGGTGCAGCGGCGCCCCCGGCTCGCCGCGCGGTCCGCCTTCGCGCTGCTGGCCGGCTTCCCGATCGCCATGGCCCTCACCATGGTCTTCACCTGGCTGCTGACCTGGAGCGGCGAATTCGAGAAGGCGATGCTGGAGGCCGAGCGGCCGCTCACCGCGTTCATCTACCAGCCCGACTGGCTGTCCTTCTGGGTGGCCTTCCTGGCCGGCATCGCCGGGATGATGTCGCTGACCTCGTCGAAGTCCGGCGCACTCATCGGCGTGCTCATCTCGGTGACCACCGTGCCGGCGGCCGCGAATACCGCGGTGGCCATCGCCTACGGCGACCTGGAGCAGGCCGCCGGTTCACTCGGCCAACTGCTGCTCAACCTCTGCGCGATCGTGCTGTCCGGCAGCCTCACGCTGCTCGGCCAGCGCCTCTACTGGAACCGCACCCACGGCAGCCGGTCCCGGCACGAGACCCTGGCCGCCAGCCGGCCGCCGGCCCAGCGCTGGCCCCAGGCAGGGCGGACCAAGGACTGACCGGCCCCGGACCGGCCGCACACGCATCCGGCCGAGCACGACAAAGCGGCCCCGACCCGTTCCCGGGTCGGGGCCGCCTCGTGTCCCGTGCGTCAGACCGCCAGCTCGGCGCGGACGACCTCGGCCAGCAGCCCGGCCTCGTGCTCGGCCTGCTCGTGCGTCTGCGCCTCGACCATCACGCGCACCAGCGGCTCGGTGCCGGACGGGCGCAGCAGCACCCGGCCGCCGCCGCCCAGGCGCGCCTCCGCCTCGGCCACCGCGGTGGCCAGCCCGACGGACGCCTGCACCCCGGTGCGGTCCACACCGCCCACGTTCAGCAGCACCTGCGGCAGCCGCGTCATCACCGCGGCCAGCTCGTGCAGCGGACGCCCGGTCTTGGCGACCTGGGCCAGCAGGTGCAGCGCGGTCAGGGTGCCGTCGCCGGTGGTCGCGTGGTCCAGCATGACCACGTGCCCGGACTGCTCGCCGCCCAGCGTGAAGCCGCCGGCCTGCATGGCCTCCAGCACATAGCGGTCGCCGACCGCGGTCTCCACGATCTTCACGCCGGCCGCCTGCATGGCCAGCTTGAGGCCCAGGTTCGACATGACCGTCGCGACCAGCGTGTCGTCGTGCAGCTTGCCCGCATCGCGCATGGCCAGCGACAGCACCGCGAGGATCTGGTCGCCGTCCACCTCGACGCCCTGCGCGTCCACCGCGAGGCAGCGGTCCGCGTCGCCGTCGTGCGCGATGCCCGCGTCGGCACCGTGCTCGACCACCGCGGCCTTCAGGTCGGCCAGGTGGGTCGACCCGCAGCCGTCGTTGATGTTGAGGCCGTCCGGCTCGCCGTGGATCGTGATGACCTCGGCGCCGGCCTGCCGCAGCGCATCCGGAGCGACCCGCGAGGACGCGCCGTTCGCGCAGTCCAGGACCACCTTGAGGCCGTCCAGCCGGTGCGGCAGCGTGGCCAGCAGATGGTCGACGTAGCGGGCGTGGCCCTCGGGGTGGTCCTGCACGCGGCCGACCTGCGCGCCCGTGGGGCGGTCCCAGTCGGTGCCGAGCAGCGACTCGATCTTGTCCTCGACATCGTCCGGCAGCTTGTGCCCGCCGCGCGCGAAGAACTTGATGCCGTTGTCCGGCATCGCATTGTGGCTGGCGGACAGCATGACGCCCAGGTCCGCACCCAGCAGACCGGTCAGGTACGCCACCGCGGGCGTGGGCAGGACTCCGGCCCGGTACACGTCGACGCCGGCACCCGCGAGGCCCGCGACGACAGCGGCCTCCAGGAACTCGCCCGAAGCACGGGGGTCGCGGCCGACCACCGCGAAAGGACGCCGGCCATGCCCGCCGGACCGCCCCTGCGAGCCCAGCACCCGGGCGGCACTGACCGCCAGGTCCAGCGCCAGCTCGGCGGTCAGGCGGCCGTTGGCCAGCCCGCGTACCCCGTCCGTACCGAAGAGTCGTCCCACCTTCGGACCTCCCGCATCGTCACCGCATGGCTGCGGACAAGACCTGGATATGAAAAGAACAGAACACGCACAGTCGCACCACGACAACTTCGAGCACAACGCACGCAGAGTATGGAAGCAACAAAAACATCGGGCCCCGAGGCACAGACTGTGCCCCGGGGCCCGATGCAAAATGCAGGCAGCGCCGCGCAGATTTAGCGCTTGCTGTACTGCGGAGCCTTGCGGGCCTTCTTCAGACCCGGCTTCTTGCGCTCGGTGGCGCGCGCGTCACGGGTCAGGAAGCCGGCCTTCTTCAGCGCCGGACGGTTCAGCTCGACGTCCGCCTCGTTCAGCGCACGGGCCACGCCCAGGCGCAGCGCGCCGGCCTGGCCGGAGACGCCGCCGCCGGAGATGCGCGCGACCACGTCGTACTTCTCGTCCAGCTCAAGGATCTTGAACGGCTCGTTGACGAGCTGCTGGTGGACCTTGTTCGGGAAGTAGTTCTCGAGCGTCCGCCCGTTGATCTTCCACTTGCCGGTGCCCGGCACGATGCGCACGCGGGCGATGGCCTCCTTGCGGCGGCCAGTGGCGTTGCCCGGCTGCGGGTCGGTGAAACGACCGGCAAGGGACTCCGAGGTGTAGCTCTCGAGGGTGACCTCTTCGGTCGTCTCCTCGATGGGGGCCTCAGCGGTGGTCTCGGCCACGATTCTCCTTTTAGCAATCCTCGACCGCACGAAGCGGCCGACTTGTGGCCGTGACTACTGCGCGACCTGGGTGATCTCGAACGGCACCGGCTGCTGCGCCTGGTGCGGGTGCTCCGAACCCGCGTACACCTTGAGCTTCGACAGCATCTGCCGGCCCAGGGTGTTCTTGGGGAGCATGCCCTTGATGGCCTTCTCGACGGCCTTCTCCGGGTTCTTGGAGAGCAGGTCGTCGTAGCGGACCGCGCGGAGACCGCCCGGGTGGCCAGAGTGGCGGTACGCCATCTTCTGGGTCCGCTTGTTGCCGGACAGGTGAACCTTGTCGGCGTTGATGATGATGACAAAGTCGCCGGTGTCGACGTGCGGCGCGTACACCGGCTTGTGCTTGCCCCGGAGCAGGGCAGCGGCCTGGGTGGACAGACGGCCGAGCACGACATCGGTCGCGTCGATGACGTGCCACTGACGCTGGACGTCGCCGGGCTTAGGGCTGTACGTGCGCACGGTCGATAGCCTTCGCTTCTTCGTGAGTGTGTGCTGACGGGATGGCGCTCTGGCCGGTTCCGGCGACTCCCACGCAATAACTGGTGTGGAAACCAATGCGGGGTGCTGCCGGTGGGCCTCTTGCGGCGCCCGGCGTACCGACTTCACTCAAGCAAGCCAATACGCACAACGAACCGGCAGAATACCGGGTTTACGGGGTGCCGGTCAAAACGAGCTTCGGGGGGCTGTGCTCCCCGAGCCCCCTCCCCTGCTCTCCATCGTATCCGCCCCGCGGAGCAGATCCGACCACGCCAGTATGCTGCGCCCGAGACTGGGGGCTCGAACGGTGGGGAGGCTGCCGTGAGTGGGGACAGCAACGGCTACAACCGCGGTCAGGGACATCCGGGAGAACCCGGTGAACCCGCGCAGTCGCCGTGGAGTGTGCGACCGGGGCCGCCGGTCTACCAGGGCCCCGGCAGCCCCGGTGCGGACCCGTACGGGCCGCCGCCCGGGCAGAACTACGGCGGAGCGCCCGGATACGGCCAGGAAGCGCCCCAAGACCCTTACGGGGCAACGCAGTCCGCGCCGTACGGGCAGCAAGGGCAGTACGGCCGGCAGGCGTACGAGCAGCCGACGCAGGCCGCCCCAGCAAGCCCGTTCCCGGCCGCCGCACACGGCAACCGGGACGGCGAACCCGACTGGGGCGCCCTCGCCGAGGAGGCCGGCCGCAGCAACCGGCGGCGGCGCGTGGCCATCTGGGCGGGCGCCGTGGTCGGCGTGCTGGCGATCGGCGCCGGCATAGCCTTCGCCTCCATCAAGATCTCCGAGGGCGACGACGCCAAGCCCGCCGCGAACACCGGCAGCGGCAGCGCGGCACCGGCGACTTCCGCCCCGGCAGCCCCCAAGCCCACGTTCAAGCCGGCGCCGTCCATCCCGCCCGCACCCGGTGCCGCGAAAGTGCTCGCCGATCCGGCCCTGGACACCGCCCCGTTCACCGCCGCGGAGCTCTTCCCGGACGCCAAGGTCACCCAGGGCGGCCGCACTTACACCGTGGTCGGCACCCAGCTCGACAACACCTGCGCGAACGCGGTGAACGCCGAACTCGCCAAGATCCTGCGCAACAACCAGTGCGCGCAGATGATCCGCGTCACGGTGACCGCCGCCGACGGCACCGCGGCGACCGTCGCCCTCGGCGCGTTCGCCACACCCGAGGACGCCAAGGCCGCTGCCGTACAGGGCAACGAGAAGTACCAGGTGGCCGCGGTGACCGGCCTTCCCGGCGGCCCGGTGAAGGCGCTCTGCCCCGAGCCGACCCCCGGCAAGCCCGGCGTGCAGTGCGCCCGGCAGACGAACTCGTACGGCCGCTACGGCATCTTCGCGGTCGTCGGCTACCCGGGCACCGAGAACAAGCTCACCGGCCCCGACCCCAAGGTCGACCAGCTCGGCAACGACGTCGACGCCTGGGTGCGCGCGGTCCTGGAGAAGCGCGGCGAGAAGACCTCGCAGGCCATCTACGAGAAGGCCAAGGCGGACGCCGAGAAGCAGCTCCAGGGCTGACCCGCGGGCGGCGCCGCCGCCCGGCGGAGCATCATCGACGAGACCCCGGCAGGACCGGGTCTGCGCAGGTCAGACCAGGTCCAGCCGGTGCCGCTTGGCCTTCGCCGCGCGCTCCGCGAGCCGCTCGTCCGAGGGGTACGCGACCTCCTCCAGGACCAGCCCGTGCGCCGGCGCCACGTGCACCGACGAGTCCCGCACGCCGCGCGCCAGTATCTCGGCGGGCCAGCGCACCGGCCGCCGGCCGGAGCCGACCGCCATCATCGCGCCCACCAGCGAGCGGACCATGTTGTGGCAGAACGCGTCGGCGCGCACCGAGGCGATCACCAGCGGCGTGAAACCGGGCCCGGCATCGGCCTCGCCCGGGGTCTCGCGGACCCAGTGGAACTCCTTGAGGCAGCGCACCGTCGACGCCCCCTCGCGGCGCTTGCAGTACGCCGCGAAGTCGTGGTCGCCGAGCATCAGCCCGGCCGCCTCGTTCATGACGTCCACGTCCAACGGCCGGTCGTGCCACACCACATGCGTACGCCGCAGCGGGTCGACCCCGCCCGGCGTGTCGCTGATCCGGTACGCGTAGCGCCGCCACTCGGCGGCGAACCGCGCATCGAAGCCCTCCGGCGCCACCGACACCGAGCGCACCCGCACATCGCGCGGCAGTGTCCCGGACAGCCGGCGCACCAGCTGGTGGCCGTCCATCGTCCACTTGTCCGCCGGGATGTCCACATGCGCCACCTGCCCGCGCGCGTGCACGCCTGCGTCGGTCCGCCCGGCCACGGTCAGCTGGGCGGGCTCCGGCAGCCGCAGCACCGTCGTCAGGGCCTCCTCCAGGCAGCCCTGCACGGTCCGCAGGCCGGGCTGCCTGGCCCACCCGGAGAAATCCGTGCCGTCGTACGCCAGATCGATCCGCAACCGGACCGGCTCGGGCGGCGCTGTCAGGTCGGTCACGCCTGTCTTCCCCATCCGCTCTCAGGAAACAGCGCGGGCCCGCTCCCACCCCGAAGGGCGGTAGCGGGCCCGCACAAGATCAGTCGGGCGCCGGATCAGGCGTCCTTCTTCTCCGTGTCGACAGCCTCGTCGGCGGCGGCCTCGGGGGCCTCCTCGACGGCCTCGGTCTCGGCCTCGGCGGCCTCGACCTTGGTCTCCTCGGCCTTCGCCGCCTCCTGCTCCTTGACGGAGCGCTTGGTGGCGGCCTCGGCCTCGCCGACCGCGGTCTGCGCGACGGTGAGGGCCTCGACCAGCTCGATCACGGCCATCGGCGCGTTGTCGCCCTTGCGGTTCCCGATCTTGGTGATACGGGTGTAGCCGCCGGGACGGTTCGCGTAACGCGGGCCGATCTCCTCGAACAGGGTGTGCACGACGCTCTTGTCGCGGACGACGGTGAGCACCTGGCGGCGCGCGTGCAGGTCGCCGCGCTTCGCCTTGGTGATCAGCTTCTCCGCGACCGGGCGCAGGCGGCGCGCCTTGGCCTCGGTGGTGGTGATGCGGCCGTGCTCGAACAGCGCGGTCGCGAGACCCGACAGGAGCAGACGCTCGTGGGCCGGGCCGCCGCCGAGGCGGGCTCCCTTTGCGGGACGGGGCATTGCTTTCTCCTTGATAGCCCTGCACCGGCCGTGTCAGGTACCGGTGTCAGTCCGCCCGGGCCGGTCGGCCCGGACGCGAGCCCCGAGCGAAAATGCCCGGGGCGGTCCGCACGTATCGGCCCGAAAGCCGTTACGCACGACGTGCGTTGCGATCCGCGGAGCGGATCAGTACTGCTCGGTCTCCGCACTGCGCTTATCCGGGGGACGACCCCCGGACCCCCGCAGCGTGTCCGGGCAGTATCAGTACTGCTCGGTCTCCGCACTGCGCTTATCCGGGGGACGACCCCCGGACCCCCGCAGCGTGTCCGGGCAGTATCAGTACTGCTCGGTCTCCGCGAAGCCGTGGTCGTCCTCGTCGCCGAAGCTGTCCGCAGCGGCGGTCGGGTCGAATCCGGGCGGGCTGTCCTTGAGGGCCAGGCCCATGCCGGCCAGCTTCGCCTTGACCTCGTCGATGGACTTCGCACCGAAGTTGCGGATGTCCAGCAGGTCCGCCTCGCTGCGCGCGACGAGCTCGCCCACGGTGTGGATGCCCTCGCGCTTGAGGCAGTTGTACGAGCGGACCGTGAGCTCGAGCTCCTCGATCGGCAGCGCCAGGTCGGCCGCGAGCGCGGCGTCCGTCGGCGACGGGCCCATGTCGATGCCCTCGGCGTCGACGTTGAGCTCGCGGGCCAGACCGAACAGCTCGACCAGGGTCTTGCCGGCCGACGCCATCGCGTCGCGCGGACGCATCGACGGCTTGGTCTCGACGTCCACGATCAGCTTGTCGAAGTCCGTGCGCTGCTCGACACGGGTGGCCTCGACCTTGTACGTGACCTTCATGACCGGCGAGTAGATCGAGTCGACCGGGATACGGCCGATCTCCTGGCCCGCCTGCTTGTTCTGCACCGCGGAGACGTAGCCGCGACCGCGCTCGACGGTCAGCTCCATCTCCAGCTTGCCCTTGGCGTTCAGCGTGGCCAGGACCAGCTCGGGGTTGTGCACCTCGACACCGGCCGGGGGCGCGATGTCGCCGGCGGTGACCACACCCGGGCCCTGCTTGCGCAGGTACATCACGACCGGCTCGTCGTGCTCCGAGGAGACGACCAGCTGCTTGATGTTGAGGATGAGGTCGGTGACGTCCTCCTTGACGCCCGGCACGGTGGTGAACTCGTGCAGGACACCGTCGATGCGGATGCTCGTGACGGCAGCACCCGGGATCGAGGAGAGGAGCGTACGGCGCAGCGAGTTGCCGAGGGTGTAGCCGAAGCCCGGCTCCAGCGGCTCGATGACGAACCGGGACCGGAATTCGTCGACGACGTCCTCGGTCAGAGTGGGACGCTGTGCGATAAGCATGGTTTTCCTCCATGTCTTCGGTGCCCGCTATATGACACCGACGGCTATGGCAAGGGTACGGGCGGAACGGTGGAAAACCGTCCCGCCCGACCCTTTTTGTCGTACTTCTACTCGCTTACTTGGAGTAGAGCTCGACGATGAGCTGCTCCTGGACCTGCGTGTCGATGACCTGACGCGCGGGCAGGGAGTGCACGAGGATGCGCATCTTGCTCGGGATGACCTCGATCCACGCGGGAACGGGGCGCTCGCCGGCCTCCGCACGAGCGACCACGAACGGGGTCAGCTCGAGCGATTCCTTGCGGACCTCGATGATGTCGGCCTCGGAGACGCGGGCCGACGGGATGTCGGTCTTGACGCCGTTGACCAGGATGTGGCCGTGGCGGACCAGCTGGCGGGCGTGGTCGCGCGACTTGGCGAAGCCCGCGCGGTAGACCACGTTGTCCAGACGCGACTCGAGGATGCGGAGCAGGTTCTCGCCGGTCTTGCCCTGCTTGCGGTTCGCCTCCTCGTAGTAGCCGCGGAACTGCTTCTCGAGGACGCCGTAGATGCGCGCGCACTTCTGCTTCTCGCGCATCTGCAGCAGGTACTCGCTGTCCTTGGTGCGGCCGCGACCGTGCTCACCCGGCGGGTAAGGACGGATCTCGATCGGGCACTTCGGCCCTTCGCACTTGCTGCCCTTGAGGAACAGCTTCATCTTCTCGCGACGGCAGCGCTTGCAGTCAGCGCCGGTGTAACGCGCCATGGTTCTTTAACTCCTACTCGGCTTCAGGTCAGACGCGGCGGCGCTTGGGGGGGCGGCAGCCGTTGTGCGGCACGGGGGTGACGTCCTGGATGGAACCCACCTCAAGGCCGGTCGCCTGGAGCGAGCGGATGGCGGTCTCACGACCGGAACCCGGGCCCTTGACGAAGACGTCGACCTTGCGCATGCCGTGCTCCTGGGCACGGCGGGCAGCCGACTCGGCGGCCATCTGCGCGGCGAACGGGGTCGACTTGCGCGAACCCTTGAAGCCCACGTGGCCCGCGGAGGCCCACGAGATCACGTTGCCGTTCGGGTCGGTGATCGACACGATCGTGTTGTTGAACGTGCTCTTGATGTGGGCGTGCCCGTGAGCGACGTTCTTCTTTTCCTTGCGGCGCACCTTCTTGGCGCCGGTGCGGCTCTTGGGAGGCATCTGCTGGAAACTCCTGAGGTCGTCGGTCCGCTGCTAGCGACGGGGACCGTCTGATCCGGCGAAAGCGGACTACTTCTTGCCGGGCTTCTTCTTGCCGGCGATGGCGCGGCGCGGGCCCTTGCGGGTACGCGCGTTGGTGTGCGTGCGCTGACCGCGGACGGGCAGGCCACGACGGTGGCGCAGGCCCTCGTAGCAGCCGATCTCGACCTTGCGGCGGATGTCGGCCTGCACCTCGCGGCGCAGGTCGCCCTCGACGCGGTAGTTCGCGTCGATCCAGTCACGCAGCTTGACCAGGTCGTCCTCGGTCAGGTCGCGCACGCGGGTGTCCGCGTTGACGCCGGTGTTGCTCAGGGTCTCCAGCGCGCGGGTGCGACCGACGCCGAAGATGTAGGTGAGTGCGACCTCGACCCGCTTGTCGCGGGGCAGGTCTACGCCGACGAGGCGTGCCATGTATGTGGCTCCTGGGTTCGTTGGAGGTGATGCGCAGCACCGGTCCGGAAGGCTCGCTCTGGATCCTTCGGTCCCCGGCCTCCAACCGGGGGTGGCGTCCCGCGCCTAGCTGCTGCGGGGGTCGGGTGCTACGACATTTACGTGGTGCGTCGCGCGACGATCTCGTGCCGCGTGCGCGGTGCTGCGATCAGCCCTGGCGCTGCTTGTGGCGCAGGTTCTCGCAGATCACCATGACCCGGCCGTGACGGCGGATCACCTTGCACTTGTCACAGATCTTCTTGACGCTCGGCTTGACCTTCATGATCTCTCCGGTACGTGCTGACAAGGGCACCCGTGGGCACCCTCGTCGCCGAGGCGGTTATCGGTTCGCAGCCGCGGCCTGCCCGGGGAACGGGACGAGGCGCGGAGCTCGCCTACTTGTAGCGGTAGACGATCCGACCGCGGGTCAGGTCGTACGGGCTCAGCTCGACGACCACGCGGTCGTCCGGGAGGATCCGGATGTAGTGCATCCGCATCTTTCCGCTGATGTGAGCGAGGACCTTGTGCCCGTTCTGCAGTTCGACGCGGAACATGGCGTTGGGGAGAGATTCGATGACAGTGCCCTCGATCTCGATGGCCCCTTGCTTCTTCGGCATGTCCTCCGCGTTTCGTCTACTCGGGAATCGTCTACCTTCGGCTTCTGTGTCCACCGCGGGCCGGCGCCGAGAGGCGCGGCAAAAAGCGGCTACAGACAAGCCGACGAGTCAGTCTAAGGCACGCACCCGCGAGATGGGAAACCGGGCGGCGGACCTTACCGCATAAGCAGCGGCGACCGTCAACAAGAGTACGCCCGCACAGCCCCCGCGTGTCGCCTTCGGCACCCGTCCGGCCGCGGTCCCGGACTCCCCCGGCGGCCCGGCGGCGCCGCCGCCGGGCCGCTCCGCATCGTCGTCCGCCCGGTCCCGCCGGGACGGCAGATCGTGCAGCACCGCATCCAGCTCGCCGACCGTCGCGGCCCGCTTCACGCGGCCGAGCCGGGCCTGGTAGTCGGCAAGCGGCAGCCGGCCCGCGGCCATCTCCTCGCGCAGCGCGTCGGTCACGCGCGCCCGGTCCGCGGCGCCCGCCGGGCGCGTAGCGTCACTGTCCACCGGCACAGCGTAGGACAGCGGGCGCCCCGGCGGGACTCCTGCGCGGCCGGGCTGCCGGCCGGACTGCCGGCCGGCCTACGGGCAGGGCTACTTCGGCAGCGCGGTGAGGACGACCGGGCCGTCCTCGGTGACCGCGATGGAGTGCTCCCAGTGCGACGCGTACCCGCCGGCCGTGGTCTTCACCGTCCAGTCGTCCGGCATCGTGTACGTGTCCGGACGGCCCAGCGTCACCATCGGCTCGATCGCCAGGCACACCCCGGGCAGCAGCTCGGGGCCCTGCCCCGGCTTCCCGTAGTTGAGGATGTGCGGGTCCTGGTGCATCTCGGTGCCGATGCCGTGGCCGCCGTAGTCCTGGACGATGCCGTACTTGCCGCCGCTCGCCGGCGTGTTGGCCCGGATGGCCTGCTCGATCGCGTGGCTGATGTCGGTCAGCCGCCCGCCCGGCTTCGCCGCGGCGATGCCGGCCCACATCGACTCCTCGCACACCCGGCTGAGCTCGGCCAGCTCGTCGGGCACCGCGCCGACCGCGACGGTGATCGCCGAGTCGCCGTGCCAGCCGGCCAGGATCGCCCCGCAGTCGATCGAGATCAGATCGCCCTCGCGCAGCGGCACGTCGTCCGGGATGCCGTGCACCACCACGTCGTTGACCGACGCGCAGATCGACGCCGGGAACCCGTGGTAGCCCTTGAACGACGGGATCGCCCCGGCCTCCCGGATGCTGCGCTCGGCCAGCGCGTCCAGCTCGCGCGTGCTGATGCCCGGCACCGCGGCCGCGCGCAGCTTCTGCAGGGTCTCGGCGACCACCGCACCCGCGAGCCGCATCTTCTCGATCTGCTCCGGGGTCTTGCGCTCGATCTTGCTGCGCCGCCTCTTGATCACCGGCCTGCTGTTCCTTCCGCGCCTCGTCGGCGTCCTCGTCGTCCGGGCAGGTGCCCGGGCTGCCTTCCTGTACCCGCTCGCCGCAACGAACATGGGCGACCCGGGAGTGATCCCGGATCGCCCATGTGCGGGTCTTGCCGTGCTGCCTCGTACTGCTCGGTGCTGCGCTGTTCGACGGGTGCCGCCGGAGAACGCCTCAGTCCTCGGTGAAGGCCTTGAGTGCGGTCTTCGCGCGCTCGGTGACCTCGGGCACCCGCCCGAGAGCATCGATCACCACGAGAATGCCCTGTTCGGAGTAGTACCCGATCAGCGGCTCGGTCTGCTCCTTGAACACGTCGAGACGGTGCTTGACCGTCTCTTCGCGGTCGTCGTCGCGCTGGTAGAGCTCGCTGCCGCACTCGTCGCAGATGCCCTCGACCTTCGGCCGGTCGAAGAAGACGTGGCACACGTGCCCGTGGGCACGGCACTGCCGGCGGCCGGACAGCCGCTGGATGATCTCCTTGGCCGGGACCTCGAGCTCGAGGACGGCGTCGAGCTTGGTGCCGTGCTCGGCCAATATCTCGTCCAGCACCTTGGCCTGCGCCGTGTTGCGCGGGAACCCGTCGAGCAGGAACCCGTCGGCGGCGTCCGGCTGCGCGAGGCGGTCCCGGACCATGCCGATGGTGACTTCGTCGGGGACGAGGTTGCCCGCGTCCATGTACTTCTTCGCCTCGATGCCCAGCGGCGTCATCTGCGAGACGTTGAAGCGGAAGAGATCGCCCGTCGAGATCGCGGGGATCGACAGGTCTGCGGCGATGTACTGGGCCTGGGTTCCCTTACCCGCGCCGGGAGGGCCCACAAGAACGATACGCATTTAGCGGAGGAAGCCTTCGTAGTTGCGCTGCTGGAGCTGGCTCTCGATCTGCTTCACGGTTTCCAGACCCACTCCCACGATGATCAGGATGCTCGTGCCGCCGAACGGGAAGTTGTTGGTGGCGTTGAAGAGCACGAGCGCGATCATGGGTACGAGCGCGATCATGCCCAGGTAGAGCGATCCGGGCCAGGTGATCCGGGTAAGGATGTAGTTCAGGTACTCCGCAGTCGGTCTGCCGGCGCGGATGCCCGGGATGAAACCACCATACTTCTTCATGTTGTCGGCAACTTCCTCGGGGTTGAACGTGATCGCCACGTAGAAGAAGGCGAAGAACACGATCAGGAGGAAGTAGGTCGCCATGTAAAGCGGGTGGTCACCCTGCACGAAGTTGCGTTCGATCCACACGGCCCAGCCGGAAGTGCTTCCGCTGAACTGCGCGATCAGAGCCGGGATGTACAGCAGCGAAGAGGCGAAGATCACGGGGATGATGCCCGCCTGGTTGACCTTCAGCGGGATGTAGGTCGACGTGCCGCCGTAAGCACGGCGCCCGATCATCCGCTTGGCGTACTGCACGGGGATCCTGCGCTGCGCCTGCTCGACGAAGACGACCAGGCCGACCATCAGCAGGCCCACCGCGATGACGGTGAAGAAGGCGACCCAGCCGCCGCCCAGGGTGCCGGTCTGCTTGATGTTCCACAGCGCCGCCGGGAAGCCGGCCGCCACCGAGACGAACATCAGGATCGACATGCCGTTGCCGATGCCGCGGTCGGTCACCAGCTCGCCCAGCCACATGATCACCGAGGTGCCCGCGGTCATGACCATCACCATGACGAGGATGCGGAACAGGCTCTGGTCGGGGACGATCTGGTCCGGCTGGCACTCGCCGCCGGAGCTGTTGAACAGCGCGCCGCTGCGCGCGGTCGCCACCAGCGCGGTGGACTGCAGGATCGCCAGCGCGATGGTGAGGTATCGGGTGTACTGCGTGATCTTGGCGGTGCCCGCCTGGCCCTCCTTCTTGAGGGCTTCCAGACGCGGAATGACGACCGTCAGCAGCTGCAGGATGATGCTCGCCGTGATGTACGGCATGATCCCGAGCGCGAAGATCGTCAGCTGGAGCAGCGCACCGCCGCTGAACATGTTCACCAGGCCGAAGAGGCCGCCCTGGTCCGCGGCGTCGACGCACTTGCGGACCATCTGGAAGGACACGCCCGGGACCGGGATGTGCGACCCGATCCGGAAAAGGACGATGATCCCCAGTGTGAAGAGCAGCTTCTTGCGCAGGTCGGGCGTGCGGAACGCCCGTGCGAACGCGGTGAGCACACTGCCTCCTGCGCCTCGCCCGTCGGGCGAGTCGTTTGATCGATCGGTCCCGTAGGCCACGGGCCGGTCCCGGTATGGAACCTCACGGACAATAACAGCGTCGGTCGGCAGAAAGTTCGCACGGACCGCGAGATTTGCTGCGTGGACGTGGACTCGACATCCCACCGTCCCGCACCGGCATCCCTACGGTGCTCGCGCGGCCTGGCCGCATACGACGCAGGGGCGCCACCACCTTACCGGCGTGGCGCCCCTGCAAAGAAGCCGTTGGCGCTCTTAGAGCTCGTCGGCCGAGCCGCCGGCCGCGGCGATCTTGTCCTTCGCGGAGCCGGAGAAGGCATGCGCCTGCACCTGCACCGCGACGGTGATCTCGCCCTGGCCGAGCACCTTGACCAGCTGGTTCTTGCGAACCGCACCCTTGGCCACGAGGTCGTCGACGGTCACGACGCCGCCCTCGGGGTACAGGGCACTGATCTTGTCCAGGTTCACGACCTGGAACTCGGTGCGGAACGGGTTCTTGAAGCCCTTCAGCTTCGGCAGCCGCATGTGGAGGGGCATCTGCCCACCCTCGAAGCGGGCCGGAACCTGGTAGCGGGCCTTGGTGCCCTTGGTGCCGCGACCGGCGGTCTTGCCCTTGGAGCCTTCACCACGACCCACGCGGGTCTTGGCGGTCTTGGCACCGGGGGCGGGCCGCAGGTGGTGCACCTTCAGCGGGTTCTCAGCACCCATGTCAGTCCACCTCCTCGACGGTGACGAGGTGCGACACCGTGAAAATCATGCCGCGGATCTCCGGACGGTCTTCCTTGACGACCACGTCGTGGACGCGCTTGAGACCGAGCGAACGGAGAGTGTCCCGCTGGTTCTGCTTGCTGCCGATCTTCGATCGGGTCTGCGTGACCTTGAGACGTGCCATTACGCACCCACTCCCGCGCGGGCCCGCAGCAGCGCGGCCGGGGCCACGTCCTCCAGCGGGAGCCCGCGGCGAGCCGCGATCTCCTCGGGACGCTGGAGGCCCTTGAGGGCCGCCACCGTCGCGTGAACGATGTTGATCGCGTTGTCCGAGCCGAGCGACTTGCTCAGCACGTCGTGGATGCCCGCGCACTCGAGCACGGCACGCACCGGGCCACCGGCGATGACGCCGGTACCGGGGGAAGCCGGCTTGAGCAGCACGACACCGGCCGCCGCCTCACCCTGGATCGGGTGCGGGATGGTGCCCTGGATACGGGGGACCTTGAAGAAGTGCTTCTTGGCCTCCTCCACACCCTTGGCGATGGCGGCCGGCACCTCCTTGGCCTTGCCGTAACCGACACCCACGGTGCCGTCGCCGTCGCCCACCACGACCAGCGCGGTGAAGCTGAAGCGGCGACCACCCTTGACTACCTTGGCCACACGGTTGATCGCGACGACGCGCTCGACGTAGGCGGTCTTCTCGGCGGCGGCGCCGCCGTCGCGCCGATCCCGCCGGTCCCGACGCTCGCCGCCGCCGGCGCCGCCACCGCGGCGCTGGGGTCCAGCCATCAGAAATTCCTCATCTGTCGTACGAAGCTTGTCCGGACCAGCGGGCTCAGAACGCCAGCCCGCCCTCGCGCGCGGCATCGGCAAGCGCGGCGATACGGCCGTGGTACTTGTTGCCACCACGGTCGAACACCACGGTCTCGATGCCCGCAGCCTTGGCCCGCTCAGCGACGAGCTCGCCGACCTTGCGCGCCTTCGCGGTCTTGTCGCCCTCTCCGCCGAGGATGGACGCGTCCATCGTCGAGGCGGAGGCCAGGGTGACACCGGCCAGGTCGTCGATCACCTGCGCCACGATGTGGCGCGTGGAACGGGTCACGACCAGACGAGGCCGCTGGGGGGTACCGGAAACACGCTTCCGGACCCGGATGTGCCGACGCTTCCGGGAGGTGGACTTCTTCGCCACTCCCTTGCCGGCCTTCACACCGACGGCCATGCCTACTTACCAGCCTTTCCGACCTTGCGGCGGATGACCTCACCCGCGTACTTCACGCCCTTGGCCTTGTACGGGTCGGGCTTGCGAAGCTTGCGGATGTTCGCGGCGACCTCGCCGACCTTCTGCTTGTCGATGCCCTGGACCTCGAACTTGGTCGGGCTCTCGACGACGAAGGTGATGCCCTCGGGGGCGTCGACGACGATGGGGTGGCTGTATCCCAGCGCGAACTCCAGCGAGGAGCCCTTCGCTGCGACACGGTAACCGACACCGCTGATCTCGAGCTTCTTCACGTATCCCTGGGTCACACCGGTGATCATGTTCGCCACCAGCGTCCGGGACAGCCCGTGGAGGGCCTTCGAGAGGCGCTCGTCGTTGGGGCGGGTCACCGCAAGGGTGCCGTCCTCGAGAGCGATCTCGATCGGAGCTGCGAGATTGTGCGACAGGGTGCCCTTGGGGCCCTTCACGACGACCTCGCGGCCATTGATGGTGACGTCCACGCCGGCGGGAACCGGGATGGGCAGCCGTCCGATTCGCGACATTGCCTATCCTCCTTTCCCGTTACCAGACGAAGGCGAGGACTTCCCCGCCCACGCCCTTCTTGGCGGCCTGACGGTCGGTGAGCAGACCCTGCGACGTCGAGATGATCGCGACGCCGAGGCCTCCCAGCACCTTCGGCAGACTCGTGGACTTTGCGTACACCCGCAGACCGGGCTTCGAGACGCGGCGGATGCCGGCGACCGAGCGCTCGCGGTTCGGGCCGTACTTCAGGTCGATGACGAGGTTCTTGCCGACCTCGGCGTCCTCGACGCGCCAGCCCTGGATGTAACCCTCCTGCTGGAGGATCTCCGCGATGTGCGACTTGATCTTGCTGAACGGCATCACGACATCGTCGTGATATGCCGAGTTGGCATTCCGCAGACGCGTGAGCATGTCTGCGATGGGGTCGGTCATGGTCATGACGGCCTCAGGGCCTTTCTCGCCGCGGTTTCCCGAAATGCGATCGGTCCCGGGGCCGCCCCTCCCGAAGGAGGGGCGGCACACAGGACGACTGCGGTACGGGACCTACAGCGTTTGAAACGGACACCCTCGCCGAAGCGAGGATGAGTGCCGGGAAGCGGGGTTCGCTTACCAGCTGCTCTTGGTGACGCCGGGCAGCTCGCCGGCGTGCGCCATCACGCGCAGGCACACACGGCACAGACCGAACTTGCGGTACACCGAGTGCGGACGACCGCACCGCTGGCAGCGCGTGTAACCGCGCACCGCGAACTTCGGCTTGCGAGCGGCCTTGGCAATCAGGGCCTTCTTCGCCACGTCAGCTCTCCTTGAACGGGAATCCGAGGTGACGCAGCAGAGCGCGGCCCTCGTCGTTGTTCTTGGCGGTGGTCACCACAGTGATGTCCATGCCGCGAACACGGTCGATCTTGTCCTGGTCGATCTCGTGGAACATCGACTGCTCGGTCAGACCGAAGGTGTAGTTGCCGTTGCCGTCGAACTGCTTCGGCGACAGACCGCGGAAGTCGCGGATACGGGGCAGGGCGATCGAGACCAGGCGGTCCAGGAACTCCCACATGCGGTCGCCGCGCAGCGTGACGTGCGCACCGATCGGCTGGCCCTCGCGCAGCTTGAACTGCGCGATGGACTTGCGGGCCTTGGTGACCTGGGGCTTCTGGCCGGTGATGGCCATCAGGTCCTTGATCGCACCCTCGATGAGCTTGGAGTCGCGAGCCGCGTCCCCGACACCCATGTTGACGACGACCTTGACGACACCCGGGATCTGCATGACGTTCTCGTACGAGAAGTCCTCCTGCAGCTTGCCCTTGATCTCGTCGCGGTAGCGCTGCTTCAGGCGCGGCAGCGCCTTCGCTTCAGTGGTGACAGTCATCAGATGTCCTCACCGGTCCGCTTGGCGATCCGGATCTTGTTGCCCTCGTCGTCGAAACGGTAGCCGACGCGCGTGGGAACCTTCTTGCCGTTCTGCTCCACGACCAGCATCACGTTGCTGATGTGCACAGGGGCTTCCTGGGTGATGATGCCGCCGGTCTTGGCACCCTTGGCGGACTGGCCGACCTTGGTGTGCTTCTTGATCCGGTTGACACCCTCGACGAGGACGCGGTTGTCCGCCGGGAAGGCCGCAATGACCTTGCCCTGCTTGCCGCGGTCCTTGCCCGTGATGACCTGGACCAGGTCACCCTTCTTGATCTTCATGCTCTTCGCCATGGGTTACAGCACCTCCGGCGCGAGCGAGATGATCTTCATGAACTTCTTCTCGCGCAGCTCACGGCCGACCGGGCCGAAGATACGGGTGCCACGGGGCTCACCGTCGTTCTTGAGGATGACGGCGGCGTTCTCGTCGAAGCGGATGTAGGAGCCGTCGACACGGCGGCGCTCCTTGACGGTCCGCACGACGACAGCCTTGACGACGTCGCCCTTCTTCACGTTGCCACCGGGGATCGCGTCCTTCACGGTGGCCACAATGACGTCCCCGATGCCCGCGTAGCGCCGGCCGGATCCGCCGAGCACACGGATGCAAAGAATCTCCTTGGCACCCGTGTTGTCGGCGACTCGCAGTCGCGACTCCTGCTGGATCACGTCTAACTCCTGATCATCACGTCGCGGTGCAGGCCCACTTCACAGTGGGCCTGCCCAGCGCTCGCTACTTGGCCTTTTCGAGGATCTCTACGATGCGCCACCGCTTGCTGGCGGACAGCGGCCGGGTCTCCATCAGGAGGACGCGGTCGCCGACGCCGCAGGCGTTCTGCTCATCGTGAGCCTTCAGCTTGCTCGTGCGGCGGATGACCTTGCCGTAGAGCGGGTGCTTCACGCGGTCTTCGACAGCGACGACGACGGTCTTGTCCATCTTGTCGCTGACCACGAGACCCTCACGGGTCTTGCGGAATCCCCGGCTCTGCTCAGTCATCTCAGTCTTCTCGCTCACGCCGCGCCTCCGTCCTCTTCCACGCTGACGATGCCGAGCTCGCGCTCACGCATCAGCGTGTAGATGCGGGCGATGTCCTTGCGGACCGCCTTGAGCCGCCCGTGGTTCTCGAGCTGCCCGGTCGCCGCCTGGAAACGGAGGTTGAACAGCTCCTCCTTGGCCTCACGCAGCTTGGCGACGAGTTCCTCGTCCGCCAGGTCGCGCAGCTCGGACGCCTTGGTCCCGGCCGCCATCACGCCTCACCTGCCTCGCGCCGGACAATCCGGCACTTCATCGGCAGCTTGTGCGTGGCGCGCAGAAGCGCCTCGCGAGCCACCTTCTCGTTCGGGTACGACAGTTCGAACATCACCCGACCGGGCTTGACGTTCGCGACCCACCACTCGGGCGAGCCCTTACCGGAACCCATGCGGGTCTCGGCCGGCTTCTTGGTCAGCGGACGGTCCGGGTAGATGTTGATCCAGACCTTGCCACCACGGCGGATGTGCCGGGTGATGGCAATACGGGCGGACTCGATCTGCCGGTTGGTCACGTACGCCTGGCCCAGGGCCTGGATGCCGTACTCGCCGAACGCGAGCTCGGTACCGCCCTTGGCCCGACCACCGCGCTTGGGGTGGTGCTGCTTGCGGTGCTTGACCCTGCGGGGGATCAGCATCGGGGTCAGGCCTCCGTTCCGGTCTCGGGCGCCGAAGCCGGGGCCTCGGCAGCCGGGGCGGCGGACTCAGCCGGCGCCTCGTTCTGCGGACGTCCGCCACGGGCTCCGCCGCGGCCGCCGCGCTCGCCGCGCTCGCCGCCACGGGCGCCGCCACGGGGGCGGTCACCGGCGGGGCCACGGGACGGGCGGTTGCCGGCACGCGCAGCGGCGTTCTCGGCGCGGACCTCGGCGATGTTCTTCACATCGCCCTTGTAGATCCACACCTTGACGCCGATGCGGCCGAAGGTCGTGCGGGCCTCGAAGAAGCCGTACTCGACGTTCGCGCGCAGCGTGTGCAGCGGGACGCGACCCTCGCGGTAGAACTCGGAGCGCGACATCTCCGCGCCGCCGAGCCGGCCACCGCACTGGATCTTGATGCCCTTGGCACCCGACTTCATCGCGGTCTGCATCGCCTTGCGCATGGCACGGCGGAACGAGACGCGCGACGACAGCTGCTCGGCCACGCCCTGCGCGACGAGCTGGGCGTCGACCTCGGGGTTCTTGACCTCGAGGATGTTCAGCTGGACCTGCTTGCCGGTCAGCTTCTCGAGGTTGCCGCGGATCTTGTCGGCCTCCGCGCCGCGGCGGCCGATGACGATGCCCGGCCGGGCGGTGTGGATGTCGACGCGGACGCGGTCGCGGGTGCGCTCGATCTCCACCTTGGAGATGCCGGCCCGCTCCATGCCCGTCGTCATCATCCGGCGGATGGCGACGTCTTCCTTGACGTAGTCCTTGTAAAGCTTGTCGGCGTACCAGCGCGACTTGAAGTCCGTGGTGATACCGAGGCGGAACCCGTGCGGGTTAACCTTCTGGCCCACTAGCGGGTCCTCTCCTTCTCGGCGACAACCACGGTGATGTGGCTGGTGCGCTTGCGGATGCGGTACGCACGCCCCTGGGCACGCGGCCGGAACCGCTTGAGGGTCGGCCCCTCGTCCACGTAAGCCTGCGACACGTACAGGTTGTTCGTGTCCAGGTTGTGGTTGTGCCCGGCGTTCGCGATGGCGCTGTCGAGCACCTTCCCGACCGGCTCGCTCGCGGCCTGCTGCGCGAACCGCAGGATGGCCTGCGCCTCGGCCGCGTCCATGCCGCGGATCAGGTCGACAACCCGGCGAGCCTTCATGGGCGTGACGCGGATGTACCGCGCCTGGGCCCTGGCTTCCATTGAAGTCTCCGTGTTCATCTCAGTTCGGTTTCCTTGTAGCTCGCCGGTCAGCGACGACGCGACTTGCGGTCGTCCTTCTCGTGGCCACGGAAGGTCCGGGTCGGGGCGAACTCGCCGAGCTTGTGGCCGACCATCGCCTCGGTGACGAACACCGGGACGTGCTTGCGGCCGTCGTGCACCGCGATGGTGTGGCCCAGCATCGCCGGGACGATCATCGAGCGACGGGACCAGGTCTTGATGACGTTCTTGGTGCCCTTCTCGTTCTGCACGTCCACCTTCTTGATGAGGTGGCCGTCGACGAAGGGTCCCTTCTTCAGACTGCGCGGCATCGAGACTGCTCCTAGCGCTTCTTGTTCGTCTTGCGGCGGCGGATGATCAGCTTGTCGCTGGCCTTCTTCGGCCGGCGCGTGCGACCTTCCTTCTGGCCCCACGGCGACACCGGGTGACGGCCACCGGAGGTCTTGCCCTCACCACCACCGTGCGGGTGGTCGATCGGGTTCATCGCCACACCGCGGACGGTCGGGCGCTTGCCCTTCCAGCGCATGCGGCCGGCCTTGCCCCAGTTGATGTTCGACTGCTCGGCGTTGCCGACCTCGCCGATGGTGGCGCGGCAGCGGACGTCGACCATCCGAATCTCACCCGACGGCATGCGGAGGGTCGCGAACGCGCCTTCCTTCGCCAGCAGCTGGACGCTGGCACCCGCGGAGCGGGCCAGCTTGGCGCCGCCACCCGGACGCAGTTCGATCGCGTGCACGACCGTACCGACCGGGATGTTGCGGAGCGCGAGGTTGTTGCCCGGCTTGATGTCAGCGGTCGGACCGTTTTCGATGCGGTCGCCCTGACGCAGCTTGTTCGGGCAGAGGATGTAGCGCTTCTCGCCGTCTGCGTAGTGCAGGAGCGCGATGCGCGCGGTGCGGTTGGGGTCGTACTCGATGTGAGCGACCTTGGCCGGCACGCCGTCCTTGTCGTTGCGACGGAAGTCGATGACACGGTACGCGCGCTTGTGACCGCCAC
The DNA here is from genome assembly GCF_021502675.1 of Yinghuangia soli. Lineage (GTDB taxonomy): Bacteria > Actinomycetota > Actinomycetes > Streptomycetales > Streptomycetaceae > Yinghuangia > Yinghuangia soli. Next base: position 192,042 of record NZ_JAKFHA010000014.1, read on the forward strand.
CCTGGTGGCGAGTCGTCACGCGGCCGTGGTTGTTACGACCACCCTTGCTGTGCAGCGGGCGGACCAGCGACTTCTCCGGCGTGGACCGCGTGATCTCGACGAAGTCGGCGACGCTGGCGCCACGACGGCCCGGAGTCGTCGGCTTGTACTTGCGGATGCCCATGGCTTCTCTTAGTCCTCGTCCGTATCAGCGGCCGTCAGCCGACGGGTCCACCGAAGATGTCGATCCGCTCGCCCTCGGCCAGGGTGACGATCGCTCGCTTCGTGTCCTTGCGCTTGCCGAAACCGGTCTTCGAGCGCTTGCGCTTGCCCTGCCGGTTGATCGTGTTCACGTTCGTGACCGTGACCCCGAAGATCGCAGCGACTGCCTGCTTGATCTGGGTCTTGTTCGCGCCCGGAGCCACGATGAAGGTGTACTTGTTCTCGTCGAGCAGCCCGTAGGACTTCTCCGAGATCACCGGCTTCAGCAGCACGTCGCGGGGGTCGGTGAAGGTCTTGCTGGTGACCTGCGTGGTCTCGCTCACGCCTCGTCGCTCCCTTCGAGCTCGCTCGAAGTGGCAACGGCGGTCGCGGTCTTGCCCTTGGGCGAACCGGCGATGAACCGCTCCAGAGCAGCCTTCGTGAAGACCACGTCGTCGGAGACGAGCACGTCGTAGGTGTTCAGCTGCCCGGGCTCGAGCACGTGCACCTGCGGGAGGTTGCGGGCGCTCAGCCAGGCGGCGGTGTCGTCCTTCTCGGCGACCAGGAGCACGTGCTTGCGCTCGGAGATCTTGCCGATCAGGGTGCGGGCGGCCTTGGTGGACGGCGCGTCGCCGTCGATCAGGGCGGACACGCAGTGGATGCGCGAGTGCACGGCCCGGTCGGTGAGGGCACCGCGCAGGGCGGCGGCCTTCATCTTCTTCGGGGTGCGCTGCTCGTAGTCGCGCGGCACGGGGCCGTGGACCACGCCGCCGCCGGCGAACTGCGGCGCGCGGGTCGAGCCCTGGCGGGCCCGGCCGGTGCCCTTCTGGCGGTACGGCTTCTTGCCGCCGCCACGGACCTCGCCGCGGGTCTTCACCTTGTGCGTGCCCTGGCGGGCCGCGGCCAGCTGGCCCACGACGACCTGGTGGATCGTCGGGATGCTGACCTGGACGTTGAAGATCTCCTCGGGGAGCTCAACGGTCCCGGTCTTCTCGCCGGCCGGCGAGAGAACGTCGATGCTGGTCATGAATTCACGCCCCCTTGGCCGCGGTGCGGACCAGGACGAGGCCGCCGTTCGGACCGGGGATCGCACCCTTGACCAGGATGAGACCCTTCTCGGCGTCGACAGCGTGGACGGTCAGGTTCTGGGTGGACACGCGCACGTTGCCCATGCGGCCCGCCATGCGCACACCCTTGAACACGCGGCCCGGGGTGGCGCAGCCACCGATGGAGCCGGGCGAGCGGTGCTTGCGCTGCGTGCCGTGCGAGGCGCCGAGGCCCTTGAAGCCGTGGCGCTTCATGACACCGGCGGTGCCCTTGCCCTTGCTGGTGCCTGCGACGTCGACCTTCTGGCCGGCCTCGAAGACGTCCGCGGTGATCTCCTGGCCGAGCGTGTACTCGGACGCGTCGGAGGTGCGGAGCTCCACCAGGTGGCGGCGCGGGGTCACGCCGGCCTTGGCGAAGTGCCCGGACAGCGGCTTGTTGACCTTGCGCGGGTCGATCTGGCCGAAGGCGATCTGGACGGCGCTGTAGCCGTCCGTGTCGCCGCTGCGGACCTGGGTCACGACGCACGGCCCGGCCTGGACGACGGTCACCGGAACGACGCGGTTGTTCTCGTCCCAGACCTGGGTCATGCCGAGCTTGGTGCCCAGAATGCCCTTCATCTGCTTCGTCATCGTCGGTGCGTCCCTCAGAGCTTGATCTCGATGTCGACGCCGGCCGGAAGGTCGAGACGCATCAGCGAGTCAACGGTCTTCGGGGTCGGGTCGAGGATGTCGATGAGCCGCTTGTGAGTGCGCATCTCGAAGTGCTCGCGCGAGTCCTTGTACTTGTGCGGCGAGCGGATGACGCAGTACACGTTCTTCTCGGTCGGCAGCGGCACCGGGCCCGCGACCTGCGCGCCCGTACGGGTCACCGTCTCGACGATCTTGCGCGCCGAGGAGTCGATGACCTCGTGGTCGTAGGCCTTGAGCCGGATGCGGATCTTCTGTCCCGCCATGGCTGCTTCGAATTCCTTCTCTCGTACCGCTGCGGATCACCCCCGCCGTGGCGCGGGACTGACGTCTTGCGACCGACCCCCGCGGTCGGGCGTGTCGCCCTGCTACTCACAAGGCACCCTTGAAAGCCCCTTGCGGGGTCCATAGGCGCCGAGTAGCGGATCGCACTGTCCCCGGTCACTGCGGCAAGTGACGGGACATCGATGCGACCACCAGGCTGTCCACGCGCATCAACTGCGGTGGGCGGCGGGGGAGGCAAATCCTCTGCTGCCCGGGCCCGGAACCTCATGCACCATCAAGGCACACAAGAATCCCTTGGCCGAACAGGCAACTGAACCAGTATGCAGTACGGAGTACTGCCTTGGCCAATCGAGGTTTGAACCCCCACCTGACGGGGGTGGGGTCTCAAGGGGAACAAGGCCCCGCCCGCCGACCCGAGTGGGTCGGCGGGCGGGACATTGATCACTTGAGGATCTTGACGACCTGGCCGGCGCCGACGGTGCGGCCGCCCTCGCGGATGGCGAAGCGCAGGCCCTCCTCCATCGCGATCGGCTGGATCAGGGCGACGGTCATGCCGGTGTTGTCACCGGGCATCACCATCTCGGTGCCCTCGGGAAGGGTAACCACGCCGGTCACGTCCGTGGTACGGAAGTAGAACTGCGGGCGGTAGTTGTTGAAGAACGGCGTGTGACGGCCGCCCTCGTCCTTCGAGAGGATGTAGACCTGGGCCTCGAAGTCGGTGTGCGGCGTGACCGAACCCGGCTTGATGATGACCTGGCCGCGCTCGACGTCCTCGCGCTTGATGCCGCGGACGAGCAGACCGACGTTCTCGCCGGCCTGGCCCTCGTCGAGCAGCTTGCGGAACATCTCGATGCCGGTGACCGTGGTGGTGGTCTTGGTCTCCTTGATACCGACGATGTCGACGGTCTCGTTGATCTTGACCACGCCACGCTCGATGCGGCCGGTGACGACCGTACCGCGACCGGTGATCGTGAAGACGTCCTCGACCGGCATGAGGAACGGCTTGTCGACGTCGCGCTCCGGGGTCGGAATCGACTCGTCGACGGCCTTCATGAGGTCGAGCAGCTTCGCGCCCCACTCGGCGTCGCCCTCGAGCGCCTTCAGCGCCGAGACGCGCACGACCGGCAGGTCGTCGCCCGGGAACTCGTACTCGGAGAGCAGCTCACGGACCTCGAGCTCGACGAGCTCCAGGATCTCCTCGTCGTCCACCATGTCGGCCTTGTTCAGCGCGACGACGATGTACGGAACGCCGACCTGGCGGGCCAGGAGCACGTGCTCCTTGGTCTGCGGCATCGGGCCGTCGGTGGCGGCGACCACGAGGATGGCGCCGTCCATCTGGGCGGCACCCGTGATCATGTTCTTGATGTAGTCCGCGTGACCCGGGCAGTCGACGTGGGCGTAGTGACGGTTCTCCGTCTGGTACTCCACGTGCGCGATCGAGATCGTGATACCGCGCTGACGCTCTTCCGGCGCCTTGTCGATCTGGTCGAACGGCGTGAAGGGGTTCAGGTCCGGGTACGCGTCGTGCAGCACACGGGTGATCGCCGCGGTAAGGGTCGTCTTACCGTGGTCGATGTGACCGATGGTGCCGATGTTGACGTGCGGCTTAGTCCGCTCGAACTTCGCCTTCGCCACTGAGTCCTCCTGTGGACTGGTTCTTTACGCCGTACGACGTCGGGTAGTCAGATGGGGCGGGCCGACGGCCCGGGATCCTGACGAATCCCGGGCCCCCAAATTCCCGGTGAGCTATTTACTCGCCGCGAACCTTGGCAATGATCTCTTCCGCGACGTTCCGGGGAACCTCGGCGTAAGAGTCGAACTGCATGCTGTAGCTGGCCCGACCCGAGGTCTTGCTCCGGAGGTCGCCGACGTAGCCGAACATCTCCGACAGCGGGACCAGCGCCTTGACGACGCGGGCGCCACTACGCTCTTCCATGGCCTGGATCTGGCCACGACGCGAGTTGAGGTCGCCGATCACATCGCCCATGTAGTCCTCGGGCGTGATGACCTCGACGGCCATCATGGGCTCGAGGATCGCCGGGCTCGCCTTGCGGGCCGCTTCCTTGAACGCCATCGAACCGGCGATCTTGAAGGCGAGCTCCGAGGAGTCGACGTCGTGCGCGGCACCGTCGAGCAGGTAGACGCGGACGCCCACCAGCGGGTAGCCGGCCAGCACGCCGAACTCCATGGCCTCCTGGCAGCCTGCGTCCACCGACGGGATGTACTCCCGGGGGATGCGGCCACCGGTGACCTTGTTGACGAACTCGTAGTTGTCGTCGCCGCCGGCGTCGAGCGGCTCGATGCCGATCTGCACCTTGGCGAACTGACCCGAGCCACCAGTCTGCTTCTTGTGCGTGTAGTCCACGCGCTCGACAGCCTGGCGGATCGTCTCGCGGTAAGCCACCTGCGGCTTGCCGACGTTGGCCTCGACCTTGAACTCGCGCTTCATGCGGTCGACCAGCACCTCGAGGTGCAGTTCGCCCATGCCGCCGATGATGGTCTGGCCGGTCTCCTCGTCGGTGTGCACCTGGAACGAGGGGTCTTCTTCGGCGAGCCGCTGGATAGCGACGCCGAGCTTCTCCTGGTCGCCCTTCGACTTGGGCTCGATGGCGACCTGGATGACGGGGGCCGGGAAGGTCATCGACTCGAGGATGACCGGGTTCGACGAGTCGCTCAGCGTCTCGCCGGTGGTCGTGTCCTTGAGGCCCATGACGGCGACGATGTCGCCGGCGCCCACGCTCGGGATCTCCTCACGCTTGTTCGCGTGCATGCGGTAGATCTTGCCGATGCGCTCCTTCTTGCCCTTCACGGAGTTGAGGACTGCAGAGCCCGACTCCATGCGGCCCGAGTAAACCCGGACGAAGGTGAGCTTGCCGAGGTGCGGGTCGCTCATGATCTTGAAGGCAAGACCCGCGAACGGCTCCGAGTCGGCCGGCTTGCGCTCGACGACGACGCTCTCGTCGCCGACCTTGTGGCCGGTGATGACCTCGCGGTCGAGCGGCGACGGCAGGTAGCGCACCACCGCGTCGAGCAGGGGCTGGACGCCCTTGTTCTTGAACGCGGTGCCGCAGAACACCGGGGTGAAGGTGGCCTCGCCGGCCTTCTCCTCGCTCGTCGAGGCGATGGTGGCGCGGCGGATCGCCGCGTACAGCTGCTCCTCGGTGGGCTCGGTGCCCTCGAGGAAGAGCTCCATCATCTCTTCGTCGTGCTCGGAGATGGTCTCGACCAGCTTCTCGCGCCAGGTCTGGGCGATCTCGGTGTGCGTGGCCGGGATGTCGACGACGTCGTACATCTCGCCCTTAGCCGCCTCGGCGGACCACACCAGGGCCTTCATGCGGACCAGGTCCACGACGCCCTGGAAGTCCATCTCGGCACCGATCGGCACCTGCATGACCAGCGGGGTCGCGCCCAGGCGGTCGACGATCATGTCGACACAGCGGAAGAACTCCGCGCCGGTGCGGTCCAGCTTGTTCACGAAGCAGATGCGCGGGACGCCGTAACGGTCGGCCTGACGCCACACCGTCTCGGACTGCGGCTCCACACCCGCGACACCGTCGAACACGGTGACCGCACCGTCGAGGACGCGGAGCGAACGCTCCACCTCGACCGTGAAGTCCACGTGGCCCGGGGTGTCGATGATGTTGATGGTGTTCTCTACACCCTCGAGGGACCAGTGGCAGGTGGTCGCAGCGGACGTGATCGTGATGCCACGCTCCTGCTCCTGCTCCATCCAGTCCATCGTGGCGGCGCCCTCGTGGACCTCGCCGATCTTGTAGTTCACACCGGTGTAGAAAAGGATCCGCTCAGTCGTCGTGGTCTTGCCCGCGTCGATGTGAGCCATGATCCCGATGTTGCGGACCTTGGCCAGGTCAAGAGCAGTGGTAGCCATGTGGCTTTCTCTCTCGTATCTCGTTCGACGGGGTGACGACTACCAGCGGTAGTGCGCGAAGGCCTTGTTGGACTCGGCCATCTTGTGGGTGTCCTCGCGCTTCTTCACAGCAGCGCCAAGACCGTTGCTGGCGTCCAGCAGCTCGTTCATCAGACGCTCGGTCATCGTCTTCTCGCGACGGGCGCGGGAGTAGCCGACGAGCCAGCGGAGAGCAAGCGTGGTGGAGCGGCCGGGGCGGACCTCGACCGGGACCTGGTAGGTCGCGCCGCCGACGCGGCGGCTGCGGACCTCGAGGGTCGGCTTGACGTTCTCGAGCGCGCGCTTCAGCGTGATGACCGGGTCGGTGCCGGTCTTCTCGCGGCAGCCTTCAAGAGCGCCGTAGACGATCCGCTCGGCAGTGGAGCGCTTGCCGTCCTGCAGGACCTTGTTCACCAGGGAGGTGACGAGCGGCGAGTTGTAGACCGGGTCGATGATGACCGGTCGCTTCGGGGCCGGGCCCTTGCGAGGCATTAGCTCTTCTCCTTCTTCGCGCCGTAGCGGCTGCGCGCCTGCTTGCGGTTCTTGACGCCCTGCGTGTCGAGCGAACCGCGAATGATCTTGTAGCGGACACCCGGGAGGTCCTTCACACGGCCACCGCGAACGAGCACGATCGAGTGCTCCTGCAGGTTGTGACCCTCACCGGGGATGTACGCCGTGACCTCAATGCCACTCGTCAGGCGAACACGAGCTACCTTGCGAAGCGCAGAGTTCGGCTTCTTGGGCGTGGTCGTGTAAACACGGGTGCACACGCCGCGACGCTGCGGGCTCCCCTTGAGCGCAGGAGTCTTGGCCTTGTCGACCTTGTCCTGGCGGCCCTTTCGGACCAGCTGCTGGATCGTGGGCACCGCGTCTCCGTCTTCGTTCGTGCCAAGCGGTCTGAAATACGACTGCATCTTCAATGTGCTGCTGGATGGCCTGAATCCCTGGGTGTGAGGGCCATCTCCTACCTCGCTATCCGGCCCCCGCGGTCGGGCGTGTCGCCCAGTCTTCAGCGGCAGTACGGAATCGGGAGGTATGTGTTTCGGTCTCCTGCACCCTCGCACTGGACGCATCCGAGCCGGATGGCGCTGAGTGCAGGCGCAAGAACCCGGGGACACCCCAGGCACAAGGAAAGAGAGTACCTACCACACGAGCAGAGGTCAAAGCGAAAGCCCCGGCCCCCGTCGCCGCCATGGATTCGGGCCTCTAAGTGCCTTCCGACCACCGGTTTCCCGGGTCGTCGGCGCTTTTCACACTCTTACCGAGGCCACTGCCCAAGCCCTTGCCGAAGCCACGGTACCGCCGCCTCCGCAGGGCCGCCACGCGGGCCGCGGCCCGCGCCGGCACCTTCGCGCCGGGCTCGCCCGCCCGGTCGGCCGCCGAGTCAGCCGCCGGGTCAGCCGTCGGGTCAGCCGCCCAGGTCGATGACGAGGGACAGCACCACGATCAGCCAGCCCAGCGACAGGCCGGCCACCGCCGGCCCCGTGCCGCCGTTGTGCGGGTAGGGGCGCGTCTGGGCCTGGTGCAGGCCCACGTGGCCGGTGGCCGCGGCGATCGCGCCGAACGCGTACGGGAACGGGTTGAACCGGCCGATCATCGCGACCTCGGTGACCGGCCAGGCCACCAGCAGCGACACGATCCCGATGACCAGCGAGGCGATCGCCACGCCGTTGGTGTGCGGCGGCGCGGGGCGCGGCACCAGGTGCGGCGGGTAGCCGTACCAGCCGGGGTGCGGTCGCGGGAAAGGCGGCGGCGCGGCGGGCAGCACCGCGGCGGGCGGCGGTACGGAGCCCATGGGGCCGACCGGGAGGTCCTGCACGAGCTCGGCCAGCTGCCCGTAGGTCTGCGCGGAGAGCGCGTCCTCCAGGCGCTGGCGGTATTCGTCGTCGGCGAGCCGGCCCTCGGCCCAGGCGGCCTTGAGGACGTCGGAGCAGCGGTCGCGGTCCGCCTGCGCGCAGCGCATCCCGTGCTGCCGGCCGTCGCCGCCCCAGCCGTCGCCGCCCATCAAGGCCCCCCTCGGGTTCAGAGTCCTGACCTTCATGGTGCACCGGGAAACCGGCCCCCGCTGTCCGCTCGGGTACTCAGATCCGCCCGGCGAGTGCGGTCAAGTACGTACGCAGCATCTCTTCCTCGTCGAACGCACTGGGGTTGGCGATCGCGATGATGATGACGAGCGCCACGACGGCCAGCCCGACGTAGCCGATCACCAGGCCCGCGATGGCCATCCCCCGGCCCTGCTGGCCGGTGCGCTCGATCTGGCCCAGCGCGATGTGGCCGAAGATGACGCCGAGGACCGAACCCACGCCGGACAGGCACACGATGCTGAGCACCAGCGAGGCGATGGCCATGCCGTTGGTGCCGGGCTGCGGGCCGTATCCGTAGCCGCCGTAGCCGGGCTGCTGGTACCCGGGCGGCAGGTAGCCGGGGGGCGGATAGCCGCCGGGAGGGTAGCCGCCGGGCTGCTGGTCGTACGGGTTGTGCCCCCACGGATCCCCTGGCGTGCTCATGCCGGTCCCCCCGTTGCTCATGCTGCCGCTTGCCTCGGTGCTTGCTGTCGCATCGGCGCGCACCCTACATCAGCGCCGTCCCGGCGGCGGAAAGCGGCAGGGCCGCCACCATGTCTCCATGATGGCGGCCCTGCGGTGCTGCGGTGCTGCTGCGGGACTCAGCCCTGGTATCCGCCGAAGTCGTACTCCTCCAGCGGGACGGCCTGGCCGGAGCCGGTGCCGAACGCCGAGTAGTCCGCCTCGTCGTACCCGGACATCGAGTACATCGCGGCCTTCGCCTCCTCGGTGGGCTCCACCCGGATGTTGCGGTAGCGGGGCATGCCCGTACCGGCCGGGATCAGCTTGCCGATGATGACGTTCTCCTTCAGGCCGAGCAGCGGGTCCGACTTGGCGTGGATCGCCGCGTCGGTGAGCACCCGGGTCGTCTCCTGGAAGGAGGCCGCCGACAGCCACGACTCGGTGGCCAGCGACGCCTTGGTGATACCCATCAGCTGCGGACGGCCGGAGGCGGGCTGGCCGCCCTCGGACACCACGCGGCGGTTCTCGCTCTCGAACCGGCCGCGCTCGACGAGCTCGCCCGGAAGCAGCTCGGCGTCGCCCGACTCGATGATCGTCACGCGGCGCAGCATCTGCCGGATGATGATCTCGATGTGCTTGTCGTGGATCGACACGCCCTGCGAGTTGTACACCTTCTGGACCTCGGCGACCAGGTGGACCTGGACCGCGCGCTGACCGAGGATGCGCAGCACGTCGTGCGGGTTGGTGGCGCCCAGCGTCAGCTTCTGGCCGACGGTGACGTGCTGTCCCTCTTCGACCATCAGCTTGACGCGCTTGGAGACGGCGTACGCCAGCTCCTCGGTACCGTCGTCCGGGACCACGACGACCTTGCGGGTCTTGTCGGTGTCCTCGATGCGGACCCGGCCGGCCGCCTCGCTGATCGGGGCCACACCCTTGGGGGTACGGGCCTCGAAGAGCTCGACGACACGCGGCAGACCCTGCGTGATGTCGTCACCCGCCACACCACCGGTGTGGAAGGTACGCATCGTCAGCTGGGTGCCGGGCTCACCGATGGACTGGGCGGCGATGATGCCGACCGCCTCGCCGATGTCGACCAGCTTGCCGGTGGCCAGCGAACGGCCGTAGCACATCGCGCAGGTGCCGACCTTGGACTCGCAGGTCAGCACGGAGCGGGTCTTCACCTGCTCGACGCCGTGGGCGACGAGCGCGTTGATGATGACGTCGCCCAGGTCGGCGCCGGCGGGGGCGACGACCTTGCCGTCCACCGTGACGTCCTCGGCCAGGCTGCGCGCGTACACGCTGGTCTCGACGTCGTTGGTCTTGCGCAGCACGCCGTCGGCGCCGCGGACCGCGATGTCGAGGGCCAGGCCGCGGTCGGTGCCGCAGTCTTCCTCGCGGATGATGACGTCCTGCGAGACGTCCACCAGACGACGGGTCAGGTAACCCGAGTCGGCGGTACGCAGGGCGGTGTCCGCGAGGCCCTTGCGGGCACCGTGCGTGGAGATGAAGTACTCCAGCACGGACAGACCCTCACGGAACGACGCCTTGATCGGCCGCGGGATGGTCTCGTTCTTCGCGTTCGACACCAGACCGCGCATACCCGCGATCTGACGCATCTGCATCATGTTTCCGCGCGCACCCGAGTCGACCATCATGAAGATGGGGTTCGTCTTCGGGAAGTTCGCGTTCATCGCCTCGGCGACCTCGTTGGTCGCCTTGGTCCAGATCTGGATCTGCTCCAGCGCACGCTCGGACTTCGTGATGAGGCCGCGCTCGTACTGCTTCTGGATCTTGTCGGCCTGCGCCTCGTAGCCCTCGAGGATCTGCGCCTTGTTCGGCGGCACCACGACGTCGGAGATCGACACCGTGACACCGGAACGGGTGGCCCAGTGGAAGCCCGCGGACTTGAGGTTGTCCAGGGTCGCGGCGACCTCGACCTTGGGGTAGCGCTCCGCGAGGTCGTTGACGATCGCGGAGAGCTGCTTCTTGCCGACCTCGGTGTCGATGAACGGGTAGTCCGACGGCAGCAGCTCGTTGAAGAGCGCGCGGCCGAGGGTGGTGTTCAGCCGCAGCGGCTGACCCGGCTCCCAGTTCAGACCCTCCGGACCGTTGTCCGGCGCGACCCAGCCGCGCGGCGGCACGGTGCCGGCCGGCAGGCGCAGGTCGATCTTCGCCTGCAGGTCCAGCTCGCGGGCGTCGAACGCCATGATCGCCTCGGCGACCGAGGAGAACGTCCGGCCCACGCCCTTCATGTCCTCGCGGTCCGAGGTCAGGAAGAAGAGGCCGAGCACCATGTCCTGGGTGGGCATGGTGACGGGACGGCCGTCGGCGGGCTTGAGGATGTTGTTCGAGGACAGCATCAGGATGCGGGCCTCGGCCTGGGCCTCCGCGGACAGCGGGAGGTGCACGGCCATCTGGTCGCCGTCGAAGTCCGCGTTGAACGCGGTGCAGACGAGCGGGTGGATCTGGATGGCCTTGCCCTCGACGAGCTGCGGCTCGAAGGCCTGGATGCCCAGGCGGTGCAGCGTCGGCGCACGGTTCAGGAGGACCGGGTGCTCGGCGATGACCTCTTCGAGGACGTCCCACACGACCGGGCGGGCACGCTCGACCATGCGCTTCGCCGACTTGATGTTCTGCGCGTGGTTCAGGTCGACCAGGCGCTTCATCACGAACGGCTTGAAGAGCTCCAGCGCCATCTGCTTGGGCAGACCGCACTGGTGCAGCTTGAGCTGCGGGCCGACGACGATGACCGAACGGCCGGAGTAGTCGACGCGCTTGCCGAGCAGGTTCTGGCGGAACCGGCCCTGCTTGCCCTTGAGCATGTCGGACAGCGACTTGAGCGGACGGTTGCCGGGGCCCGTGACCGGGCGGCCGCGGCGGCCGTTGTCGAACAGCGCGTCGACCGCTTCCTGCAGCATGCGCTTCTCGTTGTTCACGATGATCTCGGGCGCGCCGAGGTCGAGAAGCCGCTTCAGGCGGTTGTTGCGGTTGATGACGCGGCGGTACAGGTCGTTCAGGTCGGAGGTCGCGAAGCGGCCACCGTCCAGCTGCACCATCGGACGCAGGTCCGGCGGGATGACCGGGACGCAGTCCAGGACCATGCCGGTCGGGCTGTTGCGGGTCTGCAGGAACGCCGAGACGACCTTGAGGCGCTTGAGCGCCCGGGTCTTCTTCTGGCCCTTGCCGGTGCGGATGATCTCGCGGAGCTTCTCGGCCTCGGCCTCGAGGTCGAAGGACTCCAGGCGCTTCTGCAGCGCCTGGGCGCCCATCGAGCCCAGGAAGTAGGTGCCGAACCGGTCCCGCATCTCGCGGAACAGGATCTCGTCGCCCTCGAGGTCCTGGACCTTCAGGTTCTTGAACCGGGTCCAGACCTCTTCGAGGCGGTCGAGCTCGCGCTGGTTGCGGTCGCGCAGCTGCTTCATCTCGCGCTCGGCGCCCTCGCGCACCTTGCGGCGCACGTCGGACTTGGCGCCCTCGGCCTCGAGCTCGGCCAGGTCGGCCTCGAGCTTCTTCTGGCGCTCCTCGACGGAGGCGTCGCGGCGCTGCTCGATCTGCTGGCGCTCGACCGAGATCTTGGCCTCGAGCGAGGGCAGGTCGCGCTGGCGGCGCTCGTCGTCGACGTACGTGATCATGTACGCCGCGAAGTAGATGACCTTCTCGAGGTCCTTGGGAGCCAGGTCGAGCAGGTAGCCCAGCCGGCTCGGGACACCCTTGAAGTACCAGATGTGGGTGACCGGCGCGGCAAGCTCGATGTGGCCCATCCGCTCACGACGCACCTTGGCGCGAGTGACCTCGACGCCGCAGCGCTCGCAGATGATGCCCTTGAAGCGGACGCGCTTGTACTTGCCGCAGTAGCACTCCCAGTCCCGGGTCGGACCGAAGATCTTCTCGCAGAAGAGCCCGTCCTTTTCCGGCTTCAGGGTGCGGTAGTTGATGGTCTCGGGCTTCTTGACCTCGCCGTGGGACCAGGTGCGGATGTCGTCGGCGGTGGCGAGGCCGATACGCAGCTCGTCGAAGAAGTTGACGTCGAGCACTGTTTCGTCAATCCCTCTTTCGGGGTTTGGTCCCGGCGGTGGCGGCTGGGGTAGGCCGCCGTGCCGGGGGTGTCTTCATCAGGTCTGTGGTCCGGGGTCCCCGGCACCTGGCCGCCGTACTAGGGCGGTGGCCAGGTGCCGGGCCGGACATCAGACCTCTTCGACGCTGCTCGGCTCGCGCCGGGACAGGTCGATACCGAGCTCCTCCGCCGCGCGGAAGACGTCCTCGTCGGTGTCGCGCATCTCGATCGACATGCCGTCGCTCGAGAGGACCTCGACGTTGAGGCAGAGCGACTGCATCTCCTTGATGAGCACCTTGAAGGACTCGGGGATGCCAGGCTCCGGGATGTTCTCGCCCTTGACGATGGCCTCGTAGACCTTCACGCGGCCGAGCACGTCGTCGGACTTGATGGTCAGCAGCTCCTGGAGGGCGTAGGCGGCGCCGTACGCCTCGAGCGCCCACACCTCCATCTCACCGAAGCGCTGGCCACCGAACTGCGCCTTACCACCCAGCGGCTGCTGCGTGATCATCGAGTACGGGCCGGTCGAACGGGCGTGCAGCTTGTCGTCGACCAGGTGGTGCAGCTTCAGGATGTACATGTAGCCGACCGAGATCGGGTGCGGGAACGGCTCGCCGGAGCGGCCGTCGAACAGCCGCGCCTTGCCGGACCCGTCGATCATCCGGACGCCGTCGCGGTTCGGGATCGTCGAGTCGAGCAGACCCGTGATCTCCTCCTCGCGCGCGCCGTCGAAGACCGGGGTGGCGACGTTGGTGCCGGGGTCGGCCGCGTCGGCGCCGATGGCGCGCAGGCGGCCCTTCCAGTCCTCGTCGTCGCCCTCGACGGTCCAGCCGCGGCTGGCGACCCAGCCGAGGTGGGTCTCGAGGACCTGGCCCGGGTTCATGCGGGACGGCACACCGAGCGGGTTGAGGATGATGTCGACCGGGGTGCCGTCCTCCAGGAACGGCATGTCCTCGACCGGCAGGATCTTCGCGATGACGCCCTTGTTGCCGTGCCGGCCGGCGAGCTTGTCGCCGTCGGTGATCTTGCGCTTCTGCGCGACGTAGACGCGGACCAGCTGGTTCACGCCCGGGGGCAGCTCGTCGCCGGCCTCGCGGTCGAAGACCCGGACGCCGATGACCTTGCCCTGCTCGCCGTGCGGCACCTTCAGCGAGGTGTCGCGGACCTCGCGCGCCTTCTCGCCGAAGATCGCGCGGAGCAGGCGCTCCTCGGGGGTGAGCTCGGTCTCGCCCTTGGGCGTGACCTTGCCGACCAGGATGTCGCCGGGCACGACGTCCGCACCGATGCGGATGATGCCGCGCTCGTCGAGGTCGGCCAGCACCTCTTCGGAGACGTTCGGGATGTCCCGGGTGATCTCCTCGGGGCCCAGCTTGGTGTCGCGGGCGTCGACCTCGTGCTCCTCGATGTGGATCGAGGAGAGGACGTCGTCCTGCACGAGGCGCTGCGACAGGATGATCGCGTCCTCGTAGTTGTGGCCTTCCCACGGCATGAACGCCACGAGGAGGTTCTTGCCGAGGGCCATCTCGCCCTCGTCGGTGCAGGGGCCGTCGGCGAGGACCTGGCCGGCCTCGACGCGGGCGCCCTCGTCGACGATGACCTTCTGGTTGAAGCTCGTGCCCTGGTTGGAGCGCATGAACTTCTGCACGCGGTAGGTCGTGTAGGTGCCGTCGTCGTTCATGACGGTGACGTAGTCCGCGGACACGTCGGTGACGACGCCGTCCTTCTCGGCCGAGATGACGTCCGCCGCGTCGACCGCCGCGCGGTACTCCATGCCGGTGCCGACCAGCGGCGACTCGGCCTTCAGGAGCGGCACGGCCTGGCGCATCATGTTCGAGCCCATGAGCGCGCGGTTGGCGTCGTCGTGCTCGAGGAACGGGATCATCGCGGTCGCGACCGACACCATCTGGCGCGGCGAGACGTCCATGTAGTCGATCTCGTCGCCGGGCAGGTAGTCGATCTCGCCGCCGCGGCGCCGGACGAGCGCGCGGGCCTCGGCGAACGTGTTGTCCGCGTTCAGCGGCGCGTTCGCCTGGGCGATGACGAAGCGGTCCTCTTCGTCCGCGGTCAGGTAGTCGACGTCGTCGGTGACGACGCCCTCGACGACCTTGCGGTACGGGGTCTCGACGAAGCCGAACGCGTTGACCCGGCCGTAGGAGGCGAGCGAGCCGATCAGACCGATGTTCGGGCCTTCGGGCGTCTCGATCGGGCACATGCGGCCGTAGTGCGACGGGTGCACGTCGCGGACCTCGAAGCCGGCCCGCTCACGGGACAGACCGCCGGGGCCCAGCGCGGACAGACGGCGCTTGTGGGTCAGGCCCGACAGCGGGTTCGTCTGGTCCATGAACTGCGACAGCTGGCTGGTGCCGAAGAACTCCTTGATGGAGGCGACGACCGGCCGGATGTTGATCAGGGTCTGCGGCGTGATCGCCTCGACGTCCTGGGTGGTCATGCGCTCGCGGACGACGCGCTCCATGCGCGCGAGGCCGGTGCGGACCTGGTTCTGGATCAGCTCGCCGACGTTGCGCAGGCGGCGGTTGCCGAAGTGGTCGATGTCGTCCGCCTCGACGACGAGCTCCTGGCCGCCCAGGCCGGTCATCTCGGTCTCGGAGGCATGCAGCTTGACCAGGTACTTGATGGTCGCGATGACGTCCTCGACGGTGAGGGTCCCCGCGTCCAGCGGGCGCTCGACGCCCAGCTTCTTGTTGATCTTGTACCGGCCGACCTTGGCCAGGTCGTAGCGCTTCGGGTTGAAGTACAGGTTCTCCAGAAGCGTCTGCGCGGCCTCGCGGGTCGGCGGCTCTCCCGGACGCAGCTTGCGGTAGATGTCGAGCAGCGCGTCGTCCTGGCCCTGGGTGTGGTCCTTCTCCAGGGTCTGGCGCATCGACTCGTACTCGCCGAACTCCTCGAGGATCTGCGAGTCGGTCCAGCCGAGCGCCTTCAGCAGCACCGTGACCGACTGCTTGCGCTTGCGGTCGATACGGACGCCGACGGTGTCGCGCTTGTCGATCTCCAGCTCGAGCCAGGCACCCCGGGACGGGATGACCTTCGCACTGAAGATGTCCTTGTCGGACGTCTTGTCGATCTGCTTGTCGAAGTAGACGCCGGGCGAGCGCACGAGCTGCGACACCACGACACGCTCGGTGCCGTTGATGATGAACGTGCCCTTGTTGGTCATGAGCGGGAAGTCGCCCATGAAGACCGTCTGGCTCTTGATCTCGCCGGTCTCGTTGTTGGTGAACTCCGCCGTGACGAAGAGCGGCGCGGAGTACGTGAAGTCGCGCTCCTTGCACTCCTCGATCGAGTTCTTCGGCGGCTCGAAGCGGTGGTCGCGGAACGTGAGCGACATCGACCCGGAGAAGTCCTCGATCGGGGAGATCTCCTCGAAGATCTCCTCGAGGCCGGACTTGGTGGGGACGTCTGCTCCCGACGCGAGCGCGTCCTCGACCCGGGCCTTCCAAACGCTGTTGCCGAGCAGCCAGTCGAAGCTCTCGGTTTGCAGCGCGAGAAGGTTCGGTACCTCAAGAGGCTCGCGGATCTTTGCGAAGGAGATGCGGAGCGGGGCGGTACTGGCGGCGCCGGGGTTCGTAGCGTTCGTGGCGTTGCGCGAGGCGGCCAAGAGGGGTCCTTCCGAGGGCTCGGACTCACTGTGCGCATGCCGGACAGCCTCGGTGGGAGTACCGCGGACGGGTCAACAGGCAGCGCAAAGGGTCAGTGTAGCCACACGGCACACCGCTGTCCAGCGCCTGGAACGGGCGCTCGCCATCTCGGGGGCTTCTGCCACCCGGCAAGTGCTCTTCGGGACGCGTCCGAAGAATTGCGCGCCGCGTCCGGTTCGTCAAGAGGCGGCGACGTGGGCACCACTCTTGCACAGCCGACCGACAGCCGGGCGCACGCTGGGCGGCGCGTTGCAAAACGGCCGGAATCCGCTATGCATGCGCAGGTCACGGCCCTGCGCGCGGTACTGGGCCGGGGTCCGGGCCGGTGCGGGAACGGGCCGAGGGGCGGTTGTCGGACACCCGCCTGGGTGCCGCCGCACGGGTGTGCGGACGCCGTTTTCGGGGGGTGCGGAGCGGTGTGGCAGATGCCACAGCGTGGCGGAAGAATCACTCGGGAGAGTGAAGCCGAAATGGTGAAGCGGGGGTGTCCCGGGTGTGTCTCGGGTGTGCCTCGGGTGTGTGGGTCATGTGCTTGTCGGAGTGGCGGAACGCACGTCGGCGGGGCCGGCCGCGGGTGCTGCGGGAGGTGCCCCCGGCGACGTGTACGGCGGCCTCGGAACCGCGGATTCCGGTCGGTCGGGCCCGGCGGGATTGGCAGGCATGCCGAGGTGGGTAAGACCGGATGGGGTCGGTGGGAGCCGCGAGGTCGCAGGGTCGCAGAGTTTCGCAGGGTGGAGGACGCAGGGGACGGGCGCTTGGGGCGGGTGGTGGGAGTCGCCTGCCGCAGGACGGGCGCCGGAGGCCGGTGTGGGAGTGCCGGCCGGCGGGACATGAGGGGCGGGAGTCGCAGAGCGGGATCGGCAGCGTACCGGCGGTCAGGGCGGCCGTACGCGGGCTGGGCGGGACGCAGGGCCCATGAGGGCGGGGCCGGGCCGGGCCCGGCGGTGCGCGGGCCGGAAAAGCCGTCAGGCGGCCGCCCCCGTGGGGACGACCGCCTGACGCGGTGAAGCAGGTGAAGCAGAAGTCAGTAAGTGCGGGACTTACTTGACCGAGACGGTGGCGCCGGCACCCTCGAGGGCGGCCTTCGCCTTGTCCGCGGCCTCCTGGTTGACACCCTCGAGCAGCGGCTTCGGGGCGCCGTCGACCAGGTCCTTGGCTTCCTTCAGGCCCAGGTTCGTGAGGGCACGAACCTCCTTGATGACCTGGATCTTCTTGTCGCCGGCCGACTCGAGGATGACGTCGAACGAGTCCTTGGTCTCGACCTCGGCCTCGGCGGCGGCCGGGCCGGCCGCGGCGACGACGGCGGCCGGGGCGGCAGCCTTGACGTCGAAGGTCTCCTCGAAGAGCTTCACCAGGTCGGAGAGCTCGATGAGGGTCATTTCCTTGAACGCCTCGATGAGCTCGTCGTTGCTGAGCTTCGCCATGGTGGCGGTCCTTCCTAGTCTGTTCGGCAGGTGCCGGGTGGTGTGAGTGGCGGGGGCAGGGCCCCCGGCGACCGGAGTCGCGAGGTGCTGCGGACCGAGTTACTCGGCCGCGGCCTCCTCGGCGGCCTCGGCGGCGGGAGCCGGCTCGCCGGCACCGCCCTGCTCGGCCTCGAGCTTGACCCGGAGGGCTTCCGCAGTGCGGACGAACTCCGTGAGCGGGGCCTGGAAGGTCGCGGCGGCCTTGGCCATCGACGCCTTCATGGCACCCGCCAGCTTGGCGAGCAGCACCTCGCGGGACTCGAGGTCCGCGAGCTTCTTGATCTCGTCAGCGCTGAGGGCCTTGCCCTCGAGGACACCGCCCTTGATGACGAGAAGGGGGTTCGCCTTGGCGAAGTCACGCAGGCTCTTGGCCGCCTCGACCGGGTCGCCGGAGACGAAGGCCACGGCGGACGGACCCACAAGGAGGTCGTCCAGCTCGGTGATGCCCGCCTCGTTGGCAGCGATCTTGGTGAGCGTGTTCTTCACCACGGCGTACTCTGCGTTCTCACCGAGGGAACGGCGGAGCTCCTTGAGCTTCGCCACGGTGAGCCCGCGGTACTCGGTCAGCACGGCAGCGTTCGAGCCGCGGAACTTGTCCGCAAGCTCGGCAACGCCGGCTGCCTTGTCGGGCCTCGCCATGGGACGGGCCTCCTTCCGCGTGTGAATCGACGATCGGTCGGGGACCGACCGGATGCCTGGACGACCACCGGCGGGGCAACGGGCCCGGACAAACGAAAACGCCCCGGCGTAGGCGCACGGGGCGGAAACTGCCTGCTCACGAAGAGCGGGCGGGAACCTCACTGGCACCTGCGCAGGTCGTCCGCTGTGTGTCGCGGAGCCTTCGGGCACTTACGTTGTCGGGTGAACGACACGCTTGCGCCGACCGGCGGTCTTTGGCTTCGGTCCAAGGTACGACACGCATGGCGTATCCGCCAAATCCGTGCGGCCAAGTCCCTTCGGCCGGGCCCCTGGTCGCCGGATCCGTCGCCCGGCGGGAACGGCCGTGGCCCGTACACCCCTGGGAAGGGGCGTACGGGCCACGGGAGTTCGCTGCCTGGCAGCGTCCGATCGGGCTCCGGGGAGCGGCGGATCAGACGGCGGCCGGGTCCTCCTCGACGAGGAGGTTGCGGGTGCGGTTCGGGTCGACCGGGATGCCGGGGCCCATGGTCGTCGTGAAGGCGACCTTCTTGACGTAGCGGCCCTTGGCGGCGGACGGCTTGACACGCAGGACCTCGTCCAGCGCGGCACCGTAGTTCTCGATCAGCTGCTCGTCGGTGAACGAGGTCTTGCCGATGATGAAGTGCAGGTTCGAGTGCTTGTCGACGCGGAACTCGATCTTGCCGCCCTTGATCTCGTTCACGGCCTTGGCCACGTCCGGGGTCACGGTGCCGGTCTTCGGGTTCGGCATGAGGCCACGCGGACCGAGCACGCGGCCGAGGCGGCCGACCTTGCCCATGAGGTCCGGGGTGGCGACGACCGAGTCGATCTCGTTGAGCAGGTTGCCCTTGAGGATCTCGTCGATCAGTTCGTCGGAGCCGACGATGTCGGCGCCCGCAGCCTTGGCAGCCTCGGCACGCTCACCGGTCGCGAAGACCAGGACCCGGGCGGTCTTGCCGGTGCCGTGCGGGAGGATGACGGTGCTGCGGACCATCTGGTCGGCCTTGCGCGGGTCGACACCCAGGCGCAGGGCGACCTCGACGGTCGCGTCGAACTTGGTCTTCGAGGTGGCCTTGGCCAGGCGGACGGCCTCGAGCGGGGCGTACAGCCGCTCCTTGTCCACCTGGGCCGCACCCTCGCGGTACGTCTTGCTGCGCTGCGTCACTTCTGCTCCTGAAAGTACGGAAGGAGTCGTGGTGGGATCGGGCCGACGCACGGCCCTGCCACGGGATTGCCAGGGGCCCGGACTCGGGACGAGTCAGCGGGCGGGGGTGCTGGTGCTCAGCCCTCGACCGTGATGCCCATGGAGCGGGCGGTGCCGGCGATGATCTTCTCGGCGGCGTCGAGGTCGTTCGCGTTGAGGTCCGCCATCTTGGTCTCGGCGATGCCGCGGACCTGGTCGCGGGTGATCTTGGCGACCTTGGTCTTGTGGGGCTCGCCCGAGCCCTTCTCGACACCGGCGGCCTTGAGGATCAGGCGCGCGGCCGGCGGCGTCTTCGTGACGAAGGTGAAGGAGCGGTCTTCGTAGACCGAGATCTCCACCGGCACGATGTCGCCACGCTGCGACTCGGTCGCCGCGTTGTAGGCCTTGCAGAACTCCATGATGTTGACGCCGTGCTGGCCCAGCGCCGGACCGACCGGCGGGGCCGGGGTGGCGGCGCCGGCCTTGATCTGCAGCTTGATGATCGCTGCAAGCTTCTTCTTGGGAGGCATGTTTCCGGGTCCTTCGACGAGATGTACTCACCTGTCGCCGCACGGTACGCACGGCTCCGCAGGAGACCTGCGAGGCCGATTCGTGCGACGTGTAGCGCCATGTGCCGCCGTCCCTCTCGGGGGGCAGACGCGGCGTGGCGCCCCCACAACGATAACCACCGTTGCGAAGGCGCCCTAATCCGCTCCCCGGGGCGGCGTCGCCGCCCCGGGTCTCGGAAGCCTGTGGGGTGCTGCTCAGTTCTTCTGGATCTGGTTGAACGAGAGCTCGACCGGGGTCTCCCGGCCGAAGATCTCGACCAGGCCCTTGACCTTCTGCGAGTCCGGGTTGATCTCGTTGATCGTGGCCTGCAGGGTCGCGAACGGGCCGTCGATGACGGTGACCGAGTCGCCGACCTCGAAGTCGAGGACCTTGACCTCGGCGGGCGCCTTGGCGGTGCCGCCGCCGGCCGCGGCCTGCTCCTCCTCGGGGGCGAGGATCTTGGCGACCTCGTCGAGGGTGAGCGGGAAGGGCTCGTGGGCGTTGCCGACGAAGCCGGTGACGCCGGGGGTGTTGCGGACCGCGCCCCAGGACTCGTTGGTCAGGTCCATGCGGACCAGCACGTATCCGGGGAACTTGTTGCGCTTGACGGTCTTGCGCTGACCGTTCTTGATCTCGACGACCTCTTCCATCGGCACCTCGACCTGGAAGATGTACTCCTCCATGTTGAGGGAGGTCGTGCGGGATTCGAGGTTGGCCTTCACGCGGTTCTCGTAGCCCGCGTACGAGTGGATGACGTACCACTCGCCGGGCGCCCGGCGCAGGGCGTCGCGGAACTCCTCGAGGGTGTCCACCGACTCGGCCGGGGCAGCGGCCGGCTCGGCCTCGTCGTCGGCAGCCTCGTCGCTGTCGGCAGCCTCGTCGACCTCGTCGCCGTCGTACGCCTCGTCGGCGGTGTCGGCGGCGGCCACGTCGGAGGCTTCCTCAGCCTGCTCCGACACGGCGCCCGTCTCCTCGACGGCCTCGTCCTCGTCGGGGAACAGGTTCGGGTCTGACACGGTGGCTGCTTCTTCCTGAATGGGGATCAATCGGTTGGGCCCGGCGGTGCACCGGCACGGCGCGACCCGGCAGGGCCCGGGGCACGGCGGCCCCGGACACCACATTAACCGGCAGGGAGCCGGATCAGCCGAAGATTTCCAGCGCCGCCCGGGCAAAGCCGAGGTCGAGCGTGTAGACGATGCCGATGATGATCAGGCAGAACACGATCACCACGGTCGTGTACGTGACGAGCTCGTTGCGCGTGGGCCAGACGACCTTGCGGAGTTCCGCGATGATCTGCCGGTAGAACAGCGCGAGGCGCGCGAAGATGCTCTTCTTCTTCGGCTCGGGCTTCTCGGCCTCGGCCCTGCGTCCCTTGCGGTTCCTGCCGCCGGGAGGGGTCTCGTCCACGCCGAGCTCGTCCGAGCGCTCATCCTCGGGCGTGGCAGTGGAGCCGTGGGCCTCCGTCACTCGTCCTCACCTGGATCCGGTCTGACTGGATCACCGACGGTGTCGTCGGCGCTGATTGACTGGCGCTGACTGCATGCGGACCCCGCGGGATCCACTGATCCGCATCGGGGTCGCACATCGCAGGGCACGAGGGACTTGAACCCCCAACCCCCGGTTTTGGAGACCGGTGCTCTGCCAATTGAGCTAGTGCCCTTCAAGTGGTCTCAAACCTAGCCGACGCACCGGCCTGGAACCATCGGGTTTCCGGGCAGGACGGCGAGCAGGTTTGATCCGCCAGTCGATGAGTGTACGGGTTGCGCGTCGCCAGGTCGAACCCGTCGCCGCGGACGGGCACTCGTCCGCCGCAGTGCAGGTACCGGACAGGTGGCGGACAACTGCCGTCGCAGAGCAGTGCAGGAGGGGTGCAAGTGCGGTCGCGGACGGCCGGGACACGGTCGCCC
Organism: Yinghuangia soli; assembly: GCF_021502675.1. Classification (GTDB taxonomy): domain Bacteria; phylum Actinomycetota; class Actinomycetes; order Streptomycetales; family Streptomycetaceae; genus Yinghuangia; species Yinghuangia soli. The sequence continues at coordinate 214,141 of NZ_JAKFHA010000014.1, forward strand.
GGGGTCGGGTGCACTCGTCCGCGTTCATATCGCGAAACCGGCGTGCCCGGCCCTGCGGGGCAGTGGGACCATGGGCGGCATGACCGCTGCTTCCTCCAGCCCCCAGTCCAGCTCCCCCACCGAGCGCCGCGTCTCCGCGCGCATCGGCGCGATCGCCGAGTCCGCGACTCTCGCGGTCGACGCCAAGGCCAAGGCCCTCAAGGCGGCCGGCCGCCCGGTCATCGGCTTCGGCGCCGGGGAACCCGATTTCCCGACGCCGCCGTACATCGTGGACGCCGCGGTGGCCGCGTGCCACGACCCGAAGTTCCACCGCTACACGCCGGCCGGGGGGCTGCCGGAGCTGAAGGCGGCGATCGCCGAGAAGACGCTGCGCGACTCGGGCCTGACCGTGGACCCGGCGCAGGTGCTCGTCACCAACGGCGGCAAGCAGGCGATCTACGAGGCCTTCGCGGCCATCCTGGACCCGGGCGACGAGGTCATCGTGCCGGCGCCGTACTGGACCACCTACCCCGAGTCGATCAAGCTCGCGGGCGGTGTGCCGGTCGAGGTCGTGGCCGACGAGACCACCGGTTACCTGGTGTCCGTCGAGCAGCTCGAGGCGGCCCGTACGCCGAACACCAAGGTGCTGCTGTTCGTCTCGCCGTCGAACCCGACCGGTGCGGTCTACACGCGCGCGCAGGTCGAGGAGATCGGCCGCTGGGCCGCCGAGCACGGCCTGTGGGTGCTGACCGACGAGATCTACGAGCACCTGGTGTACGACGACGCGGAGTTCGTGTCGATGCCGACGGTGGTCCCGGAGCTCCTCGACAAGACGATCATCGTCAACGGTGTGGCGAAGACGTATGCGATGACGGGCTGGCGCGTCGGGTGGGTCATCGGCCCGAAGGACGTCATCAAGGCGGCCGCGAACCTGCAGTCGCACGCCACCTCGAACGTGTGCAACGTGGCGCAGGCGGCGGCGCTGGCCGCGGTGTCCGGCGACCTGTCGGCGGTGGACGAGATGAAGGTGGCGTTCGACCGCCGCCGCCGGACCATCGTGCGGATGCTGAACGAGATCCCGGGCGTGGAGTGCCCCGAGCCGAAGGGCGCGTTCTACGCGTACCCGTCGGTCAAGGGCGTGATCGGCAAGGAGATCCGCAGCCGCGTGCCGCAGAGCTCGGCCGAGCTGGCCAGCCTGATCCTGGACGAGGTCGAGGTCGCGGTGGTCCCGGGCGAGGCCTTCGGCACGCCGGGCTACCTGCGGCTCTCGTACGCGCTGGGCGACGACGACCTGGTGGAGGGCGTCTCGCGGATCGCGAAGCTGCTGGGCGAAGCGAAGTAGCGAAGCAGCGGCGTGGCTGTGCGGTTGCGCAGCTGAGCAGTGGCCTTGCGGTGGCCCGGTCCGGATCCTCCGGACCGGGCCACCGGCGTTTCCGGGGTACGGCGTCATCCGGACGGGGCAAAGTGCGCGGAGTTCGCCCGGGCGGGCCGCAGGTGGGCCATGATCGGGGAGATGGATCACCCCGTCCGCGATGTGCGCGCGCTTCCGAAGGCCCACCTGCACCTGCACTTCACCGGTTCGATGCGGACCTCGACGCTGCTCGAGCTCGCCGACCGGTACCGCGTCCACTTGCCGTCGGCGCTGACCTCGGGCACTCCCCCGCGGCTGCGGGCCACCGACGAGCGCGGCTGGTTCCGGTTCCAACGGCTGTACGACATCGCGCGTTCGTGCGTGCGCAGCGAGGACGACGTGCGGCGGCTGGTGCGCGAGGCCGCCGAGGACGACGCCGCGGAGGGCTCGGGCTGGCTGGAGATCCAGGTCGACCCGACGTCCTACGCGCCCCGGCTGGGCGGGCTGACGCCGGCCGTCGAGATCATCCTGGACGCGGTCGACGAGGCCGAGCGCGACACGGGTGTGGGCATCGCGGTGGTCATCGCCGCAAACCGCACGAAGCACCAGCTCGAAGCCCGCACGCTGGCCCGGCTCGCGGCCCGGTACGCCGGCGGCCGGGTCGTCGGCTTCGGCCTGTCGAACGACGAACGGCGGGGGCGGGCGCTCGAGTTCGAGCGGGCTTTCGCGATCGCGCGGCGGTCCGGGCTGTTCGCGAACCCGCACGGCGGGGAGCTCGACGGTCCGCGCAGCGTCCGGGAGTGCGTGGATGTGCTGGGTGCGCGGCGGCTCGGGCACGGCGTGCGGGCGGCGGAGGATCCGCTGCTCATGGCCGAACTGGCACGGCGCGGCGTGGTGTGCGAGGTGTGTCCGGCGTCGAACGTCGCCCTGGGGGTCTACGACCGGGCGGCGGACGTACCGCTGCGGAGGTTGTTCGAGGCGGGCGTGCCGATCGCGCTGGGGGCGGACGACCCGCTGCTGTTCGGGTCGCGGCTGGCCGCGCAGTACGAGATCGCGCGGACCGAGCACGCCTTCGGCGATGCCGAACTGGCGGAGCTGGCCCGGCAGTCGATCCGCGGGTCGACGGCGCCGGACGGGGTGCGGGAGAAGCTTCTCGCCGGTGTGGACGCCTGGCTGGCGAATTGACCGATGCGGGCAGAGGGCCGGTGCGGCGCCGAGAGCAGCGTGGGGATTCCCACGGTGGTCGGGTGCGCGTCCGTCCGCCCCTGGAGCGCAGTCGCCCGCGGGCGCGGCCTCCGGAGAGGGCGCGCCCGCGGGCGTGATGTTGTCATGGTCGGCGGTGGTGCCGCCGGGGGTCAGACTCCGGCCGGGACCTTCTGGACGGGGGCGCCCATCGCCGAGTCCGGGGCGGCCTCGGTGCGGCCGCGCGGGATCAGCGCGGCGGTGACCGAGCCGATGCCGGCGAGGCCGACGCCGACCCACAGGGCCGGGATGAGGCCGTCGACGAACTGCTGCGACGAGGTGAAGCCGCCGTTGGCCGTGAAGACCGAGGCGAGGACCGCGACGCCGAGGACGCCGCCGAGCTCGCGCATCGCGTTGTTCGCGCCGGACGCGACGCCCTGCTGGTCGGCGCGGACCACCGACATCAGCAGGCTGGCGGTCGGGATGAAGTACAGCGACATGCCCAGGCCGCTCAGGATCAGTGCGGGGATCTGCTCGGCGTAGGTGACGTCGGGCGAGGCGGTCAGGGCGAACCAGGCCAGGCCTGCCGCGCTCAGCGCGAGGCCGGCGACGACCAGCGGGCGGCCGCCGATCCGGGCGGCCAGCGGGCCGGCCAGCGGGGCGATGATGACCGGCATCATCGTCCAGGGCAGGATCCGCAGGCCGGCGCCGAGCGGCGAGTAGCCCTGCACACCCTGGAAGTACTGGGTGAGCAGGAAGATCGAACCGAAGACGCCCGCGAACATGAGCAGCCCGGAGAAGGTCAGGGCGGTGAAGGCGCGGTTGCGGAACATGGTCATCGGGAGCATCGGCTGCGCGGCGCGGCGCTCGTACGCGACGAATGCGGCGATCAGGACGGCACCGGCGGCGATCGGCGCGACCACGCCGGTGCTGGACCAGCCGTGGCTCTCGCCGCGGACCAGGCCGAAGACCAGGCCGAGCATGCCGAGGCTGACCAGGATGGTGCCGATCAGGTCGAGGCGGCTGTTGGGGCCGTGGCTCTCGTCCACCTTGGTCAGCGTGAGCGGGACCAGGATCAGGCCGAGCGGGACGTTCAGCCAGAAGATCCACTGCCACGAGCCGCCTTCGACGACGGCCCCGCCGACGAGCGGGCCGAGCGCGACCGCGAGGCCGTTGATGCCGCCCCACAGGCCGAGCGCCATCGGGCGCTTCTCGGGGGCGACCGCCCGGGTCAGGATGGTCAGCGAGATCGGGAGGATCGCGGCGGCCCCGGCGCCCTGGATGGCGCGGGCGGCGATCAGGGTCTCGGAGTTCGGGGCGATCGCGGCGAGGGCCGACGCGACGGTGAAGATGCCGATGCCGAACGCGAAGACGCGGCGGCGGCCGAACCGGTCGCCCAGCGCGGCGCCCAGCATGAGCAGGACGGCGAAGCTGAGCGTGTAGGCGTTCACCGTCCATTCGAGTTCGGATATCCCGGCATCGAGGTCGTCGCGGATGGACGGCAGGGCGGTGGTGACGACGAGGTTGTCGAGCGAGGCCATGAAGAGGGCGAAGCTCGAGGCGAGGAAGGTCCACAGGACCGTGCGCGATCCGGTGGCGGGGCGGGCCTGCTGCTGCTGACTCATGAGGGTCCCTTGAGGTTATGGGGGTGCCGTGGCGGTCGTGGGGAACGAGCAGGTAAAGAAGTGATTGCTTACTAACTTTTGGCTGCGCATTTAGTTATCGATGACTAACTTTGCCGGACGGAGTCCTCCCCCGGACGCGGCTCGGGGCCGCGCGGGGTGGACGGGGGGTGGACAGGTGGGGCAGGTCGTCCGGCAGGTGTTTCGGGGCGGGGCTGTGTCGAGGCGGGGACTGGGCGCTCAGTGCGGCCAGGGCCGGCGACCCTCGTACTCCCCGTAGCGCTCGGGGTCCGCGCAGAGTTCGCAGCTGAGCAGCTTGCCGTCCGCGGACAGCGTGTCGCCGAAGTACCGCTCGCGCGGCAGGTCGAGCGACGCGACGACATTGCACAGCATGCCGCGTGCGAAGAAGTTGGTGAGGTCCTCGGCGTCGCCGCCGGTGATCTCGCGGACCAGCGAGTCGAGCCGGTCCCAGTACGCGCGGATCTCGGGTCGGAGATCGGGGTCCTCGGCCGCGACGTAGGCCTGCAGCTGGATGCGCAGCAGTTCGGAGTCGTTGTCGAGGAAGTCCTGGTAGGCGTGCGCCATCGCATGCATCGCCGGGTATCCGGTGAGGCCTTCGGTGGCGCGGCGGAAGCGCTCCTCGACCCGGCCGAAGCCGTAGTCGACCGTGGCGAGGAAGAGCGCCTTCTTGTCGTCGAACAGGCGGAACAGGTACGGCTGCGAGACGCCGACGCGCTTCGCGATCGCCGCGGTGGACGTGCCGTTCAGACCGCCTTTGGCGAACTCGGCGACGGCGGCCCGGATGACTGCGGCGCGACGCTCGTCGGCGCTCATTCGGACGGTGCCGGCTGCGGGGTTCGTGGGGGCTGCCATGTGAAGTAAGTTATTACTCAATAACTAGCGCGTCAAGTCCCTTCCGCAGAGGAATGCGGAGGGGGCGGAGCGGGGGCGGGGCGGGTGCGGGGCGGGTGC
>NZ_JAKFHA010000015.1:0-61155 GCF_021502675.1 Yinghuangia soli
CCGCCTCACCGCGTCACCGGGTGCGGCTCAGCACCCCTTCCGCGATGTGCCGCGGCACCGCGGCGTACGCCTCGAACCGCATCGTGAAGCTCGCCCGGCCCGACGTGCGGCCGCGCAGATCGCCGACGTAGCCGAACATCTCGGCGAGCGGGACCTCCGCGGTGACGACCTTGGCGCCCGAGCGGTCCGCCATCGCCCTGACGTGCCCGCGCCGCGCGTTGAGGTCGCCGATCACGTCGCCCATGTAGTCGGCGGGCGTGGTGACCTCCACGGCCATGACCGGTTCCAGCAGCACCGGCGAGGCCAGCGCGGCCGCCTCCCGGAACGCGGCCATCCCGGCCAGCCGGAACGCCGTCTCCGAGGAGTCGACGTCGTGGAAGGCCCCGTCGAGCAGCGTCACGCGCACCCCGGTCAGTGGATACCCGGCGAGCACGCCCGCGTCCATCGCGGCCTGGCAGCCCTCGTCCACGGACGGGATGAACTCGCGCGGCACCCGGCCGCCGGTGACCTTGTTGACGAACTCGTAGTGCTCTCCTCCCTCCAGCGGTTCCACGGCGATCTGGACCTTCGCGAACTGGCCCTTGCCGCCGTTCTGCTTGCGGTACGTGTGGTCGTGCCGGGCGACGCCCGCGCGCAGCGTCTCGCGGTACGCGACCCGTGGCCGGCCCACGTTCGCGGCCACCGCGAACTCGCGCCGCATCCGGTCCACCAGGATCTCCAGGTGCAGCTCGCCCATGCCCGCGACGATGGTCTGCCCGGTGTCCCGGTCGGTCCGGGCGTGGAACGACGGGTCCTCGTCGGCCAGCGCCGCGAGCGCCACGGCCAGCTTGTCCTGGTCGGCCTTCGAGGCCGGCTCGACGGCCATCTCGATGACCGGCTCCGGGAAGTCCATCGCGGCCAGCACCACCGGGTGCGCCGGGTCGCACAGGGTCTCCCCGGTGCCGGTCCGGCGCAGCCCCTGGACCGCGACGATGTCGCCCGCGCCCGCGGACCCCACCTCCTCGCGCTTGTCGGCGTGCATGCGGAAGATCTTGCCGACCCGCTCCTTGGCGCCCTGGACCGAATTGCGGACCTGGTCGCCCGCGTCCAGCCGGCCCGAATAGACCCGGACGAACGTGAGCTTGCCGAGGTGCCGATCGCTCGCGACCTTGAACGCTAGGGCCGCGAAGGGCTCGTCGTCCGCGGGCGCCCGGAGGACCGCCGCGGACGGGTCGTCCTCGGCGCAGCCCTCCACCGCGCCCACGTCCAGCGGCGACGGCAGGTAGCGTGCGACGGCGTCGAGCAGCGGCTGCACCCCCTTGTTCTTGAACGCCGTCCCGCACAGGACGGGCGTGACGGTGACGCCGTCCCCGCGGCCGGACGCGATCGTGACGCGGCGCACCGCGGCATGGATCTGCGCCTCGGCGGGGTCGGTGCCGCCCAGGTACAGCTCCAGGAACTCCTCATCGTGCTCGGCGAGGGTCTCCAGGAGTGCGGCCCGGGCCGCGGCCGCGGCCTCCGCGTACGCCTCCGGGATGCCGGAAACCTCGTACGCGTCCCCGGTCTTCGCATCGGCAGGCCACACCAAGGCGCGCTGCGCGATCACGTCGACCACGCCGCGGAAGTCCGCCTCCGCGCCGATCGGGAGCTGGACGACGAGCGCGACCGCACCCAGGCGTGTGCCGATCATGTCGGCGCAGCGCAGGAAGTCCGCGCCCGGCCGGTCGAGCTTGTTGACGAAGCAGATCCGCGGCACGTGGTACCGGTCGGCCTGCCGCCACACCGTCTCGGACTGCGGCTCCACGCCCGCGACACCGTCGAACACGGCGACCGCGCCGTCCAGCACGCGCAGGCAGCGTTCGACTTCGACGGTGAAGTCCACGTGGCCGGGCGTATCGATGATGTTGACGACGTGGTCGGCACCGTCCAGCGCCCAATGGCATGTGGTCGCCGCGGAGGTGATGGTGATGCCGCGCTCGCGCTCCTGCGGCATGTGGTCCATCGCCGTGGTGCCTTCGTGCACCTCGCCGACCTTGTACGACACGCCCGTGTAGAAGAGGATCCGCTCGGTCGTGGTCGTCTTGCCCGCGTCGATGTGCGCCATGATGCCGATGTTCCGGATCCGGGCCAGGTTGCGCGCGGTCGTGGTCATGGTGGTTCGCCTTCCTCATAAGCATGCGGACATGCGGGAACGTGCCGGGCATGGCGGCAGCCCGCAGCGCCCCCGGAAGGGGGACGGCATGGCGGACTGCGCCCTCGATCGCCGGGCAGGCAGGGGGAGATGCGCGTACGGAGACGCCGTACGCGCGGGCATGAGGCGGACGCGGCGAAGCCGGGCAGCGGAAGTCGCTGCCCGGCTATCGACGCGCGTGGCTCAGCTGCGCGGCGATCCGGCGTGATCGGGCCAACGACCGTGGCCCTTGCACCGGCGGCCGGCGGAAGAATGCGCGCCCCGCGGGCGCGCGCCGATTACCGGGCACCGCCTGTCGCTTCGGGGGAGAGTCGCATTCATACGGCAAACCTAGATCACGGACTGCCCGGCGGTCACCCGGATTTCCCTGCTGCCACCTTTCCCTGCTGTCACTAGTCGCTGCTGTCGCCGCTCCCTGCCGTCACCGCTCCAGCAGGGTCGTCAGGCTGGTCAGGCTGTCGCGCTCCCGGCCCGCCGCGACGCCGCGGCGGAACAGGTCGAGGACGGCCGTGGGCAGCGACGCGTCGACACCGGACGCCTCCGCGGTGTGCACCACGTGCTCCAGGCTCGCCACGCCCATGGCCAGGTTGTCGACGTCGCCTTCGTGGTGGCCCGCATCGATGCGCGGTGCGTAGAACTCCAGGAAGTACTTGAAGTCCATGGTCTTCACCGCGTGGGCGAGGAACTGCTCGGCCGAGATGCCGTTGGCCCGCGCCACCGCCTGCCCGTGCAGGTAGCCGACGAGCCCGGTCCAGAACATGTCCATCCCGATCTGGTAGTACAGCGCCGCCAGCCCGGAGTCCTCGCCCAAGTAGTCGACGGACGTGAGGACTTCGAGGGCGGCGCGGTGCGCCTCGACCGCATCGGCCGGCCCGCTGTAGTACGTGGCCGAGTCCGGGCTGCCGATCCCCGGCGGCGGAACCTGGACCCCGCCGGTGATCTGGACGGCGCCGTGCACGGCGAGCCATTCCGCGCCCTCCCGGACCCGGGCCGGCGTGTCGGAGGTGAGGTTGGCGACGGTCCGGCCTTTCAGGGCGTGCGGCGCCTGGCCGAGAATCGCGTCCACCGCGGCGTAGTCGGTCAGGCTCAGCACCGCCAATTCATTGGCCTGCAGGGCCTCTTCGACGGTTGCGGCGAGTCGGGCGCCGCGTGCCACGAGGGCCTCGGCGCGGGCGGGTGTGCGGTTCCACAGGGTCACCTCGTACCCGCGGTCGAGGTACGCGGCGGCCATTGCCTGCCCCATGGGGCCCAGGCCGATGACGGTGACGGATCGCGCGGTCATGGCACTCCTCGGTTCTAAAACGAACGTTCTATCCGGTGACAGGACCGTAGCACGTCACTAGAACGAACGCTCTATCCAGTACTCTGGGCCCATGAAGGCGAAGCACGAGGTCGGCACCCGGGAGCGCATCGTCCAGGCCACGTCCCGGCTCATGCAGCGGCACGGGTACGAAGGCACCGGGCTGAAGGAGATCTCCCGGGAGGCCCAGGCGACGCTGGGCTCGGTCTACCACTTCTTTCCCGGCGGGAAGTTGGAGCTGGCGGTCGAGGCGATCGGCGAGGGCGACCGCGAGTTCGCGGAGCTGCTGCGCGGCGTGCTGGCGCGGGTGGACGACCCGGCCGAGGCGATCGCCGCCTGCACGCGCGAACTCGCCGACGGGATGCGCGCGTCGGACTGGCAGGACGGCTGCCCGGTCACCACGGCGGCGCTGGCGAGTTCCCGCCGGCTCCCGGAGGTGCGCGACGCCGCGGAGCGGGCCTTCGCGAACTGGCACGGCATCGTGCGCGGCAAGCTGGTCGCGTCCGGCATCGACGAGGAGACCGCGGACGAGCTCGCGCACACGGTGGTCAGCACGCTGGAAGGGGCCGAGATGACGGCCCAGATCACCCGGAGCACGGCGCCGCTGGACGCGGCCGGGACACATCTGGCGCGGCTGATCCGGTCGTACCTCTGACCCGGGAACGGCTCCGGCCCCGACGGGGACGTCGGGGCCGGAGGCCGGATGTGCCGCGAAGTCGCCTACACCGCAGGCAGGTTGCCGACCACGACCTTGCCGTGCGTGTTGCGCGCCTCCAAGGCGTCGATCGCGTCGGGCAGGTCGGCGAAGTCGACCCGGCGGCCGATCACCGGGGCGATCTTGCCCTCGTCCAGCAGGCGCAGGATGTCGGCGTGCACCTTGATGCCGTGGCTGCGCAGCGTGGGCCGGGTGCCGGTGCGGCGCCACTGCGCGACCGGGTCGTCCGAGTAGAGGTGGGCGACGCCGACCAGGGAGAAGTTGCCGTAGACCATGCGCCACGGGTCGAACGACGCGTTGTGCTCCTGCTCGATCCCGGAGGAGTAGCCCGCGATCAGGTGCCGGCCGCCGAAGCCCATGGTCCGGAAGATGTCCGTGGTGACCTGGCCGCCGACCAGGTCGAAGGCGACGTCCACGCCGTCGCCGCCGGTGAATTCGTTGACCTTCTCGACCCAGCCCTCGGCGCGGTAGTCGATCGCCAGGTCGGCGCCCAGCTCGCGGCATACCTCGGCCTTCTCGGGGCCGCCCGCGAGGGCGATCACCCGCGCTCCGGCGAGCCGACCCAGCTGCACGGCGGCCGAACCGACGCCGCCCGCGGCCGCGGTGACCAGCAGCGTCTCGTCGCGCTGCAGCTTGCCGCGCTCGTACAGGCCCAGCCAGGAGAGGTGGAACGGGTAGTGCATCGCCGCCGCGGTCTCGCCCGCGACATGCTCGGGCACCAGGAGGGTCATCGACACCGGGCACACGACGTGCGTGCTGTAGCCGCCGAGCGCTCCGGTCGGGATGCCGACGACGCGCGTGCCGATCAGGTCCTCGGCGCCCGGGCCGGCCGCCTCGACCACGCCGACCGCCTCCATGCCGGGGACGAACGGGGGCGAGACCGGGACCGTCGCGTAGCGGCCGTATATGCAGTCGATGTCGTTGAAGTTGAGGGAGAACGCCTCGTTGACGAGCCGGACTTCGTTCGGGCCCGGCTCGCGGACCTCGAACGCGCGCCGCACCAGCACCTCGGACGGCTTTCCCGTGCGCTCCGCGACCCACGCCTCTGCCGCGACGGACTTCCCCATGGCCATGCCACCAAGCCTCTCGGTCGGTCGAACCGGACTGAACGGAACCTGACTGCACCGATCAGTCGACGCGCTTGTCGTTACACACTGGAACGACAAGCGTTGTGGCAAGCTAACCGAGCTACTTAACCAAAGCAAGGAAATGAGGGTGGAGAGCCGGAGATGACGACGCCGCCCGCTCGCGCGCGCCGCCGGCACGGCCCGCACCGCGACCCGCAGATCGACGAAAATGTGCTGGCGGCGACCCGCGAGCTGCTGATCCGGCATGGCTACGCCGGGGTCTCGATCGACCTCATCGCCACCACCGCGGGGGTGAGCCGCCCGGCCATCTACCGGCGCTGGCCGTCCAAGGCGCACCTCGTCCACGAGGCGGTCTTCGTGGGCGTCGACGCGCGCCCGCGGCCCGACGGCGACTTCGCCGCGGAGGTCGCGGCGATGGTGCACGGCGCCGTCCACATGTTCGCCGAGCCCGCCACGCGGGCGGCGATCCCCGGGCTCATGGCCGAGATCCGCTCCGACCCGGCGCTCCAGCAGATTCTTGCGGCCCGCCTGGAGACCGCGGCCCGCGGCAGCCTCACCCACCTGCTGCCGCAGGCCGTCGCGGACGGGGCGGCGCGTCCCGGGACCGATCCCGACACGCTCTTCGACACCATCGCGGGCGCGGCGATCTTCGCGCTGTGCATCCGCGACGTCGACGACCTGGACGCCCTCGTCGACTCGCTCACCGACCTGGTCCTGCACGGCACACTCGCCCCGCGCGGCTGACGCGCGGGGCGAGAGGGTGTGCGGCGGCCACGGTCAGCGCGGCGGGGCGAGTTCCCCGTCGGCCTCGGCTTCGGCCGGTGCCTGGCCCTGGGCCGGAATGGCCACGGCCGGCTCGCCGGCCTTGGCGGCAGGCGCAGTTGCCGCGGCCCTGGCCGCATCGGGCGCCGGCGCGGGCTTGCGGAACCGGGCGGACAAAGCCATCCCGACCGGCTCGGTGTAGCGCGCGGTCAGCGGACCGATCACCACGAGGATCAGCACGTACGCCGTGGCCAGCGGACCGAGTTCCGGCTCGATGCCCGCGGTCACCGCGAGCCCGGCGATGACGATGGAGAACTCGCCGCGCGCGACCAGCGCGCCGCCGGCCCGCCAGCGTCCGCGCACCGAGATGCCCGCGCGCCGGGCCGCCCAGTAACCGGTGGCGATCTTCGTGCCCGCGGTCACCACGGCGAGCGCCAGTGCGGGCAGCAGCACCGGCGGGATGCTGGCCGGGTCAGTGTGCAGTCCGAAGAAGACGAAGAACACCGCGGCGAACAGGTCGCGCAGCGGGCTGAGCAGTGCGTGCGTACCCTCGGCGACCTCGCCGGACAGCGCGATGCCGACCAGGAACGCGCCGACCGCGGCCGACACTTGCAGCTGCTGCGCGATCCCGGCCACCAGCAGGGTGAGGCCGAGTACCACCAGGAGGAGCTTCTCCGGGTCGTCGCTGGAGACGAAGCGCGAGATCAGCCGCCCGAAGCGCACCGCGATGAACAGCACCAGCCCGGCCACCGACAGCGCGATGGCGAGCGTCAGGCTGCCCGCCGCCAGGCCGACGCCGGCCAGCAGCGCGGTGACGATCGGCAGGTAGACCGCCATCGCGAGGTCCTCGAGGACCAGGATGCTCAGGATCACCGGGGTCTCCCGGTTGCCCACGCGGCCCAGGTCGCCGAGTACCTTCGCGATCACACCGGACGACGAGATCCAGGTGACGCCGGCCAGCACCACCGCGGCCACCGGACCCCAGCCCAGCAGCAGCGCCATCGCCGCACCGGGCAGCGCGTTGAAGCAGAAGTCGACGATGCCGGCCGGGTATTGCGTCTTCAGGTTGGTCACCAGGTCGGACGCGGTGTACTCCAGCCCCAGCATCAGCAGGAGCAGGATGACGCCGATCTCGGCGCCGATGGCCACGAACTCCTCGCTGGCGCCCAGCGGCAGCAGTCCGCCGGTGCCGAACGCCAGCCCGGCAAGCAGGTAGAGGGGGATGGGGGAGAAGCGCATACGTCCCGCGACGCGGCCGAGCAGGCCGAGGGCGAGGAGGATGCCGCCGAATTCGATCAGGAAGACAGCTCCGTGCACGCGCTCACTCCCTTTCCAGGATGGCCGCGGCGGCGTCCACGCCTTCGCGGGTGCCGATGACTATGAGGGTGTCGCCGCCGGCCAGCCGGAAGTCCGGGGCGGGCGACGGGATGGCGTCGGTGCGGCGCAGCACCGCGACGATGGAGACGCCGGTCGCGCTGCGCATCTGGGTGTCGCCGAGCACGCGCCCGTTCCAGTGCGACGTCGAGGCGATCTCGATGCGCTCGGCGACCAGGCCGAGTCCGGTGGTGTGCAGCAGGTTGGGGCTGTGGTGGGCCGGCATCAGCGCATCGACCAGCGCCTCCGCCTCGCCCGCGGTCAGCTTCACGGACAGCGAGCAGGCGTCCGGGTCGTCCGACCGGTAGGTGTTCAGCGTGCGGGTGCCGTCCCGGTGCGCCACGACGGACAGGTGTTTGTGCTCGCGGGTGGTCAGGTCGTACTTGACGCCGATTCCCGGCAGCGGGGTGGTGCTCAGACGCGGAGCGGGCACGACCCGTCCCCCTTTCGTCTCGGCCCGGGAACCCGCAGGCGCGGTTCCCGCGCGGGCGCCGGTCGGCGCCGCATCGTCCCGAGAAACGTTTCGGCGCGGCCGGTTCGCCCGGTACGCCCGTCCTCGGTCGGCCCGCACTCTAGCGAACGCGGATCATCCCCGACCCGGATCATCGGGAGGCCACCCGGTTGCGCACCCCGTCCGCGAGACTGCGTCCGCCATCCCCGGCATACCCCTCCCCGATCGCCCCCGCGGGTCGGCTGTGCGCCGCCCGCCCTGCCATCATTGCGAGGGGCGCGGCCGTGGGGCATTGCCCGATTCCGGCAGAGTTAAGGCACGCTTCCATGCCGGACCGTGCGGCCCGGCCCGTATGACGTGGCGTCAGCCGCAACCTGTGGACAGCAGGCTGCACGATTCATGCCCCATGTGATGTTCTGGGGTGGTGAGCGACGAAGACCCCCTGCTCGTGGTGGACGCGGCCAACGTCGTCGGCTCGGTGCCGGACGGCTGGTGGCGCGACCGCCTCGGCGCGGCCACCCGCCTGCGCGATGCCCTTGTCCGCTACGCGAGCGACGGCCTGGCCGCATCCGCCGGCACCCCGGCCTGGGCCACCGAAGGCCCGCTCCACATCGTCCTGGTGGTCGAAGGCGCCGCCCGCGGCCTGACCGGCGTCCCCGACGTCGCGGTCGCCACCGCACCCGGCAGCGGAGACGACGAAATCGTCCGCATCGTCGCAGCTGCTCGCACCGCGTCCCCCGACCGCCGAATCGCCGTCATCACCGCCGACCGCGAACTCCGCACCCGCATCACCGCCCACGACGCGATCCCCCTGGGCCCCCGAACCGTCCACCGCCGCTGACCGGCGCGGCCGTCAGGCTCCGGTGGTGGAGCCGGGGCGGACGATCATCAGGACGACTACCACTGCCCACAGCAGGTTGAACGTGCCGGTCAGCATGCCGAGGCGGGCTGCGGTGTGCGGGGGTTCGGGGGCTGCGTCCGCGGGGGAGGGTGCGGGCGCGGCGAGGAGGCGTTGCTGGGCGGGGAGGATGGCGCCCACCAGCAAGGCCGCGGCTGCGGTGGTCAGGATGATGGAGGCGATCAGCCAGGCGTCGCCCAGCACACCGAGTTGCAGGGCGGTGCCCACGCCGAAGACCGGGACCGCTATGCCCACGAAGGTGTAGCCGCGGCAGATCCGGTGCAGGAACGCGGCCACCGCGGCGGCGCGTTCGTCGGCGGCGGCCGGGCCGGCGAAGCGGGGGAAGACCGAGGCGGCGACCGCGATGGGGCCGATGGCCAGGATCGCCGCGAGTACGTGGACGGACAGCAAGAACTTGGTCATCGCGGGTTCCTCCATGCCTCGATATGTTGGCTGCCAATAGATAGCACGGCTACGCCTCGATTAGGTAGGCTGCCTACTCATGAAGGCGGATGCGGTGCGCGGGCACCTCGACGGGCTGCTGCTCGCGGTGCTGGAGCAAGGCCCCCTGCACGGCTACGCGATCATCACGGCGGTCCGCGAGCGCAGCGGCGGCGTGCTCGATCTGCGGACCGGCACGATCTACCCGGCGCTCAACCGCCTGGAGCGCGTCGGGCTGCTCGGCAGCGACTGGGACGCGGTCGGCGAGCGCCGCCGCCGCGCCTACCACCTGACCGACGCGGGGCGCGCGAGTCTCGCCGAAGAGCGTTCCTCCTGGCGGGAGTTCACCGCCGCGATCGGCTCGGTGCTCGATCCGGCCGGGCACGTCAGGCCGGCCACGTGAGGTCCCGGCGCAAGGCGGTTGCGGCCGTCCCCGAGTCAGTCCCCGAGTCCGTCGGGGAGTCCGGTGCGGATCCGGTCGCGCGGTATGCGGCCGCACTCGACGGCGCGCTGCACGGGCCCCGGGCCGCCAAGGCCCGCCTGGTCGAGGAGGTCCGCGGGGGCTTCGAGGACACCGTCGCGGCGTACGAAGACGAGGGCCTGAGGCGCGAGGAGGCCCTGCAGCACGCGCTGGACGAGTTCAGCAGCCCGGACGACCTCGCGCCGAGCTGCCAGCGTGAGCTGACGGTTGCTCAGGCCCGGCACACCGCACGGTCCGTCGTCCGCACCGCGCCCTTCCTGGCCGGGGCCTGGCTGCTCGTGGACACCGCCCGAGAGCCCGCGCATCCCGCACACCAGGCCGCACAACTGCTCGCCGTCCACTTGGCGGCCGCGGCGTGCCTCGCGGTCTTCGCGGCGGCGATCGCGCTGGCCGTCACCGGCAGCCTCGTGCGCCGGGCCGGTACGCCGCAGTGGCTCCCCAAGGCCATGGCGTGGACCGGCACCGCAGCCAGCGTCTGCACGGCCGCGGCGGCACTCACCCTGGCCATCACGTCGCTGATGTCGGCCGATTGGGTGATCGTGGCGGGCGCAGGGGCACTCGCCGCCGCGTCACATGCACTGGTCGCGGGCTCGGCCCGGGCCTGCCGCCGGTGCGCCCGCCTGCCGATCGCCGAGCCTGCCGGGATCGCCCGCCTCGGCTGACGCTGCGGCGGGAACGTCCACCGGTTCCCGGCGCCCGATAATCGATCGTCTATTTGGTTGCCGTGCGGCAGCATGGACACACCGCCATCCCACACCACCGTGAGGGGGACGAGTGTCCGCGCCCGCTGCCGAGGGCCTCGAATCCGCATCCCCGCAACGCAAGTCCGCCGTGCTGCTGGCCCTGCGCCACTACGGCAGAGAACTCAAACGCAACCGCAAGTTCTCGGTGCCGGCACTGCTGTGCCCGGCCATCGGCAACGTCTGCCTCTTCTACATCGCCCCGCTGTTCGTCGCCGCGCTCGTCGCCCATCTCGCCGACGGCGGCGACTCGGTGCTCTGGTACGTCGCCGGCTTCGCCGCGATGGGCCTGCTCGGCGAGGTCTTCTGGCGCGTCGGGCTGCACTGCATCAACCGCACCGACGGCCTGGGCATGGAGCGCCTCTACATCTTCGGCATGGACGAACTCCTCGCCAAGGACGCGGCGTTCTTCCACGAGAACTTCGCCGGCTCGCTCACCAAACGGGTGCTCAGCTTCGCGTCGCGCTACGAGGAGTTCGTCGACACCCTCGCCTTCGCCGTCGTCGCGAACCTGATCCCGCTGGGCTTCGCGTCCGTCATCCTGTGGTTTTACAACCCGATCCTGGTCGCCGTGCTCGTCGGCATGCTGGCCGTCACCGCGTTCGTCATCGCCCCGCTGATCCGGCGCCGCCAGAAGCTCGTCGACCAGCGCGAGGCCGCGATCGCCCGGGTCTCCGGGCACGTCGCGGACAGCATCATGAACATGGAGACGGTCCGCGCCTTCGCGGCCGAGGAGCACGAGGCCGCCGAGCACAAGTCCCGCGTCGCGGAGAGCCGCCGGCTGTCGCTGCGCTCCTGGGACTACGGCAACCTGCGCATCGACACCATCGTCGCGCCGCTGTCGGTGCTCGCGAACTCCCTCGGGCTGCTGCTCGCCGTGACGCTGGGCGGCGGGCTCGGCGTGGAGGCGACCATCGTCGCGTTCACGTACTACACCAACGCCACCCGGATCATGTTCGAGTTCAACCAGATCTACCGGCGCCTTGAGAGCTCGCTCACCGAGGCCGCGCAGTTCACCGAACTCCTCCTCGAACCGCCCACGGTCGTCGACCCGCCGGTCCCCGAACCGCTGCGCCCGGCCGCGGCCGACGTGCGGTTCGACGCCGTGACGTTCGCGCACGGCGGCGCGCCGCCGCTGTTCGCGGGCTTGGACCTGACCGTGCCGAGCGGTTCCAAGCTCGGCCTGGTGGGCCGCTCCGGCGGCGGCAAGAGCACGCTGACCAGGCTGCTGCTGCGCTTCATGGACGTCGACGAGGGCCGGATCCTGATCGGCGGCCAGGACATCGCCAAGCTGCGGCAGACCGACCTGCGCAGCCTGATCGCGTACGTGCCGCAGGACCCGGCGATGTTCCACCGGACGCTGCGCGAGAACATCGCGTTCGCCAAGCCCGGGGCCAGCGATGCCGACATCATGCGCGCGGCCCGGGCCGCGCACGTCACCGACTTCGCCGAGGCCCTCACGGACGGCTTCGACACCATGGTCGGCGAGCGCGGCATCAAGCTGTCCGGCGGCCAGCGCCAGCGCGTCGCGCTGGCCCGGGCGATCCTGCGCGACACCCCGATCCTGCTGCTCGACGAGGCCACCAGCGCACTCGACTCGGAGAGCGAAGTCCTGGTCCAGGAGGCCCTCTGGGAGCTCATGGACGGGCGTACCGCACTGGTCGTCGCACACCGGCTGAGCACCGTCGCGCAGATGGACAAGCTCGTGGTGCTGGACCACGGCGAGATCGTCGAGCAGGGCACGCACGCCGAACTGCTGGCCCGCCAGGGCACGTACGCCAAGCTGTGGCACCACCAGTCCGGCGGCTTCCTCGACGAGGACGGCGGAGTCCCCGCGCAGCGGAACTGAACCGCCCGGGCGCGCGGCGTCCTGGGCCGGCCATGCCCCCGACCGGGCGGCTACCGGCGCAGGACGCCGCGTCCCTCGCGGACCTCGAAGACCAGCTGCGTCTCGATCTGCCGGACCACCGGGTGCACGGTGATGTGCTCCAGGATCAGGTCGCGCAGCCTCTCCGGGCTCTCCACCGCGACGTGCAGCAGGAAGTCGTCGTCGCCGGCCATGTGCAGCACCGACAGCGCGCCGGGGACCTTCACGAGGTTGTCGTACAGGTCGCGCACCAGGTCGCGGCTGTGGCTGCCCAGCCGGACCTTCACGATCGCGTTGATCGGGTGCCCGAGCGCGGCGAGGTCGAGCCGTGCGGTGATGCTCGCGACGGTGCCGGACTGCCGCAGTGCCCGGATCCGGTACGCGCAGGTCGACTCGGCCACCCCGATCCGGGCCGCGATGGCGGCGTTGGTCATGCGGCCGTCCTCGACCAGCGCGGCGAGGATCGCCAGGTCGGTGCCGTCCAGACCCCCCGAGGACGGCTGCGATTTCTTCGAATGCGCGTCCACCGGACCGCCTCCCTTTGTGGTTCCTGCGCCGATTTCCCGATTCTGATGGGGTATCCCCAAGGTATCTTGTGCAGAGTTGGGGATCCGACCATCTTGAGCGTATGACGTCGCCGCTTCTGCACCCGGATTCCCTCGCCGTCCACGCCGGACGCGAGGACCTGACCGCCCTCGGCGTGCACGCCCTGCCGATCGACCTCTCCTCGACGAACCCGCTGCCCGACATCGAGGCCGGCGGGCTGTCGTACGAGTCGATGGCCGGCGGCGGCCTGCCGCTCGCCGAAGGCGGCGCGGTCTACGCGCGGCTGTGGAACCCCACCGTCGCGCGCCTCGAATCGGCCCTCGCGCAGCTGGAGCACACCGACGCCGCGGTGGCCTTCGCGTCCGGCATGGCCGCGCTCACGGCCGCGGTGCTGGCCGCCACCGCGGAGACCGGGCGCCGCCACGTCGTCGCGGTCCGCCCGATGTACGGCGGCACCGACCACCTGCTGGCCTCGGGCCTGCTCGGCGCCGAGGTCACCTACTGCACCGCCGACCGCATCGCCGCCACCGTGCGGCCGGACACCGCGCTCGTGGTCCTGGAGACCCCCGCCAACCCGACGCTGGAACTCGTCGACATCGCCGCCGCGGTGGCCGCGGCCGGCGACGTGCCCGTGCTGGTCGACAACACCTTCGGCACCCCGGTCCTGCAGAACCCGGCCGACCACGGCGCCGCGATGGTCCTGCACAGCGCCACCAAGTACCTCGGCGGGCACGGCGACGTCGTGGCCGGCATCATCGCGTGCGGCACCGAGCACGCCGCCGCCCTGCGCCGGGTCCGCGCGGTCACCGGCGGGCTGCTGCACCCGCTGGGCGCGTACCTCGTGCACCGCGGCCTGGCCACGCTGCCGATCCGCATGCGCGCGCAGCAGGAGAACGCCCGGCGCATCGCCGCCTGGCTGGCCACCCACCCGGCCGTCGCGCGCCTGCACTACCCGGGCAGCGACGGCGACCCGATGGGCCTGATGGGCCGCCAGATGCGCGGCAGCGGCGCCATGATCGCGATCGAGCTGCGCGGCGGGTACGAGCAGGCCCGGCACCTGACGTCCGCGGTACGGCTGTTCACGCACGCGGTCTCGCTCGGCGGCGTCGACTCGCTCATCCAGCACCCCGCCGCGCTGACACACCGCCCGGTCGCTGCCGAGGCGCGCCCCGGAACCGGCCTGGTACGCCTGTCCATCGGCCTGGAGGACCACCAGGACCTCATGGCCGACCTCGAGCGCGGCCTGGACCGCCCGGTGGCCGCCGGGCGCGCCGAGCAGCCCGCGGCGGCAACGGCGTCCGCGTAGCGCCCGGGCAGCCGCGCGCGGTAATCCCAGGCGCAACACACCCGTTCGGCGTACGGGCCACGAATCCAACGCTTCGGTTTCCTATGGTGTCCGTGAAGTGCTGCCAGTCCCGGCGCACTTCACCCCGGCGTCTGCCGTCTCCGCATACGCCCCTGCCCATGGAGTCCCACCATGTTCGTTCGTTCCCGTCGCAAACTCGCCACCGCAGCCCTGCTGCCCGCGCTCATCGGCCTCGGCGTGGCCACCGCCTCGCCCGCGTCCGCGGCGACTTCGCCGGCGTCCGCACCGGCCGCCGAGGCCGCCCGCTACGTGCAGGCCGGCAGCGCGGCGTACCCGTACTGCTGGTACGGGCACCCGGGCTACCCGGTCTGGTGCGGGCCGGGCTGGTACCCCGGCGTCGCCGTGGGCCTGGGTGTCGGCCTGATCCTCTGATCCTGCGCGCATAGCCAATTGCCCCGACCTGCCGGGGCATTCCGCCGGATGCACCGGTCACCGCCGTCCACGACGGCCGGACCGGTGCATTCGGCTGCCCGCATGCCCGCGTCCCGGACGCACTGAACTCCCGACCGTGCGCAGGTGATCCGCCGAGCCCTCCGCAGCGTGTCATCCACAGGTGGCCATTGCCGGGGGAGCGGTCCACGGGGCATGCGCGACCATGCGGCGCGATGGCAGGGGCCATCCCGATTTAGGTCGTTCTGCGGATATCCAGCTGTCCCGTCGGACCCCACAGTGAAGACCTTCGCGTCGGTCCCGCATGCCCGGCGGGTGCGGGACCGGCGCGAGGTGCGGCGGCGAACGCGCCGGGCCGATCGGGTGCCGTGCCGGTCACCGTTATCGGTGACTGCGCGCGGGATCGGCCTTGCGCAGGTCCTCGTGCCGTGTGGTGTCGTCCACGATGAGGCCGTCGTTTTCGTTGGGGCTCAGGTGGGGGTGGGTGCACATGGACGGGCGATTGCGTGTCCTGATGGTCGTCGACGATCTGCGGATCGGCGGAGCACAGCGCCAAGTGGTGGGGCTGGCGGCTGCGTTGGCCGAGAGCGGCCACACCGTGGTGGTGGCCTGCACGGAAGGCGGCCCGGTCGGCGCGGGCCTGGGCGCGGCCGGCGTCCCGGTCCGCATGCTGGGGCGCCGCCGCGTCGCCAAGCGGGTCAGCCTCGCGACCGCGGTACGGATCGCGCGCCTGGTCCGCGCCGAGCGGTTCGACGTCGTGCACGCCCACGTGCACGCCGCCTCGATGGCCGCCGCGGTCGCGGCGTCGTTCATGCGCGCGCCCGTGGTGGTGACCGAGCACAGCATGGCCTCCTGGCGCGGCCGGCTGGCCCGGGCGTACAGCCGCCTGCTCTACCGGCGTTGCGCGATGGTGCTGGCCGTGTCGGCGGAGATCCAGGACCGGCTCTACCGGTCGGACCGGGTCCCGGCGGGCCGCGTGCGGGTGGTCGGGACCGCGCTGTTCGGCCGCCAGACCGGCGCGGTGCGCAGCGCCCGTACGCGGCCCGCGGAACCGCGGGAACGCCCGCTGCACGTAGGCGTCGTGGCGCGCCTGGAACGCGAGAAGGGCGTCGAGCTGTTCGTCCGCGCGGCCGCCCGGGTCGCCGCCGTCCGGCCGGACGCCGCGTTCAGCGTGGTCGGCGACGGCAGCCTCCGGCCCGA
This sequence comes from Yinghuangia soli, assembly GCF_021502675.1. GTDB lineage: Bacteria > Actinomycetota > Actinomycetes > Streptomycetales > Streptomycetaceae > Yinghuangia > Yinghuangia soli. The sequence goes on from NZ_JAKFHA010000015.1 coordinate 15,790, forward strand.
CCTGGAGGCCCTGGCCGACGGCCTCGGGCTCGGCGGCCGGCTCGCGTTCGCGGGCGAGCGCGCCGACGGCGAGGCCGCAGTCGCCGAACTGGACGTGCTGTGCCTGCCGTCCGTCACCGAGGGCGCGCCGCTCGTGGTGCTGGAGGCGATGGCCGCCGGAGTGCCGGTGGTGGCCACCCGGGTCGGCGGCGTCCCCGCGCAACTCGACGGCGGGCAGGCCGGCGTCCTGGTCGAACCGGGCGATGCCGACGCGCTCTCCGACGCCCTCGTCCGGCTGATCGACGAACCGCGCGAACGCGACCGGCTGGCCCGCGCCGGACTCGCCCGGCACGCGGAACTGGGCGGCGGGCCCACGGTGGTCGCGGCAGTCGAGGCCGCCTACCGGGACGCCCTCGACGACGCCCGCGACCCGGGCGACCGGGACTGACGTCCCGCCTGCAGGCCGGGACAGGCGGCTCAGGACGGCGGGACGCAGCGTGCGGCACAGTCTGCTCCGTCCCCATGCGGACGGGCGTACGGTCCACCCCCGAAGACCGGCGCCCCGCAGACCAGGAGTCCCCATGACCCGAAGGATCCGCCGCGCCGTGCTCGGTGCCGCGCTGTCGACGCTCGCCACCGCCGGCCTGGTGGCCGGCACGGCCGGAACCGCGCACGCGGCCGGGCCCGTGTACGCGGTGCAGCTCAACTGGGTGAACATCATGAACAACCAGGACAACAACAGCGTCGACGAGATGTACATCAAGGTCAACGGCAGCACGGTGTGGGGCCCGCGCGACGTGCCGTACAACACGCCGCAGAACCTCAACGTCCTGCTGCCGCGCACCTTCTACTTTGACAACGTGACCCCGCTCAAGGTCGAGTTCTGGGACCAGGACCCGGCCCGCGACGACCGCGTCGGCACCATCACGCTGACCGGCGCCGTCCCGAACGTCGGCGCCAACGGCGTGGAATTGAGCGGCAACGACGGCCGCTACGCGGTCTACTACACGGTCACGCAGATCGCCTGACACCGCCGCCCGTTCACCGCCCGGACACCCCAGGTGCCCGGGCGGTGAACATAGTGGCCGGGTGATGCAGACTCCCCGCATCCCGTCCAGGACAATGAGCCCCCGTCGGATGTGCCCCCGCGCAGGCTGCGCGGGGGCGGTGCGCCATTCGGGGGGAGACCATGGCTTTACTCGACCGTCCTGCCGGCGGCACGGGGCCGATCGCCGTCCTCGGACCGGCCGACCGCCCGGGGCCGGTGCACCTGCACCCGCCCCGGGCGATCGCCTTCGCCGGGGGCTGCCACGTCCTGGCCGCGGTCGCGGCGGAATCCGCCGCACCGGCCCGCAGCAGCTTCGCGCACGCCCCGCTGATCACCGCGTGCGCCCTGGCCGGGACGCTCATCACGCTCGCCCCCCGGCGCGGCCCGTGGCTCGCCCTCGCGCTGCCCGCGGTCGTCCTCGCCCAGGCGGCATGGCCCGCGCTCCCGGCCCGGGTTCCGGTCGCGGCGCTCGTCCTGGCCCTCGTCGCGCTGGGCGCCGCCCTGGTCCGGGCCGCGCCCGGGCACTGGCACCACCTCCCCGCGGCGGCGCTCGGCGGCATCCTGGCCGCGGCGGCGTACTCCGCACCCGACTCGGCGGTGCCGTCCGGGGCCCTGGTCCCGCTGACGGTCCTGTTCCTGCTCACCCCGCCGCTCGCCGTCCTGGTCGCCCGCGCCACCGGCCGCACCGGCGAACTCGACCGGCTCACCCGCCGGATGGCCTTCCGGGTGCCCATCGCCGTGCTGGCCATCATCGCGTGCATCGCGCTCACCGCGGTCCTGCGCCCGCTCCTCCCGGCGTCCGGCCTCCTCGTGGTCGGCGCCGCCGCGGCCGTGCACGTCGCGGTCGCACTGTGGTCGCACTCGCGCGGGCGCCGGCTGGCCGAACAGGCCGCCCGCCACGAGGCGGTCCTGGAGGCCGCCATCCTCGTGCTGTCCGACGAGGCCGCCGATCCGGCCGACAACCTGCGCCGCGTCGCCGCCCTGGCCGCCACCGAACTCGGCGTGGCCGGCGTCGTGGTCGAACTGGACACCGTCTCGGCCGGGCACGGGCAGACCGTCGAACGCCCGGTCGACGTGGCCCTGGTGTGCCGCGGCCGGGACCTCGGACGCCTCCACATCCACAGCGAACGCGCCCTGGACACGCGGACGTTGACCACCGTCGACCGGCTGGCCAGGCAGCTCGCCGCGTTCGCCTACGCGGTGCTCCGCCTCGACGACGCCCGCAGCGCCGAACGCGAGCACCTGCGCCGCGAACTCCACGACGGCGTCGGCCACGCCCTCGCGTCCGCGGTCATGCGCCTGGACCCCGGACGGCACGCCGAGCACCTGCGCCCCGTGCTCGCCCCGGCGCACGCGCACGTGAGCACCGCCCTCGAGGACCTGCGGTCGATCGTGCGCGGCGCGGCACCCCCGCAACTCGTCCGCGACGGGCTGGCGGACGCCCTGCGCGCACTCACTCGCGACCCCGACGGCCCGGCCGTCCTGCTGACCTTCCACGGCGACTGCCAGGCGGTGAGCGCGGCCGTGCAGCAGGACGTCTACCGCATCGTGCAGGAGGCGCTCACCAACGCCCGCCGGCACGCCGATGCCGGACGCGTCTTCGTCTCGGTCGCCACCACCGACCGCATGCACGTGGAGATCGTGGACGACGGACGCGGCCTGCCCGCCGGACCGGTGCCGGGCACCGGCCTGGCGTCCATCCGCACCCGGATCCGGCAGCTCGGCGGCGACTGCGCCATCGGCCGCGCCGCCGGCGGCGGCACCCGCATCGCGTTCACCGTCCCGCTGACCCCGACGGACGCCGCGTGATCCCCGCTGCCGGGCCGCTGCGCCCGGCCCCGGCCGGTCCGGTGCGCACGATCCTGGTGGACGACCACCCGGCGTTCCGGACCGGGCTGCGGGCCATCCTGGCCGACGTGCCGTTCCCGGGGGCCGAGGTCGTCGCCGAGGCCTCGTGCGGCGACGACGCCGTCGCGAAGGCCGAGCGCCTGCGCCCCGACCTGGTCCTGATGGACCTGCAGATGCGCGGACCGGACGGCACCGACGGATTGTCCGCGACGCGCCGGATCACCGGCGGCTGCCCGGCCGCCGGGGTGCTCGTGGTCAGCATGTTCGCGGACGCGGGGACCGTGCAGGCCGCGTTCGCCGCGGGTGCCCGCGGGTTCGTGCTCAAGGGCGCCTCGGCGGGCGAGATCGTCGGCGCGGTCCGCGCGGTGGCGTCCGGCTGCGCGTTCCTCGGCACCGGGGTGTCCGGCCTGCTCGCCGGCATCGCCGAGGACGCCCGCACGGGGCGGCGCCCGTTCGGCATCCCGGGGCTCACCGAGCGCGAGAGCGAGGTCCTGGCGCTGCTCAACACCGGCCTGGGCACCGGGGACATCGCCCGGACGCTGCACATGAGTCCCAAGACCGTGCGGAACCACATGTCCAACCTGTTCGGGAAGCTCGGCGTCGCCAACCGCGCCCAGGCGGTGGTCCGGGCCCGCGAGGCGGGCCTGGGGCCCGTGCCCATCCCCTGAGCGACGCGGAGGGCGGACACGCCGCGGGCCCGGCCGTTCCCGGCCGGGCCCGCGGTATGCCTCAGGCCAGCAGCTTGGCCTTGGCCTTCTCGAATTCCTCGGCGGAGATCGCGCCGTTGTTCTTCAGGTCGGCGAGCTTGGAGAGCTGGTCGACCGCGCTCGGTGCGGCGTTCGACTGGCTCGACGAACCCGCCGCGTCGCGCACGTACGCCTTGAAGGCCTCTTCGCTCTGCTTGGCCTGCTGGACGTCGCGCTCGCCCATCGAGCGGCCGCGCGCGATCAGGTAGACCAGGATGCCGAGGAACGGCAGCAGGATGACGAAAATCAGCCATCCGGCCTTGCCCCAGCCGCCCAGGTCGCGGTCCCGGAAGATGTCGGTGATCACCTTGAACAGCAGGAAGAACCACAGCACCCACAGGAACAGCCACATCATCGTCCAGAACACGTTCAGCAGCGGGTAATCGTCCACGGCGCTCTCCACATCAGCCTGCGGCGTCCGGCTGCAGGAGGGACCGGATCACCGTGCCCTGCCCGTCCAGGACGAACAGTGGCTATTCGAGGGATATCACCCGATTTGCTCCTCTGCATGTCGAGGCGTGGCCGCGACAGTGGCGCGTCCGGACTCGGAGCAACCCTCCGGCAGGCCTCTGGCCCGCCCTCTGATCAGGCCTTGGCGGGCGGGAGCACGCGCTCCAGCGCGTCCTCGACGACCGTGCGCAGCGCCGCCGGGTCGTCCAGGTAGCAGCCGACCGCGAGGCCGTCGCGAAGCAGCATGAGGATGCCCGCACCGGCCTCCGGGTGCGGGTCGCCGGCCCGGCCGAGCAGGTCGGCCATCAGGCCGTGGAACCAGGCACGGTGGGCCTGCACGGTCTGCCGGACCGGGTGGGCGGCGTCCGGGAATTCGGCCGCGGCGTTGATGAACGGGCAGCCGCGGAAGCCGGCCTGCCCGCCGTATTCGGCCATCGCCGCGAAGATCCGCAGCAGCACCTCGCGGGCCGGCTCGCCGGCCAGGTCCTCGGCAAGGGCGTCGACCAGCGCGCGCTGCCCGCGGTACTGCTCGTCGAGGTACGCGTGGACCAGCTGCTGCTTGGCCGGGAAGTGGCTGTAGAAGGTGGCCTTCGCGACGCCCGCCTCGGCGATGATCCGGTCGATCCCGACCGCGTGCACGCCTTCGGCGTAGAAGAGCGCGGTCGCGGTGTCGAGCACGCGCCGGCGGGCCGGGCTCTCGCGGCGGGCCGCGGTCGCCGCGGGGCCGGCGGAGCGGACGGAGTCTTTCGTGGGCACGCCTTGACGATATCAGACAGATCTGTCTAGTCTGCGGTCATCAGCCGGACAGACAGATCTGTCTGTTTTTGCAGTCGCCTGAAGGGAACCCCCATGAGCCTCTACACCGCCGTCGCCACCTCCGCCGGCCGCGACCAGCGCGCGGTCAGCTCCGACGGCCAGTTGGACGTGGCCCTCGGCCTGCAGAAGGAACTGGGCGGCGACGGGGTCGGCACCAACCCCGAGCAGCTCTTCGCGGCCGGTTACGCGGCCTGCTTCGCCAGCGCCATGGGCCTGGTCGCCAAGCGCCAGAAGGTCGACGCGGCCGACGCCTCGGTGACCGCCGAGGTGTCCCTCGACGCCAACGGCGAGGGCGGCTTCACGCTCGGCGTCGTGCTGCACGTCGAACTGCCCGAGCACTCACCGCCGAGCAGCGCACCGCGCTCGTCGAGGCCACCCACCAGGTCTGCCCGTACTCCAACGCGACCCGCGGCAACATCCCGGTCGAGCTCGTCGTCGACTGAGCCGCGCCCGGGGGAGCGCCGCGCGGTCAGCCGCTCGCGAGGCGCTCCTCGAGGTGCACGGTCACGGTGTCGCCGGCTTCCTTGCCGATCCGCTTGCGGACCTCGGCCTTGACCGGCAGCTTGTGCGTCCCGTCGCCCAGCGCCATGAACGAGCTGCGGAACGGCTGCCCGTCGATGGTGCCGCGCACCTTGACCAGGCCGCGGGTGCCGAAGAAGGCGGCGGAATGCGGCCAGACGAGGTACGTCCATCCGCCGGGGGCCGGGCTCTTCACCAGCCGGGCGTCGAACGTCTCGTCGAGCTTCTGCTGCGTGCTCATGGGGACTCCTTGACGGTGGCCTGTTGACGACGATGCACCAATGCAGACCGCCCGGCAGCCCGAAACTCATCGGCCTCGGGCCGCCGAGTCCGGGCGACTGCCCGCCGGAAAATGCCTACTCCGCTGTCGGTGCCGGCTGGGAGCATCGCTCCGTGTCCACGAAAGCCGCCGCTTGCCGCACCTTCCCCGCAGACCTCCCCGGGGAGTTCGAGACGCACGTCACCTTCACGTGCGCCGACGCCGAGGTCGACGCTCTCGTCGCCTGGGGGAAGGCCCGCGGCACCGGGGCCACCCACATCCTGCTGGAGCGCGGCCGCACGGTCTCCCAGCCGATGCTGACGCTGCGCGCCGCCACGACCCTGGCCGCCGCCCGCGCGGCCGCTGCCGAGCTGGCCTGCGCGGCCCGGGCGGACGGCTTCCACCCGGTCCGCATCAAGATCGAGGCGGCGCCCTGGCATCCGGCCGTGCCGGTCCGCGACGAGGACGCCGCCGCACTGGAGCCCGCGTACCACTTCGAGCACCACGTGAAGCTGCTGCTCGGGCCGGACGACGCCACCGGGCCGCTGGCCGCGCTCGCCGTCCGGCACTCCGCCCACCTGTCGCGCAACGCCCGGCGGAAGCGCGACGACGGACGCCACGAGCGGTTCGTCACGCAGCGCTGCCGGGCGGTCGGCGACCGCACCGCGGCCGCCGCCCTCGACCTCCTGGTCACCGAGCTGACCGGCCGCGGCCACGAAATCCTCTCGGTGGAACGCGAGTTCGTGGTGTTCGACGACGACGAGACGCTCGACCGCGGCTGGATCGACGAGACCGCCGAACCCTTCAGCGCATCGGCGACTTCTCGAACGGTGTGACCGCCCACGCCTCGTGCGACTCCTCGGCCGGCCGCTGGTGCCGACCGGACCGGTCCGGACGCCGCGGCCACCAGATCGACCGGCCGAGCAGCGCGGCCAGCGCCGGGACCAGCGTGAGCGACAGCACGAACGACGAGAGCAGGATGCCGAGTCCGGTCGCGAAGCCGATCTCCTGCATCGACTTGTCGGGGTTCACCGCCAGACTCGCGAACGAACCCGCCAGCACGATGCCGGCCGTCGCGATCGCCGGGGCGGTATGGCGCACCGCGCGTGCCACCGCGTCCCGGGCCGACCCCGGCTTTGCCATCTCCTCGCGCAGCCGGTCGCTGATCAAGATGTTGTAGTCGGTACCGAGCGCCACCACGAACAGGAACAGGACCAGCGGCAACGTGAAGGACACCCCCGGGTGTTCGGCGATGTGCTGGAAGGCGAGGACCGAGGCGCCCAGCGTCGCCAGGAACCCGAACCCGACCGCGAGCATCAGCACCAGCGGGGCCAGGAGGCAGCGCAGCAGCAGGAACAGGATCAGCGCGATCAGTGCGGCGGCCACCGGGAAGACGACCTTCAGGTCGTGGTCGACGGCCTCGGACACGTCCGCGAAGATCGCCGCGGTGCCGGTCACATGCGCCTCGGACCCGTCCGGTGCGCTGCCCTGCACGGCCGCCCGGAGCGGCCCGGACACCAGGTCGCGGGCCTCTGCGGAGTTCGACGATGCGGTCAGGAGGACGTCCATGCGCGCCGCCGTGCGGTCCGCGCTGAGCGTCGCCGGGGCCACCTGCCCCACGCCGGGCACGCCCGCGACCGCCCGGCCGAGCCCCGCGAGGCCCTGCTCGTCCAGCGTCCGGCCGGGTGCGGCCGCGACGTACACGGTGTGCGGATCGGACGTGCCGGCCGGCAGTGCACGGGAGATTTCGGCGGCCGTGCCGGCGGACGCGGTGTCCTGGGGGCTTTCGGCGATGTCGTAGTTCATCCGCATGCCCACCGCACCGGCCGACAGAGCAGCCAGCAGCACCACCGCGCCCAGCGCGAAGCGGGCCGGACGCGCGGCGATGCGGTCGCCCCAGCGTGCCGCCACACCGCCCTCGCGGTCGCGCTTCCAGGCCTTCGCCGGCCAGAACAGGCCGCGCCCGCACACCGCGAGCAGCGCGGGCATCAGCGTCAGGCTGGCCAGCAGCATCACCAGCACGGCGACCGCGATCGCCGGACCCAGCACCCGGAACTGCCCGAACGTGGCCACGCCCAGCGTGGCGAACGCCGCCACGATGGTCAGCGCGGCACACGTGACGGCGGCGCCGACCTTGCCCGCGGTGACCGCCGCGGCCGCGCGTTTGTCCTGGTCCGGATGCGTGCGGAGCTGCTCGCGGAACCGGAACATCAGGAAGAGGAAGTAGTCCACCCCGATGCCCAGCAGCACCACGGTGATCAGCGACGGGATCGAGGCGTCCAGCTCGATGCCGGTCAGCAGGGCCATGCCGGCCACTGCTCCGGTCGCCGCGCCGCCGATCAGCACCACCGCGAAGAGCGGCACGATCGCCGCGAGCACGCTGCGGAACACCAGGACGTTCAGGAGCACGATGAGGCCGAAGGTCAGCAGTCCGGCGACCATCTCGGTGGTCTTGTTGGCCTCGGCGGTGTCCACCGCGTCCGGGATCGGCCCGGTGAAGCCGGTCCGCAGGCCGTCCGCGGCGAACCGCGCCTCGGCCGCGTCGCGGAACTCCTTGTAGACGCCCTGCACGCCGGAGTCCATCGCCCCGCCCCGCAAAGTGGCGGTGACGAGCTGGAACGACCCGTCCGGCGCGGCCGGCCCGAGTTCCACGTGCGGCGTCTGCGACCGGTCCTTGAGCAGGGGAGTGGGACCATCCTCGGGCTCGGGCATCTCGACGCGCTCGCGGCCGAGCTGCTCCGCGGCCGCGGCCGTGTTGCGCAGGTCGGCCGGGGACAACTTCGCGCCGTCCGACCGGGCCACCAGGATCGTCACCGGGGTGGTGTCCGAGGTCATGCCGAACTTGTCCTCGGCTATCTGCAGCGCGGCCGCCGAGTCGTATTTCTCCGGCAGGAAGTCGCCGGTCTGCGCATCGGAGGCCCGCGACATCAGGCCGGGTGCGAGGACCGTCATGGCGCCGCACACGAGGGCCCAGAGCAGGATGACCTTCCAGGCGTGGCGGGTGGAGCCGGTCGTCAAAGCACGGATCATGGTTACTCCGCTTGAGGGGACTGCCCAGGGTTCCGGGCCTTTTCCAGGCCATCACGGTGCGTATCGGGAGGTCATCGACCAGCCGTACGGTCGCGGACCAGTACTCCGGTCCCATCTCCGGCCGGCCGCAGGGGACCGGGGTACCGGCCCGGAATCGTGCTTGCCGGCGGTCCGGGCGCCCGCCCGGCGCGATGGAATACTCGAAGACGCGATTCCCCACGGAAGGAGGCCCTGGATGGGCTTCGGCCCCATGTCCATGGCCACGTTCGGCAAGGCGATCACCGGTCGCGACCTCGCGGAGCCGGCCCCTTCCGCACCGGCCGTGCGCACCGGGATCCGCCGCCTCCTCGGCCCCTGGACCCCTGCCGATGTGCTGATCCCGCTCGTCGTGGGGGCTGTCGACCTCTTCGGCTACTTCATCACCGCGACCCCCGCGCAGACCGACAGACCGGTGCTTGGTGGAACGTTTCTGCTGCTCTCCGCCGCCTGCCTGCTCTTCCGGCGCCGCGCACCGCTGCCGGTGCTCGCCGCGGTGCTGGTCCTCGGCACGACCATCAACCTGCTCACCGAGATGCCGCCGCGCTACGGCTTCGCCGTGGTCGTCGCGCTCTACACCGTCGGCCTGGCCTGCCGCCCCGCGGTGACCGCGGGCGCCGCGGTCCTCACCGTCGCCGCGCAGACCAGCGGGTACGGCAACGAGGACCAGTCGCTCACCTGGATGGCCAGCTCCGACGTGGTGGCCACCATCCTGGTGCTCGCGGTCAGCGCCGGAGTCCGGCACTGGCAGCAGCAGCTGGAGGTCAACCGCGCGCTGCTCGCGGACCGGGCGCTCACCGACGAGCGCCGCCGCATCGCGCGCGAACTGCACGACATCGTGGCGCACCACGTCACCACGATGCACCTCATGTCCGGCGCGGCCCGCGCGAACCTGGACCGGGACCCGGACGCGGCCCGCGGCGCCCTGCTCACCCTCGAGGCCTCCGGCCGCGTCGCGCTCGGCGAGATGCGGCAGCTCCTCGGCGTACTGCGCAGCGACGACGACACCGAGCACGCACCGTCCGCACCGCAGCCCGGCGTCGACGACCTCGACCGGCTGGTCGCCGAGTCCTGCCTGGCCGGCCTGCCCACCGAACTGGAGATCGCCGGGCCGCGCCGCGAACTCCCGCTGCCGGTCGGACTCGCGCTCTACCGGATCAGCCAGGAGGCGCTCACCAACGCGCGCAAGCACGCGGGCCGGAACGCCCAGGCCCAGGTACGGCTGGAGTACCTGCCGAACCGGGTCGTGCTGCGGATCGGCGACGACGGCGGAACCGCGCCCGACCCCGGGCGCGCCGCGCAGCGCATGCCGGGCGGCGGCCACGGCCTGGTCGGCATGCGCGAACGCGTCGCCGTGCACCGCGGCACCTTCGAGGCCGGACCGCTGCCGGACGGCGGCTTCGCGGTCGCCGCCGCGATCCCCGTACCGGCCCACCCGTACGAAACGGCCGCCCGGCGGCCCGAGTCCGAGGAGTACTCCGGATGATCCCGGCCGACCCCAGCAGCGCATCCGGCACCGGCACGCTGCGCGTGCTGATCGCGGACGACCAGCCCCTGGTCCGCACCGGACTCGCGCTCATCCTGCGCTCCGACCCGGCCGTCGAGGTCGTCGGCGAAGCCGGCGACGGCGAAGCCGCGGTGGCCGAGGCAGTGCGCCTGCGCCCCGACATCGTCCTGATGGACATCCGCATGCCGGTCCTCGACGGCGTCAAGGCCACCGCGCGGCTCGCCGAGGCACTGCCGCAGTGCCGCGTCCTCACGCTCAGCACGTTCGACATGGACGAGTACGTCGTGGCCGCGCTGCGCGCCGGAGCCGCGGGCTTCCTCCCCAAGGACGTGTCCCCCGAGGACCTGCTCACCGCGCTGCGCGTGGTCAAGGCAGGCGAGGCCGTCGTCGCACCGCGGCTGCTCACCCGGCTGATCTCCACGTACGTCATGACCCCCGACGCCCCGCAGCCGCTCGCCGTGGGCAGCCTCTCCCACCTGACCCCGCGGGAGGTCGAACTGCTGCGCCTGATCGCGGCCGGGCTGGACAACGCCGAGATCGCCAAGGCCATGCAGATCACCGTCTCGACGGTGAAGAACCACGCCACGAACCTGTTCGCCAAACTCGGCGTGCGGGACCGCGCGCAGGCGGTGGTGGTCGCCTACGAGACGGGGCTGGTCATCCCCGGGCACTCCGCCTGACCGCGGGCCGACCGCGGCTTTGCGCCGCAGCCGGACCCGACGGAAGCGGCGAACCGCATCCGGACCCGGCCGGCATCGCCGTCAGTGTCGGGTCCAGTCCGGCTGGGCGAAGTCGGCGGCGCGGGCGTCCGGATGGTCGAGGAGGACGACCTCCCGGAACTGCCACAGCAGGGCGCCGGTCGGGGCGTGCAGCAGCATGTCCGGTGCGAGGTGCATCTGCAGCAGCGGCGGGCCGCCGGGCTGCGGGACCCACCGCGGCGTGTCCGGGGCCGCCAGGCGGTCCAGGCCGACCGTGTGGACCGTGTGGATCTCGTGGTTCGGGGTGAGCACGACCGGCCCGTCGACGGCCGCCACGATCGGCGTGATGGCGAACCCCGACGCAGCCGGGAAATCGTCCAGCCGGCCGAGGACCGCATCCTCGGCCAGCTCGAGACCGAGCTCCTCGTGCAGTTCGCGCAGCCCCGCCTGCAGCGGCGTCTCGCCCGCGTCGAGCCGCCCGCCCGGCAGCCCCCACTGGCCCGGGTTGCGGCCGCGGTAGGCCCGCTTGATCACGACGACCTGCGGCCTGCCGCCGAACTCCGCGATGCACAGCACCACCGCGGCCCGGCGCATCCCCGGCGTGTCCGGCACCGCGATGTGCCGGAAGGCAGCCAGCCGCTTCCGCGCGGTGGACACGAATTCGGCCACGCTCTCGCTCACGCCCGGCCCCTCTCTCGACGCGACGTACCGCACCACGGTGGCACACCGCCTTGTTGTCGGTGTCCACCAGTACGTTCGACACGTCCCGCCGTTCTGGCGAAGGCACTTCCCACGTGCGAAAAGGAGATGGTGTGTTGTCGGATTGGGAGGGGTCGAGCACCGCCCGCGTGGTGCCGCCCGCGCGGCCGCGCAAGCTCGCGAAAGTCCCGTTCGTGGAGCTCGCCGACGGCCGCCTGCAGGGCGTGGTCTCCAGCGGATCCGACGCCGGCCGCGTGTACGTGTCGTCGGTCGCCGCGGGCGACTACGCCTTCGCGTGCAGCACCAACAACAACCGGCCGTGCGGCGGCGCCCGCGGCTCGTTCTGCAACCACATCGGCGCCCTGATCACCGAAGCCGTCCTCCAGTACGGCGGCGTGCGGGTGGCCCGCTACCTGCGCGTCGAGACGGCCGCGGTGGAGCCCGCCGCGCACGACATTGCGACCGCGATGCGCGCGACCGGGCCCGCGAAGGGCGACAGCAAGGCCGCCGCCCAGGTGTTCAGCCGCTTCCTGCGGCACCTCGCGTACCTCGAACTCGCCGCGACCACCGCGCCGCTGCCCGAGATGCAGTGGTTCCCGCCGACCAGGGCGGTGGCGTGATGCGTACCGACCTGCTCGCCGAACCGGTCGCCGGACTGGACGAGGCACTCGCCGCGGTCACCGCCTTCGACGGCGTCCTGACCGGCGGACTCCTCCGCCCGCGCCCCGAACAGGGCGCTGCGCTGGCCGAGTTCGCCGACAGCGTGGCCGGCACCCCGCTGGCCGTACGGGTCTGCGAAGCCGCCGACAAGACCGCCGCCGCGGCCGGCGGAGAAGACCACTTTGCGGCGCTCGCCGCCGCCCGCACGGCCCTGCTCGGCTCCGCGCACGACGCCCTGCTCGCCCGGCTGGACGAGGCCACCGGACGGACGCGCAGTGCCGCCGAGGCCGCCGTGCCCGGTCCGCCGCCCGCCGTGAACCTCCTGGCCGCCGCGCGCTCCTGGCTGTGCGACCTGGCCCGCGCCGGATGGCAGGGCATCGACCACGACCTCGTCGCCGACGCGGCCCCGGTGGTCACCGCGATGCTGCCGGACCCGGAACTGCGCCGCCTGGCCACCCTGCTGGACGGCTTCTCCGCCGAACTCGCGGCGTCCTGCCCCGGTGCCGCACTGGACCGCGTCCCGGCCCGCCGCTGGGCCGACCTGTGGGCGCGCGCGATGATCCTGGCACAGCCCGGCGCCTCGGCCGCGCCGCCGCCCGGCACCGCGACGGGGCGGCTCCTGCCGCTCGGCATCGACCTGCACGAGCACGCGACCGCCGCCCAGGCCCAGGTGCACGCCGTCTTCGACCCCGCGGACGGCAGCGGCGCGCGCCTCGTCCGGGCCAGTGTGTCGGCGCCGAAGCCGGACACCGTCGTCGGCGCCGGCGTCTGGCAGCTCCTGCGCCCGCATATGTCGCTGCTCGCCGCGGTCGGCGAAGGCCGTGCCATGAACATCGCGGACATGACGCTCACCGCGGGCGGCGACCTCCTCTGGGACGACGCCAAGGCGCGCACCGGCGAACCGGCCGACGCCTTCGCGACCGCCCGCGTCGCGCTCCCCACCGCCTCGGCCGCCGCCGTCCACCCGCTGGACCGGCACCCCGCGGCCATCGCCGAACCGGTCTTCGTAGAGGGCTACACCGCCGAGGAGACCGACCGCGAACTCGTGTTCGCGTTCGCCGGGCTGCGCCTGGCCGTGGACACCGACCGCATCCCGGCAGCCGGGCCGCTCGGCCCGGAAACCGTCGCCGCGTCACGTGCCTGCATCGGCCTGCTCCGCTGGGACGCCGGGGAGTTCCGGCTCCAGCCGCTCGCCGTCGAGACCGCGGTGCGCAACAAGCCGGTCGCCGTGCACGCCGGAGCATGGGCGGGCGGCGCGGCCGACAAGGCGGCGGCCAAGGCCGAGAAGGCCGCCACCGACGCTGTCGCGGTGCTGCGCGAGCGCGCCGGAAAGCTGCTGCGCAAATGACCGAGGCCACGCACGAACCCGCCGGCGCACCTGTCGCGGACCCCGAGGCGAACCGGCGCGAGGTCCTCTACTGGCGGCTGCTGGCCCGCCTGTTCGACCCGGAGGAGCAGGCCGCACTGGAGTCCGCGAGCCTGGCCGTGGTCGAGGACATCGGCCTCCCGCCGGCGCTCCTGGACCCGCGCGCCTCGGTCGACTCGGTCGTCCAGCGCCACCCGGAACTGGCCGCCGAGTTCGACCGCCTGATGACCCCCGAAACCGACGACGAGGAGGGCACCGGACGCGACCGCGCCGCCGAGGTCCGCCGCGCCGCACTGGTGTCGAAGGTCCTGCTCAACGTCTTCTCCACCGGCAGCGGAACGGTCAGCGCGGGGCAGCTGTCCGACTGGCAGCGCGACGCCGGCTGGCTCGAGCGCGCGCTGGGCAGCAAGCCCGGCGACCTCGCCGCGATCGAAGCCGACCTCGTCAAGCGCATGCACCTGCGCGAGGTCCTCGCCGACCCCGCGCTCGCCGCGCAGCTGACCCCGAGCATGTCGCTCATCGAGCAACTGCTGCGCGACAAGGACAACTTGTCGGGCGTGGCTCTGGCCAACGCGAAGGCGCTGATCCGGCGGTTCGTCGACGAGGTCGCCGAGGTGCTGCGCACCCAGGTCGAGAAGACCACGGTCGGCGCGCTGGACCGCTCCGTACCGCCCAAGCGGGTATTCCGGAACCTCGACCTGGACCGGACCATCTGGAAGAACCTGACCAACTGGAGCCCCGAGGAAGAGCGGCTGTACGTCGACCGCCTCTACTACCGGCACACCGCCCGCAAGACCACGCCTTCGCGGCTCATCGTGGTCGTGGACCAGTCCGGCTCGATGGTCGACTCCATGGTCAACTGCACGATCCTCGCGTCGATCTTCGCGGGGCTGCCCAAGGTGGACGTGCACCTGATCGCGTACGACACCCGCGCGGTCGACCTCACGCCCTGGATCCACGACCCGTTCGAGACGCTGCTGCGCACCGACCTGGGCGGCGGCACCGACGGCACGGTCGCCATGGCGCTCGCCCAGCCGAAGATCGCCGAGCCGCGCAACACCGTGGTGGTGTGGATCTCGGACTTCTACGAATGGCACACCGACCAGCTGTTCGCGAGCATGGCCGCCATCCACCGCTCGGGCGCCAAGTTCATCCCGGTCGGCTCGGTCACCAGCGCCGGGCGCGGCAGCGTCAACCCCTGGTTCCGGGAGCGCTTCAAGGACCTCGGCACCCCGGTGATCTCCGGCCACATCCGCAAGCTCGTGCACGAACTCAAGACGTTCCTGACCTGACGCGCGCGACGTGCCCGGCCCGCCCTGCCGCCAGGCAGCCCGGCCGCACCGCCCGCCTGCTCGGGACCGCCTCCTTCCCCCACTCTTCGAAAGGCCCCTCATGTCCGACCTGTTGCGCGCCCCCGCCGAGATCAAGTACGCCGAGGAGCTGGACTGGCTCGAGTCGGTCGACGACGGCGCCAAGCCGTTCGCCTGGCGGCTGTCCCCGAAGATGGTCCGGCTGTTCGTGCTCGGCTCGGAGCGCGCCGACGGCCTGGACCGCGCGATCGACCAGAAGTGGTTCGGCGACCGCAGCATCGTCGAACGCGCCATCGTCACGCTCGCCTCGGACCGCGGCCTGCTGCTGATCGGCGACCCGGGTACCGGCAAGAGCTGGCTCGCCGAACTGCTCGCCGCGGCCATCAGCCGCAACTCCACACTCGTCGTGCAGGGCACCGCGGGCACCACCGAGGACCACATCAAGTACTCGTGGAACGTGTCCATGGTGATCGCCAAGGGCCAGTCCCGGGAATCCATGATCCCGTCGCCCATCATGACCGCGATGGAGGCCGGCGCGATCGGCCGCTTCGAGGAGCTGACCCGGTCCACCAGCGACGTCCAGGACGCGCTGATCTCGATCCTGTCCGAGAAGTACATCTCGGTGCCCGAACTGGACAGCGACGGCATCGTCTTCGCCAAGCCCGGCTTCTCGGTGATCGCCACCGCGAACAGCCGCGACCGCGGCGTCAACGACCTGTCGTCCGCGCTCAAGCGCCGCTTCAACTTCGTCCGCATCCCGGTGGTGACCAACAAGAAGAGCGAGGCGGAGATCGTCCGCTTCCGCACCGAGGAGCTGCTGCGCCGGCACGCCATCGAACTGGACGTCCCGCCCACGCTCCTGGATGTCCTGCTGCAGAGCTTCGCCGACCTGCGGGCCGCCGCGGCCGCGGCCGGCAGCGACGACGAGAAGCTCGAATCGTCGCTCTCCACCGCCGAGCAGATCGGCGTCCTGGAGGACGCCATCCTGCACAGCAACTTCTTCGGCGACCGGGCGCTGACCGCCCGCGCCCTGGCCTCGTCGCTGGTCGGCTCGCTGACCCGCCGCGAGCCCGAGGACCTCGCCATCATCAACAAGTACCTGCACGGCGTCGTCGAGCCGCGCAGCAAGGCCGAGGGCGGTCCCTGGACCGAGTTCCTCGACGGCGGCCGCGACACGATCGCCACCCTGTCATGAGTGCTCCCCACGATGCGGGATTCACCGCGCTGCGCAGCCAACTGAGCGAAGCGGCATCGGAATTCGCGGACGGGCCGGACGCACTGCAGGAGATCCTGCTGGGCATCGTCGACGACGTCGACCGGGCCGCGCGCGAGCCGCTGGAGATCTTCCCGGTCTGCCACCACTCGCCCGCCTCCGCCACCGCGATGGCCCGCCGGCTCCGCGAACGGCAGCCCAAGGTCGTCTACCTGGAGCTCTGCGAGGACATGGCCCCGCTGCTGCCGGAGCTGCGCAACTGCACGCTCCCGGTGGCGGTCCAGGCCTTCGCCACCGACGTCAAGGGCTTCCCGGTCGAGTGGGCGCCGCTGTCGGTGGTCGCGCCGATCACCGAGGCGTCCGCCGAATACCAGGCGATCGCGTACGCCCTGGACACCCCGGGCGTCGAACTCGTCCTCGTGGACCGCTCGTCGGACCACGTCTTCCAGTGGGAACCGCGGGCGGCCGACAGCACGCAGCCCGCCGACCCCGACGCGGCCCCGCCGGAGGAGGAGGCCGCGCTGCACGGCGACGCAGTAGGCGTCGAGATCGGCGACCTGCGGCCGCGCTTCGCGGAACTCGAGGAGCACCTGCTGCGGCACGGCCGTGTCCGGCACTGGTCGGAGTGGTGGCACCAGTACGTCGAACTGCCGCTCGGCGACAGCGACCACGACACCTACCGCCAGGTCATGTTCCTCATCGGCAGCCTCTTCCGGCGCCTGGCGCCGGGCGACACCCGCCGGGTGCGCGTCGACGAGGACCGGGAACGCCACATGTGGACGCGCATGCGCGAGCACCTCGCCGCCACCGGCACCGACCCGGCGGACTGCATCTACGTGTGCGGCGCCTTCCACGCGGCCAGCCGGGTCGAGGAGTTCGGCGTCGACGGCACGGACACGTTCGCGATCGCCCCGCGCACCGAGACGGTCTGGCAGCACGGGCTCATCCCGTCCAGCCACGCCGCCATCGAGGCCCAGTTCGGCCTCGCGGCCGGCTCGGTCTCGATCGCCGCGACGGTGTGGGGCAAGAACCTCAAGCGCACCGGCGTCGCGCCGTACCGCATGGCCGGGCAGGCCGGGGCCAGGAAGACCGCCAAGGCGGCGGCGAAGAAGACCGCGGCCAAGCCGGCCGCGGTGCCCCCCGGGGCGGCACCGGACGCCGCGGCCGGGAGCCCGGCGCCCGACCGGCTGACCGGGTTCCTCCGGCAGCCGCCCGTCCTCGACCGCCTGGACGAGGACGAACTCCTGGGCTGGTCGGTCGAGATCGTGCGGGCCGCGCGGCGCAACGGCTACCTGGCCTCGACCGCCGACGCCATCGCGGTCTTCGAGACCTCGATCCTGCTGGCCGGGATGCGCGACCGGGCCCGGCCCACGCCGTACGACTTCCAGGACGCCGCAGTCACCTGCATAGAGAAGGAGTCGGTGCCGGGCCGCCGCGACGTCCGCCGCCTCGTCGAGATCATGATGGGCGGCGACCGGATCGGCCGGGTCGGCTACGACGCGCTGCCGCCGCTGGCCCGCGACGTGCACGACCGGCTTGCCCCGCTCGGCCTCCCGCTGGAGCGCCGGGGCGTGCAGCGGGCGCTCCTCGACATCGCGGGACGCCCGGAACTCGCCCTCTGCTCCGACGTCCTGTGGGTGCTGAAGTACCTGATGCCCGCCGGTGCCGCCCGGCCCATCATGGGCGAGCGGAAGCTGGGGGAGCGGCCCATCCAGGAGTCGTGGGACCTCGCGCTCGGCACCCACCAGCGCGCGCTCATCGAGCTCGGCTACGAGGGCGTCGGCATCGAACAGGTCCTCGAACAGCGCCTGCGCCGCGCCGCGTACAGCCCGCACGCCACCGCGGCGTCGGTGCTCGGCACCGTCGAGGACGCGACGCTGTACCTGCGCAGCCGCCGGCTCGCCGACGAGCTGGGCACGCGCGCCCTGGAGGTCCTGGCCGCCGAGCGCAGCGTGGACGGGGCACCCGAGGTGCTGCGCCGGGTCCGCCGGCTGCTCGCGTACTACCGGACGAGCGAACCGGTGCTGCCCGCCTGGATCGAGGCGTTCGTCACCACCGCGTACCGCCACTACTGCACGCTGCTGCCGACCGCCTGCACGGACGAGGAAGCGACCGTCGGGCAGGTCGCCGCCATGCTCGGCTTCCTCTTCGGCATGGAGAGCCTTGCCCTGTCGCTCGGCTGCGACCGCACCCAGCTGGAACTCGCGGTCGCGCAATGCCACCCCGAGGAGCCCGCGAAGGTCGCGCTGCTGTGGGGCGCGCAGGTCCACCTGGGCACCCTGACCCGGGCCGAGCTGCGCACGCGCTGCGACGGCTTGCTGGGCAACCCGCTCGTGCTGCCCGCGTACCCGCAGTACCTGAGCGGGTTCGTGCAGGCCCTCGAACCGGTGCCCGGGCTGGCCGACTTCGTGGTGGAGGCGGTCTCCAACGCGTTCGGGCGGCTGCCGGACCCGCTCCTGCTGCCGTGGCTGCCGACGCTGATCGGCACGCTGCGCACGAGCGGCGCCGAACTCGCGCCGCTGCTCATCCGCGAGGCCGGGCGCATCTTCCCGGGGAAGCTCGCCGCGCTGGATACGTGGGTGCCGCCGTGGCTGGCTCCCGCGCGGCCGCCGACCGCCCGCCCGGCGCGCGGCACGTCCGGCCCGCGGGGCGCGGCGCTGCTCGCCGCGCACCCGCAGACCTGCGACGCGCTCGCGGAACTGCTGGGCTGCGACGGGGGATGGGCCGCGGCGGAGCCGGATGCGGCGGGCGCCGTGCTGCTCGGCCGGCACCCGGAGACGGCCGAGGCGTTGGAGGCGCTGCTGGCAGGGGTCTGACACCGCGGGGAAGGGGAGTCCGGGAACGCCGTTGCAGCGGCGTTCCCGGACCTTCTTGCCGGGCCGGCGGACTACGGCGTACTGCCGGGCGGGCGGACCCCCGCCTGCCGCGCGAACTTCGAGAAGGCCCGCACCTCCGGCCGCAGCGGGTGGCGCGCGGTGACCAGTTCCATGCTGCGCCGGATCGGCGGGTCGAACGACCGCACCACCGCGACCCCGCCGAAGCAGGCCGACAGGTCCCGGTACCAGAGCAGCGAGGCCCGGCCGTCCGCGACCGTGGTCATCCACGCGCCGCGCTCGTCGGTCTCCACCACCGGCACCGGGCGTATCCCGGCGGTGACGAAGAACTCCTCGAAGTCCGCCCGTCGCGCCCCGGTCCGCGACGGCAGCACCATCGGCAGCCGGTCCAGCGCCTGCCACGGGACCGGATCGGGCAGCGCCACGTCCGGCGGCGAGACGAGCACGACCTCGTACGGATGCAGCAGGTCGGACTCCAGGTCCGCCGGGCACGGCAGATCGGTCACCGCGAGGTCGAGGGCCCCGCTGCGCAGCGCCTCGAAGATCATCGCGTGGTCGGAGAACTGCACGACGTCGACGGTGACGTCCGGCATCAGCCGGGCGAACCGCGGCGCCAGCGAGCTGATCATGTGGATCGCCACCGAGGCGCTGGCACCCAGCCGGACCGGGCGCGCCGGGAGGTCCCGGGCCGGGGCGAGGCTGCCGGCGATGGCCTCCACGCCCTGCAGCACGCGCCGGGCGAGCAGCACGACCTGCTCGCCTTCCGGGGTCAGCAGCCCGCGGCCGGGGCGCCGGTCCAGCAGCGCGGTCCGGAGCTCGCGTTCGAGGGCCTGCACGGCCCTGGTGAGGGCCGACTGCGCGGTGAAGAGCGCCTCGGCCGCCGCCGAGACGCCGCCGTGCTCCGCGATCGCGACGAGATAGCGCAGCTGCTGGAGAGTCACGAACCGAAGGTAGCGATTCCGCTTCGGAAGATCGATCGGTCCGGAGCGAAAACTCGGTCCCGGCTCAGCAGTCGAAGGCGTGCCAGCAGATGTCGTTGCGCAGGCGCTGGTCGTCGAGCACCAGTGCGCGGATCGCCTCCGGGAGTTGCCCGCGCTGCCAGCGGCACTCGCGGCGGCCGGCCTCGGCGCTCTCGGCCTTCGGCACCGACGCCCGGACGGCCTTGACCGCGTACGCCGCGGCACCCAGTTCGTGTGCAGCGACATGCGCGACCACCGCCGCCTGCCCCGCGGCGTACGCGGCATTGCGGGCCGCGCCGCGCAGATCCCGCGCCGCCCCCATCGCATGACCGCCGGCCGCCCGCGCCTCCATCATCTTGACCTCGCCGCGCACCCAGGCCCGGGCGTGCTCGATCGCCGCCCGGGGCCGCGGATCGTCGGGCCGGACCGCCTCGAACAGCCCGAGCACATGCTCCGCGCACGCGGCCGCCCACAGCGCGAGCAGATGGTGATCTTCATCGCTGAGCGTCCCGCCCCGGCGGACCGTGATGAAGCGCGGATCCCGCACCTTGGGAAGGATCATGAGCCGCACTGTGCTGCAGCGGAGGCCCCGGAGTCCAGGGGGATGGCCGGGAGCGATGTGACAGAGCGTAGTGCTTTGTGATTCCCGGGACGCCGGGTTCGGACCGGGGTGTGACACGAACCGGACATTTCGCATGTCACCCTTGTGGAGCAAGCCGACACCAAACGGGTGGAAGTTTGCTGTCCCCGTAGTGATGCAGGTCACGGAAGGTCCGCAAGTGAGCAAGACGCGCATAGCGATGGTGACGGCCGCAGCAGCGGCGATTCTGGCGACCGCGGCCTGCGGCAGCAGCCAGTCCCCGTCGACGGACCGCGACAGCGCCGCAGCGCCTGCCTCCGTGCCGCCGCCGGCCGCGACGCCGACTCCGCAGGCCACGCCGCCGAGTGCCACCGCGACGGACCGCCCGACCGCGCCGGGCACCACCGCGACCGGCAAGCCGTCCGCATCGGCGACCGGAGGCCAGAAGAACGCCAAGCCGGGGACGGACACCCAGCGCGACGCCTCGGGCAAGCCCGGGACGGAGTCCGCGACGGAGTCCGGGACGCCGTCCGGCAAGCCGACCCCGCCGACGCAGTCGCCGACCGCGCCGACCACC
Source organism: Yinghuangia soli (assembly GCF_021502675.1). GTDB lineage: Bacteria > Actinomycetota > Actinomycetes > Streptomycetales > Streptomycetaceae > Yinghuangia > Yinghuangia soli. The sequence goes on from NZ_JAKFHA010000015.1 coordinate 36,924, forward strand.
TCCGCGAAGCCGTCGACCACCGCGCCGCCCAAGCCGAAGCCGTCGGCCACCGAGGAAGCCAAGGCGAAGTACGACCCGCGCTGCATGACCGGGCGCGCGATGTGCATCGACAAGACCACCCGGCAGCTGACCTGGCTCATCGACGGCGTGCCGCAGTACTCCTTCGAAGTGCGCTTCGGCTCCCAGGAACTGCCCACGCGCGAAGGCGCGTTCAAGGTGGACTTCAAGTCGAAGGACCACGTCTCGACGCTGTACCACACGCCCATGCCGTACGCGATGTTCTTCAGCGGCGGCCAGGCCGTGCACTACTCGCCCGACTTCGCCGCCAACGGCTACAAGGGCGCCTCGCACGGCTGCGTGAACGTGCGCAACAAGCCGCTCGTCGAGAAGCTGTTCGCCGAGTCCCAGGTCGGCGACAAGGTGATCGTCTACCGCAGCTAGTCCCTCCGGCTCAGGGGCTTGCCGGGGTGCCGGCCGCGCGGGCCAAGTGGTCGCGCACCGCTTCGAGCCACTCCTTCGGGGCCTCGGTCTGCGAGTTGTGCCCGGCGCCCGGCAGCACCACCAGCCGGGCGCCGGGTATGCCTGCGGCCAGGTGTGCCGCGGCGGTCTGGAGGCCCGGGTCGTGCGGTCCGCTGAGGACCGTGACCGGGCACGCGACGGCGCTGAGCCGGTCGCGCAGCGACGGGTACGAGCGGATCGCCTTGCCGAGGGCCACGAACGCGGCCGGGTCCATCCCGGCCACCGCGGCGGCCTGCCGCTCCATCCGGGCCAGGTCCCGCGGCGAGGCGTCGCCGGGCACCGGGACCATGCGCTCCACGAACCACATCACCGGCCCCATGCCGCGCCGCCGGACCAGCACGTCCAGCAGCCGGAACAGCAGCCGGACGCCCCACGAAGAGGCCGGCTCCGGGGCGGTGTTCATGAGCACCAGGGAACGCACCCGCTCGGGGTGCGCGAGCGCGTACCGCAGGGCGAGCACGCCGCCCATCGAGTGCCCGACAAGGTCGACCGGCCCCGGCAGCATGCGGGCCGCGAAGGCCTCGAGGTCCGCGCCCAGCAGGTCGAGGCCGTACGCGCGCCGGTCGCCGAACTTGGTGCTGGCGCCGTGCCCGCGGTGGTCGTACGCCACGACGCGGCGGTCCTCGGCCAGCTCCGGCGCCACGCCGTCCCAGTCCGCGATGCTGCCCGCGTAGCCGTGCACCAGGAGCACCGGCGGTGCCTCCCCGGCCGGGTCCTCCGCCGCGGTCGCCGCGGGCAGGTCGCCGTAGTGCAGCAGGAGCGCGGTGCCCTGCTCGTCGCCGGGACCGCCCTCCGCGCCGGCCAGGAGCAGCGACGACTCGGTCCAGGACCGCACCGCCCCGGTCACCGCGTCCCCGCCGGGGGCGCGGCGGTGAAGAGGTTGACCCGGTACGCGTCCGCGCTGTTGCGGAACACCGCCCGGGCCACCGCCATGCCGCGCCGCTGCCCGAACGTCATGCGCGCGAGCGTCGCCTCCGGCAGCTCGACCAGGCCGCGCGAGTCGAGCGCGGACAGGCCGATGCCCCAGTCCTCGACGGTCTTGGGATGGTCGCACGCCCACACGAACTCGGCGGCGAGCTCCTTCTTCAGCGCCGGGTGCTCCTGGTTCTCCACCACCCCCGTCGACGCGGTGTCGAAGGCCAGCCGCGCGCCGGGGAACGCGCGGGCGACCCCGCCCAGCACCGTGCGGACCTGCTCCTCGGGGAAGTACAGCAGCACGCCCTCGAGGACGAACAGGTACGGCGCGGGCGCGGACTGCACCCGCGCGTACCAGTCCGAGTCCAGCACCGACGCCTCGTGCATGCGCCGCCGCGGCGCATCGGCGAAGAACCTGCGGCGCAGCTCCAACGAGTCCGGCAGGTCGAGTTCGATCCAGTGCGCAAGGCCGTTGTCCAGCCGTTCGAAGCGCGAACTGAGCCCCGCGCCGATCTCCACGACCGTGCCGGCCGGGTACTCGGCCAGGAAGTCCAGCACCCACTGGTCGAGGATCAGGGTGCGCAGCACGGTCAGCGGCAGCGTCGCGGAGCCGTCGAACCTCGTGAAGTCGTAGTCGACCGCCGCGACGATCTCGGCGGCCTTGGCATCGTGCAGGATGCCCTTCTTCTTGGCCGTCTCGACCGCGCGTGCGTACAGCGTCGGCAGCAGCGTCTCCTGCACGGTGCCGAGCTTCACCGGCCTCGGGCTGCGGTCTGTCGTGCTCACGTCCGGCGCCCCCTCGGCTCGAATGGAGCCGGAACGTAGCACGCGCGATCGGACGCCGGAACGTGCGCGGCGCCCGATCGCCGGGACGGCATGGATCCATGTCCGGACGGCATGGATCGCCTGCCGGCGCGGTCACAGCCCGAGCACGAACTCCCGGACGGCCGCGCCGATCTCGGCCGCGGAGTCCTCCTGCACATAGTGGATCCCGCGCACCGCCGCCTCGCGCTGGTTCGGCCAGGTACGCGCGAACTCCAGGGCCCGGCCGACCAGGATCGCGCCCGGCTCGGCGGAGATCAGCAGCTTGGGCACCGCGGAACCGGCCAGCCAGCGGCCGTACGCCTCGACCGTGGCCGCGACGTCCGCCGGGGTCCCGTCGATGGGCAGCTCGCGCGGGAACATCAGGGTGGGCATGCGCGACTCGCGGGTCCGGAACGGCGCCCGGTAGGCGGCCATCTCGGCCTCCTCCAGCGGCCGCAGGACGCTCTTGGGCAGCACGGTCTCGATGAAGAAGTTCTCGTCCAGCAGCAGGCGTTCGCCTTCGGTGCTGCGCATCAGGCGGAACAGCCCGTCGCGGCCTTCGGGGAAGTCCGCCCACAGCCGCGGCTGCACGATCGCCTCCATGTACGCGATGCCGCGGACCCGCTCCGGGTGCCGGTGTGCCCAATGGAAGCCGAGCGCCGAACCCCAGTCGTGCAGCACGAGGGTGACCTGTCCCTCGGGCAGCACGGCGTCGAACCACGCGTCCAGGTACTGCACATGGTCCTCGAACCGGTACCGCCCGCCGGGCATCGGACCGGACGCACCCATGCCGACCAGGTCCGGCGCCAGGCAGCGGCGGTCGCCGGCCAGGTGCGGGATGACGTTGCGCCACAGGTAGGAGGACGTCGGGTTGCCGTGCAGGAAGACCACCGGGTCGCCGTGCCCGGTGTCGACGTAGCTCATCCGGGTGTCCAGCACCGCGGCTTCGCGGCGCGGGTGCGGGTCGGCGGCCCCGGGGCCGGCCGGGGCGGCGGCAGGTGCGGGGGCGGGGGCGGTGTGCGCGGGGGAGTGGGTCTGCGTGCTCATGGTCGTACCGTCCTTGCGAAGTGGGCGTGCGTACGGTCCGGTGCAGGGGTGCAGAAGCGGTGGTTCAGGCGCGCGGGGCGAGGAGGGTCCCGAAGACGACCGTCTTGAACCGCTCCAGCGGCTCGGGCGAGCGCTCCACCTTCATGCGCAGCATCGCGCCTTGCCACGAGGCCATCAGGAAGTCCGCGAAGTCGTTGGCAGCCATGGGGAGTTCGATGTCCCCGTCGCGCTGCGCCGCGGCGAGGCAGCGGGCGAACGGCTCGTGCCACTCCGCGAACACCTCGGACAGGTGGCCGCGGATCGCCTCGCTGGTCTCCGTCGAGTCGATGCTGGTGTTGCCGATCAGGCAGCCGTCGTGCCAGCCGCGGTCCGCGAGCCGGTCGGTGATCGCGTCGAAGTACGCCCGCAGCCGCGCCAGCGGCGGCCGCGAGGTGTCGTCGAGCGTCGCCGCGATGACGGTCCGCACGTCCGCGAAGTAGCGGTCGATGACCGCCAGCCCGAACTGCTCCTTGGACGCGAAGTGATTGCCGAAAGAGCCGAGCGGCACTTCGGCCGCCGCTGTGATGTCGCGGACGCTCGACCCGACCAGGCCGGTCCGGCGCACGGCCTGCATCCCCTTGTCGAGGATCTGGTCCTTCTTCGATGCTCTCGCCATGACAATCAATATGAACGTTCGTATTGCTTCTGTCAACGGCCTTCCCCGAAAGCCCCTGCGGTCCGCTCCGCCCTAGCCCGCCGGGGCGTACGCCGCCGCGGTGCGGGCCGCCGCGGTCAGCTGCTCCAGCACCGCCGCGAGCACCGGGTTGTGCTCCGCACCCGCGCGGACCGCGGCGAAGATGTGCCGCACGGGAGCCGGGCCGTCCGGGGCGCGCAGCACGACGCCCGGCCGGTGGAGCGGCTGCGCGAGCCGCGGTACGAGCGCGACGCCCGCCCCGGCCTCCACCAGCGCGGCCAGTGCCTGCCAGTCGCCGACCGCATGCCGGATGTCGGGTGTGAAGCCCGCGGCCGCGCACAGCGACCGCGTCACCGCCCCGCAGCAGCTGCGTGCGTCCCCCACGACCCACGGATCGGCGGCCAGTTCGCGCAGCGGCACGCGGGCCAGGCCGGCCAGCCGGTGTCCCGCGGGCAGTGCCACGTCCAGGACGTCGGCCAGCAGCTCGGTGCGGACGTACCGGGCATCGGACGAGGCCGGCGACGCCGCGAAGTCGACCGCCACGGCCACGTCGACCTCGCCCGCGTCGAGCTGCGTGAACAGGTCCGGCGGCTCCGACTCGCGGACCGCGACGGTGATGTCGGGCCGCGCCGCGGCCAGCCCGGTCAGCGCTCCCGGCAGCAGGCCGCCGACCGCGCTGGAGAACGCGCCGATCGCGACGTTCCCGCGCTGCCCGTCCTCCCAGGCGGCGAGATCGGCCCGGGCGCGCTCCATCTGCGCGGCGATCACCTCGGCATGCCGCAGCACCACCCGGGCCTGGCCGGTCAGCCGCACCCCGCGCCCGTGCCGCTCGACGAGTGGCACACCCAGCTCCCGGGACAGCGCGGTCAGCTGCTGCGACACCGCCGAGGGCGTCAGGTGCATCGCCTCGGCGGCCTTCGCCAGACTGCCGCGCCGATCCAGCTCGCGCAGGGCGCCGAGGCGCCGCAGGTCGATGGTGAAGGATCCGCTGATGTGTTCCATGCAGAAACGTTAACTGGACCTGATGAGTCCGGGGCCGGAAGGATCTCCGGTATGGAGACCACCCCGACCACCCCGGCCACCGCGACGACCCCGGCCGCCGCGTTCCTGATCCTGCACGGCTGGCAGAACCACCGCCCCGAGGGTCATTGGCAGTACCAATTGGCCGCCGCGCTCACCGACCGCGGTGCGGCGGTCGCGTACCCCCAGCTCCCCGACCCCGACACCCCTGACCTGGGCGTATGGCTGTCGCGCCTGGACGCGGAGCTCAAGGCGCAGCAAGACGCCGCCACGGGCGAGCGGGTGGTGGTCGCGCACAGCCTGTCCGCCTCGCTGTGGCTGCATGCCGCGGCCCGCGGCGGCGTGCGCGCGGACCGGGTGCTGCTGGTGGCGCCGCCGTCGGACGCGGTCCTGCGGGGCTTTCCGGAGGTCGCGGCCTTTGCGGGCGGCGCACCGACCGCCGCGCAGATGGCCGCCGCGGCCGGGACGACCCGGCTGGTGGCCGGCGACGACGACCCGTACTGCCCGGGCGGCGCGGCCGAGGTCTTCGGGCGGCCGCTCGGCCTGGACGTCGATGTGGTGCCGGGCGGCGCCCACCTGGACATGGACGCCGGGTACGGCTCGTGGCAGGCCGTCCTGGACTGGTGCCTCGACCCGCAGGTGCGCCTCACCGCACGGACGGCCTGAGGCGCATCAGGCCTTTGTGTGGAAGCGGCGGTGGAGCGCGCGGATGTCGGCCTCCAGGCTCGCGACCGGGCCCTCCACGGTGATGCCGGGCGCGACCTCCCGCACGGCGAGCGGCAGCACCGGCGCCGCGGGCACGCCCAACTCGTCCAGCCAGGAGACGAGTTGCGCGGTCGACGCGACGTACACGATCCGGCCCAGGCCGACCCACGCGTGGGCCGCCGAGCACATCGCGCAGTGCTCCCCGGAGGTGTAGACGGTCGCGGCCGCCCGCTCCTCGGGCGACAGGTGCTCCGCGGCCCAGCGGGCCAGCTCGAACTCCGGATGCCGCGTCCGGTCCCCGCCCGCCGCTCTGTTGCGGTCCTCCGCCAGGACCGTCCCGTCCGGCCCCGCGAGGACCGAGCCGAAAGGTTCGTCGCCGGCCTCGAGCGCCTCTTCGGCCAGCCCGATGCAGCGGCGCAGCAGCGCGAGTTCGAAATCGTGCACCATCCCCGCATGCTAAGCCGCCCGCGGCGGGCATCCCGGCAGGGGCTCGGGGTGTCGGATTCGGGCCGTCGTCACGCCTGCGGTACTCTTGATCACTGCGAAGGGGAGTAGCCCCGCAAACCGGTCGTCGACATGCTGGAGCCCTCGGGCTCCCGGTGGCCGGGCCCGTGCACTGCGCAGGCGGGCGAGACCTTCGGCTCCGGTATCGACGCGTCCGCATCCGCGGGCGCGCAAGTCGTGCCGGGCCGAGTGGTCCTCTCCGCCGCCTCACGGCACGTCGAAGGCCTGCGGTCCGGCCCCGTGCCAGAAAGCCCCGGCCATGCACCTCGATCTCGTGGCGGTCCTCACCGCCTTCGGGCTGATCTTCCTCGCCGAGCTCCCGGACAAGACGATGTTCGCGTCGTTGGCGATGGGCACCCGGATGCGCCCGCTCTACGTGTGGTTCGGCACGTCGAGCGCGTTCATCGTGCACGTCGCCATCGCGGTCGGCGCGGGCAGCCTCATCGGCCTGCTGCCCGACTGGCTGGTCAAGCTCGTCTCCGCGGCGCTGTTCGGCTTCGGCGCGTTCATGCTGCTGCGCGGCGGCGCGGGCGACGACGGCGACGAGGACACCGCAGGCAAGACCGTCACCGGCTTTTGGCCGGTGTACACGACCGCCTTCATGGCCGTCTTCATCAGCGAGTGGGGCGACCTCACCCAGATCACCACCGCCAACCTGGCCGCCTCCAACGGCACCTGGTCCACCGCCATCGGCTCGGCCGCCGCCCTGATGACGGTCTCCGCGCTCGCCCTGCTCGCCGGGCGGTTCATCGCCAAGCGCGTACCGCTCGGCACCGTGCAGCGGATCGGCGGCCTGTGCATGCTCGGCCTGGCGATCTGGTCGCTGGTCGAGGTCTTCACCGGCTGACCGACCGGCCGCCCCGCGTTTCGTGTGGCGCGTGCGGAAGCGCACGCGGGCTTGCGGGGTTGAATGGGAAGAGGCGATCCAGGAGGAGCTTTCCCATGGGGATGAAGGCAGTGCGGCGGCTGGCCGCGGGCGGAGCCGCGCTGGCGGCGGCCGGGTGGGCGCTGCGCGACGTGCCCGCCGAGCTCGGCGGCACCGCGTCGGGGGAGCGGCTGGAGCGCATGCTGCGCTCCCCGCAGTACCGGGACGGCACCTTCCACAACTCGGTGCCGGCCAGTCTCGTGGAGCCCGGCAGCGCGCCCGGGATCGCCGCGCAGATGATGCGCGACCGCGCCTCGCGGCAGCCCGCCGGCGAGATCCCGCTGGTCGCCAGGCCCGCCACGCCGCGCTCCGCGGAGGGCGTGAGCGCGATCTGGTACGGCCACGCCACCACGCTGGTCGAGATCGAGGGCCACCGGGTGCTCTTCGACCCGGTGTGGAGCGACCGGGTGTCCCCGTCGCAGCTGGTCGGCCCGCGGCGCCTGCACCCGCTGCCGGTACCGCTGACCATGCTGCCCGAGGTCGACGCGGTGGTCATCTCGCACGACCACTACGACCACCTCGACCGCGCCACGATCCTGGCCCTCACCGCAGGGCAGTCCGCGCCCTTCCTGGTGCCGCTGGGCATCGGCGCGCACCTCGAACGCTGGCAGGTCCCCGCCGACCGCATCATCGAACTCGACTGGGACGAGGACGCAGTGGTCGGCGGCCTGCGCTTCACCGCCACCGCGGCCCGCCACTTCTCCGGCCGCACGCTGCGCCGCAACGACACGCTGTGGGGCTCGTGGGTGGTCGCCGGCCAGCGCCGCAAGGTCTTCTACGCGGGCGACTCCGGCTACTTCGACGGGTACGTCCGGATCGGCGCCGCACACGGCCCGTTCGACCTGACCCTGATGCCGATCGGCGCGTACAGCGCCAACTGGCCGGACATCCACATGAACCCCGAAGAGGCCGTCGCCGCCCACCTCGACCTCGGCGGCAACGTCATGCTGCCGGTGCACTGGGCCACGTTCAACCTGGCCCCGCACGCCTGGTCCGAACCGGTCCAGCGGCTGGGCCGGGAGGCCGAGGCGACCGGCACGCGGCTCGTCGTGCCGCGGCCCGGCGACCGCATCGACGTCGACGACGCGGCGAAGCCGGACGCCTGGTGGGAGTTCGGCAAGCCGGCCGCCGGAGCGCTCCGGGTGCTCGGCAGCGAGGCCGACGCCGCAACGTAGCAAGCACACATCTCCGCCCCGGCTCGTCCGACGAACCGGGGCGGAGGCATGTGTACCGGGTGCGCGTCAGCCGCGCCCGAACGCCGGGTCGCTGGTGGCCGGCCGGCCGGTCTCGACGTGCCCGGCCATCCGGCGCAGGTAGCCGGGCGCCTGGAGCACCGTGACGGTCAGGTCGTACCAGCCGCGGCTGTCCCGCAGGTGCGCCTCGTGCACCGCGGACTTCCCGGGCCGGATGCGGTACTTCTCCGGACGGCCGCGCTCGTACGCGTCGGCGACCAGCACCTCGATCGTCTCGGCGCCTTCGTTGGCGAGCACGACCTCCACGCTGCCGCTGCGGCCGCGGTGCCGGGCGCGCACCTCGAGGCCGGCCTGCCCGGCCCGCCCCGCGAAGCGGCGGTGGAACCCGTTCGGGCCGTGCACCGCGAAGTCGTACGCACCCTGCGCGGCCGCCGATACGTCCCACGTCTCGGACAGCTCGCGGCCCGCGCCGACCGTGTAGGTCCACGGACCGCCGGGCTGCGTCGTCGAGGTCACGAAGAAGCTCGCACCGGCCTTGCCCGGGTTGGAGAAGTCGACGCGCAGCCGGCCGTCGGCGCCGCCGCGGGAGTCCGCGGACAGGTCGTATGGCAGCGCGCGGGCGGGCCGCACGCCCTTCTCCTGCTGCGGCAGCTGCGGCACCGCGGGCGGCGTGGCCACGAAGTCCGGGTGCCGGTCGTGGTCGGCCGGCACCCAGGCGGCGGTGCTGGGCAGCGCGGGCCGCTTGGGGTCGGTCCTGCCGAAGTCGAAGGCCGAGGTCAGGTCGCCGCACACGGTCCGCCGCCACGGCGAGATGTTCGGCTCGCGCACCCCGAAGCGCTGCTCGATGAAGCGCACGATCGAGGTGTGGTCGAACACCTCGGAGCACACGTACCCGCCCTTGCTCCACGGCGAGACCACGAGCATCGGGACGCGCTGCCCCAGGCCGTACGCACCGGCCAGGCTGCGGTCGCCCGGCTTGGGGGTGAAGTGCTCGCCCGCCACGCTCACCGTGGACTTGCCCTGCGCGGGCCCGTTCGGGGCGAACGGCGGCACGACGTGGTCGAAGAAGCCGTCGTTCTCGTCGTACGTGATCAGCAGGACGGTCTTGCTCCACACCTCGGGGTCGGCGGTGAGCGCGTCCATCACCTGCGAGATGTACCAGGCGCCCCAGTTCGACGGCCAGTTCGAGTGCTCGCTGAACGCCTCAGGGGCGGCGATCCAGGACACCTGCGGCAGGCGTCCCGCCTTCACGTCCTCGCGCAGGATGTCGAAGTAGCCGCCGCCCTGCGATACGCGCGTACCGGTGCGGGCCTTGTCGTACAGCGGGTTGCCGGGCTGCGCGTTGCGGTAGTTGTTGAAGTACAGCAGCGAGTTGTCGCCGTAGTTGCCGATGAACGCGTCGTCGGTCCAGCCCCACGACCCGGCCGCGTCCAGGCCCGTGCCCTCATCCTGGTAGATCTTCCAAGAGACACCGGCCGCTTCCAGGCGCTCCGGGTACGTCGTCCAGCCGTAGCCCAGCTCGGCATTGGAGATGACCGGACCGCCGCCGACCCCGTCGTTGCCGGTGTAGCCCGACCACATGTAGTAGCGGTTCGGGTCGGTCGGGCCCATCAGCGAGCAGTGGTACGCATCGCAGATCGTGAACGCGTCGGCCAGCGCATAGTGGAACGGGATGTCGCCGCGCGACAGGTGCGCCATGGTCGCCGGGCCCTTCGCGGGCAGCCAGCCGTCGTACTTGCCCTGGTTCCAGGCCTGGTGGCCGTCGTTCCAGCCGTGCGGCGTGCCCTCCAGGAACTTCATGCCCAGATCGGTGCCGGCCGGGCGGAACGGCAGCACCTCCTTGGTGCCGTCCGACTGGTGCCACACCGGCTTGCCGCTGGGCAGCGTCACCGGGTGCGGGTCGCCGTAGCCGCGCACGCCGCGCATCGTGCCGAAGTAGTGGTCGAAGGACCGGTTCTCCTGCATGAGCACCACGATGTGCTCGACGTCCTTCAGCGTGCCGGTGCGCCGGTGGGCCGGGATCGCCGCCGCGCGGGCGATGGGTGCCGAGAGCGCGGACAGCGCGGCGGTGCCGCCTGCCAGCTGCATGAACCTGCGACGGTCGATGGCGTTCACGTCGGGCGTGTCTCCTTCGGTGGTCCGATGGTGCGGCGCGCATGCCGGGCATGCGTGCGCCGCTCAATGTCGAAGCCACCGCGGAACTGCGCACTGCCGCCGGGCAAACACCACAAGAAGCCTGCCGCAACTTCCCGCGGGTATGCCCGGCGCGGCGCGTCCGATCGGCCGTGCCCGGTCAGCCCCGGCTGGGCGGGCGGCGCCACACGGCGGGGGCGAAGGGGTCGGCCGGCGGGTTGCCCAGGTGGGACCAGAAGCGGTCCAGAGCGCCGTCGGGGAGCTCCGGGTCGGCGCCCTCGGCGCCCTCGGCGGGCTTGACGGTGTCCGGGGGGAACTCGGCGGCCAGGGCCTCCAGGGCCTCGCCGACCTTGCGGCGCCGGGCGCCGAGGAGTTCGGTGATCGGGCCCAGGTGCGCGGTGCGGCGGCCGTCGGCCAGGCACCGGGCGAGGTGCCCGGAGAGTTCGGGGCCGCCGCCGGAGACCTCGACCAACTCGCGGTGCGACAGGCCGCCGAGGACCTTCACCAGGGCCTCGGTGCGCCGCTCGTCGGCACGCCACGTGTTGGTGCGCTCCAGACGCGTCCAGGTGGCCTCGGACATGCCGACCTTGCGGCCGATGTCGGCCCGCGACATCCCGGCGCGCAGCCGGCGGGACATCAGGGACGTCGGCGCGTCGCCCATCAGGCGCTCGACCGGCACGGCGAGCGCACTGGCCAGGCCGACGAGTTCGGCCTCGCTCGGGGCGAGCGTGCCGTCCTCCCAGGCCCGGACGTCCCGTGGGAAGGCGTTGACGCCGTACGACGCGAGGGTCGCGGCGACGCGCTCGGGGGTGAGCGCCATGACGTTGCGGGCGGCGCGCGCGGCCGCGGGGTCGAACGGCGGCGGCGCGTCTTGTTCCTGAGCGTGGGTCACGGCGAACCAGAGTAGGGCCCCGCCCTCCCGGTGTGGACGGGGGTACGCGGGATCTTGGCCGAATGCGTACCAAGCACCGGCGCCGAGTCGCCGTCCCCCGGCAGGGAACCGGGCGCGGCGGCCGAAGCCGCCGCGCCCGGTCACCGGAGCGGCAGAGGTCAGGGCGTGCCCGGCTTGGCAGCCGTGTACAGCCAGGCCTCGAACAACGGGCGCAGGTCCTTGCCCGAGATGTTCTCCGCGAGCTTGCGCAGATCACGTGAATCCGCGCTGCGGTACTTGTACTTGTCGGCCCAGTCGCGCAGGAGCTTGAAGAAGTCCTGGTCGCCCATCTTCATGCGCAGCGCGTGCAGCGTCATGGCGCCGCGCGTGTAGATGGCGTCGCCGTTGAAGATCTCGTCGCGGCCCGGGTCGCCGGTCTTGAGGTTCCAGAACGGGTCGCCGGCCGGCGTGGCGTACAGGCCGTCGAACACGGACTGCGCGGTGGCACCGCCGTGTTCCTCGCGCCACAGCCACGTGGCGTACGTGGCGAAGCCCTCGTTGAGCCAGATGTCCGCCCACGACTTCGGCGTCACGCTGTTGCCGTACCACTGGTGGGCGATCTCGTGGACGATCGTGGATTCGCGGGCCGTGCCGTCGTAGACCGGGCGGCTCTGCGTCTCCAGCGCGTAGTGCACGCCGATCCGGTCCAGGATCCCGCCCGTCGAGTCGAACGGGTACGGGCCGAACTCGGCCTTGCCCCAGACCGACGCCTCGGCCGTCAGGCGGTGCAGGTCGGCGTCGGTGACCGGGAGCGCCGGGTCGTACGCGGTGATGTTCGGCAGCTTCCCGACCTTGCCGTTTGTCACGTTGTACTTGCCGATGGCGACCATCGACAGGTAGCTGGCCATCGGCTTGCGCATCGACCAGACGACCGTGGTCCGGTCGCCGCGCACCACCGGCTTGCCGACCGGCTCGCCGTTGGCCAGCGCGGTCGTGCCGTTCGGCGTGGTGATCCGGTAGGTGTACGTGGCCTTGTCCCGGATGTCGTCGTTCACCGGGTACCAAGTCCGCGCGCCGTCCGGCTGGTTGAGGGCCACCGCGCCGTCGTCGGTGTTGATCCAGCCGTAGACGCCCAGCGTCGGGTCGTCGAGCTGCTGCGGCTGCCCGGCGTACCAGACGGTGACCTTGAAGTCCTTGCCGCGGCGCACCTTGCGGTCCGGCGTGACGGTCAGCTCCTGGCCGTCCTGCCGGAACGCGGCCGGGCGGCCGTCGACCTGGATGCGCTGGATCGCCGGACCGGAGTAGTCCAGGTTGAAGCTCCGCAGATCCTTGACGGCCTCCGCGGTGATGGTGGCCTGGGCCACCAGTGTGTGGGTGGATGGAGTGAAGTCCAGGGCGAGGTCGTAGTGTTCGACGTCGTATCCCTGGTTGCCGGCGAGCGGGAAGTAGGGGTCTCCGGACCCCGCCGCACCGTCGCCGGTCGCCGAGGCCGGAACCGCGGCGAACAGCAGCATGGAACACCCGAGCGCGGTCGCCGTGGTGCCCCAGCGTCGTTTCGTCATACGTCGCATGTCGCGACACATTAGGACCGCGGAGCGGCCCGGCAACAGATCCTCCGGGTGGAAAGATCTTGTCGCCGGGCCGGGGCGGCTTTCCTGGTCAGTCCGCCTTGCGGGCGGTCAGGAGCAGGTACTCCCACTCCATCGCGCCCGAACCGTCGGCGGCGCCGAAGCGGCGGCCGAGGTCGGCGAGGTCGCGGTCCAGCGCGGCGACGCGCTCCGGGTCCTCGGCGATGAACCGGTAGGTGGCGATGGTCGGGCCGTAGCAGGCCTTGAAGAAGTCGCGGAACTCCTCCGGGCTGCCGAAGCGTTCGACGCGCAGCATGCGGCGCTCGGCGACGACGTCGGTGACCCGGTCGCCGAACAGCGCGCGCACGTGCTCCGGGTCGCCCCACAGCGGTGCGGGCTGCGCACCGGGCGGCGGGGGAGCGGCGTACGGCTTCATGGTGGCGAACATCTGCCCGATGAAGCCCTGCGGCGTCCAGTTGACGACCCCGAGGGTGCCGCCCGGCCGGACCACGCGCAGCATCTCGTCGGCGCTCGCCTGGTGGTGCGGTGCGAACATGATGCCCACGCAGGACATCGCCACGTCGAACTCGCCGTCCCCGTACGGCAGGTCCTCGGCATCCCCCTGCTGCCATTCGAGCTTGGCGCCGGCCTCGGCGGCGTGCGCGCGGCCGGTCTCCAGCAGCTCCGGAGTGAGGTCGGACGCCACGACGTCCGCCCCGGTCAGCGCCGCCGCGATCGCGGCGTTGCCGGAGCCGGCCGCGATGTCCAGCACCCGGGTGCCGGGGCCGGCCTGGCAGGCCCGCACCAGCACCGGGCCCAGCTCGGCGATGACCTCGGTGGCCACCGCCGGGTAGTCGCCGAGCGCCCACATGGCCTTGTGCTTGGCCTTCAACGCCTGGTCGGCCGCGGCCGCCTCCGCCGCCCCCTGGCCGCCCTTTGCTTCCGTGTCCCCCACGATCGTTCCCTTTCCTTGGGCGCGATGACCAACTTCCCGCCCTGTTGCGGGAGTTTGCCGCGCTCCTCCACAAACGACAGTAGGGAGCCGGGAAGGCCCCGGCCTAGTACAGGATCTGTACCGACCGGCCTCGGGCGAGCGGCGCGCGGCGATAACCTGTTCGCATGGGTGCTTCGTACTACCAGTTCTGTCCGGTGGCGAAGGCCATGGAACTGCTCGACGAGCGGTGGACGCTGCTGATCGTGCGCGAGATGGTCGCGGGCAGCAGCCGCTTCAACGAGATCCGGCGCGGCGTGCCGCGGATGTCCCCGACGCTGCTGTCCAAACGGCTCATCACCCTGGTCCGCGCCGGGCTGGTCGAGCGGGTCGCGGACGGCTCCGAGGTGCGATACGAACTCACCGAGGCGGGCCGCGAACTGCGCCCGGTCGTCGAGGCGCTCAGCGCCTGGAGCGTGCGCTGGGTGGGCGAGCTGGGCGATGTCGACCTGGATCCCAAGCTGCTGCTGTGGGACATGCGCCGCAGCGTCGACGGCAGCGCGGTGCCGGACGGCCGCACGGTAGTGCGGTTCAACTTCCCGGACGTGCCGGCCAAGCTGCGCGACTGGTGGCTGGTGATCTCCGGCGGCGAGGCCGACCTGTGCGATGCGGACCCCGGATTCGACGTGACCGTGACGGTGACCGCCAGCCTGCGCCGCCTCATCGAGGTGTGGCGCGGCGACCTGGCCTGGTCGGACGCGCTGCGCTCGGGCGGCGTCAGCGTGCACGGCCCGGAGGAGCTGCGGCGGGGCGTCCCGGGATGGTTCACGCTGCCCGCCTTCGCCGCGGTGCCGCGCCCGGCCTGACGGACCCGGCCCTGCGGGGCCGCGGCGGCACCGGCACCCGCGGGGGTGTCGATTTCCGTGGTCCGCCCGTGGCAGAGTGCGCGGTGACCGCAGGTACCCCTCGTCCCGTGAGGTCGACGCCGTGACCGAACTCCCGCGCCCGCGCACCGAGCCGGTGCTCCCCGCGTCCTCGCCGTTCGACTGCTGGGTGGACTTCCCGGCCGCGCTGCGCCGCCACGACGAGATGGCCGGCGCCGAACGCGCCCGGGCGCTCGCGGACTGGGTCGAGGACGTCGGCGCCATGAACCTGGCCACCGAACTGCTGCGCACGCGCGAGGTGGTCGCGGTGCTGGTCAAGCTGCTCAAGGCGCGCGGCGTGGACCCGGTCGAGGCGCACAAGCGGGCCACCGCGGCGGCCCGCGGCCAGGTTTCCTGACCGGCGCCCGCGGCACCTGCCGACCGTTTCCCAGATGGCGCGGCGGTGTCAGCCGATGGCGATGCGCGGCTTCTGCGCCGGGTCCAGCCAGCGCAGCGCGGCAGCCAGGAAGTCCTGCGGCACCGATACGCACCCCGCCGTCGCACCGGACCCGTTGACGTGCAGGAAGATCCCCGCGCCGCGGTACCGCACCGCGGGGGAGCGGTTGAAGTCGATGACCACGGCGTAGCGGTATGCCGGATCGTGGGTGATCAGGCGCTCCGAACCGTTGGTGTGGCTCTCCGGCAGCGTCTTGTCGAAGCCGCCCTGGCTGCCCAGACGCATCTGGTTGTAGTAGTCGGAGTTGTTGTCCTGCACCCACCAGTGGTCCTGGCCGACCTTGGTGTAGGGCAGCGCGGTGCCCGGATCGGCGTTGATGCCGAAGGCCTGGGTCAGGGTGTACGTCCCGGCGGGCGTGGTGTTGGTGTTCTGGGTCCGGGACGCGCCCGGCACCACGCCGCCCGACCCGATCCGGGCGTTCTCGGTCACCGTGCGGCGGGTCCAACTCCCGTCCGCCTCCCGCTGCCAGGTGGCGACGGTGGCGTAGCTGCCGCGTGCCTGGACGGTCACGACCTGCCGGGCGTCGCCGACCTGGACCGGTACCGGGAACGCCGGGGCGGGCGGCTTCGCGGGGGTGGTGGGCGGCTGGGGGCGGGCGCTCGTCGCCGTGGCCGGCGGCCGGGTCGCGGGAGTGGCGGCCGGGGTGGCCGAGGGGGTCGGGGACTCGGCCGGAGGCGTGGTCGGGGCGGCGGACGCGGTTGCCGTCTCGGCGGGCGCCGACGCGGGGACCGGCTCGGTCGGCGGATTCGGTACGGCGCCCGACGAGGCGGGCGCCGGGCTGCCCGCTCCGGCCTTGCCGGTCTTGCCGCCGTCCGCGCAGCCGGCGAGTCCGGCCTGCAGGACCGCGACCGCCAGCAGAACCGCCGCCCGGCGCCGAGCTCTTCCCACCTGTGCCCCCAGCCCCGGTCGCATCCTCCGCACGTCGCGGCCACGGTATCCCGGCCGGCCGCGCGGCGGGCCGCCTCGCCGTATTCTCCCGGTCGGCTATATAAGTCCGAAGCTATGGCGAGGGTATGACGAGGGCCGAATATGCTGGATGGCCAGCTTATTCGGCTATCATCACTGGATTCATGGGTCTCTAGTGACCGGCGCGGTCAAAGGACGGGCATGCAACTCGACTTCGTCATCCTCGGGCTGCTGGCGATGCGCCGGTTCTCCGGCTACGACCTGCGCAAGTGGATGGACGGCCCGCTCAAGTACATCGGCTACGGCGTCCAACTGCCGCAGATCTACCGCCGGCTCGCCAAGCTCGTCGAGCGCGGCTGGGTGGAGTTCGACATCGACGCGCGCGACCGCGGTCCGGACGCCAAGGTCTACCGCATGACCGACGCGGGCCGCGAGGCGCTCCTGGAATGGGCCCGGTCCCCGTTCGAGCCGGCCGCGCGGCCGATGGACTCCGACTTCCTGATCCGCTTCGTCTTCGGCGGGCAGCTCCACCCCGACATCGCCATCGCGGTGGTCCGCGCCGAACTCGAGTACCGGATGGCGCATGTCAGCCCCATGGGCGTCCTCGACCTGAGCGACCACTACGAGCCGCAGATCCCCGAACTGGACCCGGCCTGGGCGCGCGAGGTCCACCTGCTCGCGCACGAGCACGGCTACGCGTCCACCGCGGCGTACATCGCGTGGCTCAAGCTCACGCTCCAGCGCCTGGAACTGCGCCGCCAGGGCTGACCGGCCCCCGCACGCCCGACGCCGACACCGACACCGACGTCCCTTCCGTCCGTCCCCTGCTGTGCCGACCGTCCCCGGAGGAACCCCGTGCACCCGTCGCCGAACACTGCCGCAGACACCGCCGAGGAGTTCGGTTGGGGGATTGCCGCGACCGGTGGCATCGCCGCGACGCTTGCCGCGGTGATCGCCGCCGAGCCCGGCATGTGGATAGCCGCGGTCGGCTCGCGCAGCAAGGAGCGCGCCGCCGACTTCGCCGCCCGGCACGGTGCCGCCGCATCGTACGGGTCCTATGCGGAGCTCATGGCCGACCCCGGCGTGCACGCCGTCTACGTCGCGACCCCGCACGCCCAGCACCGCGAGGTCGTCGAACTCGCCCTCGCCGCGGGCAAGGCGGTGCTGTGCGAGAAGCCGATCGCGGCGACCGTGGCCGACGCCGAGGCGATGGCCGCGCAGGCCCGGGCCGCCGGGGTGTTCCTCATGGAGGCGATGTGGATGCGGTTCAATCCGCTGGTCCGCCGCGTCAAGGAGCTCGCCGACGACGGGAAGCTCGGCGAAGTCCGCTCGGTGCACGCCTCCTTCGGCTTCCCGTTCCCCTACGACCCGGACCACCGGCTGTGGAACCCGGAGCTGGGCGGCGGCGCGCTGCTCGACCTGGGCGTCTACCCGGTCGCGCTGGCCCAGCTGCTCCTCGGTTCGCCGGAATCGGTCGCGGTCGCCGGCTCGCTCGGCCCCAGCGGCGTCGACGCCGAGGCGGCGCTGCTCATGCGCTGGCCGGGCGGCGCGCACGCGCTCCTGGAGACCTCCCTGCTCACCCTGCTGCCGATGACCGCGAGCGTGGTCGGCACCAAGGCCCGCGCCGACTTCGCGATGCCCTTCCACGCCGCCACCCGGGTCACCGTGCAGCCGTACGACGGCGCCGCCGCGCAGGAGTTCGTCATCGAGAGCGCGGACGAGGCGCTGGCCGGCGAACTGCGCGAAGTGCGCGACATGGTCCGGGCCGGCCGTACCGAATCCCCGGTGATGCCGCTGGACGACACCCTCGCGGTCCTCCGCATCCTCGCCGACGCCCGCCACGAACTCGGGGCGCGCTGAACACCCTTCGCCACGCCCGCTGCGCCACGGACACAACCTGTGAGCGATGCGCCACGGAGCGTTCCCGGACATGCGGAACGCCGGCTCCCGCCTGGCGCCGTGCCGCCGCTGGCCCGAACGCGCCCGCGGCCGGCCGAACCGGCATGCCCCGATCCGCTTTCACCGCCTGAAGTCGCCCGGTGACGCGATGAGTTGCGAGGTCGCGGTCCGTGGCGCAGCGCCATGGAGACGCAGCACAGCGCCGACCGGTGCGGCGTTTTCCGGTCAGACCGGAAAAAGCGGAGGAGTCGGCCAGAAAATACGTATGGTTGTGGACGTGGCCGGTGGGGGTGCCGGCCGCGGGTAGTCCCGGGGATTTCCGACAGCCGCCCGTCGGTATTCCCGGTCCTGGGCCGGTGGTGGGTGGCAGGAGTTTCCGGCTGCCCTGCCTTCGCCGGCGAACTCTTAGGGGGAGGCCCGCGTGACGATTCTGCCCGCGACGTTCGACGCCAAGTTGTTCCGGGAGAACTCCGAGACCGTCCTGGCCAAACTGGAGAAACACTTGGCCGACCAGTCGCTCCGCGGTCTGGAACTGTCCGATCCGGCACGGCTCATCGCGGCGGCCCGGGCGCTCATGACCGAGGAGCGCGAGAAGATCGCGGATTTCGACGAGGAGAAACTCGCCGCGATCGTCGACCTGTACCTGGCCACCGGAATCCAGGTGCATTCGCCCTCGTACATGGGCCGGCAGTTCTCCGGGGTGGTGCCGCTGGCCGGTGTCATCGACTTCGTCAGCTCCGTGGTCAACCAGCCCTCGTCGTTCTACGAGGCCGGCCAACTTCCCAATGCCGTCGAGCGCATCATGGCCGACGAACTGAATTCCTTCATCGGCTGGCCGGCCGGCAGCTTCGCGATGGTGACGACTTCCGGCGGCTCGCTGGCCAACCTGACCGCGCTGCTCGCGGCCCGCAACCGGGCGTTCCCGGACTACTGGTCGCACGGCGGCGCGGCACTGGCCGGCGGCGCCAGGCCGGCCATCGCGGTCGGCGCCGACGTGCACTACAGCGTGTCCCGGGCGGCCGGCGTGATGGGCATCGGCGAGGAGCAGATCGTCCGGCTGCCGCTGGACCGGGACTACCGCATCGACCCGGCGCAGGCCAGGTCCGCACTGGACCGCGCGGCCCGCACCGGACTGCGGGTGTTCTGCCTGGTCGCGTCGGCGGGCACCACCTCGGTGGGGGCCTTCGACCCGATCGGCGAACTGGCCGACCTGGCCCATGAGCGCGACTGCTGGCTGCACGTGGACGGCGCGCACGGCGCCAGCCTGCTGGTGTCCGACGAGCTGCGCGGCGCGCTGCGCGGCATCGCCGAGGCCGACTCGCTGACCTGGGACGCGCACAAGATGATGTTCGTGCCCGCGCCCTGCACGCTGCTGTTCTACCGGAACCGCGAGCACAGCCTGGCCGCGTTCCGCCAGCAGGCCAGCTACGTGTTCGACGAGGAGCCCGACATCTACGCCGCACTGGACAGCGGCGGCAAGAACTTCGAATGCACCAAACGCCCGATGATCATGACGCTGTGGGCGCTCTGGGCGATCTACGGCCGGGCCCTGTTCGCCGAGAAGATCGAATATCTGTGCGGGCTGACCCGCGATGCGTACGAAATCCTGGAGGCCACTCCGGATTTCGAGACCGTGCACCGGCCCGAGGCGAACATCCTGTGCTTCCGGCACCGCCCCGCGGGGCTTTCCGAAGAAGCCGTCCACCGCTTTCAGGTGGCCGTCCGGAGCCGGGTGAAGCACCAGGGGAAGTTCTTCATCTCGAAGGTCGACGTGGACGGCGTCGCGGCTCTTCGGGTGGTCATGATGAACCACGAGACGACCACCGCGCACTTCCGTCTGCTGCTCACCGAGATCCGCAAGGCCGGCCGCGAACTCCTGCACGCCGGAGCCGCTTCGCGGTGAAACGGCCGTGAAGAACAGCGCATTTCACGCAGCACGCATCCACCCGGCGCAATTTCGCGCGCCACCCATTCCCGTACCCAGCGCCACCCATTCCCGTACCCAGCACCACCGATTCCCGTACCCCAGAGTGCCAAAAGCAGCGTGGAAAGGGGACGTCCATTGAGCACCGTGCACACCCCGCAGAACGCCACGGCCCGCCCGGCCGCCAAGCGTTCCGCGACCGCCGGCCTGCCGGCAGATCCCGAAGCCGCCCGGGCGCTGGCCGCCCGGCTGATCCCGGACCGCGAGTGGCGGCCGGCCAGTGTCGACGCGGTGGCGAAGCTGCCGGCGTTCGCCGCGAAGATGCGCGAATGCGGCCGGGTCTCCCGCACCCCGTACACCGAACTCCCGCACTACGTCACCGCGGCCCTCGAACTGCGGCGCCTGCAGCAGATGGTGCACACCGTCCTGCTCAACCCGGCCTGGCGGGACCGGCTCGCCGCGGCCGGCATCGACCGGGCACCGGCTACCTACGAGGAATGGCAGGACATCCCGCTGTCCGACAAGGACGTCCAGCGGGAGTTCTACATGGGCGCCCGCCCCGGCCTGGTCGTGCCGCTGGACCGCGGCGGGTTCGAGGTCGTCGCGAGCGGCGGCACCAGCTCCGGCAGCCCGCTCGAAGTCGTCTACGCCTTGCGGGAACTGGCCGACACGTACGACATCGCCGGGCAGTTCATGGGCGACTACCAGCTCGCCGCGCACTTCCCGCCGGACGGCCCCAAGTGGCTGTTCACCACGCTGGCGGACTACCAGATGTGGAGCAGCGGCACGATGGTCGGCGGCGTGCTGGCCAAGGTGCCCGGGGTCAATTACATCGGTGCGGGCCCGGTCACCGCACCGGTCTTCGAGCACATGTTCTCCTACCCCGGTGCCAAGGCACTGATGGGCATTTCGGCCGGCATCGCGATCCTCGGCGAACTGGGCGCGGGGCTGAACCGCGAGGCCCGGGAGACCTTCCGTATCGCGCTGTACGGCAGCGGCGTGCTGCCGCACCGCAAGCGCGCCGAGCTCCAGGCCGTCTACCCCAACCTCGTCATCCTCAGCTACTTCGCGGCCACCCAGGCCGAGACCATCGGCCTGCAGCTGCACCCGGCCACGCCCTGGCTGACCGCGGTGCCCGGGCTGCACCTCGTCGAGATCGTCGACGAGGACGGCCGCTGGGTCGCCGAGGGCGAGGAAGGCGAACTGGTCGTCACCCGGCTGCACGCGCACGAGGCTCCGCTGCTGCGCCTGAAGCTGGGCGACCGGATGGTCCGGCGTCCCCGACTCGCCGGACCCGGCCTGCAGGCCGACCAGTTCGAGTTCGCCGGGCGCACCGGCGACATCCTGCACATCAACGACAGCCAGTACTCCGCCGCCCGCGCGTACGCCGCACTCGCCACCGAGCTGCGCAACGCGGGCGTCGTGGACCTGGACGAGGCGGCCCACGAAGTCCAGTTCGTGAACCACCGCGAGGCCAAGACGATCACGCTGCTGGCATCCGTCGACGACGTGGTCGGACTGACCTACCGCAAGGACATGATGCTCGGCCTGGACGGCGTCCAGCGGATCTTCGTGAACGCCCTGCCGCGCGCCCTGTCGCTGTTCAACCACGGCGAGGCCAACCCGGCCTCGGTCCAGAAGACCGGCTACGGCCTCCGCCTGGTGTTCGTCCCCAGACTGTCGCCGGCGATCGAGCGCACGGCGGTCGGAAAGGTGCCACTCGTGCGCGACCGGGCCAGCCGCGCGACCCCGGAACCCCGAAGGGAGTGAGCATGAAGCCGCAGGTGAACATCATGGCGGTCGTCGACGTGATCGGTGCGTTGTCGGCCCGCACTCTGCTCGACGGCAATCTCTGCATGGTCGACAACGGCGACTACCGCAGCACCGGACAAGGCACGCCGGCGCTGTGCACCCTCGTCTGCCCCGGCCAGGCGGTGCAGTGGACCGCGCTCGCCGTCGACCTGCAGACGCCGGTCGACATCAAGAGCATCCGGTTCCTCGACCCGCTGGGCGGCGAAGGCGTCGCATGGCAGCCGCAGCACGCCGCGCCGATCGCGGCGAACGGCGGTTTCCCGCACGCGAACGGCTCCGACGCGAGCCTGTCGAACGGCGAGGCCGGGGCCGGGAGCGCGGGGGACAGCGACACGCTCGACCTCGACGTCTGGATCGGCCTCGTGCCGCCTTGGATGACGCCCGGCGTGCCGTACAAGTACCGCCTCGAACTCCAGATGTACGAGGGCGACAACAGCATCATGCACGTCGACCTCCCGGCCCTGATGAGCGTGTAGGAAGGAGGAGCCATGCCCCAACAGCTCGCGATCATCGTGCTCGTGGACGTCGGCAACGCCATCGCCGACGGCACGCTGGACGGCAACACCTACCTGTTCGACAACATGAAGCTGCACGGTTCGGACGGACAGGGCACCGGCGGCCTGGTCACCGCGATCAACGGCGCCTACTGGGCGGACGGCTCGCAGGCCAGCGAGCAGGTCCTCAACTGGCTGCCCTACAGCCTCGGTTCCATCCCGCCCACGGTCCCGCGCGGCTACCAGTCGGACCGGGCCCGGCAGACCGACCGGGAAGCCCTCGCCGAACTCGACGCCCTGGCCGCCCGCCCGGCGGCCGGCGCCGACACCGCCGGGCGGCTCGACAAGATCCGCAAGTCGGTGGGCACCCGCATCAAGACCACCCGGCGCACCAGCGGGCGGCTGTCGAACGAGAAGGTCCTCGACGTCACCGGCGAGGTCGTCGGCGACCTGGGGACCGGGTCGTACAGCTACCCCGGGCCGATCATCACCGACATCTACGGCGAGGCGGTCGACGAGAAGATCATGTACCCGGCCGAGTACGGCTCGCCGGACATGGTCACGGACGGCTGGTACTGGTCGGCCACCGTGGACACTTCGCGGCCCGGCTCGTACGCGTACACGATGCGCATCCAGCTCCACAAGCTAGTCGTGCAGGACGGCCAGGCGCTGTGGCACCCGGTCAACCTGACCTGCACGTCCAGTCTGCGGATCACCTCCGAGCCCAAGCGGAACGCCTTCACGAAGGCGGGGATGGGCTACCTGCCGGTCCCCATGCACGCTCCGCCGACCGAAGGGTACGCCGGGACCGACGCCGTGACCGAGTCCGCGAGGAGCACCGGATGACCGCCAAGACGCGGGCGCGGGAGACCCCCGCACCGGCCAAGCGCCCGATCTCCATCACCGCTGTCGTCGACTGCGTCGGCGTGCTGGCCACCGGCAGCATGTCCGGCCAGCTGTACCTGTACGACACCAACAAGGCGGGCGGCTCGGCCGGTTTCGGCACCGAGGAGCTCCAGACCAAGGCCGCGGTCGGCGACAAGCTGCTGTGGAACTGCCTCGCGCTGGAGTGCGAGGCGTACGTCGGGATCGACGCCGTGGTCATCGACCCCGAGGTGTGCGAGCCGGAGCGCAAGGTCTACCCGGGCACCGACGTCGCGTACTGGACCGGCATCGTCAAGAAGCTGCCCGCCGAGCCCGTCCCGTACGAGATCCGGTTCCTGGTCGGTACCAGGGCCCAGTCCGTCCCGACCACCCTGTCGCCCACGCTCACGGGCTGACGGCGCCGGACGCGGGCATCCGTCCCGCCCGGAGAAGCGCGAAGGAGGCAAGGTGACCACAAGCACGCAACCCCGGCCGAGCGCGACCGAGGAGAAGCAGAACCCCGGCCAGCTCAACTCGGTCCAGCTCAACATCGTCACGCTCGTCGACATGGAGCGGGCCACCGAGTCCGGCATGCTGGCCGGCGCGATGTACATGATGGACAACAGCATCGGCGGCACCGGCCAGGGCACCAACCGCCTGGAGACGGTGTGCAAGCAGGGCCAGGTCATCAACTGGATCGTGCGGCCGATGGACATGGAACGGCGCCTGGACGGGACCTGGCCGCCCATGCCGAAGATCAACAACATCGTCTTCCTGGACACCGAGCTCGGCGACGAGGAAGACGTCGCGGAACGGCGGCACTTCTCCGAGCTGAAGATCTACGGCATGCCGGACCGCATGCGCTCCCCGCTCACCCCGGTCTACTACTACTGGGCGGGGACGGTGCTGAGCACCGCCAAGCCGGGCGTCTACCGCTACCGGCTGATCCTCGAACTCGAGCGGGAGAACAGCAAGGAGAAGCTGTACCTCAACACCGTCGATCACCCGGCGATCCGGGTGATCGAGGTCTGACCGGCGGCTGAGCTCGACCGGTACGCGCAGGACGAGCAGAACGAGCAGGACCCGTGGGGGGGGGGGGCCGCCGGGGGGGGGCCCCCCCCCCCCCAGCCGGGGGGGCGCGGGGC
>NZ_JAKFHA010000015.1:61165-115272 GCF_021502675.1 Yinghuangia soli
CCCGCGCCTGCCGTCGCCTCCGGCCGCCCGGGGGGGGGGGGGGGCCGGGCCCCCCCCCCCCCCCCCCACAACTCGTCCGGGACGCTGCGGTAATGGGCCGAACCCGGTCTGTTCCCTTACCGCTTCTGCACCTAGATTGCCGCGGTGAACAGTTTCCGAGCCGGGCCGCGCACGTCGGCGCCGGAATCCGGCGCGGCCGCTGCGGCCGGCGCGGCGAAGGCCGCGGCCGAGGACGACGTCCGGCCGCGGCTTCGCGCGGTCCTCACCGCGCTGTGCATCACCGAGATCACCAGTTGGGGCGTCCTGTACTACGCCTTCCCGGTGCTCGCCCCGGCGATCACCGACGACACGGGCTGGTCCGCCTCCGCGAGCACCGCCGCGTTCTCGGTGGCGCTGGCCGTGTCGGGGATCGTGGGCATACCCGTGGGCCGCCTCCTCGACCGGCGCGGCCCGCACCTGCTCATGACCGCCGGCTCCGCGGTCGCGGTCCTCGCCGTGCTCGCGGTCGCCTGGGCGCCGAACCTGTGGTGGTTCGCGGCCGCCTGGGTGCTGGCCGGCGTCGCCATGTCCGCGATCCTCTACCAGCCCGCCTTCGCGGCCCTCACCCGCTGGTACGGGCCCGGGCACCTGGCCGCGCTCACCACCGTGACCCTCGTCGCGGGCCTGGCGAGCACGGTCTTCGCCCCGCTGACCGTCGCGCTGGCCGCGCACTTCTCGTGGCGCGGCGTCTATGTCGTCCTGGCCGCCGTGCTCGCGGTCGTCACCATCCCGCTGCACGCGGTCGTCCTGCGCCGCCCGTGGCCGCCGCCCCCGGCCGCGGCCTCCGGAGGGCCGGGCGCGGACAAGCACGCGCCCGCGGCACCGCATTCTCCGCCCGACGTCCGACCGGTGATCCGCAGCAGGCCGTTCCTGCTCCTGGTCGCCGCGATGACGATCGGCTCGTTCGGGATGTACGCGGGCGTGGTCAACCTCGTCCCGCTGCTCACCGAGCGCGGATCGAGCACCACCGTCGCGGCGTGGGCGCTCGGCCTCGGCGGCGCCGGACAGGTCGTCGGCCGCCTCGGCTACGCCGCGCTGGCCCGCCGCAGCGGCGTCCGCGGCCGCATCACCGGCATCTTCGCGGCCACCGCGCTGACCACCGCGATGCTGGCCTTCGTGCCCGGGCCGGTCTGGCTGCTCGTGGTCATCTCGGTCCTGGCCGGCGCGGCCCGCGGCATGGCCACACTGCTCAGTGCGACGGCGGTCACCGAACGCTGGGGCGCGGCGTCGTACGGCACGCTGTCCGGGATCCTGTCGGCCCCCGCGATGGCCGCCTCCGCGCTGTCGCCGTGGGCGGGCGCGGCGCTCGCCGGGCCGCTCGGCGGCTACGCGCACATGTTCGCGCTGCTCGCCGCCCTGGGCGGGACCGCCGCGGTGCTGGCCCTCGGCACGGTCCCGGCACACATGCCGACGGCCCGGCAGCGGGTCGAGTGAGACCGCCTGCCGGGCCGCCGGACGGGGTTCAGCGCCGGTTGCCCGGCTTCTTCTTGGCGTTCTTCGCGGGCTTGGCGGGCTTGGCCGCCGGAGCGCCCTCGGCCTTCGCCTCGTTCTTCTCCTTGATGCGGACCGCTTCCCGGCGCACCTCGGCCTGCGTGGCGCGCTCGTACGCCAGCCACTCGGGCGCCTCGTCCTTCAGCGCCTCGATCTCCTCGGTGGTCAGCGCCTCGGTCACCCCGCCGCGGGCCAGGCCCGCGATCGAGATGCCCAGCTTCGCGGCCACCACGGGCCGCGGGTGCGGGCCGTTGCGCCGAAGGTCGGCCAGCCACGCGGGCGGGTCGGCCTGCAGCGCGTTCAGTTCGTCGCGGGAGACGACACCCTCTTGGAACTCGGCGGGGGTGGCCTGGAGGTACACACCCAGCTTCTTCGCCGCGGTGGCGGGCTTCATGGTCTGGGCGGTCTTGTGCGACGTCATGAAGTCCAGGGTAGCGAGCCCAGCAGGTCCGCCCGATCATGCCCGGTAACCTGGCGGGGTGACAGGCCCGGAAGCAGCACCTCCCTCGTTCCGCCTCGCCTACGTGCCGGGGGTGACCCCCGCCAAGTGGGTGCGCATCTGGACCGAGCGGCTGCCCGACGTGCCGCTCGACCTGGTCCAGGTCACCGCGGCCGAGGCGCCCGGGATGCTGCGGGCCGCGGATGCCGATGCGGGACTGGTCCGGCTGCCGATCGACCGCACCGGCCTCAGCGCCATCCCGCTCTACACCGAGACCACGGTCGTGGTCGCCCCCAAGGACCACGTCGTCACCGCGGTCGACGAGGTCGCCGTCGCGGACCTGGCCGACGAGATCGTGCTGCACCCGCTCGACGACACCCTCGACTGGCCCGAGCTGCCCGGCCGCCCGGCCCTGGAGCGCCCGGCCACCACCGCCGACGCGGTCGAGCTGGTGGCCGCGGGCATCGGCGTCCTCCTCGTGCCGCAGTCGCTGGCCCGGCTGCACCACCGCAAGGACCTGACCTACCGGCCCGTCACCGACGCCGTCGAGTCGCGCGTTGCACTGTCCTGGCGCGAGGACGAGACCACCGACCTGGTCGAGGAGTTCATCGGCATCGTGCGCGGCCGCACGGTCAACAGCTCCCGCGGCCGCACCCCCACACCGCCGGCCGCCAAGGCCGAGCGCGGCGGGGCAGGCGACCGCCGCAAGCCGCCCGCCGGGAAATCCGGCAAGCCGGCCGCCAAGGGCGGCCGCGGCGGTGCGGCCGGCGGCGCGAAGAAGCCGGCTCCGCGCGGAAAGCCGCGCCGCTCCCGCTGACCGCAGCGCGCCCGTCAGCCCGGCCGCGCTCCGCTCCGCCGCCCCGCGACCTTCCCCAACGCCGCCTGCAGCGCGGCATGTTCGGAGGCGTCCAGGCCCCCGAACAACTCCTCCTGGACGGCGCGCACGACGGCGTCCGCGGCCTTGCGGGCCCGTTCGCCCTCGACGGTCAGATAGAACTCGTAGCGCCGCCGATCGGGCGGCACCCGCAGCCGCCGGATCCACCCGTCGGCCAGTGCCGCATCGGTCAGCGCGGCCAGCTCCGGGCCGTCCACGCCCAGCAGTTGCCCGATCTCGCGCCGGGACAGCGACCCGCGCTCCCCGACCAGGCCCAGCATGGCGTGCACCCGCGGCGAAAGCCCGCGCTCGGCCAAGCGCTCGGCGACCAGCCGCCACATCAGGTGCGAGGTCCGCGCGACCAGCGCCGCGGTACGGGCCGCCGACGACACGTCCGGCAGCCGGTCCGCGTGATCCCATTCGCCGGGCTCCGGTACTGCCGCGACACGCTCTTGGACGTCGGACACCAGCGGCCTCCCCGATAGCGCCCGGCACGCCGCAGCATCACCCGCGGGCCCCGGCCGTGCAGATCGTCCGGACTTCCGATAGATAGCAGCCCGCCGTGACCTTGGGCAAGAGTCCCTACTTGTCCGGCATTTCGCATCGGGCGGGCGGCGCCCCGCGTGGGGGCGCCGCCCGCGCGGTCAGCAGGTCACGAGCAGGCTGGTCAGGGCCTGGCAGGTGGCCGAGGCGGAGTTGTTGGCCGGGACGGTGTCCGGCGGGGTCGTGTTGGTGGTCGCGGCGGTCACCGTGAGCTGGGTGCCGACGGTGAGGAGCCCGACGGTCAGGCGCAGCGTCTTGACCGTCGACGCGCCGGGGGCGATCGCGGGCAGGGCGCATGTCGCGGTGCGGGCCGTGGTGTCGAGCGTGCAGCCCGCGGCGACCGGGTTGGTGTAGCCGGCCGGGTAGGAGAACGTCAGGGTCGACGCGGTGCTCGCGGCCGGTCCGTTGTTGGCGACCGTGGCGGTGACCGTGACGGTCGAGATGACCAGGCCCTGCGCTGCTGCCGTCGTGGTGACCGCGAGGTCGGTCCCGGCCGGCCCGCGGACCGCCAGGGACGCGGTAGCGGCGGCGATGTCGACCACCCGGGTCATGAACTCGCCGCACGGAGCCGCGGCGCCGGGGGCGCAGACGCGGCCCGGGACCAGCCGGTCCGGTCCGCTCGCACCGGTGCCGAGCTGGCCTTGCAGGTTGGTGCCCCAGCTGTACAGGTCGCCGCCGGACGTCGTGGCGAGGACGTGCCCGAGGCCGATGCCGACCTCGGAGATCCCGGTGAGGCGCGTCCCGCAGGGCGCGGTCTGGCCGACCGCGCACACCCGGGTGGGCACCGCGCGGGCGGTGAAGGTGCCGTCGCCCAGCTTCCCGCCGAAGTTGTCGCCCCACATCAGGAGGTTCCCGCTGCCGTCGAGCGCGGCGAACGTGTTGGTCTGGCCCGACACTTCGGTGATGCCGGTCAGATAGGACGAGCAGGGGAGCGCGGCGTCGATCGCACATACGGGGGCCGGGACCAGAGCGGGTCCGTACGAGCCGGTGCCGAGACCGGCGGCACCGTAGCCCCAGGTGTGCACGGCGCCGGTCGACAGCGCCGCGATGCTGTGCGTGGCGCCGCTGTCCACGGAGACCGCGTTGTCGAGGTAGCTGCCGCAGGGCGCGGACTGGCCGGGGGCGCACACCCGGACCGGGACCGCCCGGTCGGTGGTGGTGCCGTCGCCCAGCTGGCCGAACTCGTTGTCGCCCCAGGCGTATACGCGCCCCGACGAGTCGAGGGCGAGCATCTGCCCGCCGCTGAAGCCGCCCGACGAGATCGACACGATGTTGCTCAGGTACTGCGTGCAGGGGGCGCTCGCGCCGACCGCGCAGACCCGGGTGGGGACCGTGCGGTCCGCGTCGGCGGTGCCCGCGCCGAGCCGGCCGTCGCCGTTGGACCCCCAGGCGGCGACCGTGCCGTCGGCGAGCAGCGCGTACACCGTGTCGGGCAGGGCGGCCACGTCACGGGCGCCGGTCAGGTACTGCGTGCACGGGGCGGTGGCGCCGATCGCGCACACCGGCGCGGCTATGCGGCGGTCGTCGCGCGTGCCGTCGCCCAGTTGCCCGGACGTGTTGACACCCCAGGTGTGCACGGTGCCGTTCACCACCACGGCACCGGTGAACGCCGACACGCTGACCGTGGTCGCCGCAGCGAGCGGATCGGTGCACGGGCCGGCCACGGGGGCGCCGACCGGGCATACCGGGCGCGGGACCGGCTCGGTGTCCGAGGCCGGGCGTCCGAGGTTGTCCGCGTACGGGGCACCCCAGCTGAAGACGGTGCCGGGCGTGGCATTCGGCGCCGCGGCCCGCGCGGGCAGCGCCGCCAGGCCTAAGGCGGCAAGAAGAAGGCCCAGGCTCACCACGCTGCGGAGCAGGCGGGTGGGCAGGGCGGAGACGGAGCTTCCCAAGGCGTGGCCCTTCCGGAAGAGGAAACGGGAGCCGCCGCGGTGGTGCGTGCCCCGCGGCGTATGAGCGGGTTCGACCGTGCCGATCGATCACTGTGGCCGCTCCCGTCACAGGATGTGCCGACTTCTCGGCAAGCGGCCGAGATTGGTGTGTCGGGACCGGGAATGCGACCGGATGCGTTCGGTGTCCGGATGATCCGTGATCTCCGCGGAAGCCCGCCGCGTACGGGTGTTCGGAGATCCCGCAAGATCTTCACCGGGTCGTGCAACCCCGGGGCTGGCCGATTCCGTTCAGGGCACGACGAAGGGGGCCGAGTGTCGGAGAAGCGGGCCGCAAGACGGTCGCGGGGCGGTACGGATGACGCCGAATTCAGCGAGTTCGTCCGGATCGTATGGCCGCGGTTGCGGCGGACCGCGCTGCTGATCTGCGGCAATCCGCAGCAGGCCGAGGACGCCGTGCAGGCCGGCCTGCTGAAGCTCTACGTCGCCTGGCCGCGCCTCAAGCACGTCGAGATGCTGGAGGCGTACGCGAAGAAGGCGGTGCTCAACGCACTGCTGGACGAGGCCCGCCGCCCGTGGCGCCGCGAGCGCTCGGGCACGGACCTGCCGGACACGCAGGTGGTGCCGTACGACGCCCCCGAGCAGGTCGAGAACCGCATCGCCGTCACGCGCGCCCTCGCGGCGGTCCCCAAGCGGCAGCGCGCGGTGCTGGTGCTGCGGTTCTACGACGACCTCGACGTCGCCGAGACGGCCCGGCTGCTGGCCTGCTCGACCGGGACCGTCAAAAGCCAGACCGCGCGCGGCCTCGGGGCGCTGCGCGCGGCACTGATCGCGCAGGGTTGGAACGAAGAGCGGCTGCCGAGCATGGCCGCGGCACTGGGAGGCGCAGCATGAGCGACGACGAGGTGCGCGACGTTCTGGTGCTCGCCCTGGAGGGCGACGACCCGGGCCTGGGCCCGGACATCGGGGCGCTGCTGTCGAAAGGGCGCCGGCTGCGCCGCCGCAACCGGATCCGCAAGGGGATCGCCGCCGCGGCGGCAGTGGCCTGCCTGGTCGGCGGATCGGCCTGGTTCACCGGGGCGTTCGACACAAGCGCCGGTCCCGGCCCGGCGACCAGCGTGTCGCCCGCGCCGAGGACTGCATCGGGCGTGCCGGTGCCGGAAGCCTCATCGGGGCCGTTGGTCCTGGATCCCGCGTTCACCGCGGGCGATGCCCGCGGTGTGCTGGTGAACTGCATAGACCACCACGCGAAAGCCGCACCGACGACGGCATCCGGGGATCCCGCGTACCCGCGGTTCACGGAACGCGACCCGGACAAGTACCGGATCCTCTACTTCGGTCCGTTCATTCCGAATCCGGGTCCGACCACTTGGGGCACCGCGTTGCTGGCCGTCGACTCGGAAGGCAACGCGGACTATTGCCGGAACAGCCCGGACGGCTGGTACAGCGCACGCGACATCCGGCGGGTTCCCGACCAGTCTGCGGCACGGCCGGCCGCCATGTCGGTCGCGAGGAATGACCTGTGCTACCCGGACCTGGCGAAGCGTCCGCAGCCCAGCCCGGAATTCCCCTTCCGCTGGCTCGACTTCGGCCGCCTCCCGGACCCGAAGGCGGTCCGCGTGACCGTGGAATACGGCGGCAAGACCCAGGACGCCGCCCTCTCCCACGGATTCTGGTTCGCGGCCGGGGAACTCGTCCGTCCGGAGACATACACGCCGATCATTCGCAGCTACGACGCGGACGGCAGACTCCTCTACGACTCGACTCAAGCCGGGCCGCGCAGTAGGCCGCTGAGCTGACCCATGCTTATATACGTGGGAACGTAACAGCTGGTCAGAGCCGGTGAGCCGGCTCCATGCTCCAGGAGCCGCACATGCCCGAACGTGAGCCCGCACCCGAGCCTGCCGCGAGCTGCTGCATGCCGGCCCGAGGCGGCGGAGCGGCGCACGGCGGACTCCTGGAGATCGGCGTACCGCTGCCCGACCCGAGGCCGACCGCGACGCCGCCGGACAGCATGATCCTGCTGCCCGGCGGCGAGTTCCTCATGGGCACCGACGACGCCGAGGGCTTCGCCACGGACGCCGAGGGGCCGGTCCGCGCCGTCCACGTCGAGCCCTTTCGCATCGATCCGTACGCGGTCACCAATGCCGAGTTCGCGGCCTTCAGCGCCGCCACCGGCTATGTGACGGACGCTCAGCGGCTGGGCTGGTCGTACGTGTTCGCCGCCTTCCTGCCCGGCGCCCTGCGCAAAGGGGCCCCGCGCCCGGAGCGCGCGCCGTGGTGGTGCGGCGTCTCCGGGGCGCGCTGGGACCGGCCCGAGGGCCCGGGCAGCACGGTCGAGGACCGGGCCGACCACCCGGTCGTCCACGTGACGTGGAACGACGCGGACGCCTACTGCCGCTGGGCCGGGAAGCGCCTGCCCACCGAGGCGGAGTGGGAGTACGCGGCCCGCGGCGGCCTCGACCAGGCCCGCTACCCGTGGGGCGACGAACTGGAGCCGGACGGCACGTACATGTGCAACATCTGGCGCGGCACCTTCCCGGTCAAGAACACCGCAGCGGACGGCTACCGCGGCACCGCGCCGGTCCATGCCTTCGCCCCCAACGGCTACGGGCTGCACAACGCGGCCGGCAACGTCTGGGAGTGGTGCGCGGACTGGTGGAGCACGGAGAAGGCGCCGGCTGCCCCGCCCGGCGCCCCGGTCCGCAACCCCGTCGGGCCCGAGCGCGGGCACGACAAGGTCATGCGCGGCGGCTCCTACCTGTGCCACGACTCTTACTGCAACCGCTACCGGGTCGCCGCCCGCACCGCCAACACGCCGGACAGTTCCAGCGGCAACGCCGGGTTCCGGTGCGCCCGCGACGCCTAGGTCCTGGTTTCCCGGTTGATCGGTAGCTGCGTCGGCACATACAGAGAGCGCGGCGGCTATTCGCCGACGGTCTCGTGCACCTTGGCCAGGTAGAGGTAGCCGTCGCTGTTGGCCCGGATGCTCGCGCGCTCCTCCTCGGTCAGCTCCCGCTTGACCCGCCCCGGGACGCCGGCCACCAGCGAACCGGGCGGCACCTGCATGCCCTGCGGCACCACGGCCCCCGCGGCGATCAGCGAACCCGCGCCCACCCGGGCCCCGTTGAGGACGACCGCGGCCATCCCGACCAAGACGTCGTCCTCGATGGTGCAGCCGTGCAGCACCGCATTGTGGCCGACCGAGATGCGCTCGCCGAGGACCGTCGGGAAGCCGACGTCGCTGTGCAGCGTGCAGTTGTCCTGGATGTTGGTGTCGGCGCCCACGGTGATGGTGTCCGCGTCGGCCCGCAGCACCGCGCCGTACCAGACGCTCGCCCCGGCGGCCAGCGTGACGCCGCCGACCACCACCGCGTTCGGGGCCACGAACGCGGCGGGGTCGACCTGCGGGACACGCCCCGCGACGGCGGCGACGAGGGGCTCGGCCATGGCACTCCCAAGATCTCGGAACGGATCCCAGGACGCTACCCGGTGCCGCCTCGCTGCGCTCGGGCTGACCCGGGCGCAGCGAGGCGGGCGGTCATCCTGCCGGCCG
This sequence comes from Yinghuangia soli, assembly GCF_021502675.1. GTDB lineage: Bacteria > Actinomycetota > Actinomycetes > Streptomycetales > Streptomycetaceae > Yinghuangia > Yinghuangia soli. The sequence continues at coordinate 69,997 of NZ_JAKFHA010000015.1, forward strand.
GCAGGCCGGCAGGCGGTCAGTCGGCCGCGGACTCGACCAGCGCGCGCATCAGCGGCGTGGCGTCGATCCAGGCCAGCGGGTCGACCCGGCGCTGCGGCGCGGCGTAGCGGCGGATCAGTGCGGCGTTGCGCTGCAGCCAGGCCGCCACGTTCGCGCAGTACGGTGGCGGCATTTCGGCGATCAGGAAGGTGCTGCCGTCGGCCGCGACCCACAGCTCGTCCTGGTCGAGCAGCCACAGCCACGCGGCGGTTCCGGCCGGGCCGCGCGAGACGATGGCCCGCACGCCGGCCCGGGTCGGCCGGACCGGACGCCCGTGCCCGGGCACGGCGTCGCCGTACCGGACCAGGCCGCGCGCGTCGAGGGTGTGCAGGGTGCGGGGCGAGATGCCGGGCGCGCCGTCGCCCTCCGCGTGGGTGCGCACCGCGCCGGTGGAGATCCGGGCGAGCGCGCGCCGAGCGGTGGACATGCGGACGGGCTTCATGGCCGACCCCGCGGCACCGGGCCGCGCGGTCGAGCCGGTCATGGTCGGGAGAGCGGGATTCCGAGTCAACGTCATATCGAACTCCGCTTCTGGCGATGCCATTTCAACCCGTTCGACAACGAACGGGTGGTGTTGGGAACTATTGTGCCAACCCGCACTGACAATCGGACCGTGCCGAAGGGCCTTCCGAGCTGCGGAAATACGCTGATGCGCAAGGTTCTTGAGGGGTGCCGCAGCCGGCGGGCAGGCGGCCTCGTCCGATGCGGTGGCGCCGTTGGTCCTTGCGGGTGAATGACGGGGCAGACGGCCGGGTCCGGTATGTCCCGGCCGTTAGGTTGTGGGGCGCCCGAGCGACGGAGTGCCATGAACAGCCCGGTGACCCAGGACGACCCGACCGCGCACGGGACGGCGCTTCCTGGCGCCCGCAGACCGGAACCGCCCGACGACCTGCGGACCGCACTGAGAGGCCGGTTCGCGGACGGGACGGCCTTCGCCGCGAGTGCCCGCGCGGTGCCGTACTGGCTCGCCGCGGTCTGCTACACCCTCTACGCGCTCTACTCGCTCCTCCGCCACCAGCGCATGGAAACCAACGCGTACGACCTCGGCCTGTTCGAGCAAGTCGTGCGCAGTTACGCGCACTTCGAGGCCCCGGTGTCCGACATCCGCGGGCCCGGCTTCAACGTCCTCGGGGAGCACTTCCACCCGATCCTCGCGCTGCTCGCCCCGGTCTACCGGCTCTTTCCCGGGGCCGCGACGCTGCTGGTCGCCCAGGCGCTGCTGATCGCGCTGTCGGTGGTGCCGATGACCCGGATCGGGCAGCGCGTCTTCGGCAACCTGGGCGGCGCCGCGTTCGGCGCGGCGTACGGGCTGAGCTGGGGACTGCAGAGCACCATCGGCTTCGACTTCCACGAAGTGTGCTTCGCGATCCCGATGCTGGCGTTCGCGCTGGAGCGCTTCGTGCGCGCCGAGTACCGCGCAGGACTCCTGTGGCTGCTGCCGACCGTGCTGGTCAAGGAGGACCTGGCGCTGACGCTCGGCGCCGCCGGCCTGTTCCTGCTGATCCGCGGCCGGCGCCGACTGGCCGCCGCGGCGATCGGCGGCGGCGCCGCGGTGTTCGCGCTGACCGTGTTCGTGCTCCTCCCGGCCATGAACCCGCACGGCAACTATCCCTTCTGGGGCAACCTCAACAGCGGCCCGCCCCGCGAGCGCGGCGTCGACCCGCTCGCCGGAGCCGACAGCGTCCCGGTCGGCGAACTCCTGCTGCGGCTGCCCGAACTGATGCTGTTCCCCAGCCAGAAGTGGATGACGCTGCTCCTGCTCCTGCTGCCCACCGGGTTCCTCGCGCTGCGCTCGCCGCTCATGCTGCTCGCCCTGCCCACCCTGCTGTGGCGCTTCACCTCGACCAACGCCCTGTACTGGAACGTCGGTTACCACTACAGCGCGGTCCTGATGCCGATCGTCTTCGCGGCCTTCGCGGACGCGGTGCTCAGCCTGCGCAAGTCCCCGCGCGATTGGCTGCGCCGGTACGCGGCGCAGGCCGCGGTGATCCCGATCGCCGTCTCCGTCGCCCTCGCACCCCACTTCCCGCTCATGCAGCTCGCCCACAAGCGGCCCTGGACGGTCGAGCCCAGAGTCGTCACCGCCCGCGCCATGCTGGCCGGAATCCCGGACGGCGCGCAGGTATCCGCATCCGACCGCTTCGCCCCGCAGCTCACCGACCGGACCCGGGTGACGTTGTTCCCCACCGTGCTGCCCGGCCCCGGATGGGTGGCCGCGGCGCTGTGGGGCGGCGGCCCGGACTGGATGCCGCCGTACCTCGCCGCCCTCGAAGCACAGGGATTCCGGCAGGTCGCGGCCCGCGACGGCGTCCTGCTGCTGCGCCGCGACTGACCGGCCGGGCGGCACGGTAGACCGGGCGGCGACGTTCCGCGCGGGGTCGAGGGAACTCCCTGGCGTGATCGCCCCGGCCTGCGACCATACTGCTGGCGGCGGCGCGAACCGGCGCAGCCAGGTGTGGGGAGGGTGAGTGGCGGCAAGTACGGTGACGCCTCCGGCAGCAGGCGCTGCGCCGAAGGCCGGTCCGCCGGCGCAGACGGCGGCCGGCGCGCAGGCCCGAATACCCGTCCCTGCCACCGGGCCGGACGACCGCAGATCCCTGGCCCAGCGGCTGCAGCGCAGCCTGGCCACCACACCTCGGCGCCTGCGCGGCGCGGGTGCCGCGCTCGGCGTGCTGGTCGTCGTCTTCGGCCTGGTGGCCGGCCTCCAGATGAACCAACGGGCCCGCGCCGCTGACCGGGTGGCGACCTACAGCGGCCCGCTCAGCCAGGACGCCGCGGAGATTTACCGCTCGCTGGCGGACGCCGACACCACCGCGGCCGGCGGCTTCCTGCTCGCCGCGGAAGAGCCCGCCTCGGTCCGGCAGCGCTACGAGACCGACCTGGCCACCGCGTCCGACCTGCTCTCCCGGGCGGCGGCCCGCACCTCGATGTCCTCCGACGCGCACCAGGCGATCGCCGCACTGAACCGGCAGCTGCCGGTCTACGCGGGCCTCGTGGAGAACGCCCGCGCCAATAATCGCCGCGGCTACCCGCTCGGCGGCGCGTACCTGCGCTACGCCTCGGCGCTCATGCAGGACACCATGCTCGTGGACGCGCAGCGCCTGGTGGACTCCGAGACCCGGCGGCTGGATGCGGACCACGCGGACGCCAAGGCGTTTCCGTGGGCCTCGGCGGTGCTCGGCGGACTCGTCCTCGGGGCGCTGGTGTGGTGCCAGTTCGCGCTCTTCCGCCGTACGAACCGGGTGGTCAACCTGGGCCTGGCCGGGGCCACCGCGGCGATGCTCGCCGGCGTGGTCTGGCTGCTGGTCGCCGCCACGTCGTCGGCAGCGTCGCTGTCCGACAGCCGGAGCCGGGGCTCCGCCCCGCTGCGGGCGCTGGACCAGGCCCGGTTCGACGCGCTGCAGGCGCACGCCGCGGAGAACCTCAACCTGGTCGCGCGCGGCGCCAGCACGATCTACGCGGCGGACTGGGGCACCGAGGTCGCCGCCCTGACGAAGGGCGGGGGACCGGACGGGAAGGGCGCCGGGCCGGGGTCGCTGGCCCGTGCCGAGGCGCTGTCCCCGGGCGACACCACCGGGCTGCTGCGCGAGGCCCGCGCGCAGTTCGACCTCTGGCAGAAGCGGCACGAGGACGCCACGGCGCTCGAAGGGAAGGGCGACTACGACGCCGCGCTCAAGCTCACCGTGGACGCATCCGGCGGCGCGACCTCCGACGCCGCGTTCACCGCCATGGACCAGCGGCTCAACGACGCCGCACAGATCCAGAAGGCCGAGTTCGCCCGCGCGGTGCGCGGCGTGGACGGCGACCTGAAGACCGCCGCGATCGGCATCGCCGTCCTGGCCCTGCCCGCGCTGTACGGCGTGGTCCGGGGCATCGGCCGCCGACTCGCCGAATACCGATAGGGGACGGGCATGAGCATGCGTACCGCAACGGCCCGCCTGGGCACCGTCCTGGTCGTGCTGGCCGCCGGCGTGTTCGGCACCGCGAGCTCGCGTGCGGGCAGCGGCCCCGGCGACGCGCAGCCCGCGGCCGCCGCGGCCCCGGCCGCCGCCGCGGAGGACGCCGCCTGCGACACGGCCACGAGCCTGCCGCCCGCCAAGAAGGCAGGCGCGAAGATCGAGGCGATCAGGAAGCACGGCTCCCTGGTCGTCGGCATCGACCAGAACAGCTACAACTGGGGCTACCGCAACGCGGTGACCGGCGAGATCCAGGGCTTCGACATCGACCTCGCGAAGGCGATCGCGACCGCGATCTTCGGCGAGCCGAAGCTCACCCTCAAGGCGGTGCCCACCGCCCGGCGCATCGAGGCGGTCAAGAACGGCGAGGTCGACATGATCGTCCGGACCATGACCATCACCTGCGAGCGCATGAAGGAAGTCGCCTTCTCGTCCCCGTACTTCAAGGTCAGCCAGTCGCTCGTGGTGCCCAAGTCGGTCAAGGCGGCCACCGTCGCCGAAGGGCTCAAGGGCAAGCGGGTGTGCGCGGCCGCCAAGTCGTCGTCCGAGACCGAACTGGCCTCGGGCAAGCACGCCACCGCCGAGGTGAAGATCGTGGAGAACCAGCTCGACTGCCTGGTCCTCATGCAGCTCGGCAAGATCGACGCCACCCTCGCGGACACCGTCCTCGCGTACGCCCAGGTCGCCCAGGACGACATGGTCCAGGTGCAGGGCGAGCCGATCGTGCCCGCCTTCATGGGCATCGCGATGAACAAAGCGGACACCGACCTGATCGCCTGGGTCAACCAGGTGCTGGTCGACTACCGGACCAGCGGCCAGTGGCTCAAGGCGTACGACAAGTGGCTGCGCTCATCGATGGAAGGGCATGAGAGGTGGCTGCCCTGACACACGCCCTCAGCGGGCACTACCCTGCGTGTTCCCGTACCGGAGGGTTGCGGGGCACGCGGGGCGCGGCCAGGGCTGCGCGTTTGGTCGGGCGCAGGGTGCGGTGCAGGTCGCCGCGCATCGTGGTGGCCGCGTCCAGCAGGTAGTTCTGCCGGACCAGCCACGGGCTGTGGTCGCCCTGCCGCGGGAACGCCTGGATCGAGCGCTGGATGTAGCCGGACGCGAGGTCGAGCAGCGGCCGCTCGGCCAGTACCCGTTCGGGCTCCGGGACGACGGACGCGTACCCGTACCGGTCCATGTGCCGCAGCACCTTGCACACCAGCCGCGAGCTCAGGTCCGCGCGCAGTGTCCACGAGGCGTTCGTGTAGCCGATGCACACCGCGAAGTTGGGCAGGCCGGTGAGCATGAGGCCGCGCCACACGAACTGCCGGGCCAGGTCGACCGGCTCGCCGTCCACATACGGCGTGATGCCGCCGAACGCGAGCAGTTGCAGACCGGTCGCGCTCACCACGATGTCGGCCTCGAGGGTCTGCCCGGACGCCAGCCGGATGCCTTCGGGTACGAACCGGTCGATGCGGTCGGTCACCACGTCGGCCTTGCCCTGCCGGATCGCGGTGAAGATGTCCGCGTCCGGGGCCGCGCACAGGCGCTGGTCCCACGGGTCGTAGTCCGGTGTGAAGTGCTCCTTGACGGTTTGCTCGTCCTGCAGCATCCGGGTGTTGAGACGTGTCAGCAGGCGGCGCATGGTCTGCGGGCGGCGCCGGCACAGCTGGTAGAAGCCGAGCGTGAACAGTACGTTCTTCATCCGCACCACGCTGTGCGCGGGGCGGGCCGGGAGCACCTTGCGGACCGCGTCGGCGATCATGTCGCGGCCCGGGACGGGGCTGATCCAGGTGGGGGAGCGCTGCAGCATCGTGACGCGTGCGGCCGCGTCGGCCATCGCGGGGACCAGGGTGACCGCGGTCGCGCCGCTGCCCACGACCACGACGCGCTTGTCCCGGTAGTCGAGATCGTCCGGCCAGAACTGCGGGTGCACCAAGCGGCCGCCGAAGTCCTCGACGCCGGGGAAGTCGGGGGTGTGTCCCTGGTCGTAGCTGTAGTAGCCGGCGCAGGCGTACAGGAAGTCGCAGGTCAGAGTGCGCTGCTCGGACGCGGTACCGTTTGCCGCGGATCCGTCGCCGGCCGGGGACGTCTCGACGGTCAGCGTCCAACGGGCCGTGTCCGAGGACCAGTCCGCACGCACCACCTTGGTACGGAAGCGGATCCGCCGGTCGATGCCGTACTCCGCGGCGGTCTCCCGGATGTAGCGCAGGATCGCATCGCCGTCCGCGATCGCCTTCGCCTCGCGCCACGGCCGGAACGGGTACCCCAGCGTGAACATGTCCGAGTCGGACCGCACGCCGGGGTACCGGAACAGATCCCAGGTGCCGCCGATGGCGTCCCTGGCCTCCAGGATCGTGTACGTCCGCTCCGGGCACTCGGTCTGCAACCGGTACGCCGCGCCGACGCCGGACAACCCGGCGCCCACGATCACCACGTCGACGTGTTCGGGCTCGGGCTCGGGCGGAAGGCTTGCGGCGGTCGTCATGCCGTCAGTGTCCGGAGCGGCGGCCTCGTACTACAAGGGGCCGCCGCACAGTGTTGCGCCGTCCGGGCCGCTCAGCCGATGAACTCGCGGGCGCCGTAGTGCACCCGGGCCTTCGACCAGTCGCCGCCCAGCGTGGCGACGAAGCGCTGCACGACCGGCAGGTCGGTGCGCTCGGCCACCAGGATCAGCTTGCCGCCGCGGACCGTCACCGAGCCGCCGTACAGCACGTCGCGCGCCTCGGCATCGGCCAGCAGCCCGTCGTGCAGCCGCGTCACGTCGACCCCCGGGACCTCGACCTCGACCGCGGTGGCCTGCGGCGACGAGGCCGGCAGGTAGTCGAAGACCAGGACCGACTCCTGGTTGTACCGGGTGCGCACGCGCTCGGCGATGGCGCGCAGTTCCTCGGGGGTGACGTCGTCCACGTCGAAGGACCGCGAGCGCTCGTACGTCGCCGCCTGCAGGTCGCTCGACCAGAACACCCCGTCGAGCAGCGACGACTCCTCCGGGTCCCCGCCGCCGGCCCGCACCAGGGCGCGCACCTCGCAGCCGAACCGGCCGAGCTCGGTCGCCAGTCGCGGGTCCTGCGGGTCGGTGATGAGCGCAGTGTTGTCGGTCGCGAAGATCTCCGCGTCCGGCAGCTGCTGCCGGGTGTGGCCGGGCGAGGCGTCCGCCGCGCAGCCCGGCACGTGCGGCCGCGCTGCGGCGGTCTGCGTACCGGCGGCGCCGAGCGTGAGGCCGAAGGACAGGACGAGAGCAGCAGGCCAGCGCGTGGCGCGGGTGCGGCGCAGGGACGGAATCACCGGTGGTTCCCCCGAGAAGGTTCAAGATCGGGCACGTTCGCGGCCAACGTACCGGACCGTTGTTAACTGCTCGTGCCGGCACCCGTGCCGGCCGCCGTGGCGGCGGTGCGGTCTGCGGAGCCGGGGTCGGGGGCGTTTCCGGGGGCGGGGACGAGCGCGCCGACCGGGCCGGAAGATGCCGGGCCGGGGCCTTCGCGGTGCCGGGACTCGTTCTCCAAGAGCGCCAGGGCGCGGGCGAGTTGCTCTTCGAGGGAGGCCAGGCGCTCTTCCAGGCGGGCGGTCTCGGCGCGGTCCTCGGCCTGCTGCTCGGGCAGGATCACGCGCGATGCGATGGTCGCGGTGACCACACCCATCATGCCGATGCCGACCACCATGAGGACCACGCCGACCAGGCGTCCTTCCGGGGTGACGGGGTGCAGGTCCCCGTATCCGACGGTGGTGACCGTGCTTATGGCCCACCACAGGGCGTCCGGGTAGTCGGTGATGTTCGCGTTCTCGGCGCCGCGTTCCGGGGCCAGGACCGCGGCCGCGCCGGAGACGAGGATGGTCAGCACGAGCGCCACGGTGCTCACCAGCAGGCGCTCGGAGCGGCCGCGGTGCGCGATCATGCCGATCCGGCCGATCACCGCGATCAGCCGCAGGAGCCGCATCGCGGGCAATGCCACCGCGGCCAGGTCGAGCGGGTGCGTGCGGACGAACCGCCAGCGGTCCCGGCTCAGTTTCAGCCGCACGAGGTAGTCGGTGAGGAACACCGCCCACACCCCGTACTCGATCCACAGCACCGGCTGCGAGGTCGCGCGCAGCGCCTCGCCGACCACGAACGTGGTGAGCGAGACGACCGCGAGCAGCGTCAGCCACGGCGTGGTCACCCGCTCCCAGCGGTCGTACGCCGCGGAGCGGTGGGTGGGTTTGACCGGCGGCAGGGATGGTGGTGGCACGGTGGGACTCCCGGGACGATGTGGTCTGCGCCGAAGTCTGGCGGACGCACGGGCGCGCTGTCGTGCACCCATCCGGGCGGTTGCCGTGGCCCGTGCCGGATGCCGAGCCGGGACCTGCGCCGGAAGTTCGTGCCGGAAGTCCGTGCTGGTCGGCCGGGTCAGGAGGCGGCGGCCTCGGCCGGGTCGGGGCGGCGGTAGATGCCCTGCCAGCGGTGCCACGGGCCGGGCTCGCCGGTGGCCGGGTCGATGGCGTCGATGTGCAGCGGGACGACGGGGGTGCTGCCGGCCAGCAGCGCGGCCAGGCTCGGCTCGGCGAAGAAGTGCGAGTACAGGCCGGGGGTGCCCGGGAGTTCGTAGCGGACCGTGAACGAGCCGTCGTCCGCGCGCTCGACGAGCTCGTGCGGACGGTTGGTGCGGGCCCGGTCGGAGTTGACCTGGAGGCAGAACAGCCCTCCGGGCTCGACCCGTTCGAGGGCGGCGCTGATGTGCGCGGAGGCCTGCGCGCGGGTGCCGTGCTGGAAGACGTTGAGTCCGATGACGACCGGGTAGACGGCGTCGCCGGGCAGGGCCGAGAGGTCGCCGAGCACGAGCCGGTCGGCGCGGTCCGGGGCGCGCTCGCTCAGCGAGGCCAGGCCCGCCGCGGCGATGTCGAGGCCGACGAGGTCGAGGCCGGCGGCCACCAGGGGAAGGTAGTTGCGCCCGTTGCCGGGACCGATGCACAGGCCGGGGCCGGGCAGCAGGCCGTGCTGCTCGGCGGCGGCCGCGATGGCGGTCACGAAGCCGTCCGGCGGCAGGTCGAGGAAGCGTCCCTCGGAGAACGCGGCGTCCCAGAACGCCGCGGCGATGGCGACCTGGTCGCCCACGGCGTCGAGAGTCTCGCGGGTCTCGCGGGCGAGAGGCTCGGGCTGCGGCGTCGCGGGCTGGCTCACGGGCACTCCTGGGGCTGCGGTCGGGCGCGGGACGGGCGCATGCGGGACGGCCGGCCCCGACGCTACCGGGCCCCGGCAGCCTGTCGTCCGGAGCCGCTCGGAGTCGCCAGGAGTCGCGCGGAGTCGTCCGGCGTCGTCCGGAGTCGTTCAGAACCCGCCGCCGCCCATGTCGCCGCCGCCCCAACCGCCACCGCCGCCGTCGCCCCAGCCGCCGAACCCGCCGTCGCCCCAACCGCCGCCGCCCGCATCGCCGACGTCGCCGAAACTGTCCTGGCCGTAGGCGGGCGTGCTCAGCACGCCGCCGAGCGTGGTGCCGATCAGCAGACCGGGCAGGAGCATGCCGCCGTACCAGCCCATCGCCCACGGCGCATACGCCGGGCCGGCCTCCCAGTACGGGCGCCGACCGGTCGGGGTGTCGACATCGCGGACCGCCGGTTCGGCGCCGTCCGCGAGCCGGGCCGCGTCGGCGGCGCAGACCGGGACGGTACGCGCGGTCCCGTCCGGCGGCGTCCACTCCCGGTCCTCGACCGAGGGGCCGTGCCGCGGATCGAAGAAGCATGGCGGGCGCCGCTCGGGCAGCGGCCGGTCCTCGCGGCGCGCCTCGAGCGTGGCCAGCGCGAAGCGGCCTTCGTCGAGGGCCTCGCTCACCGCGCGGATGTCGTCCGGCCTGCGGGCCGAGCGCAGCGCGGACTTCGCGCGGTCGTAGGCGTCCAGGGCCTGCGCGTAGTCCTCGCGCATCGCCGCATCGGCCTTGCCGGTCGGCGCCGAGCCCAAGGCCTCGCCGTACGCGGTGATGTCCTCGTCCACGGTGGGCCGGATCTGTTCGAGGGCCTCGCGTTCGGCCGCCGCCCGGCGCCGCCGCTTGCGGCCGCGGACCAGGAACATCCCGCCGATGCCGGCCGCGGCGATCGCGCCGATGACGACGAGCCCGGGCCAGGACCCGCGGGACGAGGCGGTCGCGGACCCGGGGGACGCGGTGCCGCCGGAGCCCGCGGCCGCCACCGCGCCGGTGACGAACTGCGTGAACAGCCCCGGTCCGTTGCCCTGGTTCGCGGCGAGGCTGTCGCTCTTGAGGGTGGCGAGCCGGGCCGGGGCCAGCACGGACGCGTCTGCCGCGGCGTCGAACGTGCGGCCGACCGCCACCGCGTACACGCCGGGGACGCCGACCTGCTCGCGCAGCGCGGAGAGCACTGCCGAGCGGGAACCGGCGGCGGCGAGCGGGGAGTCGGCGGGCACCGCGACGACGAAGACGGGCTTGCCGGAGTCGCGGATCGCGGCCCGCAGCTCGTCCGCGGTGGCGGCCGGCAGGACATCCGAGGCGGCCGGTTCGGTGTAGACCGGATCGGTCTTCAGCTGCGCGGCGATCTCGCTGATCCCGGCGGCCCCGGCCGGGGCCGCGGCGGTCAGCAATGCGGCCAGACCCAGCAGCCCGGCCAGGAACGCGGCGGCGAGCAGGCGTATGACTCGGCGCGTCGACCGGGTCGGCGGCGTCGGCTCATCCCGGCGGAAGAACAGCCGCTTTGTCACGATTCCAGCCTACGCTGCGCGATGCGCGCACCGGAGTGGCCGATGTCCGCCTCACGCGCCACCACTGCCGCCCAGTGCCGCCCAGCGCCGCCGTGGATGACGCAATGTAGTCGTCCTGATACGCTCTGTGCTCGTTCGTGTTCGGAGCGTATGCGGGGAAAGGCGGTTCGGGGTGCGGAAGATGTCGCGTGTCGCAGTTCTGGTGGCGGCGAACTTGCTTGCAGTGGTGGGGGTGTCGACCGGCACGGTGGCCGCGGCGCCGGGCGTTCCGGCGGCCAATGGGGACTGCCGGAATGACGGCACGTCGTTCGACGACCGGCTCATTCCCGGGCACTGCCTGCGCAACGGCGGCTACCGGTTCGAGATGCAGTACGACGGGAACCTGGTGCTCTACTCCGGCGGCCGGGCGTGCTGGTCGAGCGGCACGGACGGGACCGACGGGGTGTACGCGGAGTTCTCCGGCGACTGGCAGTTGGACTCGCCGTGGTTCTCGCTCGAGTCGCCGTACGGCCGGCTGCGGAAGTACCACGGCAAGTACACCGGGGCGCACAAGACCGGCAACGTCAGCCTGAACGGCAAGGGCGAGGTCTGGATCGCGTACGGCAAGTTCGTGAGCTGCTGACCATGAAGCGGCTCATTGCACGCGGCCTGCTCGCCGCGGTCCTGGCGGTCGGCGGCGCTGCGGCCGCGCCCGGTACGGCCGGGGCGGGGGTGTCCTTCCCGCCGACCGGAGCGGTTCTGCAGGCCGGGTCCGCGGCGCCCGCCGCGGCGTTCGGGGCGTGCGACGCCGGCGACAACCTCGGGGAGGTCGCCACCAACTTCATCTCGCGGTGCCGCAAGGCGTCGATCCGGCAGGTGTTCCCGGGCGAGCACTACGGCGACAAGCTCGGCGAGATCAGGAACTGCGGCGCCAAGTCGTGCAAGACGGCCTGGAAGCTGCTGAACGACAACCGGTTCAAGAAGTAGCGCACTCATGGCCACATACGTCGCGGTGCTGCTGGCGGAGTCGCGGGTGTCGGGCGCGGACGGTGCGATCGGCGCGGAGCCGCTCTACCAGGAGAGTTTCGTGCTCCTGCGGGCGGACGGCGCCGAGGATGCCCGGGAGAAAGCCGGGGCGCACGGGCGCGGTCAGCAGACCGCGTACGTGAATGCCGAAGGCAATACCGTCAGTTGGACGCACAAGGCAGTGGTGGACGTCTCCGAGGTCCTCGATGCGGACCTCGGGGACGGAGCCGAGTTGTACGCCCGGCACTTCCGGAATTACCAGGCCTATCAAGCCTTCGAACCGCTCTTGTCCGGTGAGGACATCTGAGCGGATGCCCGGGCTCCGGAATTCCGGAGCGGCGGCGCATTCTGCGGCACGGGAGAATGCGCCGCTTCGGCATCTCCGCCCGCGACCTCCCGCATCCGGTGCAAACCGCCTGGTGGCGGCAGTGCTGCCACGGGCGTTCGGCGCTTGCGGCAGGCAGCACGCGGCCGGCTCCGGCGATGTCAGCAGGTGTTGACTTCTCTTCCGGCGAGGGCTTCAATTGCCGTGCCGGACGCCCTGGCGACCGGCGTCGGGTGTGCCATGTGGTCGGCTGCCCCGGGTCCGCCCGGGGCACGCCGGACGAGACCACGCAACTCCCGGGCCCTGCCCGGGAAATCACGTTCCCGAACAAGGCGCCGGAATCGGTGGCCGAAGGCGGCGGTGGCGGCCGCGCCTCTCCGGCTTCCGAGGAAAAGCGCCGCCGGTCCGCGGAATTCCTGCCCCGCGGCCGGACGGACGGGGACGCGCGGAACACGCCCGGCGGGCGAGCCGGGAAGCCTCTGTTGCGGCGGAGGCAGCCTCGCGCACCAGGCATCGCGCAGCCACAGGGGCGGGGCCGCATCCGGGGCGGCCCCAGCGGCGGCGCGATGCCCTCCCGAACAGCACGTGCAGTCCCCCACCCCCCCGACCATGGCGGCACCCCCCACCACAGGGTGCCGCCATGGCATTTGGGTCAGCGGAAGATGAGCCGGGCCGCGGTGTCGATGTGCGCGCAGGTCTCCTCGGGGCGGGTGCGGCCCGAGGTGATGTCGAGCATGCAGGCGACCAGCACGTGCCCGAGCGTCAGGGCCTTGCCCTCGTCGTCCGCCCACTCCGGATCGTCCAGCGCGCCGCGCACGAACGCGGTGAACAAGCCCTGCCAGACGGCAAGTCCGTCGTTGGCGTCGGCGGTCGCACGGAACGAGACGATGCCGGCCTCCAGCAGCGCGAGGTCCTGCGCGGCCCAGCGGATGATGTCCTGGAACGCCGCGCTGACCCGGTCGGCGACGTCGCCCGGGTAGCTGCCCCCGGCCAGCTCCGCCGCGGTGCGCCCGGCCCACTCGACCATGATGTGGTGCAGCAGCCGGTCCTTGGAGCCGAAGTAGCGGTAGACGGTCGCGGGCGTGGTCCCCGCGCGGGCCGCGATGTCGCGCACGGTCGTCGCGTCGTACCCGTGCTCGGCGGCGAGTTCCCGGGCGGCCGCGGCGATCGCCGTGCGGCGCTCCCGCTCCGCGGGCCCGAGCCGGTGCGTCACGGTGAACTGCGTACGGGACGTGTCGGTCACGCTCGGGTCCCCCTGCCTCGCGGGTCCGCCGGAGGGATCCGGCCTGCGGCGGGAGCCTATCTTCCCTTGAACTATAACGTGTTATAGACCATGCTCTCAGCGCACCGACCCCCACCCGCTCGCTTGCTCATGGGAGGCCGATCCATGCACCGCGCCCCGGCAGTGCCCGGCGACTTCTTCGCCCGCAGCGTCCTGGACGACCCTTATCCCCTGTACGAGCGCCTGCGCGCCGAAGGTCCGGTGCACTATCTGCCCGCGCTCGGGCTGCACCTCGTGGTCCGGCACGCCCAGGTCCTGGAGGCACTCGACGCCCCGGAGACCTTCTCCAGCAACCTCGTCGGCCTCCTCTACAAGGGAGAGGACGGTGTCGCCCTGCTCGACACCGGCGGCGCGGACTCCGGCACCGACGTCCTGGCCACCGCCGACCCGCCCGCGCACACCGGCCAGCGCCGCATCGTGCAGCAGACCTTCAGCCGGCGCGCGGTCGGCGCGCTGCACGCCGACATCGACGCCTTCGCCGCCCCGCGCGCGGCCGCCCTCGCCGCGGCGGGCGGCGGGGACTGGATGGCCGCGCTCGCCACCCCGCTGCCGGTCCGCATGATCGGCCGCATCCTCGGCCTGCCGGACGCCGACGCGGAGCGCCTGACCGTATGGTCGGACGCCGGCGTCGAACTGCTGTCCGGGCTCGCGGACGCCGACCGGATGGGTGAACTCGCGGTCGAGATCTTCGCTTTCATGACGTACCTGCGCGAGCACCTGGAGGCCGCCCGGAGCGCGCCGACGGGTTCGCTGACCGACGAGGTCGCCGCTGCGTACGCCGACGGGGTGCTCACCGCCGACGAGGCCACCTCGATGCTGCTGCAACTGGTCACCGCCGGAAGCGAGTCCACCACCAGCCTGATCGGGTCCGCGGCCCGGCTGCTCGCCGAGGACCCGGCCCTGCAGGCGCGCGTCCGCGCGGACGACAGCCTGGTCGACGCGCTTGTCGAGGAGGCGGTCCGGCTGGAGAGCCCGTTCCGCGGCCACTTCCGGGTCGCCACCCGGGACACCGGTCTGGGCGGCGTCGCGATTCCGGCGGGCGCCCGGCTCATGCTGCTGTGGGGCGCCGCCAATCGGGACGAAGCGGCGTTCCCGCACCCGAACGCCCTCGACCTGGCCCGCCCGGCGGCGAAGGGCCACACCTCCTTCGGCCGCGGCATCCACTTCTGCATCGGCGCCCACCTGGCGCGCCTGGAGGCAGCCGTCGCCCTGCGCGCCCTGCTCGCCGCGACCGACCGCATCGCCTTGGCCGAGGGGGACGCGCCGGAGTACGTACCGAGCATGTTCGTACGCCGGTTGGCACGGCTGCCGCTCACGCTGACCCCGAGGTCCGAACCGCCACGCTGACCCCAGTGACGCGGGCGCGCGGGCGTCCCGGCGCCGTCACCTAACCGGCCCGCCGGCTCCGCCTGCTCCGGCGGCCGTGTCGGCCCGGGCGTTCCGCCGCCCGGTCGCCCGGTCGCCCGGTCGCCCTGGCATGTTCGTACGCCGGTTGGCACGGCTGCCGCTCACGCTGACCCCGAGGTCCGAACCGCCACGCTGACCCCAGTGACGCGGGGGCGCGGGCGTCCCGGCGCCGTCACCTGACCGGCCCGCCGGCTCCGCCTGCCCCGGTGGCCGTGTCGGCCCGGGCGTTCCGCCGCCCGGTCGCCCGGTCGTCCCCCGTCCCCCTCTCCCGGTGGCCCCCGTCCTCCCGGCCCCCTCGCCCCCTTGCCTCCTCGCCTTTCGTCTCTTGCTCGCTCTCTGGCCCCTTCACCCCGGCGGCCGTCGTTCCGGTTGTCCGAAGCCGCGGGGGAGAGGGATCCTGGAAGTCCGGCTGCGGCACGCGGACGCGAAGTGCTCTGTGTGCGGACGGGCAGCGGAAGGAGCCGGACCGTGCGGTCCGAGGCGGCGTCGGCCGCTGGCGGGTCCCGGGTGGTCGCGCTCGACGCGGAACGCGCGCGCGACACCGCGCTGACCGGTGCCAAAGCGGCCAACCTCGCCCGCGCCAAAGCCGCCGGACTGCCCGTGCTCCCCGGCTTCGTGCTGGTCGCGGGTGCGCGGCTGAGCGTCCGCAACGGGCAGGCGCTTCCCGAGGACGATTCCGTGCTCGTCGAGTACCGGCGGATCGCCGGGCCGGGGGAGCGTCCCCTCGTCGTCCGCTCCTCCTCGGTGCACGAGGACACCGCGACCTCCTCGATGGCCGGCTGCTTCGTCACCGTGCCGGACGTGCGCGGCTGGGAGGCGTTCACCCGCGCGGTGGCCGAGGTCCGGGCGTCCGCCGACCTGATGGCCGCGGAGCCTGCCGCCCTGTCCGGCACGCTCGGCGCCGGCCCGCGGGCCGGCGGCGAGGACAGCATGGCCGTCCTCGTCCAGCCCATGCTCCGTGCCGACGCGGGCGGTGTCATGTTCGGCGCCGACCCGGTCACCGGGCGCACCGACCGCATCGTGGTGAGTGCCGTGCACGGAACCCCCGCGGCGCTCGTGGACGGCACCGCCCAAGGCGTCCGGTACCTGCTCGACCGCACCGGGCGCTGCCTGGAGACCGAGCCGCAGGAACCTTCCGGACAAAGGCTGTTGGGGCGCGGACGCCTGTTCCGGCTGGCCGCGCTCGCCCGCCGCGCCGGCAAGCTGTTCGGCGGTCCGCAGGACATCGAGTTCGCGTTCGACACCGACGACCGGCTGTGGCTCCTCCAGTCCCGCCCCATTACCGCGATGGCCCCGCGCCCGCCCGCCAAGGCCCGGCTGCTCGGCCCCGGGCCGGTCGCCGAGACCTTCCCCGGTGTCCTGCAGCCGCTCGAAGAGGACCTGTGGGTGGCCCCGATGGCGCACGGGCTCACCGTCGCCCTGCAAGTGCTCGGCACCGCGTCCCGGCACATGCTGCGGGAGGTGCCGCCGGTGCTGACCGTCGACGGGCGGGCCGCGGCCGACCTGCGGCTGCTCGGCGTCGTGCCGCCGCGGCACCCGGTGCTGAGCCACCTCAACCCGGTGCCCGCCGCCCGCGGCCTCGGCGCCGCGTGGCGGATCGGGCGGCTGCGCGGCACCCTGCCGCTGCTCGCCCTGGACCTGATGGCCGATGTGGACCGGGAACTGGCCGAACTGCCGCCGCCCGCGCGGATGTCCGGCGGGCAGGCGCTCGCCGCGGCAGGCTGGGGCCGCCGGGTGCTGTCCGCGCTGCACGCCCAGGAGTCGCTCGCCGGGGGGCTGCTCGGCGCCGACCGCACGGCCACCGTGGCCGGCGAAGCGCTCGCGGTGCTCGCCGAAGGCCGCGCGGCAGGCCGCACCGATGCCGAAATCCTCGCCGCCCACCCGGTGCTGCTCGGTCTGAGCGCGCCGTCGCTGACCCGGCCGGTACGCCTGCCCCCGCGCGGTGCCGCGGGCCCGTGGACCGGGGTGCCGCGCGGCGTGTCGACCCTGCCGGTCCGCGAGGGCCTGCGGCTCCGCATCCGCTGGGTCCAGGAGATGCAGGCGGGCATGGTGCGCGCCTTCGCGGACCGGCTGGTCGCCGCCGGGCTGCTGCCCGACGCCGGATCGGCCGTGCTGCTGCGCTGGTACGAACTGACCGCAGTCGGCGAGGGCGCCGCGCTCCCGCCCGACCTCGCCGACCGGCTGCCCCGGCCGGAACAGCCGCCGCTGCCCGCGGCCTTCCGGCTGGCCGGGACCCGCGTGGTCGCCGAGCCGCTGCCGACCCGGACCCCCGGCCGCGGGCACCGGCGGGCGGGCGGCCCGCCGGGCGACGTACCCGGAGCGGTCCAAGGCCTGGGCGCCGGCGGCGGGTTCGGCACCGGCACGGTCTGGGACGGCCGCGGCCCGCGCCCCGAACACGCCGTCCTGGTGGTCGGCGTCCTCGACCCCGGGCTCGCCTCCTACCTGCCGGGCCTCGCCGCGCTGGTCGCGGAGACCGGCAGCCCGCTGTCGCACCTCGCGGTCCTGGCCCGCGAGCGCCGCATCCCCACGGCCACCGCAGTGCCGGAGGCCGTCGCACGCTTCCCTGTGGGGACCGAGGTCGCCGTCGACGGCGGCACCGGATCCGTCGTCCCGCACGACGCGGGCCTCCGGAACGGTGCCGGACCTGCGCGTACATCGCGCCCGTCGGCTCAATGGTCGGCCTCCGCGGCACCGGACCCGAGTCTGCGTGCCCTGCCCCGTGACCGGTCGCCCCGCCCACCACCCGGCAAGGGGCATTCGCCATGAAGGGCTTGAGATACACCAGCTATGTGGTCGGCGGGGTGTCGGCCGCCGCCACCGCGTTCTATCTGGTCGTCTACCTGTGGCGCTGGCAATGGAACCGGGCGCTCATCTGCGGTGTGCTGCTGATCGTCATCGAGGTCTTCCTGCTCGGCGTGGTGCTGCTCGGCCGCATCGCCCGGCTCGAACGCCACCTGACCGAGCACGACCTGCGCGGCGAAGAGGTACGCCGTCGGCTGGAACAGGCCCGGGAGGACTCCGCGGACCGCTTCCGCTGGCTCGACAAGGGGCAACTTGCGGACCCGGGACGCGATCTCGCGGACCCGGGACGCCATTACGTGTTCATCCCGGTCCTCCTCGCGGCCGGCGTCGTGCTGTCCGCGATCAGCTGGGCCGTGCAGCGCGCCGCCCGCCTCACGGTGCTGCCCTCCGCGGACCGCCGCCTGGCCGGCCGGCTCGCCATGCTCGCGGCACCGACCGCGGGTGCGCGGGCGGTCGGACCGCAATTGGAGGACGACCCGGCGGTCCCCGGGCCGCACCGCGTGCGGACCACGGCGCTCACCGCGGTGGCACTGGCCGCCGTGGTCGGCGTCGCCGCGATCGTCGACTTGCTGGGCGACGCCACCCAGACCCGCCCCGAGCCGCCGCCCAAGTCGGCGGCCACGACACTGGTCTTCCGGGTGGATACTCGTACGAACGGCGACGCCGCGCAGCACGAGGCGGCGGCCCGCGACATCTGGGAGGACTGCCGGCGCGGCGCCACCGCGGTCCGGCTGGACGAGACCGGGCTCAGCACGCTGTCCGAGAACGTCTTCGCGGTGGTCGTACGCCCCGCGCTGACGCCGAACGACCTCACGCGTCTGCGCGGCTGCCTGCTGGACGCGAACGCGGACGGCGTGCAGGCGAGCATCCTGGGCGAGGGGCAGGCCGCGGCACCGCCGTGGCTGCCTTGACCGAGACCGTTCGCACGCGCAGTCCCAACCGCCCCAAGCGGCGCACCGCGCGCTTCGGGTGTCGTCCTGCACCACCGACTCCCTTGTGCCCCTTGGCACTTGTCCTGTTTCCGGGGTGCCATCCAGGGCTCGTCCGTGCCCGTCCGGCACGCACGGCTCGTCCGCCCGTACCCGTCCCACCCGGCTCGCGGCGTCCCATCTGTCTCGGAATGGAAGGCAGTTCGGGGCCGTCGTGACCCATGTCACGCCGTTTATGGCGAATTGTCCGACTAATCCCCTGGTCTTGCCGGCCGATCCAGGTCACTCTCGAATGAGTAGTTGCACAAGCGGGCAGGTCCCTCGGCGTCTGCCGGATGACTCCCGCCCCCGCCGCTTCGTCCGGCGGATTCCCCCTCGGTGACCCTCTTGCCGCACCCCGCAGCGCCCGACGCCTCTGCCACCTTGTCCGCCGGGCCCGCCTCGTCCGACATCTCCGTCAAGCCGGCCAAGTCGGCCAAGCCCGCCAAGCGCTCGTCGCGTACCCGCACCATCCTGCGGCGTACCGGCAAGGTCGCGATCTTCGGTGCGCTGGGCTACGGCCTGGTCTGGCTGCTCGCCACGCTCGGCATGCTGGGCGCACACGCATGGGCGTCCTCGAACACCGCGGGCGGCTCGGGCCAGACCGTGTCCGGCATCAAGCACCTCAAGAAGGTCGACGACAAGCTGTTGCGGGGCTCGGCGCCGAGCGACCAGGGCTACCGCGAGCTCGCCTCGATGGGCGTGCGCACGGTCGTCGACCTGCGTGCCGAGCGGATGTCCGACGAGGACGTCAACCGTCCCACCCAGGCCGGCCTGAACCTGGTCCGGATGCCGATCCGGGACGGCCAGACCCCCACCCAGGCCCAGGTCGACGCGTTCCTGGCGACCGTCCGCACCTCTGACGGCCCGGTGTTCGTGCACTGCGGCGCGGGCGTGGGCCGGACCGGCTCGATGACCGCCGCGTACCTGGTGCGCACCGGCGAGATGACCTCCACCGAGGCCGCCCGCGCGACCCTCGCGGTCGGACCGCCGTCCATCGAGCAGGTCTACTACGTGCTGAGCTCCGAGCACGGCAAGAGCGAGCAGCCGCCGCTGCTCATCCAGATCATCAGCCGCATCATTGACGCCCCGCGGCGCATCAAGGCAACCATCTGACCCGTCCGCCCCTGCGCACGGCCGCCCGGCCCCCATCGGAACTACCGATGGGGGCCGCGCTGTTGTCCGGCGTTCAGGAAAGCCGGCAGCCGGTCATCGCGGCGGCGAACGAGTGCAGCGCGGCCAGCACTTCGGCGCGGGTACGGCGTCCCGCCAGGATCTCCATCTGGTAGCCGTCCTCCAGCGCCACGAAGCTGGCCGCGATCATCCGCGGCGGGTCCGGCAGGGTGAAGGCGCCCTGCGCCTGGCCGAGGATCAGCACGCCGTAGTACACCGCGGCCTGACGCTCCATCAGGGTGCTGTCCAGGGCCGCCGCCCTGGGGTCGCGCAGGCTGCGCGGCCAGTACTCGAACAGCAGGCGCGGCAGGACGTCGTCCGGGCCGGTGGCGACGCCCGAGTCGATGCAGATCCGCAGCCGCTCGACGGCATCCGCGACGCCCTCGACGGCCGCCTCGCGCCGGCTGCAGAAGCGCTCGATGGCCTGCTGGAACGTCTCGTACATCAGCGCGTCGAGGTCGTCGTAGTAGTACAGGACCGCGGCGGGCGTCACGCCCGCCTCCGCGGCGACGTCACGCAGCCGCAGGCCCTCCAGGCCGCGGCTCACCAGCGCGCGCTGGGCCGCCTCGCCCAGCTGCGCCCGGCGGTCTTCCTGGTCCTTGCGGCGTGCCACGTGTTCGCGCCTTCCTCTGCCGGCCGGTCCGGGGTGCCTGCGGGGCTGGTGCCGGCTGCCTGTCTGCTGAACGTCACGACAACGATACAGAGGCAGGTCTTGACGGGATCCCTACGGGTTTCTTAAATACCCGTTTAACGAATCGATCCGATCCCAGGAGACGCCGTGACCACCGAACCGGTACCGATCGCGCCGCCCGGCGCACCACCCGCGGGCGTGCTCGCCACCCCCGCGGACAAGGGGCTCCGCACCGGATCCGTGGGACTCGCGGCCGCGGTCGCGCTCGGGCTCTCCTCCGTCGCGCCGGCGTACAGCATCGCCGTGACGCTCGGTTTCGTGACGCTGGTCGCCGGGCAGTTCGCGCCCGCCGCGCTGCTGCTCGGCTTCGTGCCGATCCTGCTCACCGCCTTCGCGTTCCGCGAGCTCAACCGGGCCATGCCGGACTGCGGGACCACCTTCGTGTGGAACACCCGGGCGTTCGGGCCGTTCGCGGGCTGGCTCTCCGGCGGCTGGGTCGTGCAGTGCGCGACCGTCATCGCGATGACCGCGCTCGCCCAGGTCGGCGCCGGCTACTTTCTCGACCTGCTCGGCCTCGACGGACTCGCGGGCAGCAGCCTCGCCGTCACGGTCACCGCGGCGCTGTTCCTGGCCGGCGCCACCGCGGTCGCGTACCGCGGCGTACAGCTGGCCGCCGCCGTGCAGTACGTGCTGCTCGCCCTCCAACTCGTCGCCCTGCTCGGCTTCGGCATCGCGGCCTTCGCCAAGGGCGGCGCGCTGACCCCGCAGCTGAGCTGGCTCGACCCGTTCGGCTTCGACGGCTTCGGCGCGTTCGCCGAGGCCGTGCTGCTCTGCCTGTACATCTACTGGGGCTGGGACGCGCTCATCACGGTCAACGAGGAGACCAAGGACAGCAGCCGCATACCCGGCCAGGCCGCGGTCATCTCCACGCTGGTCCTGCTGGGCACCTACCTCTTCACCGCGTACGCAGCCATCTCCTTTGCGGGGACCGGCACCGAAGGGCTCGGCCTGGGCAGCGAGGAGAACGCGGGCGACGTGCTCGCCGCCCTCGGCCCGCCGGTGGTCGGCGACGCCTTTGCGAAGGTCGTCCAGCTCGCCGTCTGCGTCTCGGCCGTCTCGGCCCTGCTGACCTGCGTGGTCGGCAGTTCGCGGGCCACCCTGTCGATGTCCGCGCACGGTGCCCTGCCCAAGGCCTTCTCCCGCGTACACCCGAAGTACCGCACGCCGAGCTTCGGCACCGTCTTCTTCGGCGCCACCGCGGCGGGCGTGCTGGCCGTGCTCACCCTGCTCTCGGAGAACTTCCTCGGCGACGCGATCCTGTGCATCGGCCTGCTCATCGCCTTCTACTACGGCGTCACCGGCCTCGCCTGCGTATGGTTCTTCCGCGGCGACCTGCGCCGATCGACCCGCGACCTGCTGCTCAAGGGCGTACTGCCGGCCGCGGGCGGCCTCATGATGCTCGCCGCGTTCACCCGCAGCGCGTACGACATGGTCGACCCCGCGTACGGCAGCACCTCGGTCGGCGGCGTCGGCGGGGTCTTCCTGCTCGGCGCCGGATCGATCCTCGCCGGCGCGGTCGCCATGATCGCGGCCCGCGCCCGCTTCCCCCGCTTCTTCCGGTACGGCCGCACGGCCGTCGCCGACCTCACCGTCCACGACACTTCCGGCTCGGAGTCCTGAACCACCCATGCGCACACTTGCCGTCGCCGCCATCCAGACCACCCCGATCGCCCACGACCTCGACGCCACCTGGGAGCGCTTCGCGGACCGGGTACGCGCCGTCCGGGCCGCCTTCCCGCACGTGCAACTCGTCGTCGTGCCCGAACTGATGCTGGCCGCCGAGGCCCCGCTGCTCCAGGCCCGCGCGGACTGGATGGCCGAGGCCGCGGTCCCGGTCCCCGGGCCGCTGACCGACCGCATCGGCGACCTCGCCCGCGAGACCGGCCTGTGGCTGGTCCCCGGCAGCCTGTACGAACGCGCCCCCGACGGACGCATTTACAACACCGCCATCGCGGTGTCGCCGCAGGGCGAGATCGCCGCCAAGTACCGCAAGGTCTTCCCCTGGCAGCCGTACGAGACCACCGAACCCGGCGACGAGTTCGTGGTCTTCGACCTGCCCGGCATCGGCCGCGCCGGACTGGCGATCTGCTACGACGGGTCGTTCCCCGAGACGGTCCGGCAGCTGGCCTGGCTGGGCGCCGAGGTGGTGATCCAGCCGACGCTCACCACCACCCGGGACCGCGACATGGAACTCGTGTGCGCCCGCGCCAACGCCTGGACCAACCAGGTCTACGTCGTCAACCTCAACGCCGCCGACCCGGCCGGCGTCGGGGCGAGCGCGATCGTCGACCCCGAAGGCATCGTGCGGCAGCAGGCCGGGCCCGGCGAGGAGGTCCTCGTCGACGTCCTCGACCTGGACGCGGTGGCCCGCGTAAGGGAGTTCGGCACGGCCGGCATCAACCGGCCGTGGGCCCAGCTGGAGCGGTACGGGGACCGGATCAAGCTGCCGATGTACGGCGGCAGCTTCCGGCCGCGCCCGGCGGATCGAACGGCGGGCGGGACGGAGGCCTGACCGGAGGCCTGACCGGAGGCCTTTGCGGAAGGCCGGCGCCCCGCACACCCGCTGGCGTGTGCGGGGTGCTCCCGTGGGTGATGCCATGCGGGCGCCGACCAGACTTGGCGATCACGCAAGTTGCCGTTCGCCGGGCGGTCGCCGGGCGGCGTTAGACACATGCCATGACTTCACGGGACAACGTTGACGACGTCGGTACGGCCGGCACGGGCACGGGCACGGGCATGAACGGCACGGGCGGCACCGGTGGTACGGGCGCTGCGGGCGGCGCCGGGCTGGGGCGCCGCGGATTCCTGCGTACCGGAACGGCGGTCGGGGCAGGCCTCGCGGCCGTTCCGGTACTCGGCAGCGGCCCGGCCTCGGCCGCGAGTGCTCCGGCGCTGGTGGTGGCCGGCCGCCCCGAGCTCACGCACGGCGTGCAGAGCGGCGACGCGACCTGCAACTCGGCCGTCGTGTGGGGCCGCGCGGACCGCCCGGGCCGCCTGGTCGTCGAGTACGGCACGCGCCCCGACCTGCGCAACGCGCACCGCGTACGCGGCCCGTGGGTGACCCCCGCGACCGACCTGACGGGGCGCGTCCGGCTGCGCGGACTGCCGTCCGGACGCCGGATCCACTACCGGGTCTCGGTCGAGGGCGAGCGCGGCGCGGCCGGCGCCGCGGTCACCGGCTCGCTGGTCACCGCACCCGACGAACACCGCCGGGCGGACGTCAAGTTCGTGTGGTCGGGCGACGTCGCCGGGCAGGGCTGGGGCATCAACCCGGACCTCGGCGGCATGACCATCTTCGAGCGGATGCGGCAGCTGCGCCCCGACTTCTTCCTGTGCAGCGGCGACCTCGTCTACTCCGACGGCCCGCTGGCCGCGAGCGTCGCCCTCCCCGACGGGCGCACGTGGCGCAACCTCGTCACCCCGGAGAAGTCCAAGGTCGCCGAGACGCTCTCCGAGTACCGCGGGCAGTTCGCGTACAACCTCCTCGACACCAACTACCGGGCGTTCGCGGCCGAGGTCGCGCAGATCAACCAGTGGGACGACCACGAGGTCGTCAACAACTGGTACCCCGGCGAGATCCTCGAGGACGCCCGGTACACCGAGAAGCGCGTCGACGTGCTCGCCGCCCGCGCCCGGCAGGCCATGCAGGAGTGGCTGCCGCTCGGCGACGACCGGCTGTACCGGAAACTGTCGTACGGCCGCCACCTGGACGTCTTCGTCCTCGACATGCGCACCTACAAGGACCGCAACGACGACAACCGCTACGCCGACCCGAAGCGCGGGCTGCTCGGCGAGCGGCAGCGCCGCTGGCTGATCGAGGGCCTCGCGCAGAGCCGGGCGACCTGGAAGATCATCGCCGCGGACCTGCCGCTCGGCCTGATCGTGCCGGACGGGCCGGCCGCGCAGGAGGGCATCGCGCAGGGCGACAACGGCGCGCCGCTCGGCCGCGAGCTGGAGTTCGCCGAGGTGCTGCGCACCGCGAAACGCCGCGGCGTGCGCGGGATCGTGTTCCTGACCGCGGACGTGCACTACACCGCGGCGCACCACTACGACCCCTCCCGAGCCGCGTTCCAGGACTTCGACCCCTTCTGGGAGTTCGTGTCCGGACCGGCCAACGCGGGTGCGTTCGGCCCGAACACCCTGGACGGGACGTTCGGCCCGCGCGCCGAGTTCGTGCACGCCCCGCCGCGCGCGAACACGTCGCCGCTGGAGGGCTTCCAGCACTTCGGCGAGGTCGACATCGACGGACACAGCGGGGCGCTGACGGTACGCCTGCGGGACGGGCAGTCGGCGGTGCTGTGGAGCCGGACGCTCGACCCGGTGCGTTAGCAGGCCGGTTGCGGGTGGCGGGCCGGCGGGTGGCCGGTGGCCGATTGCCGGTGGTCGGCCGTCGGCGGTCGGTGGCCGGGCGCGCCGGTCAGGCGGGTGGGCGGAGCTCCGCGCGGGCTTCGTCCACCCAGCGGCGTACGCCCTGGGCGTCGTCGCCGCGCGTGAGTTCCTCGGCCTCGGCCAGCAGCGCGGCGGTGTCGGCGGCCCGGCCCTGGGCGTGCGCGATGTGCGCCAGGCCGACCAGGTTGGCGGCCACGCCGGGCAGCATGCCGATCTCGCGGCGCAGCCGGGTGGAGGCCTCCAGGTGCTGCCGGGCGGTGCCCAGGTCGCCGGCCATGTGCGCGGCGATGCCGAGGTGGCGCAGGGCGTAGGCCATCGTCGAGCGGTCGTCGGCCTTGGCGGCCAGCTCGAGGGAGCGCTCCAGGACCGGCAGCGCGGTGGCGGTGTCGCCGCGGACCACCTGGTGGAACGTGGCCACCCAGAAAAGTGCTTCGGCTTCGCCCCGGATGTTGCCGAGGCTGCGGTAGAGCGCGGCCGCGCGGTCGAACAGGACGAGCTCGTCCGGGTCTTCGACGCGTTCGGCCAGGTAGCGGGCGTGGGTTATTCGGCCGCGGGCCAGGGCCAGGTCGGCCTCGACCGCGTCGAGTTCCCGGTCGCCGGCCGCGAGGGCCGCCGAGTCGCCCGCGAACACGGCGCGTTCGTACAGGACCCGGGCGTGGTGGATGCGTCCGTCAGCGCTCATTGCGACTCCGTCGGTGGAAGGCCGGGCGGGACCAGGAAACCGGTGGACCAGAGAACAGGGGAGAGCAGGAGAACGGGGAGCGGGGAAGAGCAGGAAAACGGGGGAGCGGGGGAGCAGGAGAACGGGGGAGCGGGGGAGCAGGAGATCGGGAAAACGGGACGAGCGGGCGAACAAGGCCGATCGGGGAACGGGCCGAGCGGGAATGTCCGGTGCCGCCATGATCGCGGATCATGCGGTGCTGCCGCTTGGACTCGGACGGGTGATGTCCGCGCGACGCCGGCGGGCCGCACTCCGGGCGTGAGGGTACTCGCGCTCCGGCGCGGCGGCATCATCCGATCGGTCGACCCCGGGCCTGCCGATCGGCGTGCGGCATGCAGCCGGTCCGGGGACCGGGCAAGGGGGTTCCCGGGGAGAGGGTGGGGGTACCGCGATATCCGCGGGCGGCCTCGGCCGCGAACCGCCCCTGGAGGTGCCCGCGATGAAGCGTCCGATCGGGAAGACCACCGCCGTGCTCGCCGCGGCCGGAACCGCCGCCGCCCTGCTGCTGACCGCATGCGCGAGCGGCGACGGCGGCGACGGGCGCCCCGAGGCCGCGGCGTCCGCGACCGGCGGCGGGCAGACCGGCGGTACGCTCCCGCCCGCCGACTCGTCCACCCCGCCCGCCCCGCCGGCCGCCGACTCGGCCCCGGCGGCGCCGTCCCAAGGAGCGCCCATGCCGTCCACGTCCCCGCAGGCGCAGCCGCCCAAGGGCACCCCGTCCGACGACCGCGACCTGCTCTCGGCCGCGGGCCGCGGGGACACCGCAGCCGTGCAGGCCGCGCTCGCGCGCGGCGCGAACGTCGAGGCGCGCGACTCCCAGAAGCGCACCCCGCTGCTGCTCGCCGCGCTCGCCGACCAGGTGGACGCGGCCCGCGTGCTGGTCGCGGCCGGTGCCGACCCGGACGCCCAGGACAACCGGCGGGACAGCGCGTGGCTGGTCACCGGGGTGACCGGCAGCGTCGAGATGGCCCGCGTCCTGCTGCCTGCGCAGCCCGACCTCAAGCTCACCAACCGCTACGGCGGCATCTCGATCATCCCGGCCGGCGAGCGCGGGCACGCCGAGTACATCCGGTACGTGACCGCGAACAGCGCCATCGACGTCGACCACGTCAACGACCTCGGCTGGACCGCGCTGCTGGAAGCGATCGTGCTGGGCGACGGCGGCGCGCGCCACCAGGAGACCGTCCGCGTGCTGCTGGCGGCCGGCGCCGACCCGCGGCTCCCGGACAAGGACGGGAAGACTCCGCTGCAGCTCGCCGAACGCGCCGGGCAGCGCGTCGTCGCCGACCTGCTGCGCGCCGCGGGCGCCTGACCCGGGCCGGATCCGCCGCGACCTGGTCCTCCGCTTTCGGATCACGACACGTCGATACCTCGGTTTTGTCCCACTGGGACAAAACCGAGGTATCGTTGCAATATGCACGTAAAGGCCGTGGTCCCCGACCGCCGCCGGCAGCGCGCCGAGCGCAGCCGGGCGGCGATGGGCGAGGCGGCGCTGGACCTGCTCCTGGAGCGCGGGCTCGGCGGCGTCACCGTCGAGGAGATCGCGCGCCGTGCGGGCGTGACCCGGCGGACCTTCAGCCGGCACTTCCCGGGCAAGGCCGACGCGGTGCTCGCGGTCGTGGCCGACGACGTGCACCGGATCAACGACGCGCTGCGCGAACGGCCGCCTGCCGAGCCGCCGCTGATCGCGTACCGCAACGCCGTGTGCGGGTGGCTCGCCTCCGACTACGGCGACGGGCCGGCGGCCGGCGGCCGGCTGCGCCGCCGCCTGGCACTCCACCGGCGAATAGCAGGCGAACCGCAACTGGCGGCCGCCTACCAGCGCATACGCATGGCAGGCGAGCAGGAGTCGGTACGGATCGTCGCGGCCCGGCTGGATGTCGACCCCGAACTCGACCCGCGCCCCGCGGTCGCCGTCGGTGCGGGCGTGGGCATTCTCGTCGCCGTCCTGCGGGCCTGGGCGCGGCGCGGCATACCCGAATCCCCGGCGGCACTGGCCGCCGAGCACTTCGCCGCCCTGGACGCGGTGACCCGGATGCCGGGGCCGCCGCAGGAGTGCTGAAGACCTACCGGCCGGACAACGACGTACCAGGCCGAACAAGGAGGTAGTTCACCGTGAAGGCTCTCCAATACCGCCAGGTCGGCGCCCCGCCCGAGCTGGTCGAGGTCCCTGACCCGGAGCCCGGGCCCGGGCAAGTGGTGATCAAGGTGACCGCGGCCGGGGTGTGCCACTCCGACATCGCGGTGATGGCGATGCCCGCCGACGTGCTGCCCTTCCCCCTGCCGTTCACGCTCGGCCACGAAGGCGCAGGCACCGTCGCCGCGCTGGGCTCCGGGGTCACCGGGCTCGCGATCGGCGCGCCGGTCGCCGTATACGGCCCGTGGGGCTGCGGGACCTGCGCGAAGTGCGCCCAGGGCAAGGAGAATTACTGCCTGCGCGCCAAGGAGCTCGGCATCCGCCCGCCGGGCCTGGGTGCGGACGGCGCGATCGCCGAGTACATGCTGGTCGACGACCCCCGCCACCTCGTCCCGATCACCGGACTCGACCCGGTGCGGACCGTACCCCTCACCGACGCGGGGCTCACGCCGTACCACGCCATCAAGAACTCCCTGCCCAAGCTCGTCGCGGGCAGCACCGCCGTGGTCATCGGCACCGGCGGCCTCGGGCACGTCGCGATCCAGCTGCTGCGCGCCATGACGCCGGCCCGGGTGATCGCCCTGGACATCAGCGCCGACAAGCTCGCCCTGGCCGAGCAGGTCGGCGCGCACGAGACCGTCACGTCCGACGCCGACGCGGCCGCCCGGGTCCGCGAACTCACCGGCGGGCACGGCGCCGAGGCGGTCTTCGACTTCGTCGGCGCCCCGCCCACCACCGCGACCGCGGGCGCCTGCGCAGCCGTCGAGGGCGACGTCACCATCGTGGGCCTGGGCGGCGGCACCGTGCCGGTGGGCTTCGGCTCACTGGAATACGGCGTCTCGGTGACCGCGCCTTACTGGGGGAGCCGCGGCGAACTCATCGAGGTCCTCGACCTGGCCCGCGCCGGGGCCGTCGACGTCCACGTCGAGACATACACCCTGGACGACGCCCCCAAGGCGTACGAACGCCTGCACGCGGGGGAGGTCGTCGGCCGCGCGGTCATCCTCCCGAACGACTGACCTGCGCACAAAAAAAGCCGCTGCCCATCCCCCCGCTGACGGTGCATCAGCATGGACACTGGTCGAGTGAACGCCGACCTGACCCGGGCCGCCCGCCTTCTGCACCCGACCGGCCGCGCCGCGTCCGCCGCCGAGGCCGCCCGCACCGGCGCGGGCGGCGGCCGGTCCGCGGATCCGGTCCCGCCCGAGCCGGTCACCCGCACCGCCCCGCGGCCCGTCGGGCCGGTCATCCTCACCCAGGGCTGGCGCGACCTCGCGTTCCTGCACTGGCCTGCCGACCCGGCCGCGGTCGCCCCGTTGCTGCCGCCGGGCACCGAGCCCGACCTGTTCGACGGCACCACGTATGTCGGCCTGGTCCCGTTCCGGATGGAACGCGTCGGCATCGGCCGCGGCCCGGCCGTCCCGTACCTCGGCACCTTCGCCGAGACCAACGTCCGGCTCTACTCCGTCGACCGCGCGGGCCGCCGCGGCGTCGTCTTCCGCTCCCTCGAAGCCGCCCGGCTGATCCCCACCCTCGCCGCCCGCCTCCTCTTCGCCCTGCCGTACCAGTGGGCCGCGATGACCCTGACCCGCCACGGCACCCCCACCGACCCGCAACTCCGCTACGCGACCCGCCGCCACCGCCCCGGCCGCGCCGGCACCGGCGGCACCGTCCACATCCGCATCCGCGGCCGCATCACCGACCCCGACCCCCTCACCGACTTCCTCACCGCCCGCTGGGGCCTCCACGTCCACTGGCACGGCCGCACCCTCTACCTGCCCAACACCCACCCCCGCTGGCCCCTCCACCACGCCGACCTGCTCCACCACGACACCAACCTGATCCCCGCCGCCGGCCTCCCGGCCCCCGGCGGCCCACCGGTGAGCGTCCTCTACTCCCCAGGCGTAAAAGCCCAGTTCGGCCCCCCGCAACGCTGCCCGTAGACCCGAACGCCGACCCGCTCAGCCCCACCCAAGAGCGTCAGCCACCGCCTGGCCCGTCGACTCGGCCCGAAGGTAAGGGACGACGTCATGCGCCTTCGCCCCGTTGTGCACAGTGCAGTCGACAACCGCGGCGCCCCCAGCCGACCGCCCGAACATCGGCCGCAGTTCCTTCACCAGCGCGACCAAATCCCGTTGGCGCGCCGCGCGCCTGGGGTGCTGGGGCGTCAGCTCCCCGGACGTCCGTGCCGATCTCTCGGGATCCGGCAGGCAGTCTGCCCGGGCGTACCTGTGCACCGCCCCTTGCAGCTCCCGCTACCGCGTTGCCACCCGGCTACGGGAGTGGGCTGTGGGTGAAACGCAGGGTCAGGTGGGTGGTGGTGGTTGGGCGGATCATGCCGAGGGGGTTCCAGCGGAGGCCGAATTCTCGGTGGGGGATGGGGATTTCGGTGTGGAGGGTGAGGACTTCCGGAGCGGCGTCGTCGCGGGTGGCGAGGCAGGTTATGGGGCGGGTGATGCCGCGGATGGTCAGGTGGCCGTGGACGGTGACGCGGTCGTCGGGGCCGGGGGTGACGCGGTCGGCGCGGAAGGCGAAGTCGCGGTGGTGCTCGGTGTCGAAGAAGGCGCCGGAGCGGAGGTGGGCGTCGCGGCGGGCGCGGCCGGTGGTCAGGGAGGCGGCTTCCAGGAGCAGGACGCCCGAGGCGGTGCCGTCGGCGCGGAGTTCGGCGTCGCCGCGGACGTGCGTGAAGCGGCCGCGGACCGGATGCAGGCCCCACAGCGAGCGGCCTTCGAAGCGGACCCGGGACCGGGCAGCGTCCAGCCGCCAGTCGCCGCAGGGCGTGGCGGCCGCCGTCGGTGCGCAGCTCGTCGGGCTCATCGGGGACTCCTCACACCGGCGGGTGCGGGCCGCCGGGCTTGTGCGCGTCGGATGCCGGCGGACGGCGGGTGCCGGCCGCGGGCGTCGCGGGCGTCGCGCGCCCGCATCTGCAGCATCTCGCGCCGCGGCGGCCATGCCGTTGGTCCGAGAGCCCTGTTCAGAGGGCCGAACGTCCCGTAAGTCTGTGCCAGGACACATGTACACGCCGCCCGCCGCGTACCAGGCTCGATCTCCGCACCGTGGACGACCGAACGACGAGCGGAGCCCCTACGTGACGATGCACCACACCGACGGCCCACGCCCCCTGGTCCTCGCTCCCGAGGACGTGCCGCTCATCGAGGCGGTGCCGCTCGCCGAGCGGGGGCTGCCGGAGAGCACGTACGCCCTGCTGTGCCGCACCGCGGCGGAGTTCCCCGACACACCCGCGCTGCACCTGCTCGGCGAGGGCGGCCGCCCGTGGCGCGACCCGGTGACCTGGACGTACGCCGATCTGCTGGGCCGCGTGCACCAGGCCGCCAATCTCCTCACCTCGCTCGGCGTCCGGCCCGGCGGGGTGACCGGGATGATGCTGCCGAACTCGGGGCAGATGTACGCGGCGCTGCTCGGCGCGCAGGCCGTCGGCATCGCCAACCCGGTCAACCCCGCGCTCGCGGAGGAGCACGCCGCCCGGATCCTGGCCCGGACGGGCGCCGAAATCCTTCTGACGACAGATGAGTCGAAGGACAAGGCCGAACGGATCGCGGAGCAGGTGCCGGGCATCCGCGGCGTGCTCGTGGTGGGCGGCGACTTCGACGAGCGCGCCGCGCAGCAGCCCGCCGACCGGCTGCTCGCGCAGCACCGCCCCGGACCGGACGACATCTGCGGCTACTTCCACACCGGCGGCACCACCGGCGTGCCGAAGATCGCCCCGCACACGCACGCCATGGAGGTCTACATGGCCTGGGCGCTGGGCTGTTCGGGTGCCTATCTGGGCGACGCCGTGGTGCTGGGCGGCCTGCCGCTGTTCCACGTCAACGCCGTCCACGTGACCGGCCTCGGCCCGTTCTTCCATGCCCGCACCATCGTCAGCCTCGGTCCGCGCGGCTATCGCGACAAAGAGCTGATGGCCGACTTCTGGCGCATCGTCGAGCACTTCCGGATCACGGCGTTCTCCGCGGTGCCGACGGTGTACGCGAGCCTCCCGCCGGTCCCGGATGACGCCGACCTGTCCAGCCTGCGGGCCGGCGCGGTCGGCGCGGCGCCGCTGCCGGGGCGGGTGCGCACCGGCTTCGAGGCGTCCGCCAAGGTCCCGATGCTGGAGGGCTACGGCCTGACCGAGGCGACGTGCGCCACCTCGACCACGCCCGCGTTCGCGCCGCGCGCCGGCTCGGTGGGCCTGCGGCTGCCGTACCAGCAGGCCAAGGCGGTACGCGTGGACGCCGACGACCGGCCGGTCGCGGACTGCGCGCCGGGGGAGACCGGCGTGCTCGTGGTGGCCGGCGCCGCGGTGTTCCCCGGCTACCTCGGCCCGGACGGACCCGACCCGACCGGCAAGGTCTTCGACGGCTGGCTCAACACCGGCGACCTGGGCCGCGTCGATGCGGACGGCTACCTCTACCTGGACGGCCGCGCCAAGGACCTCATCATCCGCGGCGGCCACAACATCGACCCCCGCCCGGTCGAGGAAGCCCTGCTCGGCCACCCCGAAGTGACCGGCGCGGCGGTCGTCGGCCGCCCCGACCCGCACGCGGGCGAAGTCCCGGTCGCCTACGTGACCGTGCGCACCGCGCCGGACGGGACGCGCGCGGCGACCGAGGAGGACGTCCTGGCCTGGGGCGCCGCGCACGCCCCCGAACCGGCCGCGGCCCCCAAGGCCGTGCACATCCTCGACGAGCTGCCGGTGACCGCGATCGGCAAGCCGCACAAGACGGCCCTGGTCGCCGACACGGTCCGGCGGATCGTCGAGGGCGTGCTGGCTGCGGAAGGACTGGGCGGAACGGTCGAGGTGGTCGCCGAGGACGGCCGCCCGGTGGCCGTCCTCGGCGGTGTCGAGCCGACAGCGCGCGTGGTCGCGGCGCTGGACCGCTACCCGTTCGCACACCGGATGGCAGACCAGGCGTCGGACCGGGCGCCGGACTGACCTGCGGACCGGACGCCCGGCCGTGCGGCCGACCTGGTGGTGGACCAGGCGGTGGTCGGGCGGCGGATGGGGACGCTACGCCTGCCTGAAGACCAGCGACGCGTTGTGCCCGCCGAAGCCGAACGCATTGGCGAGCGCCGCCGGGACGCTCCCGTGCCGAGGGGCACCCGCGACCACGTCGAGCTTGACCTCCGGGTCGAGTTCGACGAGGTTGCGGGTCGCCGGGACCACGCCGTCGCGCACCGCGAGGATCGCCGCGACCGCCCCCAACGCCCCTGCCGCGCCGCAGAGATGGCCGGTCATCGACTTCGTCGCGGTGACCACCGGATGGATGCCGACCGCCTCGGCGACCGACCGCGCCTCGGTCAGGTCGCCGAGCGGGGTGGACGTCGCGTGCGCATGCACGTGGGCGATGTTCTGCGGCGCCAGATCGGCCTCGGCCAATGCCCGCCGCATCGCCCGGACTTGCCCCTCCGAGGCACCCGCGGTGATGTGGTGGGCGTCGGACGTGACACCGGCCCCGGCCAGCACCGCGTGCCGCCGTACGCCCGGCCCGCGGGCGCCCGCGAAGTCCGCACGCTCCAGCACCACCACGGCTGCCCCTTCGCCCAGCACGAACCCGTCGCGCCGCACGTCGAACGGACGGGACGCCTCCTGCGGCCCTGCGCCGCCCGCCGACAGGGCCTTGGCCTGCGCGAACCCCGCCAACGGCAAGGCGTGCACGCAGGCTTCCGCCCCGCCCGCCACCACCACGTCGGCCCGCCCGAGCCGGATCAGGTCCAGACCCAGCGCGATCGCCTCCGCGCCCGACGCGCACGCGCTCACCGGGGTGAGCGCACCGCCGCGCGCGCCGAGTTCGATGCTCACCCACGCGGCGGGGCCGTTCGCCATCACCATCGGCATGGTGTGCGGCGACACGTGCCGCGCGCCGTGCGCCTCCAGCACGTCGTCCTGGCCGAGCAGGGTCAGCGCCCCGCCGGTACCCGTGCCGATCACCACCGCGAGCCGCTCCGGGTCGACCTCGGGCGCGCCCGCATCCGCCCACGCCTCGCGCGCCGCGACGAGGGCGACCTGCTCGCAGCGGTCCAGCCGCCGGGCCCGGACGCGGCCGAGCACCTCGGCCGGTTCGACGGCGAGCCGCGCCGCGATACGCACCGGAAGCCCGGCCGCCCATTCCTCGTCCAGGACGCCGACCCCGGAACGCCCGGACAGCATCGCGTCCCAGGTGTCCGGTACGTCTCCACCCAGCGGAGTGGTGGCGCCGAGTCCGGTGACGATCACATCGCCCGCATATGCACGCACAGCGTGGCCCTCCCTTGTGGCTAAGTGACAACAGCGACACCGCGAACGGATGCTCGAAGCTGCCTGGGATCAGCCACTCTGCCAGCGTATTTGTGCATGAACGGGTAGCGTCCCGGACGGATTCGCCCGGCGCGCCTTTGTGGGATACCGCTAGTTTCGGGCGGGGCCGCCGCAGACGGGGCGCGGATGCCCAGCAGCCGGCCAGGCGACCGCGCACGCCCGCGCTCAGTCGTGGTCGTGCCTGGCCCGGCTCGGCTGCACCCGAGGCGGCTCGCCCGGCATCTTCGGGTGGTCCGGCGGATACGGCAGCTCTCCGAGCCCCTGGTCGCGGAGCTGCTTCTCGGCGAGTTCCAGTGCCGCCTCCAGGCCGAACGCCTGCCCCTCCATGTCGGCGTGCCGGTCGCCCACCTCGGCGAAGCGGGCCGGCATCGTGGCGATGTCGAAGTCGTCCGGGTGCGCGTCGTCCAGTTCGTCCCACAGCAGCGGTGCCGAGACCGTCGCGCGCGGATTGGCCCGTACGGAGTACGCGCTCGCGATCGTGCGGTCCCGGGCCATCTGGTTGTAGTCCACGAAGACCCGCTCGCCGCGCTCCTCTTTCCACCAGTTCGTGGTCACCCGATCGGGCATGCGCGCCTCCAGCTCGCGCGCCAGCGCGATCACCGCGCGCCGGGCCTCCACGAACGTCCACTCCGGCCGCAGCGGCACATACACGTGCACTCCGCGCCCGCCGGACGTCTTGGGCCACCCGGTCATCCCGTATGCACCCAGCACCTCGCGCAGCTCGTGCGCGGCCCGGGCCGCGTCCGCGAAGTCCGTGCCGGGCTGCGGGTCCAGGTCGATGCGGAGCTCGTCCGGGCGCTCGGTGTCCGCGGCCCGCACCGGCCACGGATGGAACGTCAGGCAGCCCAGATTCGCCGCCCACACCAGCGCCGCCACGCTGTCCGGGCACATCTCGTCCGCGGGCCGCCCGCTGGGGAAGCGGATCCGGGCGCTCGGGATCCAGTCCGGCAGGTACTTGGGCACCCGCTTCTGGAAGAACGACTCGCCGGCGATCCCGTCGGGATACCGCTCCAGCGTGGTCGGCCGGTCGCGCAGCCCGCGCAGCAGACCCGGCCCGACCGCGACGAAGTACCGCACCACGTCGCCCTTGGTGAACCCCCGGTCCGGGAAGTACACCTTGTCGAGGCTGCTCACCCGGACGGACCTGCCGTCGACATCAAGCTGTTCGGCCGCACCCATGCCCCAGAGTAAGCACAGATGCCCGATTTGAGCCCTTCGCCATGCGGACCCAGACTGATCATCATGCAGCTCCCCGTGATGCCCCCGGTCAAGCCGATGCTCGCCAAAGCCGCCGCGCGGATCCCGCCCGGCATGCACTACGAGGCCAAGTGGGACGGCTTCCGCGCCATCGTCTTCCGGGACGGCGACGAGGTGCTCATCGGCAGCCGCAACACCAAGCCGCTGGACCGCTACTTCCCGGACGTCGTGGCCGCGGTGCTGCGCGAGCTGCCCGAGCGCTGCGTCCTGGACGGGGAGATCGTGGTCGCGGTCGGCGACCGGCTCGACTTCGACCGGCTGCAGGACCGCGTGCACCCCGCAGCGTCCCGGGTGCGGCACCTCGCGGAGACCACGCCCGCGTCGTTCGTGGCGTTCGACCTGCTGGCGCTCGGTGACACCGCCTATCTGGACCGGCCGCTCACCGAGCGCCGTGCGGCCCTCGAGGCGGCACTCGCGGACGCCGCGCCGCCCGTGCACCTCGCCCCGGCGACCGGCGACCCGGCCGTCGCGCAGGCCTGGTTCGAGCAGTTCGAAGGCGCCGGGCTGGACGGCATCGTGGCCAAGGACCCGGCCGGGCACTACCGGCCCGACGAGCGCGTCATGCTCAAGATCAAGCACGAGCGCACCGCCGACTGCGTGGTGGCCGGCTACCGCGAGCACAAGTCGGGACCGGTGGTCGGCTCCCTGCTGCTCGGCTTGTACGACGACCGCGGACGTCTGCAACACGTCGGGGTCAGTTCGTCGTTCACCGCCGCGCGCCGCGCCGAACTGGTCGGCGAGCTCGCCCCGTACCGGGTGGACGATCTCGCCGGGCACCCGTGGGAGCGCTGGGACGACCCGGCCGCGCACGAGACCGACCGGCTGCCCGGCGCGGTGAGCCGCTGGACGGGGGACCGGGTGCTGGACTGGGTGCCGCTGCGGCCCGAACTCGTCTGCGAGGTGGCGTACGAGCACACCCAGGGCGACCGGTTCCGGCACACCGCGCGGTTCCGCCGCTGGCGCCCCGACAAGGCACCGGCGGACTGCACGTACGCGCAGTTGGACGAGCCGGTCCGCTACGACCTGGCGGACGTCCTGGCGGCGCGCGCCTGACGCGGGGCCGGCGCCCGCGCCGGACCCGGCGTCCGACCTGGAGACAGGAAGGGCAATTCGCCTACGGCGTGCATGGCGTGCATTGTCCGTCGGTTTCCGGGCAGCGCGGCAGCCATGATTCCTCTCATAGTGGTGCTGCTGCTCGCCCTGCTGTTGTTCGGCGCGGGTTTCGCGCTCAAGGCCCTGTGGTGGCTGGCGGTCATCGTGCTGCTGGTCTGGGTGCTCGGTTTCGTCTTCCGGGGTGCCGGTGCCGGCCGCGGCGGCCGCAGCCGCTGGTACCGCTGGTAGCGGCCGGCCGGCCTCAGCGCCGCTGCCCCGGCAGCGGCGCGGGGCCGGGCAGCGTGCCGGTGCGCGTCACGTACCCGGCGATGTCCCGTACCGGGACGTTGCTTTGCTGCGATGCCGCGGTGATCAGCCCGATGGCCTGCACGTCGGTCAGGTGCCGGGTGGCCATGAGCACGCCGACCGCCTCGCCGATGACCTGCCGGGTCTCCACTGCGCCGGCCAGCGACTCGATGCGCGAGGCGGACCAGAGCGCGAGGGCGGCATGCGCGGCGTACAGCGCGGCGATCGGGGCCGCGTCCTCACCGAGGGCGTCGGTGTCGCGGGCGTACAGCGTGAGGGTCTCGACCCGGTCCCCGCGGGTGGCCAAGTGGCAGACCAGCATGGACCCGACGCCGATGCGCCCGGCCCGCAGCGCGAACCGCGGCCAGCGCGGCTCGTGCGACATGTCCTTGATCAGCACGACCGGTTCCGCGCCGCAGGCCTCCAGGCAGGGGCCCTGGCCGGCCGACAGGTGCGCGGCGCACAGCGCCTCGAACGCCGAGCCGGACGCGGCGGTGGACGCCGGGCTGACCACGCGCCGGGTGCGCTTGTGGGGCTTGCGCTGCGCGACGGTGATGCCCGCGTGCTCCACGCCGGGCACCGTGTCGGTGGCGAGCTGCACGACCTCGCGCAACGTGTCGCGTACGGAGGGCTGGTGGGCCAGCATGCCGGCGTGCGCGGCAAGAGTCGTGGCCAGCGCCACGGGAGACTGCGGGCCGAGCCCGGAGGGTCCGTCCGGCGGCGCCTCGGTTGCGGCCTGCGGGTGCGGCGGACGGGAGAAGCGCCACGTCGCCGCGGGGGCGGAGGGCTCCCGCCGCTCGGATGCTGCGTCGGTCGGTGCCGTGCCGGTCATGTCGAAGCCAATGCTCGGTGGGCGGGTTCCTTATGGCTCGGGTGGCTCGGGGGAATCTCGAAGAGCCTTTCGTCGGGCAGGTTTCCTCCTTTCCTTGCTAGCACGAGAAAGACCGGTCTGTCTACGATGGCACCTTGGCCGACGCAGCCGGCCGGCGAGGCAAGTACCCTTCCGGAAACGCCTTTTCGCGCGGCGCGATGCAGCGGGGCGGCGGCCGTCCACGGAGCCGGACAGGCGGGGAGCGGACGCACCATGACGATGCGAGAGCCGACGCGGCAGCCGAAGAGCCAGACGGTCGAACTCCGATTCGGGGCGCGCGACCGCATCTTGGACGCGGCGTACCGGCTCTTCTCCGTGCGCGGCATCCGCGACGTCGGCATCGACGAGGTGATCCAGCGCTCCGGGGTGGCCAAGGCGACGCTGTACCGGCACTTCCCGTCCAAGACCGACCTGGCCCTGGCCTTCCTGCAACTGCGCGAGGAACGCTGGACGTCGAACCTGCTGACCGCAGGGGCGCGCAGCCGCGGGAAAACCGCCGAGGAGCAACTCCTGGCCCTCTTCGACGTCCTGGACGACTGGTTCCGCCAAGAGGACTTCGACACCTGCGCGTTCATCAACGTGCTGCTCGAAATGCGCGCCGACCACCCGCTCGGCATGGCCAGCATCGGCCACCTCGACACCATCCGCGGCGTGGTCGCGCAGTTCGCGGCCGGCGCCGGGTTGGCCCGCACCGACGAGTTCGCCCGCTCCTGGCACCTGCTCATGAAAGGCGCGGTCGTCTCGGCCGCGGAAGGCGACCTGGACGCGGCGCTGCGGGCCAAGGAGATGGCCGTCGACCTGGTCGCCCGGCACCGGCCTGCGGAAGCCTGACCAGGTCGTCCGTACGCTGACGGCTCAGGCCGAGTCCGTACGCTGACACTTCCCGGCAAGTGCGTACGCCGGCAGCTCAGGCCAGGCTCCCGCCGCGGCTCACGAACAGCGCCACCGCCAGCCCGGCCACCCCGATCGCGGTACGGAACGGCACCGCCGACCCCTCGCCGCCCGGGCGGACCACGCCGGCCGCGGTGGCCGCCGCCGCGCTCCCGAGCACCGCCCAGTCCAGCGGCCGGGCCGGACCCGGCGGGCCCAGTGCCACCACCGCCACTGCGCCCAGCAGCACGAACGGCGCGACCAGCCGCACCTTTCGGCCGCCCATCCGCTGGGGGAGGCCCCGCACCCCGGTGGCCCGGTCCGCGTCCAGGTCCGGCAGCACGTTCACCAGGTGCGCACCCACGCCCAGGAGCGCCGCCCCTGTCGTTGCCCACCACACCGGCCACGGACTCCCGGGCAGGCCGAGCGTGATGAACGCGGGGAGCGCACCGAACCCGATCGCGTAGGCGGCGGGCGACCAGACCGTGCGCTTCAGGCCCAGGTCGTACGCCCAGCCCCCGGCCAGGACCCCCGTGAGGTGCGCGGCCGCCGCGGCCGGCCCGCCGAGCAGCGACAGCGGCACGCACGCGGCCAGCGCG
This sequence comes from Yinghuangia soli, assembly GCF_021502675.1. Taxonomy (GTDB): domain Bacteria; phylum Actinomycetota; class Actinomycetes; order Streptomycetales; family Streptomycetaceae; genus Yinghuangia; species Yinghuangia soli. The sequence continues at coordinate 108,852 of NZ_JAKFHA010000015.1, forward strand.
CCACCCGCGGCCTTGCCCACGTGGGAAGGCGGCACTTCGCCGGTCGCAGCCGGTTTGTCGGACCGGCCGACCGCCGCGTCGCGCCGCGCGTCCACCGCGTCGTTGCACCAGCCGATGGACAGTTGGCCGGCCAGCACCGCGGCACCCACCCCGGCCGAACCCGCAGGTCCGCGCCCCGCCGCGGCCGCCACCGCGGTCGCGAACAGCGTCACCGCGGCGGTGGGCAGGGGGTGGCAGGACCGTGCCAGCGCTGAGGCGGTGGCGAGGGTCCGGCGTGCACTGCCGCGAAGGCTGCTTCGGGGGCCGTCCCGCAGGCTACTCCGCGAGCTTTTCCGCACGCGGGCCCGCGAGCCGTCCCGCGGGCCGCCCGCCACGCCGTCCGGCAACTTGCCGGGCAAGTTGCCTCCGTCAGCGCGTCGGACCGCAATGTCCGGGTAGTCGCCCATGACCATAAAGGTAGGCGAACCGCAACCAATCCACCGGAAGGACCCGCCTGATGCGCAGCACCTCCGGGGACCGGGCACCGAGCACCGTCGCCGCCGTGCAGGTCGCGTTGCCCCCGTACCGCTACCCGCAGCACGAGATCACCGAGATGGTGGCCGAGCTGTGCCTGCCGCCCGGTGCGGACCGCACCAGGATCCGGCAGCTGTCCGAGTCCGCGGGGGTGGCCACCCGCCACCTCGCCCTGCCGCGGGAAAGCTACGCCGCGCTCGGCGACTTCGGCCGCGCCAACGACGCCTGGATCGAGGCTGCGTCCGCACTCGGCGAAGAGGCGATCAGCGGCGCGCTCAAGCAGGCCGACCTCGACCCCGCCGCCCTCGACCTGATCGCCTGCGTCTCCGTCACCGGCATCGCCGTACCGTCCCTGGACGCACGCCTGGCGTTGCGCATGGGCATGCGGCCCGACGTGGCCCGGATGCCGCTGTTCGGTCTCGGCTGCATGGCCGGGGCGGCCGGCGTCGCCCGGGTGTACGACTACCTGCGCGGCCGCCCGGACGGTGCGGCCGTCCTCCTGGCCGTCGAACTGTGCTCGCTGACCCTGCAGCCCGGCGACCACTCGGCGGCCAACCTGGTCGCCGGCTCGCTGTTCGGGGACGGCGCCGCGGCCGTCGTCATGCTCGGTGCCGAGCACCCGGCAGCCGGTGCCGCGCACGGCCCGCGGATCGTCGCGTCGCGGAGCACGCTCTACCCGGACACCGAATACGTCATGGGCTGGAATATCCGCTCCACCGGCTTCCGGGTCGTGCTCAGCCCGGACGCGCCGGACCTGGTCCGCGCCCATCTGCCGCGCACGGTAAGGGAGTTCCTGGCCGAGCACGGACTCTCGCCGGACGACATCGCCACCTGGGTGTGCCACCCCGGCGGCCCCAAGATCATGAAGGCGGTGACCGAATCCCTGGGCTTGGCCGACGACGCCCTCGCCGCCACCCGAGCCTCGCTGGCCCAGGTCGGGAACCTCTCCTCGGCATCCGTCCTCCACGTCCTGCAGGAGATCCGCGACGCGGGCCGCCCGCCGCAGCCCGGCTCGTGGGGGCTGATGACCGCGTTCGGCCCCGGCTTCAGCGCCGAAATGGTCCTGCTGCGCTGGTGAAACCGTCGGAAAGGACGGACTCATGTCCGGCTCCACCTGGTACACCCTGCTGATCGCCGCGGTCGCGGTCGAACGCCTCGCCGAACTCGTCGTCGCCCGACGCAACGCAGCCTGGACGCTGGCGCGCGGCGGCATCGAGTACGGCCGGGGCCATTACCCGTTCATGGTCGCGCTGCACACCGGCCTGCTGGCCGGGTGCCTGCTCGAACCCGCGCTGGCGGACCGGCCGTTCGTCCCGGCCCTGGGCTGGACGATGTTCGCCCTGGTACTGGCCGCGCAGGCGCTGCGCTGGTGGTGCATCCGCAGCCTCGGGCCGTACTGGAACACCCGGGTCATCGTGGTGCCCGGTGCGGAGCTGGTCCGGCGCGGTCCGTATCGGTACCCCGGAGTGCTGCGGCACCCGAACTATGTTGCGGTCGCCGTGGAAGGCGCCGCACTCCCGCTGGTGCACAGCGCCTGGATCACCGCCGCGGTGTTCACCGCCGCGAACGCCGCCCTGATGGTGGTCCGCATCGGCACCGAGAACACGGCGTTGCGCACTGCGGCGACCGGGCACGACGCGCGCCCGGCCGCGGCGTTCGACGGCGCCGCCCCTCCGGCGGCTGCACCCGATGCCGGCGTCCGGCCGGTTGCCGCACCCGACGCCGGCGTCCGGCCGAGCCCCGGAGGTGCCGCGTGACCGGGCGCGACGTCGACATCCTGGTGGCCGGCGGCGGACCGGCGGGACTGGCCACCGCCTTGCACGCCGCCCGGGCAGGGCTCGGTGTCGCGGTCGCCGAGCCGCGTGCGATGCCTGTCGACAAGGCCTGCGGCGAGGGCCTGATGCCGGGCGGGGTCCGGGAGTTGCGCTCGCTCGGTGTGCTGCCGCCCGGGCGCCCGTTCGCCGGCATCCGGTACGTGCAGGGCGACCGGCAGGCGGACGCGTACTTCCGGGACGGCACCGGGCTCGGGGTGCGGCGCACCGACCTGCACACCGCGCTGCGGCTCGCCGCCGCCGATGCGGGCGCGGTGATCCTGGCCGACAAGGTCACCGGCTTCACCCAGGACTCCCGCGGCGTCACCGTGCACGGCCCCGGGGTACGCGCCCGCTGGCTCGTCGGCGCGGACGGCCTGCACTCGCCGATCCGGCGCGCGGCCGGGCTCGACCTGCCCGCGCCGGACGGGCCCCGGCCGCGGGCGCGGTACGGGCTGCGCCGCCACTATGTGGCGGCGCCCCCCACGGGGGTGGGGGCGGGGCCCGGGGGGGCGCGCGCCCCCGCGGGGGGGGGGGTCGGGGGGCCGCCGCCACTTTGGGGGGGCGCCCGCCTCGGAGTTCGTCGAGGTGCACTGGGGCGCGCGCGCCGAGGCGTACCTGACGCCGGTCGGCCCGGAGCTGGTCGGGGTGGCGCTGCTCACCGAGGAGCGGGCCCCGTTCGCCGCCCAGTTGGCCGGGTTCCCCGAACTCGCGGAACGCTTCGCGGGCGCATGCCCGGCCGGTGACGTGATGGGTGCCGGGCCGCTGCGCACGGGGGCGGCCGCCCGGCGCCGGGGCCGGGTGCTGCTGGTCGGCGATGCGGCCGGGTACGTGGACGCGATCACGGGCGAGGGCGTCGCCCTGGCGCTGGGCACCGCCCGGGCGCTTGCCGCGTGCCTGGCGCGCGGGCGTCCGGACCTGTACGAGGCCGAATGGCGCCGCATCACGCGCGGGTACCGGCTGATGACCGGGGCGCTCATGTGGGCGCGCCGCCGCCCGGCGCTGGCCGGGCGGATCGTGCCGACCGCGGCCGCGCTGCCGTGGGTGTTCACGGCGGCGGTCGACGCGGTCTCGCGTACCCGATAGCCGGGCGGGGGCCGGCGGCTGGGCCGAACGGGCGTCGCCGCGTACCGAACGGGCCAATGCGCGTGTGGCCCGGGCGAGCCCGGGGCACCTGCCGGGCGGCCCTGGCGGTATGTGTGAAAGAGCAGGTAGGACGCGTGACAGGCATCATCGGCAAGCGCCGCAACATCTTCCTGGTCTGGCTGGTCTGGCCGTTCCTCACGCTCGGCATCTACTTCCTGGTGTGGATCTACAAGATCAACCGGGAGACCAAGGACTTCGACGCGCGCGTCGACGTGAACCCCTTCTGGGCGATGATGTCGTTCCTCATCGGCTGGATCATCATCGTGCCGCCGTTCCTGTCCACGTTCCGGCTCGGTCAGCGCATCGCGCAGGACCAGGCGGCGGCCGGCATGCGGGTGTCGTGCAACCCGTGGATCGGCCTCGTGCTGTTCTTCGTGGCCGGGCTGAACGCGCTGTACTACCAGAACGAGATGAACGCGGTCTGGGAGCACTACGGCAACCCGCCGGAGGGCACGCCCGTCCCGCTGCGCGGCGTCCTGGTCTGACCGAGCGCATACCGAAGCCCGGCCCGGCGCGCGCATCGGGCCGGGCTTCGGTATGTGACCGCCTATTCGCCGCGCCAGACCGGCGGGCGCTTCTCCGCGAACGCGACGGCGCCTTCGCGGGCGTCGGCCGAACCGAACACCGGCCGCAGGATCTCGCTCTGCCGCTCGAACGCCTCGTCGGCGGGCCAGTCCGCGGAGGCCACGATGATCTCCTTCGTGGCGGCCACCGCGAGCGGGCCGTTGGCTGCGATCCGGGCGGCCAGTTCGCGCGCCGCGCCGAGCGCGCCGCCCGGCTCCGTGAGCCGGTTGACCAGGCCGTACCGGTGCGCATCGGCGGCCGAGAAGTGGTCGCCGGTCAGCGCGAGCTCCATGGCCAGCAGGTACGGGATGCGCCGCGGCAGCCGCATCAGCCCGCCGGCGCCGGCCACCAGGCCGCGCTTGACCTCGGGGATCCCGAAGCGGGCGTCCTCGGCGGCCACCACCAGGTCGCAGGCCAGGGCGATTTCGCAGCCGCCGGCCAGCGCGTACCCCTCGACCGCGGCGATCACCGGCTTGCGCGGCGGCTTCATCGCGATGCCGGCGAACCCGCGCTCCGGATGCAGGATGTCCTCGCCGCCCACGAACGCCTTGAGGTCCATGCCCGCGCAGAAGGTGCCGCCCGCGCCGGTGATGATCGCCACCGTGAGGTCCTTGCGGCCGTCGAACTCCTCGATCGCGGCCGCGATCCCGTCGCTCACCGCCCGGTTGACCGCATTGCGGGCGGCCGGCCGGTTGATGGTGATCAGCGTGACGCCGTCGGCGTGTTCGACCAGCACCTCGTCGGACATACGAAGTCTCCTCGCGCGTAGGGGAGTCGGCGGAACGAAACCCTGCTGAACGCTCGCTAAGCTACGTCCGCCGCCGACCGGGTGGCAACCCCCGCGCCTTCGGGCGCGGCTACGCGGGCTTGCGCGCCTCGATCAGGAAACGCGTGGTGTGCGCGAGGAACGGCCCCTCGGTCTCGATCCTGTCGTGCAGCTCGCGCAACTTGCCGCGGTACTCCGCGACGGTGAAGCCCGGCACCATCCAGATCACCTTGCGCAGGAAGTACACCACCGCGCCGATATCGCGGAACTCCGTCCGCAGCGACGCGAACTGCAGGTCGACGACCTCCAGCCCGGCGGCCTCCGCGGCGGCCCGGGCGTCGTCGGGATGCCTCCCTCGCCGCACGTGCTCGGGCTGCGGCCCGAGGAAGAACTCCACGAGCTCGAACACACTGGCCGGCCCGACCTGCTGGGAGAAGTACGTACCGCCGGGCCGCAGCACCCGGGCGATCTCCGCCCACCACACAGTCACCGGATGCCGGCTGACCACCAGGTCGAACGCGTCGTCCCCGAACGGCAGCGGCGGCTCGTCCTCGTCCGCGACCACCACCGCGCCCATCGGGTGCAGCAGTTGCGTGGCCTTGGCGATGTTCGGCGGCCACGACTCGGTGGCCACCGTCAGCGGCGGCAGCTTCGGCACCCCGGCGAGCACCTCGCCGCCACCGGTCTGGATGTCGAGCGCGGCCGACGCCGCGGCGAGCCGCTCGCCCATGCTGCGCTGGTAGCCCCAGGGCGGGCGCTCCTCGGAGGCCCGTCCGTCCAGCCAGGAAAAATCCCACCCGGCCACGGAGACCGCATCGGCCTCCGCGACCAGGTCGTCGAAAGTACGTGACATCTTCCGATCTTCCCAAGCCCGGCCCCGCACGCCACCTCAATAACCACCCCGGCGCGCCGCCCGCCCCTTCGCCCCCGGATCACACCAGCGGACTGCCCACATTGCGCATCATCTGCCGCAGCACCTTGAGCGCCGTGACGTAGTCGGCATCGTCGATGCCCTCATGCATCGCGGCCCGCCACTCAGGCGCGTGCGTCTTGAGATCGGCCCGCGCAGCATCGCCCGCCTCGGTGATCCACAGCCGTCCGTCGCCATCGCGCGTCACCCACCCCCGCTCCAGCAACACCTCCGCCTCGGCCGCGAGGTCGTCCTCCTCCCGCAGGTACGTCTGGGTCGCCCCCACCAACTCGGCAATGCTCATGCCGCGGCCGTCCACCGAGATGTCGTTCTTCGACAGATGCCGCAGCATCCAGTACTGCGGCTGCGTGAACCCGAGCCCAGCCTGCTGCTCGCGGATGTAGCCGATGACGGCCTCGTAGGCCACCCCGGTCCAATACCCGACCGGCTGCCCGGCCAGCTCGGCGTCGGTCATCGTCGTGTCGCCAGTGATGCTCACGGTTCCCACCCTCCTCGTCGCTGACCACAACGCTAGGCACCCCCACCGATTCCCGAATCCGTAGAACTACTGGCCACCACCCACGGCCCCCGACGACCGCCCGGCCGCCGCCGCGGCGTGTGGGGAACGGGCCGAGGGCCGCTGACGGGTTGTCAGCGGCCCTCGGGCCGGGCGGGGGGGTGGGGTGACCGGTTCGGGCGCCGGGGCAGTGG
>NZ_JAKFHA010000015.1:115282-204845 GCF_021502675.1 Yinghuangia soli
TTCCCACCCTCCTCGTCGCTGACCACAACGCTAGGCACCCCCACCGATTCCCGAATCCGTAGAACTACTGGCCACCACCCTCGGCCCGGTCGTGCTGTTCGGTTCACCTGTTCGGGCGCCGTGTCAGTGGCCGCCCTGGCGGGCGTGCTTCGGGAGGAGGAAGCCGAGGACGAAGGCCACCGCGGTCAGGGCCAGGGCGATCAGGGAGGCCATGGCCACCGCGTCCAGGGCCGACTGCTGGTGCATGGCGGCGCCGTCCATGCTGAAGAACACCGTGCCGAACACCGCCACGCCCAGGGCTGCGGCGAGCTGCTGCATCGACTCCAGCGCGCTGGACGCCGAACCGACTTCGTGGTCCTTGATGTCGCCCATGATGATGTCGAACAGCGGGACGAAGATCATGCCCATGCCGAGCCCGAAGACCAGGAACGGCGCCACCAGGATGCCGCTGCCCATGTCCGGGGTGGCGGTCGCGAAGACCGCGTACAGGCCGCCGATGCCGACCGCCATGATGGCCAGGCCGATGTGCAGGATCTTGCGGCCCAGCTTGGTCATCAGTGCGCCGCCGATGCCCGAGCCGACGAACGCGCCGGCCGCCCAGGCGCCCATCGTCAGGCTCGCCCGCATCGCGCTGAAGCCGAGGCCGAGCTGCAGGAACAGGCCGATGGTGAGCGAGAGTCCGACGATCGCGCCGAAGAAGACGATGACGAAGAGCACACCCGAGCTGTACGAGCGCTTCGCGAACACGCTCAGCTGCACCAGCGGGGCCTGCGCACCGCGGGCGGTGCGGCGCAGGGTGTGCGCGACGAATCCGGCCAGCACCGCGACCGCACCGGCGAGCATCCCGAACATCCAGAGCGGCCAGCCCTTTTCCTGGCCCTGCACCAGCGGGTAGACCAGCATGAACATCCCGGCGCCGCCGAGCAGGATGCCGCCCAGGTCGAAGGACTTGTCGGTGGTGGCGACCGGCGGCTTCGCGGGCAGCGCGTACTTGCCGGCCAGCAGGGCGAACGCGCCGAGCGGGACGTTGATCAGGAAGATCATGCGCCATCCGGTGCCGAGCAGGTCGGCGTCCACCAGCGCGCCGGCCACGATCGGGCCGAGGATCGTGGCGAGACCGATCGCCGGGCCGAAGGCGGCGAACGCCTTGCCCATCTCCTGCGGCGGGAACAGGTCCCGGATCAGCCCGAAGCCCTGCGGGATCATGATCGCGCCGGCCAGGCCCTGGAGCACGCGCGCCCCGATCAGCGCCTCCGGCGACCACGCGAGCGCGCACAGCACCGACGCGGCCACGAAGCCGACGATGCCGATCTGCATCATGCGCTTGCGGCCGAAGACGTCGCCCAGCCGCCCGCCGGTCAGCAGCCCGGCGGCCAGCGCCAGGGTGTACGCGGCGGCCATCCACTGCAGTGCGGAGTACGAACCGCCCAGGTCCGCGCGGATCGCCGGGGCGGCGACGTTCACGATGGAGGCGTCCAGCAGGTTCATCAGGGTGGCCGCGAGGATCACGGCCAGGCCGAGCCACTTGCGGTCGGCGCCGGTCCGCTCGGGGGCGGACGGGGTTCCGGCGGCGGCCGCGGGCATCGCCGCGGACTCCAGGACTGCGCTCACGGGAGAGCTCCTTGGGGGTCGCTGAACAGGGGACGTACCGGGGTCCTGCGGTCCGGGCCGTTGCGCCGTTCGAGCCGGCTGCAGCTGCTCTGACCTGGTACTTCGGGAGTTCGGTGGCCACCGCTTTCCTCCACTGCTAGAACTTTAGAAGGCTATTAGGCAAGCTTCGTTCCTAAAGGAAGGGCAGAGTCGAAATCATGTTGGAGACCTCGGCACGACTTCTGCGTCTGCTCTCTCTGCTGCAGACCCACCGCGACTGGACCGGCACCGAACTGGCCGAGCGCCTCGACGTCACCGCACGGACCGTGCGCAACGACGTCGAACGGCTGCGCAACCTCGGCTATCCGGTGCATGCGACGCGCGGCGCCGCGGGCGGCTACCGCCTCGGCGCCGGGGCGTCCCTGCCCCCGCTCCTCCTCGACGACGAAGAAGCCGTGGCGGTGGCCGTCGGCTTGCGCACCGCGGCCGGCGGCACGGTCGCGGGCATCGAGGAGACCTCGCTGCGTGCGCTCGCCAAGCTCGAACAGGTGCTGCCCAACCGGCTGCGGCGCCGCGTCAACGCGCTGCAGACGTACACCGTGCCGGTGCCCGGCCAGGACGGGCCGCGGGTGGACGCCGAGGTGCTCACCACGATCGCGGCCGCCTGCCGCGACCACGAGCGCCTGCGGTTCGACTACCGGGACTACTCGGGGGCCGAGACGCTGCGCAACGTCGAGCCGTACCGCATGGTCAACTGGGGCCGCCGCTGGTACCTGGTGGCCTGGGACGTGCAGCGCGAGGACTGGCGCATCTTCCGGGTCGACCGGGTCGCGCCGCGCACGCCGACCGGCCCCCGCTTCACGCCGCGCGACCTGCCGGCCGAGGACATCGCCGAGTACGTCTCCAGCCGGGTCGCCGCAGCCCCGTGGCGCACCCGGGCCCGGGTGACCGTGCACGCGCCCGCGGCGGAGATCTCCGGGCGTATCCCGGGCTTCGTCGGCACGGTCGAGCCGCGCGACGAGAACTCCTGCTACCTGTCGACCGGTTCGGACAACCCGGAGACCCTGGCAGTGTGGCTCGGCATGCTCGGCTGCGACTTCACCGTGGAGAACGCCCCCGAACTGGTCGAGCACCTGCGGCTCCTGGCCGAGCGGTACGCCAGGGCCGCGGAGAACTGAGCGCCGCCCGGCGCCGCCGCGCTGCGGTACGTTGCGCCCGCCGGGTCCGCAGGACCCGGCGCGGCACGACGGCAACGGGAAGGCGGTACGCGATGGCCGACGCACAGGGCTCGGGCGGAGCGCAGCGCGCCGCACTGGACCACGTCCTGGCGCTGATCGCGGAGTCGCCTTGGGCGGACCAGCTGGTGTTGCGAGGCAGCATGGCGATGCTCGCGTGGGCAGGCGACCGCGCCCGCGAACCCGCCGACCTGGACTGGATCGTGGTGCCCGGGCAGGATGCGGAAGGGCCCGACCCCGTCGCCGACTTCGTCGTCCTGCTGCGGGAGAGGCCGGATGCCGCGCCCGGTGTGCGTTTCGACCCCGACCGGCGCCTCCTCGATGGCCTCGGGCAGTACTACACCGCCGGAACTGCCCCCTTCGACGGGCCCGCCGGTCTGCGGCTCGCGATCCCGTGGACGTCCGAAACGGGCGAGCGCGGCTGGACGCGGATCGACTTTGCGCACGACGAGCCGATCCACGAGCCGCCCGTCCAGGCCCGCATTCCCCGCGGCGACGGCGGCCCGCCGACGACCGTCCAGGCGGCGAGCCCTGAGCTCTCGCTCGCCTGGAAGCTCCAGTGGCTGCAAAGCGATGCCACCCGCGTCGATCCCGACGACCCCTGGCAGCCCGCTCCGCGCGCCCAGGGCAAGGACCTCTACGACGCCGTCCTCCTCGCCGAGGCCTACGCCGCCACCCTCAGCGGCGCGCTGCTCGCCCGGGTCATGGGCATCCCGCGCGCCGAGGCCGCCGACCGCCTCGCCACATGCTTCGACGCCGACGCGATCTCCCGCTGGGATGTGGACTGGCGCGCGTTCCAGGCCGCGCACCCGCATGTCCGCGGCGGTGCCGACGCCTGGCTCGGGCGCCTCGCCCGTGCGGTCGCCCCGATCCTCTACGACCTGTAGCGCCCGACCTGCCACCACCTCCCTCCTCGCCGCGGAGCCTTGCGAGCCCCATCATGGCCATGATAGCCATGATGGTGATGAAAGCTGACAGGGCGTCAGCCCCGCCGGTACCAGCCGGCCGGACCCCGAGGACGAGGAGCACCGCCATGCCTGCGGTTCCGGACGACACCGCACTGCGGCGCCTCACGCACGCCGAGCTCGTCCACCGGCCCGGTGAACGCGCCCTCGCGCAACGGGTCCTGGAACTCCTCGGCTGCCGTGTCGTCGACCGCGGCGGGCACTTCTTCACCGCGTTCGTCGAGCCGGACGTCTCCGACTACCTCACCAACGTCCTGTACGCCTCCGAGGCGACCCCCGAGCAGTGGGCCTTCGAACAGGCCCTCGACGCGGCATCCGGCACCGGGCCGCTCGCCGAGGCCCGGGATGCCTGGGCCGCGCGCATGCGCGCCGAGCCGCAGCTCTCGTACCACTTCGGCCTGCGGCTGCCGAGCGAAGCAGCCCTGGACGCCGCGCTCGACCGCATCGGCGAAGCCGGCCGCACCGACCCCGAACTCGCCGGCCGCATCGAGGTCGCGGCGGTCTTCCGCCCCGGCGACCCCGGCGCCGCCACCGACGCGATGGTGCAGGCCTTCGTCCGCACCGACGTAGTCGCCTGCGGCCTCCTCGGCCTCGGCCAGCACATCGAACTGCAATGGCACATCCCGACCCGAAAGGCCTGAACACATGACCGAGCAGAAGAAGGTCGTCTACGCGACCGCGGTGTACGACCAGGACGAGATAGACGCGGTCATGGCCGTCCTGACCCAGGGCCAGAACGGCCTGCGCATCGGCCCCAACGTGGCCGAGATGGAGCGCCGCGTCGCCGACCTGTTCGGCAAGCGCCACGGCGTGATGGTCAGCTCGGGCTCCGCCGCGCTTTTCCTCGCCGTCGAACTCCTCGGCCTCGCCCCCGGCACCGAGGTCATCACCTCGCCGCTGACCTTCTCCACCGACCTGTCCTCGCTGCTGCGCGCCGGTCTGATCCCGGTCTTCGTGGACGTCGAGCCGGACACCTTCCAGATCGACGTCACGAAGATCGAGGAGATGGTCACCGACAAGACCGGCGCCGTCCTCATCCCCAACCTGGCCGGCAACGCCCCCGACTGGGACGCCATCCGCGAGATCGCCGACCGGCACGGCCTCAAGGTCATCGAGGACTCGTGCGACGCGGTCGGCGCCACCCTGCACGGCACCCCCACCGGCACCCGCTCCGACATCTCGGTGACCAGCTTCTCGCTGTCGCACATCATCACCGCGGCCGGCACCGGCGGCATGGTGATGCTGGACGACGACGACCTGCGCGACCGCTGCCTGACCCTGCGCGGCTGGGGCCGCCGCTCCGAGACGCAGCTGTTCGGCTCCAAGGCCGGCTCCCGCGACTTCTGGACCGACCTGGACGGCATCAGCTACGACAACATGTTCATCTTCGACGAGGCCGGCTGGAACTTCCTGCCCACCGAACTCTGCGCGGCCTTCGGCGTCCCGCAGGTCAAGAAGCTGCCCCTCAACTACGAGCGCCGGCAGCACAACTTCCGGCGCTTCTCGGAGATCCTGCGCCGCCACCCCGCGCACTTCACGCCGCCCCGGCAGACCGAGGGCCTGGACACCGCCTGGCTGTCGTTCTGCTTCCTGGTCAAGCCGGACGCCGGCTTCGGCCGCAGCGACCTCCAGCAGTACCTGGAGGCGCAGGGCATCGACACGCGCGTCGTGTGGACCGGCAACGCGGCCCGCCAGCCGTTCATGAAGGACGCCGCGTTCCGGCAGCCGGCCGGCGGCCTGCCGGGCGCCGACGAGGTCATGGAGTACGGCGTGCTCATCTCCTGCAACCACGGCCTCAGCGACGAGATGATCGACCACGTCGGCACCCACATCGACGCCTTCGTCGCCGGACGCACCGCAACGTCCTGAACCACCCCGGCACGGCACCCGACCGGCGTACGGGTGCCGTGCCCAGGTGTACTCCGCGGCGTATCGGGCAGCGGCCGCACAGGGGGCGACGGCATGTACGAAGCGTCCGCACCCAGGAGGCACCCGATGGCCACCCAGATCGACCGGTTCCGCTGCGCCGAGGTCTTCGCGAAATTCGACATCGAAGGCGACGGGCGGCTGGACACCCGGCAGCTGAACGCGGCCCTCGACCACCTCGGCCTTCCGGCGCCCGGCGCTGCCGTCGAGCAACTACTGCGCGGCTTCGACGTGGACGATTCCGGGCGCATCGAGTTCGACGAGTTCGTGGCCCTGGTCGCGGACGTCGACAAGCGCACCGAAAGGCAGTGATCGCCATGCCCCGGGGTTCGAGCCCCAAGCGGGAACGCCAGTACGAGCACATCAAGGACAGCGTCAAGAAGCGCGGCGCGAGCGAGAAGCGCGCCAAGGAGATCGCCGCCCGCACGGTGAACAAGGAACGCGCGCGGGCCGGCGAGTCGCGTACCGCGAGCCGCTCCTCGACGCACGACATCTCGTCCTCGCGGCGCGGCGGGCTGCGCTCGCACTCCGGTGCCGCCGGACCGACGTACGACCAGCTGTACGCCGAGGCCAAGCGGCGCAACATCAAGGGCCGTTCGTCGATGCGGAAGGCCGAACTGGCGAAGGCGCTGGGCCGGTGAGCATTGCCGAGTCCGGCGGCCGCCCCGGCGACCACGCCCGGGACGGCCGAGCCGACGACCGCAAGGACGGCCGGGACGAGACCCGCGAGGAGCGGGCCGACCGGCGCTGGCACGAGACGGTCCAGGAAGTCCGGGTCGTCCAGACCGGCGCGCAGATCCTCTTCGGCTTCCTGCTCAGCGTCGTCTTCACCTCCCGGTTCGCCGAACTCGGCGACTTCGACCGCGGGCTGTACGTCGCCGCCGTGGTCCTCGGCGCCCTGTCGACCGGCGCACTGATCAGCATCGTGGCCTGCCACCTCGCGGTCTCCGGGCGCCGGGTCAAGCCGCAACTGGTGCAGACCGCAGGCGTGATGGTCGCGGTCGGCATGGGGCTGCTGGCCTGCACGGTCGGCTGCTCCCTCCTGCTCCTGCTGCGCGTCGCGATCGACGACACCGCCGCCGCGGTGATCACCGCCGTGGTCGCCGGGCTGATCCTGCTGTGCTGGGTGGTGCTGCCCGTCCTGATGCGGGCCCAGGGCGACGGGGACTGAGCCCGGACAGGGGCCGAGCCCGGGGGAGCCGCGGGTGATCCCATACCCCGGGCCCGGACGGGTAGCGTCGAAGTCCTGGCAACAGCCGTGCCGAGACGGAGAATCCCTTGAGATACCTCGCGCTCCGCGAGCGACACCGCGGCGACGACGCACCGCCGGACGGGGCCGCGGCCGTGCTCCCGGCGCACCGCTACGACCCCTTGGCCGGCCTGAACGTCCTCGAGGACGGCGGCGCCGTCCTCGTCGAGGCGGTCCACGGGCCGATGTTCGGGTTCACCATCACGAACCACCCGCAGCCGATCGGCGCCAAGAAGGACGACGACTGAGATGCCCCGGCGGCCGCGCCCGGTCGGCATCGTCGTCGTCACCAGCGACGACGACTACACGGCCGACATGGTCGTACGGGGCCTCCCGCGCGAGGCGTTCGTCCGCCTCGATCCGGGGCGCCTGCGTCCCGGCGCCCTGCTGAACGCCCCCACACCGGACGGCGAATGCCGGGTCGACGGCCGGATCATCGCACCGACCGCCGCGGTGTGGTGGCGCAAGCCCACCCCGCCGCGGCTGATGGCCGCCGACGAGGCCTGGGCGGCCGACGAGACGACCAGCCTGCTGGAAGGCATGCTGCGCAACAGCACCGCGGCCCGGCGCTGGATGAACAGCCCGCCCGCCGTGGCCCGCATCCGGCCCAAGCCGGTGCAACTCGCGCTGGCCCGCCAGGTCGGTCTGGCCGTGCCGGACAGCCTGGTGACGACCGACTCCCGCGAGGCCTCGGCGTTCATCGCCGAAGGCCCGACCGTGGTGAAGCCCACCACGCAGCGCTTCACCCAGTTCGCCCCGGTCTTCCGCATCGCGCCCGGCGACGACCTGGGCGGGCTGCAAGGCGCACTGTGCCTGCTGCAGCGCGAGATCGCCCCCAAGGTCGCGGACTGGCGGGTGACCGTGGTCGGGGACGATGTCTTCGCCTGCCGCATCACCGCGGCACGGCTCGACTGGCGCATCCGACCGCACGAATGCCTCTACCACGCCGAGGACTTGGACCCGGCGACGGCCCGGCTCCTGTGCGCCTACCGGGAACGGGCCGGCCTCAGCCTGGCGGCCTTCGACCTCGCCGAGGACGCCGACGGGACGCTGTGGTTCCTGGACGCCAACGCCAATCCCGAATTCGGCTTCCAGGAGGTGGCGACCCGGGCCCCGATCACTGCGACGCTGGCCAAGTGGCTTCAGGGGGAGGAGCGGACATGACCGGCCGGACAGCATGTGCGCACACCTGGGAGCACCGGCTCCTGGGACGCTCCGCGGACGGCGTGCACACCAACCGGTGGACCTGCGCCAAGTGCGCGGCCACAGAAGTGACCTTCATCCGCCGCGCGGTCTGCGCCCGGGTGCCGTCGACGGGCGGCGCGGACCTGGTGGCCGGGCACGTCTGGGCGGCGGTGCCCGGCGTGGCCATGACCCGGTGCGCGGCCTGCGCGAGGGTGACGATCCGCGCCGAGGCGGTCTGCCCGGACGACGCGCACGACTGGCCGCCCGACGGCGACAGCCGCTGCAACCGCTGCGGCCACACCGTGCTCGACCTGTACCGCTGACGCTCCGGCAGGGCGGTGGCGCGTCCGCTTGCGCCGGTCGGGCGACTCCCGTCCCGGACAGTGACCCCCGGGCGATCCGGCTCGTTGAGTCGGCCGTGACCACCACAAAGCGTGTCCTCGCCTGCGCCGCCCTTGCGGCCGCGTCGTCCGTCATCGCTCTCTCCGGCAGCGCCCAGGCTGCCGGAACCTCCCTCCCCGGCGTGCCCGGGGCCGACTCCCTGGGCCAGGTGACCGGCCTGCTCGGCGGCGCCGGCCTCGCCGGCCTCGGCGGCGGCGTCGCCCCGCTGGGCGGCGGCCTGCCGATCGGCTGACCGGCCGGCTCCACCTGCACCACACGCTGAACGCTGAACCCGCAGTACCTGCGACACCTGCCACAAACGAGGCCGCGCCCCGCGACATCCGTCGCGAGGCGCGGCCTCAGGCGATTGGGGACGCCGGCATCAGGTTGTGTCCCGCAGAGTGGTGCAGCGAGCGCCGCCATGTGCATAGGTCGATACCGGCACGCCGGTGAGCGCGGTTCGTACGACCGGTGCCGCGAGATTGCCGGCACCACTCGGCGGGACGCCACCCGATGTCACCACACGTCGCCGTCCCGCCAGTCGGCGGCGAGCGGCGCCGTGCGGTCGGCCGGCCCGCCGGACCCGAACACATAGACGGAGTCGTCTTCGTCCGGCGTGGCGACCAGGCCCTCGGGAGTCAGCGCCGAGGTCGGCCCCTGCCACGGCAGCCAGCCGCGCGACAGATAGAAGGGCACCGCCTCGTCGCTCGCGCTCAGCACGCCCAGGTCGTACGCCCGCTCCACGGCCCGCTCCAGCCCGGCCATCATGGTTCCGGCGTGGCCGCGCCGGCGCCGGTCGGCGCGCACCCCGACACCCTCGACATATCCGCAGCGCAGGGCCCGGCCGCCGAGCAGCATCCGGCGCTGGACCAGGGCCGCGTGGCCGACCAGTTCGCCGTCCTCCCACAGCAGGGCCTGCAGGCCGCCGAGGCAGTGCTCCCAGTCCTCGTCGGACATGTCCCCCTCGAACACGTCGTCGAGGAGCTTGCGGGCCAGGGCCAGTTCGTGCGGTTCGAAGTCGGCGGTATGGGCGATGCGCAACTCGGTCATCACCCCATCCTGACAAGGGACCCCTGCGGCCGCCCGGATTTTTCCGCCCGGTGGAGCGCCGGGCGCCGCGGCCCGCGGGGCGGTCCGGGCGTCACCCGTTCCGCGTACTCCGACAGAGCCGGCGCGGCCGCCGCATGGTCGACTGAGGTGGCCGCACCGGCCGACCGCGCCGGTCCGGTTCCCTGAACCAGGCAAGGAGCGTGACCCCGATGGTCGCCACCAAGCAGCTGTCCGACCCGACCGTGCGCGCGTTCGTCGAAGCGGTGAACACCCACGACAAGGCCGCCTTCCTGGCGTTGCTCACGCCGGACGCGACCATGACGGACGACGGCACCGAGCGCGACCTCGCGGACTGGACGGACCGCGAGATCTTCACCACCCGGGGGCACATCGACGTCGTGTCGGAGTCCGACGGCGGCCGGGCCTTCGTCGCGGACTACCGCAACGACACCTGGGGCAGCATGCGCACCGCGTGGCGCTTCACCGTGCACGGCGACAAGATCAGCCGCTTCGACACCGGGCAGGCCTGAGCCGTTCCGCATCGTCCCGCATCGGCCCGGGTCTTCCCGGCTCATCCGGAGCGGCACGGAGCGGTACAGAGCGGTACGCAGCTTTCCGGAGCCCGCCGGACCGCGCGTCTACTCCCGCCGTAGGACGACACCCGCCCGCGGGGAGGAGACCCCCGCCCCGAAATCGTCGGGGCGGGGGAAGCCGCCGCCGGACCCGTCGACCAGGATGGTCGTCCATGACAGACCTTGCGGACCTGGTCCACCACACCGCCGACCGGCTCACGGCGCAGAAGCATGTCGGCGTCGTGGTCGCCGCGGTCGCCGGGGACCGGGTGGAGATCCGCGGCGCCGGACGGCTCGGCGGCGGCAGCAAGGCCTGCCCGGAGGCCGACACGCTCTTCGAGATCGGCTCGGTCACCAAGACCTTCACGTCCCTGGCGCTGGCCCGCATGGCGGTGGCCGGCAGCACGGCACTGGACGAGCCCCTCGCGGACGTGCTGCCGCCGTGGAGCCGGGTGCCCACCCGCGACGGCCAGTACATCTCGCTCGAACACCTGGCCACCCACACCTCCGGCCTGCCCCGGCTGCCCAAGGGCATGCTGCTGCCCGCGCTGCTGCGCCCGAACGCCCCCGACCCGTACGCCGCCTGCACCGCCGAGAAGCTCCTCAAGGGGCTCGCCGAGACCAAGCTCGGCTCGGTGCCCGGCCAGCGGTTCCGCTACTCGAACCTGGGCGGCGGCCTGCTCGGCCTCGCCCTCGCCGAGCGGTCCGGGCTGGAGTACGCCGAGCTGATCGGCCGCGAGATCCTCGAACCGCTCGGCATGGCCGACACCGTGGTGGACGTGGACGCCGAGCGGGCCGGCCGCTGGGCCGCCGGGCACGGCAAGAACCGCAAACCGGTCGCGCCCTGGAACCTCGCCGACCTGGTCGGCGCAGGCGGACTGCGCTCCACGGCCCGCGACATGGCGGTCTTCGTACAGGCCCAACTCGACCCGGGAAGCGGGGAGTTGGCGGACGCAATGCGGCTGGCCCGGGACGTGGAGTTCCGCAACAGCGCCTTCCAGCGCACCCACATGGGCTGGATCAGCACCGGGCGGCACGGCAAGGACTACCGGCAGTACTGGCACAACGGCGGTACGGGCGGCTTCCGTTCGTTCGTCGGCTGCACGCCGGACGCGGGCGTGGGCGTCGTCCTGCTGAGCAACACCGCGCGCTCGCTGGACCGGCCGGGCCTGGGCCTGCTCGCCGCCCTGGAGGACCGGCAGGCGGTCGCGGCATGAACAGGACCTGTACCACGAAAGGTTGAAGTTCGGACCGAAACGTCTATTCCGCTCACCCGCGCGTGCTTCCTTTGGATCATGTCGATCAGCCGACGAGAACCACAGGAGATCGCATGCGCCGCGCATCATGGATCCTCAGCTCGGTTTCGATACTGCTCGTCGCCGCAGGAGCAGTAGGCAAGTTCGCCGTCTATCCGGCCCTGCACCAGATGCCGGACGACGCCGAGGGCAAGATGCAGTTCCAGGGCACGCTGACCGCACTCGACCCGCAGGCCATGGGCAAAGGCGACTTCGCCAATGCCGTGATCCGCGACCTGCCGGTGACCGCGGACCGCAAGGTCAAGGCGGTGCACACCTCGGGTTCGACGATCGTGCTCAACGACCGCACCGAAGTGTTCGGCCCGACCCGGCAGATCGTGTCGGTCAGCGAGCACCAGTACGCCGTGCACCGCGAGACGCTGATGGAGCGCCCGGTGCCGCGCGACGTCCCGGCCGAGCCGCACGTGGGGCTCAGCGCCGGCTTCCCGCTCACCCCCGAAAAGCGCGACTACACGTTCTGGGACTCCGAGACCCGGACCACCGTGCCTGCCGTCTATGCGGGCAGCGGCAAGCGGCAGGGCCGCACGGTCTACGTGTACCGCATCATCGCCGCAGGCCCGCTCGCCGACCCCGCGGTCAAGGGCGCACTCCCGCCTGCGCTCCCGAAGGCGGCCCTGCAGGCGCTCAATCCGGCGGCGCCGCTGGCCGGGCAGCCGGACACCGTGCCGCTCGAATACCGCTCGACCACCGACATGACCGGCTACGTCGACGCCGAGACCGGCGTGACGATCGCGCTGGAGTCCGCGAAGGGCATCACCGCGACGGTCCAGGGCGCCGAGGTCTTCCCGGTCGCCCAGGCCAAGCTCTCCAGCACGAAGGCCTCCGAGGCCGACCTGGCGGACACCGCGGCGACCGCCGCCCTGGTGTTCTGGATCCTGTCGGACGCCGCACCGTACGGCCTGTGGGCGCTGGCCCTCGCGCTGGCGCTGCTCGTCGTGTGGCTGGAGCGCCGGGCCCGCCGGACCGCCCCCGCGGCGGTCGGCGACGCTGCCGCAGCGCCGCCCGGAACCTCTGGCGAGGACCCGGCAGCCGACACCGAGCCGGGCCAACTGCCCCAGCAGCGCGAAGAATCAGGTGATCCGGACCGCGAGCGCAGCGGCTGACAGGGAGAAGGACCGGGGGCGTCCGGACCGGAGCCGGACGCCCCTGGGACGCCCCCGGGACGTACTCAGGCGCCCGGCACCCAGTGGTTGTGGACCTCGACGATGCTCGGTTCCGGGCCGTTCGCGGGCGTGATGCCCACCTCGGCGCTGATCGGCATCATGCGGGCCATGAACGCCTCCATGTCGGCCTGGGAGTTCCACAGGTCGGTGATCTCCATGCCGCCGTCCTTGGCGACCGCGACATGGGTGAGGCAGCCGGTGAAGATCTCCGGCCCTTCCTTCTGGAGCCGGGCGAACAGCGCGTCGTACTGCTGCGCGGTGATCGGGATTTCGATGCGCATGAGAATGGCCATGACGCTCTCCTGGATGTCCGTCCGCGCGGACCCGGGCGGGCCCGGCGGCCCCCGATCCAATTTGCTCCCCAACCGGGAGCGGCACAAGTGCACGGCCGCGGCGGCGGCCGTGCTCAGTCCTCGTCGATGATGCCGAGACCGTCGAGCAGGGCGTCCAGGCCGGCCAGGAACTCCGGCTCGCCGCCGCCCTCGGCCATGACCGGAGCGAGCGAGCGCAGCATCGGGTAGTCCTTGCGCAGCCGGTGCAGGCCGAGTCGGAAACCCGGGTCGGTCTCGTCCGGCGCGTCCACGACCGCGCGCAGGTCGATGATGGCGAAGCCCAGCGCCCATGCGCTGCACGCGCGGTAGGCCCTTATGGCGCTCGGGCCGTCGACGCCCTCGGCGGCGAGCCGCGCGAGCACGCGCTCGGGCAGCCGCAGGACCGGCGCAGGCCGCCGGACCAGCGGCACGGTCAGCAGGCGGGACACCACGAGCGGCAGCACCTGCGGGTGGGTGTTCGCGGCGCGGTAGAACGCCAGGGCGATCCGGTGCATCTCGGCCCGGACGCCGGTCTCCTCCGGGCCCGCGTCGAGGGCCTGGTGGGTCTCGTCGAACATCAGCTCGACGAGCCCGTCGAGCAGCGCGTCCTTGTTCTCCGCGTAGTGGTAGAGCGCCATCGGCTCGACGCCGAGCTCGCCCGCCAGTTTGCGCATGCTGAGCGCGTCCAGCCCCTCCCGGTCGACGAGTGCGAGCGCGGTGGTGAGCACGATCTCGCGGCTCAGGCGGCCGCGGCCGGACTCGCGTTCGGTGGGCATCGCGTCCTCCCGGGCGGGATCTTGCGGACCTGTCGACGGACCTGTTGACGGACCTGTCGGGCGGTGCAAGCCTGTATAAGTACGTCGTAAATGTACGAGATAAATATACTTCGTCCGTATACATTCGGCCTAGCCCGTCCCGTGTCCACCGGGCCAGCAGGGCACCAGAGCGCCGAGCGCGGCCGGTGCGGACGTCGGCGAGGGCGCGGAAGCGACCGGTGCGCCCGAGGACATCGTCGGCGCCGCGCCGCGCTCGGCAGGCCGGAAAATGCCCGCGACGGCCCCGCCCCGGATACGGCAGAGTGGGCCGGATGAAGATCAGCATGGAGATCCGCGACGCCGTGCCCGAGGACTGGCCGGCGATCTGGCCGTTCTTCCGCGAGATCGTCCGGGCCGGCGAGACGTACACCTACCCGCGGGACACCGACGAGGAGTTCGGGCGGGTCCTGTGGATGCTCGCCCCGCCGGGCCGCACGGTGGTCGCGGTCGACGCGGACGGGACCGTGCTCGGCAGCGCCAAGATGAACCCGAACCAGATGGGCCCGGGCTCGCACGTCGCGAGTGCGAGCTTCATGGTCGACCCGGCGGCCCGCGGCCGCGGCGTGGGGCGGGCACTGGGCGAGCACGTGCTGGCCTGGGCGCGGGCGGAGGGCTACCGGTCGATGCAGTTCAACGCGGTCGTCGAGTCGAACACGCATGCGGTCGCGCTGTGGAAGTCGATCGGCTTCGAGGTCGTGGGCACGGTGCCCGGGGCGTTCCACCACCCCGAGCTCGGCGACGTCGGCCTGCATGTGATGTACCAGCGGCTCTGACCAGGCCGTGCCGGCGTCCCGACGGCGCCTGCGTCTTGAAACTGACGGTGCATCAGTTTAGGTTCCGGGTGCCGGGGCGCGGCAGGCACGGCGTCCCCGAGACGCGGCAGCCTGGAGGTTCGGCATGACGTATCAGCCGTTGGAAGTCGGCGGTGTCGACGACTACCCGGTCAAGGTGGGCAGCATGTTGCTGACCCTGGTCGACCCGCATCGCGGGTTCGAGCGCGCCTACAACCGCTGGTACGAGCGCGACCACTACTACGGCGGCTGCATGGTCGGCCCGCATCTGTTCGCGGGCAGCCGGTGGGTCGCCACGCGCCCCCTCAAGGACCTGCGCTGGGCGGGCGGCCCGGACGGCGCCGAGCCGGTGGCCGAGCCCGCTGATGCGGGCAGCTACGTCGGCATCTACTGGGTCGAGAAGGGCCGCCACAAGGAGCACTTCGACGACTGGGCGCGGCCGCAGGTCGCCGCACTGTACGGTGCCGGGCGCGGCTTCGCGGAGCGCACCCACGTGCACACCGTGCTCTTCGACCACCTCGGCGCGTCCTACCGCGACGACGACCCGGTCCCCGTCGACCTGGCGCTCGACCACGGCTACGACGGCATCGTCGCCCTGTGGCTGGACGCCCGCGGCGGCCGGACCGCCGCCGAGTTGCTCGCCGACCTGGACCGGGACCACCTGCCCGGCCTGCTCAAGGGCTCCGCGCTGGAGATCGCCTCGTCGTGGGCGCCCTCGCCGGGCGAGGAAGAAGTCCGCACCAAGCAGCCGATGCCGCTGGGCAGCGCCCCGGGCGGCGCCGGGCGGCTCGTCCAGCTGTTCTTCTGCCACGGCGACGTCCGCGAGACGCTCCCCGCGCTGCGCGCCTACTCCGACGCCGTCGAGGCAGCCGGCCTCGCCGACGCGCGCCTGGCCGCCCCGTTCTTCCGCACCCACCCCGGCACCGACCGGTACGTCGACGAGATCTGGTGACCGGCGGGCCGCCGTAAAACCCCGCACAGCGGGCAGTTGGTCAGGGAAACCCTCGGCACCCCCGAGGCCCGACCAACTGCCCGGCGGGAGGCGCGACGCAGGTGACCGCGACCATGGACATCCGCGCCGGAAGGCGCACGGTGCAGATCAGCCGTCCCGACAAGGTGCTCTTCCCGGACGACGGCCTGACCAAGGCCGACCTGGCCGACTACTACCGGGCCGTCGCCCCGCGCATGCTCCCGCACCTGCGCGGCCGGGCGCTGATGATGGAGCGCTACCCGGACGGCATCGGCGACCGCCCCCTGATGCAGAAGAACACCCCCGAGTACTTCCCGGACTGGATCCGCCGCGCCGAACTCCCCAAGGAGGGCGGCACCGTCGTGCATCCGGTCGCCGACGACACCGCCACGCTCGTGTACCTCGCCGGCCAGGCCTGCGTGACGCCGCACCGCTGGCAGTCCCGGGTCGACCGCCCCGAGCAGCCCGACCGCCTCGTCTTCGACCTCGACCCGCCGCGCGACGACTTCGCCCCGGTCCGCGACGCCGCCCTCGCGCTCCGCGCTCTGCTGGACGAACTGCGGCTGCGCAGCGCGGTCATGGCCACCGGCTCGCGCGGCCTGCACGTCATCGTCCCGCTGGACCGCAGCGCCGACTTCGACACGGCCCGCGGGTTCGCCCTCGACGTGGCGTCGCTGCTCACCGCGCGGCACCCCGACACCCTCACCACCGCGGCCCGCAAACAGGCCCGCGGCAACCGCCTCTACCTGGACGTCCAGCGCAACGGGTACGCCCAGACCGCGGTCGCCCCCTACGCGGTCCGCGCCCGCCCCGGCGCCCCCGTCGCGGCCCCGGTCACCTGGTCCGAGGTCGCCGAGCCCGGCATGAACGCCCGCCGCTGGACCGTGAAGTCCGTCCTCGACCGCCTCGACGACGACCCCTGGCACGACATGTCCTGGCGCGGCCACGCGGTAAGTGCCGCCGCCCGCCGGCTGGAACGGCTCGGGGCACGGACGAACCGCTGACCGGCGGACGCCCGGCGGCGGTGCGCAGCCGCAGACCGCCGGGCGTCCGTGCACCGCCGTACGCGGGTCAGTTCACCTGGCGTTCGTGGCCCGCCCAGAAGGGTTCGCGGAGCTTGAACTTCTGGAGCTTGCCGGTGGCCGTCCGGGGCAGGGCGTCCACGAACTCGACCCGCTTGGGGCACTTGTAGCCCGCCAGGCGGGTCCGGCAGTGCGCGATCAGGTCCACGGCGCTGACCGCCGGGTCGGCGACCACCAGCGCGGTCACCAGTTCGCCCCACTTCTCGTCCGGGGTGCCGATGACCGCGACCTCGCGGACCGCGGGATGCGAGGTCAGCGCGTCCTCGACCTCGATCGACGAGACGTTCTCGCCGCCCGAGATGATCACGTCCTTCTTGCGGTCGGTGATCGCCAGGTAGCCCTCGTCGTCCAGATGGCCGCCGTCACCGGTGTGGAACCAGCCGCCGGCCTGCGCCTTCTCGGTCTCCTCGGGCTGCTCCCAGTAGCCGTCCAGGTTGTGGTTGGACGCGGTGAGCACCTCGCCGTCGGTGTCCAGCTCGACCCGCACACCCAGGGCCGGGACGCCCGCACGGCCGAGCCGCCGGGCCCGCTCCTCGGGGGGCAGGCCGTCCCACTCGGCGCGCTGCCGGTTGACGGTGACCAGCGGCGAGGTCTCGGTCAGGCCGTAGATCTGGATGAACTCCCAGCCCAGCTCGGCATGGATGCGCTCGATGGTCCGGGTCGGCGGCGGGGCGCCCGCGCAGATCACCCGCACCCGGTCCCGGCCGGGGATCTCGCCGTGCCAGTGCGGCGCGGCGTCCAGCACCGCGTTGACCACCGCCGGCGCCGCGCACATGAACGTCACGCCGTGCTGCTCGACCCGGCGCAGGATCTCGGTGCCGTCGACCTGGCGCAGCACGATGTGCCGCCCGCCGAGGCCCGTCACGATGTACGGCATGCCCCAGCCGTTGGCATGGAACATCGGCAGGGTGTGCAGGTACACGTCGCGGTCGGTGATCGTGGTGTGCAGCCCGAAGACCGTGGCGTTCAGCCACAGGTTCCGGTGGGTGAGCTGCACGCCCTTGGGCCGCGCGGTGGTCCCCGAGGTGTAGTTGATGGTGGCGGTGGCGTTCTCGTCCGCGAGCGACCAGGGCAGCGGCTCGGTGTCCGGAAGGAACAGCGTCTCGTCCTCGCCCAGCACGAATTTGTGCTTCACGTCGAGCCCGTCGAGGACCGCGGCGCACGACGGGTCGGCGTACACGACCGAGGCGCCCGAGTGCGCCACGATGTACTCGATCTCCGGCCGGGACAGCCGGAAGTTGACCGGTACCAGCACGCGTCCCCAGCCCGACACGCCGAAGAACGACGTCAGCAGCCGGGCCGAGTTCTGCGACACCACCGCCACACGGGCGCCGACCGGCACGTCGAGCCGGTCCAGATGCGCGGCCTGCGCGCGGGCCAGCCGGTCCAGGTCGCGGTACGTCAGCTCGCCGAGCGATGCGGCGGGCTGGTCCGGCTCGTCGACCACCGCCGTGCGGTCCGGGTAGACATGCGCCGCACGGTCGAGGAAGTCGCGGATGGTCAGCGGGTAGTGCACAGCACCTCCGGTCGGATGGATCGCCGTCTCACCGTCGTACCACCGCCGGGGCGCGCGTGATCGGTCCGCGTTCCGGCCGTGCTGCGCAGACTAACGCGGATCGGGGCGAAGGGTTCCGCCCTCGCGGCACTGCTTCAGGAGTCCCGCCTTCCGGATCGCCGGATCGGGGTCTCCGTCACTTGGCCGGCTTGGCGTAGCGCGTCATCTCTCCGCCGAAGTCGAAGACCACGGCCGTCTCGTCGCCGACCACCCAGGCGTCGTGGCCCGGGTCGCACACGAAGACGTCGCCCGGGCCGAGATCCGCCTCGGTGCCGTCGTCCATGCGGATGTGCAGGTGGCCTTCGGCCACGAAGCCGTTGTGGTGGAACTGGCAGCTGCCGGTCCCGGCGATCGGCCCCACGTCCTGGGACCAGCGCCATCCGGGCTCGAATTGGGCCCGCCCGAACTCCAGGCCCTCGATATTCAGGGCGTCCAGGTGGCCATGAGGCATATCGCGGACCTCGTCCGCGGACTCGAGTGAGCGTACGGCGAGCATCATGTCGACCATCTCCTTTGCCCCCGCACTTTCCATCGTGCGCCGCGCCGGCGGGCATGAAGGTCAGGGTTTGGTACCGATCGCGCGGGGGCGCGGAGTTGATTGACGGTTCACCTTCGGGCCGCGCTCACAGCGCCTGCGCGGCCTTGTCGATCAGCGCGGCGACGTCGTCCGGACGGGACGCGAGCGAGGCGTGGCCCGCGTCCAGGGTCAGGGTGTCGCGGGCCTCCATCCGCTCCGCGAACCACTTCTGGGTGCCCGGCGGGATCATGTGGTCCTCGGACGAGACCTGGTACCAGCTCGGCTTGCCGCGCCACGCCGCGGGACCGGCCTTGTCGTCGAAGCAGCGGGCCGCGATGGGCTTCTGGGTACGCGCCATGATCAGCGCCTCGCCGGCGTCGACGTCCTGGCAGAACCCGCCGTGGAACATCCCGAAGTCGAGCCACAGGAACCCGTCGGCGTCCGGCTTGAGCAGGCCGTCCGGCGGCGGCGGCGCGCCGTCGCGGGCCAGCAGCGCACCGAGGGACTCGCCCTCGTCCGGCGCGAACGCGGCGATGTACACCAGGCCCGCCACGTTGGGGGCGTGCCCCGCACCGCTGATCACGGCACCGCCGTACGAGTGCCCGACCAGCAGCGTCGGCCCGTCCTGGGACGCCAGCAGAGTGCGGGTCTTGTGGATGTCGTCCTCGAGCGAGGTCAGCGGGTTCTCCACCGCGGTGACCTCATAGCCGCGCGCCGCCAGCAACGGGATCACACCCCGCCAGTGCGCCGCCCCGCCCCAGGCGCCATGCACCAGAACCACATTCTTGACCGCCATCTACCTGCTCCTCGCCTCAAGGGGACAACCCCGCCCGACGGCCGGGGCCCCGGTGCGAGTAGCCGCGGCGGGGGACGGCGAAACCCTGGGGGAGAACGCGCCGGAGCATCGAGGGGCGACGCGCCGGGGCCAAGGGGGCGCACCCGCATCTGCTCGCCGGGTGCCCGAGTCAGCCGGACTGCCCTTCTCCCAGCGTGCGGCGGGCGTGGCGGATGACTGCGGCGTCGACCATGCGGCCGGCGGGGTCGAGGACGATGCCGGAGGGGGACGACTCGAAGCGGGCGAGCAGGTCGCGGGCTTCGGCGAGTTGCCCGGCCGTGGGGGTGAAGACCTCGTGGACGACCGCGAGCTGTGCGGGGTGGATGCAGGCGCGGCCGTGGAAGCCCAGGCGTTTGAGGGCCTCGGTGGAGGTGCGCAGTGCGGCCAGGTCGCGGAAGTCGGTGCGGACCGGGGCGAGCGGCGGGGCGATTTTGGCGGCTGCGGAGGCGAGCACCACCTGGGACCTGGCCCACAGCAGTTCGCGCTCGTCGCGGCCCGGGGTGACGCCGAGATCGGCGCACAGGTCGGCCTCGCCGACCTGCAGGCGGGCGACGCGCGGCGCGCGGGCGATCTCGGGGGCGGCGAGGATCGCCGCGGCGCTCTCCAGCAAGGGGTTCACCGCGATCCGCGGCGCGTCGGCGAGGAGGCGGTCCACCTCGGCGACGTCGGCGGCCGACTCGGTCTTGGCGAGGCATACCCCGGCGACCGCGGGCAGGGCGACGGCGTTCAGGTCGAGGCTGCCGAGCGGGCCGGGGTTGACGCGTACCCATATGCGCGTCGCGCGGGGCGGCAGGTCGGTGTCGGGCGGGAGGGTGCCCAGCCAGGCGGCGACCGCGGCGCGGGCGGCTTCCTTGGCGGGCATCGGGACGGCGTCCTCCAGGTCGACGATCAGCGCGTCGGCGCCGCGGGCGCGGGCCGCGGCCAGCATGTCGGGCCGGTCGCCGGGGACGTACAGCGCGCTTCTCATCGGCCGGGGACCTTCGTGAGGGCCATCAGGTCGGTTGCGGTGCCGAGCCCGGCGAGGTTGCGGGCGGTGTCGGCCAGGAGGCGGACGCGGTCCGCGGGCAGGGCGCGGGATGCGTTGCCGGTGAATTTCAGGGCGATTTCCGCGGCGGAGAGCGGGTGTTCGGGGCTGCCCCGGGACGAGTCGACGCGGTGTTCGAGCCCGGTGCCGTCGGCCAGCCGCACCCGCAGCACGGCGGCGAACGCGGTCGGGAACAGCTCGGTGGCCTTCTCGTCCGCGACGACCCGCACGCGCGCGGCGAGCGCCAGGCAGCGCGGGTCGAGTGCGGCGAAGTCCTCCTGCGCCAGGCCGAGTCCACCCCCGCCGAGGAGCGCGGCGGCCACGGTGTAGGGGCCGGAGAACTTCGCGTGGTACGCGGACCGCGGCTGCGTCTTCTCCTCGCGCGGTTCGGCGATCGTGCGCAGCACCGGTTCTGCGACGCCGAGTTCGATGCTGTCGATGCCGGCCACCCGCTCGGCGGTGAGGCCGTCGGCGCGCAGCGCGAGTGCGCAGTCGACGGCCGGATGGGTGAAGTGGTTGGCGGGATACGGCTTGTAGACCGTTCTCGGGAGTTCCCAGCGGGTGCCGAGGCCGTCGAGCAGTGCGCCGGCGTCGTACCGGCCGTCCAGCCAGGCGGCGAAGAACCCGAACCGGCCTTCCAGGACGGTCGGCGGCCCGGTGACGCCTTCCGCGGCGAGGACCGCCGCGGTGACGCCGCTGTGCGCGGCCCACCCGCAGTGCACGCGCTTGACGGTCCCGCCGGTGCGGTTCGCCTCGATGACGCCGGAGCCCATGCTGGCCGCGATGCCGAGCGCGTGGGCGATGCCGTCGGCGTCCAGGCCGTACAGGAGCCCTGCCGCGGCGGCCGCGCCGAGGGTGCCGCAGATCGAGGTGGCGTGCCGGCCGCGGGCGAAGAACAGCGAGTTGCGGGCTTCGGGCAGATAGGACGCCATGCCGAGCCGGTTGCAGACCTCGATGCCGGCGGCCACCGCGGCAGTGAGGGCGGCACCGTCGGCACCAGTGGCCTCGGCGGCGGCGAGCGCCGCGGGAACCACGCTTGCGCTGGGATGCAGCACCGACGGCAGGTGGGTGTCGTCGAAGTCCAGGGCATGCGCGAGAGTGCCGTTGGCCAGTGCGACGGCGGGCGCGGGCAGGTGCTCGCCGGTGCCGATGACGGTCGCCTCGGGCGTGCCGCCCCAGCGGCGCACGGCGCGCAGCACGGCGGGGCCGCGTCGGCGCCCGGTTCGGCGTGCGCGGCAAGGCAGTTGCCGAGGGTGTCCAGGACGCGTCCGGCGACGTCGGCGGTGATCGCGGCCGGCAGGGCGCCGTCCCGGCAGCCGGTCGCGAAGGCGGCGAGCTGCCGGACGTAGGTCGCGGAGGCCACGTCAGATCACGCCCTTCGCGCGCAGGCCGGCCAGGTCGTCCTCGGTGAGGCCGAGCCGCGTGCCGTACACCTCGGCGTTGTGCGCGGCGGCGGGCGGGCCCGCCCAGCGGATCGAACCGGGGGTGCGGGACATCCGGACGAGAACGTTCTGCATGCGCAGCGGCCCGAGTTCGTCGTCGTCGACCGTGGTGATGGAGTCCAGCGCCTGGTACTGGGGATCGGCGAAGACGTCGCGGATGTCGTACACCGGGGCGACCGCGGCCTGCGCGGCCTCGAAGGCGGCGACCACCTCGGCACTGTCGCGCGCCGCGATCCAGCCGCCCACGTAAGCGTCCAACTCGTCGCCGTGCCGGGCACGTCCGGCGCCGCTGGCGAACCACGGCTCGGCGGTCACCTCGGGGTGGCCGACCAGGTGCATGACGCGTTCGGCGATGTTCTGGCTGGACGTGGAGACCGCGAGCCAGCGCCCGTCGCGGGCCCGGTAGGTGTTGCGCGGCGCGTTGTTGACGCTGCGGTTGCCGGTGCGCTCCTGCACCACGCCGAGCTGGTCCCACCACAGCGGCTGCGGGCCGAGCAGGGTCAGCAGCGGTTCGACGATGGCCAGGTCGATCACCTGCCCGCGGCCCGAGCGGGTCCGCTCGACCAGGGCCATCGACACCGCGTTGGCGCAGGTGAGCGCCGAGATGCCGTCCGCGAGCCCGAACGGCGGCAGGGTGGGCGGGCCGTCGGGCTCCCCGGTGATCGCCGCGAAGCCGCTCATCGCCTCGGCGAGGGTGCCGAAGCCGGGGCGCCCCGCGTACGGGCCGAACTGCCCGAAGCCGGTGACCCGGGCGATCACCAGGCCCGGGTTCGCGGCGTGCAGCACCTCGGGGGACAGGCCCCAGCGCTCCAGGGTGCCGGGCCGGAAGTTCTCGATGAGCACATCGGCCTGCTCGGCCAACCGCCGCACCAGGGCTGAGCCTTCGTCGGTGGAAAGGTCGCAGGTGACGGTCTTCTTGTTGCGCGACAGCATCTTCCACCACAGGCCGACGCCGTTCTTGGCGTGCCCGTGCCGGCGGGACGGGTCGCCGTGCCGCGGGTGCTCGACCTTGACCACCTCGGCCCCGAAGTCGCCGAGGATCGTGGCGGCCAGCGGACCGGCGAACAAGGTGGCGAGGTCGAGGACCAGCGTGCCCGACAGAGGTCCTTCCGCGGATTGCTGAGCCACAGGCACCCCCGGCGTTTCGGTTCGCGGAATGGCGTTCCGGACTGTACAGCGGTCCGCACCTCTGGTCCATTGTGCGGAACGGCGTTACGTTCAGCGGTACGCATCTGGCCGGGGCCGGTCGTCGAGAGGAATCCCCCATGCAGCGCTATGACTTGCTCGTCAAGGGCGGGCGACTGGTGGTGCCGTACCACGGCGAGGTGCACGCGGACCTGGGCATCGCCGCCGGGCGGATCACCGCGGTCGCCGAGGACATCCCGGCCAGGCAGGCCGCCGAGGTGCTCGACGCGCGCGGCAAGGCCGTGCTGCCCGGCGCCGTCGATGCGCACTTCCACATCGGCATCTACCGCGACATGGGCCTGGACGCGTACGAGGAGACCCGCTCGTCCCTGGTCGGCGGCGCCACCACGGTGCTCTCGTACTTCCGCACCGGGCAGCACTACCTGGAGAAGACCGGCCCCTACAAGGAGATCTTCCCCGAGGTACTGGACGCCGTCGCGGGCCGCAGCTTCGCCGACTACGGCTTCCACCTCGCCCCGATGACCGTCGAGCAGGTCGAGGAGATCCCCGCGCTCGTCGCCGAGCACGGCGTGACCTCGTTCAAGTACTACATGTTCTACAAGGGCTTCGACCTCGCCGCGAACAGCCGCGACGCGCGCGCCTTCACGATGGGCGACGAGTACGACCTCGGCCACCTCTTCCTCATCATGGAGAAGATCGCCGAGGTGCAGACCGCCCACCCCGGCAAGCGCCTGTCGCTCTCGCTGCACTGCGAACAGTCCGAACTGATGCGGGTGTTCATCGACCGCGTGCAGCGCAGCGGCAAGCCGCAGAACCTGCGCGCCTACAGCGAGGGACGTCCGCCGCTCACCGAGCAGGTCGCCATCGCCGAGGCCGCCGCACTGGCTGCGCACACCGGTGTCGACATCAACTTCCTGCACCTGTCCAGTGCCGAGGCACTCGACAAGGCCACCGCCTCGCGCACGCCCGGCAGCCGCCTGGAGACCACGCTGCACCACCTGTGCCTGGACCACGACGACCTGGACGCGCGCGGCGGCCTGGGCGCCAAGGTCAACCCGCCGATCCGCACCCGCGCGCACAACGAGGCGCTGTGGGCCGGCGTCGCGGACGGCCGCGTCGACTGGGTGGCCTCCGACCACGCGTGCTGCATGGAGGAGCACAAAGGCGACGAACTGTGGCCCGCCCGCCCCGGGTTCGGCGGTACCGCACTGCTCTACCCGGTGCTGTTCTCCGAAGGGCACCTGCGGCGCGGCATCCCGCTGACCCGCATCGCCGAGGCGGCCTCGGCCAACCCGGCGCGCGCCTACAACCTGTGGGGCCGCAAGGGCAGCCTCGCGGTCGGCTTCGACGCCGACCTCACCGTGGTCGACCCGGCCGCCGCGCGCGAGGTGACCGCCGAGATGCTGCTGTCCGGCCAGGACCACTGCCCGTTCGAGGGGGTCCGGCTGACCGGCTGGCCGGTGGCGACCGTGGTCGGCGGGCGCGTGGCGTTCCGGGACGGCGAGGTGCTCGGCGAACCGGGCGGCTCGTACCTGCGCCGCATCTGAGGCACGGCACGGTGCGACAAGGCCAGGTGCCGTGCCGTCGCTCAGCTACCGGGCCCGGCCAGGACCACGCGTCCGCCCAACTCGACGACACCGCCCGGGCGGACCGCGGTCGCCATCTGCGAGCCGCGGCCCTGCGTGACGACCAGGCCGCGGCCCAGTTCCGCGGTCAGCAGCATGGCCGCCGCACCCGTGGCCTCGTCCTCGTCGATGCCGTCGCCGCGCCCCGGGAACCCGCGGGCCCGGACCCGCCCGGCCGCCTCGTCCTCCCAGGCCCACGCGTAGATCCAGGAGCCGGGACCGGGCACCTGCAGGGCGTCCACCTCGGCTGCGGTGGCGTACTGCCGGAGGATGCGCGGCGGGGCCCAGGCCGCGGGCGCCGCGATCCAGGTGAGTCCGGCGGCGTCCCGGCGCACCGGCACGACCCCGGCCCGGGTCGTCAGCTGCGGCACGTCCAGCAGCCGGCCGGCGCCGACGCACGGATAGCCCGCGAAGGGCAGCCGCCCGGTGGGCGTGAAGATGTCCACGACGCCCGCGGCGGCGTCGTCCACGAACACGGTCTCGCTGAACCCGAGCCGCCGGGCCAGCGCCGCCCGCTCGGCGTCGCCGGGCACCGCGGAGCCGTCCCGCACGACGCCGAGCGGGTTGCCCAGCCGCCCGTCGGGGGTGCAGAACACACGAACGACGTCATAGTGGCTCATCCGCGCAGTCAATCAGGCGAATCCTTCCCCCGCGCGGCGGCACCCTGGCATGCTTCCCGCTGGTCGGTTCGGAGGGGGAAGACCAGGAATGCGCCGACGTGTGCACCGCATGACCGCAAGGCAGGCACGGCTTTTGCACGGGGGAGCGGGACGAGCGGCACGGTCGGCACTGCCGGCCGCGGCGGCACTCGCCGTGGCCTTCGCCGCACCGGGATGCACGGACCCGCAGGGCGACGGGGCCCACGCGGCGCCCGCGGACCTGTGCACCGCCGTCACCCCGGCCGAACGCACGGTTCTGGGCATCCCGGCCCCGGCGGCCGCCGAATCCCGCGACGAGGACGCCAAGTCGTCGGCCTCGTGCACCGCACAGCCGCCGGGCAGGCCCTCGCCCGGGGCAGCGGGCGACGCGGCCGCCGCCACCGGGAACTGGGCCGCGCTGCGCATCGAATGGACCAGCTTCGGCGGCGTGGGCGGCGAGGGCCCGTCCGGCGAGGACCGGGCCCGGGCGGCCTACGACGCGGCCCGGACCCGGGGCGTCCTCATCACCTGCTCGCAGCCGCCGGTACCGCCGGGCGTGACGGCCGCCGCCACCTGCTTCGACCCGGGCGGCGAGTACGGCCCGATGCGGGCCACTGTGGCGCTGCGGGACGGCCGTACCGTCGTGTACATCACGTACAGCGGGGTGGGCCAGGACGCCCGCGCGGTCCAGGAGACCTTGCGCCACCTGGCCGACCGGGCCGCCGACCTGGGGCGCTGACAACGCCCGGACCGGGCCCGGTCAGTCCGTGATGTACCAGGCGCCGTTCAGGTATTCGAGGGTGGAGTCGCCCAGGTCGCGCGAGGTGAACGTGACCGCGGTCCGGATCGCGGAGGCCGGGATCTCGACCTTCGCGGGGCCCTGCACGTCGACCTTGGCGGGATCGATCGTCGCGGTCTGGAGGGCCTTCTTCTGCGCGGGCGCGATCATCTGCTCCATCATCCCCAGCGAGGTCTTGCACGGCCCGATGCCCATGGCCTCGGCCTGCTTGGCGGCCGGGGCGGCGATGACGCACGCGGTGTCGAGGTCTTCGCGGCCGATGGCGTGCAGGTACTCCTCGTACCGGGCGATCGCGCCTTCCTTGGTCTGCGCGGACCCGGCCGGTGCGGACGAGGGCGCGGCCGAAGTCGCGGGCGGGGCCGTGGTGGAGGCGGCCGGTGCGGGGCTGGATGCCGGGGCCGACGAGGGCGCCGCGGACGCGGACGGGGTGCCCGGCGCAGCGGACGTGGCCGCATTCGTCGCGGAATCGCCGCCCCCGTCGCCGCTGCACCCGGCCAGTACCAGGAGTCCTGCCAAGGCGATTGCCGGCACTGCCACTACCCGCACGGGACACTCCGTTCCGACGACGACATGAACAAGACGCTGATGCTAGCGATGCCCGGGATCGGCCGATGTAGTGCGGAGCGAGGACCAGTCTTGCGGCTGCCGCCTCGCGGGCGGGGTCGTGGCGATGCCGCGGAGATCCCGAGGCGTGTCCGGCGCACGCCCGCCGAGGTGTGTCCGGGTAGTTCGCAGCGGACCCGGTGTACGGACCGAGCGCCGTGAATTGCGGTGAGATGTCCGGGCCCGCCCTACGCGGCCACCGCGCCCGCGGTGCGCAGGAGTTCGGGGAGCGAGCCGTGGAACTGCGGCAGCAGGCGCAGCGCGACCGTCCAGGCCTCGGGTTCGCCGCCCAACGCGGCGTCGGTGAGCCGCTGTACCGCTGCCCGCGCGGCCCGCAGGCCGGCTCCGTCGCCGCCGCCCACCACCGACAGGGCCGCATACGCCGACGGGGCCTCGGCCAGGATGCGGTCCGCCGGGACCAGCCCCTCGCGGTAGGCCAGCCGCAACTCGTCGTCGTGCGCTCCCCGGTGCAGCGTGCGGAGCTGCGGCAGGGCGTTGCGGGTGGCTGCCGCGAGGCGGGCCCGGGAGCGGGCGTCGGTGCCCCAAGGCTCCTTCCCGCCGCGGTCGTTGCGCTCGACCAGGGCGTCGGGGCAGCCGGGCTGGTCGCACAGCGCTGCGATGATGTCGCGCCGCCACGTGCGGGTCCGCTCGCCCTTCAGGATGTGCCGCCACGAAAGCGGCGCGTGCGGGGCGAGGAGGACCAGGCGCGGCAGGGCGTCCGGACCGGTGCCCGGCGGCGCGGGCCGCGTGCTGGCGGCGACCTGTGCACTGCGCCAGCCGCCGGCGTGCCCGGACAGCCGGACCAGGCGCTCGACCACCACACGCGGATGGCCTTCGGCAGCCACGAAGCGCTCCAGCACGCCGAGGCCGTCGCTGCTCTCGAGGGCGCCCTGCACGATCGCGCGCAGCTTCCGCCCGGGCCAGAAGGCGGCGCCGAACGCCGCCGCGGCCGCTTCGCGCCCGGCCAGACGCCACAGGTTCACCAGCCCGCGCACGAACACCGCGTTGCCGGCCAGGAGCCCGTCGGCCATGAGGACTTCGCGCAGCGCGTAGGCGATGTGCACTGGGTCCGGCGACTCCACCAGGGCGTACAGCTCGCGCTGCGGGACGTCGGCCCCGGGGCGGTCCGTCAGCCCGGTCGCCCGCGCCGCGGTCGGCATGGCCCGCAGCACGACGTCCCGATTGGCGCGGGGATTGGCCGCGATCCGCCACGCGAGGTCCGGGTCGGCAGCCGGGAGGAGCGCGGCGAGCGCCGCAGGACCGGCGGCCGGGTTCTCGGCGATCGCGGCCCGGTCCTCGGGCGGGCCGTGGCGCACGGCGTACGCGAGGAGCCCATCGCTCGGCGGCTCGGGGAAGACGAGGAGCCGGTGGCGTTCCTCCGCGTCGAGGCGGTCGAGCACCGGCCCGATCACCGCGGGTGGTGCGGCCCCGAGCAGCAGCGGCTGCCCTTGCAAGCTGGTCATGTCCGTCCCCCTCCCCGACGGCCACGCTAATCGACGGTCCCGCCGACCATCGAGGTCCCGGTGAGCCGGGGTGAAGCGGAGCGGCTCGCCGAGTGCGGCCTTCAGTGCGTGACGCTGCTTGCCCCGGACCGGTTCCTCTGACGCCCTGGTTCAGCCCGCGCGCTGCTCGACGTACGCGGCCAGGTTGGCCAACGACGAGGCGATGCCTTCCTCGTGCACGTCCTGGTGGATGCCGGGCGGCACATCCGCGGCGGTGACGGTCACCGTCGTCCCCGTCCCAGCCCTTGTCCCTGTCACTGCGTCGGCCGCGGCCAGCTGCCACGTCATCGTCATGACCCCCGCGAAGGCCGGGTCCTCGGCCTCGAACACCGCACGCTGCACCACGCGCTCCGGCGGTACCAGGTCGGCGAGTTCGACGTCGACCACGTCGGTTGCGTCGGACGACTTCCCGGGGCTGCCCGCCGGATCGAGGTACGTGAGCACCATGCGGAACCCGCCGCCCGGCCGCGGGTCCCAGCGCTCGATCCGCCCGGACATCCCCTCCGGCGGCAGCCACGCCTCCAGCGCGTCCCGCTCGACGAGGGCGCGGTAGACGTCCTCCCGCGGTGCGGCGATCGTGCGTTCGGCGCGGTCGGTCCTGGCCATGCCGCCAGCCTACGTCCGGCGGGCCGGTCCCTCGGGTCCGCCCCGCCGGTACCGGCGCGCCGCGCCGCGCGCCGGTTCCGCAGGCCGGGCGGAGGTCAGGAGACGCCGAGGAGCGCGCCGCCGGTGCCGTCGATGTACTGGCCGGTGATCCAGCGTGCGTCGTCGGAGGCGAGGAAGGCGACGATGTCCGCGATGTCGGCGGGCTCGCCGAGGCGGTCGAAGGCGGAGTACGCGGCGCCCTGCTTCGCCGCGGCCGGGTCGTTCAGCCAGTCGGCCGCGTCGGTGTGCACCAGGCCCGGGGCGACCGCGTTGACGGTGATGCCGCGCGGGCCGAGGTCCTGGGCCAGGGTGAGCGTGAGGGTGTTCAGCGCGCCCTTGGTCATCGAGTACGCGGTGGTCGACGGGAAGGCGATGCGGGTCACCCCGGACGAGATGTTGACGATCCGGCCGCCGTCGCGCAGGCGTTCCAGGCCCTGCCGGATCACGAAGAACGGGGCCTTGGCGTTGACCGCGAAGACGCGGTCGAAGTCGGCCTCGGACACCTCGTGGATGCGCCCGTAGGTGCTGATCCCCGCGTTGTTGACGAGGATGTCGAGGCCCGGTCCGATCCCGGCGGCCGGGCCGGCCGCGGCGACGGCGTCGTCGAAGGCGGTCCACAGCGCCTCCGCATCGCCCGGGACCCCGAGTTCGGCGCGTATCGCCACCGCGCGCCCGCCCGCGGCGGTGATCCGGGCCAGGGTCTCGTCCGCGGCCGCGGCGTTCCCCGCGTAGTGCACCACCACGAACGCGCCGTCCGCGGCCAGGCGTTCGGCGATGCCGCGGCCGATGCCCCGGCTCGATCCGGTGACCAGCGCGACCTTGCCGGTGAGCTTCCCGCCGGCCTTCGCCGTGCTCTTGACGCCCGCAACCGTGTTCATGGCAGCCTCCATGGCTTCGCCGACCGACTTCTGTATCGATCGCTATGGAAAGGACCGTAGCAGATTATGTAGGGAGCGCTATACAATTGGGCGGTGACCACCAAGCCGCGCGGACGCCCCCGCTCCTTCGACCGCGAAGCCGCCCTGCGCCGCGCACTCGCGCTCTTCTGGGACAAGGGGTACGAGGCGACCTCGATCGCCGACCTGACCGGCGCGATGGGCATCGGGGCGCCCAGCCTGTATGCCGCGTTCGGGAACAAGAGCGCACTCTTCGAGGAGGTCGTCGCGCTCTACGGCCGCGAGGAGGGCGCCTTCAGCGGGGTGGCCCTCGACGAGGAGCCGACCGTCCGCCGCGGCGTCGCCCGCATGCTCCGCGAGGCCGCCGCGCAGTACACCGGCCCCGGCCACCCGGGCGGCTGCCTGGTCATCACCGCGGCCACGAACTGCTCGGACGACGACGTCGCCAAGGCCCTGCGCGACCGGCGCAACGCGAACGTCGCCGAGATCGAACGCCGCATCCGCACCGACATCGGCAACGGCATCCTGCCGGCCGGCACGGACGCCCGCGCCCTGGCCGTCTACACCGGCGCGGTCGTCCAGGGCATGTCCCAGCAGGCCCGCGACGGCGCGGCGCGCCGCGACCTGGAGGCGGTGGCCGACGCCGCGATGCTGGCCTGGCCGCCGGACGCCGGACGGTAACGCGCCGTCGGGCAGCGGCGCTTCGCCGCCCGCGGTACCGCGGACGCGGACGGGAATGCCACCCCGCGACGAAGATCGCGGGGCGCCCGGGGATCCGCCGGGGCCGGGGAGACAATGGGGGCATGACAGAGACAACAACTGCGCCCCAGGCCTCCGCGACCGCTCATGAGGCGGTCCGGCGCGTGGGCGTCGTCGGAGCCGGACTCATGGGCTCGGGGATCGCCGAGGTATGCGCGCGGTCGGGGCTGGACGTCCTGGTCCGCGAGATCAACCCGGACGCCGCGGCCGCCGGCCGGCGCCGCATCACCGACTCGCTCGACCGGGCCGCCAAGCGCGGCAAGCTGACCGAGGAGGCCCGCGACGCCGCCGTCGCGCGCCTGCGCTTCACCACCGACCTGGCCGAGTTCGCGGACCGCGACCTGGTCGTCGAGGCGATCGCCGAGGACGAAGGCCTCAAGGCCGACGTCTTCTCGACGCTCGACAAGACCGTGATGCGCGAGGACGCGATCCTGGCGTCCAACACGTCCTCGATCCCGATCATGAAGCTGGGCATGGCCACCGGACGCCCCGAGTGGGTCGTCGGCGTGCACTTCTTCAACCCCGTGCCGGTCCTGGACCTGGTCGAGCTCGTCCCCTCGCTGCTGACCGGCGAGCAGACGCTGGCGCAGGCCGAGGAGTTCGTCGGCGGCTCGCTCGGCAAGAAGGTCATCCGCTCCAAGGACCGCGCCGGCTTCGTGGTCAACGCGCTGCTGGTGCCGTACCTGCTCTCCGCGATCCGCATGCTGGAGTCCGGCTTCGCCTCGGCCGAGGACATCGACTCGGGCATGGAGCTGGGCTGCGCCCACCCGATGGGCCCGCTGCGCCTCGCCGACCTCATCGGCCTCGACACCCTCGCCGCGATCGCGGCGTCGATGTACGAGGAGTTCAAGGAGCCGCTGCACTCCGCGCCGCCGCTGCTGCTGCGCATGGTCGAGGCGGGCCTGCTGGGCCGGAAGTCCGGCCGCGGCTTCCACGACTACTCCTGACCGCACGGCCGGTCGCGTACCGGCCTTGGGGGTGCCGCAGCCGATCCTGCGGTGCCCCCGGCCGGGCCGGGGACGGCACGGTTCAGGCCGGAGTACGCCGGCGTGCGCGGCTCTCGCGCACCGACACGACAAGCAGTGCGACGATCGCGAACACCAGGGCGGCACCCATCGCGACCTGCAGGACGACCCCGGGAACGAACTTCGCGATGCCGAAGGCGATGGCCCACAAGGCCATGCACACCAGCCACAGTCTGCCGGCCAGCTTGTTCTCGTCGTCCTGCCACCGGATGAACAGCAGCAGCGTCGCGATGAGCCCGAACACGGCCAGCGCGGCCGTCGCCCGGTACTCCCAATCGTCGAACACCATCACGATCGCGACCAGGACGGCCACCACGATGACGGCCTGAGCCGCCCGGAACAACGTCGTCAACATGGCCCCCGCCTTTGTAGTGCGTCCAGTTCCGCTCCGCACCTTGCCGCCGGAGCCCTCACGGTGGGACGAGGCCCGGCCGCCGACGGTTCCGGGACTGCCCGGTCCGCGCGGCCGTCACAACGGCCTGAGCAGCATGAAGACTTCGTCGCGGTCGCCGTGCGCGAAGCGGAGCGCACCCGGATGGCGGCCGATTTCCCGCCAGCCCAGGCGGCCGTAGAACTCCTCGAGCCCCTCCCCGCCCCGCGCGCCCAGGTGCAGCTGCTCCATGCCCATCTCGTCGCGCGCGATCTGGCGTACGCCGTCCATCAAGGCCGTGCCGACGCCGAGGCCGCGGGCCTCCGGATGGGACTGGACGCGCCGGACCGTGCCCCAGTGCCGGACGAGCGGGTCGCGGTGGCGGCCGACGTGGAGCCAGCCGACCAGCCTGCCGCCGGTCGCGGCGAGCACGAGCCGACTGTATTCGGGGTCGAGCCCGGCGATCATCTCTTCTGCCGCGGCCTCGACTTCCCCGATGCGCACCGGCGGGAACGCGAAGCCCACCGCGCCGCCCGCGTCGGCGACGGCGGCCCAGCAGGCGACGAGTTCGCGCGTGCGGCCGGGTGTCATGTCGTCGGGGCGCACGGCCTGGCCGAGGTCTATGGGGTGCATGCCTCGTCCAGGATTTTCGCGATGCGGTCCAGGGCGGCCACGGGCGGAGTGAAGGGGATGCGGATGTGGCGCAGCAGGGTCGCATCGGCGGCGAAGCGCGGGCCGGGGGTGAGCTCCAGCCCGGCGCGGTGCGCGCGGGCGGCCAGGTCGTCGGCGCGCGCCGAGGTGAGCCGCAGCCACAGCGCGAGGCCGCCGTGCGGGACGGTGAAGCGCCAGCGGTCGTCGCCGGCCAGCGCCGCGGCGAGGTGGTCGCGCTGGATGCGCAGTTCGCGGCGGCGGTGGCACAGCAACGGGGCGGGGTCGCGCAGGAGTTCGACGGCGACGAGCTGCTGGATCGGGGCCGCGGCCATCGGCATGGCCAGCGGGTGGCGGCTCAACTCGGCGATGAACCCGGCCGGGCCGCGGACCCAGCCCACCCGCAGGCCGCCCCACACGGTTTTGCTGCCCGAGCCGATGAGCAGCGCGTCGCGGATGCGGGGCAGCGGTTCGGGGTTGTCGCGCAGGTCCAGGTCGCGCATCGTCTCGTCGGCGATGACGGTGACCGCGTGCTCGGCGGCCAGTTCGGCCACGCGGCGGCGCGCGGCCTGCCCCATCAGCGCACCCGTGGGGTTGTGGAAGTCCGGTACGAGGTAGGCGAATCCGCCGCGGGCGCTGCGGAACGCCTGCTCCAGTTGGTCCGGGTCCCAGCCCGCGGTGGTGACCTGGCAGCCCGCCAGGCGGATCCCGGAGCTGCGCATCAGCGCGAGGGCGTCGAAGTACGAGGGGATCTCGACGGCCGCCACGCGCGGCCGCAGGTGGGCGCAGAGCAGGGCGAGCGCGGCCCGGGCGCCGCCGGTGACCAGGATCTGCTCAGGGCGGGTGGGCAGGCCTTCCTGGGTGTAGCGCCGTGCGACGAGGGTGCGCAGTTCGGGCAGGCCGGGACCGGGGTCGCCGTCCTGGGCGAGGACCGGGTCGGACCGGTGCGCGGCGCGCGCCATGGCGTCCACGTACGCGCTGTGCGGGGCCGCGGGGACGGCCCGGCGCAGGTCGATCGAGCCCGTGTCGCCGGTGGCCGAGAGCGGTGCGATGCGCTCGACTGCGGTCGGCGGGAGGCGCAGCGTGCTGGCGCTGCCCTGCCGGGTGTCCAGCCAGCCCTCCTCGCGCAGGACGGCCAAGGCCGCGGTGACCGTGCCGCGGCTGACGCCGAGCGATTCGGCGACGCGGCGTTCGGCGGGCAGCCGGCTGCCGGTGCGCAGGCGCCCGTCCAGGACGGCGTCGCGCAGGGCGGCGGCGATCGCGGCGATCAGCGGCAGGCCGGGCCGCCGCCATTCGCCCAGCGCCGCCAGGAGCTGGTCCTCGGTCACATGCACTGGGCCAGTTGTAGCGGATTGGCCCAGGCGCTGCCAGTCGCTACCCGGTTAGTTTCGGGTGGTGAGGAAGCGCGGGACGGCGTGCCCGCCCGCTCGCGCGCCCCCCCGTACGACGCCCTGCCCCGAACGGAGCCCCGATGTACCGCCGTCTCGCCGACGACCTTGCGAACCTGCCCGCGCTGCTGGACGACACCCACCGCACGGCCGTCGGGTTCCTCGCCGGCCTGGCCGACCGCCCGGTGCTGTCCGCCGCGCGGATCCCGGACCCGACCCCGCTGCCCGCCGAGGGCGCCGGGCTGGCCGGCGCGCTCGCCGACTTCACCGCGCACTGGGAGCCGACGCTGTCCGGCAGCGCCGGACCGCGCTACCTCGGCTTCGTGACCGGCGGCGTCACGCCCGCCGGGGTGGCCGGGGACTGGATCACCGCGGCCGTCGACCAGAATTCCAACTCGGCCCTCGACGGCTCGGGCCAGGATCTCGAACGCCACACCCTCGGCTGGCTGCGCGAGCTCTTCGGGCTCTCCGACGCGCACCAGGGCGCCTTCGTGAGCGGCGCGACCATGTCGAACACCGTCGGCTTGGCGGTGGCCCGCGAATGGCTCGGCGAACGCGCCGGCATCTCGGTCGCCGAGGACGGCCTGGCCGCGCTCGGCCTGGTCCGCGTGCTGTCCGGGCGGCCGCACTCCAGCATCGCCAAGGGCATGGCGATGCTCGGCATGGGCCGCAAGAGCCTGACCACCGTCGCCACGCTGCCCGGCCGCGAAGCCGTCGACGTCGCCGCCCTCGAAACCGCCCTGGCCGCCGCCGGCGGCCCGTGCATCGTGGTCGCGAACGCCGGCACCGTCAACACCGTCGACTTCGACGACCTGCGGGCCATCGCCGCACTCAAGGACCGGTACGACTTCTGGCTGCACGTCGACGCCGCCTTCGGCGCCTTCGCCGCGCTGACCGCCGAGCACGCCCACCTCGTGGCCGGCCTCGATGCCGCCGACTCGGTCTGCGTCGACCTGCACAAGTGGCTCAACGTCCCGTACGACAGCGCCGTGCAGTTCACCCGCCGCCGCGACTTGCAGACCGACGTCTTCCGGAACGCCGCCGCCTACCTCGGACCGCTCGGCGACGAACCGGACTTCGTGCACCTGACCCCGGAGAACTCCCGGCGCCTGCGGGCCCTCGCCGCATGGTTCACGCTGCGCGCGTACGGCCGCGCCGGGCACGCCGACATCGTCGAACGCGACATCGCCGCCGCCCGCGCGCTGGGCGAGGCCGTCGCCGCGGAACCCGCGCTCCGCCTGCTCGCCCCGGTGCGCCTGAACGTGGTGTGCTTCACCCTCGCCGACGAGCCGACCGCCGAACGCCTCGCCGCACTGGTCGAACGGGCCTCCGACGAGGCCTTGTTCACCCCCACGGTGCTCGACGGAGTGCCGGCGCTGCGGGCCGCGTTCAGCAATTGGCGGACCGGCCAGGAGGACGTCGCGCGCATCATCGCCGCCCTGCGCAAAGCCCTGTAGGCCCCTCAGGCCCTTTGGAGCCGTGCCCTGGGCCCGCCCGAAGGCGGTTCGGGGGCACGGCACTTCGCCGCACGCGATCATGGACGTGATCAAGCCAGCAGACATGATCAAGCCGTAGCGGAGGAATATGGCCGGATAACAAGACCGTTTATCGGCCGCATCCGGCAGACTGGTCTCCGGTTTTCGGGCGTCGGTTTCGTGCGTCGATCGGGGGGGTTGTGTGCACAACCGCGCGGGGATGGGCAGCACGCCGCCGCAACGCACCGTCGAAGTCGTCAACCCGCGCGCCGGAGTCCGCGGCTCCGGATGCCTCATCGCGCCCGGCCTGGTGCTGGCCGCGGCGCACGTCGCCTGCCCCAACCGGGACGCCGGACCCGTCGTCATCCGCGCCCTCGAGGGCGGCGCCGAGCACGAGGCCGCGGTGCTGTGGACCGACCCGTCCGTGGACGTCGCCCTGCTGCAGGGCGACCCGGTCGTCCTCGGCGCCGGCCTCGGCATCGCCCGCTGGGCCGCGCTGACCTGCGACCACGCCGGCGAGCGCCCGGTGTGCACGACGATCGGCTTCCCGCAGGCGCTGCACCTCAAGGTCCCCGGCGGCCCGCGGTCCGCCGCGCAGGCCAAGAGCCTCGACGGCCGCATCGCGCCGCGCGGCCGGGCCCGCTCCGGGATGTACGTCTTCGAAC
Source organism: Yinghuangia soli (assembly GCF_021502675.1). Taxonomy (GTDB): domain Bacteria; phylum Actinomycetota; class Actinomycetes; order Streptomycetales; family Streptomycetaceae; genus Yinghuangia; species Yinghuangia soli. The sequence goes on from NZ_JAKFHA010000015.1 coordinate 151,441, forward strand.
TCGACGAACCCGACGAGGTCTCCTTCGACCTGTGGCAGGGCATGTCGGGTGCCGTGGTCTACTGCGACGACGCCATCGTGGGCGTGGCCACCAACGCCGCCGACTACTGGCGCGGCGAAACCCTCCTCGTACTCCCGGCGTTCCGGCTGCTCGGCGCCCCCGGCTTCGCGGACGCGGTGGCGGATGCGTCCGGCATGCGCCCGCGCCTGCGCTCCGCCGACCTCGGTCCGCTGCTCGCCGACCAGCCCGACCCGCACCTGTCCGCCTCGTACTTCCTGAACCCCGCCGCGGCGGTCGTGCCCATGTCCGGGGACGCGGCCACCATGCAGGCCCTGCGCGCCTGGTGCTTCAACGGGCGGCGCACCGACGTGGCCGCGCTCACCGGCGGCGACGGTTCCGGGAAGACCCGCATGGCGTACGAACTCCTCGGCCACCTCAGCCGCGAGGTCCGCGGTCGGGCCGCCTGGACGGGCGGCTTCCTGGCCGACACGCCCCGTCAAGAGGAGCCCGGGTACGCGCTGTTCAGCACCGTCCGGCAGCCCCTGCTGCTGGTGGTCGACGAGGCCGAGGCCCGTGTCGACCAGCTGCACGCGCTCTTCGACGTGCTCGGCACGCGCCGCTCCGGGCAGCCGGTGCGCGTGCTGCTCGTCGTCCGCGGCCGCGAGGACTGGTGGCCGCGGCTGCGCGAGGCCTGGTCGGGCAGCACGGTCATGGGCCGCGGCGAGTCGTTCCACCTGGAGACCGCCGACGCGTACGCCGACGTAGGCGCCGAAGGCTTCTACACGCGCGCGGCCAAGGCCTTCGCGGACCGAATACGCAGGCTGCGCGACGCCGGCATCGACGACGACTCGCCGGGCCGCGCGATCCCCGAACCGGCGCGAAACCGCCGCTACTTGGTGCCGTCCGACGACGGCGCAGGGCTGCCCGTCGCCTCGCTGCACATGGCCGCGCTGGCCGACGTGCTCAGCCAGTACGACCCCGCACTCGCCGTGCACGAACGGCCCCTGGACGTGCTGCTCGCCCGCGAGGAAGACCACGTGCGGCGCATCGCCGCCGAACGGATGCCTTCCGGGCTCGTCGACTCCGGCCTGCTGCGCACCCTCCTCGCGGTGCAGCAACTCGTCGGCGCCCGCAGCTCGGACGACGCGATCGGCGCGGTCCGGGCCGGCTTCGAGGTGCACCACCGCGGCCGCTGGGACATCGCCGAACCGCAGGCCCCGGTGCTGGCCGCCTACGAGGAGATCCTCGCCGCCGCGTACCCCTCCGGGGACGGGGCGCGGTGGGGCGCGATCGGGCCGGAAGCACTCGGCGCGGCACTGGTCGCGGAGGTCGAGGCGTCGGGCGACGGGACGTTCCTGGCCGCACTGCTGCCCAAGCCCTACCTGTCCGCGGCCCAGCGCTACCGGGCCCTGTCGGTCCTGGTGCGCACCGCGGCGACCCAGCCGGAACTGATCTCGGCGGCCGCCCGGGCCGTCGCGTCCGCCCCCGAACTGCTGCTGCCCATCGCGGAGTGGGTGCCCGAGGAGTGCTCCACCGAACGCGCCGCCACCTGGCTGCACTTGTGCCGCGACGCGGTCGTCGAGCGGGCCTCGTACGGCGCGATCGGCGCGGACACGGCCGCGTGGGCGACCAACGCCGTCGACGCGGCCCTGCTGCGGCTGGCCGCGGCGCGCGGGGGAGTCGCGGGCGGATACGGAACCGGGTACGGGACCGGGTACGAAGGCGGATACCAGGGCGACCATGAGGCCGGCGCTGCGCCGGATGCCGCCGAGTCCCGGCCGTCCGCTCCCGACGGCGGTTTCGTCCCGCGCCCGCGCGGCAGCGTGCGCGTCGCCGCGCCGATGCGGCCGGGCGAGGGCATCCCCAGACCGGTCCCCGAACCCGAATCGCGCGACCCGCGCTCGCCCGATCCGCGGCACGACACCACCCGGACCGCGGACCTGCGGCGGCCTGATGCGCTGTCCGCGCTGTCCCGCACGGCCGACCTGCGGAGCCCGGACCTGGCCGCAGCCCAGGGGGCAGCCCGCCGGAGCGAACCGGCGGCGAGGGCGGGGGCGGGGCCGGGGGCCGGATCGGGCACCGGGTCCGGATCCAGTACGCGGTCCGGGTCGGATTCGAGCACCCGGGCCGGCCGCGGCTCCGGCCAGAGGCCCAGTGCCCGCGCAGGCCAGGGCACGTTGTCCAGCGGCTCCTCGGGAACCGGCAGTGGTGCCCGCACCGACACCGCGACCCGCGCGCCCTCGGGAACGCGGACCACCGGCAACGAGGCGCGCGGTGCAGCGTCGTCGCGCCCGTCGACCGCCGCGCGCGGCTCCGCGGGATCGCGCACCTCCGCCGCTTCCGCCGGCTCCGCGGCCCGCGCGTCCGGCCGCTCTTCCGCCCGCGACCGCTCGTCCGCAACGTCCGACCCCGGCCGCGGCGGCCCGCGCCACGGCGGCGCACCGCACCGCCACCGCGCACCCCGGGCCGCGCCCGCCCACGGCTACCGGCCCGTCTCGCGCACTTCCCCGCGTCCGGGCCCGGCCCGCGCACTGCTCACGCTGCTGGCACTGGGCTACCTGGCGCTGGTCGCGTACGCGGCGTGCGACACCTTCTACTTCACCGGCCCGTACTCCGACAGCAAGCCCGCGTGGGTGTTCCCGCCGATGGTCATGCTGGTCACCATCGAAGCGGCCCTCCAAGCGCGGCACTGGCCAGGCCGACCCGAATTCTCGGATCTCCCGGCCCAGTTCCTGGCCACCGCGGTGACCACGACGTCCTTGGCGATGTACGGCGTCGAGCACAACCCCGACACACCGAGACTGCTCCTGGTCGTCGCCGCAGCTGTCGTCGCGGGCCTGGGCATGTGGATCCTGACCGACACGGTCCGCCGCTGGTTCGGCCAGGTCTCCTACGTCCGGGACCCGGTCAACCCCTGACACCCCCTCAGCCGCACCCCGACAGCGAGACCCGCCTGCGCCAACGGTACGGTTCCGGCCGGGATGCGCGGGGGCGCAGCCCCACCCTCCGCCCGCCGACCGCCCCAGGACCACCCATGCGCACCCGCCTCGCCTTCGCCGCCCTTGCTCTTGCCGCGCCGTTCGCGGTCACCGGATGCGGCGACGGAAGTGAGTCCGGCTCGGACGCGTCGGCCGGTGCTGCGCCTGCCGCCGCGTCCCCGAGTGCCACCGGAGCGGGGACACCCGCAAGCGCACCGGCGACCGCACCCGCCGACACCGCCGCGAGCCCTGCCGCGGGTCTCACCCCTTCGCGTCCCCCTCTTGCGTCGATCCCCGATTCGCCCGCCGCGATCCAGCAGGCTGCCGACCTCGCCGGTGTGCCGGCCCCCAGCCTTGCCGCAGTCGAGGCGTACTTCGCCGACTTGGACGCGATCGACCCGGGCATCCTCGGCGGGCGGCGTCCCAGCCGGGTCTCGCTGCTGTCCAACAGCCTCACGGTCTGCAAGGCGCTGGCGAATCAAAGGGACCCGCAGCAGCTTCTGACGATGGCGATCCTCAGCGTGGGCACCAACGACGACGTCATGCTGTCGCGCGATCAGGGGGTCCGCTTGGTCGAGGCGATCCGTCGCAACCTCTGCGCGTCGTAGCCGTACCGCGCGATCAGTCTGACGAAAACTGGTTGTCGCCCTTCTTCCCGTTCGCGATCTCTGCCATAGTCGCGACGCTTCGGCGGAGCAAGGAGAGAGGGCGGTCGGCGCATGGGTACGGCACGGGTCGAGGAAACCGGCAGCGGCGCGGCGGCTGATGCCACCGGCGGCACTACGGTGCACCACCGCACCTGCCATCTCTGCGAGGCCATGTGCGGGCTCGAAATACAGGTGCGCGAAGGCCGCGTGCACAAGATCAAGCCGAACCGCGACGACGTCTGGAGCAAGGGGCACATATGTCCCAAGGGCACGACGCTCGGCGCGCTGCAGGAGGACCCCGACCGGCTCCGCACCCCGATGATCCGCACCGGTGACACGTGGCGGGAGGCGACCTGGGACGAGGCGTTCGCCGAGTGCGAGCGCGTCATGCGCCCCGTTCTGGAGGAGCACGGGCCCGAGGCGCTCACCGCGTTCTTCGGGAACCCGCTCGCGCACAACGTCGCGCTCGCCCGCTACGTCGGCATCCTCGTCGCGATGGCCAAGATCCACCACATCTACTCGTCCGGCACCGTCGACCAGTGGCCCAAGAACGTCTCGTCGCTCCTCATGTACGGCGGCATGTGGACCATCCCGGTCCCCGATCTGCGCCGCACCGAGGACCTGTTCGTGGTCATGGGCGCCAACCCGCAGGCGTCCCAGGGCTCGCTGCTCGCCTGCCCGGACATCATGGGCGAGATCAAGCGCATCCGGCGCGGCGGCGGCAAGGTCGTCGTGATCGACCCGCGGCGCACCGGCACCGCGGACGCCGCCGACGAGTGGCTGCCGATCGTGCCCGGCACCGACGCCGCCCTGCTGATGGCCGTCGTCCACGTGCTCTTCGCGGACGACCTGGTCGACCTCGGCCCGTCCGCCGCCCTCATCGCCGGCACCGACACGCTCCGCGAGCTGGCCGCCGACTGGACGCCCGAGTCGGTCGCCGGCGCCTGCCGCATCCCGGCCGCGCGCATCCGCGAGCTCGCGCACCAGATCGCCGCCGCGCGCTCGGCCGTCGTGTACGGCCGGATCGGGCTCTGCAACCAGGAGTTCGGCACCCTCGCCAGCTGGCTCGTGGACGTCGTCAACATCCTGACCGGGCACTTCGACACCCCCGGCGGCCTGATGTTCCCCAAGCCGGTGAACTGGTCGGTGGCCACCCTGACCCAGCACAGCAAGGCCGCCGACGGCGCGCCGTTCGGACGCTGGCACTCGCGCGTACGCCAGGCCCCCGAGGTCCTCGGCCAGGTCCCCGCATCCTGCCTCGCCGAGGAGATCGACACCGAGGGCGAGGGCCGGATCCGCGCCCTGGTCACCATCGCCGGCAACCCCGCGGTCAGCGCCCCCGGCGCGGCCCGGCTGCGCGACGCGCTGCCCAAGCTCGACGCGATGGTCAGCATCGACAACTGGATCAACGAGACCACCCGGCACGCCAACGTCATCCTGCCCGGCGCCGGCCCGCTGGAGACCCCGCACTTCGACGACCTCATGTGGAACTTCGCGGTCGGCAGCGCCGGCAAGTGGTCCGAGCCCGTCCTGCCGCCCGCCGACCCCGACCGCCCCGCCGAGTGGCAGATCGTGCTGCGGCTGGCCGGCATCCTCGCCGGGCAGAAGTGGGACGAGGTCGACGTCGCCGCCCTCGACGACATGTGGTTCGGCGCCCTCGTCGGCCTGTGCGGCCTCGACCCCGCCGAAGTCCTGCCGCAGTACGAGAGCGGCGGCCCCGAGCGCATCATCGACCTGTCGATCCGCACCGGCCCGTGGGGCGACCGCTACGGGCGCGTCGAGGGCGGCATGACGCTGAGCGACTTCAAGGCCGCCCCCAACGGCATCGACCTGGGCCCGATGGAGCCGCGCGTCGCCGAAATCCTGCACACCGAATCGGGCTTCGTCGAACTCGCCCCCGCATACATCACCGCCGACCTGCCCCGGCTCCGCGCCCACGTCGACCGCGCCGCGGACCCGTCCGGCCTGCTCCTGGTCAGCCGCCGCCACCTGCGCTCGAAGAACTCCTGGCTGCACAACGTGCCCGCGCTGGTCGGCGGCACCAACAAGTGCACCCTGCTCGTCCACCCGGACGACGCCGCCCGCGCCGGCCTCACCGACGGCGAAGCGGCCGAAGTCGCCTCGCAGGAGGGCAGCATCCAGGTCGCCGTCCAGATCACCGACGAGATGATGCCCGGCGTCGTGTCCATGCCGCACGGCTGGGGCCACGACGAGCCCGGCACCCGCATGGCCACGGCCCGCGCCCACGCCGGCGTCAACTCGAACGTCCTGGCTCCGGGGACGTTCGTCGACCCGGTCTCGGGCAACGCGGCGGTCAACGGCATCCCGGTGACGGTGACCCCGGTCTGACCGGCTGATTGCTTGTGCCGGGCCGCCGGGCCCGGTTGCCGATAGGCGGTCGCACGGGACAGCATCCCGTGCGGCTGCCGCCCCGCGAGCTATTCCATTCGCCGCGTTCCGGGCGGTCGGGGGAGACTGCTCCCATGCACTCCGACCAGCCCGCCGCCACCCCTGCCAACCGCTCGCTCTGGGACGAGCGTGCCCGCGTGCACGGAAGTACTCCCGACGACCGTTTCTACGACGTCGACTCCTTCCTGGCCGGCCGCGAGCCGCTGTTCGCGACCGAAGTGGAGCTCGCCGGGGACGTGGCCGGCCGCGACCTGCTCCACCTGCAGTGCCACTTCGGCATGGACACCCTGAGCTGGGCCCGCCGCGGCGCCCGCGTCACCGGTGTGGACTTCTCCCCGGTCGCCGTGGCCCGTGCCCGCGACCTCGCCGAACGTGCAGGCCTCGAAGCCGAGTTCATCGAAGCCGACACCCAGGCCCTGCCCGCCTCTCTGGCCGGCCGCTTCGACCTGGTGGTGGCCACGTACGGAGTGCTGTGCTGGATCGGCGACCTCGACGGCTGGATGCGCGGCGCGGCGATGGCCCTGCGCCCCGGCGGCATGCTCGTCCTGGTCGACCTGCACCCCGCGTACCAGACCCTGGCGAGCTTCGAACCGCTCGTCGCGGACTGGCCGTACGGCGGCGGCGAACCGCAGCGCGCCACCGAGTCGGGCAGCTATGCCGACCCGGCGCTGAAGACGGCCGACCACGACGTGGTCGAATACCCGTACTCCCTCGGCGAGATCGTCACCGCCGCGGCCGGCGCGGGTCTGCGGATCGACCGGCTGACCGAGCATGTCTCCGCGGAGTTCGACCCGCGCGGACTGCTGCCGCAGAGCCCCGACGGCGCCTACCGCCTCCCGTACGGCGACACGCACTTGCCGCTGCTGTACTCCCTGCGGGCGGTGGCACCCACGTCGTGAGGCGGGCTACAGCCGGCGGGTACGCAGGACGCCGGTCGCCATGGGAAGCGTGAACTCCCCGTCGGCGGTCTCCTCCCGGGCCGCGAGGTAGGCACGGATGCGTGCCAGTGCCGAGCGGCGTTCCGCGTCCGGCATCACGAGCATGCCCGCGCGGGTGGCCAGCGCCGCGACCAGCGAGTCCGCGGTGCGCTGCTGCCTGTGCGCGAACTCGTTTTGCTCCGCTGCCCCGAACCGCGCGGCGCCGGTCCGCGGCAGGTAGAGGTCCGCGGTCGCGGCACGCCAGGCGCCGACGGTGTCCCGCGGGCCGACGGCAGCGCTCCCGGCGACGCGGGCGAGACCGGTGATCCACGTGACCCGGTCGTCCAGGACGTTCCACAACCCGGAGAGAATGCCGCCGGGCACCAGGACCCGGGCGATCTCGGGCCCCGCAGCGGCCATGTCGAACCAGTGCATCGCGTTGCCCGCGACCACGGCGTCGACGGACCCGTCGGGCAGCGGGATGTTCTCCGCGTTGCCGGCGAGCGCGCGGACGTCCGGCAGCTCCCGGCTCAGTTCGGCGCGCATCGCCGGATCCGGCTCGACGGCGACGACATCCACGCCGGAGGCCGCAAGTACGGCGGTCAGCTTGCCTGTTCCGGCGCCGAGGTCCAGCACCCGCAGGACGGGTCCGGACCTCGGTGCCGGGTCGAGCGCCCAACGCACGGCATCGGGTGCGTAGTCCGGCCGGTGCTCGGCGTACGCAGCCGCCGCCGAGCCGAACGATGAGCTCAGAGAAGAGACTTCATGCTGTTCCATGCGCCCACGCTATGTGGCTGCCACACCCTCCCGCGTCGGTAGCGCGGTCAGTCGCGCAGCTTGAGCGCGACGATGTGGTCGGTCGGGACGAACATCAGGTCGCGCCCGACCGTTGCGGCGGCGGGGTCGGCGGCATCCAGGGGAGAGCCGTCGAAGCGGGCGATCTCGACGGTCAGTACGTAGTGGCCGTTCGCGACGGCGGTGGCACGGTTGCCCGGGTCGGGCCGGTAGACCGCGCCGGACGCAGGCGGCGGGACGAGGAACCGCGCGCGGACGCCGCCGGCCTTCTCCGCGTTGCCCGACTTGATGAGCCCGGCGATTCGCTGCGCGTCGGTCTCGTTGCCGAACGACACGACCGCGACCGAGACGACGTACTTCTTGGCCGCGTCGACCGACACGGCCCGCAGGACGCCCTCGCACGTCACCTCGTCCAGCAGCACGGCAAGCCCGGGCTCCGCGCCCTCCGCGCATTCGGCGTCGTCTTTGGCGAGCTGCAGGTACTGGCCGTCCTGGATGCTGCGCGCCCCGTCGTCCCCGAAGAACTCCTGCGCGGTGAAGCCCGACTTGCCGGCTTCATCGTCATCGGTGCTTCTGACCCAGAAGAAGGTCCCTATCGCGACGAGAACCAGGACCAGGGCCCCGATCACCCCGTTGGCCATCGCCCCGGCCCCGGACCCACCGCGCCGCGGGCCGCCGGCCGCACCCCCGCCGCCGCCCGTCGGCACCTTCTCCACCTGGTCGCCGTCCCCCGGCGCCGTCCATTGCTCACTCATAGGGAGGCACGGTAGCCGCAAGCGCCTTACGCCCGTTCGGTTACCCCTGCGCGGAGACTGGATCGGCGCCCCGGGCTTCGGCGTCGGTGGTCGGTCGGGCCCTTAAGCCAACGAGAGGAACAGCTTCTCGAGTTCGGCTTCGGACAGGGGAGCGGCGTCCGGGGCCGTCTCGGACAGGCACTGGCGCATGCCGCTGGCGATGATCTTGAAGCCGGCCCGGTCCAGCGCCCTGGACACCGCGGCGAGCTGCGTCACGACGTCCTTGCAGTCGCGCCCGGCCTCGACCATGGCGATGACGGCGGCGAGCTGCCCCTGGGCGCGGCGCAGGCGGTTCAGGACGGCCCGGCTGGCCTCTTCGTCGACGACGGTCATGGCGACGGCCTTTCCTCGTGGAGCATCGGGGCAATGGTACCCCGGGGGGTATGCGAACGGCGGGGGCGGGGGCGGGCCGCATCGTGCGCCCGCCCCCGGAATCCCCGTTCAGTCGTGCGCGAAGCGCACGTCGGGCAGGATCCGGCGCAGCCACGCCGGACACCACCACGCCGCGTTGCCGGTCAGCCGCAGCAGGACCGGGAGCAGGACCAGCCGGATCAGCGCCGCGTCCAGCAGCACCGCGGTGCCCAGCACGATGCCCATCTCCTTGGGCGGCAGCGGCCCCGACAATGCGAAGGTGAAGAACACGGCGACCATCACCGCGGCCGCCGCGAAGACCACGCGGCCGGAGTCGGCCAGCGCCCCGGTCACCGCGCGCCGCGGGTCGCCGGTGCGCTCGTAGTGCTCCTTGGCGGAGGCGAGCAGGAAGACGGTGTAGTCCATCGCGATCGCGAAGATCATCGCGAAGAAGAACACCGGCGCCCAGCCGTCCAGGAACCCCTGCGGGGTGAACCCGAGCAGCGAAGCGCCATGCCCGTCCTGGAAGACCAGCTTCGCGACGCCGAACGCCGCCGCGGTGGACAGCAGGCTCGTCACGGTGCCCAGCAGCGCGGCCAGCGGTGCGCGCAGTGCGAAGACCAGCAGCAGGAAGCCGAGTCCGAGGACGACGCCGATCACCAGCGGCGTCTTGGCATCCAATGCGGTCTGCAGGTCGAGGTTCTCCGCGGCCGCGCCGCCGACCAGGGCGTCCTCGGGCAGCCCGGCCCGCAGTCGGTCGAGCGTGTCGCCGAGGGCGGGGTCGGACGCCGCGTCGGCAGCGGTCTGGGCGGCCTGCTCGGTCGGCACGACGATCTGCAGCATGCCGGGCGTGCCCGGCCCGAAGGCCTCCTGCACCGTCGTGTACCCGACCCGCGCGGATGCGTCCTCGGGCACCACGGTGATCGACGGCATCGCGGTACGCAGCCCCGCCAGCGGCGCGGCCAGCGCCAGCAGGACGAGCAGGGCGGGCAGGCCGTAGCGAACCGGGTGCCGCCACAGCCGGTCGGCCCAGGCGGCGAAGCGCGGAGAGCCCGACGCACCTGCGTCAACCGTCGAACCGGCTTCCTTGCCGCGGGACTTGCTCCACGGCAGCGCCCCCGCGTCCACCTTGGAACCCAGTTTGGCGAGGATCGCCGGCAGCAACGTGAGGGTCGCGGCCAGGACGAAGACGACCGCCAGCATGATGCCGAGCGCCATCGTGCGGAACGCAGGTGCCGGGACGAGCATCACCGCGGACAGGCTGACCAGCACGGTCGCCCCGGACAGCGCGACGGCCTTGCCCGCGGTGTCCATGGTCTCGCGTACCGCCCGGACCGCGTCCCCGTGCCGCGCGAGCGCGGCGCGGAAGCGGACCACCAGGAAGAGCGCGTAGTCGATGCCCAGCGCGAGGGCGAACATCATCGCGAAGTTCATCGCCCAGATGGACACCGGCGTCACCTGGTCCAGCAGCACCAGCGCGCCCGCGGACGCGGCCAGGCCGGCCAGCGTCAGGAGCAGCGGCAGCCCCGCGGCGACCAGCGAGCCGAACGCCAGCACGAGGATGGCCATCGTCACCGGCCAGGACAGCATCTCCGACTTGATCATGGCGTCGTGGTTCGCGGTGTTGAAGTCGCTCCACATGACGGACGAGCCGGTCGCGGTCACCTCGATGCCGCCGCCGGACAGCGCGCCGAGCGGGCCCTTGAGGTCGTCCGCGGCGCGGACCATGTCGTCGGCGCCGGCACCCGCCCCGGCCAGCAGGATCGCCGTGCGGCCGTCGGGGCTGACCGTCGCGCCCGGCTGCGGCGGTACGACGCCCGTGATGCGGGCGTCCGCGGTCAGCAGCGCGGTCGCGCGGCCGATGACGTCCTGCACCGCGGGGTCGGACACCGGGCGGTCGGCATGCACGACGACCTGCAGCGCGGTGGACGCGTTGCCCCCGAAGTGCTCCCGGGCCAGGTCCCTGACCTGCACGGACTCGCTGCCCTCGGCATGCCAGCCGGCCCCGGCCAGGGCGCTCGTCACCTGCGGGGCGAACGCGCCCAGCCCGGCGACGACCGCCACCCACAGCACGACGACCAGTCGCAGGTGTGCCGCGGACCACAGTCCCAGGCGCCCGAACCAGCCGGGGCCGGACGGGCTGCCTCCGGACGGGCCGGGCGCCGGGCCCGCCGTGGATCCGGCTGCCGCCTGCCGCGCCGCGGGTGTCTTGGCGAGGCCGACTCCGGTTTCGGTGTCGGGTATCTGTCCGCCGACGGTCATGTACTGCCTCCAGAAATATACCCCCGGGGGTAATGTGTACTCGACGGTAGCGCATACCCCCACCCGTATACGAATGCGTGGCGCGGAGGCGGCTGGGCGCGACCGGAGCACGGCAGCAAAGCCGAGCCGACGACAGAACGGCAGAACGACAGATGGAGAACGCCATGAGCTACGACCGCACCGTCCGCGTGCACACCGACTTCGCCGCCACCGTGGCGACGGTCCGCGAAGCGCTCGCCGCGCAGGGCTTCGGCGTGCTCACCGAGATCGACGTCACCGCAACGCTGCGGGCCAAGCTCGGCGAGGAGATGGAGGACTACCTGATCCTCGGCGCCTGCAACCCGCCGCTCGCGCACCGCGCCCTCGGTGTCGACCGGTCGATCGGCCTGCTGCTGCCTTGCAACGTCGTGGTCCGCCGCGACGGCGACGGCACGCTCGTGCAGGCCATCGACCCGGCCACGATGGTGACCTTCACCGGCCTCGACGCCCTGCGCCCGGTCGCCGACGAAGCCGCCACCCGCCTGGACGCCGCACTGGCGGCAGTGGTCGAGGCGGCCGGCGACGCGCAGTAGCCGCGCGCCCCGGCGCACGCGGCCGAGCGGCCCAGGAGCACCGCGGGCAAGCCGAAGGGCCGACGGGTGGCAATCCACACCGTCGGCCCTTCGCGTCGAAAGTCCGTGGCCGGGCGCTGCGCTGGGGGGCGTCATCCTGAGCGCAGCGGCGCGGGCGCCTATGCGCCGGGCGGCGCGTCCAGTTCGTGCAGGAAGTCCAGGAGAGCGCGGTTGTAGGCCGCGGGCTGCTCCATGTTCGGGTAGTGCGCCGCGCCCGGGATGTCCACGGTCCGGCTGTCGGCGACGCTGCCGAGCAACTGCCGTACGGTCGCGATCAGGTCGGGGGAGTCCAGCGTGCCGTCCAGACCCAGGACCGGCACGGCGATACGGGCTGCGCGGGCGACGGTGTCGGTCACCAGGACGGTGTGGTCCGTCTCGCCCGGGGTGTGCTTCGCGAGCGTACGCGCGGCCATCGCGGCGAGCCGCTGCACGATCGCCGGGTCGACCTCGTCCAACAGCCGGTGCGGACCGGACGCCCACAGAAGGAAGTTCGACATCCAGCCCTCGATGTCGCCCGCCATCAGTGCGGCCATCTGCGCGGCCTGGACGCGATTGCTCCACGGGTCGGAATAGTCCGGCTCCTGCGCGCCGCGCCCGCTGAGGGCCAACCCGCGGACGACGTCCGGGTGTTCGATCGCCGTGTCGATCGCGATCATGGCGCCCATCGACACGCCGGCCAGGACTGCGGGCCCGGCGTCCAGGTGGCGGACGAGTGCGGCCAGGTCGTCGGCCTGCCGGAACGGCTGCGACGCGTTGGCGGAGCCGCCGTGCCCGCGGGCGTCCGGGGCGATGACGCGGTACTCGCGTGCCAGCTCGGCTATTTGCGCGTCCCACATGGTGTGGTCCAGGAAACCGGCGTGCAGCAGGACGACCAGAGGGCCCTGGCCTGCGTCGCGGTAGACGAGCGGGCCGTCGGCGCTCGCGAAGGCGAAGAGGTCGGACGTGCCGGGGATCGGTGCGGACGTGCCGGCGGGCAAGCCGGTCGGCGCAGTGGGCGGGTTCGTGGTGTCCAAGACGTGGCTCATGACACCCAAGGTGTCATCTCCTCGGCAAGATGGCAACCTAGGTGTCATTATGCTGTGGTGACCTCCCACGACCGACCGCGCCGAGCACCCAGGGCGCAACCGCCGAAGCCGCCGAACGAGCCGCTCGCCCCCGACGACCTCGCCCCCCGCCTCATGGAGGTGTTCGACCTGGTCGGCCCTCTGTACCGGCGCGTCCAACGCAAGGTCGAGCAGGACGCGCCGCGCCAAGGACTGTCCGTCGGCGTCCGAGCCGTCCTCGACCTGCTCCGCGAGCACGGCCCGATGACCGTTCCGCAGATGGGCCGCGCCCAGTCCCTCAGCCGCCAGTTCGTGCAGCGCATGGTCAACGACGCGGCCGCCGACGGGCTGGTCGAGGGCATCCCGAACCCGGCCCACCAGCGCTCGCTGCTCATCCGGCTCACCGACCCCGGCCTGGCCGCCATCGGCGCGGTCACCGCACGCGAGCACGCACTCCTGCGCCAGGTCGGCGGCGACCTCACCGATGCCGAGGTCACGGCCTGCGTCAAGGTCCTGAGCCGCATGCTCGATCTCTTCGACGACGTCGAGGTCGACGCGAACTGACTACTCGTCACCGCATCCGGGGAGCCGCCCCGGCCGCCGCACCAGGCCGTGTCTGCCGGATCTTGATACCGCTCACGGCGCCCGGCACCGCATCCGGGCCTGGCGGCCCTCCTCGGTCGCTGCGCTCCCTCGCGGCGTTGCGGGGCCTTGCGAGTACGACCGAGTACGAGCGTCGGCCCTGCGCCTTGCGATGCACGGCACCGAACACCGCGAGCGGCACCAAGATCCGACAGACACGACCTAGTGACCTGAGTCGGAGATTCGTCGTTGGTTGGGTATGAGTCGTCCGGGTCCGAAGATCCCGCCGTTGTCGTTGACGGATGCCCAGCGGGCTGTGCTTGAGGGGTGGGTGCGCCGTCGGTCGACGGCGCAGGCGTTGGCGTTGCGGTCGCGGATCGTGCTGGAGTGCGCGGACGGGCACTCGATCCTGGAGGTGTCGCGGCGCCTGGGTGTGGCCGCGGACACGGTCCGGACGTGGCGGCGCAGGTTCCTCGAGCGCGGTCCGGACGGGCTCGCCGACGAGCCGCGGCCCGGTGTCCCGCGGACGATCACCGACGCGGACGTGGAGCGGGTGATCGTCAAGACGCTGGAGGAGAAGCCGGCGAACGCGACGCACTGGTCGACCCGTTCGATGGCCGCGGCAACCGGCATGTCGCAGTCGGCGGTCTCCCGGATCTGGCGGGCGTTCGCCCTCGCGCCGCACCGCGCCGAGACGTTCAAGCTCTCGACCGACCCGTTCTTCGTCGACAAGGTCCGCGACGTCGTCGGGCTCTATCTGGACCCGCCCGAGCGCGCGCTGGTGCTGTGTGTGGACGAGAAGTCGCAGATCCAGGCGCTGGACCGCTCCCAGCCGGTGCTGCCGATGATGCCCGGCGTCCCCGAACGCCGCAGCCACGACTACGTCCGCGCGGGCACCACCACGCTGTTCGCCGCACTCGAGGTCGCCACCGGCAAGGTCATCGGCTCCCTGCACCGCCGCCACCGCGCCGTCGAGTTCAAGAAGTTCCTCGCCAAACTCGACAGGGAAGTGCCCGCCGGCTTCGAGGTGCACCTGATCCTGGACAACTACGCCACCCACAAGACCCCCGCGGTCAGGAAATGGCTGCTCGCGCACCCGCGCTTCCATCTGCACTTCACCCCGACCGGGTCGTCCTGGCTGAACCTGGTCGAGCGCTGGTTCGCCGAACTCACCCAGAAGAAGCTCAAGCGCGGCGTCCACCGTTCCGTCCAGGCCCTCGAACGCGACATCCGCACCTGGCTCGCGGACTGGAATGACCACCCACGGCCCTTCGCCTGGACCAAGACCGCCGACGACATCCTCGACAAAGTCGCCACCTACTGCCAACGAATCTCCGACTCACGTCACTAGATTGTGATCATGCTGCTGGGACGGGACGCGGAGCGCGACCGCATAGAACGCCTGCTGGCCGACGCGAAGGCCGGCCAGGGCGGTGCCCTCGTCGTGGCCGGCGAGGCGGGCATCGGCAAGACCACGCTGATCCAGGACGCGGTCGGCGGCAGCACCGGCATGCGCGTCCTGCACGCGGTCGGCTTCGAGTCCGAGGCCGAACTCCCCTTCGCCGCCCTGCACCTGCTGCTCTACCCGTTCCTCGACCGCCTGCCGCAGCTGCCCGCACCCCAAGCCGAGGCGCTGCGCGGCGCGTTCGGGCTCGCCGACACCGGCGACGCCAACCCGTTCCTGATCGGCGCCGGCACCCTCACCCTGCTCGCCGAACTCGCCGCCGAGTCCCCCGTCGCCTGCATCGTCGACGACGTGCAATGGCTGGACCGCGGCTCCTCCGAGGCCCTCCTCTTCGCCGCCCGCCGCTTCCGCGCCGACCCGATCGCCATGGTCTTCGGCGTTCGCGAGACCGCGGTCCCGTTCCCCACCCCCGGCATCGAATGGCTCCGCCTCCCCGCACTCCCGCGCGACGCGGCCGGCGGACTCCTCGACGGAGCCCTGCCCGGACTTGCCCTGCCGGTCCGCGAACGCGTCCTGGACGAAGCCCAGGGCAACCCGCTCGCCCTTCTCGAACTCGGCGCCGCGCGGCTGTCCGCGCAGCGCGCCGGAACCACCGAACAGGTCCACGAAGTGGGGCCGTTGCCCGCGACCCGCCGCGTCCAGGACGCCTTCCGCGCCCAGATATCCGCGCTGCCCGCCGACACCGGACTGGTGCTGCTCGCCGCCTCCGCCGACGGCACCGCGCCCCTCGACACCGTGCTGCGCGTCGCCCGTGCCCTCGGCGCCGACGGGACCGCCTTGGACGCTGCCGAAGCCGCCGGGCTGGTCACCGCCGAGGCCGGCCGCATCGCGTTCCGGCACCCGCTGGTCCGCTCGGCCGCCTACCAGCGCGCCACGCATCACCAACGCATCGCCGCACACCGCGCGTTCGCCGCCGAACTGGCCGCAGCCGGAGACGCCGACCGGCGCGCCTGGCACCTCGCGGTGGCCACCGCCGAACCCGACGAAGACGTCGCGTCCGAACTCGAACGCACCGCCCGCCGCGCCGAGAAGCGCGGCGGCGCCATGGCCGTCTCCGCCGCGTACGAGCACGCCGCCCGCCTCAGCCCCGACGCCGACCCCCGCGCCCGCCGCATGGCCAAGGCCGCACACGCGGCCTACGACGCCGGGCGCCCGGACCGCGCCGCCCGCCTGGCCGCCGAGGTCATCACCCTCACCGCCGACCCCGGCACCGTCGCCGCCGCGATGCACCTGCGCGCCCAGGTCGAGTACGAAAGGACCTCCCCGGCCGCCGACGCCGCCCTCGCGCTGGACGCAGCCCGCGTCGTCCTGGACACCGACCCGGAAGGCGCGGTGTCCATCCTCACCGAGGTGGTCGGCGCCGGACGCGACGGCGCCGCGGCCGACCTCGTCGCCGAAGGCGTCCGCCTCCTGCGCGACCTCAAGCTGCCCTCCGGCTCCCCGCTGACACTGCCCGCCGATGCGCAGATCGGCTGGGGCGAACTCCTCGCCGGCCGCCCCGCAGAGGCGGCCGCCCCGATGCGGGCGCTGATCCGCGCCGCGACCGCCGAACCCGTCGACTATCTGCACCGCATCGTCGCCGGATTCAGCGCCCTCATGCTCGCCGACGACGACGCCGCACTCGCCGTCATGGAGACCATGCTCGACGAGGCCCGCGCCGCGGGCGCCCTGCTGTGGATACCGTACTCCCTCGAACTCGTCGCCCTCGGAAGGGCCTTGCGCGGCGACGCGGTCGACGCCCAAGCCGGCGTCGAGGAAGGCGTCGCGCTCGGCACCGAACTCGGCATGGACACCGAGGTCGCGGTCCTGCGCACGGTCGGCGTGTGGACCGCGGCCCTGCTCGGCGACGAGGACCGCTGCCGGGCCCTCGCCGCCGAGGCCATCCCGGTCGCTGCGCAGCGCCACCCGGTCGGCGCAGCCATCGCGTCCTGGGGCCTCGGCCTCCTCGACCTCGCGGCCGGCCGGTACGCCGAAGCCGTCGACACGCTGCACGCGGTGTGCACCGGCCCGGTCGCGCACGACATGCTCGTCCGGGCCGTCCCCGACCTGCTGGAAGCCGCGGTGCGCAACGACACCGCGGACCGCGCCGCCGGCCCGCTCGTACGCCTGCACACCTGGGCCGAACACGCCGGCAGCCCGCTGGCCTCGGCCCTGTCGCTGCGCTGCCGTGCCCTGTCGGAGACCGACGCGGACACCGCCGACGAGTACTTCCGGGCCGCCGCCGAGCAGCACACCCGGCACGGCGGACGCTACGAGCAGGCCCGCACCCGCCTGCTGCACGGGGAATGGCTGCGCCGCCGGCGCCGCCGCACCGAGGCCCGCGCCGAACTGGACGCCGCGCTGACCGCGTTCGAACACGTCGGCGCGGCACGCTGGGCCGCCCGGGCCGCCGCCGAACTCGCCGCCCTGGGCGAACCCGCGCACCGGCGCCAGGCCTCCGACGACCCGCTCGCCCGGTTGACCCCGCAGGAGTACCAGGTCGTCAAGCTCGCCGCGACCGGCATGAGCAACAAGGACATCGGCGCAGGGCTGTTCCTCAGCCCGCGTACCGTCGGGCACCACCTCTACCGGGCGTACCCGAAGCTCGGCGTCTCGCGCCGCGCCGAGCTCGCCCGATTCGTGGCTGCCCACGAGCTCCCGAACGGGTGAGCTGACCGGCCCGTCCGTACTTCGCACCGGCACGGACGACTTGACCGACCGCGCCACCGCCAGTCGCCCACCCCGGCAACGCCAGTCGCCCCCCCGGCAACGCCAGTCGCCCACCCTGGCAGCGCCAGTCGATCGACCGATGCCCCGCCCCCGACTGCCTCCCTAGCGTTCATGGCATCCCACCCGAACCAAGAACGCATGGACTCATGGAGGCCCGATGCTGCTGCGCGACAAGACAGCTGTGATCTACGGCGGAGGCGGTGCCGTCGGCGGCGCGATGGCCCAGGCCTTCGCCGCCGAAGGCGCCCGCTGCTTCCTGGTCGGCCGCACGCCCGCACCGCTGGAGGCGGTGGCCCGCCGGATCCGCGAGGCCGGCGGCCACGTCGAGACCGCGGTGCTGGACGCGCACGACACGAGCGCGGTCGACGACCACGCCGACGCCGTGGCCGGCCGGTCCGGCAGCCTGGACATCTCGGTGAACCTGATCGTCGCGGACGCCATCTTCCAGCCGCTGTCCGAGATCTCCGTACCGGACTTCGGCACCTCGATCGCCCGGACCCTCACCGCGCAACTCACCACCACCAAGGCCGCGGCCCGGCACATGGCCAAGCAGGGCTCCGGCGTCCTGCTGTTCTTCGGCGGCTCGGACTACCGCGCCAAGATCCCCGGCCTGGGCACCGTCCAGATCGCCATGGACGCGGTCGAGGCGCTGCGCCGCCAGTGGGCGGTCGAACTCGGCCCGCACGGCGTCCGGGTGCTGAGCCTGCTGACCGGCGGCGTGCCCGAGACATTCCCCGAGGGCCCCGAGCAGGAGCCGTACAAGCAGGCGCTCGTGGACGCCACGCTGCTCAAGCGCGCGGCCACGCTCGCCGACGTCGGCCGGGTCGCCGCATTCCTCGCGTCCGACCAAGCCCGCACGATGACCGCCACCCAGGTCAACATCAGCGCCGGCGCACACGGCGACTGACGCCCCGCCCGCTTCTCTTCCCACCCGAACACTCCCGCACATTCCCGCAAGGAGCTCCGCAGCCATGCGCAAGATCGTGAACTCGACCTACATCTCCCTCGACGGCGACATCGAGAAGCTGGACCAGTGGTCCTTCGACTACTGGAGCGACGACCTCGAACGCTTCGCCACCAAGCAGCTCTTCGCCGCCGACACCCTGCTCATGGGCCGCGAGACCTACGAGAACTTCGCGTCCGCCTGGTCCGGCCGCGCCGGAGCCGACGAGTTCGCCGACCGCATGAACGCCATCGACAAGGTCGTCATCTCCGACACCCTTACCGGCGGCGACTGGGGACCCACCACGGTCGTCTCGCGCGCGGGCGTGGCGGCGGCGATCACCGCCCTCAAGGGCCAGCCGGGCGGCGACATCCTCATGTACGGCTTCGGGCCCGTCGCCAAGACCCTCCTCGCGCACGACCTGCTCGACGAGGTCCGCTTCTGGGTCCACCCGGTCATCGCCGGCAGCAGCAGCAGCCTGGCGGCCGACGGCTTCATGCACCGCCTCAAGCTCGTCCGCACCGACGCGATGGACACCGGCGTGGTCGTGCTGAGTTACACCCCCGGCGGCGCACCCGCGGCCTCCTGAGCCGCGCGGTAGCGGTACCGGAAGACGTCGTAGAGCAGCCAGCGGTACGGGGAGTCCTCGCCGATGGTGCCGAGTCCGTCCAGGACCTCGTCGCCGCGCGCATCCCCGCGCAGCGCCAGGCGTCCCGCAGCCTCGACCCGGACGCTCTCGTCCGGGTCGAGGAGGCGGGACGCCAGCAGGTCGGAGGCACTTGGCGGCCCTGTCCGCCCCGTCCGCCCCGTCCGCCCCGTCAGCCCCGTCGGTTCGGCCGGGGCGTGACCGAGTGACATGCACGCCACCCGGCGTACAGCAGGCGCGTCGTCCTCCAGACACGCCACCACGGCTGCCGTCGCCTCTGGGTGGCCCGACTCGACCGCGCGCCGCAGTCCGCCGACCGCCCAGGTGCGGACCTTCGCCGCGCCGTGGCGCGTGAGGGCGGGAAGAGCTTCGTCCGCGCGCGGGTCCAGGGCGTCGGTCAGCCCGGCGGTGAGCGACCACGCCACGCGGTCGTCCCGCTCGCGGGCCACCCAGGGGACGAACAGGTCGACGAGGGGCGCGTCGTACGGATCGTCGTCGCTGTCGTCGAACAGGTTCATGATGCGCAGGACTTCCGCGGCGAAATAGCGCTCCCGCGGATCGGCGCTCTCGCGCAGTGCGGCAGCCTCGTCCCATACCGCGGGATCGCGACGCTGCTGGAGTGCGGACGTGGTGGCCCACCACACCTCGTGGTCGACGTTTGTCTCGGCCAGCGCGCGGGCCAGGAGTTCCTCGAACGGCGGACGTATGCCATACCGCGGTTCCAGCTCCGTCAGGATCACCGTGTGGCTCTTGCGGATGGTCGCAGAGCCGCAGGTCCACTCCTCGACGATGTTCCCCGACTCCGACTCCACGGTCGTGCGCGAAGCCCGGCCAGGACCCCCGCGGTGGTTCAGCTCCGCGGAGAACTTCACCTGGCACCAATACCGGGTCAGCGCGAGAGCGTCCCGACCCTCCGGATCGGTGAGCCACAAGTTGGCCCCGGCATTGATGAGCCGCCCCACTATGTCGTGCGCGCCGTGGTCGATTGCCCGCAGCAGCGGGGTCCGGCCGTCGGGGGCGGCGCGGTCCACCTGGACCGCGGCCGAGCCGAGGAGTGCGTCGACTACGGGGAGGCTGAAGGTCTCGACCGCCAGGCACAGCACGGGTGTTCCGTGCTCATCCACGGTTTCGGGGTCGGCGCCGGCCTCGCGGAGCAGCGCGGTCACCGCCTCCGCGTCGGCACGCCGTACGGCCGCGACCAAGGACTCCACCGACGACCCAGCCAGTGACCCTGCCGATGACTCCACCCGATGCCTCCCCGACGTCGACGCCATCCTGCCAGGAGTGACTCGGAAACGGATGGGCGATTGATGATGGTTTCTCATGGTTAGCCTTGGGCGCGGAGAGCCCCAGGCGAGGAGTGTGCGGTGCCCAGCACTATGCGGTCGTCCGACGACACCGAAGCAGCCGAACGCGACGGCCGGTGGCTTGCCGCCGTGATGCACGTGGCGTTCTTCGTGCTGCTGGGCTCGTCGCTGACCCGGTACCTGATCGTCCATCCGGGTGCCCCCGCGACCCCGTGGGTCATCGTGCTCGCCGCGGCATTGGCCCTGCTGTACCTCCTCGGGCCGGTCCTGGGGCGCGTACAGGATCCGGGTTCACGGCGTGCCGCGGCGACATCCGGACTGTGGCTGGCCGCCGTCGTCGGCGTCTGGCTCGCACTGGTCTTCCTTGCCCCGAGCTTCGCGTACTGCGCGGTGCCGCTCTTCTTCATCGGCCTGCGGTCGCTGGGCACGCGGCCGGCACTGCTGCTCGTGGCCCTGATCACCGCCGCCGTGATCGCCGCCCAGCTGAAGCTGCGGCTGCGCTTCGGTTTCGACCCCAACTTCGTCCTGGCCCCGCCGGCCATCGCCGCGGCGGCCACCGCGGTGTTCCTGCACTCCCAGCGGCAGGCCGCCCGGCTGCGGGCCGTCATCGCCGACCTCGTCCGCACCCGCCGCGAACTGGCCGCCACGGAACGCCGGGAAGGCACCCTCGCCGAACGCCAGCGGCTGTCCGCGGAGATCCACGACACGCTCGCCCAGGGCATGTCCAGCCAGCAGATGCTGCTCCAGGCCGCGGACCGGCTCTGGGACACCGACCCCGACGCCGCCCGCGGCCACATGCGCACGGCCGCGGCCATCGCGGAACGCAACCTCGCCGAATCCCGGCGCTTCGTCCACGACCTGGCCCCCGCCGACCTGGCCGACGGAGGCAGCCTGGACGCCGCCCTGCGTGCCCTCGCCGAACGCGAGACCACCGCGACCCTGCAGGTCCGCTTCCACCAGGACGGCACCCCGGCCGCGCCACTTCCCGAACGTGTGCAATCCGCGCTGCTCCGGATCGCGCAAGGCGCCCTGGCGAACGTCCGCGAACACGCCGACGCCGCCAACGCGGCCGTGACGCTGACCCACCTGGATGGAGAAGTCGTCCTCGACATCGCCGACGACGGCCGCGGCTTCACCCCGCGCGAGCGCTCGGACGACAGGGCCGGCGACAGCGTCCGCGGACACGGCCTGCCCGCGATCCGGGCGCGCGTGGAGCAACTCGGCGGGAAGCTCACGATCGAATCGGAGCCGGGCGAGGGAACCGTGCTATCGGCGGCCGTTCCTCTGACCGACCCGAACTGACCGCTCCGGCTGTCCCGGCCGCTGCGGCTGTGCCGGCCGCAGCGGCCGCGTCGACCGTGCGCACCGCCGTCCCGTCGCGGACACGTCTCGACGGACCGGAAAACGGCTGGCTGGGAGCCTGCCCCGGCGCGGAGGATGGCGGCGGCCTACCCGGCCTGCCTGCTCTGCCGTTCCCTTCAGGAGTCCCCGCGTTGATCAGCCCCACCGGCGAAACGACTGCGCTCGTCGAGCACCTCACCGCGGCCGAGGCCGCCGCATTCCTGGCCCGGGTCCCGGCGGCGTGGTGCCGGGACCTCCTCGTCGCCGGGTACTGGCCGGCCGGGCCTAAGCGCCGCGACGCCGCGATGCGGGCGCTGGCACGGACTTCGGTCGCGGAGCAGCATGCGCTGCTGGAAGGACTGGACGCGCTGGAGCCGTGCGTGCTCGCCGCCTTGGCGCAGTCGCCCGATCCCGGCATACGCACCGCCGTCTACCAGGATCCCTGCCTGCCGGACGCAGTACGCCGCGGCATGCTCGCCGGCGGACCCGGGGCGCTGCCCGTACCGCCGGAACTGCGTGCGCTGTTGTTCGCCACGAAGTCCCGCACCCTGCTCGGCCCCGCGCTGGACGCCGCTGATCCCGAGATCGCCGCCCGCGCGGCACGCTACGTCCGCGGCCCGCGCCGCCAACCGCCCCCGCAGGACCCGGCCGGGGTGCACGCCTGGCTCCAGGTACGGATCCCGGAACCGGGATCGCCGGAGGCTGCGAAGCGTCGGGAGGGTGGGTATCCGCGCCGGGCCCGCCGCAGGCGCGTACGGCAGCGCGTCGCGGCGGTGGCGTTCGAGCGCTGGACCGCTGCGGACTGGGACGCGCTCGCGGCGCTGCACCACGCCGACCCGCTCGCCCGGGGGACGGTGGAGCTCCTGGCCGCCCATCCGTCGTGCACCGTCGCTGCCGGCTTGGCGTTTCTGTGGCCGGGCGCCGAGACAGGGGCTGAGTCGCGGGTCGGGCTTCTGGCCGCCGCCTTGCGGGCCGGGACCTTCACCGCAGCCGACCTGTACGAACGAGCCGGGCACGCTCCGGCCGTCCTCGACGCCCTGGCCGCCTTCATGCCCCGAGGCGCCGCCGAGTACCCGGGCACCGTCGCGGTCGAGGGCCGGCTGCGCAGCGCCGTACGCGACGAACTGGGCGGCGACCCGTCGCGATGGAGCTCGCTGCTGGCACTGTTGCGCACGGACTTCGCCGGGACGGTTCCGGAGCTGCTGCGCACCGCGGCCACCACACCTCCGCCCCGGGAACTGCCGCCTGCGGCTGATCTGCGCCGCACGGCCGCTGCACCTTCGCCCCAGGAGCCACCCCGCATCGCCGCCCTGCGCTTCCGGGCCGCGGGGGAGTCGTCGGCGTGGGCCTATCTCCTCACCTTGGCCGAGCCGAAAGACGCCGCCGGGGTCGTCAGGGCGGTCGGGACCCCCGCCGTCGCCGAACTGATCACCGCCGCACGAGCGGGTGGCATCGGCAGCGAACTGCTCGCCGCGTTCTCCGAGATCGCCGACGACGAGGCCCGTCTGGAGTTCGCCCGATACGGTGCGGCGAGCGATGCCACCACGCGCCGCATCGTCGCGCTGGACGACCCCGCTTTCAATGCCGCGGTGGTCCTGGCCGGAGGTTCCGAGGCTGCCCTGCGCCGGCAGATCCTCGCCGGGACGTCACACGCCACCGGACGCCCGGGATTGCTCGAGCTGCACCCCCTGCTGATCGCGCACGTGGCGTCCCCGCAGACCCACGCCGGCACCAAGGACCTGATCTTCGGGCCGGACCCGGAGCGGATCCACAAGGTCCTGTACGCCGGGACGTCGCTGTGCGAGGCGTACCAAGCGGCCGGGTGCCGTCGTCTCGCCGAACTGGGCCGGCTCGACCTGATCGCGGCCTTCCTGGCCGGTGAAGCGCCCGCACCAGACGAGACTGCCGACTTCGTCCCGCCCCGTTACACGGCCACGCCGCGTGGCGAATTGGCCGAGGTGCTGCGCGGCCCGCTGGCGGACGGCGACGCCGCGGCCGCCCTCGCCGCACTGGACACCTTGTCGCGGAAGCTGTTCCTCGAAGACGTCGCGCACAACAGGCTCCACGACCTGATCTGCCACCTCGAGATCGACCACGAGCTGGACTGGGCGGCCGTCGCGGCACTCCTCGGCGACGGGTCCCTCCCGGTCGGGCTGCCCGGCATGCTGGCGAGGTGCCCGAGCCTTCCCGACGATGTGGCACTACGGCTGCTGGCCGCAGCCCCCGACGAGTGCGCGTGGTTCTTGGCCTCGCGCTCCTCGGAGTTCGCCAAGTTCGCCCTGGACCACGTCGCCTTGGACGCCCGTCAGGCGCAGTTCAGCACGAGGGACGCCCACGCATTCTGGGCAGAACAGCCACTGGCCGATGGGCTGTTCACCGCCGAAGACCTGGTACGCCGGGCCCGCCCGGCAGGCGCGATGCTGCAGTTGTTCCGGCAGCGCCCGGTGGCGACCGCGGATGCCTGGCCGGTCATCCGGCAGCTGCTCGACGAGCAGGGACCGCGCACGGACGACGGATGGGCCGTACTCGCCCTCATGCTGGGGGACTTCGCGGGGACCTTCCCGGAACTGCTGGCGACGGTCCGCGCTGCCGCGGCGCCGGTGGGGAGGCCGAGCGAGTCGGGAGAGTAAGGGGAGCCGGGGGAGTAGCGGGAGTTGGGGGAGCCGGGGGGTTGGGAGAGCCGGGGGGTTGGGAGAGCCGGGGAAGCTGCGGAGCAGGGCCCGACACTCTGCCGTCACGCCGTCCTGGGATCCTTCCGTCCGGGACCGCCCGGTCCCGCGCCCATCACCGTCCCCGTCCTGTCTCCATCACCCTTTCCGTCCCCCGCCCCCGTATCGTGCCGGTCCACATGCCCACCGACCGCTGTATCCGACGTCCGGAGCCACCGCATGTCCACCGACCTGGCCGCCCTCCTCGACCACCTCACCCCGGCCGAGGCGTCCGCGCTGGTGGCCAGGCTGCCCGGGGCGCGGCGCAGTGCCATGTTCGGCGGCCCGCTGCCGGGTGATCCGGACGTGCGGCGGACTGTTCTCGACTGGGTCGTCGCGCACAGCTCGCCGGCCGACCGGACGGCCGTGCTGACCGCCCTCGCGCCCTCCGAATGGCGGGTGTTCGCCGACCTTGCCGTGACCCCGGACCCGGCCGTGCGTACCGCGGTCTACCTGCACTGGCGTACGCCCGCCGCGGTGCGCCGGCGCATGCTGGCAGGTGGTCCGGGCACGCTGCCGGTGCCCGCGGAGCTGCGCACGGCCCTGCTGACGACCTCCTCCCGGCACCTGTTGGGCCCGGCCCGGGACGCCGCCGACCCGGCCATCGCGGCCCATGCCCGGCGCAAGATCCACGGGCCGCGCTGCCAGCCGCCGCCCCAGGACCCGGCGGGCGTGCACGCCTGGCTGCGCGTGACCCCGGCTCCGCAGGAGGACCCGGAGCGGGCCCGCAGCCCGCGCCGGCCGCCCGGACCGAGCAGCCGCCAGGTGCGTCGCCGCCTCGCCGCGATCGCGTTCGAGGCCTGGACGCCCGCCGACTGGGCCGCGCTGCTGGCCTTGCATCAGGAGCATCCGCTCGACTCGGTCACCGTGGAGAACCTGACCGCGCATCCGTACTGCCCTGCGGACATCGCGATGGCCTGGATGTATCCCGACGTGCACGCGAGCGGCCGCCCCGGCCCGGTGCTCGCGGGTCTGCGCGCGGGCACCTTCACGGCCCGCGACCTCTACGAACGGGCCGAGCCCGCCACGGCGGTGCTCACCACGCTGGCGTCCGGCGAGTACGCGTTCGTGCTCGGGCAGGACCCGGCAGTGCGTGCGGCCAACGCCCGCCTGGGCGCTTTGGTGCGTGCCGAGTTGGGCGGCGATCCGGCGCGCTGGCACTCCCTGTTGGTGCTGCTGCGCAGCGGGTTCCCCGGTACGGTCCCGGAGCTGCTGCGCGCCGCCGCAACCGCTCCCGCGCTGCAGGGGACAGTGCTCCCCGAACGGCCGGAAGCGCCGTCCCCTCGCGAGGCGAACACGTCGCCATGGGTGTTCCTGCTGTCGCTGGCCGAACCGGAGCACGTGGCACCGATCGTGCGCGGCGTGGCCGCGGCTCTCGACGCCGCCGACCGGGAGAGCCAAGTGGATCCCGTGGTCGAGGAGTTCCTGAAGGCAGCGTACTTCTCGGACGTGCCCGGTCCGCTGCTCGCGGCGTTCGCGGAGGTGGCCCCGGAGGCCGACCGCGTGAAGCTCGCGAGGTCCTACCGCTACCGGCCCGACCTGGTCGACGCCGTCCTCGCCCTGGACGACCCGGCTCTCAACGCCGGGCTGATCCTCGGCTACGCGGCTGCGCCGCACCTGCGCAGCCGCGTCCTGAACGGCGTGTCGTACGCGACCGGGGAGCCGGGTTCGCTGCCTGTGCACCCGGCGGTGTTCACCGACGCCCCGACCTACCCCGTGGACGCCCGCGTCCGGCACCTGCTGCACGGGGACGACGCCGACGAGTTGGCGGCGCTGCTGGCCTCGACGTCCATGCTCCCGCTGGCGTACCGCGTGGCCGGCTGCCGCCGGCTCGCCGAACGCGGCCGCCTCGACCTGGTGGCCGGCCTCGTCGCGGGGACGGCGTCGGACGGGAAGCCGCATGCGCATCTCGCCCGGATCGGCGCGGAGTTGTCCGGTCTCATGCAGGCCGGGGACCCGGCAGCCGTGGCCGCCGCACTGCGGGCGATGTCCCGGACGCTGTTCCTGGCCGAACTCGTGGCCACCGGGCACACGGAGACCGGCGCCCACATGGACCTCGACGACGACCTGGACTGGGCCGCGGCCGCCGAGATCCTGCGCGCCCGGCCGCCCGGCCGCGCCTGGCACGGCCTGGTCGCGACGCTGGCCCGCGCGCACAGCCTGCCCGACGAGATGGCCCGGCTGGCGTTCGAGAAGGCGCCCGCCGAAGCCGCCACCCATCTGGCCATGCGCTCGCCGGACTGGGCACGAGCCGCGCTGGACGTACCGCTGCGGGCCCGCGGCGCCTGGTCACCCGGCGTGTCCTATCCGGCGGTGTGGCCCGAACAGTGCCTGCGCAGCGGGAAGTTCGGCATCGGGGAGTTCGTCGCTCGGGCACGCCCGGCAGGCGCGATGCTGGATGTGGGCCTGCGGCGGCCGGCGGAGACCGAGGGCGCCAGGGCGCAGGTCCGGGCGCTCATGGACCGCTGCGGGCCGCAGGGCCCTGAAGTGCTTGCGGTCGCCGCTGCACTCCTGGACGAATTCCCTGGCACTTTGCCGGAGTTGTTCGCCCTTGCCGAAGCCGCGGCGGCACCGGCGGCGGGATCCGGCGGCATACCCGGAACTGCCGAGATTGCTGGAGTCGGACACCCGGACACCGCTGGAACGGCAGGGGCCGGGACACCGGCAGGATGACCTGCCGACCGTCCCGGCCCGCCGCAATCAGGTGTTCCGTGCGCGAGCGCGCATCCGGTCAGCCCTTCCTGGCCGTCCAGGTGCCCTCTGCGCCATTGCACGTCGTCGTGTAGGTGCCGGACAACTTGCCGCTGGACAAAGTGCCTTCCAGCAGCAGCTCGTGCTCCATCTCCATGGACGAGAAGAACGACACCTTCTGGCCGTTCATGCGCCCGGTCATCTTTCCGGAGAGGCTGCACGGGCCCGCGGTCAGTTTGATGTCCGCGCTGAGTTCGTCGTTCTCCTGGGTGATCTTGACGGTGAACGGGCCGTCCATCTGGACGGGCTTCTCGTTGTTGAACGTGCCGTTCCAGTTTCCGGCGATGTCGGACTTGCTGCCGGAGCCGCCCTTGCCGTCCGAGGAATCGCCCTTTCCGCCGGTCGGCGCGGCGTTCCCGGCCGGTCCGACGCCGCCCGGGTCGGTGCAGTCGCCGTCGGTCTCGCCGACGAGCTGCGGAGCGCCGCCGACGAGGGCCGCGGCCGCGTACGGAGCCGTCCGGCCCGCCGCGTTCGAGCACTTGTCGTCGTCGTCCCCGCCGAACAGCGCGATCCCGCCGAAGATCGCACCGGCCACGACGGCCAGCGCGACGATGGTCCCGAGCACCACCTTGCCGGACGACTTGGCCGGAGCCCCCGGCCCGGGCGCCATCTGGTTCGGCGCACCCGGGTAGGGAGCGCCCTGCGGCGGCGGGTACGCGCCGGGCGCGGAAGCCCCGTACGGTGCGGCGTACTGCTGACCGGGCTGCTGGCCGGGCATCGAACCGGGCATCGAACCGGGGTGGGCCCCGGGGTACGACCCCGGCTGCCCGGCCGGGCCCGGCGGCATCGGCGGCGCCTGCCCCGGCGGCACGGGCGGCGCGAACGGCGTCTCCTGGTACGGCTGCTGGGCGGCGGGCTGCGGGTACGGCCGGCCGCCCGGCCCGGAGGACTGCGGCGGGTCGGGCTGCTTCACCATGTCGATGCTGCCGGCCGGCGCTCCCGGCGCTCCCGGCGCTCCGGGTGCCGAGGGAGCCCCCGCTGCCGGCGGGGCACCGTGCGCGGCCGGTGTTGCCGGGCCCGACGCCGCACCGCCGGGAGTGGGCAGCACCAGCAGGGCGATCTCCGCGGCGGCGGCCGGGCGGGCCGCGAGCATGGCCGCGAACACCGCTTCGTAGCGTGCGTACGCCGCGTCCCGCAGGCTGTTCTGCTCACGGCCGTCGGCGGTGGTGATCATGGTGCCGAAGGTGTCCACCCAGGCCGGGTCCTGGCCGTTGCG
Organism: Yinghuangia soli; assembly: GCF_021502675.1. GTDB lineage: Bacteria > Actinomycetota > Actinomycetes > Streptomycetales > Streptomycetaceae > Yinghuangia > Yinghuangia soli. The sequence continues at coordinate 179,916 of NZ_JAKFHA010000015.1, forward strand.
GGCCAGCAGGTCGACGACTCCGGAGCGGACCCGCGGCCAGCCCTCGGTGCCGATGGCGGTCACCACGTTCGCCGCGGCTGCTCGCGCCAGGTCGCCAAGTTCGTCGGGCATGCGCCGTACTCCCGGAATCACGCGGGCGAACCCCGTCGTCGCCCGTCAGTGCAGGCGAATATACGCGGACGGCGTGATCCCCGCGGGAGCGCCCGGTTCCGGCCCCGGCGGCATGCACCGCCGCCGGGACCCGGCCGCGACCTGCTCAGGCCACCTTGTCGCCGTACACGTGGTCGACGGCCATCACCATGAGCACCCGCCGGTCGGCGACCATCACCGCGCGGTACTCGTCCCAGTCGGGGTGCTCCCCGGCGGCCAGGCGGTAGTAGTCGACCAGCGCCCCGACTTCCGGACCGTGCGGATCGGTGCCCGGTCCGACCAGCGTGACCGGGCCCTCCGCGGTGGCCCAGGCCCAGCCGTCGGCGCTGGTGACCTCGAGGGCGGCGCGCGGGTCGCGGCGCAGGTTGGCGGTCTTGGCGCGGCCCTCGGTCATCGACACGTAGAGGAGGCCCGTCTCGGCGTCGTAGTACGGCATGACGGGGGAGAGTTGCGGGCGCCCGTCCGCCTTGATGGTGGCGAGGACGCCGAGGCGGCTCGCGCCGAGCAGGTCGCGGGGGTCGAACGCGGTGGCAGTCATGTCCGCTGCAAGGCCCGGGCAGCACCCGGCTATTCCGCGGCGGGCTCTGCAGCCTGTGGGTCCGCAGGTCGCCGGTTGCGGCGAGCGCCCGGCCGGACACGCCGCGGAGGCGGGCGTGGCCGTGCGTGACCGGCCGCCCGCGCAGCGGCGCGGACCGGCGGGAACGGGCCCGGAGGCGGATCATGGGGGAGAGGCAAGGAGTCACCATGGACGCGTACACCCAGCTCATCGAGGACAGCGACCGGCTCCGCGAGCTGATCCAGCGCTGGCGCTCGCACGAGGACACCGCCGCATCGATGCTCCCCGAGGCAAGCCAGGCGATCCGCGCGACCGCGGCCGCCAAGGAAGAGATCCTCTACCCGGCCATCCGTGCGCACGCTCCCGAGCGCGCCGCGCTCGTCGACGATGCGATCCGCACCAACATGATGGTCGAGGTCTTCCTGGCCAAGGCCCAGGAGATCGGGCCGGGCGGGCCGGGCTTCACCGACCAGATCCACCACGCAGCAGCCGCGGCCGACGAACTGCTGCTGCACGAACGGCGCGACCTGTTCCCGGCGATCCGCCCGGAAGCCCTGCCGGACGCCGAACTGGCCCGCATCCTCGACGAGATGAACACGGCCCGGGCCGCGTACGAGGCCGACGAGGCGATGGCCGGCTGAACACGCTGCCCGCCTGCTGATCCGGCCCCGTTCCGCCGCGCGTTCCGCGTGCGCGGAAAACTCCCCTGCAACGCGGACGCTCCGCAGCGCACATACCTGCGACAGCGTCCACACCAGGGAGAGACCTTGACCGGACCACCCCGTCCACTCCGCTCCGCCGGGCCGCCGCGACCGTCGCGGCCGTCCGGATCCTCGAAGACCGCGGACATCGGCGGCATAGCCCGCGACCCCGCGGCGCTCGAGGCGTTCTACCTCGAACACTTCGACGCCGTCCTGCGCTTCGTCGTCCGACGCGTCGACGACGCCCAGTCGGCGGCCGACCTCACCGCCGACGTGTTCATGGCCGCGGTGAAATCCGCGCACACCTACCGCGGCGGGCCCGGCGGAGCCCGCGCGTGGCTGTACGGCGTGGCCCGCAACGTCATCGCCGGCGACCGGCACCGTGCGATCCGCGAAGGCGAGGCCTCCCGCCGCGCCGGGGCGCGCCGGCTCACCGACCCCGACGACATCGCGCGCGTCGAGGAGCAGCTCGACGCGGAGCACCAGGTCCGGGAGCTCTACCGGGCCGTGCGCGAACTCCCCGAGGCGGACCGCGCGGTCCTGGAACTGGTCAGCGTCGACGGGCTCGGCGTGACCGAGGCCGCGCGGGCGCTGGGCATAGGCGCCGTCGCCGCCCGCACACGCCTGCACCGGGCGCGGCGGCGGCTCGCGCGCCTGATGGAGAGCCGCGCCCAGGACCCGGCTCCGCCCGCGGCGCCGCGCCCGGCGGCTGCCCCGGCCCTGGCCTCGGCCTCGGTCCCGCTGCGTGCTCCGGTCGGGGCCCCACCGCCCGGGGCGTCCGCTCTCGCTTCCTTCGACCCGTCCCGTTCCATGGAGGTACGGCCGTGAACGATCTGCACAAGGACACTTCGCCCAGCACGTTCCGCGCCGAACTCCTCGCGGAGCTCGTCGAGATGGTCGAGTCGGATCCGGCTCCGGCGGCGCCCGCCCGCCGCGGCGGTCCGAACGGGCGCCGGATCGCCACGCTGGCCGCGGCCGGACTCGCCGCGGCCGCGGCAGGCGTCACGGGGACGGTGATGCTGGGCAGCCCGCCGGCCCAGGCCGCCCCGTTCACCGTCGTCAAGGAGCCGGACGGCTCGGTGCGCTTCACGATCCGCGAGTACCGCAACCCGGCGGGACTTCAGGCCGAGCTGCGGGCCGCAGGCGTCAACGCCGTCGTGGACTACCTCCAGCCCGGACAGCGTTGCGGAGACGGCCGGTTCACGCCGTACAAGGACGGAGCGGACATCCCGGAGGGGATCGTGGACTGGGTCCGCCCGCCGGACCGGATCATGACCGACGCGGAGATCGCGTACCACCGCCAGGGCTGGCAGGAGATCCGGCCCGCGCGGATCCCGGCCGGCACGACGCTGGTCATGAGCATGACGATGGCCGAGCAGGATGCGGAGACCTGGTCCGCGGTCGGCACCAACCAGCTCGCGGTCGGCGAGGTGGGGTCGTGCAACCCCGTCGACGACGACACCATCGCCCGGCCCACGATCATCGACGGCATGCCGGGTGCGCAACTGGGCCTTCCCTCTCCGGAGGCGTCCGACAAGGGCTGACGGCGGAAGCCCCGCCCGTCGAAGCGCCGACGCCCGGCGGACCGCACTGCGCGGTCCGCCGGGCGTTGCCGTACCCGTCGCCGTACCCGTCGCCGTACCCCCGAGGCGCCGAAAACCGCCGAACCGGCCGAAACAGTGGCGCGCCACAGAACTTCCGCCCCTGGTACCCCACTTCCGGTCCGGGCTGGTCAGCGCTCTACCCGGCTGCCCTACCCGCCGGTTATGTTGGCGGGACGCCGGGTGGCACGACTCGGCATGATCCGGTGCGCACCGGGGCATTCCTGTCCCATCGTCCACCCCGATCCGCACGACCCCGCACCACCCAGCACGACTCGGTACGACTCACCACACAGCAGTGGTCATACGCGTCCGTCGGCATCCGGACCGGGCGCTGGCCCAACGGGTTCGGAGGCCGTCGTGAGTGAAGCAGCTGCGATCGAGGAACGTCCGGCGTCGATCGCCGTGGACTTCCTGGCCCGGATCCGGGCCACGCCCGAGGCGGAGGCGTATCGTTTCCCCGTTCCCCGGCCCGGCGGCCGCGACGAGTGGAAGTCCCTGACCTGGGCCCAGACCGCCGACCGGGTCACCGCCATCGCGGCCGGCCTGCACGCGCTCGGCGTCCGGTCCGCGGACCGCGTCGGCATCCTGTCCGAGACGCGCATCGACTGGATCCTCGCGGACCTCGGCATCCTGTGCTCGGGCGCGGCGACCACCACCGTGTACCCGTCGACCAACGCCGACGAGGCGGCGTTCATCCTCGCCGACTCCGGCAGCACGGTCGTCTTCGCCGAGAACCAGGGCCAGGTGGACAAGCTGAGCGGGGTGCGCGAGCGCCTGCCCGACGTCCGCCGCATCGTCACCTTCGACGGCGCCGGCGACGACGAGTGGGTGACCACCTTCGCCGACCTGGAGGAGGCCGGCCGCGCGCTGCTGGCCAAGGACCCCGGCCTGGTCGAGCGGCTCATCGGCGAGATCGAGCGCGACCAGCTCGCCACACTCATCTACACCTCGGGAACCACCGGGCGCCCCAAGGGAGTCCGGCTCACCCACGACGCGTGGGCATACCAGGCCGCGGCCCAGGCGATGCTCGCGCAGAACGACGAGAACGACCTGCAGTACCTGTGGTTGCCGCTCGCGCACTCGTTCGGCAAGGTGATGATCTCCGGGCAGCTGCGCATCGGGTACCCGATCGCGGTCGACGGCCGGATCCCCAAGCTGATGGAGAACCTCGCGATCGTCCGGCCGACGTTCATGGCCGCGGCGCCGCGCGTGTTCGAGAAGGTCTACAACACCGTGTACACCCGCATGAAGGCGGAAAGCGCGGTCAAGCAGCGCATCTTCCGGTGGTCCGTGGCCGTCGGCCGCCGGCACGTGGCGGCCACCCGCGAGGGCGGCACGCCCGGGCGGGTCCTCGCCGTGCAGCAGCAGATCGCGGACCGCCTGGTGTTCGCCAAGCTGCGCGAGCTGTTCGGCGGCCGCATGAAGGGCTGCGTCTCGGGCGCCGCGGCGATCTCCGACGAGGTCGCGGAGTTCTTCGAGGCCATCGGCGTCCCGGTGCTGCAGGGGTACGGGCTGACCGAGAACAGCGCGGGCGCCTTCGTCAACCGCTTCGGCGCCAACCGCATCGGCACGGTCGGGCTGCCGCTGCCCGGCACCGAGGTCATGATCGCCGAGGACGGCGAGGTGCTGCTGCGCAGCCCCGCGATCATGACCGGCTACCACAACGACCCGGAGAGCACCGCCGCGGCGCTGTCCGAGGACGGCTGGCTGCACACCGGCGACATCGGCGAGTTGGACGAGCGCGGCGTCCTGCGCATCACGGACCGCAAGAAGGACCTGATCAAGACGTCCGGCGGGAAATACGTGGCACCGTCCGACGTCGAGGGCCGCTTCAAGGGCCTGTGCCCGTACGTCAGCAACATCATCGTGCACGGCAACAACCGCAACTTCTGCAGCGCGCTCATCGCGCTCGACGCGGACTCCCTCAAGAGCTGGGCGGCGGGCGCGGGGGAAGGGCTGGAGAGCATGACGTACGCCGAACTCGTCGCGACCCCGCAGGTCCGGGCGCTGATCGCAGGCTACGTCGACAAGCTCAACGGCGAGCTGCAGCGCTGGCAGACCATCAAGAAGTTCGAGATCCTGCCGCGGGACCTCAGCGTGGAGCACGGCGAGTTGACGCCGAGCCTGAAGGTCAAGCGGCCCGTCGTCGAGAAGCAGTACGCGGTGCTGCTGGACAAGATCTACGAGGACACCCTGGTGCACTGACCCGCGCCCAACGCGCGGTGCGGCTGCCCGGTGCGTTCCAGGCTGCCCGGTGTGTGTCCCGGCGGCTCAGCGGGCCGACGGCGGGAGCGTCCGCCGCCAGGCCCGCACCGCCTGCGCCGCCAGGCTTTCGGCGTCCGCGGCTGCGGCCGGCAGCCGGACACCGCACTCGTCCGGCTGCAGCGGTTCCAGCGCCGCGTACTGCGAGGCGAGCAGCGCGGGCGGCATGAAGTGATCGCGGCGCGCGGCCAGGCGCGCCGCGATCACCTCCTGCGGCGCGTCCAGTTCGACGAGGTACGCCTGCGGGCACGCGGCACGCAGCCGGTCCCGGTAGGTGCGCCTGAGCGCCGAGCAGGCGGTCACCCCGCCGGTCCCGGCCTCGTGCGCGTCGCGCAGCCAACGTCCGACGGCGGCAAGCCAGGGCGCCCGGTCGGCGTCGTCCAAGGCCTGCCCGGCGGCCATCTTGGCGATGTTCGCGGCCGGGTGCAGGTCGTCCCCGTCCGCGAACGGCACCCCCAACTCGGCCGCGACCAGCGCCCCGACGGTGCTCTTTCCGGACCCGGACACGCCCATCACCACCAGGCACGGCACCGCGCCCACGCCGCCCTACCCGCCGATGCGCAGCGTCGTGCCGAGCACCGCGGGGCGCCCGGGGCCGGCGGTCAGCGGGCTCTCGATGCGCGCGGTCTCGACGCACACGAAGCGGCGGTACGCGTCGTCGGGCACGTCGGCCATGCCCGCGGCCAGCTCCTCACCGGGGTTCCAGGCCACCACGTCGCTGTGCCCGCGGTGGTGGACCTCCACGACCCGGCCGCGCGCGGCGTCCTCCACGCGGCTCACCGGCTCCGGGCGCGTGTAGATGCGGTCCACGCGCTCGTCGGGCACCAAAGGCCCGTCCTGCCGGCCCGGCGCGTCGCCGTGCACCTTGTCGACGTACTCCGGCCCGAGCCCGGTGACCCGCGTCGCGTCCGCCTCGGCGACGTCCAGGTAGGTGTGCAGCGCGCCGGTGCTCCGGTGCTCGCCCTGCGCCTCGATCTCGACCGTGCACTCCGCGCCGATCCGGATCCGCGCGGTCAGCGTGAACGCGTGCGGCCACAGCGCGAGGGTCTCCGGCGAGCTGCGCAGCACGAAGGCCAGCCGTACCTCGGCGTCCTCTTCCTCGACCTGCTCCAGCTCCCACAGCGAAGTACGCGCGAACCCGTGCGCGGGCGAGCCCGCACCCCCGAACCACGGCCAGCAGACCGGGATGCCGCCGCGGATGGCCACCCCGGGCGTCCACGCCGTCTTCTCGCTCAGCCACACCACCGGCTCCGCACCGGCCGGCTGCCAGGCCAGGAGCTGCGCGCCCTGCTCGCTGACCACGGCCCGCGCGGCGGCGTGGTCGACCACGACCACCGGGATCCGCCCCATCCGCCGACGGCTGACCGCCGGGGCCGGCTGCTGGTCGATCGGCAGAGCGAGCAGTTCGTCGAGCACGGGTGGAGCCCTTTCCATCGGCCGCGGGACGCGGGCGCCCCTGGCATGGGGACAAGCAGACATACGGACAAGAAGATCTACTGACGTGCGGACAATCGCATGCCCGCGTCCCATCATGTCCTGTCAGTGCGCGGTTCCCGCGGACCGGGATCGTGATCGGGCATGTCACCGGCCGGGGGCGCCGAGCGGCACATCTGCCGCGCGCCTGCCCGCGGACGGGCGGATGCGCGTGCCAAGGGATATGCGGCTACCGAACCAGGCTGCCGTGGCACATGCTTGACTGCCATGGATGTCGACCTTCAGGCGCAGATAACCGAGTTGGCCCGGCAAGGCGCATGGGACGAGGCTCAGACCCTGGCCGGCAAGCTGATCCTGGCGCTGGAATCCCGACCCGCGGCGCGCGACCGCGACACGTTGCTGGCCGAGGCCTACCAGACCCGTTCGTATGTGCTCGCCATGACCGGCAACCTCGAACCGGCCGCCGACGACGGGCGCCGCGCGCTGCAGATCCTGTACGGCTGGGACGAGCCGGACGACTTCATGATCGCGTCCCTGCTGTACAGCCACGTGCTGCATCTGGCCGAGCTCGGCGAAATGGCGGAGATCCGCAGCCTGGACCGCCGCCCGATGGCGGTGTTCCGGGAGGCCCTGGGCGCACTCCCGGGGATCGCCGACCCGACCCGGGCCGCCGCGGCCGGCCAGGTCGCCGGGTACGCCGCCGGCATGCACGCGGCCGGCGAGCAGGTACTCGCCTGCGACTGCGACCGCGAGGCGCTCGCCGTATTCGCGGACTGCGCCGAGATCCTGGACGACGGGCTCTGGGAAACCTACGTGACCACCGCCCTGAACCTCGCGGCAAGCACCCCGCACGCCGCGGAGGCAAAGACGGTCGCCGCCGATGCCGTCGAGCGCGTCGTCGACCTGCTGAACGCAGGCCGCCTGGACTTCCTGCTGTCCCTCGTCCACGCCCTGTACCTGTCGGGCCGTGCCCAGCGGCGGCTCGGCGAGGAAGACTCCCTGTCGGCGATCGTGGACGCGAAGTACCTCTTGGACACCTTCCGGCCGACCGGACCGGAGAGCGAGGCGCTGTCCCGGGCGATCGGCGAGGTCCTGGCCGCGGACCAGCGGAGCCGGGGATGGTTCATCAGCCCGGAACTGGCCCGGCTGTCGGGGGAGTGGCTCCGGGCGGCGAAAGCCCGCTGAGCAGCGCGGGCGGGGGTGTCGTACCCCTTCCCCGCGGCGCCACCACGAGCCACGCTCCTGCCGCGTCGACGAGCACGCCGCCGCCCCCGACCCTGCACTACTCCGACAGCGTTCGCTTCATCCGCGAAGCGCGACCGCAGCCCGATGCCGTCGTTGGAGCGGACATGATCAAGAATGTGCACCGGGTCCGCGTCCTGGTCGCGTGCTGCGCGGCCGCCGCGGCCCTCCCCTTCCAATTCGTCGGCGCCGCCGAGGCGTCGTCGCCCCGGGACTTCGTCGCCCTCGCCGAGACCGGCGCGATCGCCGAGGACGGCACGGTGACGCTGTCGGGCACCTACCGCTGCGCTCCCGGGCGCCAGGGGGCAGTGTTCGTGTCGTCGAAGCTGATCCAGGCCGACGGCGGCAGCGGCATCGGCGGCAGCTTCGCCGACTGCGACGGACGCGCGCACCAGTGGAGCAACAAGGGCAAGCCGGCCACCGCCGCCACCCCGGGCGCGGCCCGCGGCGAGGCCACTCTGCTCCGCATGGACACCTCCCGCGGCCTGATCCCGATCCCGTCCATCCTGGCCACCGACCACCGGGACCTGGAACTCGCCGACGCCACCTGAGCGACGGCCCGGGCGGGGCGCGATATCTGTGCCCCGCCCGCCGAGCCCGCCGAGCCCGCCGAGCCCGCCGAGCCCGCCGAGCCCGCCGAGCCCGCCGAGCCCGCACCTTCCGTCGGGTCCGGCCGGCCGAGCAGCCCTGCCTGCACGCATGCCGCTGCGCGGGCGCGCGCGGTCGCACACACGGGGGGTGCGCGGGGCGCTCGTTCGGTGGATGCGGACCGGTTGGCCGACACCATCGGCCGCGTGGGCCGTTGGACGCCCTGTGGATCACGACGATGCGGTGATGGTGGTCGGTCCGGTCGAGGCACTGCAGCGGGTGGCGAGCCGCCTGCTCGAGTGCGGCGACCTGGCCGACGCCGCACCGGTATACCCCGATGCCGACCACCCCGACCTGGGCTGCTGCATGCTGCACATGACCCCGAGGGACGACACCCCGCCCGGCGGCTACGACCTTTTCGCCCTCGGCATCGCCCCCGCAGCCACCCCCGAAGCCGCCTCCGCACCCGCTCCGGAAGGCGACCGCACCCGCCCCCGCCGCAAGGCCCCCGCCGGGCTCCTCGCCTCGGCCGCCGCGGCCCTGCTGCGCCGCGACCGTACCCGCCCGGGCGGCAGCCAGGGCCCAGGCCGCGGCCCCGCCGAACCCGGCCGCCACCGCGCGACCCCACCCCGCTGACGCGGGATTTCGTCCGAGCGTACGAACGGCTGCCCGATGGGGCAGCGTGCCGAAGCCGTACGGATCACCGGCCCTGGCTTCCCCCCGAAGCCAGGGCCTTTCAGCGCGCCTTCGCGGCCAGGCAGTCGCCACTGGCCGTGCCCGAAGTGATCCGATCCCTGCCCGCTCCGGCACCCGAAACGATCAGTCCGATTCGGCGAAGTCCTTTCTTCCATCGGCGTATTCGCCCGTCCCGCAGGTCTGCGACACTTCGGCGCAGCACTTTCTGACGTCGGTGCAGAAAGCCAGGGGGCGTGCCGCCATGTCCGTGGTCATCCTCGTGAGCATCCTCGGGGTGTTCCTGGTCGTCGTCCTGGTCCGGTCGGTCAAGGTCGTCCCGCAGGCACGCGTGGCCATCGTCGAGCGCTTCGGGCGGTACGCCAGGACCCTGGACGCCGGGCTCAACGTGGTCGTGCCGTTCATCGAGCGCATCAAGTACATGGTCGACCTGCGCGAGCACGTCGTACCGTTCCCGCCGCAGCCGGTGCTGACCCTGGACGGTGTCGTCGTCCAGGTCGACACCGTCGTCTATTTCGAGGTGACCGACCCGCGCACCGCGGCGTACGAAACCGCGGACTACGTCCGGGCGATCGAACACCTGGCCGCCGCGGTGCTGCGTAACATCATCGGCGACCTCCGATTCGAACAGGCGCTCGCGGAGCGCGCCGCGGTCAACGCCGGACTGCGCGACGTCCTGATCGAGGTGGCGGCCCGCTGGGGGATCCGCATCAACCGCGTCGAACTCAAGGCCGTCGAACCGCCGGTCGCCATGCAGGAGTCGATGGAGAAGCGGGTACGTGCCGAGTACGACAAGCTCGCCGGAGTCCTCCGCGCCGAAGGCGACAAGCACGCCGCCCTGCTGCAGGCGGAGACCGAACGCGAAGTCGCCGCCATCCGCGCCAGTGCGGAACGCGCGGCCGCGCAGGCCCGCTCGTACCAGGGACCGCCGCTCGACGCCGGCTCCGTGCCGGGCCACCTGCCGCTACGCCCCGGGGACCCGCACCGCATCGGCCGCTTCCGGCTCTCCGCCCGCCTCGGACGCGGCGGCATGGGTACCGTCTACCTCGGCCATTCGCCGGGCGGGCGCCTGGTCGCGGTCAAGGCCGTCCGCCCCGAACTCGCCGCCGACCCGGCGTTCCGCGCACGGTTCGCCCGCGAGATCGATGCCGCGCGGCGCGTCGGCGGCTACCACACCGCGGCCGTGGTCGCCGCCGACCCCGACGACGAACTCCCCTGGCTGGCAACCGAGTACATCCCCGGGCCGTCTCTGCACGACGTCCTGCGCCAACACGGCCCGCTGCCCGCACGCACCGTCCACGTCCTCGCGATCGGCGTAGCCGAGACACTCGAAGGCATCCACGCCTGCGGCATCGTGCACCGCGACCTCAAGCCCGGCAACATCATCATCTCGGCGGCCGGCCCGCGCGTCATCGACTTCGGCATCGCCCGCGCCCTGGACGGCACCGCCCTGACCCGCGTCAACCAGATCATCGGCACCCAGGGCTTCCTCGCCCCCGAACAACTCACCGGCGCCCCCGTCACCCCCGCCGTCGACCTGTACGCCTTCGGCATGGTCCTGTCCCTGGCCGCCGGCATCACCCCGCCCACCGACCCCGACTCCCACCACGCCGCCCAAAACCTGCTCCCGGCCCCCTTGGTCGCCCTCATCACCCGCTGCCTGTCCCCCGACCCGAAATCCCGCCCCACCCCCACCGACTTCCTCGAACACCTCCACGACGACACCACAGAAGACGAGGACTGGCTCCCACCCCCGGTACGCACCCTCGTAGACCTCCACAACTCCCCGACAGCCTCCCCGCCTTGACCCGCCCGGATCCCGACCGGCGGGTACCACGTGGGCGCCGAGGTCGTGAAGACTGCGGTGATCCGCCAGCGGCGTCGACGGGATCGGATGTTCCCGACCTGTCCGCGTTATGGTCGTCGGCGCGACAAATGGCGGAACAGGAAAGGGAATCAGCGTGGTGTGGTCCGTCGTCGACGAATCGGGGCGTGCTCAATGGCACTACATGCCTGGCGAGGCGGTGGGACCGCTTCGGTTCGGCATGAGCCGGGACAGCGTCTGCGCTCTGCTGGAAGAGCGCGGCTTCGTTGCCGACGTCCTGCAGTCGCACATCGGACACGGGCCCCTGCGACATCAGACGAACTTCCATGCGGCGAATGCACGTTCGCGGCGTACAGCGCTCACGGCATACCACACAGAGGCTGACGTCCTGAGCTGCGTGGCCGTCGACGCCTTGCGAGGGCCGCAAGTATCCCTCGGGAGTATCCGGCTGGTCGGCCGCCGGCCTTCCATCGTGGCGGACGAGTTCTTCGCCTACGCGCAGGAGCACGGCCTCCAGGCGGGCTGTTCCGTGGAAGGCGACCCGGAATCGGATGAACTCGGCATCCTTCTGCGCGCACAGCGGGCAGGAGACATCCTGCTCACGCGGGCGTTCTTCGCGCGCTATGACAGCTGGGCGTACACCATGTACGACAGCGTCCCCGGAGCCGAGTGGGACACCCGCTGATCGCCTTGCATGGACGCTTCGCATTGGCGACCCGGGCAACCCTGACACGGGGACGAGGTTGTGGCGGGCGCGGGTTGTGGGGGGGGGGGGGGGGGCCCCCCCCCCGGGGGGGGGGGGGGGGGGGGGGGGGGGGGGGGGGGGGGGGGGGGGGGGGGCCCCCCCCCCACGGGGTGGGTCAGGCGGTGTTTGCCGGGCGGTAGTCGAGGACGATTGCGCCTGAGCTGAAGGTCTGGGTGCCGGCGAGTGTCCACGTCCTCTTGGCGCGGCCTTCTGCGAAGAGGCGTTTGCCGGTGCCGACGGTCACCGGGTGCAGGAACAATTTGAGTTCGTCCAGCAGGTCGTACTCGATGAGCGTGTCGACGAGGGAGACGCTGCCGTATACCAGCAGGTCGCCGCCCGGCTCGGTCTTGAGCTTGGCGATCTGCTCGACCGCGTCGCCGTCGAGGACGGACGCGTTCCAGGTGGTCGACTGCAGCGTGGTGGAGGCGACGTACTTGGGTATGCGGTTCATGCGGGCGGTGAACTCGTCCGACTCGTCGCGCGGGGCCCACGAGGCAGCGAAGTCCTCGTAGGTCGCGCGCCCCAGCAGCAGGGCGCGGCTCGCGCGGAGCTGGCCGTTCTGGTATTTGGCGTGCTCGTCGTTCCAGAACGGGCCGGTCCACATCGGATCCTCGACCACGCCGTCCATGGCGGTGTACATGACCGCGACGATCTTGCTCATGCGGAAGTCTCCGTCTCGCTGCATCGGGGGGAATCCGCGCCGAGGCCCCAGGGGGTACGTCCGGCGCGACGTGTCCAGCGTCCAAGGTCCGTACGCGGCGCAACAAGGCCGGACCCGAGCACGCTGGGTTGAGCGGGATTAAACGATTGGCGGGGCTCACCGGACGCCGTCGGGGTCAGGGGGCGGTCGGACCTTGTGCCTTGCGGCCCGCTCCCAGGGTGGGGGCGGGCCTCAAGCGCCGAGGGCTAGGCCGAAGCCGTTGTGCCTGCCGTATCGACCGGTGCGGACGGGGCTTCGAGGGCGACCTTCGGGAGCCGCTTCGCGAGCACCTTCGGCAGCCACCACGCCCGGTCCCCGAACAGCTGCATCACGGCCGGGACGATCAGGCAGCGGATCACCAGCGCGTCCAGCAGGATCGCCACCGCCAGGCCGAGGCCGAACTGCTGCAGCATGCGGTCCGGGCTGAGTACGAAGGCACCGAAGACCACGATCATGATGGCCGCGGCGGCCGTGATGACGCGTCCCGTCGTGGCCAGGCCCTCGCGTACCGCGTGCCCGGAGTCCTTGGTGCGCTCCCACTCCTCGTGGATGCGGGACAGCAGGAACACCTCGTAGTCCATGGACAGTCCGAACACGATCGCGAAGATCATCACCGGGATGAACGCCTCGATGGGACCGGGCTGCACCCCGAACCACCCGTGCTGGAACACCAGCGTGATCACGCCCATCGACGCCCCGATGCTCAGCAGGTTCAGCACTGCGGCCTTGACCGGGATCAGCAGCGAGCGGAACACCAGCAGCAGGAGCAGCGTCGACAGGCCCACCACCACCGCGACGAACAGCGGCAGCCGGTCCGCCACCTTCGCCGAGAAGTCGAGCTCGGCCGCGGTCGCGCCGCCCACGTATACCGGTGCGCCGGTCGCCGCCTCGAACGCGTCCAGCCCGCCGCCGCGCAGCGACTGCACCAGCGCATCGGTCGCTTCGTCCTGCGGGGCACTCGCCGGGAACGCCAGGACGGTGCTCAGGGCGCCGTCGCGGGACGGCAGCGGCGGGGTGGCCGCGGCGACGCCCGGGTACGCGGCGAGCGTACGCCGCAGTTCCTCGCCGACTTGCGGGCCGCCCTCGGCGACCACCACGAGCGGGCCGTTGAAGCCGGGCCCGAAGCCCTCGGCCATCAGATCGTACGCGGCCCGGCTGGTGGTGCCCTTCGCGTCGTTGCCGGCGTCCGCGAACCCGAGGCGCATGTCCAGGGCCGGCGCGCACAGGGCGAGCAGCGCGACGACCGCGACCAGCAGCGCGGCGAACGGGCGCCGCTGCACCCCGGCCGCCATGCGGCGCCAACCGGCCCCCTCTGTCCTGCCCTTGCGCTCGGCCTTGGCCACCCGCTTCATGACATTGCGGCGCAGGCGCTTGCCGAACACCGCGAGCAGCGCGGGCAGCAGCGTGAGCGACGCGGCCATCGTGACCAGCACGGTCAGCGCCACCGACAGCGCGACGCCCTGCAGCGAGCCGAGGCCGAGCGTCACCAGCCCGAGCAGCGCGATGATGACCGTGCAGCCGGCGAAGAACACGGTGCGCCCGGCAGCGTCCAGGGCGATGCGCGTCGCCTCCTGCGGCTCGGCGCCGCGCAGGAGTTCGTGCCGGAACCGGTAGAAGATGAGCAGCGCGTAGTCGACGCCGACCCCGAGGCCGACGAGCATCATGATCGGCGGCGTGAAGTCGGCGACGGTGGCGACATGCGACGCCATCATGATGATCCCCACCGCGCCGCCGACCGCGAACAGCGCGGTCACCAGGGGGAGCGCGGCGGCCAGCAGCGAACCGAAGAGCAGGACGAGGATCACCAGCGCGGCGAGCATCCCGGCGCCTTCCGCACCGCCGCCGCCCCCTTCCTGCGCCTCGCGGACCGCACCTCCGCCGACCTCGATCTGCACGGTGTCGGTGGCGGCGTCGCGGGCGATGCCGATGATCGTGCGGATGTCCTCCTTGGGGACGTCGGTGGCCAGGCCGTCCAAGGTCACGGTCGCGAAGCCGATGCGCCCGTCCGCGGACAGCGCGGAGGGATCGGCGAGCGGCGTACGGACGTCCGCGACGCCGGGGGAGTCGCGGACCGCCGCGGCGACCTGCTCGACCAAGGCGGCCGCGGCCGGGTCGGCGGCCAGGCCGCGGTCCGCCTTGAAGACGATCTCGACGGTGTCGCCGGCCTGCACCGCGCCGTGCCGGTCCAGCAGGTCGCTCGCCTGCTGCGACTCGGTGCCGGGCAGCGAGAAGTCGTTCTTCCAGGCGCTGCCTGCCAGTTGCGCGCCGAGCGCGGCCACGGCGACGACCAGCAGCCAGCCGGCGAGCGCCAATACGCGGCGGCGCTGCGACCAGTCGGCGAGCCGGGCGAACACGCTGCGGCGGTCGGATCCGGTGCCGGTCGGGCCGGCCGGCGCCGCCGGGGGACGGGGTGTGCTGCCTTGTGTCTGCGTCATGCGCCACAGATTCGTGCGGAGGTGCCGTGCGCAGCGTCGGCCTGCGGCGGACACCTGACGTACCCCGGGGGTTGCGGCCCGGGCGCGCGGCGTACTGCGGGGGTTGCGGGAGCGGTACGGACGGGACGCCTGGGTGGCGTGGACATGGGACTTGCGCAGGACCCGGCGCCCCACTTATCGTTTGGGATCAAATAACGCGTGGTACGGGCACGCCGCCCGGGCTGCCGCACGCCTTCGGGCGCGCGCGCACCCCTGTGGAAGGAGTCCGCATGCGCATGTTCGCCGGTGCCGTCGACCCGGCCTTCCGACTCCTGTGCCGCCGCGCGCGTGTGCCGCTGCCGCCTGCCATGGGGCGCGGCATCGCCGAGAGAGCCCGGCCCGGATCCGGCTGAGGCCCGGCCCGGATCCGGCTGAAGCCCGGCCGCAAGGCCGCGCAGCCGTGCCCACACCTTCCGTTCCTTCCTGCCTCGTAGGCATACGGGCGAGCTCGACCTGAGCCGCCGGTAGCCCGATGGCTGCCTGCTGCCCGAAAACAGCCATGCCCTTCCCGATATGTCAGCCAATCCACTGACTTACCCGGCGCAAGGCGAACGGCGAACCGCGAACGTGAATCCACCCCGAACCAGAAATGAGAGGCCGCCGATGCGTGCTCTGATCATCCGCCACCACCAGCCGTCCGACGCCGGGTACGTGGGCGAACGACTCGTGCAGCGCGGCTTCGAACTCGTCGACATGCTGCTGGTCCCCGACGCCGACTTCGCACGCCCGCACGTCACCGTCGCGTTCCCCGACCCGCGCGCGTACGACCTGATCGTGCCGCTCGGCGCGCTGTGGTCGGTCTACGACCACGCCGCGATAGGCACGTGGATCGGCGACGAACTCGCCTTCCTGCGCGCCGCGGTCGAGGCGGACGTACCGGTCCTGGGCATCTGCTTCGGCGCGCAGGCGCTCGCGGCCGCGCTCGGCGGCTCGGTCGAGCGGGCGGCGCGCCCCGAGATCGGCTGGACGGACGTGCAGTCCGACGACCCCGACCTGGTCGGCGAAGGCCCATGGTTCCAATGGCACTTCGACCGCATCGTCGTCCCGCCCGCGGCCAAGGAGCTCGCCCGCACCGCACTGGCGCCGCAGGCGTACGTCGTCGGGCGTTCGCTGGGCCTGCAGTTTCACCCGGAGGTGACCCCGGCGGGCGTCCAGGCATGGCTGGACATCGGCGGCGCTGCGGAGGTGGCCAAGCACGGGTACGTCCCCGAGGAACTGGTCCGGCCGAAGGCGGGCGCGCGGGAGCGCACGCATGCGCTCGTGGACAACTTCCTGGACCGGATCGCGCGGATCTGATCGACGTATTCACGCCGTGGCAGGCCGCCTGTCCGGCCGGTCAACCGAGCCAGCCGGGGCTCACCATTCCCGACTCGTACGCCAGCACCACCACCTGCGACCGGTCCCGGGCCCCGAGTTTGGTCATGATCCGGCTGACGTGCGTCTTCGCGGTGGCCGGGCTCAGGACCAGGCGCGCGGCGATCTCGTCGTTCGTCAGGCCGCCCGCGACCAGCTCCATGACCTCGCGTTCGCGCTCGGTCAGGGCGTTCAGGCGCGGGTGCGGCTCCGGCTGCTTGACGCGGCCCGCGAACTCCGCGATCAGGCGCCGCGTGATCGACGGGCTGATCAGCGCGTCCCCGCGGGCCGCGACCCGCACCGCCTGGATCAGCTCCTCCGGCTCGGTGTCCTTGACCAGGAAGCCGGTCGCTCCGGCACGCAGCGCCCCGTAGATGTAGTCGTCCAGGTCGAACGTCGTCAGGATGACCACGCGCACGTCGGCGAGTGCCGGGTCCGCGGCGATGCGCCGGGCAGCCTCCAGGCCGTCGACACCCGGCATGCGGATGTCCATCAGCAGGACGTCGGGACGCAGTTCGCGGGCCGCCGCGACGGCCTGCTCGCCGTCGGACGCCTCGCCGACGACGTCGATGTCGTCCTCGTCCGCCAGGATCGAGCGGAACCCGGCACGCACCAGGCGCTGGTCGTCCGCCAACAACACCCGGATCATCCGGGGACCTCCTCGGAGTCGTAGGGAAGGTACGCACGCACCCGGAACCCGCCGCCCTGGCGCGGTCCCGCGATGAGCTCGCCGCCGAGTGCGCGGGCACGTTCGCGCATGCCGCGGATGCCGTTGCCGGAACCACCGCCGACGCTGCCGACGCCGCCCAAGCTGTTGCCGCCGAAGCCGGTGCCGGAACCGCGGCCCGAGCCCTCATCGGACGCGCTGCCCGACCCGTCGTCGTCGACCTCCACGCGCAGGCCGGTCACGCCGTACACCACACGCAGGACGACCGACGCGGCCGCGGCGTGGCGCGTCACGTTCGTCAGGGACTCCTGCATGATCCGGAACGCCGCGAGGTCGACCTCGACTGCCAGTCCGCGCGGCTCGCCCTCGGTCTCGCTCCGGACTTCGAGGCCCGCGAGCTCGGCGTACGCGACCAGCTCACCGGTCCGGGCGAGCCCGGGCGCCGGCGCGGTCGGCGCGTCCTCGTCGACCTGCCGCAGCACCCCGAGCGTCGCGCGCAGTTCGCGCAGCGTCTCGCGGCTCGCGGCCTTGATCGCGCCCAGCGCCTCGACGGCCTGCCCGGGGTCCTTCGCGGCACGGTGCAGCGCGGCGCCCGCCTGGACGTTGATGAGCGAGATGTTGTGACCGATGACATCATGCAACTCGCGGGCGATGCGCAGACGTTCCTCGGTGGCGTGGCGCAGCGCCTCCTCCTCGCGGCCGCGCTGCGCCGCCGCGAGGCGGGCTTCGGACTCCTGCAGGTACGCGCGCCGGGTGTGCTGCGTGACGCCCAGCGCGACGATCGCGACCACCCACCCGGCCATCATCACCAGTGCGGCGACGGTGATGTCGTCGTTGCCGCTGGCCGTGCCGAACCCGACCCCGGCCACGACCACCACGCCCAGCACCGCGGCGGCCGCGACCCGCCCCTGCGCGGCGACCAGGTAGAGCGAGGCCATGAGCAGCAGGAGCATGAGCGGCGCGTCGACCGCCCCGAGCACGAAGTAGACCCCGGTGGCCACCACCAGGTACGCACCGGCCGCGACCGGAGATCGAAGCCCCCACCGCCCCAGCACCGCACACGCACTCAGCAGCACGGCCCAGTCGAGCAGCGCCCGCCACCACACCGGTGCCACGACGACGTACTGCACCGCCGTCCCCGCGAACGCCACCGCGAACGCCCCGACCAGGAACCGCCCCAGCCGCCCGGCAGGCAGCCGCCACCTCCCCGGCCCCTCCCCAGAACTCATCCGGCCACCCTAGGCCGCCACGACCTACCGCCGGCAGCCGCAGCCGGCGCTCCGCGCACAGTGGCCTTGACCGTCCGGACGACCGCTGGACGGCGATTGCGTCGGCCCATCCGCCGCGGCCGTCAGCCGGTGCTGTCGCGCAGCATTTCCCAGTCGCGCAGGTGCGCGGCACGCTTCACCGGCGCCTGCAGGGCGAGGACCGCGACCGGCGCGCCCAGGCCGGAGACCTCGGCGCCCTGCGTGTGGAGCCACTGCACGGGAGGCGACGCCTGGCCGACGTCCTCGCGCATCGAGGGACACGGTTGTCGACACCACAGGAATTCGGTGGGGTGGGGCCGTTCGACGCGGGGCCAGGATCGGGACGCGGGGCGCGGCGGCTATGGCGAACTCCCGTACAGGGAACAGCACGATGCCCCACAGTGGGGGCAGGACATCGCCTGTCTAGGGGGAAGGCCCATGCCCGTTCTGCCGGTGAAGCAGCGTCGGGAAGTGCGGGCGCTCAGCGCCGCCGAGTGGGCGGCGTACGTTGCCGCGGTCAAGGCGGTGCACAGTGGCGCTGCGCCCACCGCCTATGACCGACTGGCGGCCGTCAAACTCGAGTTTCGGGAAGAGGCGCACGGGACCCCCAAGTTCCTGCCCTGGAACCGTGCCTATCTGGTCGACTTCGAGCGTCGGCTCCAGGCGGTCGACCCTGCGGTGACGGTCCCGTACTGGAATTGGTGCCACGACGCGCAGAAGTTCGACCAGTCGGTGGTGCTCGGTCCGCAGTACTTCGGCCGCGTCGGACTGGGACCGGTCACGACCGGCGCCTTCGCGAACTGGACCGTCGCCACGACGACAAGCCACGTGTTGATGCGCAGGGCGGGCGGCACCGGCACCGTGCCTTCCGTGGAGGTCCTCAACAGCGCGCTCATGAAGGCCTACAACTACCGGACCCTGTGCTCCAGCCTCGAAGGCTCCTTCAACAGCAGGCTGCACAACGCGGTCGGCGGCGACATGGCCTCCATGACGGCGGCGAACGACCCGGTCTTCTGGTCGCATGCCGCATTCATGGACTACGCCTGGAGCCTGTGGCAGCGCCTGAACCCGACGCTGGCAAACACGTCCGCCGGCCTCGACGACCATGTCCTGAAGCCGTTCGGCGTCACCGTCCGCTCGATGTACTCGACCGCCGGCCTCGGCTACGCGTACGAGACCTGGAATCCGCAGGTCTGACGCTGGTCCAGCGGAGACCTTGAACCGCCCGGCGCGCTGCCGGGGCCCCTGTGCACACGTGTGCCGTGCCGTGAGCGGAGCCGGGGCCGGGGCCGGGGCCGCAGTGTCTCGCCGCGGCCTGCGATCATGATCGGATGCGTGCACTCGACGAGCTCCTGGACGTGGCCGATCCCGCATGGCCGCTGGTCGCGGACATGATCGAGGCCGGGGCGGTCGACGTCGCGGCCCTGCCCGGCGACGCGGCCCGCGGGCAGGCGTGCCTGCTGCAGTTGCAGGTCACCGCGCGTTCGTTCCTCGGCGCCGTGGCGCTGTCGTCCGGTGGGATGCTGGTCGACGGCGGATGGCTGCGCGTGTACGGCGGTGCGGGCACGGGGGCACCCGGCGGACTGCCGGGACTCGCCGAAGTGAACGGCTTCCCCGACCGGCCGCAGCCCGGATGGCTGCCCGACGCCGGACTGGTGCTTGCGCATGATGTGCTGGGCGGGACGTTCGCCCTCAACGGCCACGACCCCGCGGCAGCGGGCCGGCCCGGAAACCCGGGAGAAGTCATCTACTTCGCGCCGGACGCACTGACCTGGGAAAGCCTCGGCGCAGGCCATGGCGACTGGCTGGCCTGGCTGCTCGACGGCGAGGGCCTCGCCGGGTTCTACGCGAGCCTGCATTGGCCGGGCCGGCGCGACGAGGTCGCGGAACTGCCCCTGACCCACGGGCTGTCGGCGTACCCGTTCCTGTGGACCGAGCAGGCGCAGGACGACCCGGCGGCGGTCGACCGCCGACCCGTCACCCTGGCAGAACTCCTCGGCCTGATGCGGGACATGGCCGTCCAAGTGACCGGCGCCGATCCCGGGCCCCTGGGGATCGTCGCCGTCCCGTAGCGCCTGATCGACCGCGACCGGATCCACGCCGCCATTGCCCGGTCCGGACCGCAACGCGCCTACCGCTCGGTTAGTCTTCGCTGCGGTGTGCGGTGACGATCCATCAACGAGGCGACGGGGGAGCGGCGTTGGAGACTTCGGACACGGCGGCGAACGCGGCCGCGGGCGCGGGGACCGGCTCGGGGACCGGCTCGGGGGCAGAGGCGGGCGACCCGGTGCGCGATTGGCAGCCCACCGGCATCGACACGTCCGTGCCGAGCGTGGCGCGCGTGTACGACGCGATCCTCGGCGGCAAGGACAACTTCGCCGTCGACCGGGCGATAGCCGACGAGACACTGCGCGTACTGCCGGGCGCCCGGATCGGCGCGCAGGCGCACCGCGCGATGATGGGCCGGGGCGTACGGTTCCTCGCCGAGCAGGGCATCGACCAGTTCCTCGACCTGGGGTCGGGGCTGCCGAGCGGCGAGAACACCCACGAGATCGCGCAGTCGGTCAACCCCAAGGCGCGGGTCGCGTACGTGGACAACGACCCGATCGTCCTTGCCCATGGGCGCGCGCTGCTCGCCGACAACCCGTTCACCAAGGTCGCCACCGCCGACCTGCGCGACCCCGCCGACGTGCTGTCCCGCCCGGAGGTCGCCGATCTCCTCGACTTCTCGCGGCCGATCGCGCTGCTCATGCTGGGCGTCGTGCACCACCTCGGCGACGCGGAGGACCCGAACGCGGTCGTGGCGGCGTACCGGGACGCGGTCGCGCCCGGCAGCTACCTCTACCTGACGCACTTCTGCGCGAGCGGCCCCGAGGCAGCCGCGATGGAGCAGTTGATGCTGCGCAGCCTGGGCAGCGGGCGGTTCCGGACGGTCGAGGAGATCGAGGCGTTCTTCGACGGGTTCGACCTCGTCGAGCCCGGCGTGGTCCCGCTCGTCGCGTGGCGGCCCGCCGAGCCGATCGCCGACCCGCTGCCGCCGTACCAGCGGGTGTCGTGGGGCGGGATCGGCAAGTTGCGGCGTACGACGCCAGCCTGACGGGCGCGGGTTCCGCGTACGCCGTTTCCGCGTGCGGCAGTTCGCGCCGCACGCGGAACCGTTGCGCGGGACTCCTGCAGGGGGCGCCTGCCCGGACTACGTACGCGGAACCGTTACGCCTGCTCCCCGGAGGGTGCCGGCACGGCGGGGCCTTGCGGCGGGAGGGCCGCGACGAGCGGGTGGTCGCGGCCGAGCCGGCCGAACCTCGCGCTGCCGCCGGGGCTGCCGATCTCGTCCGCGAACTCGGCGTTGACGGCCAAGAAGTGCTTTTCCTCGTCGGGGAGATCGTCCTCGAAGTAGATCGCCTCGACCGGGCACACCGGCTCGCAGGCGCCGCAGTCGGTGCATTCGTCGGGGTGGATGTAGAGCATCCGGTCGCCCTCGTAGATGCAGTCCAGGGGGCATTCCTCGATGCACGCCTTGTCCGTGACGTCCACACAGGGCAGGGCGATGACAAAGGTCACGAGATTGCCGTCCTCTCCGGTCGGGTTGTGTGCCGATGCCGTTCCGGCGCAGCCGAACGTATGACCTCAAGTAATCTTGAGGTCAACAGAAGGGGATGCGGATGGCGAGCAGGCGTTCCGGCGAGGTCCGGGCCCGTCCGGACGACTGGCTCACGATCGGCGAGGTGAGCGCCCGCACCGGGGCGGCGGTGTCCGCGCTGCGGTTCTACGAGGAACTCGGGCTGATCGCGTCCGAGCGCGACGACCGCAACCAGCGGCGCTTCCCGCGGCACATGCTCCGCCGCATCGCGCTGATCTCGGTGGCGAAGCGTATCGGGATCCCGCTGCAGGACCTCAAGGACGCGTTCGCCGACGTGCCTCTCGACCGTCCGCCCAGCCACCAGGAGTGGCAGCGGGCCTCGCGCGGCTGGAAGCGCCGGCTCGAGGAGCGCCGGCAGACCATCGAGCGGCTGGAGGCCGAGCTCACCGGGTGCATCGGCTGCGGCTGCCTGTCGATGAAGGCCTGCGCGCTGCTGAATCCCGGCGACACGCTCGCGCGCGACGGAGTCGGGCCATTGCGCCTTTGAGGGGGCGGGTGTTCCGGCCCTCGACGATGCGGCTGCGGCTGCGGCTGCGGCTGTGTCTGGGTCTGCGTCTGTGCCTTGTCGGGCCGCGTCGGCCGACCGCGTACTGCGGCGGCCGGGCCCGGGGCGGGCGTCGGCGTCGGGTCAGCCGGTCCGTCCGGTGTAGTACGCGCCCTGGATCTTGGCCGCGGCGCCGAGCCAGGGCTGGCCCGGGCCGACGCACCGCTCGTAGTCGGGTGCGCCCACGCGACCTCGACGTGGATGACGATGTTCGAACCGTCGTCGGTGCAGTGGTTGTAGAACGCGTCCGAGCTGGTCTCGAAGAAGCCGCACGGGTTGCGGAGGACGGGCGCGGAGGCGGCGCTCGCCGCGCTCACGCCCGTACCGGCGAGCAGGAAGGCGGAGGACGCGAGGGCGCAGGCCATCAGGCGGCGGAGGTGCACGAGGAACTCCCGGGTCGGAGAGGCGATGCATGCCGACCTGCGGGTCGGCGGCGGGACACCGCACATGATTGCGACGGCGTACGCGGCCGGTCGACGCGGCGGCCCGACGTTCACCCGGTGCAGCGAGCGGGCGTACGCCATCCGGAGCAGTCCGCGGCATGCACTGCCGCGGCGCCCGGTCGAAGGCGGTGTCGGGGCCGGGTCGGGCTGGACCGGGCCCGGGTGCGGCGTTGCCGCGACTGCCGCCTCGGCTGCTGCCTGAGATGTCCCCGCGGACGCCGCCGCGGATCGCGCCGCGGGCGGGTTCGGCGGGTATGCCGCATGCGGGAAAAGTCCTTCGCGATGCGGGACGAGTTCTTCGCGGCGACCGGCGGCAACACCGTTGACAACGCTGATGGGTGGGCGCTTCACTGCCGAGCACTCGAAGCGGAAGTCGTCCCGGAGAGGGAGTACATGGCCCCGAAACCCTCAGCATCGCCCCGCCGTTCGTTCACACGCCTGCGTGCCGCAAACAGGGTCGGCATCCCGGACCCGCTGCGCGCCGCGGTCTCGGTGCACCAGGAGGCCGCCCGACTCGGCATGCCGCCCGCGGAACTCGCCGGACTGCTCGGCGAACAGTCCAAGCAGCGCGCGCAACACGCAGCCGAGGCAGCGGAATCGACGCCGTCGCGCCGCCGGTTCCTCGCCGGGGCAGGGGCCGTCGCCGCCGCCGCGGCCATCCCTGTTGCCGCGGCAGTCCCGGCCCACGCGGCCGGCCCGACCGCCCCGCGCGTCGCGGTCGTCGGCGCCGGACTCGCCGGCCTGCGCTGCGCGCACAAGCTCTGGACCGGTCCGCGGCGCATCGCCTCGACCGTTTACGAAGCCGACACCACGCACATCGGCGGCCGCTGCTGGTCGCTGCGCGGCTTCTTCGCGAACGGCCAAGTCAGCGAGCATGGCGGCTCGTTCGTCAGCTCCGAGGACCGCGAGATGCTCGGCCTTGCCCGGCGCTACGGCATCGAGACCGAGGTCCACGCGGGCGGCGGGTTGGCCACCGGCGACTACATGTCGTGGATCAACAATGCGCTCTACACGACGTTCGACAGCGACCTCAACGCGTTCCTGCCGGCGATCAACGCGTCGGCGGAGGCCGCGGGATGGCCGCGCTACGACGACTTCACGCCCGAGGCGCTGCGCCTCGACCGCATGTCGGCGCTCGACTACATGGCCGAGATCGGCCTCGACGCCCGTTCCTCGCTCGGCCAGTTCGTGCAGAGCCGCCTCTTGCAGAACGGCGGTGAGCCGTCGGAGAGTTCCGCCATCAACTTCGTCAGCTTCTTCGCCGGACCGCCGGCCGAGGCGGCGCCCACGGCGACCTCCACGGCCACGGCTGCGGGCGGCGACGGCGCGCCCGGCGGATTCGACGAGTGGTACCACCTCAAGGGCGGCAACGACCAGGTGGTCACCGGCATGGCCGCGGAACTGCCGTCCGGCTCGGTGAAGCAGGGGTACGAGCTCATCGCGCTGCGCCGCAACAGCAGCGGCAGCTACACCCTCACGTTCGACAACTGCGGCCGGATCGTCGACGTGGTGGCCGACCATGTCGTCCTGGCCCTGCCGTTCCGCACCCTTCGCAACGTCGACCTGAGCCGCGCCGGACTGTCCGGTCTCAAGCGGCAGGCGATCGCCACCCAGGGCATGGGCCACAACGCCAAGCTCGTCCTGCAGCTCGACCGCAAGACCTGGCCCGCCGCGGGCAGCAACGGCATCACGCTCACCGGCCCCGAGGGCTACCAGACCGCGTGGGACGGCTCGGTCGAACTCGGCGAGACCGGCGCCCCGGCCCTGCTCGTGAACTTCCCCGGCGGCAACACCGCCCGCTACCGCTACACCGGCGCCGCACACGGGCCGGCGCCGTCAGCGGACGTGAAGTTCTTCCTCGACCAGATCGAGAAGCTGCTGCCGGGCACTCGGGCGGCGTACAACGGCCGTGCGTACGAGGACCATTGGTCGGTCGACCCGTGGCACTACGGCGCGTACCACTTCTACAAGGTAGGCCAGTTCACGGCGTTCGCCGGGTACGAGAGCGTCCAGGAGGGCGGGATCCACTTCGCCGGCGAGCACACCAGCGACTATGGCGCGA
>NZ_JAKFHA010000016.1:0-18552 GCF_021502675.1 Yinghuangia soli
GCCCCCGCGCAGGGTGTGGGTCAGGGGAAGGCCAGGGGCTTGGTTCCTGGGGGGCGGCGCTGTAGTACGTCGGTGAAGTTGCTTACCGTGACAGTCCATTCGAGTCCGCCACTTTCGGGGCGGAGGTAGACGGTGGGTTTGTCATCGAGGAGGGCCGTGATGTCCAAGGGGTGGCAATCGCGCAGCTGCGGCAAGGCGACGCTGAGCAGGCGTGCAGCACGTTCGAGGGAGTGCTTGCCCTTGTTGCGGGTACGCGGATGTCGGGACGGCTGGGGGAATCGGCGCACGAGTTCATCGCGGGCCTGCGCGTCGTTGACGTCGGCCGAATGGCCGGGGTCGTCGAGCGGATGACGGAAATCGGAGTGCGCCGATGATTCGCTATGTACGCGTCGGTATCGACGGGCTGGCTCGATACAGGGCCGTTCTGCTCGAAACGTACGCGGAGGTCTGGGCGGCGGATATTGCGGTCGATCCGTTCATGAGAGTGGAGCGGTTCGACGAACGGCTGGCAGGGCACTCCCGCATGCCAGGCTGGGGAGTGGTGATCGGCTATGACGATGACGTCGTTGCCGGTTACGCGTACGGCGCTTCCGTGCCGGCAGGCGGTGAAGCGCGATGGCGGACGGTCGTACCGCCGGTGCCCGAGGATGTGGCACATGAGCCTGGCGGACGGACCTTTGTGCTTTTCGAGCTGATGGTGCGCAGTCCGTGGCGGAAGCAGGGAATCGCGCTTGCCATTCACGAGGGGCTGCTGGCGGAACGCCCGGAGAGTCGGGTCTTGTTGACGGTCGATCCCGACCATCCGAAGGTTCAGGCCCTTTACGAGAGTTGGGGCTACGAGCGGATCGGCGTGAAGCAGCCGGTCCCTGACTCTCCGGTGTACGCGGTCATGGTCAGAGAACCTCTACGTCGCTCTACGAGGTAGCGATCCGGCTGTCGTACGCGTGGGGCGACTGCAGTGCGAGGTGAGCGCTTGCTTCCCCGAACAGGGCCCCACCCCGGCCTTCAGGGAGAGAGGCCGGGGTGGACGTGCGGTGGCGCTTACTCGTAGCGGTACTTGAGGGAGTCGGCTTCGGCCTTTTCGATGTCGGCGATCGTCAGGTCCGGCATGCGGAGTTGGGCCAGGGTTACTTCGGCCGAGGTCGGCTGGGCGTCGGCGGGGAGCCACTCTTCGGGCTTCCAGGCGCTGCTGCGCAGCAGGGACTTGGGGCAGTGCGGGTAGACCTCGTCGATGCCGATCACCAGGGCGCTGGCCGGGGGCTTGCCGACGGCGGTCAGTTGCGTGAGCAGGTCCGGGCGGGTGGAGACGCAGGCCCGGCCGTTGACGCGGAGGGTCGTGGTGCGGCCCGGGATGACGAACAGCAGGCCGGCCCGTCCGGTGGCGATGACGTTCTGCAGGGTGTCCAGGCGCTTGTTGCCGGTGGCGTCCGGTATCGCCAGGGTGCGGGAGTCCAGGACGGAGACGAATCCGGCGGGGCCGCCGCGGGGGGAGACGTCGCAGTTGCCCTCGGCGTCGGTGCTGGCGATGAAGACCAGGCTGGAGCAGGCGATCAGACTTCGGGTCTGGTCGGTGAGTTCGGTCATCTGTTTGCGTATGGCCGCTGCACCGGGGAGTTCGTAGGCCTGGCGAAGGCCCTCCTGGTCGGTCACGGCGTCGAGGCGAAGTGAATCGAAGGCACTGCCGGCGAGGAGTTCTGTCATGCCGTCGAACCTAACGGGACGACTTCTGTGCGGTTTGGGCCGGGTGGGGCAGAGGAGTACTTGGCGTCGAGGTGCCCCGGGTGCCGGTCTTGGCGCTCGGGGCTTGGCGGTCGGCGCCTGGGGCCCGGGCGAACGAGTCGGCTCGCCCGGACCCCAGGGAGCGGGTCAGGCCGCCGGGCGGTACGTGCAGATGAGTACGCCGGTGCCGGTAGTGGTGGTGGAGATCAGCTCGAACGGGCGCTGCCCGCCGTCGGTGGGGTAGATGCTCTTTCCGCCGCCGAGCAGCACCGGCATGACCATGAGCCGGAGTTCGTCGACCAGGCCCTCGGCGATCAGCAGGCGGGAGAGGGTCGCGCTGCCCATGACGGTCAGGTCGCGGCCGTCCTCCTCGCGGAGCTGCTTGATGCGGTCGACCGCCTCGGTGCCCGGGATGAGCGTGGTGTTCTGCCAGACGGCCACGTCGTCCTGGGTCAGGGTGTCGCTGACGACGAACTTGCGGGCGCTGTTCATGTGGTCGGCCATCGGGTCGCCGGCCTGGTCCGGCCAGGCCGCGGCCATGACCTGCCAGGTACGCCGGCCGAACAGCAGAGCGTCGGTGCTCGCCGTCCACTCGCCGAGCGCGGCGCCCATGATCTCCGGGTCGAAGAACGGGTGCGACCATCCGCCGTGCGCGAAGCCGCCGTCGGTGTCCTCCTCCGGGTGCCCCGGGGCCTGCACGATGCCGTCGAGGCTGATGAACTCGCCGATTGCGATGCGCATGGGGTGACTCTCTTTCCTGCTGTCGTGGGTTACAGGGGGTTGGACCGACGGGAGAAGGAGAACTCATCGGTGCCGGGGGAGTGTGTTGCGGGACCGGGTATGCGTCAGTCGTCGGTGGGTTTGCGGTAGTCCAGGACGACGGCTCCCGAGCCGAAGGCCGCGGCCCCGGCGACCGTCCACGTCTGGGGACGGGTGACGGACGCGAGCATCCGGCGCCCCGGCCCCGCGGTATGCGGGTGGACGCAGAGCCGCAGCACGTCGACGAGCCCATGCGCGAACAGATGGTCGACCAGCGTCAGGCTGCCGTAGACGAGGAGGTCCAAGCCCGGCTCGCGCTTGAGCTTCGCCACCCGTTCCGTGACGTCGTCCCGGATCAGGACCGCGTTCCAGGACGCTTCTTCCAGGACGCCCGACACCACGAACTTCGGTATCCGGGCGACGCGGTCGGTGAACGCGTCGTGCGGATCCCGCTGCGGCCACGCCGCGGCCATCTCCTGGTACGTCACGCGCCCCAGCAGCAGCGCGCGGCTCGCGAAGAGCAGGCCGAGCTGGAACTGCGCATGCTCGTCGTCCGCGGACGGCCGGGGCCAGGCCGGCGCCCCGACCACACCGTCCGCCGAGACGTGCAGCATCACCACGACCTTGCTCACGTGTTGGACTCCGATCCGACGATCCACCCGACCAGTCCACGGGTGCCTGCGGGCGGGCCTGCAGCGGAGCCTCGGCCTCCGAACCCGGCCGTCCCAGACTCCCGGCCGCGCGCCCGGGGCGGCAAGATCGCAGGCCTCCACGGTCTGTTGAGCGCCGCTACACGATGCGCGGACGACGGGACGGGGACGCGATGCGGAGCGGGACGGGACGACGCCGCCGGGTGTGACCAGGGCCGCATTCGCGAGTGTCACGTTCCGGGCGGCTGACTTGTCATCTGCGCAAGACGGACACTTGAGTCCGTCGGCACGGCAGACTTCCCTGACACACCGATCCATGCCCCGGCCGCAGGTAGACCGCACGCAAGACCGCATGTAAGACCGCCCACCACACCGCACGTAAGACCGCGCACAAGAGCACACGCCACACCGCACCTAAGACCGCACGCCGAGCCCCACCGAGGACCCACGTGACATCCCCCGAACCGCCACGGTCGCACCGTCTGGACAGACGGGCGGAGCTGCGCGACTTCCTGCGCTCCCGCCGCGCGCGGCTGCGCCCCGAGGACGCCGGACTCCCGGCGCTCGGCGGCCGCCGCCGCGTTCCCGGCCTGCGCCGGGAGGAGGTCGCGCTGCTGGCCGGCATCAGCACGACGCACTACACCCGCCTCGAACAAGGCGACCTCGCCAGCATCTCCGCGGAAGTCCTGGCCGCGGTCGGTGCCGCGCTCCGGCTCGGCGGCGACGAGCGCGAGTACTTCGGCAACCTCGTCCACCCCGCCGCGCCCCGCGCAGCAGACCCCCGCACCTCCCAGGGAACGGACCCCCTGGCCGGCGCACCCGAGCCCTCCCTCGACCTGCGCGCCCTCATGCACGGCATCACCGACTTCCCGGCGTTCGTCAACGGCCGCTACGGCAACCCGCTCGCCTGGAACCAGATGACCACCCGCCTGCTGTTCGACTTCGGTGCCGTCGCCCCGGACGCCCGTACCTGGTGCCACATCGTCTTCCTGCACGAGGCGCACCGCTCCTGGTACTCCGCCGAGGACTGGACGGCCCTCCAGCGCTACCACGCCGCCTACCTCCGGCTCGGCTGGAGCCGGCACCCCGAGGACCCGCGGTTCCACGCCATGGTCGACGAACTGCGCTGCGGCTCAGCTGACTTCCGCACCCTGTGGGACGAGCACACCGTGGCGGACGCCCGCCCCGCGCAGTTGCGCTTCCGGCATCCCTCCGCCGGCCCGCTGCACCTCACCCAGCAGGTCTTGACCGTCACCGGCGACCGCGACCAGACGTTCGTGACCCAGACCGCGACGTTCGGGTCGACGAGCCACCGCGCGCTGCGCCGCTTCGCGGGCGGCGACGTCCCCTTCCGGCGCCCGCACCCCTGGACGTTCGTCCCCCGGCCGCCCGACTACGCGGGCACGCCCGACCACCCGGGCACGTCCGACTGCACAGCCGCACCCGACTATGCGGGCGCACCCGAATCCGCAGGTACCCAAGGCGTGGGTACCCAAGCCTGAGGGCTTGGCCCGCCCCTGCCCCACCCCGCACACTGGCAGTCGCCGGTCCGGATCACCCCGCCCGCCTCGGGGACGTCGCAGAGGAGGACGGGTGCTCGAGCGCCATGAACTTGAGGCGTTCCTCCTGCTGGCCGAGGAACTCCACTTCGGCCGCACCGCGGACCGCCTGCACGTGACCACCAGCCGGGTCAGCCAGATCATCCGCCGCCTGGAACGCCGCATCGGCGCCCCGCTCTTCGAGCGCAACAGCCGCCAGGTGCAGCTCACCCCGCTGGGCGCGAAGCTCCGCGACGACCTGCTGCCCGCGTACGAGGCGATCACCGCCGGGCTGGCCGAAGCGGTCGCGACCAGCCGCGGCGTGCGCGTGCAGACCCTGGTCCGGGTCGGCTTCTCGGCGCCGTGGTGCGGCAACCTCATGGTGCAGGCCGCGGACCGGTTCCGGGTCCGGCACCCCGGCAGCGACGTCACCATCGAGGAGATCCAACTCGCCGACCCGCTCGGCCGCATGCGCGCGGGCGCGGTGGACATCCAGCTCACCGAGTTCCCGATCGTCGAGGACGACATCACCACCGGGCCGATCCTCTTCGCCGAGCCGCGCTCGCTGATGGTCCCGGAGAGCCACCCGTTCGCCGCCATGGAGAGCGTCTCCATGGAGGACCTCGGCGACACCACGCTCGTCACGATCGCCGACGAAGCCATCCCGCGCTACTGGATGGACTACTACTTCCCGCGCCGCACCCCGTCGGGACGCCCCGTCCCGCAAGGCCCCGCCACCAACTACTGGCCGGAAGTGCTCGTGCACGTAAGCCTCGGGGTGGGCGTCAGCACCGTCTCGGCGCGCGCCGAGCAGTACCACTCGCGGCCCGGGCTCGTCTTCGTGCCGTTCCGGGACGCCCCGCCGATCATGTACGGGCTGATGTGGCCGACCTCCGGGATGACGCCGATCGTCCGCGCATTCATGAACACCGTCCTGGAGATCGCCCCCGCCCGCTGAGCGCTCGTCCGACGACTCGCCCCCGATGCCGTTTCCGGAGCGGATTGCGTCCGGGTCCACGCCGGAACCGACCGGCCTGGACGGGTAGTTGGCGTATCAGTACCGATCCGGAAAAGCCGGAAAAGGATCATCGATTCCCTTCTTGTCGGTTATGCGGGGCGCGCGTAGCGTCCAGGGCGCGCCGCGAGGGAGCGCGGCGCGCCTACCGATGGTTGGGGGAACAGACATGCGCATGCCCGGACGCCAATCCGAGCCGCACGACCCGCACCAGCACCCGAACCCGCACCAAGGCGACGCCGCGAAGGCCGCCAAGCCCGGCCAGGGCCCCAAGCCCCCGAAGCCCGGCAGCCGGCAGCCCGGCGCGAAGGGCGCCACGGACCTCACCAAGCAGCTCAACAGTGCGGTGGTGCTGCCGAATCCCGACCCCGAGCAGCAGTACGCGACGCAACGCCTGATCGAGGCCCTGCCCAAGGACTTCACCGTCTTCAAGGCGGACGGCAAGACGCCGGTCTGGAGCATGGCCGCCTACCAGAACTTCCTGGTCGGCAGCGCCCCCGAGACCGTCAACCCGAGCCTGTGGCGCAACGCGCTGCTCAACATGAACGTCGGGCTCTACTACGTCGTCCCCGACGCGGTGTACCAGGTCCGCGGCATGGACCTGTCGAACATCACGTTCATCGAGGACCCCACCCAGCAGACCGACCAGGTCATCGTCCTCGACCCGCTGGTCAGCGAAGAGTGCGCCGCTGCCGCCTGGGACATATACACCAAGTGGCGCGGCCCCCGCACGATCGCCGCGGTCAACTACTCGCACTCGCACGTCGACCACTACGGCGGCGTGCGCGGCCTCTTCGGCCCCGACGGCCCCGACGAGTCCGTCAAGTTCATCGCCCCCGACGGCTTCCTCGAGCACGCGGTCAGCGAGAACGTCTACGCCGGCACCGCGATGGCCCGCCGCGCGCTGTTCATGTACGGCATGACCATCGAGAAGGACGCACAGGGCCAGGTCGACGCCGGCCTCGGCAAGACGTCCTCGACCGGCACCATCGGCGTCATCGCGCCCACGCCCGGCTGGACCATCTCGGAGAGCACCCCGGTCGGGCAGCCCGTGCAAATCGGGCCGTTCAACATCGAGTTCCAGGTCACCCCGGGCACCGAGGCCCCGTCCGAGATGAACTTCTACCTGCCCGACATCCGCACCATGTGCATGGCCGAGAACGCCACGCCCACCCTGCACAACCTCTACAGCCTGCGCGGCGCGCAGGTCCGCGACGCCAAGGCCTGGTCGGACTACCTCAACCAGACGATCGCGGACTACGGCGACCGTACCGACACCATGTTCGCCAGCCACTTCTGGCCGCGCTGGAACAGCCCCGGCGGCAGCGAGATCGTCGACTTCTGGACCCACCAGGCCGACATGTACCGCTACATCCACGACCAGACGCTGCGCATCACCAACTCCGGCCGCACCCTCATCGAAGTCGCCGAGGACCTCGACCAGTCGCTGCCGCCCAACCTCGCGAACCAGTGGTACAACCACGGCTACTACGGCACCACCAACCACAACATCAAGGCCGTGTACCAGCGTTACATCGGCTGGTTCGACGGCAACCCGGCGCACCTGCACAACCTGCCGCCGGAGAAAGTCGGCCCGCGGTACGTCGCCGCGATCGGCACCGCGGACGACGTGATCCGCATCGCCAAAAAGGCGTTCCTGGATCCCGTGAACGGCGTCGACGACTACCGCTGGGCGGCCGAACTCCTCACCCACGTCGTCTTCGCCGACCCGGGCAACATCGCCGCCCGCGAACTCCAGGCCGACGTCCTCGAACAGCTCGGCTACCAGGCGGAAAGCGGCCCGTGGCGCAACTTCTACCTGGCCGGCGCCGAGGAGCTGCGGTACCGCAAGAACCCGCCGGCCGTCCCCGGCCGCCTCACGCCCGGCATGCTGGAGGCCATGCCGATCGACATGGTCTTCGACTACCTCGGCATCCGCCTCTACGGCTCGAAGGTGAACGACCAGCCGATGCTGC
Organism: Yinghuangia soli; assembly: GCF_021502675.1. Classification (GTDB taxonomy): domain Bacteria; phylum Actinomycetota; class Actinomycetes; order Streptomycetales; family Streptomycetaceae; genus Yinghuangia; species Yinghuangia soli. The sequence continues at coordinate 7,658 of NZ_JAKFHA010000016.1, forward strand.
TCGGCTTCATGATCACCGACGGCGTCGAGGGCGACCCGCTCGACAACACCCTCCAGCTGCGCAACAGCGTCCTCGTCTACCAGCCGCAGGCCCCGGTCGACCCGGACGCGCTCTACCGGCTCACCCGCGCGAACTTCAACCTGCTGGTCACCGGCGCGAAGACGCCGGCCCAGCTGCAGAGCACCGGGGACATCGAGGTCCTCACCGGCACGATCACCCCGCTGCAGAACTTCTTCACGACCCTGCTGGACCCGTTCAACGAGGACTTCGGCATCACCACACCGTGACGCGCTCACCGTGCGGTCGCGACCCGCAGGGCCGTGGCAGCCGCCCGCCGGGCACCCGGATCCAGGGGTGCCCGGCGGGTGCCGGTCCGGCTGCCTGCTCGTCCGGCTGCCGGCTCGTCCGTCTCGTCCGCCTGCTGGTCCCCGCTGGTCCGCCCGCTCAGGCGGACAGCGGCCGGCACCCCGCGTTGTGCGCTGGGTAGTAGTACTCCGCGAAGATCCGCGCCACCAACTCGGTCCGGCTGGCGACCGCGGCCTTGTCCAGCACGTTCTGCGACAGCGCGGCCACCGTGTCGACGGTAAGGCCGGTACGGAAGGCGATATCCGCCGGCGCCAGGTCCCGAGCCAGGTACGCCGTCACCTCCTGCTCGCGCGGCGACATCCGGAACGCCGCGGCCGCCTCGGGCGCCAGCCCGGCCGCCTCGATCGGCGCCACGACCAGCCGGGTCACCCCGGGTGCCCCGCCCGGCTCCCACGCGCACACCGCGCGCAGCAGCAGCCGCGTCCCATACCGCGTCCGCAGCGTCGCCTCGGCCGGCGCGCTGCCCCGCCCCGCCGCATGCGCCCGGGCCCGCGCCACGACCATGGCCGCCGCCAGCGGCAGCCGGAATCCGAACGGCGTCGGCGGCCCGAGCGGCTCGCGCGGATCCACCGCGCCCAGCCAGTGCACCGCCGCATCGCACGCGGACACCGGTCGGCCTGCCGCATCGAATTCCACCAGCCCGGGCCCCGCCGGAGCCATGAGCACGGGCGGCGCCTCCGCGGCCTCGCTCGCCAACGCGGGTATCTCGTCCACGCCCACCCTCAGAGCCTCGCCCGCAAGCGCATCCGCGGGGGACGCGACCAGCGCCGCGGCCCGCATTCCGTCCGCCACCACCGGGAGCAGCCCCCCGATCAGCTGCCGCTCCTCCGCGGTGAAGTCCGCCCGCCCGATCTCCCGGGTCAGGCTGCCCACCGCGAACGTCCGATCACCCACCGTGAACGAGAACCGCACCTCGTGCCCGAACCCCAGCCGCGCATTGACGTCCATGGCCCGCGCACTGCGCCCCAGCTGCCCACCGGTCGCATCGCTCAACGTGCGCACGCGCCCGGGATGCCGGGCGAGGTCGGCGAACTTGTTGAAGTCGTCGGACTCGAATTCGTTGTGGAAGAACGGCCGGCAGGCGGTCGGAGGCATCGCCTCGACGACCACCTGATCGGTGAACATCAGCGTGTCGGGATCCGTCGACGACAGAAAGCAGCCGTCGAACGGCACTGCATCACGCAGCCGCGACGCCACTCCGGCGAGCAGCTCGCGCCCGGTCGGCGCCGAACCGCACAGCTGCGCGACTTCCTCGCGCACCTCGGTCCGGAGCCGGGTCGGTATCGCGGTCATAGCGGACCAGCCTAGGCATATCCGATGAACAGGGTCTATACCACTCTCCCCCCGAACCCCAGGAAACGACCCTCGATCCACCCGTGACGACTGTCACCCCACCGCCCGTGCGCCTCCCCAGGCGGCCTCGGTGCAGGTCTGACCAGGGACGCAGCCGATCCGAGGGACGTCGGACGGGTGTTGCGCAGCAACCGGCGCGATCACGTTCGGCAGGCGGGTCACGTCACACAGCGACCGGCTATGACCGGGCGTCCGCAGTCGACGACTGACGACTGACGACCGACGGTCGACGACTGACGACCGACGACTGACGAACGCCGCGGCCGTGCCGACCACGGCAACTCGCGCGGATCCGGCCGGCGACTCCGCCCACCGCACGCCAAGGCGGCTGCCGCGGAGAGGCAGCCGCCTTGGCGTGCGGCGCATGGGGGCCTGCCCCGGTCGGTGCCGGGGCAGGGCGCTTCCGGGAGGTGGGCAGGTGGTCCGGTGACGAGGTAGGCGTGGGTCGCGGTCTGGGTCAGGGTGTTGCCGGCCGCGTCTCGGGCGGTGACGCGGAGGGCGACGTAACCGGACGTGCTGCGGGGAGGCCATGCCACCGCGATGTGGCCCTGGCCGTTCGGGACGGACGGGAGGCGCTGCCAGGTCCGGCCGCCGTCGTACGAGGCCTCGAAGCGCGGGTCGCGGACCTGGACCGGGGTGCCGTCGGTGCGCTCGAACGAGGCGCGCAACGTGTGCGGCACACCGGCGCGGGTCGCGTTCCGCAGGTCGAAGTCGCCGTCGATGCGGGCCCGGACCACGGGCAGCCATGCGGCTTCGCCGTCCTCGCAGCCGCCGGCTTGTGCGGTGAGCGTCCACTCGGCGTCGACCTGCTCGTCGGCCTCGGTCGGCTCGTTGAACTGCCTGGCCGTCAGGCGCAGGGTGTAGACGGCCTTGTCGGCGGTCAGGCCGGGCAGTTCGCCCGAGTAGTCCGTGAAGCTGGAGAGTTCGACGCCGTCGCGGAGCAGCGTCACCTTCGCCAGACCGCGCGGATGCGCCGCGGTGTGCCCCTTGCCGGAGGGGCTGAACGGCCTGGTGGTGACGCGCAGGGCCGCGTCGCAGACCTGGACTTCGACCTGCGGGCCGAACGCCGCCTTGTTCCACGCCTCGATGGTCGTCCGGCGTGCGGGGAAGCGGGTCAGGTCGCCGATCTCCCAGATCTGCTTGCCCTCCACCACGCCGTACCAGCCGAGGTCCGGTGCCGCGGTCATGTACTCCTTCCAGGTGCCGGGCACAGGTGCGTTCCAATTCAGGCCGATGGCGAACTCGTCGCCGTCCCAGTAGGCGCCGCGGGTGAATTCCGCGGTGCCTGCGGCGCCCGCGTCGTGCACCCTGACTTCTGCGACGGCCAGGTCCGCGACGCGGAGCCGGACCGACGGGTCGGCCGGGATGCTGCCGTTGTGGCTCACCATCAGGTGGTATTTCCGGCCGGGGTCCGTGGCGGCCGGTTCGGTGTGGCGGAAGGACCCGACCCGGACGGCGAAGGCGGGGTCGGCCGGGGTGTTCGTCGGGATGGCGTACAGCTTGACCGCCGGATCGAAGACATGGGCGGTCCAGGTGAGGGCCCAGTCGCCGATGCCCGCCCGGATGCCGAGCACGCGCATGTCGACGACTGCTGCTTTGGGAGTGTCCGCGGTGATGTCGGACGGGCGCCCGGCACGCGCGTCGAAGGCGAGCGAGGTATCCCCGGTCAGCGCCAGACGGGGCACGCCGGCCGCGGTCCAGTTGTCCGGGGCCTCTTCCGGAGTGCCGGTGGGGATCAGGGTGCTGAGCGCGTAGGCGCCCTTGGGTACACGGGCCACGTAGCCGTCCGGGGTGCGGATGATGGGGTAGTCGGCCCTGATATCGGTGTTGATCAGCTGGATGACCACGAACTCCGGCTGCCCACCCTTGCGGTCGAGGAACTTGATCTTGAGGTCGTACGCCTCGGCCTCGACGGACAGGGCGATCCCGGTGCGCGCCACGGCCTTTCCGTCCGGTCCGGTCGCGGTGAGCCGGCCGCCGTGCACGCCCGCGTCCGCGGTGGTCGGGGTGAAGGTGACCGTGGCCTCGGCGGTCCCGCGGGCGGGGACGCTGAGGCGGGCCGGGGTGACGCCGATCAGGGTGCCGGCCGCGGCGGCGGTCTTGTCCACTGTCGCTGCCAGGTCGAGGACGACCGGCTGGTCGCCGTCGTTTCGGTACGTCACCGTGCGGGTGATGTTGCCGGGGTAGGGCCAGCGCACATCGGCCGAGATGCTTGCCGGCGAGGCCGATACGCGGCTGCCGACCGCGGCGGCGACGTCGAGGCGTCCGACGCCCTGGCCCCAGACGTTGTCATCCGGCACGACGGTCGACGCGGCGACAAGTGCGCCCTTGAGCTGCTGACCGGTCCAGTCCGGGTGCCGCTGCGCCAGGATCGCCGCGGCGCCGGCGACATGCGGGGCGGCCATCGAAGTGCCGCTTGCGCGCGTGTAGTTCTCGTCGACCGGATGGCCCATCGAGGTGCCGGACGCCCGGGCCGCCGCGATCTCCACGCCCGGGGCGCTGATCTCCGGCTTGAACGCGCGGTCGCCGAACCGCGGTCCGCGGCTGGAGAACGGCGCCACCCGGTCGTCCGCGTCCACCGCGCCGACGGTCAGCGCAGCATCCGCCGCACCCGGCGAACCGATCGAACTGTCGCCCCACTGACCCGCGTTGCCCGCCGAGATCACGAACAGCGAACCGGTCGAACCGCTCAGGGCGTTCACCGCGAGCGACATCGGGTCGGTGCCGTCGGTCGGGTAGTCGGAGCCCAGGCTCATGTTGACGACCTTGGCGCGGGCCGCGGCCCATTCCATGCCGGCGATGATGTCGGATTCCTCGCCGCGCCCGTCGTCGCCCAGCACCTTGCCGATGACGAGCCGGGTGTCCGGGGCCACGCCCTTGTACTTGCCCTGTGCAGCGGAGCCGTCGCCGGTGATGATCGAGGCGACGTGGGTGCCGTGGCCGTACAAGTCGGCGGTCCCGGTGGGGCTGTCGCTGAAGTCGACGGCCTCGGCGATGGCGTCGTCCAGGTCCGGGTGCGCCGCGTCGATCCCGGTGTCCAGGATCGCGGTCGTCACCCCTGTGCCGGTGAAGCCGGCCTGCCAGGCCTGCGGTGCGCCGACCTGCGCGACACTGCGGTCCAGCGTCGCCCGGACGCGGGCGTCCAGCCAGATGCGGGCCACCCCGGGTGCCAGGTTCGCGCCGCCGGGCGCCGCGCTGCGCACCGACTGCCAGAACTGCCCGGCGTCCGCCTTGCGTTCGGCCATGGCCTGGGCGCCGATGCTGGGCAGCTCGCGGCCCGGCTGCGCGCTGCGGGCCAGCGACGTGCGGGCCGGCGCCGAACCGTCGGCGTACTTGACGATGAGCGGCAGCACCTGCGTCGCCCGGTCGTCGTAGCCCTGCCGGAGCAGCCCCGGGATGTCGAACAGCCGGGGGTCGAGCAGCTTCCGCTCCAGCAGCGGCAGTGCATCGGACGGCACGACCGACGTCGAAGTGCCGTGCGCGCGCTGGACGAACGTGATCTTCCCGCGGCCCGGTCCGGGCGCCACCGTGTAGAGCCGCTTGCCGTCCGCACCGGTGGACGCGGTCACCCGGTCCCCGGTGATGAGCGTGACCGTCGCCGACCCGGACCCCGGTGCCGGCCCCGTCGCGCGGTAGGCCGGGCCGCCGGCCCCTGGCGGCGCGCCGGAAGCGGCATCGATGCCCCCGCCGAGCAACCCTGCGCCGACCGCCAGCGCACCGGCGGCAAGGACCGCCGGGAACCGGCGTGCCCCGAACAACCTTCGTGCCATCGACGTCCTCCCCGTTCGGAGAGCCAGGGGCGCCGAGGCGTCCCTGCTGCCGCCCGCGGCGGCACTCCTCCTCCCCAGACGAAGTGGCCCTCTCGGCACGTTGCATCACGATTCCGCACGGATCAGCATCATCTGCCGCAAAGATCATCAGAGAAGCCCGCGAGGCCCGCGAAGCTCACCCGGAAGCTCATCCGGAAGTTCTTCCGGAAACGCGACGCGGCGGCCGCCCCCGGAGAGGGGACGACCGCCGCGAAGCGGAAGAACACCGGGCAGAAGCCGGTCAGAAGCCGGTCAGTTGCGGATCATCGCAGGCCGGCTGCCGGTCGGCAGCCGGTCAGGCGACCTTGCGGAGCCAGAAGCGCAGCCCCAGGCCTTCGTCCAGCTGGAGGGGCAACTCCTCGTCCTCCGGTGCGCCTTCGGTGAACTGCAGGGCCAGCACCTCTTCGGCGATCTGCGGGCCGTGGGCCAGCAGCGCCGACTGGGTGTGCTCGTTCGTGTCGGCGCTCCACCAGACCGCGATGCGGTCCGCGACGTCGAAGCCCGAGTTCTTGCGGGCCTCCTGGATCAGCCGGATCGCCTCGCGGGCGGTGCCGGCCAGCCGCAGCTCGTCGGTCAGGTGCAGGTCGAGGGCGACCGTGGCACCGGACTCGCTGGCCACCGCCCAGCCTTCCCGCGGGGTCTCGGTGATGATCACCTCGTCCGCACTCACCTCCACCGGCGTGCCGTCCAGGTCGACGGTCGCGGTGCCGGCCGCCTTGAGCGCGGCGGCCAGGGCCTCCGCGTCGGCGGCCGCGATCGCGCCGGCGACCTTGGGGGTCTCCTTCGCGAACCGCTTGCCCAGCGCCCGGAAGTTGCCCTTCGCGCTGTACTCGACCAGGTCGCCGCCCGCCTCGGACAGCGAGGCCAGCGACACGACGTTGAGCTCCTCGGCGATCTGCGCGCGCAGTTCGTCGGACAGCGCGTCCCAGCCCTGCGCGCCGACCAGCGCGCGGCCCAGCGGCTGGCGGATCTTCACGCCGGAGTCGGCGCGCGTGGCCCGGCCCAGCTCGACCAGGCGCCGCACCAGCTGCATCTGCGCGGAGAGTTCGCGGTCGATCAGCGCCGCGTCCGCCTCCGGCCACGTGGACAGGTGCACCGACGCCGGGGCGTCCGCGGTCACCGGGCGCACGATGTCCTGCCACACGCGCTCGGTGATGAACGGCACCAGCGGCGCCATGAGCCGGGTGACCGTCTCCAGCGCGGTGTGCAGGGTCGCCAGCGCGGCCGCGTCGCCGTTCCAGAAGCGGCGCCGCGAGCGGCGCACGTACCAGTTCGACAGGTCGTCGACGAACGCCGACAGCGCCTTGCCCGCGCGCTGCGTGTCGAACGCCTCCAGCGCCGCGTCGACATCGGCGACCAGCTGGTTCAGCTCGGACAGCAGCCACTTGTCGAGCAGCGGCCGGTCGGCCGGCGCCGGGTCGTCGACCGACGGCGTCCAGCCGGACGTACGGGCGTACAGGGCCTGGAAGCTGACGCTGTTCCAGTAGGTGAGCAGCGTCTTGCGCACCACCTCCTGGATCGTGCCGTGGCCCACGCGCCGGGCCGCCCACGGCGAGCCGCCGGCCGCCATGAACCACCGCACCGCGTCCGCGCCGTGCTGGTCCATCAGCGGGATCGGCTGCAGGATGTTGCCCAGGTGCTTGGACATCTTGCGGCCGTCCTCGGCCAGGATGTGGCCCAGGCACACGACGTTCTCGTACGAGTTCCGGTCGAAGACCAGCGTGCCGACCGCCATCAGCGTGTAGAACCAGCCGCGGGTCTGGTCGATCGCCTCGCTGATGAACTGCGCGGGGTACGCCTGCTCGAAGATCTCCTGGTTGCGGTACGGGTAGCCCCACTGCGCGAACGGCATCGCGCCCGAGTCGTACCAGGCGTCGATGACCTCGGGCACGCGCACGGCCTCGGCGCCGCACGCCGCGTCGCCGTCCTTGACCGGGCAGCCGAAGGTGACCTCGTCGATGTACGGCCGGTGCGGGTCGAGCCCGGACAGGTCCCGGCCGGTCAGCTCGGACAGCTCGGACAGCGAACCCGCGCAGGTCAGGTGGCCCTCGGCGCAGCGCCAGATGGGCAGCGGCGTGCCCCAGTAGCGGTTCCGGGAGAGCGCCCAGTCGATGTTGTTGTCCAGCCAGTCGCCGTAGCGGCCGTGCTTGACGGTGTCCGGGTACCAGTTGGTGCGCTCGTTCTCGCGCAGCAGCGCGTCCTTGACCGCGGTAGTGCGGATGTACCAGGACGGCTGCGCGTAGTAGATGAGCGCGGTGTGGCAGCGCCAGCAGTGCGGGTACGTGTGCTCGTACTCCATGTGCCGGAACAGCAGCCCGCGCGCCTTGAGGTCGGCCACCAGCGCCTCGTCGGCCTTCTTGAAGAAGACGCCGCCGACCAGCGGAAGGCCCTCCTCGAAGGTGCCGTCGGTGCGCACCGGGTTGACCACCGGCAGGTCGTACGGCTTCACCGCGGCGAGGTCCTCGGCGCCGAACGCCGGGGCGGCGTGCACGATGCCGGTGCCGTCCTCGGTGGTGACGTACTCGGCGAGCACCACGAAGTTGGCGCCCTCCAGCTCGACCAGGTCGAACGGGCGGCGGTACGCCCAGCGCTCCAGCTCGCGGCCGGTGAACGACTCGCCGGTGGACGCCCAGCCCTCGCCGAGCGCCTTCTCCACCAGCGGCTCGGCGACGACCACCGGGCGCTCGCCGTCCTTGGCGGCCACCACGTAGGTGACGTCCGGGTGCACGACGGCCGCGGTGTTGGACACCAGCGTCCACGGCGTGGTCGTCCACACCAGCAGGTCGGCGCGGTCGGCCAGCGGGCCGGAGGTCAGCGGGAAGCGCACGTACACCGACGGGTCGACGACCGTCTCGTAGCCCTGCGCGAGCTCGTGGTCGGACAGCCCGGTGCCGCAGCGCGGGCACCACGGCGCGACGCGGTAGTCCTGCACCAGCAGGCCCTTGTCGAAGATCTGCTTGAGCGACCACCACACGGACTCGACGTACTCGGGGTCCATCGTGCGGTACGCCTGGGACATGTCGACCCAGTAGCCCATGCGGGTGGTGAGGTTCTCGAACGCGTCCACGTGGCGCAGCACCGACGCGCGGCACTTGGCGTTGAACTCGGCGATGCCGTACGCCTCGATGTCCTGCTTGCCGGAGAAGCCGAGCTCCTTCTCGACGGCCAGCTCGACCGGGAGGCCGTGGCAGTCCCAGCCGGCCTTGCGGCGGACGTAGTGGCCCTTCATGGTCTTGAACCGCGGGAACACGTCCTTGAAGACGCGGGCCTCGATGTGGTGCGCGCCCGGCATGCCGTTGGCGGTGGGCGGGCCTTCGTAGAAGACCCAGCGCGGGCCGTCGGCCGTGCGCTCCAGGGTGCGGTCGAAGATGTTCTCGTCCTGCCAGAACGCGAGAACGTCGTGTTCCATGGCGGGGAGATCGACCTGAGCCGGTACCGGGCGGTACATACGTGCCTTCCTTCCGCGGGCTTTTGAACGCTGCCGGCCGAAGGGACGAGGCGGCGAAGCGCCCCGCGGTACCACCCTTCTTGGCCGCGCGTGCCCCGGTGGGGGAGGCGCGACCCTCTCGAAGTCGCGAGGGCCGGTTCTACCCGGTCCGGCACACCGGCCGCGGATCCCGGGAGGGACGCCGCGGGCCCGGATGCGGGACCGCTCTTCCGGCGGCTCCGGGGTGATCTTCGGACCGGGCACGCCTCCGGGCTTCCACCGTCCCCGGATCGCTCAAGGCTGCGTTCGGACCTACTCGTCCCATCGACACCGTCTCGCTGCCGGAATTCTACGGGCACCCGGCGGCCTCCCGCCCCCGGGTTTCCGGGACCCGCCGCCGCGGCGCCGCGGGACCGCCCGAAGCGGCCTGCCGGACCGGCAAGATGGGGCCATGCCCCCAGCGCCGCAGCCCGCCCCGCGCCGGATCGCGATCCGGGTCAAGCCCGGTGCGTCGCGTACCGCCGTCGGAGGGACGCACGGCGACGCGCTCGTGGTCGCGGTCAACGCCCGCGCGGTCGAGGGCAAGGCCACCGAGGCGGCGCTCAAGGCGCTCGCCGACGCGCTCGGCGTGCGCCGCAGGCAGCTGGTCCTGGTGACCGGGGCCACCAGCCGGGACAAGGTCGTCGAACTCGCCGACCCGCCGCCCGGCCTGGACGCGGTGCTCGCCGCACTGCGGGGCTGAACCGCCGCAGCCGCCGGCCCATCGGCCATTTCCGAGGGTTACCGAAGTGCCGTCGATGACTAACGATCCGTACGGCATCCGGTAACGAAGCGGACACGCACAACAGGGATAGTCACGCCCGGTTCTGGGCACAACCGACTTACGTTGGCGGTCGCCGGGCCTGCGAACCCCCGGCTCTCGGCAGCGCGCCCCGCTTGTCCGGGGCAAGGGGCGGGCGTAAGCTCACCGAGCTGTTTTGTGGAGTTTGTGAAGTATGTCCGAAAAGACCCTACGGAACGAGGGGGCCGTGACCATGGCGGAAAGCGGCAAGGCGGCCGGAGGACGGGCCCGCAGCACCACGACGACGGCCAGGTCCACCAAGACCGCGGGCAGCGCCGCTGCGTCCGGCGGTCCGACGAGCAGGGCGACCGGCACCCGGGCCGCGGCACGCACCAACGCCACCGCAGCCAAGGGCAAGACCGCCGCACCGGCCCGGACCGTGACGGTGACCGCCGTGGCCCCGCCGCCCGGCGGCATCCACGAACCGGCGACGTACCCGGTGCGGCCCGGCGAGGACCCGTGGACCGCCGACGAACTGCGCGAAGTGCGCGAGGGCCTGATCGACGAGGTCGCCCGCCTCAACAGCGAGATCCAGTACGCCGAGCACGAGATCGCGGACATGCTGCGCGACTCCGGCGACGGCGCGGGCGACGACCAGGCGGACACCGGCACCAAGAACTTCGAGCGCGAACACGAGATGGCCCTGACCAACCAGACCCGTGGCATGCTGAGCCAGTCGGAGCGCGCCCTGCGTAGGCTCGCCGACGGCACATACGGAACCTGCGAGTCGTGCGCCTCGGCCATCGGCAAGGCGCGGCTCCAGGTCTTCCCGCGTGCCACCCTGTGTGTCACCTGCAAGCAGCGCGAGGAACGCCGCTAGACCCCGGGCCGCCCCGGGGCGGTGCTCCCCGCTGATTCCGAGCATGCGAAGAAGCGGAGCGAGCCATCGGCACCGGAGCGGAGCGGCGGGACGGCCAAGCGCCCCTCGTCGACGACAAGGACAGCACCACGGACGGCAGCACGGGCTCGGCATCCGGACCGGCCGGCGACCGCCCCGGTCCGGACCGGGACGCGCCGCAGGACCAGACCGGCGACGGCGCGGCGGGGGCAGCCCCCCCGCCGGCCCGCCGCCGGCGCCCGCGCGGCGCGGTCCGGCTCG
>NZ_JAKFHA010000016.1:18562-32911 GCF_021502675.1 Yinghuangia soli
CCGGCCGCCCCCGGCGGGGGGGGGGGGGCGGCCCCCCCCCCCCCCCCCGTCCGGCCGCCTGCGCCGGCGCGTCGCGGTCCTGCTCGGCGTGGCGGCCGTCGCCTATGCGCTGGACCTGGTCAGCAAGCTGATCGTGGTCGCCAAGCTCGAGGGCGAGGCGCCGATCGACATCATCGGCGACTGGCTGCAGTTCCGCGGCACCCGCAATCCGGGCGCCGCGTTCGGCATGGGCCAGGCGTACACGATCGTCTTCACGCTGATCGCGGCCGCGGTGATCGTGGTCATCCTGCGCCTCGCCCGCAAGCTCTACAGCCTGCCCTGGGCCATCGCGCTCGGCCTGCTGCTCGGCGGTGCGCTGGGCAACCTGACCGACCGGCTGCTCCGCTCGCCCGGGTTCCTGCGCGGGCACGTGGTCGACTTCATCGCACCCAAGCACTTCGCGGTCTTCAACCTCGCCGACTCGGCCATCGTGGTCGGCGGCTGCCTGATCGTGCTGCTCTCGTTCCTCGGCCTGCAGCCGGACGGCACCCGCGAGGGCGACGAGCCGGCGGACGGCGGCACGGACGCCGCGGACGGCGATGCGGCGGACAGCGGTACGGACGGCGGGGCGGACGGCGGTACGGACGGCTCCGGCGGCGAGGCCGGGAAGACCGGCTGACCCGTCCACCCGGCATACTCGACGGGTGACCTCCTCCACCGGCTCGTCCGAAATCCGCACCCTGCCCGTACCCGACGGCCTCGAAGGCGAGCGCCTGGACGCCGCGCTCGCCCGCATGTTCGGCTTCTCCCGCACCCGGGCCGCCGAGCTGGCCGCGGCCGGGAAGGTGCTGCTGGACGGCAAGCCCGCGGGCAAGTCGGACCGGGTGCACGGCGGAGCCTGGCTGGAGGTCGAGATGCCGCAGGCCCCGGCCCCCGTGCAGATCGTGGCGGAGCCGGTCCCCGGCATGAACGTCGTCCACGACGACGAGCACATCGTGGTGGTCGACAAGCCCCTCGGCGTGGCCGCGCACCCGAGCCCGGGCTGGACCGGCACCACGGTGGTCGGCGGCCTCGCCGCGGCCGGCTACCGCATCTCCACCTCCGGCGCGTCCGAGCGCCAGGGCGTCGTGCACCGGCTCGACGCGGGCACCAGCGGCCTGATGGTGGTGGCCAAGTCGGAGCTCGCGTACAGCCTGCTCAAGCAGCAGTTCCGGGACCGCACCGTGGACAAGCGCTACCACGCGCTCGTGCAGGGGCACCTCGACCCGCTGTCCGGCACCGTGGACGCGCCCATCGACCGGCACCCCAAGCACGACTGGAAGTGGGCCGTCGTCGCGAGCGGCAAGCCGAGCGTCACGCACTACGACACCGTCGAGGCCTTCCGCGCCGCGAGCCTGCTCTCCATCAAGCTGGAGACCGGCCGCACCCACCAGATCCGCGTGCACATGTCCTCGCTGCGGCACCCCTGCGTCGGCGACATGATGTACGGCGCCGACCCCACGCTTGCGAAGCGCCTCGGTGTCGAACGCCAGTGGCTGCACGCGGTGCACCTGGGCTTCGAGCACCCGGGCAGCGGCGAGTGGGTCCAGTTCGACAGCCCGTACCCGGAGGACTTGGCCCGCGCTCTCGACCGCGTCTCGGACGGCCAGTAGCCCTTTCTGAGCTGCGCAGCAGGGGCGCCGTGCGGATGATTCCGCGCGGCGCCCCTTCCTTGTCCTGTCCTTGTCCTCTCGTCCGCGCGGACGGATTCCGTGCGGCGCCTCGCCTGTCTGCTTGTCCGGGGGTCAGCCGCGCTTGAGGGCCTCCCCGGCCGAGCCGATCAGTGCGCGGTCGCCGAGGGGCGCAGGCAGGGTGATCGTCACCGTTCGGGTGTGGGCCACCAGCGTGCAGAACGAGTCGGTGCTCTTGGCGTCGGCGGTCGGGCGGGGCAGGGTGCCGACCGCGACGGCGACGACGCCCGTGCGCTCCGCGGCCGCACCGTAGTAGTCGGCGCCGCACGGACCGGGAACGTCCTCCGAGCCGAAGAACTTCACGGTCAGGGTGCGTCCGTCCGCACTCACCTGCACGCTCGTGTCCTGCGGGCCCTGGTCCGGGCCCCGGTCCGAGGGCACCGCGAGGACCGTCTCGCGCGCCGTGGTCTCGGCGAAGCCCAACTCCCAGACCGGCACCTTGGCGTAGCCCTCGGAGGTGAGCACCTGCTGGTGGTTCAGGGCGACGCGGGAGATGGTGAGGTTCGGTGCTCCGGCGCTGCCGCACACGTCTTTCGAGACCGGAGCCGGCGGCTTGGCCGCCGTCTTGGGATCGAGGTACGGCCGGGACCAGCGGGTGCCGTAGTCGCTGGTGATCTCGGCCTTGTCCGGATGCTCCGGTACGACGGTCTGCGGACCCAGCGTGACGCACCCGCTGAGTATCGAGACCTTGAATTTCGGGTTCTCGCCCTCGGGGATCCCGGTCGATCCGGCGAGCGAGGAGCGGACGACGAACGGAGGCGTCGGCGCGCCCGGCCGATGGGCCGCCTCCCAGCGGTCGGCGGCCGTGGCCGCCTCCTTGGCCGCGTCCGAGTCGGCCAGCGCGGTACCCGTCCCGGCATCACCGGCGGCACCCGTGGCCGCGGGTACTTCGGGCGCGGCGGCGTTTCCGGCGGTGGCAGGATCGTTCTCGCCGCAGCCGGACAGGCCGAGGATCAGCGCCGCGGCGGCGGCGCACACGAGTGCCGGGCGGCCGTGGGAACGGCTGCGCGCAGGGGCGGGGAACTGCACGGTGGAACGGCTGGGGGAGTGGTCGTCCACGGGAATTCTCCGGTCTGTACGGGCCCCGCAGCAGACCGGCCCGGCCCGGCCGCAGTTGGCTGTCGGGCGCGCATCGGCCCTGGGGCGGGGCGAGTTCGTCGCACGTGCCGCGTCGTCTGCACGGCGCCGGTTGGACGTCGGCTTTCTTGATCCGGTTCCCGTGCGGCACAACGCGCGGAATGCAACGTATTGCCGGATATAGACATAGATGCGGCGTAGCGTGTCGCCGTGGATCAGCTGACCGTTCTCTTCCTGCTGTTCCTGGTCACCCTGGTGGCGGTACCCGTCGCCTCGTGGGTGCGGCTGCCGTATCCGGTGGTGATCACGATGGGCGGGCTGCTGCTCGCCGTGATCCCGGGCGTTCCCGAACTGCGGCTCGAACCGGAGCTGTTGCTGCCGCTGCTCCTCCCGCCGCTGCTGCACAGCGCCGGCTGGCGGACCAGCTGGCGCGAGTTCGCCGCCAATGCCAAGCCGATCCTGCTGCTCGCGGTGGCCCTGGTGTTCGTGACGACCGCGGCCGTCGCCTGGGTCGCGCACCGCGTCGTGCCCGGGCTGCCGGTCGCGGCCGCGGTGGCGCTCGGTGCGCTGGTCGCGCCGCCCGACCCGGTCGCCGCGTCCGCGGTCGCCTCGACGCTGCGGCTGCCGCGCCGGCTCGTTTCCATCCTGGAGAGCGAAGGGCTGTTCAACGACGTCACCGCGATCGTGCTCTACCAGGTCGCGGTCGCGGCGGTGGTGACCGGATCGTTCTCGGCCGGCGAGGCGGTCGGGAAGCTCTTCCTGTCCGCCGCGGTGGCGTGCGCGGTCGGCGTGGCGGTCTCGCTGGTGGCCCGCTGGGGGGACAAATTCCTCAACGACGAGCGGCTGCGCGTCATGGCCTCGCTGATGCTGCCGTTCGTCGCGTACATCGGCTCCGACGAGCTGGGCGGCTCCGGGGTGCTCGCGGTCATCGTCAATGTCCTGCTCCTGCGCGCCCAGGGCATCGAGGCGCCGGACCGCAGCGGCCGGATCGCGGGCGGGGTGTTCTGGGCCGTGATCGAGCTGATGGTCACCGGCCTGACGTTCGGCATCATCGGCATCGAACTGCGCGCGGTCCTCGACGCCCTCGGCGGCGACACCGCCGACGTGCTCGTCGAGGCCGCCGCCGTGGTGGCGACCGTCATCGTGGTGCGCGGCCTGTGGCTCTTCCCGACCGCGGTGCTCGCGCGGCGCCGCAACCGCCGTGCGGCCGACGAGGACGATCCGGACGTCGAGGACCTCGCCCCGGTCGGCCCGCGCGAGACCGCGGTGCTGTGGTGGGCCGGCATGCGCGGCGTGGCGACCGTCGCGCTGGTGCTCGCGCTGCCGCTGGAGACCGACGCGGGCGAGCCCTTCCCGGGCCGCGACCGGCTCGTCGTCATCGCGTTCGCGGTGGTCATGGTGACCCTGGTGGTGCAGGGCCTGACCCTGCCCGCGCTGGTCAAGGCGCTCGGCGTGCGCGAATCGGAGGACGCCGCCGGCCAGGCTGAGGCGGACCTGCGGGTCCGGGCCGCCAAGGCCGTGCTGCAGCGGCTGCGCGAGATGGAGGCCGCCGAGGAGCTTCCGGACGAGGTGGTCGACGTGATGCGGCTCCGCCAGCAGGCCGTCATCGCCCAGCTGCGGCCCGAGGCGTACGCGGAGGACGCCCGCAAGGCGCTGGCCGAAAAGCACCGCAGGAAGCGCGAGTTCAAGCGCGTCGAGGCGGAGCTGACCGAGGCGGCCCGGGCCGAGCTCAAGAGCGCCCGTGCGGAACGCGGGAACGACCCGGTCATCGTCGACAAGCTCCTGCGCCGCATCGACCTGCGCGGCTGGGTGTAGGCCCGGCGCCGGGGTCGCGTGTCCCGTTTGGCGTACCCGGGGCGGGCGGGGATCATGGGCAGGTTCCACCCGCGTACCACCCGCTGCTGTTCGAGACGAGGATCACCTGTGGCCCGCATCGTGCTGTTCCACTCCGCGTACGGACTGCGTCCTGCCGTGCACGAGGCCGCAGACCGCCTGCGCGCCGCCGGGCACGAGGTCGAGGTCCCCGACCTGTACGACGGCCGCGTCGTCGAGACCGTCGAAGAGGGCATGGAGATCAAGGACGAGATCGGCACCGAGGAGCTGCTGCGCCGGGCCGTGTCCGCCGCCGCGCCGCTCGGCCGCGGCGTGATCTACTCCGGGTTCTCGATGGGCGCCTCGCTGGCCCAGAACCTCGCGCTGGCCGACGAGTACGCGGGCGGCCTGCTCATGTTCCACGGCACCTCGGACCTCAAGGACGACGCCGAGACCGAGATCGCGGTGCAGCTGCACGTCGCCGAGCCGGACCCGTTCGAGCCGGAGGACTGGCTGAACGCCTGGTACCTGCGCATGGTCGCGGCGGGTGCCGACGTCGAGGTCTACCGGTACCGCGGCGCCGGGCACGTCTACACCGACGCCGAACTCCCGGACTACGACGCGGAAGCGGCCGACCGCACCTGGGCCGCCGCGCTCGCGTTCCTGGAGGAAATGGACGAGAACGCCGCGTAGCACCGGCGCTGTCCCCCGTTCGCGCGTTGCGCCGTATGCGTTTTCGACGCGGCGCAACGGGCGCGCCGCGCCTCGGCGTGTGACGATTTGTCCGTGGTGGAATGGGACGAATTCTGGGATCTTGTCGACCTGCTGGGCGGTCGTGCGGACGACGACGCCTGCGAGCGGTTGACCGAGGTGCTCGCCACCCGCTCCAAGTCGACGATCATCGGATTCGCCGACCGGCTGGCGGAGGCGCTGTACCGCTTGGACCGCGCCGATCTCGCGGCGCTGCCCTACATCGATGTGACGGACCGTCAGGGCGTGCCGGTCCCGATGTCCTCCGACGGCTTCCTCTACGCCCGCTGCGGGGTGGTCGCGGCTGGCCGCGAGGCGTATGCCCACGTCCTCGCGGACTCGAGCGCGTTCTGCCCGTACACCGCGGCGGAGTTCGACGGCGAGGCCCTGCTCTACGTCGCCGAGGACGCGTGGGAGGACCTGACCGGGCGCCCGTGGGAGCACGAGGAGCCGTTCGACTACGAGACGGGCTCCAACCCGGACGGCTGGCCGGGGCTGCCCCCGCGCTGACCAGGGCCGCCCCGGGTCGCCCAGGGCTGTCCCGCGCTGTCCCGGGCACTTCGGGGCAGGCTCAGTGCTTGCCTAGGTCGACCCTGGGCCGCTTGGCGAGTTCGACGTACCGCTTGGGTCCGGCCTGCTGCGGCACGGTGGCCGGCTCCCGGTGGCCGTACTCGTCGTCCCCGTACGCGCCCTGCACACCGCCGCCCGGCGCGGGCGACGTCGCGACGCGCGGCAGCGCGTACGGGTGCTTGCGGCGCACGTAGTCGAGCAGCTTCTCGCGCACCTCGCAGCGCAGCGTCCACACGTCGTCGGCGTCCCGCGCGGTCACCACGGCGCGCAGCACGATGGTGGTCGGCGTGGTGTCGGTGACGTAAAGGCTCCAGCCCTGCCCGTCCCACAGGCCCGAGTCCTTGAGGATGCGGTGCAGTTCGTCGCGCAGCTCGGCGACCGGCGCCGAGTGGTCCAGGTGCAGGAAGACCGTGCCGGTCATGCGCATGTCGGTGCGCGACCAGTTCTCGAAGGGCCGGCCGGTGAAGTACGACACCGGCATGACGATGCGCCGCTGGTCCCAGGTGTTCACCACCAGGTAGGTCAGCGTGATCTCCTCGACGGTGCCCATCTCGTTGTTGACCACCACCGAGTCGCCTATCCGGACCATGTCGCTGAACGCGATCTGCAGCCCGGCGAACAGGTTCGCGAGCGTGCTCTGCGCGGCCAGGCCGGCCACCACGCCGAAGAGGCCGGCCGAGGCCAGCAGGCTGGTGCCGATGGTCTTCATGCCCGGGAACGTCATGATCATCGAGGCTGCCGCGATGATCGCCACGAGCGCCGAGCCGACCCGGCGGATCAGGTCGATCTGGGTGCGGACCCGCCGCACCTTCCCGGCATCGGTGGCCACCGCGGCGTACTTCTCGAACGAGGTGTTGACCAGCACGTTCGCCGCGTGGATGGCGAGCCACGCGGTCGACCCGATGACGCAGAGCACGAGGATGTGCCGGACCGTGCCGCGGGTCTCCTCGGGGAGGTCCGCGGCCGGTTCGGCGATCAGCGCCAGCACCGTGGCCAGCGTCACCACGCAGGACGCCCGCGACCGGCGCAGCATCGGCCACAGCGGCCCGGAACTGGGTCTGCGGGTCTGCACTTCGCGGGCCACCTTGGCCAGCAGCCAGGTGGCGAGGCCGGTGAGGACGAGGACGGAGACCAGAACGATCAGGGGGCGGAGGATCTCCCAGACGTCCACGGCTGGTGCTCTCCCTGGGAACTCGGCGGCATCGGCGAACCAGCCACGCTAGTCACCCGTAGGAGTGACGTCCAACCGGCATTCCTGCCGTTTGCGTGGCGATTCACTGCTTTTCCGGCAGCGGCGCTTACCGGCGAATTGGTGATCGGTGCCCGCTTTGCGGCCGGCGATGCCGGTCGGTCAGGCGCGCCTGAGCAGCCGGGGCATCCGCATCAGCGGGATCGGCCGCCCGGTCTCGACGTTCCACGCCTCGACCGCGTTGAGCACCCCGAGCAGCACCACGACCAGGCCGGCGACCACCACCGCGGGCAGCAGCGGCGCGCAGCAGGCCAGCACGATCGCGGCCACCGCGAACCAGAAGCGCAGCGCGCCGGCCGCCCCGAACATCTGCCAGCGCGAGTAGCAGAAGGTCAGCAGGAACAGCGCGACGCCGGGCGCGAGCAGCAGCGCGGGCGTCCCCGAGGGGGCGTCCATCGGGTGCGCCATCGCCTTCTTGAGGCCGACCGCGATGCAGATGATCGCGGTGACGTACGAGGCATGGCAGTACGTGAAGATCTCCCGCACGATCCGGGACTGCTTCGGGTCGGTCTCCAGGCTGTGCCGTGCGGCCGGGGCCCCGTAGTGGAAGTACGTCCACCACAGCGCCACGATCATCACGAAGCCGATGCCCAGGACCACCAGCCGGGACGCGGTGATGGGGTGGTCGGAGGCCTGCGTGCCGACTGCCATCACGGTCTCGCCCAGCGCGATGATCAGGAACAGCCCGAAGCGCTCCGGCAGGTGCGACGTCTCGAACCGCACCTTGTCCAGCTTGCCGCTGAGCAGCACCCAGCCGCCGATCTCCACGGCCGCGGCGGCCGACCAGGCGGCCACCCGGCCGGGCCCCTCGAGGACCGCGCCCAGCAGGAACAGCGGCCCGGCCACCGCGAGCGCGCAGGTGAACGGGTTCCAGCCGTTGCCCCGGAAGGCCGGCCGGCTGCGCAGCGACGCCCACAGCAGGCTGCGGAGCACCACGTACGCGAGGGCGAAGAGCAGCGCGCCGCCGTGGCCGCCGGACTGGAACGCCCGCGGGATGCCGACCGCCATCACCAGCCCGCAGCCGGCCAGCGCGAACAGCGTGAAGCGGACCTTGGGGGTGTCGACCGCCTCGCCCGCGGTGTTGCCCAGCACGGTCGCGCCGACCCAGCACCACCACAGCGGCACGATCAGCAGCAGCGTCTTGGCGGCCCCGCCGGGCCCGTGCGAGTAGGCGAGCGAGGTGGCGAGCTGGGTGACCGCGAACACCCACACCACGTCGAAGAACAGCTCGCCCCAGGTGACCTTCTGCTCCCGGGCCTCGGATTCCCCCGACTCCGCGGCCGCCGGTATCTCGACCTCGACCGCGGCCTCGACCGCCTCGTCCGTTCTGCCTTCCAGTGCGCTCATGCCGTGCCCCGCCCCCATGATCAATCGGCTTTGAGCTCCGGAGGATAGAGGAAGTAGTTCGCCGCGGATGCGGCCTGGGCCCCCTCGTGCACCGCGGTGGTCACCTGGTGCGAATGCAGGCTGGTCACGTCGCCCGCCGCGTACACGCCGGCCACCGAGGTCTTCTGCTCGGTGTCCACCTCGATCCAGCCGCTCGGCGCCAGCCGCACGCCGAGCTGCTGGGCGAGCCGGGTCTCCGGCGTCGCGCCCTGGATGCTGAACAGCGAGTCGAGTTCGAGGCGCAGGCCGCCGTGCGTGAGGACCGCCTTGAGCCGGCCGTCGACGCCCTCGACGTCCTTGATGCGGTCGTGGAAGACGGGGATGCCGGCCGCGTCGAGGCGGGCCCGGAACTTGGCGCTGATGTCGTCGGCGCGGCTGTTGGTCAGCAGCCGGACCCGGTCGGTCAGGCTGTGCAGCTGCATGGCCTCGCCGGCCGCGGCGTCGGTGTGCCCGACCACCAGGATGTCGCGGCCGCGGTTCTCGTAGCCGTCGCAGGTGATGCACCAGAACATGCTGCGGCCCACATAGGACTCCCAGCGCGGGAAGTGCGGGAAGTGGTCCAGGACCCCGGTGGCCAGCAGCAGCGATCGGCCGTGCCAGGTGCGGCCTTGCGCGGTCACGGTGAACCCGGCCTCGGCGTCGCCTTCGGCGTGCGTGATGGTGTGCTGCGCGAAGACGATCTCCGGGTAGTGCGCGAGCTGTTCGCGGGCCAGCTCGCGCAGAAGGATGGTGGAGATGCCGCCCGGGAAGCCCAGGTAGTTGCGGTTGGTCTGGTGGTGTGTCGAACGCCCGTGGCCGGTGTCGAAGACCAGCACGCGGCGGTTGTAGCGGGCCAGGTACAGCGCGGCGGACAAGCCGGCGGGGCCGCCGCCGACGATGAGGGTGTCGACGGAATCGGTCGTCATGTGCGGGCCCGGCCCTTCGGAGGCGGTGGTGCGGCGAAGCGGCGCGGCGGCAGCCGGCCGCGCAGCATCACACCATCGGCCGGCCGGTGCCTGCTCCCGGCCCGCGGGTTCCGAGCCCGTCCCCGCGGGAACTGGATGCCGCACGGCGCCCGGAGCGGACCGGACCCGTCAGGAATCCCCGACGTCGACCAGCGTCGCGGGGTCCGCGGGGCGGGCGCTCACGGCCTCCACCCACGGCCCGACCAGCGCGGTGAAGAGCTCCGCATTGGCGTCGTCGATCAGGTCGTCCACGCCGAACAGCGCGAGGAGTTCGGCGGCCGCGGGATCGGCCTGGTCGCAGCCCGGGCACAGCACCAGGACCCGCAGGCACGGCAGCGGCTCGCCGTAGCCGTTGTCCCAGACGTGCGGGACGCGGGCCTCCAGGATCCCGGGCCCCTCGCAGCGCAGGCACAGGGGAGCGTCTTCCTGCACGGCCATGTCCATGCCGTGCAGGCGGTGCGACTCCTCGTCGGTGTACGGGTCCTGCGCGCCGAACGCGCCGGGTCCGGTACTGCTGTCCGGGCCCGGCGTCACACGACCCACGAATCCGGCCCGAGCAGCACCTTGATCTCGGAGGCGAACGCGTTGTTGTTCTCCACGGTCGGGTTGAGCCGCATCAGCGTCGAGCCGCCGAGGCGGTTCTCCATCCGCAGCCGCACCTCGACGTCGCCCGGGTGCGCCAGCATCGCCGACTTGAGGCGGCGTACCAGGTCCGGGGTGATGCGGCGCTCGTGCACCTTGAGGATCACCGGCGGCTTGCCGCCGTGCTCGGCGGCCGAGATGTCGAGCGGGATCAGCTCCTCGCCGAACACCGACAGGGCGCCGTCGCGCTCGTTGATGCGGCCGCGGATCGACACCGCGTTGTCCTCGATGAACTCCTGCGCGAACAGCAGGTAGTTCTTCGGGAAGTACAGCACCTCGATGGACGCGTCGTGGTCCGAGATGGTGACGATCGCCCAGGGGTTGCCGCCCTTGTTGATGCGCCGGTCCACCCCGGTGATCAGCCCGGCGAGCTTGACGAAGCCCTCGGTCTGGCCGCTGCCGACCAGGTCGGCGATCGACATGTCGCGGTTGCGGGCCAGGATGTGCTCGGCGCCGTCCAGCGGGTGGCTGGAGACGTACAGGCCCAGCATCTCCCGCTCGGTGGACAGGAGTTGCTTGCGCGGCCACTCGTCGTCGCTCAGCTTGAAGTCGAGGCCCACGGCCGGCTTGTCGTCCGGCTCGTCGGAGCCGCCGCCGAACAGGTCGAACTGCCCGTTGGCCTCCTGCCGCTTGAGCCCGATGACCGCGTCGACCGCGGTCTCGTGCACCGCGCACAGCGACTTGCGGCTGTGCCCGAGCGAGTCGAACGCACCCGCCTTGATGAGCGAGTCGATCGTGCGCTTGTTGCACACCACGATCTCGACCTTGGACAGGAAGTCCTGGAAGGACGTGTACTTGCCCTTCGCCTTGCGGGTCTTCATCAGCGACTCGACGACGTTGGCGCCCACGTTGCGCACCGCGGTCAGGCCGAAGCGGATGTCCTCGCCGACCGCGGTGAACTCGACCGCCGACTCGTTGACGTCGGGGGAGAGCACCTTGATGCCCATGCGCCGCGTCTCGGAGAGGTACACACCCATCTTGTCCTTGTCGTCGCCGACCGAGGTCAAGAGCGCGGCCATGTACTCCGCGGGGTAGTTCGCCTTGAGGTAGGCCGTGTGGTACGACACCAGGCCGTACGCCGCCGAGTGCGACTTGTTGAACGCATAGCCGGCGAACGGGACGAGGACGTCCCACACCGCCTTGATCGCCTCGTCCGAGTAGCCGTTCTTGCGCATGCCGTCCTGGAAGGGGATGAACTCCTTGTCCAGGACTTCCTTCTTCTTCTTGCCCATCGCGCGGCGCAGCAGGTCCGCGCCGCCGAGCGTGTAGCCGGCCAGCACCCGGGCGGCCAGCTGCACCTGCTCCTGGTACACGATCAGGCCGTACGTCGGGCCGAGGACCTCCTTGAGGGGCTCCTCCAGCTCGGGGTGGATCGGCTCGATGTCCTGCTGCCCGTTCTTGCGGAGCGCGTAGTTGATGTGCGAGTTCATGCCCATCGGACCGGGCCGGTACAGCGCCGAGACGGCCGAAAGGTCGGCGAACTCGGTGGGCTTCATCAGCTTGAGCAGCGCGCGCATGGGCCCGCCGTCCAGCTGGAAGACGCCCAGCGTCTCGCCGCGGGCGAGCAGCTCGTACGTCTTCTTGTCGTCCAGCGGGAGGTTGTCGGTGCTGACGTCCTCGCCGCGGTTCTCCTTGATGATCTTGATGCAGTGGTCGATGATGCCCAGGTTCCGCAGACCCAGGAAGTCCATCTTGATCAGGCCCATTTCCTCGCACTGCGGGTACGAGAAGCCGGTGATGATCACGCCGTCCTTGTCGCGGCGGTGCAGCGGGATCAGGTCGAGCAGCGGGGTGCGGGACAGGATGACCGCGGCGGCGTGCACGCCGGTGCCGCGGATCAGCCCCTCGATGCCCATGCCCGTGTCGACCACGCGCCTGACCTCGGGGTCGCTCTCGTAGAGCGCGCGGATCTCGGTGCACTCGTTGTAGCGCGGGTGCTCCGGGTTGAACATGTCGGCGAGCGGAACGCCCTTGCCCATCACGTCCGGCGGCATCGCCTTGGTGATGCGGTCGCCCATCGCGAACGGGAAGCCCAGGATGCGCGAGGCGTCCTTCACGGCCGCCTTGGCCTTGATGGTGCCGAAGGTGTTCACCTGCGCGGTGTAGGCGTCGCCGTACTTCTCCGACACATAGCGGACCATCTGGTCGCGCTGGCGGTCGTCGAAGTCGATGTCGACGTCGGGAGGGGAGACGCGCTCCGGGTTCAGGAACCGCTCGAACAGCAGGCCGTGCTCGATCGGGTCCAGCTCGGTGATGCGGGTCAGGTACGCGACCAGCGAGCCGGCCGCGGAACCGCGGCCCGGGCCGACCGGGATGCCGTTGTCGCGGGCGTACTTGCAGATGTCCGCGACCACGAGGAAGTAGGAGTCGAAGCCGAGTGGCGAGATGACCGACAGCTCCATGTCCAGGCGCTCGAGGACGTCGGCGGGCGGGTTGCTGCCGTAGCGCAGCTCCAGGCCGCGGTCGCACTCCTTGCGCAGCCAGCTCGCCTGCGTCTCGCCCTCGGGCACGTCGAACTGCGGCATCTGGTCGACGTAGTTGAAGACCTCGTCGTACGGCTGGATGCGCTCCGCGATCAGCAGCGTGTTGTCGCACGCCGCGGGCAGCTCGCCGAACAGCGAGCGCATCTCCTCGGACGACTTGATGTAGTAGCCCGAGCCGTTGAACTTGAAGCGGTTCGGGTCGTCCTTGTTCTTGCCCACGCCCACGCACAGCAGGTTGTCGTGCGCGTCGGCCTGGTCCTCGGTGACGTAGTGCGAGTCGTTGGTCGCGAGCAGCGGGATGTCCAGCTGCTTGGCGATCCGCAGGAGGTCCTCGCGGACCGTGCGCTCGATGTCGAGCCCGTGGTCCATCAGCTCCAGGAAGTAGTTCTCCTTGCCGAAGATGTCCTGGTACGCCGATGCCGCCTTGATCGCCTCGTCGAACTGCCCGAGCCGCAACCGGGTCTGGACCTCGCCGGAGGGGCAGCCGGTGGTCGCGATGATGCCCGCGGAGTGCTGCGCGATGATCTCGCGGTCCATGCGGGGCTTCATGTAGTAGCCCTCGATGGACGCCAGCGAGGACAGCCGGAACAGGTTGCGCAGGCCCTGGGCGTTCTCCGCCCACATCGTCATGTGCGTGTAGCGGCCGCCGCCGGAGACGTCCTTGCCGCCCTCGCCGCTCGCGTCGTCGGTGTTGCGCGAACCCGCGGTCGCCCAGAACTCGGGCTTGCGGTTGTGCCGCGAACTGGGGGCGACGTACGCCTCGATGCCGATGATCGGCTTGACCGGCGACTTCTTGGAGATCTGGAAGAACTCGTACGCCCCGAACATGTTGCCGTGGTCGGACATCGCGACCGCCGGCATGCCGAGCCGTTCCACTTCGGCGAACATCTTGCCGTTCTTCGCCGCACCGTCGAGCATCGAATACTCGGTGTGTACGTGCAGGTGGACGAAGCTGTCAGTGGACACGAGCCCTCCGTCACTTTTCTCGATTGCGCCCCCGCGAGGTACGCCGAACAACCGCGGCCCAGGGGGACGCCGGGGCCGGGGAGGCCCCCACCTTACGCAATCTCGCGGACAGCCGGAGCATCGGCGCACCGACTCGCGGACTACTTCCGGGCGAGCCTCCGGGTGCCTTCCCCGGCGCCGCGGAAGCGTCGCAGGCCAGGCGCCTGCCGGGGGCAAATCGGGCGTGAAAAGTCGCCGCCCGGGCCGGGCGAAGCGGTGGAATCCGGGGCTTACACCGGAGCAACCGGCACATATCTATCCGGTCAAACGCCCCATGCGTGAACTTCCGTGCACGTAGAGTCGTTGTCTCCTATGTGGCCGCACGGTCAGGTGCGGCCACCGAGGCCCCGGGCACCGAGCCCGGGGGGAAACGGGGACGACATGACCAACGGCCGGCAGCACGCGCACCCGTCCGAGCCGCAGCCCGCACCGCAGCCCGACCTGCGCACCGAACGGCCGGACCCCCGGCCGGGCAAGAACGGCTGACCCGGACCGGGTCACCGGTCGCGCGCATGCGCGAGGCTCGGGGCGCGGCCGTGGCACGATGGGGTGGTCTGCGGGGGAAAGCAGCCGGACACCTGTCGGCGCGACCGCGCGACCCGACTGAGGAGCGAGCGCATGGCCGGTTGGTCCAGACTCGGCAAGGCCGGGCTGGCGGGCGCCCAAGGCGGCCGCCGACAACACCAGGCGGCCCCCCGGGCGGCCCCGCGGCCCCCCGCGGG
>NZ_JAKFHA010000016.1:32921-100730 GCF_021502675.1 Yinghuangia soli
TGCGATTGGCCGGTTGGGTCCTCCGGGGCTTGGGGGGGGTGGGGGCCGCCAAGGGCGGCCGCAGACTCCAGCAGGCGGCCCGCGAGGCGGACCGGCGCGACGCTGCGGGCGGCCCGGCCGCCGGGCCCTCGTTCGCCAAGGCCGGCGAAGGCGCCGCGGACGACGTCGACACCAAGCTGACGACCGCTCAGGCCGCGCTCCTGGTCCGCTACATCGCGGGCAAGCTGGTCCTCGGCCGGCTCGAGTTCATCTTCCTGCTGAAGTACGTGCTGCTCGTCTTCGGCGTGCTGCTCCTGTTCGGCGGGGTCACCATCCCGCTCGGCGTCGCCCTGCTGGTGCTCTTCGTCATCGCCGTCGTCATCCAGTGGGCGATATCACGCACGGTCGGCCGTCTGGCCGGCTTCAAGCGCCTCGACGGCGCCGAGGACGCGCTCATGGACGCCACCACCGTGTGGTGGCCCAACCTCAAGCGCGAACTCGCCCGCGTCGGACTGCCGTCCCGGCCCTGGACGCTGCTCAAGATCGGAGCCGCGTACGCAGCCCGGCGGCTGCCCGCCGACCAGGAGCGCGCCCTGCGCGACATCCGATGGCGCGGCGCGGTCCTGCCCCGCGACCAGTGGGCGCGCGCCCGGCAGGCACTGGCCAGGGGTGCGGCACGCGGAGGGCGCAGCGCCACGTAGAGTTTTGGGTCGGCGGACTCTGCCCCCGCCGGGACGGCGGAGTCCGGACCGGACCGGCAGCATCCACACGTCACACGTCACCCTGGCGGA
The DNA here is from genome assembly GCF_021502675.1 of Yinghuangia soli. Lineage (GTDB taxonomy): Bacteria > Actinomycetota > Actinomycetes > Streptomycetales > Streptomycetaceae > Yinghuangia > Yinghuangia soli. Next base: position 33,692 of record NZ_JAKFHA010000016.1, read on the forward strand.
GCCGCAGCAGCGGCCGCACGGGCGGGAGAGGCCAGGAGAGGCACAGCGTGGCCATGCTCGGCGCAGCCTTCACCAAGGGCGGGGGAGCCGCGGCCCCGGAACCGGGAGCCGCCCGCGGCCCCGCCGATTCGTGCTACCGGGTCGCCGGCCTGACCAAGACGTACCGCACCGGCCGCCGCACGGCCCGCACCACCGTGCACGCCAACGTGGACATCGACCTGGACATCCGGCGCGGCGAGATCTTCGGCCTGCTCGGCCCCAACGGCGCCGGCAAGTCCACCCTGGTCCGCCAGCTCACCGGCCTGCTGCGGCCGGACGCGGGCTCCGTCGACCTGCTCGGGTACGACGTCGTGCGGCGCCCCGACGTGGCCCCGCGGCTGGTCGCCTACCTCGGCCAGGAGGCCGGCGCCCTCGACGAACTGACCGTCGCGCTGGCCATCGAGACCACTGCCCGGCTGCGCGCGCTGAGCCCGGAGGCGGCCCGCGCGGCGCGCTCCGCGGTGGTCGCCGAACTGGGCCTGACCGACCTCGCCGAGCGGCCGCTCAAGAGGCTCTCCGGCGGCCAGCGGCGGCTCGCCTGCGTGGCCACCGCCCTGGTCGGCGACCGGCCGGTCCTCGTCCTGGACGAGCCGACCACCGGCATGGACCCGGTGGCCCGCCGCGCCGTCTGGGCGGCCATCGACCGGCGCCGCGCCGAGCACGGCACCACCGTGCTGCTCGTCACGCACAACGTCATCGAGGCCGAGACCGTCCTCGACCGCGTCGCGGTGCTCGACGAAGGCCGCGTCATCGCCTGCGACACGCCCGGCGGGCTCAAGGCCGCGGTCGGCGACGAGGTCCGCCTCGAACTCGTGTGGCGCGGCGAACCGCCGCTCGACGACCCGGCGGTCGCCCGGCTGGCCCGCGACGCGGTGCGCATCGGGCGCCGCTGGACCACCCGCATGGACCCGGCCACCGCCCGCGAACTGCTGGCCGCGGTCACCTCGGGCCCGGCGTTCGCCGTACTGGACGACTTCACGCTGTCGACGCCGAGCCTGGAGGACGCGTACCTCGCCCTCGGCGGACGGCACGAAGGGCTGGTCAAGGGATGACCCAGGCATTGGACACCCCGCGGACGGACGCAGCCGCGCCGACCGCCCCGGACGCTCCCGGCGGCGGGGTGCCGCTCGCCCCGGCCACTCCGCTGTGGGCCGGGCTGGCCGCGGTCTACCGGGCGCAGCTGTCCCGCACCCGGGTCTCGCGCGTGCCGCTGCTGTTCGTCGCGGTCTTCCAGTCGGTCGGCATCATGATCCTGATGCGCGGCGTGGTCGACACCGGCTCGGACAGCGCCCGCGAGGCGGTCGTGGCGGGCTCCAGCGTCCTGGTCGTCGCGTTCGTCGCCCTCAACCTGCTGGCCCAGCACTTCGGCGCGCTGCGCGCCGCGAACGCCCTCGACTACTACATGACGCTGCCGGTCCGCCCGGCGGCGGTGGTGCTCGGCATGGCCGCCGCGTACGCCTCGTTCACGCTGCCCGGCACGGTCGCCACCGCGGTCATCGGCGCCCTGATGTTCCAGCTGCCGCTGGCCAACCTGTGGGCGCTGCTGCTCGTCGTCCCGCTGTCCGGAGCCGCGCTCGCGGGCGTCGGAGCGGTCTGCGGACTGCTCGCACCGCGCCAGGAACTCGCCACACTGCTGGGCCAGTTGGGCATGTCCGCGGCGCTGCTGCTGGGCATCATCCCGGTGGACCGGATGCCGTGGATCATCGAACTGGGCCGCGACCTGCTGCCGTCCTCCTACGGGGTGGACGCCTTCATCGCGACCTACGGCACCCCCGACTGGACGGCCTTCGCGGCGAACCTCGCGGTCTGCGCCGGCGTGGGCGTGGCCATGCTCACCGTGGCGACCTGGGCCTTCCGCCGCAGCGCCCGCAACTGACCGGCGCACCGCCCCGCCGCCCGCCCGCTGCGCGGGTGTGCGGGTGCGCGGCCGGTGCGACACCTTGCCGCGTCGGCCCGTGCCGACCGGCCGACCCGACCACGATCATGGGACGCTGACCGTATGACGTCGCCCTGGCACTCCGACCAGAACCCGGCCCCGGCTTCGAACCCGGGCCCGGACCCGGCCGGCCCCGGCCTGCCCGGCACCGCGTACGGCCAGTCCGGTCCGCACGGCAGCGAGCCCGGCCAGACGCCCGGACCGATGCCCGGACCGATGCCTGGCCCGATGCCCGGCTCGGCACCCGGTTCGGCGTCCTGGGCGTTCCCGGGCCACGCCGCGCCGCGGCAGCCGGTGGACCTGTGGGCGGCCGCCAAGGGCGATGTGATCGCGGGCCTGATCGTGGTGGCGGCCTGCCTGGTCCTGGCTGCCGCGGTGGGCGCCATCTGGTACGCCGTCGCGCCGGACATCCCGCGCATCGTCGTCGACCACGTCGACTACCTGCGGCCCAGCGCCAAGCCTGAGTCGGAGTTCGCCCGGGACGGCTGGTTCGGCATCATCGGCATCTGCGCGGGCCTGCTGGTGGCCGCCGTCGCGTTCTGGAAGGGCGGCCGCAAGTACGGCATCGGCGTCGGCGCGGGCCTCGGCGTGGGCGGTCTGCTCGGCGCGTACGTCGCGTACAAGATCGGCGCGGCGCTCGGCCCCGACCACTTTGGCTCGTTCTACCTGGAGCGCGACGGCCGCATCGAGTACGACGAGCCGCTGCGCATCCAGGCCAAGGGCGTCCTCTACCTGTGGCCGATGGCGTCGCTGCTGCTCTTCATGTGCCTGACCGCCGGCTTCGGCGCCCGCGACCAGGAGCGCAAGAACCTGGGCCTGCCGCCCAAGGGGGCGTGGACGGGCGGTCAGCCGATGATGTCCGGCACGCCGTATGGCACTCCGGGTGCCGCGCAGGCAGACCCGTACGCCCCGCCGAGCACCAACGGCGGCACGGCGTCCGGCGGCGCCGGCGAGGACGCCGCTCCGGGCAGCGCGCAGCCGCCGTCCGCGGGGCCGGACCTCACCAAGCGCGACGACTGAGCGCGGGCGCACCCGCGTACGCGCCGGGGGCGGGTCTCAGGCTCGGCCGATCTCCGCGGTCCCGGCGCCGGTCAGGCGGACCAAGTCGGCCGGAGCCAGCTCGATTTCCAGGCCGCGCTTGCCGGCCGACACGAACACCGTGGGGTGCGCCAGCGCGCTCGCGTCCACCACCGTGGGGAGCCGCTTCTTCTGGCCCAGCGGGGAAATGCCCCCGACCACATAGCCGGTCACCCGCTCGGCCGCGGCCGGGTCGGCCATCGCGGCGCGCTTGCCGCCGACCGCGGCGGCCAGGGCCTTGAGGTCGAGCTTCCCCGCGACCGGGACCACGCCGACCGTGAGCGACCCGTCCACGTCCGCGAGCAGCGTCTTGAACACGCGGTCCGCGGAGACGCCGAGTGCGGCCGAGGCCTCCTCGCCGTACGACGCCGCGTCCGGGTCGTGCGTGTACGCGTGCAGCGTGAACGCGACGCCTTCGCGGGTCAGGGCGACGGTCGCCGGGGTGCCTGTGCCGCCGCGGGCGGCCTTGCTCTTCGCCACGTACGGCAGCCCTTCAGTTCGGTTCCGTGCTTGCCCGGAGCAGCTCGACCGCGGGCAGCGCGCGCAGATGCTGCAGCAGCGCGTTCTCGCGGCGCAGCAGCGACAACTCCTCGCGCAGCCGGACGGTGCCGTCGCGCGCCACCAACAGGCCCTGCTTGTCCGGCAGATCCAGCACGACCGCGGCCGCGACCAGGTACGACAGCACCACCGGGTCGTCCGGCAGCTCGGGCATCTCGATCGGGCTGCGGCCCTGCGCACCGAGGAGCCGGCGCTGGTACTCCGCGAACGCCTGCGTGACGGCGAGTGCGAGGACGGCCGCGTCGTCGCCCTTCGGCTCGTCCAGGTACTCGACCTCGCCGACCAGGTACGGGCCGGTGCTGTCGACCGACAGCAGCCGGAAGCGCTGCGCGCCGGTGGCCACGATGTCGAACCGGCCGTCCGCGTGCGGCCGGATCGAGGCGACCTCGGCGGTGCAGCCCAGCGGGAACACCGCGTCCACGGCGTCGACCGGCAGGTCGCCGACCTCCTGGCCGGCGCGCAGGGCCACGACTCCGAAGCGCCGTTCGTCCTCGGGCAGCGCGATGAGGTCGCGGGCAAGGCGCCGGTACCGCTCCTCGAAGATGTTCAAGGGCAGCACAAGACCCGGGTACAACACCGAGTTGAGCGGAAACAACGGGAGCCGGTCGGTCACGGAACCCAAGCCTAGTCCTGCACCCGGTGTCACCCCGGGGGACTTTTCCACAACCCGGGACGACGGCCGCGGCCGGGCACCGCGATCCGCCTGCCGGCGCGGGGAGATGGCGCCGCAGTCCGGAATCGCGCGGGGCGGGCCTGCCGGGGCTGCACCGGGATCCGCGGCGACAGGTACCGGAATGTGACATCCCGTCACGTCACCTCGGCGACATCAGGGGCGGCGCGCTGGATATCTTGGGGGTCCGAAACGATCGCGGCGGCGGACCGACGGCACCGGTCCGCCCGCCTTCGCCCCCTGTCCAGTCCAGCCCGTCCGGCCCGCGCCGGACGGTCCGTCACGCGATGTCCTGGTGGTGTTTTTCCGATGTCTGCCGTGGCCACCAGGCCGTCCAGCGAAGCGCACATAGCCGAGGCCGGTTCCGCGGCCGGAGCGGCCGGGGCGGGCGGAACCGGGTCCGCGGGCAGCCGCCCGAAGACCGCGGAGAAGGCGTCCTGGCGCTGGAAGGCCGGCGCGGTGCTGGTCGCGGTGCTGACCATCGGCACGGTCTGGCTGGTGACCGGGGTCGTCGGGACCGTGTACGGCGCCGCCGACAACGGCGACGGGCCGCGGCTGACCTGCCCGTCCGGACTGCTGCCGGACACGCCCTCGCAGCGGTGGAACGGGCAGATAGGCGTCGTCCACGAGTACCAGGTCGGCGAGGGGCAGGACTGCTGGGCCGATGTGGTCTATCCCACGACGCGCCGGCTCCTGCTGAACGCCCTGGTCCCGGACACCGGGACCTTCAGTCTTCGCAAGCTCGCCGCGGTCGAGTCCTCGATGCTCGGCGTGGTCGTCGGATGCGGCGTCCTGCTCCTGCGGCGCTGGGGCCGACCGGGGATGTGCGCCCTTGCCGTGATCGGCTTTGCGGCCGTCGCCCCGGCGATGTCGCGCTTCTTCATGTCGCCGTTCTCCGAATCGGCGGGGCTGGTCGGGTCGGTCGCGCTGCTCATCGGTGCGGCGGGGCTGCTCGCCAATCCGGTGCGGGCGTACGCCGAGCGCTTCACCTCGGTCGCGCTCGTCCTGTTCGGGGCTGCGTACGGGGGACTGGCGAAGCAGGCGAACCTGCCGCTGATCGGCGTCGGCGTCGCGGTCCTGCTGTGCACCCGGCTCGTCGAACCCCGCCCCTTCCGGCCGCGCCGGGTGGCGTATTGGGCGCGGCTGGTGCTCCCGAGGCTGGTGTCGCTCGGCATGTGCGCGGCGCTGCTGGTGCCGGCGGCCCAGTGGTACAAGGCGGGGGAGACCTGGTCCCGCGAACTCAACTTCAACGAACTCACCACCGGCGACTTCGTGCTCGGTGCGGTCGCCCTCGAAGTGCAGCGCAACGGCGGCTCCCTCGCCGACCTCGGCCTGCCCGAGTCCTTCGGGCCGCTGGTGGGCATGGAGGAGTGGCCGGACCAGGACCGCAAGGTGCAGCCCGACTGGCAGCACTACTTCAAGTTCGACATCGAGGAGACCCGGGCCCGCACCGCCGAGTACATAGCCCGCAACCCCGAGATCGGCTACCGCCTGCTGACCACCGGGATAGCCGCGACGCAGGGCGTACGGAACAACTACCTGGCCGCGTACGAGTTCGGGGGCGGGCCGGACAAGGGCAAGATCCGCATCACCATGGACACGCCGTACGTCGCGGTCGGCGCGGTCAACGCGGCGGGCAATGGCGCGGTCGGCTTCCTGCTGTTGAGCGGGCTGACCGTGTTGGGACCCGTGCGGTACGCGAACCAGCGCTTCCGCCGCCGCATAGGCCCGGAGCCCGGCCGGGGACACACTCCCACGACCGGGCTCCTCCTCCTGGCCGCCGTCTCCGCGGCACTTGCGCTCACCACATGTGCGGTGGCGGTGTGGGGCGACGGGTACTACGAACTGACCAAGCACGTATGGCTCGGCGCCTTCTTTGCGGCGGTGGCGGTGGGGCTGGCCGGGGTTGCCGGTGCCGGTCCTGTCCGGCGGCGGCTGTCCCGGATCCGCCGGAATCAGTGGAACGAGCGGAACGACCGGCCGGCCGGGGAACGACCGGGACGGCAGGACGCGCCGGACCGCGTGACGGCGTGACGGCGTGACGGCGTGACGGCGTGACGGCGTGACTATCCGGGACCCTACGCGGACCCGCGGAAGCGGTCCGCGTGCTGCTCCAGCCACTGCGCGAATGTCCGGGCCGGACGCCCGAGAAGCTTCTCCACCGTGGGGTCGACCGTCGCGGCCTCCGCCGGCGGATTGGCGTACCAGCCGACCACGTAGTCGGCGTCGGCGTGCGAAACTCCGTTCGCCATAAGCCGCTCGACCGCCTGCTCGTGCGTGATGCGTACGAAGCCGATGCCGCGCCCGATCGCCTTGCCCAGCATCGCGAGCCGCTCGCTGCTCGTCAGGAGCTCGGGACCGGTCAGGTTGTAGACCTGCCCGTTGTGCCCGTCCTCCAGCAGAGCCAGCGCGGCCACCGCGCCGATGTCGCCCTCGTGGACCAGTGCGCTGGGGAAGTCGTACGGCTCGCGCACTGCCCCGTCGCTGCGGATCGACTCCGCCCAGGTCAGCGTGTTGGACATGAACTCCTGCGGCTCCAGCCGCGTCCACTCCACGCCCGATTCCGCCACGGCCTGCTCGACCGGTCCCACGTAGCCCCCGTACAGCACGGTGATGCGCCGTACTCCCGCATCGACCGCGCGCTGCACCAACTCCGGCCCCACCTCGGCGAGTCCCGACGTGACGGTGATGTGCAGCCGGTCCACCCCGGCCAGCGCGTCCCCCAACGCCCCCGGCTCGGCATGCGTCCCCGCGACCGGCTCCACCCCGTCCGGGAACAACCCCGCTGCTGCCCCCGGATCTCGCGTCAGCGCCCGCACATGCTCCCCGCGGCGGACCAGCTCCGCGACCACATGCTTGCCCGTGTTCCCCGTCGCACCTGTAACCAGCGTCGTCACAGCCGAACTCCTTTCGTCTGCACCGACGCTAGAAGTTGAACCGAACTTGAAGTCAACCTCTCCTGCGACCCGGTCTTCCGCAACAGCTCCCATATCGTTTATCGTTCGTATCGATAAACGATATGGGGGTCGCATGAGCGTCGCACAGTGGCAGCGCGTGGACAGCAAGACACTTGAGATCCTGCTCGCCGCGATCGGCGTCGTCGTCCTGGTCGTAGGCATGGCCATGCCGCTGCTCGGCATAGTCGGGATCATCGACCCGGTCATCACCAGCAGGGCCGTGCCGCTGGGCGGGGGCGGAGACGGGGCCGACATCCTCCGCCAAGGCTCGTTCGCTCTGACCGAAGGCTCCACCGGAGAACTGAGCTTCGCCGACCCGAGCTTCAAGGAACGCGTGATGCTGGCGCTGCCGCGCTTGGTCAGCGCCGGCCTTGCACTAGCCGTGGTCTACCTACTGCTGCGCGTCGTCCGCACCCTGAAAGCGGGCGACCCCTTCGTCCCGGCCAACGCCCGCCGCGTCACCGCGATCTCGGCTCTGGTGATCGCCTTCGGCACCTTGGACCCCATCGTCGAGTCCCTCACCACCGGCTCCTTGATCGGGAACAGCGGGGCCCAGTACTTGATCGACACCGGAGTCACCTTCACGTGGCCCCCGATTCTGATCGGCATCCTCGTTGCCGCCCTGTCCGAGGTCTTCCGCCGCGGCACCCGCCTGCGCGCCGACGTCGAGGGCCTGGTCTGATGCCACCGGAAGAGGAACACCGCGTAGAGGTCCACCTGGACCGACTCCTCGCCGCCCGCGGCATGACCCTCACCCAACTCGCGGAGGAAGTAGGCGTGACCGTCGTCAACCTGTCGATCCTGAAGAACGGCAGGGCAAAGGCCATCCGGTTCTCGACCCTGACGGCCATCTGCCACGCCCTCGACTGCACCGTAGGCGACCTCCTCACCTGCCGCGACCCGCAGTGAACGGAGGCCTGGTGAACCTTGAGTCGTTCCGCACCCTCATCGGCGAACCTCGACTGCGCCATGACGTCGACGCGGACTGGACGGAGTTCGAGAACGATTTCGACGTGCGCTTGCCGATGGACTACAAGGCGTTCGTCTCCAGCTACGGGCCGTGCATCCTGGGAGACGAACTGGTCCTCTTCCACCCACGGGCCCCCGCCGGCCCTGACGCAGCGGACCTGCGCTGGAAGGTGGAATCGCACGTGTACGCCTACGAGTCCATGCGTGAATGGCATCCGCAAAGCATCGATTTCGTGGCGTACCCACAAGCCGGCGGGTACTTTCCCATCGGCCATAACCACATGGGCGTGGGGTGGTTGGTCGCAGTCGAAGGCGCCGAGCACGCCAACGGCCCCGTGCTGCTCGACTACGGCGCCGATCAGCGGGAGTTGGATATGCCGTTTCTCGAGGTGCTCTACCGCGGCCTCCGCGGCGAGTTCAACGGCGAGATCTTCAGCGACACCGCCGTCGAGAACCCCACCTATCAGCTGCTCTGGCCGTAGCGCTCCGCTGCGCCCGGCGCTGCTGGGTGAGATCGAGCCGCTGCTGTTCGACGAGGAAGCACTGCGGCCGGCGCCCTGCGAACAGGTCTGGTTTCGAACCCTGTTACGCGCGGTTGAGGACTCTTGTGGCGCCTGCGGCTGCGGCGCCGGCGAGGATCCAGCCGAGGATGATCAAGGTGTACGCGACCCACTGGGCCCAGCCGCCGGGGTTCCAGGCGGCTTCCTGGCCGAAGGTGACGACCGGGAGCAGCAGGTCGACGGTGTAGAAGAAGGCGTTCCAGTGCGGGGCTTCGTCGGCCTTGATGGGGGTCGGGCGGTCGATGCTGAACGCGACCGTGCCTATGGCGATCAGGGCGACGAGCCACGAGAGCGCGCGGGCGGGGCGGTAGCCGTAGCCGATGGCCGCGTCCTGGATGTGGCCCCAGATCCGGCCTGCGGGGCGGAGCGTCTCGCGGTTGCGGCGCTGCTTGGCCAGCAAGACGCTGCGCGCCTCCTCGTCCTGCCCCGAGGCCCGGTACGCCGTGGCGAGTTGTTCGTACGGCTGCGGTTCGTACTCCGGCGTCGCGTGCGCGAGCCAGGTGAGGCGCTGGTCGAGGGTCATCGGACGTGTGGACCGCAGCACGGTGTACGTCATGCCGCCGATGGCGATGCGGCCCGCGTCCGGCCAGGTGTCCGGGGTGTCGGTAAGTGCACCGAACTGCGAGCCGCTCATCAGGATGCGGCCTTGCGGGTCGGGTGCGATGACCAGTGACAACGTGCGTGCGGTGACGCGCCACATGGCGAGCGCCTCGTCGGGGTCCCGCAGGATCTCCGCCTGGTCGATGACGATCGCGTCGCCGAACCGCGCGTCGTTGAGCCGTATCGAGCCGGTGGCGGCGAAGTGGTCGCTCAGATGCAGGGTCTGCTCGACGTACATGGACGCACCGTCGAGCGCCAAGTGCCGGAAGCCGCGGGAGTCCAAACCCGGCCGGGCGTCGATGCGGGCCCTGAAGAAGGTCACCCGGCCGCCGATCCGCGCGCTGCGCAGGCTGACCGTTCCGGTGGCGTGGAACGGGCCGTGCGCGCTCAGGTCGCGGTTGAGCTCCAGGCCGTCCGCGTTGATGGATCGGCCGTCGTCCATCGGGAAGATGCGGCTGCCGTGCAGCACCAGATCGGTGGCGACCTGGGCGTCGACCAGGTTGATGCCGTGCCGTATACGGCAGTTCGTGAGGCACAGGTCGCCGTCAACCCGCGCACGCCGCCCGCGGACCGCCTCGACCGAGCAGCCCATCAGGCGGATCGTCGACGTCGTCGCGTCGTTGAGGGTGACGCGCCCGTCGAAGTGGCAGCCGCGCAGCGCGACATACGCGTCCACGCGCGCACCGCGAAGGTGCAGGTTGCCGGTGATCCGCGCACCGACCAGGTCGAGGGCGGGCATACGCCCTGGCACCGACTCCGCTGCGCCGAGCAGCAAACGGCTCAACACCTCGGCCCGCACGGTACGTTCCGGCCCCCAATCGGCCCCGAACCGCCCCCGCGGAGTAGGCCAGTCCGACGCCTGCGGCCCCGCCACCGCCCCGAACGCACACTGCGTCCCGTTGCGGTACGCCTCCCAGACCCGCACTTCCGCAGGCGTCAGATCGTCAGGCAGGTCGGCCACGTGAAGTCCCCGTTGTCGTGTCGTACCGCGTGCGGTTGGCAGCCCCAAGATTGCCATCGCCGACGCGTCGGCGGCGCAGCCAGCGTGCCGGTGCCGGTGCCGGTGCCGGAGGGAAGACGGGAACCGCTCGGCGAGCCCCGCTCTGGCCCGTGCAAGCTCGGGATCTGACGACGAAAGTGCCTGCGTCGAAGCTGAGTTGTCGCGACACGGAAGTGCCGGTCACTCGAAGGGCGGACAGCGACATGTGCATGTCGCCCAATGTGTTCATTCAACTGCGAAAGGTAATGATCGTCGCTACCGTCCCGCTCCGTGCCGCAGGTTGCCCCGGCGGATGAGGAGTGACAACATGGATGTTGTAGGCGGCGAGTTGTACGACGTCGAACTCGAGCCGGAGGTGGGGGAATGGCTGTCCTCGCTGACGCCGAAGCAGTATCGCCAGGCACTGGAAGCCGTCGACTTTCTCGTCGACGCGCCGACCACGCTTGGCGAGCCCCACGCGCGCTATCTGGGCAGTGGTCTGCGGGAGCTGAGACTGCGTGTGCATCCCCGGAACATGCGGCTGACCTACTGGCTGGCCCCAGGCAGGAGAATCGTCCTCTTGACCGTGTTCCCCAAGACCAGAAGCCTCGAGCGGCGCGAGGTCGAACGCGCCCGTGCCGTCATGAAGGAGTGCCAAGCTGAACATCCACCGGCAACGCACTTCTGGGAACCAGACGCCTAGCACTGCAGGGAGAAGGCGAGCAATGGCCACTGGAAAGAGGACAGTGCAGGCCGCAGAGAGTCCTTCGGCGCCCGGCGCGGCATTGCGGAAACAGGTAGGGCTGTCGGGACGCCGTGCCCGCGCCTTGCGTTCGACGGCGCTGCCGACCGGCGGGACCGGGAGCGTCCCCGAAAATGTGCCCGCTGCCGAACAGGCACCAGCACCCGTCTCGCGCAGAACCGGCGGCAGCGGCCACGGCCGTTGGGACGTCAAGGCCGAAGTCACGGCGTTGGACGCCGCCGAGCGCGCCGAGTTCGATGCCACGCGGGCTGCCAGATTGTTCGGCGAAGCGGTCTACAACCTGCGTACTGCCAAGGGCTGGTCGCAGCGGAAGCTCGCAGACGCGGCCGGCATGAAGCAGCAGTCGGTGTCGCGTATCGAAGAGAGCGCTTCTGCGCTGCCCACGCTGGCGGTGATCGCTAAGCTCGCGCGAGCCCTGGACGCCGATGCGCTGGTCAGGGTCCGAACAGGCGAGGACGAGGGGTTCGAGTTCACTTTGACCCCGCATCACGGAGCGGCGTGACCGGCGCCGCGCCGGTCAGTTGCGGACGGTCAGCTCAGTAATAGCCGCCGGGTTGGGTGTCGAGCCAGAGGGTCCACCACGAGTCCTCCGCTGCGGTTGCCGGGTCGGCGGTGGTGAGGCGGGTGCGGATGTCGGTGCGCCATTCCTCTCGGGCTGGCTCGTCGGCGAAGCCCTGCGGGGCGCGGTCGGCGGCGTCGGCTTCGACGATCAGGCAGGCGACGAATGCGTCGAGGCCGGTGTTGCCGGGCTCGGCTTGGCCGTTGTGGACGATGAGCACCGCGCCGCTTGCGCCGTCGACCAGGACTACGTCGTCGCCGAGTGCGCCGATGTCGAACAGGCCTGGATGTTCGGGGTCTTCCTCGGGGCCGATGTCGGCCAGTCCGGGGGCGGCTTCGAACCAGCCGGAGCCGGGGAGTCCGGTTTCGGTCAGCGCCGTGCGGGCGCCGGGGTCGGTGATGCCGGCGGGGAGTACGTCTTCGGGGACGCGGACCCAGGGGCCGGCGAAGACTGTGGTCGGGAGCTGGGCGGAGGCGTGTGCGGAGTTGTCGGGGTCGGCGGACGGTCCGGTGCCGGGGGCGTCCGGGGTCATTGCCGCGATGCCGGGGGCGTCCAGGGTCATTGCCGCGATGCCGGTGGCGTCCGGGGCCATCGCCGCGATGCCGTGTGCGCCTGCGACGAGCAGTGCGCCGTCGTCGCGGTACGCCAGGAAGCGGACCGGAGCGCCGAGGTCCAGCGTCGCGAGGCGTTCGCCGGTGGCCGGGACTGCGCGGAAGACCTTGTCGTACGCGCACCAGGCGACGACGACTCCGTCCTCGTCGGTACGCCGTAGGGTCACGTGCAGGGCGCCTTCGCGTTCGCCCAACTCCACGGCGGGAGAGGACTCCTGACCGGTCATCGGATTCCACAGCCGCAGGCTTCGACTGCCGATGGCGGCAAGCACCGGGTCGCGTCCCGGCTCGGCGAGTACCGCCGCGGCGGCGGCCCGGCAGGGTTCGTGCGCCGTCCACTGCGCCACCTGCGTACCGGTCCGCAGCGCGAGGGTCTCGGCGGAGCCGTCGCGGTAGAGCACTGTGGCGTGCAGTTCGCCGTCTGCCGAGAAGGCAGTCACCGCCGTCAGCTGCGCCGCGTGCTGCCCGAGCGGGATCTCCGCGGTCTCGCCCGATTCGGGGTCCACGACCGCCAGACCGGCACCGCGCGACGGCAGTACGGCCAGGACGCCTCGCGCGTCGGCAGCCGCCGCCACGTACTCGCCGGTGCGTCCCGAGCCGGGCAGCGAACGGTGCTCGAAGGAGTCCGGCGCCACGATCTCGCCGGCACCCGAACGGTCGACCAGCACGATTACGGCATCGGAGGGGTTTGCCGCGCCCGCGCTGCCGACCAGTACGTGTCCGAGGCCGGTACGCGTCCCCGGCCCGAAAGGCTCGCCCGTGCCCGCGTCGTACACCCGGATCAGCCCCGACTCGGCCGCGGTCACCACCGCCGCCTCGCCCTTCCGCACGGTCAGCGCACCCGCGACGACCGACCCCGGCCAGGCCCCGGACCGGCGCCGTGCCGCAGGCCCCCAGTGCGCCCACGAAGCGCCGTCCAGGATTGCCATGCCCTGCCCCTCCCGGCGTCCGAGGGCTGTTCACGCTGCGTATCGGCCGCCTCGCCCGGACGCGATCGTCACACGCGTACCAGAGGCACCGTACGCCGTGTGACGCGTCTCACGTTGCCCCGATGTGCCGTCTCACCACGCGACACGCGCAGTCCTCTATGTAGGGCGCTCCCTACACTGGGACAGGTGATCTCCCGTATCGATCTGCGCGGCGCCGCCGGTCGGGCTGTCCTGGACAGCCCCGCGGCCCTGCGCGACGTGATGCCCCGTGCCGAGTTCGACGTCGAGGCGGCCCTGGAGTCGGTCCGCCCCATCTGCGCCGACGTGCATCATCGCGGGGTCGAGGCGCTGATCGAGATCACCGAGCGCTTCGACGGCGTACGCCTCACCGACATCCGGGTCCCCGCCGACGCCATCGCCCGTGCCCTCGAGGAGCTGGACCCCAAGGTCCGCGCCGCACTCGAGGAGACCATCCGCCGCGCCCGCATCGTGCACCGCGACCAGCGCCGCACCGACACGACCACGCAGGTCGCGCCGGGCGGCACGGTCACCGAGCGCTGGGTCCCGGTGGAGCGCGTCGGCCTGTACGTGCCGGGCGGCCGGGCGGTCTACCCGTCGTCCGTCGTCATGAACGTCGTCCCGGCCCAGGAGGCCGGCGTCGAGTCCCTGGCGGTCTCGTCGCCGCCGCAGAAGGAGTTCGGCGGCCTGCCGCACCCGACGATCCTGGCCGCGTGCGCGCTGCTCGGCGTCGACGAGGTGTACGCGGTCGGCGGCGCCCAGGCCGTCGCGATGTTCGCGTACGGCGCGGGCCCCTGCGCGCCCGTCAACCTGGTCACCGGCCCCGGCAACATCTACGTCACCTCCGCCAAGCGCCTGCTCAAGGGCCGCATCGGCATCGACTCCGAGGCCGGCCCCACCGAGATCGCGGTGCTCGCGGACGCCACCGCCGACCCGGTCCACGTGGCCGCCGACCTGATCAGCCAGGCCGAGCACGACCCGCTGGCCGCGTCCGTCCTGGTCACCGACTCGGCCGAACTGGCCGACGCGGTCGAGGCCGAGCTGGCCACCCAGGTCGCCGCGACCAAGCATGTCGAGCGCGTCACCACCGCGCTGTCCGGGCGGCAGTCCGGCATCGTGCTGGTCGACTCGGTCGGCGACGGCCTCAAGGTGGTCGACGCATACGCCGCCGAGCACCTGGAGATCCAGACCGCGGACGCTGCCGCGGTGGCCGCCCGGGTGCGCAATGCCGGTGCGATCTTCGTCGGCCCGTGGGCGCCCGTCTCGCTCGGCGACTACTGCGCGGGCTCGAACCACGTGCTGCCCACCGGCGGCTGCGCGTGCCACAGCTCGGGCCTGTCCGTGCAGTCCTTCCTGCGCGGCATCCACGTCATCGACTACAGCGAGAGCGCACTCGCCGAGGTCGCGCACCACGTCGTCAACCTCGCCGAGGCCGAGGACCTGCCCGGCCACGGTGCCGCCATCAAGGCGCGTTTCGGATGGGCGGTTCCCGAGTGACCGGCACGACCCCTTCCACCTCCGCTGCCGCGGCCGTACGGATCGACGATCTGCCGATCCGCGATGAGCTGCGCGGCCAATCGCCTTACGGCGCACCGCAGTTGCACGTCCCGGTACGCCTCAACACCAACGAGAACCCGTACCCGCTGCCCGACGAGCTGGTCGACCGCATCGCCGAGCGCGTCGCGGACGCCGCGCGCGAGCTCAACCGCTACCCGGACCGCGACGCGGCCGAGCTGCGCACCAAGCTCGCCGCGTACCTCTCCGAGACCGGCGGCGTCGAGCTGGGCACCGCCAACGTGTGGGCGGCCAACGGCTCCAACGAGGTGCTGCAGCAGCTGCTCCAGGCCTTCGGCGGCCCCGGCCGCACCGCGCTGGGCTTCGACCCGTCGTACTCGATGCACGCGCTCATCGCGCGCGGCACCGGCACCGACTGGATCTCCGGCACCCGCCGCCCGGACTACTCGATCGACCTCGGCGAGGCGCTCGCCGCCATCGCCGAGCACCGGCCGAACGTCGTCTTCCTGTGCTCGCCGAACAACCCGACCGGCACCGCGCTGGACCCCGCGGTGGTCGAGGCGGTGTACGACGCGGCCCAGGCGGCCCGCCCTTCGCTCGTCATCCTGGACGAGGCGTACATCGAGTTCTCGCACGGCGTCTCGCTCCTGACGCTGCTCGAGGGCCGGCCGAACCTGGTCGTCTCGCGCACGATGTCGAAGGCCTTCGGCGCCGCCGGCCTGCGCCTCGGCTACTTGGCCGCGGACCCTGCGGTGGTGGACGCGGTCCAGCTGGTGCGCCTGCCGTACCACCTCTCCGCGGTCACCCAGGCCACCGCACTGGCCTGCCTGGAGCACACCGGGACGCTGCTCGGGTACGTCGCGGAGCTCAAGCAGCAGCGCGACCGCATCGTCGCCGAACTGACCGGCATGGGCTGCGAAGTCACCGCGTCCGACGCGAACTTCGTGCAGTTCGGCCGCTTCGAGGATGCGCACGCCGTGTGGCAGGCGATCCTCGACCACGGCGTCCTGGTCCGCGACAACGGAGTCCCCGGGATGCTGCGGGTCACCGCGGGCACCGATGCCGAGAACACCGCGTTCCTGGACGCGATGCGCGCCGTACTGAAGGAGATCAACCGATGACCCGGATCGGCCGCGTCGAACGCGCCACGAAAGAGACCTCCGTCCTCGTCGAGGTGAACCTCGACGGTTCCGGCCGGGTGGACGTCGCGACCGGCGTCGGCTTCTTCGACCACATGCTCGACCAGCTGGGCAAGCACGGCCTGTTCGACCTCACCGTCAAGACCGACGGCGACCTGCACATCGACTCGCACCACACCATCGAGGACACCGCGCTGGCGCTGGGCGGCGCGTTCCGCCAGGCGCTCGGCGACAAGGCGGGCATCCGCCGCTTCGCGAACGCGTCGGTGCCGCTGGACGAGGCGCTCGCGCAGGTCACGGTCGACCTGTCGGGGCGGCCGTACCTGGTGCACAGCGAGCCCGAGGGCATGGCGCCGATGATCGGGACCGCGTACGACACGACGCTGACGCGGCACATCCTGGAGTCGTTCGTGGCGCAGGCGCAGATCTGCCTCCACGTGCACGTGCCCTATGGGCGCAACGCGCACCACATCGTCGAAGCGCAGTTCAAGGCGCTCGCCCGGGCGCTGTCCGACGCGTGCGTGCTGGACCCGCGGCGCGCGGGCGTGATCCCGTCGACGAAGGGCGCGCTGTAGGGATGGGGCAGACGTACCAGCACATCCTCGTCCGCGCCGCGGCCGAGGACGTCGTCGAGGCGATGCTGCCTGACGACACCGGGTACGTGTTGCCACTGATCGACGGTGTGAGCGCACTGTTCATGGACGAGTCCGCATACCGGCTCGACGAAGAGGCCGAACGCCTCAGCGGCGCGCTGCGGACCGATGCCATGACGGTCGGCGTGCTGATGTCGGACTTCTTGATCGCGCACGCCTACCAGGACGGTGTGTCGGTCAACGAGTACCACTCCGGTCCGGATACCGTGCAGGTCACCGAGGACGCGGACGGGGTCTTGCGGTTCGCGGACGGCACTGTCTTCGATCCTTACCGCGACGAGTTCCCGCGCCCTGAACCGGTGGGCGGCGAACCGCGGTGGTTCCTGCCGTACGGCGTCCCCGAGGCCGAAGCCGAAACCGTTGCGCAGGTGCTCCGCTGCGAGGCACCCGATGGCAGCGAACTCGGCGCCGAAGGGCAGCACGCCTACCTCTACATCGCACTCGGCCTGCCGGTGCTCTGCATCGGCTTCCGACATCTCGACGACGATCTGCTGAACAACCCCGGCCTGGAGCAGCTGTTCGCCGCGGCCCTGCCGTTCGGCGAAGCCGAGCCGATCGTTCCGGTCGAAGAACCCGAGACCACCACAGAAGGCACTGAAGGCACCTCATGGGAACGCTGACCGTCGTATTCATCGCCCTCGGGTTGTTCCTGATCGGCGGGGTCATCTCGTTCGCCAAGCAGGGCATGCCGAAGGGTGTCATCGTCCTCCTCGGACTGTGCGCGGCCATGTCGCTCGCCGCCGGTCTGCTGCGCATCTAGTAGGGATCGCACCATGAAGAAGGTCGTCATCCTCGACTACGGGTCGGGGAACCTCAGGTCGGCCGAGCGCGCGGTGGCGCGCCTCGGTGTCGAGGTGGAAGTCACCGCCGACTACAAGACCGCACTCAACGCCGACGGGCTCGTGGTCCCCGGCGTCGGCGCGTTCGCCGCGTGCATGGACGGGCTCAAGGCGGTCCGCGGGGACCGCATCGTCGATCGGCGCCTGGCCGGCGGCCAGCCGGTGCTCGGGATCTGCGTGGGCATGCAGATCCTCTTCGAGCGCGGCGTGGAGCACGGCGTGGAGACCGCGGGCTGCGACGAGTGGCCCGGGACGGTCGAGCGCCTGGAGGCGCCGATCGTGCCGCACATGGGCTGGAACACCGTGGACGCGCCCGAGGACACCGTCCTCTTCAAGGGCATGGACGCCGACACCCGCTTCTACTTCGTCCACTCCTACGGCGTCCGCAAGTGGGAGATGGTCCCCTCCGACCACCTCGCGCCGCCGATGGTCACGTGGGCCACGCACGGCACGCCGTTCGTCGCGGCCGTCGAGAACGGGTACCTGTCCGCGACCCAGTTCCACCCCGAGAAGTCCGGCGACGCCGGGGCCCAGATGCTCCGCAACTGGCTTGCCACCCTCTGACACTCCGAAGGAACGAGACATGAGCGAGACCCCAGCCAGTCGCCTCGAACTGCTCCCCGCCGTCGACGTCGTGAACGGCCAGGCGGTACGCCTCGTCCAGGGCGAAGCCGGTTCCGAGACCTCCTACGGCGACCCGCTGACCGCCGCGCTGGCCTGGCAGAGCGCCGGCGCCGAGTGGATCCACCTGGTCGACCTGGACGCCGCCTTCGGGCGCGGCAGCAACAGCGCGCTGCTCGCCGAGGTGGTTGGCAAGCTGGACATCCCCGTCGAGCTGACCGGCGGCCTGCGCGACGACGCCACGCTGGAGGCCGCGCTGGCCACCGGCTGCCGCCGGGTGAACCTGGGCACCGCGGTGCTCGAGCACCCCGAGTGGGCGCGCGAGGCCATCGGCCGGCACGGCGACCGCATCGCGGTGGGCCTGGACGTGCGCGGCACCACGCTGGCCGGCCGCGGCTGGACCCGCGAAGGCGGCGACCTGTTCGAGGTGCTGGCCCGCCTCGACGCCGAGGGATGCGCCCGCTACGTGGTGACCGACGTCAACAAGGACGGCACCCTCACCGGCCCCAACCTGCAGCTGCTGCGCGACGTGTGCGCGGCGACCGACCGCCCGGTGGTGGCCAGCGGCGGCGTCTCGTCGCTGGACGACCTGCGCGCGATCGCCGAACTCGTCCCGATGGGCGTGGAAGGCGCGATCGTGGGCAAGGCCCTCTACGCGAACGCGTTCACCCTGGAAGAGGCCTTGGAGGCGGTGTCCCGATGACCGGTGTCGAGCGGTTTTCCTCGGGCGGTCCGTACGAGGACGTCATCGGCTACTCGCGTGCGGTCGCCGCGGGCGACTTCGTGCTGGTGTCCGGCTGCACGAGCATCGTGGACGGCATCTTCATCGGCGAGGGCGACCCGTACGAGCAGGCCCTGACCGGCTTCAAGACCGCCGAGAAGGCGCTCGCGCAGGCCGGCCTGTCGCGCGCCGACGTGGTGCGCACCCGCATGTACCTCACGCACGCCCGGGACGCCGACGCGGTCGGGCGCGCGCACAAGGAGATGTTCGACGAGGTCCGGCCCGCCGCGACGATGGTCGTGGTGGCCGCGCTGGTCGACTCGCGCATGCTGGTCGAGGTCGAGGTCGAGGCGTACCGGGGGGCCAAGTGAGCCTCGCCGTACGCGTGATCCCCTGCCTGGACGTGGACGCCGGCCGGGTGGTCAAGGGCGTCAACTTCCAGAACCTGCGGGACGCCGGGGACCCGGTCGAGATGGCCCGCGTCTACGACGCCGAGGGCGCCGACGAGCTGGTCTTCCTCGACATCACCGCCTCCTCGGGCAGCCGCGAGACCACCTACGACGTGGTCCGGCGGACCGCCGAGCAGGTCTTCATCCCGCTGACCGTGGGCGGCGGCGTGCGGGCCGTCGAGGACGTCGACAAGCTGCTGCGCGCAGGCGCGGACAAGGTCGGCGTCAACACCGCGGCCATCGCCCGCCCCGAGCTGATCGCGGAGATCGCCGACCGCTTCGGCGCGCAGGTCCTCGTGCTGTCGGTGGACGCGCGGCGCTGCGGCGAGGGCGTCACCACCGACTCGGGCTTCGAGGTCACCACGCACGGCGGCCGCAAGGGCACCGGCATCGACGCGGTCGCCTGGGCCGCCCGGGCCGCCGAGCTGGGTGCGGGCGAGATCCTGCTCAACTCGATGGACGCGGACGGCACCAAGGACGGCTACGACCTGGAGCTGACCCGCCTGGTCCGCGCCGAGGTGTCGATCCCGGTCATCGCCTCGGGCGGCGCGGGCGCGCTGGAGCACTTCGCGCCGGCCGTCGACGCGGGCGCCGACGCGGTGCTCGCGGCGAGCGTCTTCCACTTCGGCATGCTGCGCATCCCGCAGGTCAAGGACGCGCTGCGGGAGGCCGGCCACCCGGTCCGCTGACCCGCCGCGGCACCTGCCGCACCGCCGCCGCACCACCTGACCGGCGCATCCCGGGACCTCCCGGGGTGCGCCGGTCGGCGTACCGGGCGAGTGTGGAGCGCAGTGGTCGGCTCCGCGGACGGGGCCGCGCGATCGCCCGGAGGACCCGATGAGCACCGACCTGAACACCTACGGCGGCGGCCTGGACAGCAGCTACGGCGTGCTGGTGGTGACCACGAACGACGCCCCCGGCTACCGGGTCGACTCGGTCATCGGCGAGATCTTCGGCCTCACCGTGCGCTCCCGGCACCTCGGCAGCCAGCTCGGCGCGGGCCTGAAGTCGATCGTCGGCGGCGAACTGCGCGGCCTGACCAAGACCCTGGTGGAGAGCCGCAACGAGGCGATGCAGCGCCTCATCGAGCAGGCCCGGGCCCGCGGCGCCAACGGCGTGCTGGCGATGCGCTTCGACGTCACCGACGCCGGCAACGGCACCGAGATCTGCGCGTACGGCACCGCCGTGGTGATCAGCCGCGCGGAGTAGTCCGCAGGCCGGGCCTCTGCGAGAGTGTGCTGCGCATGAGCATGATCGCGGAGGGGGCGTGGCGGCGGTGGGGTTCGGGCGGCGGAAAGACCCGGCGGACGACTTCTGGACGCTCTTCGGGCGGGCCGGCGAGTTGGAGGAAGCCGAGGAGTACGGCGAACTGCTCATGCTCGCCGACCGGTTGATCACGGAGGGCGCGGGGTACGCGCCGGCCTACGGCGAACACATGGGTCATGTGCACCGCTACCGCGTGGTGGCGCTCGGCGAACTCGGTCGCGGCGGGGAGGCCTGGGAGCACTTCTCCCTGGTCCTGCCGCAGTTCCTGGCCGCCGGACCGCGGTCCGGCAGCACGGTGCGCGTCCTCCGGCTGGCCATGGGGGACTTCCTGCTCCGTGCGGGCCACGACGCCGCCGCGTACGAACTGCTGGATCTGGCACTCGAGGAGTGCCGGTCCGGGTGGCTGCACGCCGAGGCCGTGGAGACGGACTACTCCATCGCCGCGATAGAGGTGAACGCCGGGCGCTTCGCCGCCGCGGAAAGCCGCGTGCGCTCCATGGCCGACCGCCTCGCCATCGTGCAGGTCCCCGAGGCGGACCGGGCCCGGATCGGGGCCTGGCGGCGCTGGACACTGGTGGCCGCACTCAACGGGCAGGAACGTTTCCACGAGGCGGAACGGGCGGCCGCGGCGGCGCAGGCGGCGGCGGTCGCCCACGAAGGGCCGGGCGGCGACCTCGGACGCAACGTGCGCCTCGCCCGGGCCCGTGCCCTGGCCGGATCGGGGCGTGCCTACGAGGCCGAAGCCGAATGCCGGGCGGTCCTGCAGGAGATCGACATCCACGACCGGGCCTACCGCGGGCAGCTGTGCGTCCTGCGTACGGTGCTGGGGCGCGCGTTCACCGCGCAGCGCCGCCACGACCAGGCCGTGGCGGACCTCGAGGCCGCAGTGGCCCATGGATGCGCGTCCCTGGGGGCCGGCGACCCGCTCACCGTCGATGCCGCCCTCGCGCTCGCCGAGGCGCGGACCGCACGCGCGGGCGCCGGCGACACCGCCGAGGCCCGGCGGGTCCTGGAGACCGCCGTCCGCGAGGGCGAAGCCGGAATGCACCGCGGGCACCCCTGGCTGCAGACGGCCCGCGAGCGGCTGTCGGCCGCGACGGACCGGATCGAGACCGATGCCGCGCGGTCCGCGCATCTGCCCGCCCGGCCCTGGAAGTCCCGTGTGCAGCCGGGCCTGCGCCCGTGCTGGGACTGCGGCGACAACGTCTGGGAGCCCTGACCGGCACCGGCCCGCGCCGCCGCGGGATCAGGAGTCCAGGAAGCCCGACGCCAGCATGCCGATGAGGGCGAAGCCGACCACGACGCGGTAGATCGCGAAGCCCTTGATGGTGTGCTTCGAGACGAACTTGAGCAGCCAGGCCACCGAGGCGTACGCGACCACGAACGACACCGCGGTGCCCACGATCAGCGAGGTCACCGAGGTGTCGCCGCCGGTGGCGTCCTTGAGTTCGTAGATGCCCGCGCCGGTCAGCGCCGGGATGGACAGGAAGAAGGACAGCCGGGTCGCGGCCACCCGGTCCAGGCCCAGGATCAGGGCCGTGGAGATGGTCGCGCCGGACCGCGAGAAGCCCGGGAAGAGCAGCGCGAGGATCTGCGAGCTTCCCACCAGCATGGCGTCCTTGAGGGTGACCTCGTCCTCGCCGCGGCGCCGGGCGCGGGTGCCGCTCGCGACCTCGGCGTACCACATGACACCGCTGCCCACGATGAGCGAGCCGGCCACCACCCACAACGAGGCGAGCGGGCCGTGGATCAGCGGCTTCATGGCGATGCCGACGATGACGATCGGGATCGTCGCGTAGATCACCCACCACGCGAATTTGTAGTCGCGGTCCTGGCGTTGCGCCTTGTCCCCGATGCCGCGGCCCCACGCGGAGACGATGCGGACGATGTCCTTGAGGAAGTAGAACAGTACGGCCGCGATCGCGCCGACCTGGATCACCGCGGTGAAGCCGACGACGGACTTGTCGTCCACGTCGATGCCGAGCAGCCCCTCGGTGATCTTCAGGTGCCCGGTCGAGGACACCGGGAGGAACTCCGTGAGGCCCTCGACCACGCCAAGAATCACCGCGTCCAGGACGCCGATGTCGGAACTCACGGACGAAGTCTCCTCGGGGGACCGGCAGATGGGCCCGTGGATCTTCCCAGCCGCACATGAACGGGACAAGGACGCGAGGTCAACGTAGGGCCATCGGGGTGAGGTGCGCAGGAGATCGCCGAAGGAGGCCGGCCGGCAGGGCCCGAAGAAGCGGCGAGATCCGAAAGGGAAACTTCGAAAGAGTTATTGCGAAAGACTTCCTTCGGATCTACGGTGGTGTGCATGCCCGCAGACGAGTCCAAGCCCGTGACGCAAGACGTCGAGGCCCTCAAGGTCTTCGCCCACCCGCTGCGCCTGCGGCTGAGCCGCCTGCTCAATGCGGAAGGCCCGGCCACCGCCTCGACACTGGGGCGGGCTGTAGGCGCCACGCCGTCCCTGGTCAGCTACCACCTGCGCGCGATGGCCAAGTTCGGCTTCGTGGTCGAGGCGCCCGAGGCCGGGCAGGACGGCCGCGAGCGCTACTGGAAGTCCGCGCAGGACCTCCGCTTCCGCACCGGCGACTTCCAGGGCGACGACATCGGCCGCGAAGTCTCCGGGACGGTCATCCGGGTCATCGAGGCGGAGCGCGGCGAGCGCCGCGACGAGGGCTACCGGCGCGTGCTCGAACTCGGCGGCCGCTGGCCGGAAGCCAGCTTCAGCACCGCCCCGGCCCTGCGCCTGACCGCGGAAGAACTCCTCGCGCTGTACGGCGAGTTGATGGAGGTCGTGGACCGCTACCGGGGCCTCCCGGAGGCCACGGGCGACGGTACGCCGCGCGAGCGGGTGCTGCTGGAGATGTACGGCTTCCCTTACGCGCCCTGACCCTGACCGCGAGGTGACCGTGAACCGCTCGTCGCGCACCACCGGCACAACCGCGACCAAGTCCCCGTCCGCGTCCACGGGCTCGTCCGCGTGCCCGTCCCCGACCGAGACCGCTGCGCACCCCGGGCCCGTGGCCCCGGCCGCCCCTCGGAAACCGGTCCCGGTTCCGGACGCGCCCCCCGCGTCCGGACCGGGGCCGGCCATCACCCGCTGGCTCGGCGCGTTCGCCGCCTCGCTGGTCGGCGACCAGATGTGGTTCCTCGCCCTGGCATGGAGCGCGGCCGAGACCGCCGGCCCCACCGGGGCGGGCATCGTGGTCACCCTCGGCACCGTGCCGCGCGCGCTCCTGATGCTGCTCGGCGGCTCGATAGCGGACCGCTTCGGGGCCCGCCGCGTGGTCATCGGCAGCGTGCTGGTCCGGTTCGCGGTCATGGCCTTCGCCGCGGCCGCGGTCGCGCTCGCCGCCCCCGGGGTGGCCCTGCTGGCCGCGATCGCGCTCGTATTCGGGGCCGTGGACGCGCTGTTCATGCCGGCCATCGGCGCGCTGCCGCCCACGCTGACCATGCCTGAGCACTACGCCCGCGTCCAAGGCCTGCGCAGTCTGATGACGCGGCTGTCGGCGATCGCCGGGGCTCCGGCGGCCGGCCTGGTGCTCGCGAACGGCGGCGTCGCGGCGGCGTTCGCAGCCAGCGCCGGGCTGTTCGCCTTCTCGTTCCTGCTGCTCTGGCGGCTGCGCCCGGTCCCCGCCGCGGTGGCCGCCGCCGACGCCAAGGACGGGGGAGTGCCGCCCGGCGACGGGAGCATCCGCGAAGGGCTCCGCTACGTGCGGTCCGTCCCGCTCCTCACCTGGGTGATCGCCGTCGGGATCATCTCCGAACTGGGCTTCAGCGCCCCGATGAACCTTGGGCTGGTGCTGCTCTCCGGCGACCGCGGCTGGGGCCCCGGCGGCGTCGGCCTGATGCTGGGCGCCTGGGGAGCCGGGGCGGTGGCCACCGGCCTGGTCCTGTCGGTGCGCGGCCATGTCCCGCACGCGGGCCGCGTCATGACCGCGGCGCTGGGCCTCGGCGCGGTCGGCATGGGCGTGATGGGCCTGGCGCCGACGCTGCCCGTCGCGATGGCGGGTGCTGCGGTCCTCGGCCTCGGCTCCGGTTTCTGGGGCGGGCTGAGCGCCGCCCTCATCCAGACGACCGCCGCCCGCAGCATGCTCGGCCGCGTCGTCGCCCTGCAGATGCTGGGCGCGGTCGGCCTGGTGCCGGTCACCTATCCGCTGGCCGGTCTGCTGTCCGATACCGCCGGACCGGCCGCGCTGTTCGCGGTCGGCACCGGCCTGCAGGCCCTGGCCTGCGCGGTCGCGCTGTGCTGCGCGCCGCTGCGCACCGCGCTCCTGGAGCGGCCCGGCCGCGCCGAGCGCGCGTCCTGACCGGCGGGCGGACGGGGCCGTGGACAGGGCGGGCCGGGCAGCGGACCGGGCAGACGCGGCGAGCCGGGCGAGCCGGCCCGCCCACCCGGCTCAGATGCCGGTCGGCGTGGCGTGCAGCTGCCGTACCGCGTCCTCGTCGCCCTCGACGGTGACCAGCGCCTGCTCCTTGCGCCCGTAGACGTAGAGCAGGAGTTCGGCGGGCGGCCCGGCGAGCGTCACCACGGGAGTGCCCTTGCGGACCACGACCGGCCGGGCCTCGTCCGCGGTGTCCGTGCGGCGCAGTTCCACGCCGACCGGGACCTTGCGCATCATGAGCTTGGCGCCGCCCTTGACCCGCTTCCACAGGAAGTCGTTCAGCCCGGGGTCCAGGTCGCGCGGCTTGAAGTCGGGCTGCGCGCGGCGGACGTCCTCGAGGTGGACGAAGTACTCCATGGTGTTCGCCGCCGCGTCCACACCGGGCAGGCCGAACAGCGAAAGCCGCGGCGGGCCGGTCCGCACGAGGTGGATGAGCTCCTCGTACGGGCGGGCCGCCTTCGCGCGCCGCACCTTGTCGGTGTAGTTCGCCAGCGGCTTGAACAGGATGCCGGGGGAGGAGTCGGGCCGGCGCTCGCGGACCACCAGGTGGGCGGCGAGGTCGCGGGTAGTCCAACCGGCGCACAGCGTGGGGGCGTCCGGGCCGACCTGGGAGAGGAGGTCGGCGAGGGCAGCGCGTTCCGTACGGGCGTAGGAAGCCATGCGCCGCATCGTTCCGGTGCCCGGTGGCAAGGTCAAGCTCCACCGGGCGGCTGCGGCCGAGGTCACGGCCCGGGCGGCGGCCCCGCCTGCTGGTGCGCGCTCATCCAGCGCAGCACGTCGGGCATGAGCGCGGTCCAGGTCTTGAAGTTGTGGCCGCCGGTGGGCAGGACCAGCGTGTCGGCCTTCAGCGGTGCCTTGGCCAGCTTCAGGAACTCCTGGGTGGACGCGTAGTTCTCCTCGTCCTTGCTGGTGGTGAGCAGCAGGTTCACCGGCGGGGCGGGCAGGTTCTGCAGCCGCCAGAGCAGGTCCTGGCTGTTGCGGAACTGCTTGCTGCCGCCGTACAGGTCCCCGGTCTGCCCGTCCTGCACCGCGTCGTACATGCCGGACAGCGAGGCGCCCGCGCCGATCCGGTCGGAGTTGAGCATGGCCAGCTTGGCCGCGCAGTAGCCGCCGGTCGAGTTGCCGATCATGCCCCAGGCGGCCGGACCCGGCGCGACCCGGAAGGCGCCGCGGACGGCCTCGGGGAGGTCCTGCGAGAAGAAGGTGCCGGACTGCGGGCCGCCGGGCACGTCGGTGCACTCGGTGTCGCGGCCCGAGGTCTGGGACGGCCGCACCATGACGTAGATGGTCGGCTGCACGCGGCCCGCGTTGATCTCGGTGGCCGCGGTCTTGGGGATCTCCATGCGGGTGATCAGGTTGCGGGCGTCGCCGGGGTAGCCGGTCACCACGACCGCGACCGGGAAGCGGCGGTTCTGGCCGTCCGGCTGGAAGTACTGCGGCGGCAGGTAGACGTAGCCGCTGGTGTCCAGGCCGCTGCGGCGGCCGGTCACGTCGATCGCCACGATCTGGCCCGCGGCCTGCGGGTTGCCCCCGTTGGGGACGTCCACCGCCTCGGTGTCGCCCAGCTTGACCAGCTTCGCGGCCGGGTCGCCGGCACCGCCCTGCCCGGTGTACAGCGTCGGCTTGCCGGTCTTGCCGAGCAGGTCGTCCCAGCTTGTGTAGAAGAGGTAGTACCGGTTGCCGAAGAGCGCGAGCAGCGACAGGACCAGGGCCTGCACCACCAGCAGCGCGCCTATTCGGCCCAGGACCGCCTTCCAGTTCCGGCCGCCGAGCCGGGGCCACAGCCACACCACCGCGACGACCGACGCGAGGGCCAGCACACCCAGTACTGCGAGAAGGGTCCTGCTGGTCAGCCCCACGTGATCTTTCCTTTGCGGTGTCTGAAGCGGTCCCGGGAACGGCCGCTGAATCGGTCTCTTTACGGAGGAACAACCGCATAGCGGGATGATCCATTTTGCCCGTCGTCACAAGACGCGCGGCAGCCACCCCCGGTTGCATGCCCGCCGGGGGTGGCTGCGGGGAATGGCGCGCCGCCCGCCACACTTGTGAACATCGGATGAACCGCACACCGCCCGGCCGGCGTCCCGCACGCCGGTCGCGATGCGTGCGGCCCCGAATGCGGCCCTCCGGGGCTCCCGGCCCGGAATCCGGCACCCGCAGCGAAAGAGAGAACGCGTGACCGACAAGGACGTCCTGAGACGGGGCATGCAGGTCCTCGGCGTCGCGATCCGCGAGGAGCCGCGCATCTTCGCGGCCGCGGTCGGCGCCAGCGCGCTGTACGGCGCCACCACCGTCGCCTCCGCCCTCATCCTCGGCCAGGTCACCGACCGGGTGATCGTCCCCGCCTTTCGGGACGGCGAGACCACCACGGCCGCCATGGTCACGACGTTCGCGGTCGTCTTCGGCATCGCGCTGCTCAAGGCGCTCGGCATCGTCGGCCGCCGCCTGTGGGCCGGCGTGATGCAGTACCGCCTGCAGGCCACCTACCGCCGCCGCGTCACCCGCCAGTACCTGCGCCTGCCGCTCGCCTGGCACCACCGGCACCCGACCGGCGCCCTGCTGTCCAACGCGAACGCCGACGTCGAGGCCGCCTGGTTCCCGATCGCGCCGCTGCCGATGGCCACCGGCGTCGTCGTCATGCTCGTCCTCGCCGCGGTGTCCATGCTGGCCACCGACTGGGCGCTCGCCCTGGTCGGCTTCGTGATCTTCCCGGCCATCTTCTTCCTCAACGTGGCCTACCAGCGCCGCCAGGGCCCGCTGGCCATGCGCGCCCAGGAACTGCGCGCCGACGTCAGCGCCATCGCGCACGAGAGCTTCGACGGCGCACTCGTCGTCAAGACGCTCGGCCGGGAGAACGAAGAGGCCGCCCGCTTCGAGGCCGCCGCCCGCGAACTCGCCGACGCCAACATCGCGGTGGGCCGCGTCCGCGCGCTGTTCGACCCGCTGCTCGAGGCGCTGCCCAGCCTCGGCGTGCTGCTGGTCCTCCTCGCGGGCAGCATCCGCATCTCGCACGGCGACCTGGACCCCGGCGAACTCGTGCAGATCGCCTACCTGTTCACCCTGCTGGCCTTCCCGGTGCGGGCCATCGGCTGGCTGCTCGGCGACATGCCGCGCGCCATCGTCGGCTACGACCGGGTGCGCAGCGTCCTGGACGCCGAAGGCGAATCGTCGTACGGCGACGCCGCCGCGGAGAAGACCGGCCCGGCCGGCCTGCAGGCCCGCGCGGTGCGCTTCGGCTACCTCGACGGCGCCGACGTCCTCTCCGACGTCACCTTCGACGTCGAGCCCGGCCGCACGGTCGCGGTCGTCGGCCCGACCGGCTCCGGCAAGTCCACCCTCGTCTCGCTCCTGGTCCGCCTCGTCGACCCGTCGAGCGGCGCGGTCCTGCTGGACGGCACCGACCTGCGCGACTTCCGGGCCGGCGGGGTGGCCGCCGCGGCCGCGCTCGTGCCGCAGCAGGCGTTCCTCTTCGACGACTCGATCCGCGACAACATCACGCTGGGCCTCGACGTCCCCGACGAGGACGTGCGCGCCGCGCTGCGCATCGCGCAGGCCGAGGAGTTCGTCGACCGCCTCCCGGACGGCATCCACACCCAGGTCGGCGAGCGCGGCACATCGCTGTCCGGCGGCCAGCGGCAGCGCATCGCGCTGGCCCGCGCCCTGGTCCGGCGGCCCCGGCTGCTGGTCATGGACGACGCCACCTCGGCCGTCGACCCGCGCGTCGAGGCGGCCATCCTGGCCGGGCTGCGCGACGGCGGCACCGGCCCGTCGACCGTGGTCGTGGTCGCGTACCGCAAGGCCACCATCGCGCTGGCCGACGAGGTCGTCTTCATCGAGGACGGCAAGGTCGCCGGCCGCGGCCCGCACCAGGAACTGCTGGAATCCTCGCTCGGCTACCGCCGCCTGGTCGACGCCTACGAGCGCGCCGCGCGCGACCGCGAGCAGAACGCCGCCGCGGCCCCGGCCGACGACCTGACCGAGGACGAGGAGGTGCCGGCATGACCACGGCAACCGCGCCCACCCCGCTGTCCGCACCCGCCGAGAAGCAGCAGTCCGGCTGGGCGGTCCTGCGCCGCGGCCTGGCCCTGTCGCCCGAGTTCAAGCAGGGCATCGCGGTCACCCTGGTGCTCGCCGCGATCGCCACCGCGGGCCGCATCATCGTGCCGCTCGCGGTGCAGCAGACCATCGACAACGGCCTGCGCGGCGACGGCGGCACGGACCTCGCGCTGGTCCGCTGGATGGTGGCCGGCGCCGCACTCGCGGTGATCGCCACCGCGATCTGCTCGTACGCCATGAACGTGCGCATCTACCACGCCAGCGAGCGCGGCCTGGCCACGCTGCGGGTCCGCGCCTTCCGGCACGTGCACGACCTGTCGACCCTGCACCAGCAGACCGAGCGGCGCGGCTCGCTCGTCTCCCGGGTGACCGGCGACGTCGACACCATCACCCGGTTCATCCAGCAGGGCGGCCTCATGGTCGTCATCAGCGCGGGCCAACTCGTGGTGGTCACCGCGCTGATGCTCGCCTACTCGTGGCAGCTCACGCTGCTCGTGTGGGTCTGCTTCGCGCCGCTCTTCTTCCTGCTCAAGGCCTTCCAGAAGCGCGTCGCCGCGGCCGCCGTCGCGGTCCGCGTGCACGCCGGGCGGATGCTCGGAGCGATCTCCGAACCCGTGGTCGGCGCCTCGGTGGTGCGCGCGCACGGCATCGAGGAGCGCACCGCGGCCCGCATCGACGAGGCCATCGACGGCCACCGGGTCGCCCAGACCCGGGCCCAGACCCTCATCGCGCTGACCTTCCCGATGGGCGAGGTCGCGGTCGGCGTCGCCAACGCCGCGGTGGTCATCGTCGGCGTGCTGCTCGGCGTGGACGGGCAGCTCACGCTCGGCGAACTGGTCGCCTTCCTCTTCCTGGTCACGTTGTTCGTGATGCCCGTGCAGTTCGGCGTCGAGGTCCTCAACGAGGCCCAGAACGCGCTGGCCGGCTGGCGCCGCGTGCTGGAGATCCTGGACGCCGAGCCCGACATCGCCGACCCCGGCGCGGCCGGCGCCGACCTGCCGCGCGGCCCGGTCGAGGTGCGCTTCGACAACGTCGGGTACGCCTACCCGGACGGTCCGCGCGTGCTGCATGGCGTCGACGTCACGCTCGCCGCGCGCAGCCGCGTCGCGGTGGTCGGCGAGACCGGCTCGGGCAAAACCACCTTCGCCAAGCTCCTCACCCGCATCGTGGACCCCGACGAGGGCCGCGTGCTGCTGGACGGGATCCCGCTCACCGGCGTGCGGTTCGCCTCGCTGCGGGCCCGCGTGGTGATGGTGCCGCAGGACGGCTTCCTGTTCGACGCCTCGATCCGCGACAACGTGCGCTACGGCCGCCCGGACGCCGACGACGCCGCCATCGGCACCGCGTTCGCCGACCTCGGCCTCGCCGACTGGCTGGCCGGGCTGCCGCTCGGCCTGGACACCCCGGTGGGCCAGCGCGGCGAGTCGCTGTCCGCGGGCGAGCGCCAACTGGTGGCGCTGGCCCGGGCGTATGTCGCCGACCCGGACCTGCTGGTGCTCGACGAGGCGACCTCCGCGGTCGACCCGGCCACCGAGGTGCGCATCCAGCGCGCCCTCGACGGCCTGACCCGCGGGCGCACCGCGGTGTTCATCGCGCACCGCATGTCCACCGCGGAATCCGCCGACGAGGTGCTGGTGTTCGACCGGGGCGTCCTGGTCGAGCGCGGACCGCACCGCGAACTCGTGGGCGCCGGCGGCACCTACAGCCGCCTGCACGCCTCCTGGGCGGCACAGCAGAAGCCCGCCGCGGACTGACGTCGCGCGGCGGGCTGCTGCCTGCTCTTCTGCCTGCTTCCCGTACGGCCTTGCTTCTCGTACGGCCCTACTTCTTGCGGCCTTACTTCTTGAGCGGTGCGGTGAGCTTCGCCGAGCCCTTCATCTTGACCATGCACTGCACTTCGCGGTCGCCGTCCGCCCAGGTCTCCTCGGACGGGAAGATGAAGTCCGGGCCCATGCTGCTGCCGTTCGTCTGCTTGGCCAGCAGCGGCGCGATCTCCTTCTCGCACAGCGAGAAGGCCCGGGTCTCGGTCGCGTCGTCGCCGGCCCACGGGCCTTCCGGCAGGAACAGGTTCTTCACGTGCTCGGCGTCGTGCGGTGTCGTGCACGCGACCTTGTTCACCTGGTTGGTGCCGGCCGGGAAGTTGACGCAGTCGCCCGGCGACAGCTCGATCTTCTTGACGCTGTTCGGGTCGTCCGTGCCCGACGAGGTCGGGGTCCGGCTGGTGCTCGGCGTGGTCGCGCGCGTCGTCGACGGCGTCCGGCTGGTCGGCGCGGACGTCGTCGGCTCCTTGCTCGTGGCCGGCGCCGACGAGGCCGGCGGCGCACTCGACTTGTCCGCCTGGCCGCCCTTGTCGTCGTCGCCGCCCAGGCTCAGCACGATGCCGATCACGACGGCGGCCAGCACGAGCGCGCCGACCACCACCCACGCCACGACCTTGCCGCTGTTGCCGCCGCCGTTCGGCGGGCCCGGCGGATAGCCGGGCGGACCGCCGAAACCGCCCGGACCGCCCGGGCCGTCGGGCCCGCCGGGATAGCCGCCGCCGGGTCCGCCCGGATAGCCGCCGCCGTACGGGCCCCCGCTTCCGTACGACCCCCCGCCGGCCGGCGGCACGCCGCCGCCCGGATAGCCGCTTCCGCCGTACCCGCCGCCGTATCCGCCGCCCTGCGGCTGTCCCGGCGGCCATCCCGACCCCGGGTACTGCGGAGTGCTCATCGCGCTACCCCCTCCGGTCTCGCCCGGTCTCGGACCGGCCGTCAGCCCAGCTTCTTGGTGAGCTTGGCGTCGCTCTTGTTCTGGATCAGGCAGGTGGCTTCCTTGTCGCCGCTCATGAAGGCCAGCTGCTGCGGAACCCGGTAGTACATGCCGAACGAGTTCGGCGCGGCCTCCTTGGCGGTGGCCGTGTTGAACGCCGCCTGGCAGGCCGCGACGACCTGGCGCTCGATCTCCGCCTCGGTCGGGTAGGTCGAGCCGGTCAGGTTGAAGTTCTTGAGCACCTGCTTGTCGTGCGGCGTGGTGCAGGCGACCTTGTCGATCTTGCCGGTGATCTCGTTCAGGTTGATGCAGTCGCCCGCGGCCAGCGGCGTGCTGTCCACCTGGGTGAGGCCGTCGGTGGACGTCGGGGTCGGGCTCGGTGTCCGGGTGGTCCGGCTCGGCGTCGGGCTCGCCGACTTGGTGGTGGCGCTCGGCGAGGGCTCCGAGGCCTTGGACGTCGGTGCCGCGGTCGGCGTTCCGGTGTTCTTGCCCTCGTTCTTCTTGTCCTTGTCGCCGCCGAGCAGGAAGACCAGGGCGGCGATCACGCCGCCGACCACCACGAGGGCGCCGACGACCACGAGCAGGAGCGGTCCGCGGCCGCCGCCTGGCGGCGGTCCGGGCGGCCCGGGAAACGTTCCGCCGGGGCCGCCGTAGCCGCCTCCGGGGTAAGTGGGTCCACCCGGGTACTGCGGGCCGCCTCCGGGCGGGCCGCTCGGGTACTGCGGGCCGCCCGGGTACGTGTTGCCCGAATAGCCCCCGGGGTAGGAGGGGTTGTTCTGATAGCCCGGGTCGGGCTGCTGTCCATAGCCGGGCGGGAAGCCTCCCTGACCCGGCGGCGGCGGCATCGTCATGCGCAAAGCTTGCCCGATCGGGTGAACCTCCCGCACGCATGGGTGTCACTGCTTGACAACCGCCGAGAACCTATGCGGTCACAGATGCGCCGCCGGGGCGTCCGGCCAGGTCTGCGAGAATGCGCCCATGACCGGTGACTCCTCCCCGTCCGTGCCGCCCGTGCGGCCCTCCGCTCTCGACCCGGCGGTGGCGGCCCGGCTCAAGCGCGACGAGAACGGCCTGTTCGCCGCCGTCGCCCAGCAGTACGACACCGGCGAAGTGCTGATGGTCGGCTGGATGGACGACGAGGCGCTGCACCGCACGCTCACCACCGGCCGCTGCACCTACTGGAGCCGCAGCCGCAAGGAGTACTGGGTCAAGGGCGACACCTCCGGGCACACCCAGCGCGTCGTGTCCGCGGCCCTGGACTGCGACGGCGACGCCGTGCTGGTCAAGGTCGACCAGGCCGGGGCCGCCTGCCACACCGGGGACCGCACCTGCTTCGACGCGGGCGCGCTGCCGGTGACCGCGCCGGCCGGGCCCGCCGCGACCTGACGTCCGCACCGCCCGCCCTGCCCCGACCCGCCCGACCTGACCGGCCTGACCGACCTGCCACGTACGAGCGCCACCTGCGTCCCGGGAGATCCCGCACCATGACCACCGGCACCGTCACCCCCGACCTCGACGCGTTCCGCGCGCTCGCGCGCAGCCTGCGGGTCATCCCCGTCACGCGGCGGTTCCTCGCGGACGGCGACACCCCGGTCGGCCTGTACCGCAAGCTGGCCGCCGAGCGCCCGGGCACGTTCCTCCTCGAATCGGCGGAGAACGGGCGTACCTGGTCCCGGTATTCGTTCGTCGGCGTGCGCAGCCGCGCCACGCTGACCGAGTCCGGCGGCGCGGCCCGCTGGCTCGGCGAGCCGCCGGCCGGCATCCCGCGCGAAGGCGACCCGCTGGACGTGCTGCGCGCCACCGTCGAGGCGCTGCACACGCCGCACGAGCTCGCCGATTTCTCGGGGGCCGGCCTGCCCGATCTGCCGCCGCTGCACGGCGGCATGGTCGGCTACCTCGGCTACGACATCGTGCGCCGCCTCGAACGGCTGCCCGAACTGGCCCGCGACGACCTGCGCGTGCCCGAGCTGATGATGATGCTGGCCACCGACCTCGCGGTCCTCGACCACGCGGACGGCACCGTCCTGCTGATCGCCAACGCGATCAACTGGAACGGCCTGGAGTCCGGTGTCGACGAGGCCTACCGCGATGCGGTCGCCCGCCTCGACGCGATGACCGCCGACCTGGCCCGCCCCGCCGAGAGCAGCGCCTCGTACGTGCAGGGCGGCGTCACCCCCGAGTGGACGAGCCCGTGGGGCGGCGCCGAGTACCGCAAGGCGGTCGACGCGGCCAAGGAGGAGATCCGGGCCGGCGAGGCGTTCCAGATCGTCCTGTCGCAGCGCTTCGAGATGCCCACCGCGGCGAGCGCCCTGGACATCTACCGGGTGCTGCGCACCACCAACCCGAGCCCCTACATGTACCTGTTCCGGCTGCCCGGCCCGGACGGCGGCGCCGAGGGCGGCTTCGACATCGTCGGCTCCAGCCCCGAGGCGCTGGTCAAGGTCACCGGCGGCCGCGCGATGGTGCACCCCATCGCGGGCACCCGCCCGCGCGGCGCGGGCCCGGAGGAGGACGCCGAGCTGGCCGCCGAGCTGCTCGCCGACCCCAAGGAGCGCGCCGAGCACCTGATGCTCGTCGACCTGGGCCGCAACGACCTGGGCCGGGTCTGCGCGCCGGGCAGCGTCGAGGTCGTCGACTTCATGTCCATCGAGCGCTACAGCCACGTCATGCACATCGTCTCCACGGTCGTCGGGCAGCTGGACGAAGGCCGCACCGCGCTCGACGTGCTGGCCGCCTGCTTCCCCGCGGGCACGCTGTCCGGGGCGCCGAAGCCGCGCGCGATGGAGATCATCGAGGAGTTCGAGCCGACCCGGCGCGGGCTGTACGGCGGCTGCGTCGGCTACGTCGACTTCGCCGGCGACCTCGACACCGCGATCGCCATCCGCACCGCGCTGATCCGGGACGGCGTCGCGTACGTTCAGGCCGGGGCGGGGGTGGTGGCCGACTCCGACCCGGTCGGCGAGGACACCGAATGCCGCAACAAGGCCGCCGCGGTCCTCCGCGCGATCGCGACCGCCGCGACGCTGGAGTCGGCCCGATGACCGGCCCCGCGAACTCCCCGGCGGCGCACCCCGCGAGCACCGGCACGACCGAGAACGCCGCGACCGTGCGTACCGGCGGCAACGAAGCCGCCGCCGACGCCGCCGCCCGCAAGGCTGTCCGCCGCGAGATGGGCACCGCGCTCCTGCTGGTCCTCCTCGGCGCCGCACTCGTGCTCTCGCTCGGCGGCCGCGTCTGGGCGGAAGGGGCGGCGCTCTCGCACGGCACCCGCTTCCCGATCGAGGCCAGCGGCTCGGCGGTCAGCAAGGTCCCGGCCGTCCTCGCGCTCGTCGGCCTGGCCGGCGCCGTCGCGGTCCTGGCCACCCGGGGCGTGTTCCGCGGCATCGTGGGCGCCGTGCTGGCGCTGGCCGGCGCGGGTATTGCCGCGGCCGCGGTCGCGGGCTCCTCGGACCGCTCCGCGCTGGACGCCAAGGCCGCGACCAAGGCTGCGGTGGAAGGCGTCCGCGCGGTCGAGGTGACGCACACCATCTGGCCGTGGATCACCCTGGCCGGCGGAGTCCTGATGCTGCTCGGCGGCCTCGCCGTGATGGTCCGCGGCCGCAACTGGCCCGGCATGGGCAGCCGTTACGAGGCCCCCAGCACCGAGGGACCGGCCCGGCAGGCCAAGAAGAGCCGGACTTCCGCGGACCTGTGGAACGCGCTCGACCGCGGCGAGGACCCGACCGGCTGACACCCCGCCGGACCGCCCGTCCGCCACCCCGGGTCAGGAGCACTGCTCCGTATGGGGACAATGGAAGCTGCGGCGCACCGCCGAGGCGCGGCCCGGCACCGCAGATATGAACTCTGTGAACCTGTGGAACAAGGAGCAACGATGTCGCAGGCCGACCACCACGGGAATACCCCCGCCGCCTGGACCCTGACGATCCTCGCGCTGATCGGGTCGACCGTCTCCGGGGTGGCGCTGATCATGCCCAGCCCCGTGCTGTTCTGGGCCGGCCTCGCCGTCATAGCGGTCGGCGCCGTCGTGGCGGGCGGCATGCGCATGGCCGGCATGGGCGCGATCCCGGCCCGCCGGTAGCCGCCGCACCGCTGCGCCGCAGGACGCCTCCTTCCCTGGTTTCCCTGGTTTTCCCCGGTTTTCCCCGGAGCAGGGGAGGAGGCGTCGCCATGTCCGCTCGTTTGTCGGACAATCACCGCGGTCCGGGGCCGCGCACGCGCGCCGGTGTCGCTACTGTGGGCGTGCCGTCCGGCGTGGTCCGGACCATGGGGACCAGCGCGTCCGGGCCTGCCGCCCGGCGGACGCCTGGGCGCGAAGGGGATCGCAGGCACATGAGTCAGGGCTATCCGCCCCCGCCGCAGTCGGGCGGGCCACCGCAGTGGGGCAAGCCGCAGCCGTTCGGCAACCCGTCGCCGCACGCGCAGCCCACCGCTCCCTACGGCGCCCCGCAGCCGTCCGCGCAAGGCCAGCCGCCGCCCCCGCAGCCGTACGGCACACCCGGCCCGGTGCCGCCCACCACTCCGTACGGCTATCCCGGCACACCCGGCCGGCAGCCCGGGCAGCCCTACTACGGTCAGGCGAGCAGCCCGCCCGGCTACGGCCCGCCCACGCAGCCCCCGGCCCCGCCCACCCCGCCGCCGGACAACTTCCTGGTGTGGGCGGTGCTGTCCACGGTCTTCTGCTGCTTCCTGGCCGGCATCCCCGCACTGCTCGCCGCGACCTCGGTGAACGAGCGCTGGCTGCGCGGCGACCTCGCGGGCGCCCGCGAGGCCTCGCTGCGGGCCCGCAACTGGACGATCGGCGCGGTGCTGCTCGGCGTCATCTTCTGGACCAGCTGGATGATCGGCGTCTTCGTGCTCGGCTGGAAGGAAACGCTGGGCGACCTGTGAGCCGGCCCGCGCCGGGGAGGGCAGGATGGACGACGTGACCGGTTCACCCACGCCCGACGCGGCGTTCCTGCGCCCCGCGCCGCCCCCGCCCGGGAAGCGGCTCGCGCTGCGCCTGGCGGGACCCGCCGCGGTGGCCGCCGGCGTGCTGGCCGCCACCGCGTACGTCGGCACCGTGGACCCGAACGAGCCCGGCCACTACCCGCTCTGCCCCACGCTGCAGTTCACCGGGCTGTTCTGCCCGGGCTGCGGCGGCCTGCGGTGCGTGCACGCGCTCGCCTCCGCCGACATCCCGGCCGCGCTGGGCTTCAATGCGTTCGCCGTCGCGATGGTCCCGCTGCTGGTGTTCATCTGGCTGCGCTGGACCGTGCGTTCGGCCCGCGGCCAGGTCCGCATGTCGGCCGCCGACCCGCGGCTGGTCAAGCTCCTCCTGGCCGGCATCGCGGTGTTCACCGTGCTCCGCAACCTGCCGTTCGGCACCTGGCTCGCGCCCTGATCCCGCAAACCGACCGGTGACGGGACGGGTACAGGAGGGGTACAGGCCGCAAAATGCCCGCCTTGTGGACCGGCGGGGCAGTGGTTCCGTGCGACGCCGTATGCTGCCCCCACCTCAGCGACGGTACGCGGTCGGCCGACTCCTTCGGCGGGCCGATACCATCGAAGGGCCGGAACCTTCCGACGCCGCCAGGCGTTGCCGGGCCCGGCCCGGGGCGACCCGGTCGGACGATCCAGTCCGTCACCTGTGACGAGGGGATGCAAAGCGTGAGCGTGCTCGACGAGATCATCGACGGTGTGAGCGCCGACCTCGCCGAGCGACAGGCCCGCGTATCCCTTGATGAAATCAAGGATTTGGCGGCCGCGGCACCGCCCGCCAAGGACGCGATCGGCGCGCTGCGCTCCGGCGGCATCGCGGTGATCGCCGAGGTCAAGCGCTCCAGCCCGTCCAAGGGCGCGCTCGCCGCCATCGCCGACCCGGCCGGCCTGGCCGCCGACTACGAGGCGGGCGGCGCGGCGATCATCTCCGTGCTCACCGAGCAGCGCCGCTTCGGCGGTTCGCTCGACGACCTCGACGCGGTCCGCGCCCGGGTGGACATCCCGGTGCTGCGCAAGGACTTCATCACCAC
Source organism: Yinghuangia soli (assembly GCF_021502675.1). Classification (GTDB taxonomy): domain Bacteria; phylum Actinomycetota; class Actinomycetes; order Streptomycetales; family Streptomycetaceae; genus Yinghuangia; species Yinghuangia soli. The sequence continues at coordinate 71,326 of NZ_JAKFHA010000016.1, forward strand.
CAGCTACCAGCTGTGGGAGGCCCGTGCGCACGGCGCCGACCTCGCCCTGCTCATCGTCGCCGCACTGGACCAGAACGCCCTGGTCTCGCTCATCGAGCGCGCCAAGTCGATCGGCCTCACGCCGCTCGTCGAGGTGCACGACGAAGAGGAGACCGAGCGCGCCCTCGAAGCCGGTGCGCAGATCATCGGTGTGAATGCGCGCAATCTCAAGACCCTCGAGGTCGACCGCGCAAACTTCGCGCGAATCGCTCCGATGATCCCCGAGACCGTCATCCGCATCGCCGAGTCCGGCGTCCGCGGCCCGCACGACCTGATCGCGTACGCCAACGCCGGCGCCGACGCGGTCCTGGTCGGCGAGTCGCTGGTCACCGGCCGCGACCCGCGCAGCAGCGTGGCCGACCTGGTCGCCGCCGGCGCGCACCCCGCGCTGCGGCACGGCCGCGGCTGAGCGGCGGAGGAGCACCATGAACTGCCGAGACCTGGTCGGGCGCTTCGCCCGGGGCGCCAAGCCCCGCGGCTGCCGCGCGCCCGCGCGCCGCGTCCGCGGCCGCCGGGTCCGGTTCGTCATCGGCTGCGAGCCCGGCCAGATCCCGGGGAGGCGATGGCGGCACCGCTGACCGTCCGTCAGTCGTGTGCCCGTCATCCGTGACGGCGCGCTGCACGCCACCCGCTCGCCGCGAGTGTCGTCCGGCGTTCCACCCACCTCTCCCCAGAGGATCAACTCCATGTCTCACGAGACCGTCCAGCCGGATCCGTCCGGCCACTTCGGCGTCTTCGGCGGGCGTTTCCTGCCCGAGGCGCTCATCGCCGCCCTCGACGAGCTGACCGCCGCGTACGAGAAGGCCAAGGACGACCCCGAGTTCCAGGCCGAGTTCACCGGCCTGCTCAAGGACTACGCGGGCCGGCCCAGCATCGTCACCGAGGCGCCGCGCTTCGCCGAGCACGCCGGCGGGGCCCGCATCATCCTCAAGCGCGAGGACCTCAACCACACCGGCTCGCACAAGATCAACAACGTGCTCGGCCAGGCCCTGCTCACCAAGCGCATGGGCAAGACCCGGGTCATCGCGGAGACCGGCGCGGGCCAGCACGGCGTGGCCACCGCCACCGCGTGCGCCCTGCTCGGCCTCGAATGCGTCGTCTACATGGGCGAGGCCGACACCAAGCGGCAGGCCCTGAACGTGGCCCGCATGCGCGTGCTCGGTGCCGAGGTCATCCCGGTCACGATCGGCTCGCGCACCCTCAAGGACGCCATCAACGAGGCGCTCCGCGACTGGGTCACCAACGTCGACAGCACGCACTACCTGCTCGGTACCGCGGCCGGCGCGCACCCGTTCCCGGCCATGGTCCGGGACTTCGCGCGCATCGTCGGCGTCGAGGCCCGGCAGCAGGTCCTCGACCTGACCGGCCGGCTCCCCGACGCGGTCGCCGCGTGCGTGGGCGGCGGCTCCAACGCGATCGGCATCTTCCACGCCTTCATCCCCGACGAGGGCGTCGCCCTCTACGGCTACGAGGCGGGCGGCGACGGTGTCGAGACCGGCCGGCACGCGGCCTCGATCACCGGCGGCTCCATCGGCGTGCTGCACGGCGCCCGCACCTACCTGCTGCAGGACGAGTACGGCCAGACCCAGGAGAGCCACTCCATCTCCGCGGGCCTGGACTACCCGGCGGTCGGTCCCGAGCACGCCTGGCTGCACCAGACCGGCCGCGCGAACTACCGGCCGGTCAACGACGACGCGGCGATGGCCGCGTTCCGCCTGCTGTGCCGCACCGAGGGCATCATCCCGGCGATCGAGTCCGCGCACGCGCTGGCCGGCGCCATCGAACTGGGCAAGGAGCTCGGCCCGGACGCGACCATCCTGGTCTGCCTCTCCGGGCGCGGCGACAAGGACATGCACACCGCCGCGCGCTACTTCGACCTGTTCGACGCCGACGTCCGCGAGGAGGACCAGCAGTGAGCACCCGCCTGACCGAAGTCCTTGCCGCGGCCAAGGCCGAGAACCGCGCGGCACTCGTCGGCTACCTGCCGGCCGGCTACCCGAGTGTCGAAGGGTCGGCCGCGGCCGCCCGCGCGATGGTCGAGGGCGGCTGCGACATCATCGAGATCGGCCTGCCCTACAGCGACCCGCAGATGGACGGCCCGGTCATCCAGCGGGCCGTCGAGCACGCGCTCGCACACGGCACCAACACCCGCCACGTCATCGACAACGCCCGCGCGGTCGCCGAGACCGGGGCCGCGTCGCTGGTCATGACGTACTGGAACCCGATCGAGCGGTACGGCGTCGAGCGGTTCGCCGAGGAGCTGGCCGCGGCCGGCGGCTCCGGGGTCATCACCCCGGACCTCATCCCGGACGAGGCCGCGGAGTGGATCGCCGCGACCGACAAGCACGGCCTGGACCGCGTCTTCCTGGTCGCGCCGTCGTCCACCGACGCCCGCCTCAAGCTCACCGCGGATGCGGCCGGCGGCTTCGTCTACGCCGCATCCACGATGGGCATCACCGGCACCCGCACCAGCGTCGGGAACCGGGCCGCCGAACTCGTGGGCCGCACCCGCAAGGTCACCGACCTGCCGATCTGCGTCGGCCTGGGCGTCTCGAACGCCGCGCAGGCAGCCGAGATCGCCGGCTACGCGGACGGTGTCATCGTGGGTTCGGCCTTCGTGCGCGCACTGCTCGAAGCCGAGACCCCCGAGGCCGGCCTCGACGCGGTCCGCACCCTGGCCGCCGAGCTCGCCGAGGGTGTGCGCTCCGGGAGATAAGCACCACGTAAAAAATTGGGACATAGCCATCTAGATGGCATCATGGCGGGCGGTCACCACGCGCAAGTGGTGGCCGCCCGCTTCCGTTTGACCTCAACGAGTTACTCCGTACGAGGAACCTCGGGCCCTGCAAATCGGTTAAACAAGGGCACCCCACCCATCCGTGACGGAGGTCGAACGATGAACGCGGCTGTCGCCGTGGACCGCCCGACAGGCGGCTCTTCCGGCCCCTCTGCCCTGCGCCGCGCGATCCCCTGGATCGGCGTCGCCGCCCGCCTGGCCCTGGCCGTGGTGTGGGCCTGGGCCGGCTGGGAGAAGGCCGTCAACCCCGCCCAGGCCGCCCAGGCCGTGCGCGCGTTCGACGTGCTGCCCGAGAGCCTGGTCGAACCGGTCGGCTACGCCCTGCCCTACCTCGAACTGGGCCTGGCGGCGCTCCTGCTGGTCGGCCTCGGCACCCGCATCGTGGCCGGCATCTCGGCCCTGCTGCTGATCGTGTTCATCGCGGGCATCGCCCAGGCCTGGGCCCGCGGCCTGGCCATCGACTGCGGCTGCTTCGGCGGCGGCGGCCCGATCGCCCCGGACCAGACCAAGTACCTGCAGGAGATCCTGCGCGACCTGGCGTTCATGGTGCCTGCCGTGTGGCTGCTCTTCTTCCCGCGCACGCACCTGTCCGCGGACGCGTGGCTGGCCATAGAGGGCGACGCGTACGACGACTGAACCACCCGGGCGCAGCGCCTGGCCCGGCACTCCCGAAGAAAACCGACCGACAGATAGCGGTGACCTGAGGACATGAGCAAGAAGAACGACGACGGGAAGCGCAACGCCCGCGAGCGCATGCAGGCCGAGCGGGCCCGCCAGCAGGCCGCGGACAAGCGGAAGCGCGCGTTGATCATCGGCGGTTCCGTCGTCGCGGTCCTCGCGGTCGCCGCCACGATCGGCATCGTCGTCGGCAACTCCAAGTCCGACAAGAACGAGACCAGCTGGGCCACCGTCGCGGACAAGCCGCTCAAGCTGCCCGCCAACATGACCAGCACCGTGGTGCCCTACGGCAGCAACCCGAACGCGCCGGTCGTGACGGTGTACGAAGACTTCCGCTGCCCGATCTGCGAGCAGGTCGAGACCAAGCTCGGCGGCACGCTGACGCAGCTCGCCGACGCGGGGACGATCCGCATCGAGTACCACATCGCGTCGTTCCTGGACAAAAACCTCGGCGGCAACGGTTCGAAGTACGCGGCGGCCGCGGCCGGCTGCGCGCAGGACGCCGGCAAGTTCAAGGCGTACCACGACGTGCTCTACGCGAACCAGCCGGACGAGAGCAGCGACAAGTTCGGCAAGCGCTCCTACCTGCTCGACCTGGCGAGCAAGGTCGACGGCCTGCGCAGTGCCACCTTCGACCAGTGCGTCAACGACCTGACCTACGCGCCCTGGGTGAAGGCCTCGCAGGAGGAGTTCAACAACGCCAAGGTCGGCAACGACAAGGTCACCGGCACGCCGACGATCGCGCTGAACAACCAGAAGCTCAAGTACACCGAGGGCAACCAGATCATGAGCCCCGAGGCGTTCAAGGCGCAGATCGAGGGGATCATCGCCACCATGCCCAAGAGCTGACCCGATCCGACCGGATCCCGCAGCACGACCGGGGCCGGGCCGCTCCCGCACGGCGTACTCCGCCCGCGGCAGCAGCCCGGCCCCCGGCACGTGTACCGTCATCCCTGCCATGGACCTCGCATACATCCCCAGCCCGTCGCGCGGTGTGATCCACCTGGGTCCGCTGCCGCTGCGCGGTTACGCGCTCTGCATCATCCTCGGCGTCGTCGTCGCGATCTGGCTCGGCGAACGCCGCTGGATCGCCCGCGGCGGCCGGCCCGGCACCGTGATGGACCTTGCGGTGTGGGCGGTGCCGTTCGGCCTGATCGGCGGCCGGCTCTACCACGTGATCACCACGCCGGGGCCGTACTTCGGCGAGGACGGCGACCCGATGCAGGCCTTCGCCATCTGGAAGGGCGGCCTGGGCATCTGGGGCGCGATCTTCCTGGGCGGCGTGGGCGCCTGGATCGCGTGCCGCCGGCGCGGCATCCCGCTGCCCGCGATGGCCGACGCGCTGGCCCCCGGCATCGTGCTGGCCCAGGCGGTCGGCCGCTGGGGCAACTGGTTCAACCAGGAGCTGTACGGCAAGGCCACCGACGTGCCGTGGGCGGTCAAGATCGACGCCGACCACAGCTCGACCGGCGAGGCGGCCACCTACCACCCGACGTTCCTGTACGAGTCGCTGTGGTGCGTCGGCGTCGCGCTGCTGGTCATCTGGGCGGACCGCAAGTTCAAGCTCGGCCACGGCCGCGCCTTCGCGCTCTACGTCGCCGCCTACACCGTCGGCCGCTTCTGGATCGAGGCGCTGCGCATCGACGAGGCCGAGAAGATCCTCGGCATGCGGCTCAACAACTGGACGTCGATCCTCGTCTTCGCGGGCGCGGTGGCGTACATCGTCGTCTCGGCGAAGAAGCGCCCGGGCCGTGAGGCACCCGAGACCCTCAAGGGCACGCGCCCGTACGAGGACGACGAGGACGAGGACGAGGTCAAGCGGGCGGGCGAGGCCGACGAGCCGGAAGCCGCCCCCGCCCAGGACACTGCGGCGGACACCGGCGCCGAGGACACGGCCGAGGTCCCGGACAGCGACAAACCCACCGAGGACGCCACGCCGGTAGGCCTCAAGAAGAACGCCGCGGACAAGGACGACTGACCCCGGTTCCGCAAGCAGCCCCGCAGCAGTCCCGAGGGCCCGGAACCCGCCGCCGAGGCAGGTTCCGGGCCCTCGCGCATGCCCCGGGAAGATTCCGCCGCGGTGCGGCGTTGCACCCACGGATCCAGCCGTTCCGACGCGTCCCCATAGCCTCTGACCTGCGGGTTTGGTCAGCCTTGCCTTGCTGGTGGGGGCCCCGCGCGGCGCGGTAGCTTCGAAGAGACGAACCCGGAGGAGGACCTGACGTGGCCGAGCGCAGCGAGGACGGTACGGACGCCGTCGGCGGCATAGCCCAGGAAGCCGGCACCCAGCTCCTCAAGACCCGCACCTCCGGGGACACCGGTGCGGACCTGCCCGACGACGCCACGCAGCAGACTCCGCAGCGCACCGCGGTGGACCACCGCAAGGCGGCGGAGGACGAACCCGAGATCGACCACACGCACCGCGACATCGCGGGCGGCTGGCTGCGCCCCGCCGTCTTCGGCGCGATGGACGGCCTCGTCTCCAACTTCGCGCTGATCGCCGGTGTGGCGGGCAGCAATGCCACCGCCAAGACGATCGCCATCACGGGCCTGGCCGGCCTGGCCGGCGGGGCGTTCTCGATGGCCGCGGGGGAGTACACCTCGGTGGCCTCGCAGTCCGAGCTGGCCCAGGCCGAGGTCGAGATCGAGCGCCGCGAACTGGTCCGCGCCCCCGAGGCCGAGCTGCGCGAGCTGGCCGAGCTCTACATCGCCCGCGGCCTGGACGAGGACCTCGCGTTCGAGGTGGCCACCCAGCTGTCCCGCGACCCGGACCTCGCGCTGGAGGTGCACGCCCGCGAGGAGCTCGGCGTGGACCCGCACGACCTGCCGTCCCCGTGGCTCGCGGCCGGCTCGTCCTTCGCGTTCTTCGCGGTCGGCGCGCTGCTGCCGCTGCTGCCCTACCTGCTCGGCGCCACCGCGCTGTGGCCCGCGATCATCCTGACCACCCTCGGCCTCTTCACCGCGGGCGCCGTGGTGTCCCGGGTGACCGGCCGCCCGTGGTGGTTCGGCGGCCTGCGGCAACTGCTGCTGGGCGGTGCCGCGGGCGGGCTCACGTACCTTCTCGGCATGGCCATCGGCCAGAGCCTGGGCTGACCGCGGCGACAACCGGCCACCGGTACCTCACGTGCAGTGCGCCCCGCGGTGAGATTTCTGTAACAGGCCTGTCATGTGCAGTGACCGGCACCAACCGCTCATCAAATGATCACCTTCGGTACGCCCGATCGCCCGTTTCGGTGATGGGGTGGCCGGGAATGAGCCCGGAGCGCGGAGGCGGCGGTGGCTCCGGACCGGACCTCAGGCTCCGATTTCTGGCGGCCTGTCCGGATGGCGAGACAAGGACGTCTTGTGTTCCGGATGCCACAACTGATCGTGTAACCTGCACGAAATCGCAGAGGGCCAACGTCGTCCCTGTTGCGCACCACACGCCACGACGACGACCGGGAGCGCCCATGCCTCCTGCTGCATCCACGCCCCGACAGGGTCCTCTCTTTTCCGCAGTTCCCGCGGCCCAGGGCCTGTACGACCCCCGTAACGAGCACGACGCCTGCGGTGTCGGTTTCGTCGCCACGCTCACCGGCGAGCCCAGCCACGACATCGTCCAGCAGGCCCTCACCGTGCTCCGCAACATGGAGCACCGCGGTGCCACGGGTGCCGAGCCGGACACCGGCGACGGCGCCGGCATCCTGACCCAGATCCCGGACGAGTTCTTCCGTGCGGTGGCCGGATTCGACCTCCCCGCCGCCGGCTCGTACGCAGCGGGCATGGCCTTCCTGCCGGACGACGACACGCACGCCGGCCGCGCCAAGTCCTCCATCGAGCGCATCGCCGCCGAGGAGGGCCTCAAGGTCCTCGGCTGGCGCGACGTCCCGACCACCCCCGAGCTGGTCGGCGCCACCGCCCGCGCCACGATGCCGCGCTTCGCCCAGGTCTTCGTCGCCGACGCGACCGGCGACCGCAGCGGCCTGGCGCTGGACCGCCTGGCCTTCTGCCTGCGCAAGCGCGCCGAGCGCGAGGTCGAGGTCTACTTCGCCTCGCTGTCCGCGCGCACCCTGATCTACAAGGGCATGCTGACCACCGGCCAGCTGGAGCCGTTCTTCCCGGACCTGTCCGACCGCCGCTTCACCTCGGCCATCGGCCTGATCCACTCGCGGTTCTCCACGAACACCTTCCCGGCCTGGCCGCTGGCCCACCCGTACCGGTTCATCGCGCACAACGGCGAGATCAACACGGTCATGGGCAACCGCAACTGGATGGCCGCGCGCGAGTCGATGATCGCGACCGACCTCATCCCCGGCGACCTGTCCCGGCTGTTCCCGATCTGCACCCCGGGCGCCTCGGACTCCGCGTCCTTCGACGAGGTCCTGGAGCTGCTCCACCTCGGCGGCCGGACGCTGCCGCACGCGGTCCTCATGATGATCCCCGAGGCGTGGGAGAACCACGGCTCGATGGACCCCGCGCGCCGCGACTTCTACCGCTTCCACGGCACCGTCATGGAGCCCTGGGACGGCCCGGCCTGCGTGACCTTCACCGACGGCGCCCAGATCGGCGCGGTCCTGGACCGCAACGGCCTGCGCCCCTCCCGCTACTGGGTCACCGACGACGGCCTCGTGGTGCTGTCCTCCGAGGTCGGCGTCCTGGACATCGACCCCGCCAGGATCGTGCGCAAGGGCCGCCTGCAGCCCGGCCGCATGTTCCTGGTCGACACGGTCGCGCACCGCATCGTCGAGGACGACGAGATCAAGTCCGCACTGGCCGCCGAACACCCGTACGGCGACTGGCTGCACGCCGGCCTGATCAACCTCGAGGACCTGCCCGAGCGCGAGCACGTCGTGCACACGCACGCATCCGTCTCGCGCCGCCAGCAGACCTTCGGCTACACCGAGGAAGAGCTCCGCGTCATCCTCGCGCCGATGGCCCGCAGCGGCGGCGAGCCGCTCGGCTCGATGGGCACCGACAGCCCGATCGCCGCGCTGTCCGAGAAGCCGCGCCTGCTGTTCGACTACTTCGTGCAGCTGTTCGCCCAGGTCACCAACCCGCCGCTGGACGCCATCCGCGAGGAACTGGTCACCTCCCTCGGCTCGTTCGTCGGCCCCGAGGCCAACCTCCTCGACCCGACCCCGGCGGCCTGCCGCAACGTCGTGCTGCCGTTCCCGGTGATCGACAACGACGAGCTCGCCAAGCTCATCCACATCAACGCCGACGGCGACATGCCCGGCCTCAAGGCCGCCACCATCTCGGGCCTGTACCGGGTGGACGGCGGCGGCGAGGCGCTGCGCCGCCGCCTGGAGGAGATCCGCACCGAGGCGACCAGCGCGATCGCCGACGGCGCGCGCATCATCGTGCTCTCCGACCGGCACTCCGACGCGGAGAACGCGCCGATCCCCTCGCTGCTCCTCACCAGCGCGGTGCACCACCACCTGATCCGCACCAAGACCCGCACCCAGGTCGGCCTGATCGTCGAGGCCGGCGACGTGCGCGAGGTGCACCACGTGGCGCTGCTGATCGGCTACGGTGCGGCCGCGGTCAACCCGTACCTGGCCATGGAGTCGGTCGAGGACCTGGTCCGCGAGGGCGTCTTCCTCCAGGACATCGAGTCCGAGAAGGCCATCAGGAACCTCATCAAGGCGCTCGGCAAGGGCGTCCTGAAGGTGATGTCCAAGATGGGCATCTCCACGGTCTCCTCGTACCGCGGCGCGCAGGTCTTCGAGGCCGTCGGCCTCGCGGACGGCGTGGTCACGGAGTACTTCTCCGGCACCACCAGCAAGCTCGGCGGCGTCGACCTGGACGTCCTCGCCCGCGAGGTCGAGCAGCGGCACGCCAAGGCGTACCCGCCCAGCGGCATCGCGCCGTCGCACCGCCGCCTGGAGATCGGCGGCGAGTACCAGTGGCGCCGCGAGGGCGAGCCGCACCTGTTCGACCCGGAGACGGTCTTCCGGCTGCAGCACTCTACCCGCGAGCGCCGCTACGACATCTTCAAGAAGTACACCTCGCGCGTCGACGAGCAGTCCGAGCGCCTGATGACGCTGCGCGGCCTGTTCACCTTCAAGGACGGGGCCCGCGCCCCGATCTCCATCGACGAGGTCGAGCCGGTCTCGGAGATCGTCAAGCGCTTCTCCACCGGCGCCATGTCGTACGGCTCCATCTCGATGGAGGCGCACCAGACCCTCGCCATCGCGATGAACCGCCTCGGCGGCAAGTCCAACACCGGCGAAGGCGGCGAGGACCCGGAGCGCCTGTACGACCCGGAGCGCCGCTCCGCGATCAAGCAGGTCGCCTCCGGCCGCTTCGGCGTCACCTCCGAGTACCTGGTCAACGCGGACGACATCCAGATCAAGATGGCGCAGGGCGCCAAGCCCGGCGAGGGCGGCCAGCTGCCCGGCCACAAGGTCTACCCGTGGGTCGCGAAGACCCGGCACTCGACGCCCGGCGTCGGCCTGATCTCGCCCCCGCCGCACCACGACATCTACTCGATCGAGGACCTCGCCCAGCTCATCCACGACCTGAAGAACGCCAACCCGCAGGCGCGCATCCACGTGAAGCTCGTCGCCGAGGTCGGGGTCGGCACGGTCGCGGCGGGCGTCAGCAAGGCGCACGCGGACGTGGTGCTCATCTCCGGGCACGACGGCGGCACCGGCGCCTCGCCGCTCACCTCGCTCAAGCACGCGGGCGGACCGTGGGAGCTCGGCCTCGCCGAGACCCAGCAGACGCTGCTCCTCAACGGCCTGCGCGACCGCATCGTCGTGCAGACCGACGGCCAGCTCAAGACCGGCCGCGACGTCATCATCGCCGCCCTGCTGGGCGCCGAGGAGTACGGCTTCGCGACCGCTCCGCTGGTGGTCTCGGGCTGCATCATGATGCGGGTCTGCCACCTGGACACCTGCCCGGTCGGCGTCGCCACGCAGAACCCCGAGCTGCGCTCCCGGTTCTCCGGCAAGGCCGAATACGTCGTCAACTTCTTCGAGTTCATCGCCGAAGAGGTCCGCGAGCACCTGGCCGCGCTGGGCTTCCGCACCCTGGAAGAGGCCATCGGGCACGCCGAACTCCTCGACACGCAGGCCGCGGTCGACCACTGGAAGGCGGCCGGGCTGGACCTGGCTCCGCTGTTCCACGTCCCCGAGCTGCCCGCGGGCGCCGCGCTCACCTGCACCACGGTGCAGGACCACGGCCTCGCCAAGGCGCTCGACAACCAGCTCATCGAGCTGGCCGCGGACGCCCTGGAGAAGGCCGAGCCGGTCCGCATCCAGCTGCCCGTGCAGAACATCAACCGCACGGTCGGCACGATGCTCGGCCACGAGGTCACCAAGAAGTACCGCGGCGAGGGCCTGCCGGACGGCACCATCGACATCACCCTCACCGGCTCGGCGGGCCAGTCGTTCGGCGCGTTCGTGCCGCGCGGCATCACGCTGCGCCTGGAGGGCGACGGCAACGACTACGTCGGCAAGGGCCTCTCCGGCGGCCGCATCGTGGTCCGCCCGGCGCGCACCGCGACGTTCGCCGCCGAGGACAACGTCATCGCCGGCAACACCATCGCCTACGGCGCGACCGGCGGCGAGATCCTCATCCGCGGCCGGGTCGGCGAGCGCTTCTGCGTCCGCAACTCCGGTGCCACCGTGGTCGCGGAGGGCGTGGGCGACCACGGCTGCGAGTACATGACGGGCGGCCGCGCGGTCGTCCTCGGCCCGACCGGGCGCAACTTCGCGGCCGGCATGTCGGGCGGCGTCGCGTACCTGCTCGACCTGGACGAGGCCAACGTCAACACCGAGCTGGCCGGCATCGAGGAGCCCTCGGCCGCCGACCTCCTGGAGCTGCACGACGTGGTGCGGCGCCACTTCGAGGAGACGGGTTCCGCGGTCGCGGAGTCCCTCCTCGCGGACTGGGACACCGCGTCCCGGCGCTTCGGCAAGATCATGCCGAGGGACTACAAGGCAGTGCTCGCCGCCAAGGACGCCGCCGAGCAGGCCGGACTCACCGAGTCCGAGACCGTCCAGAAGATGATGGAGGCGGCACATGGCTGACCCGAAGGGCTTCCTCACCACCCCCCAGCAGCTGGGCACGCGTCGCCCCGTCGACGTCCGCCTGCGCGACTGGAAGGAGGTGTACGAGGAGCGCACCCTGCTCCCCATCATCACCAAGCAGGCCGGCCGCTGCATGGACTGCGGCATCCCGTTCTGCCACAACGGCTGCCCGCTGGGGAACCTCATCCCCGAGTGGAACGACCTGACCTGGCGCGAGGACTGGGAGGGCGCCGCGGAGCGCCTGCACGCGACCAACAACTTCCCGGAGTTCACCGGGCGGCTGTGCCCCGCGCCCTGCGAGGCCGCGTGCGTGCTGGGCATCAACCAGCCGCCGGTCACCATCAAGAACGTCGAGGTGTCGATCATCGACCGGGCCTGGGAGGACGGCAACGTCGCCGCCCAGCCGCCCGAGCGCCTCTCCGGCAAGACCGTCGCGGTCATCGGCTCGGGCCCCGCGGGCCTGGCCGTCGCGCAGCAGCTGACCCGGGCCGGCCACACGGTGGCGGTGTACGAGCGCGCGGACCGCATCGGCGGCCTGCTGCGCTACGGCATCCCCGAGTTCAAGATGGAGAAGCGCCACATCAACCGCCGCATCGAGCAGATGCGCGCGGAGGGCACCAAGTTCTACACCGGCATGCAGATCGGCACCGACGTCGACGCGGGCAAGCTGCGCCGCCGCTACGACGCCGTGGTCATCGCCGCGGGTGCCACCGCCTGGCGCGAACTCCCGGTCCCGGGCCGCGAGCTGGACGGCATCCACCAGGCGATGGAGTACCTGCCGTACGCCAACAAGGTGCAGGAGGGCGACCTCGTCACCTCGCCGATCGACGTGGCCGGAAAGCACGTGGTCATCATCGGCGGCGGCGACACCGGCGCGGACTGCCTGGGCACCGCGCACCGCCAGGGCGCGGCCTCGGTCACCCAGCTGGAGATCATGCCGCGGCCGCCGGAGGAGCGCCCCGCGGGCCAGCCGTGGCCGACGTACCCGATGACCTACCGGGTGGCCAGTGCGCACGAAGAGGGCGGCGAGCGCGTCTACGCGGTCAACACCCAGGAGTTCGTGGGCGGCGAGGACGGCCGGGTCAAGGCGCTGCGCCTGGTCGAGGTCGCCATGGTCGACGGCCGCTTCCAGCCGGTCGAGGGCAGCGAGCGCGAGATCCCCGCGGACTACGTGTTCCTGGCCATGGGCTTCACCGGCACCGACCGGGCCAACGGCCTGATCGAGCAGATGGGCCTGGAGATGGACGAGCGCGGCAACATCGCGCGCGACGGGGCGTACGCCACCAACGTGGACGGCGTCTTCGTGGCCGGCGACGCGGGCCGCGGCCAGTCGCTGATCGTCTGGGCGATCGCCGAGGGCCGCTCGTGCGCGGCCGAGGTCGACCAGTGGCTGACCGGCAGCACCAACCTGCCGCGGCCGATCAAGCCGACCGACCGCCAACTGCTCGTCTGACAGAACCAGGAGGGGCCCCTGTGTCGTTGTCTACGGCACAGGGGCCTTTCCATGTCCCGGCAACGCCCCTGTATCTCCCGGGCACGACTGATTTCCCGGTTGTTCAACAAAATGTTGAGCAACCTTATGCGGCAAACCGGACACCGCTCACTCGTTACTTTCCGGTAGGAACTAGGGTTGACCCATGCGTCGAGCGAAAATTGTCTGCACCCTGGGCCCAGCCACCAACAGCTACGAGCAGATCCGCACGCTCGTGGACGCAGGCATGGACGTAGCCCGCTTCAACCTCAGCCACGGCACCTACGCCGAGCATGAGGAGCGCTACCACCGCGTCCGCAAGGCGTCCGACGAGTCGGGCCGCAGCGTCGGCATCCTCATGGACCTGCAGGGCCCGAAGATCCGCCTCGGCAACTTCGCCGAAGGCCCCGTGCTGCTCGAGCGCGGCGACGAGTTCACCATCACCACCGACGAGGTCCCCGGCGACCGCAACGAGGTCTCCACGACCTACAAGGGCCTGCCGGGCGACGTCCGCAAGGGCGAGCGCATCCTCGTCGACGACGGCCGCGTGACCCTCGAGGTGACCGATGTGGAGGGCTCCCGGGTCCACACCATGGTCATCGAGGGCGGCATGGTCTCCGACCACAAGGGCCTCAACCTCCCCGGTGTCGCGGTCAGCGTCCCGGCGCTGTCCGAAAAGGACATCGAGGACCTGCGCTGGGCGCTGCGCATGCGCTGCGACCTGATCGCGCTCTCCTTCGTGCGGAACGCGAAGGACGTCGAGGACGTGCACCGCATCATGGACGAGGCCGGCTACCGCGTGCCGGTCATCGCCAAGATCGAGAAGCCGCAGGCGGTCGAGAACCTCGAGGAGATCGTCGAGGCCTTCGACGCCATCATGGTGGCGCGCGGCGACCTCGGCGTGGAGATGCCGCTGGAGCAGGTCCCGCTGGTGCAGAAGCGCTGCATCACGCTGGCCCGCGCGGCGGCCAAGCCGGTCATCGTGGCGACCCAGATGCTGGACTCGATGATCAGCGCGTCCCGCCCGACCCGCGCCGAGGCCTCCGACGTGGCCAACGCGGTCCTGGACGGCACCGACGCGGTGATGCTGTCCGGCGAGACCTCGGTCGGCAAGTACGCCATCGAGACGGTCAAGACGATGGCCCGCATCATCTGCGCCGCCGAGGAGTCCCCGGCGCTGCAGGAGGAGCTGCGCTCGCTTCCGGACCCGCGCACCCAGGGCGGCGTCATCGCCTCCGCGGCCGCGGAGATCGGCGACCGGCTCGGCGCCAAGTACCTGGTCGCGTTCACCCAGAGCGGTGACACCGCGCGGCGGCTCTCGCGCTACCGGCCGATGATCCCGGTGCTGGCCTTCACCCCCGAGCAGGGCGTGCGCAGCCAGCTGTCGCTGACCTGGGGCGTGGAGACCTTCCTCGGCGAGCTGTGCGAGCACACCGACGAGATGGTCCGCCAGGTGGACGCCTCGCTGCTCAACATCGGCCGGTGCAAGCCGGGCGACGTGGTGATCATCACGGCCGGTTCGCCGCCGGGTGTCCCGGGTTCGACCAACATGATCCGGGTCCACCACATAGGAGAAATGCTCGCCAAGTAGCGCCTCCGAGCGCGAACTCGCTGGGCAGGCCCGCTGGTTCGGGTCTCCGGACGAAAGCGGCGGCCGGCTGCTCCGCCCCCTCGGGGGCCGGGCGGCCGGCCGCCGTGATTTTGCCGACGTCCGGCATGCGGACACCGGGAGGGCCCGGCCGATGCGCCCGGGAACGACGAAACCCCGACGTCGGGGACGTCGGGGTCGGGGGTGCCGGAAGCGGGATTCGAACCCGCACGCCCTTTCAGGCAGAGGTGTTTGAGACCTCCGTGTCTGCCGTTCCACCATTCCGGCCGAATGGCGCGGACCGCCCGCACGCACCTTGGCCGGTGTGCCGGACGCCCTCCGCGAGGCTCACCATACCGCCTCTGGGTACCCTTCTGCCTGCAGGTATCGCCCCGACCTAGGAGTGCCGTGACGTCAGCCGCAAGCCCGCCCGCGCCTTCCGACGCCTCCGTCATCCGTGTGGTCATCGCCGAGGACGAGGCGCTGATCCGCCTCGACCTCAAAGAGATGCTGGAGGAGGAGGGGTACCGCGTCGTCGGCGAGGCCGGCGACGGGGCGGCCGCGGTGCGGCTGGTCGAGGAGCACCGGCCGGATCTGGTCATCCTGGACGTCAAGATGCCGATCCTCGACGGCATCTCGGCGGCCGAGCAGATCGCCGGGGCGCGGCTCGCGCCGGTGCTCATGCTGACCGCGTTCTCGCAGCGCGAGCTGGTCGAGCGGGCCCGCGACGCGGGGGCCATGGCGTACCTGGTCAAGCCGTTCACGAAGGGGGACCTCGTCCCGGCCATCGAGATGGCGGTTTCGAGGTTTACCGAACTCGCGGCCCTGGAACGTGAGGTGGAGGACCTGACGCAGCGTCTGGAGACCCGCAAACTGGTCGACCGGGCGAAGTCGGTGCTCCAGGAGCGGTACGGGCTGTCCGAACCTGAGGCCTTCCGCTGGATCCAGAAGACGTCCATGGACCGCCGCCTTTCGATGCGCGCCGTGGCCGAGGTTGTCGTCTCCGGAGGCGAAGTGGGAGAGTAGCGCCCGCTTTTCGCGCGTAGATCCCCAAGTGCCGCCCCAATCTGTCCGGATTGGGGCGGTTTTGCCGTTCTTTATCAGATGCGTGACCGGTTTGGCTTCCATCTGAGCTTCATCTGAGGTTCCTGTTGCCCTGGGATGACGTTTGATTACGCCTGCATCACATCTCATCCCGTGGACTCCCGCGCCCGAACTCCGTCGGGCTACATTTCGGCGCACCGCGCAGAACGCCGCGGCCGCCCGATCGTTTCGGGTTTTTCGGTTCCTCTCAGAACACTCAAGGGGTTGGGCTGTGCTGAAGCGAAGCATGATCAAGATCGCGCTGCCAGTGGTGGCATCGGCACTAGTGCTGAGCGCTTGTGGGAGCGACGACAAGGACGACGACGCGAGCTCGAACCCGGGTGGCGGCAACAAGCCGACTTACACCATCGGGTTCCAGGGCGGTCTGACCGGCAAGAACGCGCAGCTGGGCATCAACGAGGCCAACGGCGTCAAGCTGGCGATCGAGCAGGCCAACGCCAAGGGCGACCTGCCGTTCAAGCTCGAGGTCAAGACCTCGGACGACGAGGCCTCGCCGGACAAGTCGCAGTCGGCCGCGCAGAAGCTGATCGACGACGGCAACGTCGTCGCGGTCGTCGGCCCCGCCTTCTCGGGCCCGACCAAGGCGGCCTCGCCGAACTACGCGGCGGCCAAGCTCGCGACCCTGACGCCGTCGGCGACGAACCCGAGCCTGACGGCTCCGGCGAACAAGTTCACCGCCCTCCTGCGCGGTACGCCGAACGACAACATGCAGGGCTCGGGCATGGCGACCTACTACGCCAAGAAGCTCAAGCTGAAGACCGTCCTGCTCATCGACGACAAGTCGGAGTACGGCATCGGTCTCGCCGCGGTCGCCAAGGCGGACCTCGAGAAGGCCGGCATCACGGTCAAGACCGAGTCGATCCCGCAGGGCACCCCGGACTACACCGCGGCCGCGACCACGGTGAAGAACTCCGGCGCGGACGGCATGATCTACGCGGGCTACTACCAGGACGGCGCGCCGTTCGCGAAGAAGCTCAAGGAAGCCGGCGTCAGCATCCCGATGATCTCGGGTGACGGCACCAACGACCCCGAGTTCATCAAGCTCGCCGGTGCGGCTGCCGACAACTGGTACCTGACCTGCCCGTGCGCCGACGCCAACGTGGAAGAGGCGACCAAGAAGTTCGCCGCCGACTACAAGGCGAAGTTCAACGAGCCGGCCGGCACCTACTCCGCCGAGTCCTTCGACCTGGCGAACATGATCATCGAGCAGATGAAGACCTTCGGTGCCGAGAAGATCACCCGCGAGGCGCTGCTCAACAAGCTGAAGGCGGCCGAGTACAAGGGCCTCACCAAGTCCTTCAAGTTCGACCAGAACGGCGAGTACGTCGGCGGCGCGATCTTCCTCTACCAGGTCAAGGCCGGGAAGATCGAGTACCTCGGCGACATCGACAAGCTGTCCGCGGCCTGAGCGACACAGCGCATAGCACGGCCTCGGCCTGATGTGACGTAGAGAGGGCCCGGGTCCTTCCCTGGGAAGGACCCGGGCCCTCTCCGCATCTCGGAGCACCATTCGGCGGACGCGCTCCGCCCACTTCTCTCCGGACTCCTCCCCGCGGCTCCAGTGTCGGGATATCGGCTCCACGAGAGATCCGGCCCGACCTGTCGTCAGCTCCCGTCCAGGAAGCTTCAGTTCAATGAATCTCAACGAATTCTGGGACTACCTGATCCCAGGCATCTCGCTAGGCGCGCTCTACGCCGTCATCGCGATCGGGTACACCCTCGTGTACGGCGTCCTGCAGCTCATCAACTTCGCGCACAGCGAGGTGTTCATGGTGGGCGCGTTCGCCGCGCTGCTGGTCTTCACCAAGATCGAGCCCTCGAACCCGTCCGGACTGATGTCCGTGGGCCTCGTGGCGCTCGGCTTCGCGGTGTCCGGACTGGCGGGCGCAGGCACCGCGTTCGCTCTGGAGAAAGTGGCCTATAAACCGCTGAGAGTGAGAAACGCCCCGCGGCTGGCGTTCCTCATCAGCGCGATCGGCGCGTCCTTCTTCCTGACCCACATCGCGGGCAAGCTGTTCGGCCGCGACCCCAAGCCGATCCCGGACCTCTTCGTCAACAAGAAGGTGTTCGAGATCTTCGGGGCGCGCGTCTCGGTGCTCCAGCTCATCATGGTCGGCGCGGCCATCGTGATGATGATCGGCCTCGACCTCCTGGTGAACCGCACCAAGATGGGCATGGGCATCCGCGCGGTCGCACAGGACGCGGAGACCGCCGGCCTCATGGGCGTGGACATCAACAAGGTCATCTCGCGCACCTTCGTGATCGGCGGCCTGCTCGGCGGCTGCGCCGGCTTCCTGTTCGGCCTCAACTCGCAAGTCACGTACACGATGGGCTTCTTCCCGGGTATCACCGCGTTCGCCGCGGCGGTCCTGGGCGGTATCGGCAACATCCGCGGCGCGATGATCGGCGGCATGGTGCTGGGCATCGTGGAGAGCTTCTCCGCTTGGCAGTTCGGCGACGAGTGGCGGTACGTCTCGGCATTCGCCGTCCTCATCCTGGTGCTGATGTTCCGTCCGACTGGCATCCTGGGTGAGCGGCTGGGGAGGACAGCATGAGCAGCGTGACGACGAAGACCCGCGAGCCCGAAGCGTCGTTCAGCGCGACCTCGTTGGCGAAGCTGCGCCACAAGCCCTGGTACAAGTCGGACGCGTTCCGCCGCCTGGTCATGTGTGTCCTGCTGGGCGTGCTGTTCACGATCATGACCGGCGAGCAGGCCGGCGACGACGTCTTCTACTCGCTCAACGACTCGCTGACCAACTGGCCCTGGCTGGGCACGTGGGTGGCGGTCGCAGTCGGTATCTGGGCCCTGATCACTTTCCACAGCTACCTTCTCGGCAACCCCGCGCTGTCGCCCGTGCACAAGGTGATCAAGGACGCCACCGCCGAGGTCAAGAAGGTCACCCCGGTGCTGGGCCGCCGCGAGGTCAAGTGGCCGCTGATCATCGCGCTGGTGGTCGTGCTCGCACTGCTGCCCACCTGGGTCTCCGGTTTCTGGAACCAGGTCATGGTCAACGAGATCGCGGTCTACGTGCTGCTGGCCATCGGCCTCAACGTGGTCGTCGGCTGGGCCGGCCTGCTGGACCTGGGCTTCATCGCGTTCTTCGCGATCGGCGCCTACAGCGCGGCCTACTGGACCGGCAAGCTGCCGGTCTCGCCGCCCGTCGAGCTCACCCCGTTCCTGGTCATCCCGGTCGCGGTGCTCACCTGCCTGGTCGCCGGCGTGCTGCTGGGCGCACCGACACTGCGGCTGCGCGGCGACTACCTGGCGATCGTGACGCTCGGCTTCCACGAGATCATCTACCTGCTGGCCACCAACGCGGACGAGTTCACCAACGGCCCCGCCGGTGTCCAGGGTGTGCCGCACCCGACGCTGGACCTCGGGTTCTGGTCGTACGAGTGGACCACCACCGACCTCGAGCAGTACTGGTGGATGATCATGGTCATCGCCGGCATCCTGATCTTCCTGTTCCTGCGCCTGGAGCACTCGAAGGTCGGCCGTGCGTGGACCGCCATCCGCGAGGACGAGGTCGCCGCCGCGGCGAACGGCGTCAACACCGTCAAGTACAAGCTGATGGCGTTCGCGATCGGCGCGTCGACCTCCGGCATCGCCGGCGTGGTCATGGCGAGCAAGGTGCAGTTCGTCTCGCCCGCGTCGTTCGAGCTGATGTTCTCGGTGCTGGTGCTCGCGTACGTCATCTTCGGCGGCATGGGCTCGATCTGGGGCGTCATGCTCGGCACCGCGTTCCTCGCGTGGCTGCCGCAGATCCTCAAGGACTACGTCGACGAGCAGGACCGCCACATGTACCTCGGCGCGATCCTGGTCATCATGATGATCTTCCGTCCGCAGGGCCTGATCCCGTCCCGGCGCCGCAAGCGCGAACTGAACTTGGCGAAGGAAGGCCTCGGGGACGCCGACGCGATGACCGAGCCGGTCGGCGGGAGGGTCTCATGAGCAACAACACCGTCATCAAGCAGCGTTCGGCCGAATCCGACACGGCGACCCCGGTCATCGCGGTCCGCGGCGTCACGCTGCGGTTCGGCGGCCTGGTCTGCCTCTCCGACGTGGAGCTGACCCTGAACCGCGGCGAGATCCTCGCCGTCATCGGCCCCAACGGCGCCGGCAAGACCTCGCTGTTCAACTCCCTGACGGGCGTGTACGTCCCGCAGGAAGGCTCCATCACGCTGAACAGCGCGAACGGTTCGACGCACGCCCTGCTGGGCCAGAAGACGCACGTCGTCAACAAGCTCGGCCTGGCGCGCACGTTCCAGAACATCCGGCTCTTCGGGGCGCTCACCGCCCTGGAGAACGTCAAGATCGCCGCCGAGACGCGGCAGCGCACCGGCCCGGTCAGCATCATGCTCGGCCTGCCGAACGCGCGCCGCGCGGAGCGCGCGAGCGACCGCCGGGCGCACAACCTGATGGAGTTCGTCGGCCTCGGCGACAAGATCAACGAGCTGGCCTCGTCGCTGAGCTACGGCGACCAGCGCCGCCTGGAGATCGCCCGGGCGCTGGCCACCGACCCGCAGGTCCTCCTGCTGGACGAGCCGGCGGCCGGCACCAACCCCACCGAGAAGCTCGAACTGGCGGAGCTGATCCGGCACATCAACGCCGAGCTGGGCATCAGCGTGCTGCTCATCGAGCACGACATGCGCCTGGTCATGTCGGTTGCGCACCGCGTCACGGTGCTCAACTTCGGCAAGGTCATCGCCTCCGGCACCACCGCCGAGGTGCAGCGCGACCCGGCGGTCGTCGAGGCCTACCTCGGCGCCGAGATGGCGGCCGAAATGCTGGACGCCCAGGCCCAGGAGGAAGAGTGAGCACCATCGAGACTCCCGACCTGAGCAAGGCACCGGCCGCGAACGGCGACGCGTCGACCGCCAAGCCGCTGCTGGAGCTGCGCGACCTGCAGGTGTTCTACGGCGCCATCCAGGCCCTCAAGGGCATCGACGTGACCGTCCGCGAGGGCGAGATCGTCACCCTGCTGGGCGCGAACGGCGCGGGCAAGACGACCACGCTGCGCACCATCTCCGGCCTGCTCACGCCGCGCGCCGGCGAGATCCGGTACGGCGGCGAGCGCATCGACGGGGTGCCCGCGCACCACGTGGTCAGCCTCGGCATCGGCCAGTCGCCGGAAGGCCGCCGCGTCTTCCCGATGATGACCGTCACCGACAACCTGCTGATGGGCGCGTACCGGTTCAAGAAGGTCCCGCAGAGCGACCTGGACCGGGTCTTCGAGCTGTTCCCGCGGCTCAAGGAGCGCCGGTCGCAGCTGGCCGGCACGCTGTCCGGCGGTGAGCAGCAGATGCTCGCCATCGGCCGCGCGATGATGGGGCGGCCCCGGCTGCTCCTGCTCGACGAGCCGTCCATGGGCCTGGCGCCGCTGATCGTCGCCCAGATCTTCTCGATCATCAAGGAGATCAACGCGGGCGGCACCACGGTGCTGCTGGTCGAGCAGAACGCCGCGCAGGCGCTCAAGCTCTCCGACCGCGCGTATGTCCTGGAGACCGGCTCGGTGCTGGTCTCCGGCACCGGCGAGCAGCTCCTCGCCGACCCGCGCGTGCGCGAGGCGTACCTGGGCGAGGGCGCCGGGGGCTGACCCGGACGCCGCAGGCGACACAGTGACGGCCCTGTGCGGGCCCGGGAAACCGGGCCCGCACAGGGCCGTTGCTCGTCGGCGCCGTCCGCGTCGCCTGCGGCGCGGACCGCTGCCGCTCAGTTCCGCTTCGTGTAGCGCGGCAGCGGCACGTCCACCGGGCGCGGGGGCTCGTGGCCGCGCAGGTCCGGCTCGCTGATCAGCCGGATCGCCTTGGGATGGCGGTCGACCGGTATGTCGTACCAGAGGTCCAGCGTGATCACATTGCGCCCGCCCACCGACTGGGTGCGCAACTGCCGCTTGATCTGCATGACTTCATTGCCGGTCTGGACGACGCTGCCGTCGTCGAGGACCAGTTCCTGGCGCCGCGTGTCGATGTCCGCGGTCACCGGCTGGTCGTTGTGGAAGGTCACCCGGACCGCGCAGAACTGCCCGCGGGCCATCGCCTCCGCGTGCGTGCCGGTGGTGAACTCCAGGCCGCACTGCAGGGTGCGGACCTCCATCTCGATCTCGCCGCTGCGCACCGGCGCGGCGTGCACGATCAGGTCGTTCTTGTCCGGGTGCAGCCGCGGGTCGCCGTTCGAGCCGTCCGGCCACAGCAGTGCCGCGGTGCCGGCCGCCGCGCCCGCGCCGACCAGCAGGCCCAGTACGGTCCCCACTACCGCGGCACGGACCGCCCGCGGCCGCCCCCCGTCGTCCGCCATGCGCGTCCTCCCGCCGATCGTCGCCTCGTGGCCGAATCGCCTGGTCGTGCGCGATGAACGGTACGGGCCGGGCGGGCCGGTCGCCAGCGGTCAGCCGCGCCGGATCATGCAGCTCAGCCGGGCCGTGCAAATGCGCTTGCCGGCCTCGTCGGTGAGCACGATCTCGTAGGTGGCCAGCGTGCGGCCCAGGTGCAGGGGAGTCGCGACGCCGGTCACCAGGCCCGCGGTGGCCGAGCGGTGGTGCGTGGCGTTGAGCTCGATGCCGACCGTGATGGCGTCCGGACCGGCGTGGATCGCCGCACCGACCGAGCCGAGCGTCTCGGCCAGCACGCACGAAGCGCCGCCGTGCAGCAGGCCGTACGGCTGGGTGTTGCCCTCGACCGGCATGGTGCCGACCATCCGCTCCGCGGACGCCTCGTGGATCAGGATGCCCATCTTGGTGCCCAGCGTCGGCGTCGCGGTCGAGCCGAACACCTTGGCCAGCTCGTCGACCGGCATGGGGAACTCGAACTGCGGCGTGCTGGTCATGCTGTCTCCTCGAGGTGCGGCCGGGGCGCATGGGCCGGCCCGGCGGTCCGGCGGCCACCGTTCGGCCACGCGGGTGGAGTGACATGACCGGATGTGTCGGCGTACCAGCCTAGGATCTGTTCGTGGCTTCCACTGACGCACCCCAGGCTTCCGCACGTACCGGCTCGCGGCCGCGGCTTCTGCTGCTCGACGGGCACTCCTTGGCGTACCGCGCGTTCTACGCGCTCAAGGAGGCCTCGATGTCGACGGCGACCGGCCAGCCGACGCAGGCGGTGTACGGCTTCACCTCGATGCTCGCGAACGTGCTGCGCGACGAGGCGCCCACCCACCTCGGGGTGGCCTTCGACGTGTCGCGCAAGTCGTTCCGCACCGACCGCTTCCCGGACTACAAGGCGAACCGCTCCGCGACGCCCGACGAGTTCAAGGGCCAGGTCGAGCTGATCGTCGAGGTCCTCGAATCGATGGGCATCACCACGATGCGCGTCGAGGGCTACGAGGCGGACGACGTGATCGCCACGGTCTCCACCAAGGCCGCCGAGGAGGGCTACGAAGTCCTCATCCTGACCGGCGACCGCGACTCGCTCCAGCTGGTCACCCCGGACATCACGGTGCTCTACCCGATGATGGGGGTCAGCAAGCTGCACCGCTTCACCCCCGACGCGGTCGAGGAGAAGTACCAGCTGACTCCGCAGCAGTACCCGGACTTCGCGGCGCTGCGCGGCGACCCCTCCGACAACCTGCCCGGCATCCCGGGCGTCGGCGAGAAGACCGCGGCCAAGTGGATCCGCGAGTTCGGCTCCTTCCAGGAGCTCGTCGAGCGCGCCGACGAGGTCAAGGGCAAGGCCGGCCAGAACCTGCGCGACCACCTCGACGCGGTCCGCCTCAACCGCGAACTGACCGAGCTGGTCCGCGACGTGCAGCTCGACGTCGTGCCGGCCGACCTGGAGCGCAAGCCGTACGACCGACCCGCGGTGGAACAGGTCCTGGACGCCCTGGAGTTCCGCAACAGCGGCTTCCGCGACCGGCTCTGGGCGGTGGACCCCGGCGCCGCCGCAGCCACCGACGAGCAGGACGGCCCCGCCGACCCCGGCTTCACGCTGGAGACCACGGTGCTCGGCACCGGCGAACTGGCCGCCTGGCTGGCCGACCACGCCGCGGGCAGCGGGCGCACCGGCCTGGCCGTCGACGGCACCTGGGGCCGCGGCACCGGGACGGTCGCCGGGCTCGCCTTCGCGGCCGCCGACGGCACCGCCGCCTACGTGGACGCCACCGCACTCGACGAGGCCGACGACGCGGCCCTGGCGGCCTGGCTGGCCGACCCGGAGCGGCCGAAGGCGGTGCACGACTGCAAGGGCCCGATGCTCGCCCTCAAGGCGCACGGCTGGGACCTCGCCGGGGTCACCTCGGACACCGCGCTGGGCGCGTACCTGGTGCTGCCCGGGCAGCGCTCGTTCGCCCTGGAGACCCTCACGCACCGCTTCCTGGGCCGCGAGCTCAAGCTCGACGACGCCGCGGACAGCGGCCAGTTGGCACTGGACGTGTCCGGTGACGACGACGCCGAGGCGGCCAAGGGCGAGGCCCTGATGCTCGCCGCCCGCGCGGTCGTCGACCTGGCCGCCGAGCTCGACAAGGAACTGGAGAGCCGCGGCGCGCTCAAGCTGCTCCAGGACATGGAACTGCCGCTCACCACCGTCCTCGCCCGCATGGAGCGCGACGGCATCGCCGCGGACCGGGCCTACCTCGACACGCTGGAAGCGCAGTTCGGCGCCGCGGTGAAGCAGGCCACCGAGCTGGCCCACCAGGCGATCGGGCACGAGTTCAACCTCGGATCGCCCAAGCAGCTGCAGGAGATCCTCTTCGGCGAGCTGAACCTCCCCAAGACGAAGAAGATCAAGACCGGCTACACCACCGACGCCGACGCGCTCACCTGGCTCGCCACGCAGCCCGGCATCGCGGCACCCGCCCAGGACCTGCTCACCGCGCTGCTCCGGCACCGCGACCAGACCCGGCTGCGGACGACGGTCGAGGGCCTGGTCAAGACCATCACGGACGACGGCCGCATCCACACCACGTTCAACCAGACGGTGGCCGCCACCGGGCGCCTCTCGTCGACCGACCCCAACCTGCAGAACATCCCGATCCGCACCGAGGAAGGCCGCCTGATCCGGCGCTCGTTCGTGGTCGGCGAGGGATACGAGGGGCTGCTCACCGCCGACTACAGCCAGATCGAGCTGCGCATCATGGCGCACCTGTCCGGCGACGAGGCGCTCATCGAGGCGTTCGAGTCCGGCGAGGACCTGCACAACACGGTCGCGTCCGCGGTGTTCGGGGTGCCGACCAGCCAGGTCGATGCGGAGATGCGCCGCAAGATCAAGGCCATGTCGTACGGACTCGCCTACGGGCTCTCGGCGTTCGGCCTGTCGCAGCAGCTGGACATCACGCCCGAGGAAGCCCGCAAGCTGATGTCCACCTACTTCGAGCGCTTCGGCGGCGTGCGGGACTACCTGCGCGCGGTGGTCGACGAGGCGCGGCAGACCGGCTACACGGAGACCGTCTTCGGCCGCCGCCGGTACCTGCCGGACCTCACCAGCGACAACCGCCAGCGGCGCGAGATGGCCGAGCGCATGGCCCTCAACGCGCCCATCCAGGGTTCGGCGGCGGACATCGTCAAGGTGGCCATGCTGGGCGTCGACAAGGCGTTGCGGGACGGCGGCTTCGCGTCCCGGATACTGCTCCAGGTGCACGACGAACTCGTGCTCGAGGTCGCGCCCGGCGAGCGCTCCCGCCTGGAGGAGATGGTCCGCCGCGAGATGGGCGGCGCGTACCCGCTGCGTGCCCCGCTCGATGTGTCGGTCGGCTTCGGCGCGACGTGGGAGGACGCCGGGCACTGAGGTGCTTGCCGCTCCCTCGCGCCGCCGCTGTGCCGGGGCGAGGAGGAGCGGCGACGGAGTCTGAAGTCTGCAGTCCGGAGTCTGCGCGGGGTGGGTGCCGGAGGTCCGGTGCCCACCCCGCCGGCGTTGCGGTGGTGACACGTGTCGACCGGCACGGTGTCGGTATACCCGCTTTCACAAAAAGGGTGAAGCGTACGAAATGACGCCGAGGGGGTAGAGCGTCGGCGGAACCTGACGTAGGTTCATCTCCGCCCGTCGTCCCACCGGTTCGGCACGGCCCGGTACCCGGGGGGCGGCGCGCCGACATGCAGCCAGGTGAAGGGGGCGGTTCGTGGACGAGGCCGCACAGGGGCCCGGTCCGCGGGATCCGGAGATACCGCAACCGTCGGGGGCCGCCGACGAGCACATAGCCGCGCCGACCGCGCCGGCGGCAGGCCCGGGGACGGCGGACTGGACGCGGAACCTCACGACCGTCGCCGTGGTCGCGCCGCGTACGCCGCCGGCGGTCGAGGCAGAGGCAGAGACCGAGCCTGCGGCCGAGCCGGAACCTGAACCTTCATCGGAGCCGGAACCCGGACCGGAGCCCGAAGCCGAACTCGAGCCTGCGCCTGAGCCGGTGGCCGAGGCTCCGGTGGCCGAACCGGAGCCCGAACCCGAAGCCGTGGTCGAGCCTCCCGCCGAAGCCGAAGCCGAAGCCGAAGCCGAGGACGAAGCCGATGACGACGCCTTCGACTTCGACCGCACTTTCCGGTTCGGCGCCGAGCCCGGCGACGAAGCCGACACTGATGATGATGCCGACGAGGACGAGCCCGGCGCGCCGCCCGCGGACGCCGCCGAGGCGGATGGCGCAGACGCTGTCGACGACGACGCGGACGACTCCGCGGCGGAACCCGACACGCTGATCTTCGAGTCCGTCGTCGCGCCGCCGCCCGCGCCGACCGCTCCGCTGTCCGGGGCCAAGTCCTCGGACGCCGAACTCGACGCCTGGCTCGCCTCGCTCGGCGGCCAGCCCGCCGAGCTCGCACCCAAGCCCGAGGCCGCAGCCGGCGCGGCCGGGGCCGCGAGCGAAACGGCCGCACCGGATGCCGCCGACACGGCCGCTGCCGACGCCGATGCGGCAAAGGACGAACTCCCGCGCCGCCGCCGCTTCGTCAACCCGTGGTTCGCCACCGCGGGCGTGGTGGCGCTGCTGCTGGCCGGCACCCAGCTCATCGACGACCCGTTCAACATGGCGACGGGGGAGCGCGTCCCCGTCTCCGACGTCGCGCGCATGTCCGACCCCGAGCCCCCGGCGGACAGCGGACCGGTCAACGGCGGTCTGCCCGCCAACCTGGACCTGCCGCCGCTCCTGCCCGCCGCCGCGCCCGGAGCCAGCACGTCGCCGACCGGGGCCTCGCCGACCGGCAAGACCCCCTCCGGGTCCGCCACGCGCACCGGCGCGCAGACCCCCGCGCCGAACATCCAGGGCGCCAACGGCATCCCGCAGATCGTGCTGCTGTCGTACCAGCAGGCCGCCGACTACCTGTCCAAGGCCAACCCCAAGTGCAAACTGCCGTGGCAACTGCTCGCGGCCATCGGCCGGGTGGAGTCCGGGCATGCGAACGGCGGCCAGGTCAGCACCGCGGGCACCACGCTGAGTCCGATCCTCGGGCCGCGCCTGGACGGCAGCCGCAACACGCGGGCGATCCCGGACACCGACCAGGGGGCGCTCGACTTCGACCGCGAATTCGACCGCGCGGTCGGTCCGATGCAGTTCATCCCGACGTCGTGGAAGGCGTACGCGATGGACGGCAACAACGACAAGGTCGCCGACCCGCAGAACGTCTTCGACGCATCGCGCACCGCCGCGCGCTACCTGTGCGCGGGCAGCCGCGACCTCAGCACGCCGGCCGGCCTCGACAAGGCGATCTTCAGCTACAACCAGTCGCCGGAGTACGTGACTTCGGTGAAGGCCTGGAAGACGTACTACGAGGCGGGCGTACGGCCGATCCCGCCGTCCACCGGCGGGCCCGCCACCTCGGCGAGCCCGTCCAAGTCGCCGAGCAAGAGCCCCACGCCCACCAAGTCGGCGTCCAAGTCGCCCACCAAGTCGGGGAGCTGACGGAGCCTCGGCTCCGGCCCGCGCTTCGGCCTCCCGCCCGTCCCGGGGTCCTGCGCGACCACCGGAACCGGCGCCGCCTCGGCTGCATCGCGGCTGCACAACAGAAACGTGTTCCTGTCGCTCCCCCTTCGCCATGCCGGCGGAGGGGGAGTGCCCGTATCGATGAATGTGCAGATGGTGATGGCATGACATGCCATACGTGCGGTTGCAACCGTAAATGTTCGCGAGAAATCTGAAACGTGTTCTCATTCACGTCATTGCTTGCTACCGTGCCGTCTCCGTGAGCGCAAAGGAGAGTTTTTGATGCGTGCCTTCGCCGCGGTCCTCGTCGGCCTGCTTCTCGCGGTCGGTGCCGCCTACCTGCTGGCGACCTTCGCGGTCTCGGAGCCTTCGGCCATCGACAAGCCGCTCCAGGTGACCCAGGTCCCCGCAAAGCCCTGAGGACTGCCCCCGGCAGCCCGGTACTCCGCGTACCCCTGCACAACCTGCACTTCCTGCATATCCCGCACGTCCGGTAGTTCCCGCAGTTCCCGCACGAACGCAATCTGTATCTCGCTCCATCGGCAAGGGGACATTCTCGATGCGCCGTAGGTCCAGCCTGGTCCTTCTGACCCTGGCGGTGTTTTGTGTGGCGCTCGCGCCGCTGCTCCGCGAGTACGCCTTTCCGCGCTTGGTCGCGAAGGCGCTGAAGAGCGACCAGGCCTACAAGGTCATGGTCCTGGAGGCCGAGAACGCGACGCTCTTCGGCGCCCCCGAGGAGCCGGGCAAGACCAAGGCGACCATCATCCAGACGGTCCGCCCCGACCCGAAGGCCTCCAAGGGCCAGACCGTGGTCTGGGACATGAACCTCGCCATGGTCGACAGCACGGGCAAGGTCGTCACCCAGATCCCCGAGCGGTACGTCTTCGACGCGGTCAGCCAGGCGCCCAAGAACTGCTGCGGCGAGCACATCGACAGCAAGCCTGTCGCGCACACCGGCATCCAGTACAAGTGGCCCTTCTTCGTCGAGAAGCGCGGCTACAACTACTACGACGCGCAGGCGCACACCGCCTCGACGATCGACTACAAGAAGACCGAGATCTTCAACGGCCTCGAGGTGTATCTCTTCGAGCAGACCGTGCCGTGGACCAAGGTGCCGGTCCCCAGCCAGCTGCCGGGCGGCCTGGACGCCAAGAGCGTCGAATCGTCCGGCATGGAGCGCTGGTACACCACCGTGCGCAAGTTCTGGGTCGAGCCGGTCACCGGCGCCCCTGTGTACGCGGAGGAGATCCACAAGGAAGAGATGCGCACGCCGAACGCGGACGACCCGGCCAACCCCGGGATCCTGGTGGTGTTCGACGGCCACGTGAAGATGAAGGCCGAGTGGTCGAACCAGCTCATCGCGGACGCCAAGGAGCAGGCCGCGCAGATGCGCCTCCTGCACGACCAGCTGCCCAAGGGCCTCGTCGGATTCGGCATCGTCCTCTTCATCGGCGCACTGGTGCTCGAGTACCTGGGCCGCCGCAAGTCGGCCAAGCCGGCCGGCGGCAAGGGCGGCGGCGGTGTCGCGGCCGGCCCGGTCGGCCCGGCGGGCGGCGGCCCGGCCGCCGAGGAGCGGGTGCCCGCCCTGACCGGCGCGCCCCGGTCCGCGACCGCAGGGCCGGGAGCGGCGGCCCCGACCGCGGTGCTGCCCCGCGTCCCGGCGTCCGGTTCCGCCGAGGTCGCCGATGCCGCCCCGGCCCCGGCGCGCAACGGCAGGACCCCCGCGGACGCCTACCCGGAGCGCCCCGCGACCCCGCCCCCAGGCGCCTGAGCGCCGCACCGCCCGAGACGTCCGAGCCGGGGGGGGGGGGGGGGGGGGGGGGGGGCGCCCCCCCCCCCCCCCCGCCGCGCGCCCCCCCAACACGGGGGGCGCG